>DATDFA010000022.1:0-57489 GCA_036522855.1 Candidatus Acidiferrum sp. | reverse complement strand
GGATGGATTCCCTACGACAATCTGGTAGATGTTGCTGCCCAGCTCCCGCGCCACACGATCCGCAAGATGCAAAATCTCGGTGCGTGTTTTCGTGACGATAGACGTCGAGAAAGTCAGCGGCGTCGATCCCTCATGCGTCGGCGGGTGAGCGCCCTTAAACCCGTGAGCAGGCTAGCGTGCCGCGCCCTTCGTTTGCTTAAGGGTGCGGTTCGTCTCTGAGCGTCCCGTTCGAACGGATGGTTAAATCGTTAACTATTCTTATTGACATTTTATGTCAATCCATGCGATAATGATTTTTTGCTTTGCGAACCTGCGGTGCACGCTTTACTTGCGGCCGCTATGAAGCGGGTGCGGGCTCTACTTGGAGCCTGCCCTTAAAAACGACCGGGCTTTACCTATGGCCTGCCATAAAGAACGACTGGGCTCTACTTGGACCCATGAGAAAAACTGAGCGAGTCCAGAGCGAGTCAAAGGGATCTCTTCCCGATGCAGCCTCGCCACGCTACCAAACGGTCCGGTCGGTAGGCTCTTTAGAATCTGCAGTTACAGAAAAAGGCGTGGGGGAGGAGTAATCCAAAAGTAACGGCAAGTCCGAACCAGCCGGTTAGGTCAGAACGGCTGACCAGTGTTTTCGTAAGTCCTTCAGACTCGCTAAGTCCTTTAGATCTCATACTTACGAAAACTGCCGCGGCGATTCGCTTCGTTGACTATATGCTTGGCCTTTCTTTTGCTGTGAAATGCTTCCGTTCCTTCCTCATACGTTCCCTCCGTTATCTTAACGGAGGAACGCTTTCTCCAGTTCGAACTAGGCGGGAAAAGAGTCGCTGGCTCGTAACGACAAAATAAGAAAGAATTGCAACGCGAAGTGAGGAGGCTCCATGAGGACTATTTGCGCCGCGTTATTGATACTTTCTCCGATTTGCCTGGCACACGACCCTACACCAAAACTCAATGAGGGAGTCGCGCCGTCCCTAGAGACTAGGGTAACGACTCTTAAGGACCGTTATCGCGTCGGAGAAACTATTAAGATTCATGTAGAGCTTGGAAACATGGGAGACGATCCAATTTACGTCGGGAATGAGATTCCCCTCTACGACTGGGTTTATGCTCTGCATTTCACAATTCTCAATGACAAAGGAAAGGCATCAGAGCAGACTCACTTTTTCCACCCCTATATGCCGGAAGCGACCAATAGGGAGACTCCAGTAGCCAACCTTACCAAACATTGGTTGGTTCTCCCGCCGGGATATTTCGTTGGAACGGTCATCGCCTTGAATCCTGGATTTTTCGAGGCCCTAAAGAAGCCGGGCGGCTACGTCATCCAGACAGTTTATTCATGCGAAGGGATGGACGCGAACATTTCATCGAATCCAATCGGCGCTGATCCCAATTTCGTTCATTCTCTCCCCTATAAGAGTTGGAAGGGGACGAAAGAAGCGAATCGCATCATTGTTCACATTTATCAGTAAACCGGCGCCGAGGTGCGCCCAGCTTTCATACCGATTGCCACCAATATAAACCAACTGGATTTCATGAAAGTTGTTAGGCGGGTGGCTCAGGCTTAACGTTGAATTGACCTTGGGTGGTCTTCGCTTTCGGATTCTGAAAGCCTGCGTCCGGTCGTCGCCCTCCGTTCGAACGGGTGCCCTGTTCGTTAACTATTCCTATTTACATTTCTGCAATTCTATGCGATACTCGTTTTTTGGTCTACGGGCCAGCGCAAGCGGGCTCTGCTTGAGCCTGCCACAAACAACGACTGGCTTCCTGAGCCCTCAGGGACTCTTGTAGCTCTTTGAAAATCGAATCCACTCCGCGCTTCAGAGCGTCAGGAGTTCTTTCCTAAGTCCTTTAGATCTCATACTTACGAAAACTGCCTTCCCTAAGTCCTTTATTCCTCATACTTACGCAAAACAGGGGGAGGGGGGCCGGGTGCGCGCTCTACTTGGAGCTCGCGAGAAAGTCGCAGGAGTGGGGAGCAGCATCCAATCGGTATGTTCTTTGGAATCTGCAGTTACAGAAAACAGGGGTGGGGTACCCCAGGCCGTGCGGAGCCATCGCAACCATACTCTTCACCGCAAAAGCCATAGTTCCTATCCGCCTGGCAACCGTAATCTGGGCGAAAATTTCAACATCGGTCGCCTTCGGAACTGACGATCACGATTCCCCATTCGCTGCTCACTGCGCCTAACACCGATTACTTTCCCGCAACGGATCCCGTCTCCGTCACTCGCACTCTTCCCCAGCGCGCGTAACATATGCATAAGGACGCATTAGGGAATTGTCATGATCTCCGGAGCCGCCAGGACTTACTCTCTTCACGTTCGCTGTCCCTACGGCGATCACGACGATTGGATCTCTCTGCAGAGCCGCTTCGAGTCTCTCGAACAAGTGTTGGCTGCTCCGTGCGGCTTTGACTGTCCAACTCATGGCGCACAGCAGGAGTTCCCTCTGGAAGGCATTGAGAAAACGGCTTCTCCCGCGGCATCCAAAAAAAGCTTTCCCGTGTTCTCTCCGGCGCAGAAAAAAAAGGCCGCTCGCTCCAGCGAACGTACACCTTTTCATGTCCCGGTCATCGTCTATGGCTGGAGCAAAGCCATCGGCTCTTTTCACGAACAGACCACCACCATCATGTTCAATGCCAGCGGCGCTCTGGTCAGGCTCTCCACTCCCATTGAGATCGGCGAAAGTCTTTTTCTCGTCAGCAAATTTACGAAGGAAGAGCACGAGGTTCGCGTCGTTTTCAAGGAACCGCACCTCCAGAGTGGGTATGAAGTAGGTCTGGCTTTCCACAAACCTGCCCCAAATTTCTGGCGAAAGACGCGGCGCGGTTCGCGTACTCGCCAAACCATGCGCGTTTTCGTCCGAGGCAAAGATCGCAACGGTAATCCCTTTTCGCAAAGCTCGTATACGATGGACATCAGCGAAGAGGGCGCGCGGCTGGACGGAGTGGCCTATCTTACGACTCCCGGTGAAATAATCGAAGTCAAGCGCCGTTGGCACGGCAAGGCGCGCTTCCGGGTGGCATGGATTGGCCAGATCGGCACCTCCGAGTCGAATCAGGTCGGAATTTGCACGATGGAGTCCGGCAAACTGCCCTGGCGCGTCAAATTCACACCTGCTCCGCCGCAAAAAGTGAAAAAGTCGTAGCGTTCCCTATCGTGTCAATAGAAAGGATTCTTCAGTTCGCAATTGAATCGCGGCTTGAATTTTACGCGGGACACTCACCGGCGAGAGCGGAATCTGCATCGGCTGTCCTTGTCGGCCAGCCTCAGGACGACGATTATCTTTTCCGTTTTTCTTCGTTGGACGCAACTTCCGTCGTTCGTTAGAATCGCTCCGTGCCGGAAAATCCTGCGAACGAACAGACTCTCGGCGAGGCAGAACCCAAACCAGCGCTGGCGGGTTCATTTTCCACGCGTTTGAAACTGCTGGGATGGTCCGGAATCTTCTTCGCCGTCTTGCAGAGCGCCTGCACAGCGGTCATCGCAATCAGCGGTGTGCGCGTCGCCATCGGCCTCGGCGCCCTGGCCGCGGCAGCCGGCATTCACGCTCCCGCCAAGGGCTTTCATCAAGACGCGATACGAATTCCGATGATGCTGTTCGCACTCTTCGGGTCGCTGATCAACATTTTTGTAATCTGGAAAATCCGACACTTGCGAGCCAGGCCGGCATCCCAGTGGCGGCAAACGCCGGTCACGAAAAAAAAGCTAACTTCGGAACGTTTGCAAATTACTCTGTCCATCCTCACGCTGATCCTGCTGGCTGCCGAATGGATCACTCATCCGATAGTCCATCGCGTGCCGTAGAATCAGTCTTAAGTATTCACTTAAACGTATCAAATACTAAGTGATAATTATCAAACGCTGCGAACGAAGGGTTCGACTTCCGATCTTCGACTTATGACTTAGAGCTTAGCTGTTTCACTCATGCGGGAGGATTCGCTTCGCCCGTTAATTCTCGTTCCAACCGCTCGTGCAACCTCTCGCTAAATCCTACCGGCAGCTCAAATATCCGCTCATCCGCCGTCAGCACCAGAATGTTCCGAGTCGAATCCACAATCGCCGAGCAAATCTCGCAATGCTCCAAATGACGCTCGATGTCCGCGCGCAGCTCCGGCGTAACGCTGTCGTCAATATAGTCGGAGATGTAAAGCCAGACGTGCTTGCAGTTCAGCTTCATGGCTTTCTCCTCCTCACCATCCTCCACCAGGATTCTTTCCGCGCTGGACCTGAGTTCTTGAAGAGCGGGACCAGCCGCTTCTGCAGCATCATTCGCGCGCGATGCAATCTTACTTTAACCATGTTTTCGTTGATTCCCAGCGCTGCCGCGGTCTGCGCGACGTTCAACTCTTCTAAATCGCGCAGCGTGAAAATCTGCCGGTAGATATCCGGCAACTCCGCAACGGCGGCACGCAGCCCTTCGCGCAGTTCTTTGCGCTCCAACGCTTCCAGGGGAATCTCGCGCCAATCCGTAAGTGGCGCCGGCGTGAACTCTTGCTCGTCGCCTTCGATTGGTTCATCCAGAGAATCTTCCTTCGCTCGCTTCAGTTTGCGTAGCTTTTGCCGCCCTTCATTCACCGCGATCGTCGTTAGCCAAGTACTGAATTTTGCCTCGCCGCGAAACCTTCCCAGATGCCGATAGGCGTTGACCATAGTCTCCTGCGCACAGTCTTCGGCATCGGTTTCATTCCTGACGATGGAGTAAACCGTCATGTACACCATGCGCTCGTACGGGCGGATCAATTCGTGAAACAGATCTTTATCGCCCGCAAGAATGCGCGCGATAAGGGCCGGTTCATCTCTGCCAGCGATGGCAGTGGCTTCGCCGCTTTTCACTGTCTCCTCAGTTCCACCGAACTGAAAAACCTATCGTTTGGACGACCTTGGGCATAGCAGGCCCTTTGCTTCATGCGATTAAATCCATGTTTAAAGGTTACCGGAACTTTTCTGCAAGCTCGCGCGTATCTCTTGCAGACGTGGGCAAACCAATGCTGTTCGTCGTCAGTTGGCACCGGCTGGCCCGCTCCATAGCTGTCTTCGAGGAGGAGTTTAATGAGCCGAGTTTTTGAAGGTACCGCCCGTCGCGCGTGCGTTGCTCTTGCCACGGCGGTATTACTTTCCCCGGTCATCCTGTCCGGCCAAAGCGTAACTGTAACTTCAAATTCTTCAAATAGTTCCGATCGCTGGCTACACGTTCGCGTCGTGGACACACAAAATAAGGGCGAAACAGTTCGCGTCAATGTCCCACTCGAAATGGCCGAAAAGGTCCTGCCCGCCATAAATAAAGACCGCCTGCACAATGGCAAAGTAAGATTCGACGACCACGAAATGAACGGTGTCGACGTAAAGGCGCTGCTCGACGCAGTCCGCACCGCCAAAGACGGTGAATTCGTCACCGTCCAGTCGGACGACTCCGAAGTTCGCGTCGCCAAGCAGGGCGGCTACATGATCGTCCACGTCGTCGAAAAGAATTCCCACTCGGAAAAGAACGGGAAAGCCAAAGAGAGGTCGCAAGTCGACGTAAAGGTACCCATGAAAGTCGTGGAAGCGCTCTTGTCAGCCGGTAAGGATGAACTTGATGTGCTTGCCGCGCTCCGAGCGCTCTCCGCTCACGGCGATACCGAACTGGTAACCGTGAAAAGCGACGACAGTACGGTCAGGGTCTGGCTCGATTCCAAGAACGTCTCAGACTAAAGGGCGAAATCCTATGCTCATCGCAGCCAAACTTGCGCTCGGCTTCGCTAGCACCATCGTGTTCGCAGGCGTATACACCTTCCGCGAGGGCGTCATTCGAGTTGACGTGGACGAGCATCACAGTGGCGGTTCTCATGTTCATTTCTGGGTTCCGGCTGCCGCGGTGCCAATGGCAATGCATTTTGTGCCCAAGCGGCATTTCCGCAAATTGCCTCCGGAGGCGGCAGAATGCTTGCCGCTCGTTCAGATCGTTACCACGGAGCTCAGCCATTACCCGGACACGACCTTCGTTGACGTTCAGGACGACAACGAGCGCGTTCGAGTGGCAACCGTGGGCACCAAGTTGCAGATCGACGTCGTCAGTCCGGAAGAAAATGTCCACGTCGCAGTTCCGCTGTCCACGGTGAACGACGTAGCCAATCAGCTTGCCGCCAACGCGCCTGGACTTTGATTCGCGCAATTTCTTTGGTCTTCAAATCAAAAAACGGTGGCCGGACTGGCCACCGTTTTCTTTTTTTCAATTCCAGCTTTCCTGTTTCAATCTTCCTTTGCCGGCTGAAAATATACTTCTTCGAACATCGAATTCTTCTGCCATCCCGCGCGTTGCAAAATGCCGCGGCCATTTTCCACCATGCTCGGATGCCCGCACAAATATGCGGTGGTGTCCTCGGGCCTTAATCCCCACAGGTCCGTGTATTTGCGGATCAAGTCGTCCACGCGTCCGGTTTCACCCTTCCAGTCCGGATCCTCCCACGGCCGGCTGACCGTCGTTACATACTTGAGCCAAGGCGCCTCCGCGGCGTATTTTTCCATCTCATCGCGGTAGCCGAACTCCCATGAACGGCTGCCACCCTGCAGGCAATAGAGTTTATGATTCCCAGGCATTGGCGAATCGCCCGATTTCCAGTCGCGATAGAGTGTGCGCGCGTAACTTACAAACGGGGCCAGCCCGGTGACCGTAGCCAGAAGCAGATGATTTGTTCTGCCGCTGCGCAAGTCCAAGGTGAATCGGCCCTTGGCGATTTTCCGGCAGTAGAGCTTGTCTCCCGGATGCAGTTTATAGAGATGAGGAGTAAGTTCACCCTGTGGAACCAATTCCACAAAAAACTCGAGGCCCTCTTCGTAAGGCGACGACACGATCGAATACGCCCGTTCGATTCGCTTGCCTTCGAAATCGAAGCCCAGCGTCGCATACTGTCCGGCTTTGAATTGAAACGGGCCCCCCGGATCAACTTTCACCAGCCACAAATCTTCCGATAGCTCCCGCCTTTCTAGAATCGTCGCTTCGTAGTGCTTTTCGCCCGCGGGCGCCATCCGGATTTCGCTCATCCATATCCTCTGTGACCGTGACCAATCCTTATCGAATTCTCGCTTCGGGTCTCGAAGTAATATCAGGTTGCTGTAAAATTGGCAATTCGCGCGATGCTAGCGACGCAGGGAGTTATTCGTAAGCTAGTGCGACTACCGGATCAAAGCCAGCCGCTCGTAATGCCGGGTACACTGCCCCAGCGGCTGCCGCCGCCAAGGCTAGCAGCAGCGCTCCACCCAACCAGCCAGGCGTAATTAAAATCTGCAGGGTGGGCGTAGTCTCTTTTAAGATTCCTTCGGCCAAAAACGTGAAGGCAATTCCGGACAACCCGCCTAGCAGAGCCAGGACCAGCGTTTCTCCCAGCAGCAACTTCACAATATCGAATCTCGAGCTCCCCAGCGCTTTCAAGATGCCGATCTCTCTTGTCCGTTCCATGACCATCGTGTGCATGTTCATCAGCACTACCAGAAAACTGATCACCATTCCGATACCTACCATGGTCCTGATAAAGGGTTTTAATTCCGGCAGCTTAGAGGAATTCATCAGGGTAGTGTATTCCGCCATGGATTTCACTCCGGTGCCCGGCGCGACGCTCAGAATTTGCTCTCGTGTGGCTTCCACATCGCCTTTGCTGCGCACATAGAGCATGGAAACTTTATCGTCCGCTCCCGCAATGTCTTGCGCGGTCTTCAACGGAACAAAATACCGAGCGCCCTTTCCGTGCGCCACAATGCCACAAATCGTGAAGTCGTGATTGAGCAGCGTGACCCTGTCGCCGACCTTCAGATGTTTCGACTGTGCCACAATATCGTCGGCCAGCGCTTCGTTTGGCGCTTCGAATGGACGTCCCGAGCGAAACAAGAATCCTCTACTCAGAGCGTTGAACTTTTGGTAGTCAATGCCATAGACCAGCACAAAATTTTTCTGATCCATGAGGGTCAGCGTCGGGGCAACCTCATCCACTCCGGGTAACGTCGCCACTTTGTCAGCGAGTGATTCCGGCAGAACCGCACGCGAAAATGCCAAAAACATCGAAGAGTTCGGCGGCTGCACCATAATGTCAGCACCGACTCCTTCGACGCGCTTGCCCCACTCCGAAACGACGCCTGTCGTCAGGCCGACAATCATTAAGACCAGAAAAACCTGAATGGTAATCGCCAAAATGTTCAGAAACGCCCGCATTGGACGCGCGACAATATTCCCCCACAGCAAATGCGCCTGCGCGAACCTTCCTTCGAACGTCTCATCCATTGCAACGTTTCCTTCTCATCCGGCGATCATTTCGATTTGTGAGCAGTCCTCATTTTTGTCTCATTCGCCGGCAAAACGTTCGCCGAATATTGCAACAAATATTTCTACGCCGTGAATTATCAACATAAGTGTGGAAAACTCTGTGCAAAAACCTATGCTCTCCGTACCTAACTTCCTGTATAGCAATAAGCTGGTGCGGTTTGCACTATTCGAGGGCAGCCGCCCCGCCGAATCAATACCATTTTGTCGGGCGATCCAGGTGTATCTTGATCACTGAACCTGCTTCCGGCAGCACATAATACTGTCCGTACGTTTTCCACCCATCCGCAACCACTTGAATCAACACCTTTCCCATCGGCGGATCTGGTATATGCGCGGTCCCGTCCCGGTTGGTTTTCACGTTCAACGCGTACTTCCTGTCCTTGCGAAGTTTTTTCTCCTCCACATACTTCAAATAGACGCTGGCATTTTCCACTGAAACGTTTTTTTCTCCACCATTCACCTCTATGGTCAGTTTATTGACCGCCGGCAAAGGAGCTTTCGCCGTATCGCGTTCCACCGGCGCTTCGCTCTTGTCCTGCACAGACGCGGCCAGGCCGCATCCCAGCAACAAAATCACGCCTAAAACCGTTCGTAACATAACCGCTCCTCATCGTTGTCATAGGCACCGTTGTCGCGGACCGTCTTCATCGTCACGAAAATGATACGCCTCGTCAAGTTTTTCGCCCAGCGTCCCTACAAAATAAAAGTGGCCGGACGTCTCATCCGGCCACCCGTGCCCTGCTTGTAAGCCAGCTTAGGGCTGCTTCCTCTTTTCCTGCTTCGGAGGCGCCTGCTGCTTGGGTTGTTGTTGCTTTGGTTGCTGACGCTGTTCCATTTTCTGAGTCTGTTGCTGATGCTTCTGTTCCATCCGCTGAGTTTGCTGCTGATGGCGCTGTTCCATCTGCTGCTGACGCGCATCAGTATTGGTTTGCCTGCCGGGACGGTTGTTCTGGTTGGCAGCCTTCTGGTGTTCCCGCTCCTGCTGTTGCTGCAGTTTTTGGTGTTCCTGGTTCTGTTTTTGAATCAGCTTCTCTTGCTGTTGCTGATACTTTTTATTTGGATTCTCCGCTGGCGCATTGTGTCTTGGAACTTCGTTCGAATGGCTGGGCCGGTTGGTGGCGTTGGGCGGGCGATTGGGATTAGTGGCCGGTCGGTTGGGTTCGTTCGGAGGACGATTCTCATTGGGACGATTCTCGTTTGCCGGACGATTCGCGTTTGCCGGCCCGCGGTTGCCACCGCGATTGGGTGGCGGATTGTAACTGCCCGCTCTCGCCGCTACCACGCCGCCGCCCCTTAGCGCTCCTGGTCGCGGCGTCGCCGCAATTGGCGGCTTGCCATGATTCTCCGACGCTCGCAGTTCCCGATTTGAACGCGCTGCTTGGATGTGTTCGTTTTGTGCCGCCACTCTTGCTATATGTCTTTCGCGTGCGGCAGCTTCTTCCTGCTGTGTTGCACGCGCGTTAACACCGCCATTGCCGCCGTTGTAACTCACGCGCGTGACGTTCACATTGTTCACAACCGTGGTGTTATAGACGTTGTGGATGTTTGTAACATTTACATTATTTACGGTGCGGTTATAGAAAAAGTGATTGCCTTCCCAGCGCCCGCCTTCGTAGCCGTGACCGGTATAGCCCCATCCATAATCGATGCCACCATAAAAACCTACGCGCGGTCCCCAATACCCTTCATGAAATACGAAAGCCACTCCGCTCCAGCCCCAATAACCCGGTGTCCAGAGGAAACCGGGCTCGGGGGCCAGCACCCATGTTCCGGGGACCCAATAATAATCTTGGTCGTCGTCGTCCCACGCCCAAAAGCCTGGCGTCCAGATGTAGCCTTCTCCCGGGCATACCGGTTGTTCGTATACGGGCAGGGGCGGCGGCGCAAATCCAACTGAAATCCCCACGGTCACCTGCGCAGACGCAGCGGCTGATAGCAGCAAAGTCAGCGCTATCGCGATCACCAATTTACGACTTGAATTGACAATGCGCATTTTTCCTTTCCCTCTGCCCGCTCAATTCTCGACGTGGACGTTGTTCTGTCTCATGTGGCAGGCACTATGATTGTTCATCTGAGTCTCGGGCCTAGCCTTGATCCCACTTATACGGATGATACGTTGCGCACCGGACGAGTTCCTATCAGGTTACTTCAGTACGAATTCCATTGCGAAACTGTACGAATAAACCCTTTTGTTTGTTATGGTTAATGCCAACTCTGGCTTTTTCGTGGTAGGCTCAAGGCGATGAATTGGCTGCTACAGAACCTGCAACGTCGCACGCGTTACGCTCTACAGAATCCGCGCTACGCGTTTCGGGCTCTCTATCGGGAACTCATTTCCGCCGACGAACGGTTCCTTGCGTCTATCGTCTCCACCGGAGTTTCTGTCCGACAAATGCGAGGGTTCCTCGACGAGCCATTCCGCACTGAGCCTTTCGCAGCGTGCCTGCAAAATGCGCAATTGAGTTTTCACGGTCTGTTCGAAAGCGCCGATCTCTACGCAAAAAAAATTCTCAACCAATATGCGGTGGTTCGCGCGTTCCGGCCTGATGTGGTCATCGAGACTGGCGTGGCCAACGGCGTTTCCTCGGCCTACCTATTGCTGGCCCTTCACTTGAATAATCGAGGGAGGCTATATTCGGTCGGGCTCAACGCCCCGGACTTCCTTCCAGCGGACAAATCGCTCGGCTGGGTGGTTCCTGAATGGCTCCGTTCCCGGTGGAAAGTGATCCTTGGTGACGCTAAAGAAGTGTTACCAAAACTTCTCTCCGAGCTTGATCCGGTCGACCTCTTCATTCACGACAGTCTTCATACTTATGAACATATGATGTGGGAATTTCGTGCCGCATTTCCACATCTGCGGCTTGGCGGTCTGCTGCTTTCTGATGACGCTCTGTGGAACACGGCCTTTCCTGAATTTGCGAGCGAAGTAGGCGCAAGGCAGGCGCAGATCCTACGAGGTGTAGGATTTCTTCGAAAGGATCTGGCTTAAGAGTTCGGGGTCGAGTTAGAAATTTGTCGTTTGACAACAAAAGGCAGTATCTATTTTGTTTTCTATTACTTAACGCCACTGAGTCCGGCAGCTTGCTACGGAAGACCTGGAAATTCGCGTGCGGTAATGGAATCAGGCGTTCGCACTGCCACGCTTCGAGAAACCTTCTACGTGAACCTATCATCTTATGGCGAAGAGAGCCTGCTCCCTTTTCGCTCAGGGTGTATACTCCTTTTCGGGAGGCAAAACGCATGACCGCCAATTCGCCCAAGCTTCTCACCGCAGCATTTACGGCGCTGCTTTTTTCTGGCGTTGCCCTCGCGCAGAACCAAGATCCCGCAGGACAATCCACGCCACCTCCGCAGTCTTCGACGACTCAAGCACAAGACCCTAACGCGCAGCAGCCTTCGATCAACGATCCGACGCCTCAGCAACCGGCGCCACCTCCTCAGTCGAAAACCAAGAAAGAGCCTGGCTCCGACGCGCCGATTACTTCGCCGGATACGGTACATCCCAAGAACTCCAAGGATGACGTAGATGCGGTGGGAAACCGCGGCGTCGGCAAAGGGATAAACTTCTACTCAATTGAAAAAGAGATTGGCCTCGGTAAGCAGCTCGCACAGGAAGTCGAGCGCTCCTCGAAACTGATTGACGATCCCGTGGTCACTGAGTACGTCAATCGCGTGGGACAAAACCTTGTTCGTAACTCGGACGCAAGAGTTCCCTTTACGATCAAGGTGATCGATTCCGACGAAGTGAACGCGTTCGCGCTGCCCGGAGGATTTTTCTATGTGAATAGCGGGTTGATCCTTCGCGCACAGGAAGAATCCGAGTTGGCAGGCGTCATGGCGCACGAAATCGCGCACGTTGCCGCCCGTCACGGCACCAAGCAAGCCACCAAGGGCGACATCGTACAGATAGCCTCGATTCCGGCGATGATTTTTATTCCTTACACTTGGGCTGGCTACGCGGCATACCAGGGTATGAACTTCCTGATTCCAATGACCTTCCTGAAATTCTCACGCGACATTGAACGCGAAGCTGATTTTTTGGGCCTGCAATACATGTACAAAGCCGGGTACGACCCGAATTCCTACGTAACGTTCTTTGAACGCATTCAGGCAGACGAAAAGCGCAGACCCGGGACGATCGGAAAAGCGTTCTCGACTCATCCCCCAACCCAGGACCGCATCGAGAACACGCAAAAAGAGATTGCCAGGATTCTTCCCGCGCGGCCGGAATATATCGTCACTTCATCCGAATTCGATTCGGTGAAAGCGCGCCTGCGCAACGTAATGTTCGCCCGCAAAGCGATTGACAACGGTCCCGGCAAACCTACGTTACGCACCCGGACGGAGCAGACCGACAAGCAAAAAACTTCTCCGCAAACTACCGCCGATCCGAGTTCCGACGACGATCGTCCAACGCTGAAGCGGCGCACCGACGACAATCCCTGATGTATTTGGAAAGTTGAAATTGGAAACCAGAAAAGCATTCAGCTAGCAAAAAAGGCGGCCAATTGGCCGCCTTTCTGTTTTATATCGATTGCAAAACTCCAGAGCCGCTCTATTTTCGATCTCCCATTTCAATCTTGCATTCCACATTTAGGGCCGTCGGTGCTCATCCGGTGCGGTCTGCACGCCCATTCGCCGCATCTCTTCGGTGTAATATTTTCTGTACAACACATCCCATTCTTCGCTGCCTTCCAGTATTTCTTTTTTCTGCGAGGTGATTTTTTTTCTGACTTCCGCGTCTGCTTTCTCTTCTTCGCGCAACGAAGCCGTCAAGAGGCTCACGATGTTTTGCCGAATCGTGTCGCGGTCTTCGATGAACTCCACGTCATCGCTGGCCACCAGCACGTCCATGATCTGGTGCGACAGGCGTACGATCTTTTCTCTGCTGATCCTCATTCCGGCCTTTCCAGTTGTGGGAAAATTGCTCGAAGACGGCACTAACGCAAGACGAGCTTTTTGTCGCGAGCCAGCTGCGACTTCACTTTCTTGAACATCTCCTGGTACGAAACGCCGGTACTACGCATCTGGTCCTGGTGCTGGATGAGGATCTGTCGGGCTTCTTCACTGATGCGGTCTTCCACCGTAATTTCGTCCATCATGGCCTGACGAATGCGCTGCGTGACGGCGGGCGCGTTGGTCACTTCGACGAGTTCACCCTCGCTTAACTTCTTGACTAGTTCGACCGCCATATAACCGACAAAGTCGCGATTGATCAGCATTCCGCTCCGTTGGCCGCAATTTCGACTTGAATTTTGTGAACAAAATCAGTGTACCGGGTGAAGAGAAAAACTTCAAGGAAGCCAAGGAAAGGCGAGGGTTGGTTGGTCGAACTGGCTAGGCGGATTCGTTAAGATGGAGCTGTTCCGGAACGTGCTCCGGTTGCCCCAGAAGCCGCAAATAAGGATTTTTAACCAAAAGTGAACGAATTAGTGGAAAGCAAAGCGGAAATATGGCACAATTTTGCGCAACCTGGCCTTGAGTACAGGTGGCCTTTGGTACAGATTGGGTAACTTGCGGGTTTTCAGGTAGATAGGAGGCCCCGCGAAATGGCCACGCGCCGGTTCTTTGGTCGGCGGATTGCTTAAGTACAGGTGTCTTGAATTAGTCCCCGATTCGTGTGTTCCCTGGAGGAGCAAGAAATGAAGAAAGTACTAATCTTTACCGCGCTGCTGGCGATGGTCAGCTTTGGCTTTGCAGGAGTGGCCATGGCAGACAGCACGACAGCGGGCGGAGTCGTTTACACCTTCACGAACGACGGTTCGGATGGGTCGGGTGGTTTCTTGGTGACAATGACCGTTGATACCACGGGCGCTACGGCATCCGGGACAATGACATCGTTCGCGGTCCAATTTACGGGCGCGACGAACGTCAGTCTTTCGAGTGTTAGCGCTAACGCAGGCAGTTGGTCCACCATGATTGAAGGTAACAATGGTGGGAATACCTGCACCGCAGGTATGTCCAACTTCTGGTGCTCGAATGGCACACCGGGAATTACGATCACCTCGGGCGGGCCGGGCGATGTGTTCACGTTCGTATTTGACGTGACGGGCCTGGCAAGCGCTCCGACGGCCACTCACATCCAAACGAATCAAGGTGAAGGCGCTTTGGCGATTTCGAACGATGTCGGAATCGGACCGCCAACCACCACTCCGGAACCAGCATCGATGTTGCTGCTTGGTCTCGGCTTGGCGGGCGTGCCGTTCCTTCGTCGCCGTAAGTAAGCAAGTTTAACCCAGCCGTTTTCCGCGCCGATGACTTACGTCATCGGCGCTTTTTTTTGCGTTGGCAGGAAAGTCTCATGTTGAGAAAGAGAAAATTTTTGCGCAACCGATTTGAAGCTTCAGCAGAACACTCCCTTCAAGCTAGTAAACCGTCTGTTTTTAGAACGTTGAAAGATAGGGTAAATACCCTAAACCGGCAAAATGCGGCATCGAAATTGCACTCAGCGTTTTCACGCCAAAATCCCGCCCGTTGGCGTGGAGGGCGAATGAAGAGAGCGGTGGTTGTAACCGCACTGCTGGCGCTTGTTAGCTTTGGTTTTGCAGGAGTAGCCATGGCTGACAGCACGACAGCAGGCGGGGTAGTTTATACCTTTACTAACGAAGGCTCGGATGGCTCGGGTGGATTCTTTGTCCAGCTGACGATTGATGCGACGGCACCGACAGCATCGGGAACATTGGATGTCTTTGCCGTGCAATTTTTCAGCAGCGGGACCTCCGTAACGAGCGTGAGCCTTGCAAGCCAGACCGGCACGAGCGGTTGGAGCGTGGTGGGACCTGGGAACGTGAATCAGTGTGGTACCGGTAACCCGCCGTTTTTCTGCGTCAGCGGCGGATCGATCCCGATCACTTCCGGCACCGATAGCGGGCTGTTCACGTTCGTCTTCGACGTGAGTGGCGTAAGCAGCGCACCGGACACGGCTGATATTCAGGCCTGCCAAGGTAGCGTTGGGTGTGGTGGCGCCCTGGCAATCTCCAACACGGTTGGAATCGGACCTCCAACAACAACTCCGGAACCAGCATCGATGTTGCTGCTTGGCTTAGGCTTGGCGGGCCTGCCATTTCTCCGCCGCCGCAAGTAAGCAGACCTAACCCAGCGGCTCGACTTTAACCCAGCAGTTCTTCCGCGCCGGCGACTTTGTCACCGGCGCTTTTTTTACTCTCAAAAGGTGGTAATGGTTCGTTGACGCTTGGGCGAGCTTCCTATAGCATTTTAAAAGTTGCCATTCTTCGTGAATGGGCGGTTAGCTCAGTTGGTTAGAGCGCCTGCCTTACAAGCAGGAGGTCGCAGGTTCGAGCCCTGCACTGCCCACCATTGTTCCAATAAAAACGCACATTTTCACGGGTCACTCAGCAATGAGGGCGTTCAGGTTTACTTCCGGTTTACCGTTGGCCATCCGACCATATGATTTATCACGGCGGCCCAGTCGTACTGAAAATGTTCAGTTCAAAAACTGCCAATTCTATTTCGACTACACCCCGGGCAGTCAAGAATTGGCGAGACATTTAGCAATGTCAGATACTGTGACCATAACTCTCCCCGGACACTAGAAGTCGGCGCGTAGCAAAACACAACGCGGCGAAAAATATTTCGCATTCTGCGAACGATAACTAACAGGTCCCCGACATCACATTTGTAATGTTTCTCCCCAACTTTTAGGGAGTTTCTCGACCGCGCTCAGTGTGCGGACTTAAGCCAATGCGGCACCTCTCCATAGTGATAGAGACCGTACGAAGCGTTGAGAATTTCGTACGCGAGAAAGCGCGATGACAAGTTGAAAAAGTAACACCCACGGAATCTCTAACGGAGCAGCAATGTCGTACGCTCTGAGGGAGTTCAAAAACAGATTAAGTGCGCAGGCTGCGAGGATTACGCCAACGCCAAAGAGTCCCAAGATGAAACTTTTGACGAAGAATGAACCGACCAGGAAAATCCCGCCAAGCGTAAAAATAACTCTTGGGAGAAAATGAAGTTCCCGAAAGTGAACGAGTGAAGCAGCATCCTTTAAGTCCATAGAGCAGCATCTTAACGCATATAGCTCCGCCGTAGACGGCCGCGTTTGCGATAGGAAACGGTTTCTTGTAGCGTGGCCAGAGACACGCGGAACGTGCTGGCCACATCGCGCCATCGCTCTCCGCGCTCGAGCGCGGCAGTAGCTTCTGCGATTTGGCCCGTGGAAAGTTTCCTCCAGCGCCGCCGATCCTCAAAATCGCCAAGCGCGCGCCAAAGGCTGTCACCGTGTCGTGGTTGATGCCGAATTCGCGTTCCAAACGTACTTCCTCGTATCAATTTCCAGGCGGGCGCTTCGTTCACTCAATTGCTACCATGTAATCTCGACCTTCCCATCGATTCTCAACCACCCAATAAAAAGTAAAACGAATTGGCACTTGTTGAGCAGCTGAGATTGGAATGTCGACAAAATGAAATCCGAGAATTGGTGCCGATGAGGGGTTATCTTCCGCAGACTGCCACTCGTTGGCCGACCAATGAAGGCGGAAGGCAGCTGGAACCTGGATGCGAAGAGTGTATCCTCGTTTGACGGTGCGAGCCTGTCGATTGGGCTTCCAGATCTCGAATAATTGACGAGCCTTGCGATCTCCCAGGTAGCGCTCTGCAACTTCAGGGATCATGTCGAAAACGCGATTATCGGACACGGACCTCAGTAGCTTGATGTATTCCGCATGAGCCCACATCAGAGGCATCGCCGAGCCCGTCGGTCGACCAAGAATCATATAAGCCGCCGGTCGGTCCGGTTCATCCCATACCTGCTCGGGTAATAAACCTGTCGTCGAGGCGAACCCTTCAATCGCTCGTATGAACGGTTTCACGTCTCGTCCTGCAGAGAGTTCGAAATGCCCTCGTTCTCCCGTCAGAAGAGGCCACGCGCGACCTTTACCCCACCCGACGAACGGACCTCCATCCTCTCGTTGACCGTAACCATCGTGATTGTAACGACGCCAAACCGGCCCGACCGGAGTGTTCACCTTCAAAACCGCATCAATAACCTTCAAAGAGTCCACGATCACTGGATCATCGGGCCGTCTTATCCCATAACGCGCGAGCTGAAGAAAGCCGGCATCAACGACATCTCTTGCCGGGAATGAATCTTGCGACCCAGCCGACTGGTTCTTGATCTGTAGAACTTTTGAATTTGGGTCCTCCAGGGGATTGGCGTTGTCGACATCCTCCGGCAGAATTCGTATGTAGTGCCGCTGAATCCCAGGGACAAGCGCGCCCTGTGTTGTGACGGTCCAGGCTTCGATATGACATTCCAGAAAATCAGCGTATTCCTCTAGCATTGTTGCAATGGCATAGTCCCCTCGCTCACGCGCAAACGAGGCCGCCACAATCAGAGCGGCAATGTTGGAAGCGAGCGTCGAAGGAGAGTAGCCACTGGCTTCTTCCCAGCGCTCTTGCTCGGTGACAGGCCCGTGACGAATTAAATAAGCAGCCGCCTTCAGGATCATCGGGTACGGGTCAAAATCTTGAAGAGCCCTCTCCCTTTGGAGCTGCCGGGCCAAAAGAATCGGAAGGGCCACTTCGTCAAGCTGGATTCCTCGCCAGTATGGCCCGCCATCAATCCAGAAATTCTGCGCAAAACCTCCGTCTTCCTGTTGTGAAACCGCCAAATAGATCAGCGCGCGCAGAGGTATGACACGATTGCCGGCAGCAAGCATGGCAGAGGCACTACCCACCAGATCACGGGTCCAGACAAGGTGATAGCCGCCGTTGTCCGCATCACCCCTGGCTTCGCCCCAAGGAATCGAGAGTGAAGCAATCAGGGCACCCGGATAAGACTTGTCCTCATGGCTGAGAAGCAAGCTGAAGCTGCTGTGGTAAAGGCTGCCGTCGTCACTCGAAAACTTTTCCAAAGGAAGCCGGTGTGCGGACGCGCGGTCCCATTGCTCCGTGTAGCGCTTCAAGTGTTCTTTGAACGGAATGCCAAGCGCCTGAAAGAGGGTTGTTATCGCACAGTGCTCCGTGTCACCGAACGCCAGTCCCATCGTGAAGTCGCGCTTGCCACCGAGGTCAACTTGCCCCATCAGGGCAATGTTCCCGTCCGAGGCCTGATCGAACTCCCAGTCCATTTGAAAGTTACCGGCGAGATCGGTCCAGCCGTCACTCCGGCCAACGTAGCCACAGGAAGCTCGAGAAAATTGGGCTGTGCCCCCGAGTGCCAACCATACCCCTGCTTTTTGTGCCATCAGGATCTTCCGGCCCGCTACCTGGATCACATAACCATTGTTACTCCATCCGCCGACTTGAAGATGGGGCGCACAAAGCATGTAGAGATGCAACTTCGAGATAAATGCTTCATCACCGATGAGTTGAACGTGTTGGAGGATGCAGGCAAGATGCGGATTCGTGATGATTTCCTTAACGATGGAGTACCGGCTCTCGGGATCGCTGTTGGTGTAGCGGTAGCCAAGAGAATTACCTGAAAGACGCTCGCAGACGGATTTCAGATCGCGCTTTTCTTCATGGAAAAAGGTCTTTCCATCCGTGATGAGGCACTGCAGGTCTCGGATCTGTGGATGATCCACCGTCGGATAATAGACTTCAGTGACGATGCCATTCCACAAGGTGAACCAAATTCGGCTCGCAACTGCGTACGCCGTCCCCACTCCGTCTTTGTCGCCGTGAGTCCATCGTGGCTCTATGCCTGGTCGTCCGAAAGCGCTGCTTTTCTGCGTAGATCCCTTCCTGAAACTTGCCCGACCCTCGAGCGCTCCCAGAACGGTCGCTTGTAAAGATTCTTCCACTTTCAACTCGGGACCTTTTTCTCAACACGCATGCTCTCTCCCTACGGCCCGTCAGCACAGGTGACGGTGACACCATCGCCTCCATTACGACTCTCATGTTGGAACCTTCTTGCCTTCCCAACAATGGTCTGTTTATACCTTCGGCAGAAACGCCTGTTTCATCGACGTATTCCAGTTTTACATGACAGGATGACCCAAAGCTCAAAACGAGGAGGAAGGCGTGGCACAACAGATGAGGAAACCAAAACGGATCCTAGTAGGTTTGAAAACCCTGGAAAACGCTGTGGAACTAACCACGTTGGCCTGCCGCTTGGGCGCACGGAGAGCGTCACTCGTTCTGGTTCATGTAATAGAACTTCCCGACAACACCGCTCTTGACGCCGAAGTGCCGGATTTGGAGGAAGCGGCGCAGAAAATCTTGCGTGCCGGTGAGCGCGTGGCCCGCCGCAGCCATTTGAAGGCAAAGACTCGGGTTTTGCGGGCACACTCAACCAGCTACGCCCTGCTTGATGAACTGAAAGGACAGAAGAGCGATCTAGCGGTCCTCGGCTATCACCACAGACGTACGGTCGGCGAGGTAGTATTCGGCACGACGGCTAAACACTTGGCCGAACATTCACCCTGCTATGTGGTGTTCGGTATCGCGCCACGGCAATAAGCGATGAAAGCCTGTTCATCGATTCGAGAGCGTAGAAACAGCACCCCATTGAGTTGATTCAAGACGATTGCGTCGATCCAGTTTCAAGACTGTCTTGTCCGTCTCGGGCAAGACTACGATGAAGAACCGCTTCCGACCAGTTCCGAGATATACAAAAGAGTTTCTTTCGTCGGAGGGATACATCTCTTGTGAAAGTACCCGGCAGCAAGAGAGAAAAGCCTCCAACGGCCGATTGGATACAGGTTGCTGCATTTCTGTTGGGGACAATCGCCGAAGGCGCTGTGGCTGCCGGTTGAATCCGCGTAGTCGGAATCGAGCTCTCCGTCGAATGCGTTTTGGCAACCGTTACAGCCGTCTCTCTCCTGGGTATGAGCAGACCATTGTGACGAGTGCGAAACAGTCCCAGGATCAAGGTCGCCATGGAGAATAAGGATCACCGTTGTTCCTGGGTCATGCAGGGCACCACAGAAAGATAATAAAAGGAGATACACGAATGAAGAGTTCAAGCGTATTGGTTCTGTCCGCAGTTGCTTTGCTCGGTTCGGTTGGTTTTGCTTCCGAGAGTGTTGCACAACAGCCTCCGACCGACGCAAATATCGGCGCGATCGTTCTGGCTGCGAATCAGATTGACATCGACTACGGCAAACTCGCACTAACCAAGTCGAAGAACAAGGAAGTTCGGAGTTTTGCGCAACAGATGGTAACCGATCACGGGGCCGTCCAGAAGTCCGTCATTGAACTGGCGGGCAAGCTTCAGCTAACCCCAGTCGAAAATGACACCAGCAACAGTCTCAAAGCGAAGTCCGTGGAAGTTACGGCAAAGCTGAAGAGCCTGCGTGGGAAGGCCTTTGACAAATTTTACATCGACAACGAGGTGGCCTATCACAAGCAGGTTACGGACGCCATCGCCGGTGTCTTGATTCCGAACGCACAGAACGCGGAACTTAAGGCCGCACTTCAGGGCGCTCAGACTCTCTTTCTCGGCCATCTTGAACATGCACGAAACGTGCAAGCCACAGTTGACCCCGCCGCAGCACATGATGCAAAGAACCCCAAGTAAGAGCTGGCGTTACAACCAAGGAGATATAGCAATGAACGCGACCCACTCGAGCACGCGATCAGTAGCTTCAACATTATTGGCGACAACCGTCTTGTTACTGGTTTCGTGCTCGCTGGGCACGCAAGGACCTGCGGGCGGATTCGTGCTGGCCGCTGTTCCTAAAGGCCCGCAAACGCACACGGTCGTCATCCGTGAACTTAAGTTTCAACCCGCCATGCTGACTGTAAAGGTTGGCGATACGGTTGAATGGAAGAACGACGACATCGTCCCTCACACCGCAACGTCAACAAAACCGAAGAAATTTGATTCCGGCGTTCTTCCTGTTGGCAGTTCCTGGAAATATGTAATCACTAAAAGGGGAACCTACTTCTATGACTGTACTCTGCACCCGAATATGAAAGCTGAATTAATCGTGCGGTGAGTTCTTCATCACCAGCATTTGCAACCTAGTCGAACGGAAATCGTTACATGTGATTTCTTGTTGTGGGGACAAAAGCGATGCCCAAAATATTCAGGCGCGGCGACCACGTTGAATGGAATTCAGAAGCTGGGAGGGTTCGCGGCGTCATCATCAAGAAAGTCGTTTCTGATATACGGATCAAAGGCTATGTGCACCACGCTTCGAAAGAGGAGCCTCAATACCTCTTCCAAAGTGACAAGACCGATCATGTGGCGATCCACAAAGGGAAAGCATTGAGACACATTCGGAACCATCAGCGTCTGATTGTGCACCTCGCCCACGACATCACCGAGCGGAAAAAGAACGAGGAACTCTAACGTACAATGATCAACATTTCGCGTCAACTCATCGCCCTACCAGACGTTGTGGCGAGTCCATCACCGATCCTCCCTCTTTCTGAACAGGAGATAGAAATCCTGCGGTCGTTCTCGGTTGGCAACAACTCGGGGGTCATTGCGCGCAAGCTGAAGATAACCTTGCAAACTCTGCGGAACCATTTACACCACATTAATCAGAAACTCCACACCCATAACCGTCTAGAAGCGGTCACCCATGCCATGCAGCGTAAACTTCTCTAGTCCTTTTTGAATTGCGACCTCTTGCAGAGGATGCTTGCCCGTTCGAAAGGCCCATGTTCATCGAATCGAATTGCCGAACCACCGCATCTGAATTCGCGTTCGATTGTGATAATGGGAATCATCCCTCCTACCTCGTTCTCTAACGAACCGTAAATATCACTGCCACCATATGGACCACCCGTTCCACGGACAAAGAGTTGGCGGCTCCTTTCCCAGTTAGCTGCCTTCGGGCGAATTCCCTCTGTTCCCTGGCGCTTACAGCTGTTTCTCCAGAGAGTATAAACGACCCATTGTCACGAATTGAGTGTGATTCGAAAATGAGACCGTCATGCAAGCGACTTCATCACCAAAAGAAAGGCTACGACCACACACCGCAGACACCAACATCGAATGGTTCGCTCTCTGGCGGATGTTCTTTTCAGCAGTTCGAGCTCTGACTAACAGAGGCTACATCTTACTCAAGGACCACCGGAAACTGAAATGGGCTTTGGCCGTGCTGGTGGCCTTCATATCCTTCCAAAGCTATTTTCTTCGTGAGCTGGTTGCGGCGCTTTTCTTCTTCACGATCCTCTATGCCGTTCTGGCAGCACTCGTAACACTGTACGTTCTATTCGACCATGTCCTGTACTCCGGGATTCTTTGGGTTTGCTCCCTCGGACACTCTTTCTGTCTGTTTCTGCACAACCACATTGCGTCGCCTAGCCAGGTGCTGAGCTTGCCACACGGTCCAGCATCAGATGGTGATCAGAAATTAGGCCGCGCGCTTACGTCTGCAGTGACGATCTTGCTTCCTAAGCCCGCACCTGGAGCTTCATTGGCACTTGAATCGGTACTTCAAGCTGGGAGGTCACCTTGTTCCGAGTTGCACTACCTCGGCGAAAGAAAAACCAAAGGAGACGGAAAATGAAACTACAATCACCACCACACCGACGCAAAGTCACGATTCCAGTGAAGCTTGTCCCCGCCGATGTTCTGCTTAACCAGAAGAAGGAAGTACAAAACGCGATTGCTCGCCGCGCCTATGAGCTGTTCGAGGACCACGGCAGGACTAATGGCCACGACATCGATGATTGGATCGAAGCCAAAGTAGAAGTTGTGCGTGGGTATCGGCACGATTTGAAGGAATCGGCCGGGGCCATCGTCTTTAGCGCGGAATTGCCGTGCTCTTTTACAACGGATCAACTCAACGTCAGTGTCGAGCCGCGTCGCTTGATGCTCAGCGGCGAGACCGAGCTCGAGGTCATTCGCGGAGGGGACACGCCTGCTCACACAGAGAAGAGAGCGCAGCGCATCTTCGGAGTGGAGGAGTTGCCTGTGGATGTCGACCCCACTCGAGCGGCGGCGAATCTCAAGGGTGACCTGCTTGAAGTTGTGATGCCCAGGGTCGCCGTTGACAACAAGTCCACTGGAAAATCGAAAGCGGCGTCCTCAGCGCAATAGCCTCGGGCGGCGGAGGCGAGACCGTACTCAAGCCCCGTAGAGTAACGATGAGCGATTACGGAACGAGATCGCGCGTTGCGCCCGGGAACTGAAAGGCAGGTGAAGAATGTTCCGCCATACAATCCCGTTGGGGCGAATCTTCGGCATCACTGTCGATCTCGACTATTCCTGGTTTTTGGTGCTTGGCTTGTTCACGTGGATGTTGGCTGTCAGCTACTTCCCAAGTGAGTTCAAGAACTGGAACACGCCCGAGTATTGGTTCATGGGTGCACTCACTGCGGTCCTATTCTTTGTGTGCGTGTTGCTCCACGAGCTTGGACATTCGTTTGTCGCTATGCATTACAAGATTCAAGTGCCCCGCATCACTTTGTTCATTTTCGGAGGGGTCTCACAAATAGCCGGAGAACCTCCAAGCGCTGGCGCCGAGTTCTGGATCGCGGTTGCGGGGCCTATTGTCAGCTTCGCCCTGGCAGCACTGTTTCTCGTGCTGCAACCTTTGCTAACGACCATCAGTCCGCTGTTGGCCATCGCCAAATACTTGGCCCTCATCAATGGCATGCTTGCCGTCTTCAATCTCATTCCCGGATTCCCGTTGGACGGCGGACGGGTTTTTCGCGCGGCCGTGTGGGGCGTTTCTCGCAATTTCCGGAGAGCAACCCTGATTACGGCCGACACCGGACGTTTCATCGGCTTCCTTTTCATAGCTTTCGGGGTCTGGCTCGCTTTGCGGGGAAACTTTTTTAACGGTCTGTGGATAGCCTTCATCGGTTGGTTTCTCGAAAGCGCCGCCGCAGCGCAAGTTCAGCAGCAGATAATGCAGGGATTGTTGACCGGCCACAAGGTATCAGAGGCGATGGGCCGCGATTACGCTACCATCTCTGCCGACGCAACGCTCGAAAGAGTGGTGCACGACCACATCTTAGCCAGCGGGCACACGACCTTTGTGATCATGAACGATTCTGAGGTCGTCGGGCTGCTCACTCTACCTGCCATCCGAAAAGTGCCTCGTGCCCAATGGCCAACCACGACTGCTCTCGAAGCCGTGATACCCGCGGAACAAATGCAATCGATCAGACCTGATGCAGAGTTGTGGACAGCATTGGAACAGATGGGCAGAAATGGCGTCGCTCAACTTCCCGTGATGACGGATAAGACGATATTGGGGATGCTCTCGCGAGATGATCTCATTCATTACCTAGGACTCTTGCAGGCGCTCAAGGCATAGGAAGACGTGATGCGCGGCATATCGGACGCGGCGGTCCGACGCGATTTGTTCGGTGGAGATCGTTAGGATTCATCCGAAACATTGAATCAACAACACGTCGCACAAGAGCAGAACTCCTGCGGAGAACATCTCGATGCTCAGCGAGGCCATAACATGACGCGCGCAACTCAATTGGCTCAGACGAATATAATGGCTGCTCACTTCGCAGCAAGTGGTCTCTCACGCTGGACGGCTGTGCTGTCCGATTATTGGACGCTGACCAAGCCCGAGGTGAACTTCCTGATTCTGATCACAACCTTCGCCGGCTTCTACCTGGCGTCACCCGCTTCTCACTGGCGGATTCTCCTGCTCTTCAACACCCTTTTGGGCACGATGCTCGTGGCTAGTGGCGCGGGAACACTGAATCAGTATATCGAAAGGCGTTTCGATGCCCAGATGCGGCGGACGGCGGGGCGTCCACTGCCCGGCGGGAGGATTAATCCCTCTCTCGCGCTGTGGTTTGGCGTGGTGCTCTCGATATTTGGCGGATTTTACTTGGCTCTTCTTGTAAACCTCCTTGCCAGCGTACTGGCCTTGCTGACGTTGAGCACCTACTTGCTTCTGTACACTCCGCTGAAGAGGAAGACTCCGTTATGCACGCTGGTCGGAGCATTTCCTGGCGCTGTGCCGCCCTTGATCGGGTGGGCCGGAGCGAGCGGAAGCCTGAGTGCGGACGGGTGGCTTCTCTACGCCATTCTCTTTCTCTGGCAGTTTCCACATTTCATGGCCATTGCCTGGATATATCGCGAGGACTACGCACGGGCGGGATATCGGATATTACCTGCTGGTGCGAAGCAGGGGCGCTTCATGGCGTGGCAAACCATCGTATTCTCGCTCGCTCTCATACCCGTCAGCCTCATTCCAGCCGTGCTGCAGCGGGCCGGGTCGGTTTACTTCGTCGCGGTTCTTGTGCTGAACTCGGGCTTTTTCTACTACGCCGCCCGTTTGGCCTTTTGCAGAACGAACACCACGGCGCGCCGGCTGCTCTTCGCCTCCATCGTCTATCTTCCACTGATTCTTGCTCTGATGATGTTTGGTAAGACTTAGCTCTCACCGAATGTGCCGCACACACGGCGAGATTCTACAGGTCTTCCGATCGTCGCCGCATGTTGTGATTGCGCATGCATAGACTGTATGGCGCCCTCACCGAAACCAGGCGATTGACAGACACCCGTTGATGTTTGTGATCTAGACATCCTCCAACTGCTCTTCGCTCATCCCGAAATAGTGGCCGAGTTCGTGGATTACTGTCAGATGGATTTCTCGCCGGATTTCGGCGTCGTTGGAGCAGACCGCTTCGATGTTTTTCTTATAAAGCACGATTCGGTCGGGACCGGCAGGCGGGTCAAACGCGCCTTTTCTGGTGGTTGGCACGCCTTCGAACACACCGAGAACCAACACTTCGGCCTCGTCTGAATCTACGACTCCTGCATTGCTCGAACCTCCCTGCGACAGCTGCTCGGGAGGCAGGTCCTCGACGACAACGCTGACGTTCTGCATCCGTTTGCGGAACCTCGCAGGCAGCGCGTCCAGTGCCTCCTCGACCAGTTTGACGAACTTTTCTCGTTTCATCTTACGTTGCCGGCAGGACGACAACCCGAATCTCTCCGCTTCCATTCTAGTCAGAGATACTTGGCAAAGTCCGTCCCCTAGCCTGCGTTCACCACTGAACGCTCACCAGCTGAGACCATGGTCTTTCCTGACGAAATATCTTCGACTTCTTGAGAAATTATCCGGAACGATTGTCGCAGCGACTTCGTCAATTCTCTCCGTGCCCGGAACACTCGTGACTTAACGACGTTTTCCGTAAGACCGAGTACTTTTCGCGCTTCTTTCGTCGAGAGGCCCTCCATTTCGCGGAGCCGGAATGCCGAACGGAGACACGATGAAAGTTGCTCGACATGGCCTTCGATGATCTGCTTGGCTTCCATCGCGGCGCACACTTGCTCTGGGTTCGGCCGGACGTCGACGACCCAGGCTGGCCAGTCGTCCGATTCACCGTCCTGACACTCATCCAGAGATGTTTCCGGACGAGCACGCTTGCGACGGAGAGCCATTAACGCGGCGTTTATGACAATGCGAGTCAGCCACGTGGAGAACAGCGATCGCCTTTGGAACGAATTCAGATGGATGTACGCGTTGATCAGACCCTCCTGTAGCGCATCCTCGGCATCTTCCTTGTTGCGCAACAACGAGAATGCGGCGCGAAAGAGTTTGGAGCTGTGGCGAATGAAGACTGGCGAAAGCGCATCGGGATCCCCTGCGAGTGCGCGCTGAATGAGCCGCCATTCTTCGGCTGCCGGGCTCGAAGCAATCGCCCTGCCCGAGCGTGCCGATATCTTGGGCGGCAATTCAGTTCTTCCTTGTGCGCGCTGACGCACCACGCGTCCCCGCACCTGCGCGCCTGAAGCGGGCCATCGTTGAGCTTCAGAAATCGTTGTTTGCAATGAGCCCATATCCATAACCTCCGAATCAATTCCGATTCAGTTGGCCTTCGCAGAGTTGGAATTCAACATCGATCGATCCTGACTCTGCTTTTGATTCAAGACATAAATCGACGCGACCTACGCGCCCGCCTCAGGATTCGTGGCGTTGCTGCTCTTCGTTGATCGTGGTCAGCGATATTGCCGAATGCGCGTAAGAACCACCGGCTCGCATCTCGGCGGCGACCCAGATCGCCTCCATGATTTCCTTTGGGTTTGCTCCGTGCTTTAGCGCCGATTTGGTATGACTCTGGATGCAATAGGGACACTGCGTGATGTGGGCAGCCGCTACTGCGATCAGTTGCTTTGTCTTGGCTGGCAGCGCACCGTCGGCGAAGACGAGCTGGCTGAACGCGTGGAACGCGTCCTGGATGAGGGGGGCGAGTTCCCGACGCTCGCTAGCGAGATCCAGCGATGCTGGCGGATACATTGACTCTGGCATGTTGTTTCTCCTTCGGCTCTTCTAAATCTCCAACCAAGACCACGTTCTCCCAACGTTCGCTGTTCGGGGCAGGCCGTAGGTCATTCAACGGCCCAAACACAGAACCCTTTGCCACGGCGAAGGAGTTCTTCCGACAAATCATGGCTGAATAACTCGTGAAACCAGGAAACCGACTGCCGACCGACAACGACCGTACGACAACGTCGTCCCCGGGCCATGTGCAGAATCGCATCAGCCGCGCCTCTGCCTTCTCCCGGTTCACAGAATGAGGCTTTCACCGTTCTCGCTGAAATTCCCGCTTTCCGCAGGACTGCACGATCTTCGTGCAAGCCTTTCTGCGAGGCTCTCTTGGCCGCCGAAATCCAGCGATGCTGTCCAACCCTCAACTCATCCTCCAGCTGTGCCTCTTTCGCAGGATCCTCAGCGCCGCCGTGTTCCAGGAGTTCCGGCGGTAGTGGCGGCAGAACATGAACCAGACAAATCCGAAACGCCTTTCGCTTTCCCACAAATTTCCCTACGTACTTGACCGCCCGTCTCGACGCTACCGAATCATCACGGACGACAAGGAGTCTCGTATTTACCATCGGATTGCCTCTCGTCTCGTCAACTAGGAAAAATCGGATTCGAATGCGGCCGCAAATCCGAGTGTCCGTTCGCGGTTTGTATTCGAGTCATCGCAAGCGCATCGCGCTCAGCCACGCGCCAGCCATAGCCCATAGCGCACAGAATTAAACAGTCCGAATCCATGGCCGTGTCGCAGGACGCGGTACCATCTGTGCCACTTACTAGTGAAAATAAGAGTCATCGACATGGGCCGCTCCTCTCCGCTCGAGATTTCGTGCGATTTTCTAGAGTTCGAGACCATACTCCGCCGCTTGCCATTCGTACTCAATGGGTCGCATGTCCCGGCCGACATTACGCATGTCACTGGAGGAGGGAACTCGTTTTCTCCGGCCGACACCGACCCTCGAAACGCTCAAGCAGACGTTTATCCAACACGGAGTTTGCCGGTCGCCGTCAACGATTCCATCAACATATGAAAATAGATAAATCCCGCATACGGCTGCCAACGGTCCACGGTTCGTTGCACGCTTGCGTAGTCCATCGGCTCGGAACGATGTAGCCACTTGGCCAGGCGATTCCGTGCACCGACGTCGTCCCCTGGAAACACATCGAGCCGTCCCAACCCTCGCAACAATACGTACTCCGCCGTCCACCGCCCCACACCTCGCAATTCAAGCAGCAAATTCATCGCATCTTCATTCTTTCGATTGATCAAGCTATCCAAGGCCAGCGGCTCGGCCACAAGTTTCCTGCTCAACTCGCGGAAAGCTTTTGTCTTCTGGCCGCTGAACCCAAGACTGCGGAACGCGCGAGGTGAAACACGCAACAAGTCTGATGGTTCCGGAAACCCGAACACCATCCCTGCTTGCGTGTTGAGGCCAACACTTCCTCTTCTTACGAGTTGGTTTAACAACTGAAGCCCGGCGGCGATTGTGAATTGCTGGCACGCGAACGCGTTTGCCAAAGTCTCGAAGACAGTCGGAAATCTACCTGGTTTCAGGCCTCGATATCTCTCGGCCAGTTCTCGAAGTTTCGGTTCGCGCGACGCCATCCGATAAAAAGGCTTCAAGTCCACTTCCAGACCAAGTAAGGGACTCAACAAGGCCCTGACCTCGGCCTCGGCTCCCGCATGAACTCGGTCCCCAATCACGTTCACTTCCAAACGCGGAGCTTCGCGGGATCCTAGCTCTCTGACACGGACTTCCGCAGGTCGCCCACGGATGGAAATCACACGTTGATAGGTGGTGTCATCCCAGCGATCCACTTGATTCTGCGGACGGCGCCGCAATCCCCAGACGGTCAATTCCAAAGAGAACGGAGCGATCGGTGATAGCTGAAACGTCAGCCGACGTTCCACGAAAGATCCCCGAGTGTGTGAATCATCAGAAGGTTTTCCAACCGGATTCGGCGGCATTCCTTCGTCCTTCATGTCTACCCGCGCCATAAGACACCATCACCCTATTCACTGCCAGAAACGCGACTAAAATGAAGTACATCCTCAACGGCAAAGATTTCGACCTCACTCCACATGAATGCCCGAGTTGCGGTCTAATATTCGGTCAAATGCCTTTGCCCCGCCTCCGGCCAAGCGATAGTCAACAGAAAGGCGCTGTCCTCTAAGGCCTTCACGTCATGAGGGACCGCGCGATCGAGCGCCAGGAGATGTCCCGCGGCCAAGTCAAACACCTTGTCCTGGACGTGCATTTGAATATGGCCCGAAAGCACCTGTACGGAGATTCTGCCGCTTGTCTTGTGTTCGTGAAGAAGGGCATCGGCTTTCATCACGGTCAGGACAATTCGGAAGTCCTTATTTTTCACAAGCGTCTTGGAGTCTCGCCCACCCTGCCAGACATTCTCTTCGCGTAACCGCTTTATCTCAGCGTTCAGATCAAAGGTGAGCGTCGGACTACCGAGAGGGCCCGGCGATCGTATCGCCCCCGAGTGCGGTGGTCGCTGTGTTGTCTTGGCCATTTCTCTCTCCTTAGCCTGAGAACCTCCTGCAATTCCAATCGTCAACTTCGTGCGCCTGCACAACTCCTCTGAATGACTCTCACCCTTTCGCCAGATACAAACGACCTGGCGAGGCGGCTCATCAGGCAGCAGGTTCGAGGTGCCGGATTCGTTCTCCTGTCCGGCTCTTCTTCGATTTCGCTTCCAGAAATTCTCTTAACGCCACCGCGTTGTTGTGTTCCGTATCATGCGAACTGTAGACGAGCGTTACCCTTCCGCGTTCGGCGGCTCTGTGAATCGGTTCGCAAGCCTCGACATTTTTCTCCAGCTCGCGGAAATACCGACGGCGGAATTCGTCCCATCTCCTCGGGTCGTGCCCGAACCATTGCCGCAAGGCAGTACTTGGTCCAACGTCTTTCAGCCAGGCTTCTACGTGCAAGTCGGATTTTTTGATTCCGCGAGGCCAAAGCCGCTCGACGAGGAAACGCTTGCCATCTTCCGGGGCTGCCTTGTCGTAAACACGTTTGACCTGAATCATTTTCGTTCTCCTCTCTGAATCTCCGGCAAGTCCATGCCGTCTGGTCGCGGCAGGGGCCGACGGATAAGTAATCCGTGTTCCCTCGACGTGGATCCACGGAGTCAATGAATGTGGACGTCGTCGCGTCGCGCTTTGAATTTCCTCGACGGGAAAACCTCGAATCAGGAGCGCGTCGGCAATCAGCGAACGATGACAGCGCCAAGGCACAGCCTCAGCGCACATCAATGCGACTCGCTTCCGCGTCGCGAGGGCCATCAACTTCTGCAGAGCAATTTGAAACGTCGACGTCTGCATGTAGTCTGCGTACCCTCGAAAGCTCTTGTTCCGCCAGCCCGTGTTGATCGAGTCCCGCCGGGAATGTCGCAGCCCCCCGAGCCCGGCCATATGGCGATAACCGATGTCCCTACGTCTTAAGGCACCTGGCAATACCGGGCGGTTGAACTGCGGATTGTGGCGAGAGCGTGGAATCGTTCGTATGTCGATCAGCTGTTTCACGTCATGTGCTCGGAGTAAATCGATGAATTCCTGCCGCGGTCGCGTGGAATGGCCCACCGTCAAAATCAACGGCCTCCCTCTCCCGTCCCGCGTGGGAAGCGCCACTCCATGATTGACACTCCGGTCCGCCATTACTGACTCCTGCTCGTTCCCGCCTTTACTTTCTGCGCGCTTCTAACGGACACAACGTTGTCCCTCCGTGATGGCCCGATCGAATTCCTCGACATGGAGCCGCTCCTGCTCGAAAATCCCTCTCTTCGTCACGGTCGTCATCGACACCGCAGGGCAGTGCACTCCGCGTACGGCGACGCAATCATGCTTGCCGATTGCCTTCACGATGCAGCCGGAGGGCTTCACTACCGACATGAACGCGTCGGCGATGCTCGACACCAACTCCTCCTGAATTATCGGTCGCGCAGCCAAGGCATGAACCAGCCGCGGGATTTTTGATACACCCACGATTTGACCGTCGGGTATGTAGCCGAAATGAATCTTTCCTCCGTACACGAGGAGATGGTGGGGACAGAGAGAAAAGAAATCGATAGCCGAAATCACCACGAGCTCGCGGGCCTCCGACCGAAATATCTTGAGGATGGTTTCGGGTCTCACGCAGAACCCGCGCGTAAACTCTCGATAGAATCGCGCCACTCTGTCCGGAGTCTCGCTAAAGTGTTGATTGGCAACGTCCACTCCCAATTCCACCAGCAACAGTTTCACGATCTCCGCCAATCGATCGCTGTGCGCAGCCGCCGTCTCACCGCGGACAACGGGAAGGATTTCTTCCGGCACCATCTCGAGCCTACCCTCCAATGTCGCGACGGCGCTCAAATCCTGCTTTCCATTTCCGTTTCTCACGCTGACTTCCTTCCGTTTCTGTGTTACCCCTTGTAGGTTACGACCCGCCCCCAGAGGCTTGCCGTTCCCCATATTCCGGAACGCAGGCATTCCAGCTGCACGATCTGACTGTGGTCCACGAATAGATTGATTCCCGAGCCGTAATTCTTGATATACCAGGCAAACACTTCCGGATCGGCCGCCTCGAACATCACTTTCTCGAGGCCCAAAGCGTTGATAATCTTCGCGGGCACATCTGTTCGCCAGGTTTTGACGCTTTCCGTGATTCCTTCCGACTCGATCATGACCATGTACGCCCCGGCTTCGAGAAACCGTTTCGCAAGCAGGATCGGCCATTCAGGATCGCGCGTCCCTTCGGCCTCAAGTTGTTCCGGTCTTGTTGCCCCGCCGGCACCAAATTGAATGCCTACTTCCGGTTTGGCTTTCAGTCCGGCTTTCTGAACTTTCTCCACCACACGCAGCCAGTCGTCAGCCGGCAACGTGATAAATCCGCTCGATACTTCGACAATGTCGAAGCCGACTTCTTTACACTCCGTGATATAGCGGTTTACGGCGTCCGGCCCCTGCATGAGGACATGTTCGATAAATCCACCGGTGGATACCAACACATGGTGTTCGTGGCACAGAGAAATCAGTTCTCTCAATACCTGTCGGGGCATCAAGCTGAACGATCCGCCTGCGAACTTCAGAGCGTCCACATAGGTCCCCATCGTCTCGAAAAGGTCTTCCAGGTACCGTTTGCCTAGGGCTGAGTAGTAGGGACCTCGTATTTCGGTTATCCCGTGTTTCCGTGGTTTGGAACCTCGGTCATTGGTTCTCAGGAAACCAAACGCTCTTTCGTCGATCACCTGTTGAGTGCGCCCGGTCATCACTGCTCCTTAACGCTGCGCACGCGCTTCGGCTCGCTCTTTCCGTGCCGTCCTTCGACGTTATGGAGAAGGTGCGCGAGGTCTCTCACTGGAATTAATTCCAGGTTCTTCACGGCATCCGCAATCGACCGTTGCGAAGAGCCACTCGTAAACGGCCTGGTGAGCCGCTCGAATTTCTCGAACGCCTTTTCCCAAGACATGGGGTTGCTGACAAAACCCGGATAATCATGAATTTCCTTGCTCAGCACACGGCCGTTCCGGAGCGTAATCGCCAGTCGGCCAGGCATCTCCGCCGGAAAACGGTCGGAAAATTCGTCCGTCGGATGAATCGATACTTTATTCAGCAATTCCTGGACATCGCGGCAGTTGATTCTTTCCGTCGTATACTGCTCGGGCATCACCTGCCCGTCCAGCAACGCAACGCTAATCAAGTACGGGAGGCTGTGGTCTGCTTGCTCCTTCGTGGCCACCAGAGTCTTGTCTCCCTCATCCCCTCCTCCGATAATGTTGTAAGCGACGTCGAAGGTTTCTAGGTCGATCTGCTCTATCTCCGCGACAGTGAATTTCTCTTGCCTTCTCAATTGCAAAGCGCACTCAATTGCTGATTGGGAGTGAACCTCCGCGTTGTATTTCTTGAGAACGGTGGCCGTTACGCGTTCAAGATTCTCCTCAGACCAATCGATTCGGAAGCATCCCGCGATGGCGTCCATGAACCCTTTGTCGCCTTCAAAGACTTCCAGTGGTCCCGTAACACCTCGCATTGCCAGAAACGTCGCAAACGTGCAAGCGGCCGCGGTGTTCGCGTACGCCAACCCCTTCCAGTGAGAGAGCTTGCCCGTGCGAGTGACCCGCAGGGCATTGAAAGCCGTACCGCAGATGCCGATGGCGTTGGCAGTCTTCACTGCATTGAGCGCGAGCGCTTTCGAGACTCCCGCTGCCACTGCGTAGGACCCTTGCGTCGTGTGGTCGAACCCCGCGGCCCGCACCGGAGCCACATCGCTGAGGCGGCACTGCACTTGGTAGCAGACCGCGAGAGCGGTCAGGAGGTCACGACCGGAACCGTTCGAGTATTCGACCGCGGCAAGCACCGGAGCCAGATTGTCGCTCGGATGACAGGTCTCTCCCTTACTGAGATAGCTGTCATTGAAGTCCAGGTAACGGACTAGAGCTCCGTTGTAGAATGCAACTCGATCCGGTGCTGCTCGCCCACCCCCAATGAGTGTGCAGTTCCCTTCACCGTCGAATTCTTCCACCTGATCTCGCAACAACGCGACAGGAGCACCTCCCATCGCACCTATGGCACAGCCGAGGGCATCAAGAATGCGAATCTTGAGTTGTAAACGAGCGGCGTTTGAGATGTCATTGAAGGATGCCCGGCTCACAAATCCAGCGAGTTGTTCGGCACATGTCATGCTTACCTCCTGTTCTCCACAGGACAGACAACGAAGATCTTTATTTTCCATAGCGATTCTCATGTTGGAATCGTTCAGGATTTGTCGCAATGGGTCGTTTATACCTGCGCGAGGAACGCATGTAACAGTCGCTGAAAGGAAGAGATCCACGCGGAAATCATGACGATGACGAGAGCTCTCACGGTTCCGTCAGTGAAGACATCACTAGCCCACTTTCGCGACGTCCCACAGTAAGTCTTCCGCCTCAGGAGGTGCGCTAAGTAGGTTCACTCCTCCCTGTGCCAAAGGCGTACGCTTCTTCCGTGACCACTGGCGTCACTTCGAAATTCTCAGTGAGGGGCGGCGAAGCAGTCGTCCACTCGAGTCCCTTGGCTCCCCACGGATTGGGGCCAGCGATCGGTCCATATCGGGCTGACCAAATCAAATAGATGAGAGGGATGAGATAGCCGACGGCCAGAATCGATGCTCCGGCCGACGACAGTACATTCAATGTTTGGAACTCGGGTGGGTAAACCGCGTACCGTCTTGGCATTCCGAGATAGCCGAGAATGAATTGTGGGCCAAACGTAAGGATAAACCCGAAAAATACCAGCACCGCTGCGATCCTGGCCCATCGGTCCGAGTACATCCGGCCCGTCATCTTAGGCCACCAATAATGGATGCCGCCGAGGTATCCCATTACCGCGCCGCCGACCATGATGAAATGAAAATGAGCGACGATGAAGTAGGTGTCGTGGACGTGCACATCGATGGCCAGGGTGGCGAGAAAGAGGCCGGTCAATCCTCCCATCGTAAAAAGACCGATGAAGCCCAGCGCATAGAGCATGGGGGCCTCAAACGAAATCGATCCTTTATATAAGGTGGCTGTCCAGTTGAATACCTTGATCGCGGAAGGAATCGCCACCGCGAAACTGAAGAATGAGAAAACCAGACCCGAATAAAGGGATTCGCCGCTGACGAACATATGGTGTCCCCAGACGAGGAAGGAAAGTGCTGCGATCGCCACGCTCGAGAAAGCGACAAAACCGTAGCCGAAGACTCGCTTTCTCGAAAACGTTGCGATGAGTTCGCTGATGACCCCCATCGCGGGCAGTACAAGTACGTATACCTCGGGATGGCCGAAGAACCAGAATAAGTGCTGGAAGAGAATGGGATCCCCTCCCAAAGCGGGATCGAAGAAACCAAAATGCAGGAAGCGTTCCAGCATCAGCAGGACCATCGTGATGGCAATGACGGGCATCGCGAGAATGAAGATGATGCTGGTCGCATACAGGGACCACAGGAAAAGGGGAAGACGAGACCAGGTAAGCCCCGGAGCCCGCATTGTATGGATTGTTACGATGAAATTCAGGCCGGTCAGAATCGAGGAAAATCCGGAGATGAACACTCCCATCGCCGCTGACATTACGTTCGAGTTGGCGTAGGTCGAGCTCAGCGGCGTGTAAAACGTCCAGCCCGTGTCCACGCCGCCGGCAAGGACCGAATACAGGAAGACCGTCCCCCCGAGCATGAAGATGTACCAACTGAGCAGATTCAGTTTCGGAAAGGCGACGTCTTTCGCCCCAATCATCAAAGGAACAAGAAAGTTCCCCAGCACCGCCGGTATCGAAGGCGCCAGAAAAAAGAAGATCATCACCAGGCCATGCAGGGTGAACATCCTGTTGTACGTGGACGGCTCGATGAGAGAGCCCTGCGGTTCGATCAGGTTCAAGCGCATCAGGGTTGCCGCCGCGCCGCCGACGAAGAAAAAGAACGTAATCGCAGCGAGGTACAGCCACGCGATCCTTTTGTGATCCGTGGTGAAGAGCCAGGTCTTCCATCCGTAGCTCGCGTTGAGATAATGGACCCGCGGCAAAACGCCGACTTCTTGCACTGCTTGACTCATGGCTTCGCCGCCTTTCGCCCTTCAGCTTCGGGTTTTACAAGTGACTTGATGTAGGTGGTGAGCTGGAGGATTTGTTCTTCGCTCAACTGTCCTTGAAACGTCGGCATGATCGGCGTGTAGCCGGCCGCAATCTTTGCCGAGGGGTTCAGTATCGATTCGCGAATGTAAGCGTCATCGGCCTTCACGGTCTGGCCGCTGCTCAGTTTGACGGTGGAGCCGTACAAACCGACGAATGACGGCCCTCTCCCCGTGTCGTGACAGGTGATGCACGCATACTGCTTGTACAGATCCGCCCCTGCATCGGCCAACGATTTTCGGCCTCCGCCACTGCCTGCGCCTCCGCTCAGCCATCGCGCATATTGTGCCGGTTCCATAACCGTGACCCAGCCGACCATCGAGGAGTGCGAAGTCCCGCAATACTGGTCGCAATACAAGTGATACCTTCCGGTCTTCGTTGCGGTAAACCAAAGCGTGCTGTAGTGGCCCGGGACAACATCCTTCTTGATCCGGAAGGCGGGAATCGCGAAATCATGGATCACATCCTCGGAAGCCATGGTGAGTTTTATGGGGACGCCCACGGGTACGTGAAGTTCGTTGATGTCACGCCTTCCATCCGGATACTGGATCTTCCACATCCATTGCTTTCCCACCACGAAGATTTCGGTCGCTGCAGCCGGTGGAAGCCCGTTGCGAATGAAAAGCACGGCGCCCCACACGAACATCACAACGCAGAGAGCGGCGGGAACTAGGGTCCAAGTCACTTCGAGGGGAAGATGATCCTTGGTCGGTGGGGGTGCTTCATTCCCTGGGCGACGACGGTATTTGAACGCAAAATAAAGAATTAGGCTGAAAATCAAGACACTGAAAAAGATAAAAATCCCCACTTCGAAATAAAACAGCGTTTCCCAGTCGTTTGCCCAACTGGAAGCCTGGGTGAAGTTGCTGGAGAACTCAAGCGGCATGATTTTTCTGTACTGCTCCTCACTCTTCCGGAAAAGCTACCCAGAACTTGCGGTTCAGGCCGCCAAGCGCTTGCGGACGCGGGACATTGCAAAGACCAGGGCGGCCAGCGAGAGAACGGTTGCTGCGGCAGCGATTTTGAGCACGTGGGAAACGATCACGCTGTACTTCCCGGTTGCGGGGTCGTACTGCGAGCAGTACAAGAGCACCTGATCCACCGGCGAGCCGATCCTTCCCTCTGAGGCCTCGACCAATCCAAGACGCAGATTTCCGCTCGGGTATTGAATTCCGTAGAAATATCTCGCAAGGCGGCCTCCCGGGGTCAGAACCATGATTCCGGTGGCGTGAAAGTATTGTTTGGTTTGCGGATCGTAGTTGTAGCGGAAGCCCACGGCCTGTGTCAGTTGATGAATGGAAGTCTCATCACCGGTGAGAAAGTGCCAGCCTGCGCCTGCGTTCGGCCGATTGTAGAGCCCGACATAAATTGCTTTCTTTGCGGCAGCAAGTGAAGGTTTCTCGGTGGGATCGAAGCTGACGGTCACGATTTCGAACTCCCGGCCGATGTTGTATTTCAGCTCTTTCACGCTGTGCAGCACACCGTTCAGCACAATCGTGCACAGCATCGGACAATCGTAATAGGCGAGCACCAGAACCACCGGCTTCTGTCCGAAATACTGTCCGAGCCTCACGTCGTTCCCGGCCTCATCTCGAAACATCAGGTCCAACGGAATTTGATTGTTCAGCTTCTGATCGATTCCAACTTCGCGGAGCAGAGGCGGAAGATTGGTTTCAGTCGTCGCAGGTACAGGGACTTCCGCAGTGAGCTGTGTCGGAAGCACCCAAACGAACAAGACCAGCGCACTTGAAAGAAAACACAAAATTCGTCTCATAGCACTCAACTCCCTCAAGCATCCGTTTGAATGAACAGGACCCGATGAAAGTGATGAACGCCGGAGTGGATCGCCCGTTAAATCAGCCACACTCTCGATCAATGAACTCTGCACGATGCTGTCGTAATCTGTAGTCGTCCGCGCCTAACCGGCCTCTAACTGCTAGAGCGATCTTCTTCCTCATTCCGATTAGCATCCTCAGATCAAGCTGTTCTGATGACAATGGTCCGTTTGTAGGTGCCAATGAAACGTTTGTCATCACCCCGCTAGGACGGTTGCAGCCCGCGATCGAACTCGGGAAGATGCCGCCTTAAGACTCAAGCCGATTGCAACGCTCGGTTGACGACCCATCGCAGTTCTCCGGTGCGGAAGGGATAGCGCAGACAATCAAATGCACCCAGGCGTACGGCTTCCAGATATTGATCCCAGTCTGCAAGCCGTGAGAAGACCACCACCGGAATATGGCCTCCCACATCGCGAGAAACTCTTAAGACTTCCTTGTAATTGCCGTCAGGAAGGACCTCTTCACAAATCACTACCGAGATAACCGACTTTCGAATACAGGATCGCAATTCGGCGACCGTAGAAAGCGATACTGGGTCAAAGCCGCATCGCTCGAGTACTTCACCGATACATTCGGAGGCACCAGGATCGACGGCGAGCATCAGGGCTTTTCGACCTTCCTTCCCGCCATGTGCGAGCGCCGTGTTCGAAGCATGCGTCGCTTGGCCTCCCGGATAAAACAGCGTCGGTTCTTTCATGTTTTCCTCCGTACTTTTTTCCTTCAACTCTCTCGCAAGCTCTAGTCACAACATCTCTTTTAGGCGGCGCGGTGGGAGCACGACAATTAGAAAATAAAGTACGGAATCAATGGTTTGAACGAATTGATGTCTAGCCGATAGAAAATCCGGAGGTCGCCAATCTGCGGCCAATAGTGCTGCCACCCTACTTCTGCTTGCCCTCTCGAACGCGGTCACGCCCGCTTTTGCCCATTTTCATTAGGCTCTTAGCCAATCGCCCTTTGTGTTGGCCTGGTAACGGTAGTCGCAGCCTTCGACCCCACAACACCAAACGGCGCCCGGTTTGGCAGCAACATTCTCGCGCCGGTACAACCAGCGGCCGTGTCTGGGACACGTCATGGTATTTACTCCAGGCTCGTCGACAGCGTTTGCGTGGTCAGGCATTCCGATCAGCATGTAGTATCCGTCGACCAAATTGTATCGAACGCTGCAGCCCATGAACCCGCAGTGGTATGCCGCTTGGTTCCCGGCCTTGTTTGACGAGGAGCTGCCGGATTCGTACTTCATTACATGGTTCTCCCGTGAGCAAAGCGGCCTAAGATGACGGCCCAAAATGTCTGTTGACGCGAACATCATAGAAATTCTCCATTGGGAAAACTGCGCGTCAAAGATTCTTAGCCAGAAGGTGTACCAAGTCGCGGCAACGACACGAAAAACCCCACTCATTGTCGTACCATGCCACGACTTTGACGCAGTTCGTTCCCACTACATGCGTATAGGGAACATCCACGATCGCGGAATTCGGATTCCCGCGGAAGTCGATCGAGACGAGTTCCTCTTCACTCAGCGCCAGTATGCCTTTCATCGGACCTTCCGCCGCCCTGCGGAAAGCGGCGTTGACCTTTTCCTCCGTCGCCGGCTTCTCAGTCATCACCGTCAAGTCCACGATGCTGACGTCCGGCGTTGGTACGCGCAGCGAGTAGCCGTAAAGTCGGCCCTCCAACTCGGGAATCACCAGATGCAGGGCCTTGGCCGCCCCTGTAGACGTCGGAATGATGGAAAGCGCTGCCGCACGCGCTCGTCGCAAGTCCTTGTGCTGCAGGTCAAGCAGCCGCTGATCGTTCGTATACGAGTGGACAGTTGTCATCATCCCGCTGCCGATTCCGAAGTTGTCCTGGAGAACCTTGGCGACAGGAGCCAGACAGTTTGTCGTACACGAGGCGTTCGAAATCACATTGTGCCTCGCCGGATCGTATGCCTTTTCGTTGACTCCCAGGACAACCGTTAGGTCAGATTCACTCGATGGCGCCGAAATGATGACCTTTTTCACGGTGCGACTCAGATGGCTGCGCGCGCCCGCGTTCTTGGTGAAATGTCCCGTGGCTTCAATCACGATCTGCGCGTCGACCGATGACCAGTCAATCTCGGCTGGATCGCTCAACTTGAAAACCTTGGTCGACTTATTATCGACACAAATCGAGTCCACACCCGCCTTCACCGCGTTCGGCAGATTTCCTAGAATCGAGTCGTATTTCAGGAGATACGCCAGAGTTTTAGGATCGGTGACGTCGTTCACTGCGACTATTTCGATGGAAGGGTCTCCGAGTGAAGCTCGGAAAATGTTCCGACCGATTCGACCGAACCCGTTGATCCCGATCTTGACTGGCATTATTGTTCTCCGATCTTTCTGAGGCTGGAATTACAAGTCGCAATCAATACCCTCCGAATTCCTCCGTACGGATATCGTCTTCCTCGACCCCTGCATGTGTGAGCATTTCCCGCATTGCCGCAACCATCGCGGGAGGGCCCGCGACGTAATAAATCGGTCCCTTTAGGCCGTCCATGTGCCGCAACAGCATTTCGCCGTCGATAAAGCCGCGTTCGTTCGGCCAATCAAGGCTCGATTTCCCCTCCTCGCTCATCGAAGGAACGAAAACGAAATTCGCATTCACTTTGCAAAGAATCTCCAACTCCTTGAGAAATGCGGCATCCTTGGGGTGCCGGTTGGAATAGAAGAGATAAAGCCGCTGAGGAAGTCTTTCCTCGGCAGCCTCTCGCAACATCGATAAAAAAGGCGTAATGCCAATTCCGCCGGCGAGGAAGACCGCGGCCTTCACGCGGTTCTTGTGGAGGGTGAAAGAACCCATCGGACCCTCAAGCTTGACCTCGGTTCCGAGCGGAAGGATTGCGAGGACTCGTTTGAACGCACTCTTGCGCATTCGCGTTACAACAAGGAGTCGATCCTCATAGGGTGCGCTGGCAATGGAGAAGCTCCTGACATTACCCTCCGAATCGGTCTCGGGTGGATTGATAAGCGATATGTCTACGTATTGTCCCGCCTTGAATTGGAAGCCCGCGGGCTTTTCCAGATGGAAGGCCATTGTGCCTTCGGCAACTTCTTCACGGCCGCTGAGTCGACTCTGGTAGGTCGTCATAGAAAAAACCCTTCCAACCGGACCCGCCGCTGCAGTTCTTGTCCGTAATCTTCGCGGACCGAGCGCCGCATCCGATATAACACCAGTGCTAGAATGGTCCGCACCTTCACTTGGCTCAATAATCCGTTTGTACCGCCAATGGAGACAACCGTCACGGGAGCTCGACGATGTTGGAGCTTGAGCTATTCAATCTGCTGGAGGGAACGTCTGACGCCGCTTTCGCGGTCACCGATCAGGGTGAGATCTGTTCGTGGAATAAGGCCGCAGAAAAATTGTTCGGCTATACAGCCAAGGAAGCTATCAACAAGACCTGTGGAAGTGTCTTGCAAGGACTGGGGCCTTTGGGCAACGAGATGTGTGGTGAGAATTGCAGCATCTGTCATCGCGCTGAAAAGCGCCTGGAAATCCCCAACTTTGATTTGCAAGTGAAAATCCGTTCCGGGCGACGCTTGTGGGTGAGTGTCTCTATCCTACTTTATGAAAACCCTCGGAATCATCGGCGTCTCATCGTGCATCTTGCACACGACATCACCGAAACCAAGAAGAACGAAGTCCTTCTGCACAAAATGATTGATGTTTCGCGTCAACTGTCGAACATACAAGAAGTGGCATTGAACCCAGTCCCGATCACTCCTCTTTCCGAACAGGAGATAGAGATTTTGCGCATGTTTTCGACAGGCAAGAACGCGGCGGAGATTGCGCGCAGGCTGAAAATAACCCTGCAAACCCTCCGCAACCATTTGCACCACATCAATCAGAAACTCCACACTCATAACCGCCTCGAGGCAGTTACACACGCCATGCAGCGCAAACTTCTCTAATCGTTTTGAATTCCTGCGGTCGAGCCCATTTCACCCACTACCTGAATCAGCCTCCGATGTTTGCCGCAATCGCCTACGCAGTACCACCGGCAAGAATGAACGGAAGTTGTTGTCGGAACTCATCGAGTGAAATCCTTCAACATCCCAGAGCATTACGGCGGTCTCTCCGGAGGGTATAAACGACCCATTGTCATCAGTTACCTGCGGTTCAAAATAACGGCTGTCATGCGGAAACCATCAGAGCGCGGCAATTGTCTGCCGCCCCCCGTCGCCACGCGAGCCGCCTTCTCGGTCATGCAGCTCGCGACGAAGAAGCTGCTCGAGGCAAGAAGAGTAAAAGGACGTGGATCATGAGAGAACAATCCGTAGCAGAGCAGCACGAACCCAGCGCGCCGGTGAAGCGTGTTCCTGAGCATGTGGTGGAAATCGTCCGTCTTGGAACGCCCGCTCTAAAGCCCGACGTTCATCGCGAAATCAAACCCGCATTTGAGTTTTCAAAAGCCGTCCTTCTCGAAGAAAACCACATGAAGACTGGTTCGAGAACGTTGAGTGGGGCGGTCGCGGTGTTGCTGCACGTGGGAGTCATCGCCGGAGTAATCCTCGCAGGTCTTTATTTTGCGGACCCTCTCAACATCAAACAATATGCGTCAGTGATTCTGGTCGCGCCACCACCCCCACCACCTCCTCCCCCGCCTGCCACCGGTGTGGTGATCAAGCCGAAAGTAGTGCACCACACGCTCATGAATGCAGGGAAACTCCTCGCACCAACAGTGATCCCGAAACACATCGCGGAAATCAAGGAACCACCTCTGTCGCACGATAGTCTCGGTGGAGTAGTCGGCGGAGTGCCTGGCGGTGTGCCCGGTGGGCAATTGGGAGGCGTGCTCGGCGGCGTAATTAGAGGGGTACTGAATACAGCGGCGAGGCCGTTTCCCCCGCCTCCATCGGTTAAACCGAAAGGACCGGTGCGTGTTGGCGGACATGTGCGACAGCCGAAAGTGATCGTGCAAGTGCTGCCTAAATACCCTTCACTCGCGCGAGAAACGCATGTTCAAGGTCAGGTGCAGATCGACGCGGTTCTGGATGAACAAGGGAACGTCATAGAGATGAAGATCGTCTCCGGACATCCCCTCCTGTACCAAGCCGCTCTTGATGCGTTGAAGCAATGGAAGTATGAACCGACCTATTTGAACGATCGGCCGATTGCCGTGAAGTTGATCGTAACGATCAACTTTCAGCTCGGACAGCAATAACGTGGAAAACGTAACCAATTTTTGACTCTCGCTAATGTGTCCGGCCGAGAGCGTAGTTAGCGGGGGGAGGCATGGTTCAGTTCGATGCAGTGCACAGAGCTGTTCACTATCCGCCTGATCGTCGATTCCGCATTTGGATTCGCCCTGCCATCTTGATCGGAGCGGGTATCGCGATCCTCTCCGTAGTCGTCGCCGCTTGGATTGAGGTCGCAGTAGCCGGAATGCCTCGTGTTCCCGCCGTTCCGCAGATCTATCCGAACAACTTCGCGGGGCCACACGGATTTCCCGTATGGGTGCGCTACTGCCACTTCTTTAATTTCCTTTTCGTGATGATGCTGATTCGCAGCGGGCTTTCGATCCTAATGGACCATCCGCGACTCTACTTCAACGATGGCTGCACACCGGGGAGCGAATGGATCCGATTTACACCACTGAAAGTCCCATACGACCGCATTTGGACCGCGAAAGATGATGCGCGCTACATTTCGCCACTCGTTGGCACGCCGGGCTACCGACACACCATTGGCCTTGCACGGGTTTGGCACTTCATCAACGTGCACGGCTTCATCGTTACGGGCATTGTCTTCATTGCCATGCTCTTCAGTACGGACCAGTGGAAGCGCATCGTGCCGACTTCTCCACTCGTCCTCTTGCAGGCCTGGAACACCTTCGTGCATTACGCGACGTTTCATTTGCCGCCCGAGCCGAACGGCTTTTACGGTTACAACGCGTTGCAGCAAATTGCCTATTTCACCGTCGTTCTTGTCTTCGGCCCTTTGGCGGTCTTCACAGGCATCGCCATGTCGCCCGCCCTGGTCAACCGCTTTCCATGGTACGCGCGAATTTTTGGGGGCAGGCAATCGGCCCGGTCGATCCATTTCCTGACCATGTTCAGCTTTCTCGCATTTCTCGTGGTGCACGTGACGCTGATCGTCATGACGGGATTTGTGAGGAACATGAACCATATCGTGATGGGCGCGGATGATGATCAGGGTCGCCTAGGAATGTATTTGGGATTTGTGGGCATAGGCGTGGTCGTTGTTTCATGGGTGGTGGCACACCGCATCTCTTGGCACCACCCGCGCGGCCTGCAGCACGCGCTCAAGTCCGTCACCTATCCGATGCAGCTCCTCACGTTGAATCGCCTGGTGCCGCAGCAGAAATATGCGGAGGGCCAGATTTCACCGTTTTTCTGGCCGAATGGGAAAATGCCCGTCCGTGACGACTGGAAACGCATGACCGAGAATGGGTTCAAGGATTTCCGCCTCAGAGTGGGAGGACTGGTCGAAAACCCGGTCGAGCTTTCAATGGCCGATCTGGAGCGCTTGGGCGAAACCGAACACATCACGATGCACCATTGCATCCAGGGATGGAGCGGCATCGCGAAGTGGGGCGGAATTCCCATGAAGGCGCTGATTGAACTGGTGCAACCGAAGCCCGAAGCGAAAGTGGTGGCGTTTTTCTCGTTTGGCGAAGCTCTTTACGGAGGCCCCTATTACGACACACAAAGCCTGGAGAATGTTCAGAAACCGCAGTGCTTGCTGGCGTTCCGGATGAACGGGCAACCCCTTCCGCAGGTATATGGAGCGCCCCTGCGATTGCGAGTTGAGAACCAGCTTGGCTACAAGATGGTCAAATGGATCGAGCGGATCGAGCTTATCGAAACGGAGAAGTTGCTCGGTAAAGGAGAAGGCGGCAAAAACGAAGATGACGAATATTTCGACCTGCTGCCCAACATTTGATGCGAAAGCTCGATTCACCCGCCCGGGAGCATTCAGGCGCTGACCACATTCTTTTTTTTGGTGGCTCACGCTTGTAACTGGCTGGATCAGTCCGTGCTTTGGTTCAGCCCCCTCAGCGCGCGGCGGAAACGGAGAATATGATGGCAAACCGGCCTCCAACTAGCAGTCAGCGACCTGTCTGGCTGGACGATAAGACAAAGTCCGTCATGGACCGTTCAATCGCGCGCGAGCAATCCCTTTCGCGGCTATTGATGACTTACATTATTACGGGGCTAATTTTCATGCTCTTGCCCGGCACGTTCCTTGGTGTGTGGAATCTGATCAAGATCAGTAGCCGCGAGGCGGTCAACTCCGTTTCTCCAGCCTGGATTCAGGCGCATGGCCACGCGCAATTGTTCGGTTGGGTCGGTACATTCATCCTCGGAATCGGCTTCTACTCCATTCCGAAGCTGCGGAAGCTGCAGCCGTTTGCACTCCGAGAGAGCTGGCTGTGTTTGGGGCTCTGGGTCATTGGGGTGACCTCCCGCTGGTTCGCCAATATTTATCCCTGGCACTGGCGCATCCTGTTGCCTCTCTCGGCGGCCCTCGAACTCGTGGCCTTTCTCATTTTCTTTAGAGCCGTCGCAAGTCACCGGTCGGCGAGCGGAGCGCCGAGGCCGTGGGAGCCCTGGATTTTCGTAGTAATCGCCGCTACGATGGGCTTGCTGACATCCTTGATGCTTAATCTGGGTGCATCGATTCAACTGGCACACCAGGCGGCGTCACCGGCCTTTTCACACGAATTCGATCAGCGCTATTTGATTGTTTCGACCTGGGGCTTTCTGGTTCCCATGGTCTGGGGCTTCAGTTCGCGTTGGCTTCCAGTATTCATGGGGCTCAGACCTCTGCGGAATCACCTACTCCTGGCGGGGCTCGGCTTGAACATGTTAGGCGTCGTGGCCGGGTTCTTCGAGCGTTTCACCGCGGCCGGAATTCTTCTACTCGGGGGAGCGGCGACAGCGATTGCGGCTATCCGCTTCTTTGAGCCCGCGACGAAACCAGCGAAGACCATAAATGTCCACGCAAGTTTCCCGACATTTATCCGCATTGCCTACGGTTGGCTCTTGGTCGCCGCGGTACTCAGCGTGTGGGCGTCACTGACCGGAGAGGCCGCCGGAATCTGGGGAGCATCACGGCACGCTCTGACGGTTGGATTCATCGCAGCGATGGTCTTCTGCGTGGGGCAGAGAGTGCTCCCGTCCTTTTGCGGGATGCGCGTGTTGTGGAGCCCGAGGCTCATGCTGTGGATGCTGATACTGTTGATGACCGGCTGCATTCTTCGAGTCACCTCCGAAATCCTAGCCTACCAGGGTTACGCGGTTTGGGCTTGGAGCGGCTTGCCGATCTCCGCATTCCTGGAACTCACCGCGGTGTTTCTGTTCGCCGTCAATCTCGCAGTCACCTTCCTGCGTCCGCCAATTGTCTTCACCACGCCGTTAAGCATGACAACCGAGTAGTCAGTCTTACAGGAGATAACCATGAAGATATTTCTCGACACCGCCAACTTGGACGAAATCCAACAGGCATCAGACTTTGGCCTGCTCGACGGCATCACGACGAATCCTACCCTGGCCGCCAAGGAAGGCCGGCCGTTTCGTGAGCTGATTCTCAAGGCTTCCGAAATCGTGAAGGATGGGGTCGTAAACGCCGAAGTGGTATCCACGGACACGGAAGGGATGCTGCGCGAAGGGCGTGAACTGGCGAGCTGGCACTCGAACATTGTGGTGAAGGTACCGATGACGCCCGACGGCGTGCGCGCACTCCACCTGCTGCACGGCGAAGGTATCCGGATCAATGTAACGTTGGTTTTTTCCGCGGCGCAAGCGCTGCTCGCGGCGAAAGCAGGAGCCTATTTCGTCAGCCCCTTCCTCGGGCGATTGGACGACACGGCACAGGAAGGACTTCATGTGCTCAGCGAAATCATGGATATCTACCGGGCCTATCAGTTCCCCACGCAAGTATTGGCTGCCAGCCTACGCGGCCCGCTGCATGTTGTCGAGGCAGCACGAATGGGCGTGCATATTGGCACGATGCCGTTCAAGGTTTTCGAGCAGCTTTTCAAGCACCCGTTGACGGATGTCGGTCTGGCATCGTTCTTGAAGGATTGGCAAAAGGCGCGGAAGGTACTCGGCGACATCATCACGACGACTGGCGTACGAACTGCTGGACGGTGAGTTTGCGAAGGTCGCCAGCACAATTGAAGCGATTTCCCCGGTGGTGGACCAACTGATGCAGTCGCTCAGGACTACTTGCTGTCCGCCAGAACAAGAATTGCCGCCGAGATGGCCCTCCGCGAGGCACTGGCAAATGCCAAAGTATTTACACACCTTCACGCCAAACCATTGGGTCTGACGGAGATGTGATAACGCTTCCGTCGGGGCCAGAGCGGCGGTTCATGGCGACCGAACATTCCTCCTTTTCTTCCACAGTACAGTTGTTTCCCAAGAGGGTATGTACGGCTCATTGTCGGAAAATGAGGACCATTCGAGAATTGAGCTGCAAATGCAACCGAATCCCCACTCTTTGGCCAGAACCAACTTACAAGAACAGATAGCGGTCATGCATGTTGAACGGCTGGCTTTCTGGGGAATCCCTCTCTTCCGCTACTCGTCATGTGTGCCGAAAATCGATAGACCTGCTCGACGATCGCCGGAAACAGAAATGGATTTGGGTGATCCTGTTGGCACTCGCCGCGTACGAAAGCTATTTCGTACGCGCACTGCTCGCGGCACTCTTCTTCCTCACCATTCTCTATGTGGTTTTGGCCCCTCTGCCTACACTGTACAGTTTCATAGCCCACGCTTTCTACTGCGGAATTCTTTGGACTGCGATGGTCGGAGACTCATTCCATTCTCTGCAACACCGAGTTACACCGTCCGCCCGAGTACCGGGCCTGCCAGAACGTCGACAGAGTGCTCGGACCGGTAAATCCAACGCATCGCCCAACTAAATCAAGGAGGAAGTGATGGACGGCATCTTGCCGGAGTACCCAGGTCCGAGTTCAGAAGCCACAAGTCCCCGCCGGCTACCGGCGGACAGCCCGAATCTCGAGACTCGTTGGGTATTGGCGGCACAGGCGGGCTACACCCTGGCTTTTGACGAGTTGGCTGCCCGCAGTCGGGACAGAATTTATCGTCTTGCCGCAAACATCACGGGAAATCCAAGTGACGCCGAAGAAGCGGTGCGCACCACTTTCATCAAGGCGCGCCAGCACCTGCAGGCGTTTCGAATCGGTTCTCGTTTCTCGGCGTGGCTCTGTCGTATCGTCGCCATCGAAGCGTTGCTCAAGCTACGCGGCAGATACCCTCGCGAAGCCCCCCTCAATCAATGTGCGGAGATCGAAAGCGAGCTGATGCCCAACGAATTCCCGTACTGTGCGGACAATCCTCACGAACACGACACACAAGCCGAACTCAGGCAGCTAGCAATCGCGACCACCAACATTCTCAAGCCCATTTGCCGGATTACTTTCTTTCTCTGTGATGTAGAGAAGTGGCTGGTCGGCGAAACTGCTGATTTTCTGGGCCTGCCCGTTTCTATGGTAGCGGCGAGTCTGCCGCGAACTCGCCAGGAGATTTCCGAACACCTGAATCGCCCCTCGAGAGAGTTCAACCACCTCCTTCCGAGGTGCTCTGCATCTCCTGGAGGAAGCTCAAAGGAGATCAATCATGAGACAACCATCAGTAGTACAGCAGCATAAAACCGCCATACCACTTCCGTCAGTCACCGCAGACACTCTGCAGAACCGAAAAACCGAACTGGACGCGATGATTGCTCGTCACGCATTTGAACTCTTCGAGGGCGGCGGCCACGGTCACGATTTCGATGATTGGATCGCGACCGAAGTAGAAGTCTTGCGTCCATCCGTCGAGCTCATGCGGTTTCGTCCTGAACGTTGCGAGTCGGAAGCATCCCGCCTCGTCGAACGAGGTGAATCATGAGAATTCTGCTGCCGATCGATGATTCCAAATTCTCGGAAGCCGCCGTCGAGACGGTGATTGAACAAGCTCGACCGCACGGTACCGAAGTGCGGATTTTGCACGTTGTGGAACCGCCGCCACTCTTGGTCGCCCGTGAGCTGGGAGGATATGAGCCGGCCCTCCAAGACGCTTTGGAGTTTCAGAAACAACATGCCGAGTCGCTCGTTGCGAAGACCGCGGAATTGCTCCGCGTCCGAGGTCTAAAGGCCACTGCGGCTCTCGAGGTAGGCGATCCGAAATCAAAAATCCTCGATGCCGCCGAAGAGTGGCATGCCGACTTGATCGTACTCGGCTCCCACGGACGGAAGGGCCTCAACCGTTTTCTGATGGGCGGGGTATCCGAGGCGGTAGCCCGGCACGCCTGCTGTTCGGTGGAAATCGTCAGGATTTGCCCCGCGAACGCAAAGAACTGAGGATAGGCACCAGTCGCCAGTCAGGTTCCTAAGCGGGCGCAAGTGAGCTCGCTCGGCCAACATCTTTCTAACCCGGAAGCGGCGACGAGCATTAGCTTTTTCCACGCTTCCTACAATAGTTAGGTTGTACCTAACTATAGATACCATATTTTCTACTGGCTCTAAGTCTTAGATCATCGTACAAAGGTGATGCAGGACAACGGAGGACCCAAATGGACACGGAGATTCGCATCTTGAGCCTGGACCTGACCGGGGCTTTGCAGTCGTACATCGAACGACGGCTGCGTTCTTCCTTAGGCCGTTTCGGTGGGCGAGTAGGTCGCGTGAGAGTCCGCTTAACGGATGTCAATGGTTCTCGTGGCGGACCGGACAAATCGTGTCAAATTTCGGCGGAACTCCTGCCCTCCGGCATGACGCTCCTTCAACAGGCAACCGACGCGAATCTCTACGTCGCCATCGGTCGAGCTACAGAAGGAATCGGTCGCTCGTTTGCTCGGGCTCTCGGACGGAACCGCGAACGCAAACGGCAACGCGAGACGGTACGGTTTTCCCGGCAGCGTCAATCCTAAATTCGGAGGCGGGCCGGGCCGGACGGGTCCAGAGGATTCTCACTCTCTGGACCCCCGGATTATGCCCACTGGAAATTCGAGGAACAGACATGAACGAAAAAATGATTCGGGTAACACAAGGTGACATGGAGAAGCTGATGGCTTTGCTTGGCTCTCGCTTGAAATTTCGGACGCGGGACCAGGAACACCTGGAGATGCTGGCGCGGGAACTCGATCGTGCGGAAATCGTCCGGTCAAGTGATATCCCTGCCGACACAGTCACCATGCATTCCCAGGTGCTGGTCAGGGACCTCGACACCGGAGGAGAGTCCAGCTACACCCTCGTCTTTCCGTCCGATGCTGACATTACGAAAGGCAAGATTTCCATTCTCGCGCCGATAGCTACTGCCCTGCTTGGCTACCGCGAGGGCGACGAGATCGAATGGCCGACTCCTGGCGGACGGCGGCGGCTCAACGTGATTCAAGTGCTGTACCAGCCTGAGGCCGCTGGCGACGAGTCGGATCATTTCGCGCCAATGCGGCGCGATTCGCAAAGCAAGCACGAGAAAGTCAAACAATTTCAGCTGCAAGCCATTTGAGCGCCTAGACCATGAAGGAGGAACACAAAAATGATCAACATCGAACTAGAACTTAGCAATCAGAGGGAGGTCACCCGGGTTCTCAACAACTTGCTATCGGATGAGAACCTTCTCTCGACGAAGACGAAGAATTACCACTGGAATGTGACCGGGCCCCATTTCCACGATCTGCACGCACTGTTTGGAGGCCAATACGCCGAGCTGGATGTGTTGATCGACCAGATTGTGGAGCGTGTCCGCGCGCTGGGTGGTAACGCGTTCGGCACGATGACGGAGTTCCTGCGATGCACCCGCCTCCAAGAGCGTCCGGGAGTACATCCGAGCGAACTGACTATGGCCGAAGATCTGTATGACGACCATAAGATTCTGCTGCGGTCCATCCGGGGCGTTCTGGCAGGTAATGCCAGCCTTCGTAGTGATATTGGAACAACCGAACTTCTCACCGGAGCTATTCAGAAGCACGAAAAGATGGCCTCGATGCTGCAATCCGTTCTCGACAAGCACGACCAATTGAAGAAGTGGTTGAAAGCCCAGGAGGACATCCAAAGGGAGATCGGGATCGAAGTGCTGGCCCCGGCTGGTTCTGCGACTTAGATGCGCATTCACATCTTTTGCTGCGAGAAAGGAGTACACGAACATGACCTGTCCGTTTTGTGGGCACGCCCTGAATTTTCTAAAGGAGGTCCTGGCACTCACACAGACCGGGACGCAATGCCCAAAGTGCTGGAGGCGGCTGTCGCCAGACGGAACCAAGGCTGCGGTAAGGAACACCCAGTTCACGCGAACACTTCACGCCGGGCGGCTTCACAAATCGCGATGACTCCAGGATGCCGAAGCTTCCGTTCCGCAGAGATTGCGTAGAAACGGCCAAACACGTTGCGAGCAACCCCCAGCCGGATGACCTTGTCCTGATTGTGAAACTGCTTTTCAAGGGTTGTGGGAACGGGAACGATCCCGGCACCTGCCTGCCCAAAAACCCGGAGAAGCGCGAAGTCTTCAAATTCTCCAATCACCTTCGGTTCGATTTCCAACCCGGCGAACCACTGGTCCAATTTCCGCCGTATGGCGGTGTCATCCGTGGGAAGCAAAACGGGTGCACCGTTCAGCGATTTCGGGAACCCCTTGCGGTAGAGCTTCGCCAAGCGTGGCGGCGCCATCCACACGACGCCGCAGTCTCCCAGGTAGTGACTGTAGACGCGCATGTTCAGGCTCGGAGTCACGGGAGAATCGGATAACACCACGTCGATCTCATGCAACGCCAGTTCCGCAACCAAGCGTTCCAAGTTCGCTTCGTGACACACCAGCCGCACCGCCATCTCCAATCGGAGTGCCGGCTCAATTAGCCGGTATGCGATCTCCTTTGGTACAACGTCGTCCAAACCAACCACCAGGCGCAATGGCCGATGCGTCGGCCGTTGTTTCACCGTGTCCATGATTTCCCGGCCGATGGAAAAAATCTCTTCCGCCTGGCGGTACACCGCGAGTCCGATCTCCGTGGGAACGAGATTCCGCCCGGAGCGCTTCAGCAGTTTTTCGCCCAGTTGGTCCTCGAAGCTTTTCAATTGCGCACTCACGGTTGGGGGCGCCAGCCGCAATTCCTCGCAAGCTTTCGTGATGCTACCCGTACGGACCACCGTCCAGAAGTAAAAGAGGTGATGGTAGTTCAGCCATTCCATTCCGGAATGATACTGCGGAATTCTCTAATCGTGTCAAACAAAGTTTCTAATTGTCCGAACATTCTGTTCGTCCTATAAAAGAACAGCGAGAAAACAAAAGAGGCCAAGGCAATGAATGTCGACGTTCACATCGAACGCGCGGATCGGTAAGTCACGGAATCAAAGCGAGGAGGAACTATGGAAGCGGCAACGATCGCAGTACTCATCATAACCGGAGCATTCCTTGGTCTCTGCGTGTGGATTGAATGGCACTCGAGGCGGCGTCCCGTCGGCACCGCTGGCGTGGAAACAATAGAAGAAGCCTTGCCAGTCACAGCCGAAGAGAAACCGCCACAAAGCGTCCGGCGCAGGAGACGGCTGAGGAACTGATCAACGCCTCTGTCATCGACAACGAATGATATAGGCGGAGTGGCAGAATCCGCCTACGAGAATTTTGCCGCTCTTATGTCCTGGGATGAACTGACCGCTGGTTTGAACTTGGCGGATTGCGGGACTTACGTACCGCCGAGCGAGGATTTGAGTCTATCCGGAAAGAAAACCTTCCGAAGATCCCCGGGACGAGAGGCGGAAGACGAAATGCAAAGGCATGCCGGCCCTTCCTCGAAACTGGCCGCGCGGTAAGAACCAAGAGGCTTGGGTCATGAATGGAAATGAAAATAGAACTCCAGACTGAAATTCTGCTGGTTGGCGAAACTGCAGAGAGTTCTCTGCAACTTACGCACTGGTTGGAGAAGCGGGGATGCAAATGCCCCGTTTTACCTCGTCGTGTAAAACGCCATAACCGAACGATCGGCTTGCGACCGCGATGGCGAGCGCTTCGCTTCTTTCACTATGTGTGCTACGATAAATCTCGCATGAGCGCACCAATTTTTACTGGCAGTTTATGTGCAGTTCGTCCAGAAAGAAGTGCTATTGCAGGCGAGTCAGGCGAACGGTGCGCTGTATGCGAAACTTGCAAAGGCTTTATTTGCAAGGTTTTAGGCTACGTTGTCGATTCCACGGTTGGGGACGTAGTACAGTTGGTTAGAACGCTGCCCTGTCACGGCAGAGGTCGCGAGTTCGAGTCTCGTCGTCCCCGCCATTCTTTTCAATCACTTGCAAAGAATCGGCAATTTCCCTCATGGTCCGTATTGGTCCAATTAGGCCACTGCCTTTCCCTTCTTTAGCACCAGCTCGACGACCTTCCGCTGTGCTTCCCGCTTCCCCGCCATTCCCGCTTGCGCGTACAGATCGAGCGTAATCCGACTGTTCGCGTGACGAAGAAGTTCCTGCACAACTTTCACGTCCTCGTTGTTTTGTGTGAGCAGCGTTGTATAGGTGTGACGAAACGTGTGGAACGCAACGCGTTTCGTTATCTCGGCCGCCGCCACCGCCGGCTTTCCATAGCGTCGCCACATCGTGTCTGGCCAGAACGGCTGCTTGCCCTTCATCTCGGGTGAAGCAAAAACCCAGTCCGTTGGTTGCTGGTACGGACTTTTGAACTTCAGCTTCAAGAGAGACTCGGCAAGAGCCGTGTCTAGCGGTAAGTCTTTCGCTGACGCTTCGGTTTTGGGAACCCCTTCCACCCTCATCACCACCGAACGCCGAACGTGAACTAGGAGATTCTCGAAGTCCACATCCCGCCACTGGAGCCCAATCAACTCGCCGCGTCGTAGTCCCGTAAAAGCGTCGAGCTCGACGGCGGTGCGAAGTGGCTCCGGCAGCTTCCCAAGAAGAGCGATGATCTCTTCCGGGGTAAGAACGTCGGGAGTTCGTAACCGCTTGGCGCTCTGACGGACGCTGCGAATCGGATTCTTCTCGGCCCACTCCCAACGGATGGCGTGCGAAAACAATGCGCTCATGATGTTGCGCATTTTCGCCTTGGTCCCTCGCGCCAAAGGAAGAGCTTTGAGCCACGCTTCGACGTCCACGGCTTTCACATCTGCAAGCCGGTAGGAACGCCAGCGTGGAAGAATCCATTTCTTCAGGTACACCTCGTAGGCGTACTGCGTCGAATAGGCCTTCTGCTGATCGTCGCGCTCTCCGGGCTCCGGCAGCCGGTCGTGAAAAATCTCCGGCAGTTCGTGTTCCCGGTAGTGCTTGACCAATCCCTCGAAGCTGGCCACTTTCAGAGCTTGCTGTGCGGTTTGACGGTTGATGGTGAAGCGGATCGAATCCGTCGCTCGTTGAGCCGCGGACTCGCTGGGGTATTCGTCCAAAGTTCCAATGACGACGTTCTTTCGCCGGATTGATCCGTCTAGTTGAACTTCTCTCCACCGGAACTCCCAGACCTTCCCATTTTTGCGTTCTGCTAACTTCAAACTTCCATGCTGATACCGCGTGCGCCTCATTCTTTCTCCTCTCTATGAGGCGACACGGATGGCTAACGCGAGAGTACCGCGGCCTCTTCTCGCCGTCGAGAGTGTTTTGGATGGAACCTGACGGACTTTATCTGCGGGTTGTCTGGCTGAGCCAGGAGTTCAAGACGGACGCGCGGAAACGCCACAAACGCCCAATCTGAATTCCAGCGATCTCGCCGTCCCGCGCCATACGCTGCAACGTCTTCGGATGAATTCTTAGAAGTGCAGCCGCTTCCGTACTGTCAAGTAGCGGCTCAAACGAGCCATCAATAGGGTTCGTTCTTTCTAGCCGCGAAGGAATGGACGTAGCCATAGGTCTGGCCCTCCAAGAAAGTTCTGGCGCTCCCACCGTAACTAGCGCCACTTCGGTGTGTCCAATACCTCCTTCTTGCTTCGACATATCCCTTCGATATACCAACCAGGAATTTCACACGGTCTCCGCTAGCGCCGAGGCCCCGCCACCGATAACCCACAGTGGCAAGCCTCGCGCCATCCGCTCCGACCGCTCTCCATAGAAACAACAACGCTGCCCTCCGGTGATGCGTTGCGCTTGCGTCCCTGTGGCCCGGTGAAGGGACGCAATCCCAACTCACCGAAAGGACAGAAAAATGAAAGTAGATGAAGTAAAACAAATCACAAGCAAGGCCCTGGAGGAGCTGGTCACAGCTCTTGAAAACGGACACAGTGAAACACTCACTGCGTATCTCAAGACCATGTCGTTGTTCTCGAAGTATTCCCTTAACAACTTATTTTTGATTGCAAGGCAACGACCGGATGCCCGCCGCGTGGCAGGTTTTCAAACTTGGCGCAAGCTAGGGCGGTACGTCCGTAAGGGCGAAAAAGGAATCGCCATCATTGCGCCGTTAGTTCGCCGTAAGTCAGATGAGGAATCTCAGCCCGCCGATGACGAGCGGGCTATCGCCGGGTTCAAAGTCGCTCATGTATTCTCGGAAGAACAAACCGACGGCCAACCGTTGGCCCAAATCGGACAGGTAGCCGGTGACCCCGGCTACTATCTATCCCGCCTTGAGGAATTTGTTCGAGAGAATGGCGTCGACCTTCGCTATTCGGACGAGATCGCGCCAGCGCGTGGAATGGCTGAAAAAGGCAAAATCACTTTGCTTCCCGAGCAGACTCCTGCCGAAACGTTCTCGACGTTAGTACATGAAGTCGCGCACTCGGAAATGCATTTTGGAGACCGTCGTCGCGAGACAACCAAACGCATTCGTGAGACCGAAGCGGAGTCCGTAGCCTACGTTGTTTGCTCAGCGATTGGTCTCGAGACCGGGACCGCCGCGCAGGACTACGTTGGGCTCTACGGAGGAGACTCGAAGCTGCTTTTGGAGAGCCTGCAATTCATCCAACTGACGGCAAACCGCATCCTCACGGCCATCGCACCACAAAATTCGGCGACTCCCGCTTAGCGGGAGTCGCTTCAAGGATTATTATTCTAAAGAAGTCGATTGAGCAAAGCTTGGGGCGTGGACTTTACCTAGCCAAAAAACCTGAGCAGTAGCAGTAGAATTCCAACTCTATGGCCGAAGCCCTGAAAAACCCGAACCTCGAAACGCAACGTGCCGCAATGAAGAAACTCGATTTTCTCGTTGGCATGTGGACGGGCGATGCGCTCATCACCCGTGGACCTGGCGAGAAAACGGAATTACTGCAGACGGAAGAAGCGGGCTACAAGCTCGACGGGTTGATCCTAGTGATCGAGGGAATCGGGCGCACAAAATCGGACGGAGTGCCCATACTCCAAGCCCTCGGCATCATCTCGTACGACGATGAAAGTAAAATCTATCGCATGCGCGCATTTAATGATGGGCGCTTCCTTGAAACCGAAATAACGCTGTTGGAACAGGGCAAAGGGATGACTTGGGGCTTCATGTTCGGAGAAATCAAAACAAAGTCTGTACTGCGTATCAACGAAAAGGGCGAATGGACGGAACTTCATGAAATCATTGTTGGTTCACAACCTTCAAGAAAACTCATGGAAGTCGCCGTTAGACGGCACACCTAAGACATTGACTCAAAGAAGGTTCCCACGTTACGCGTCAGAGCCAGATCATACCAATGAGACCTATGGTTTCTGCTCACGCATCGACGGAGTGAACGTGACGGCGACGAGCAGACCCTCGGGTGAGAGGAACCGGCTTACGGTTTGGCCCCACGGTTCCTTCTTGTTCTTGATGAGCATTCGATGTCCACGCGATTCGAGGCCAGCCGTCGCTTTTTCCACATTTTCCACTTCAAATTCGAGCCATGCCTGCGGGACGGGAATGTTATCGGGCCAGGAATCAGTGCCAAAACAGGACTGTGCCGCCTGCGAGAGAGGCCATAGCGCAAAATGCTTTGCGCCTTGCAGAGCGGCGGTATACAGATAGCCTCCAGCGTCCTCTTTGAAGGAGATGCCCAGGCTGTCGGCATACAGCGTGCGACTCTCCGCAATGTCGTGATCGATCGGCCCAAATCCCGCAATGAACAGAACCTCTGCGCCTATGTGCGCCATATTGCTGCCTCCTTGTCAATATGTCGACCATCAGAGCTTCGCGCCCCGGCGGCTAGCAATACCCGAGTCCTCACGGATGAACGCGGATGATCGTCTTTCCCTTGCGTCGCTCGGTCGGGTTGAAGGCGGCGATGGCATCGTCGAGAGTCGAGACGTTGCCGATGTTTGTCCGCAGCCGACCAACCCGGACCCGCTGGACGAGTTCACTCAATTGGGCGCCATCGGGTACGACGACGAAGTCGATTGTTAGGCCGCCAGAGGGCCGCGCCTCGGTCGGGCCGGTGACGGTCACCAGCGTTCCTCCGACGCGAATCAGGCGCGCAGACCGCTTCACGATGTCGCCGCCGATGACATCGAAAACCAGATCGACTTCGCCAACGTCTTCCAGGGCTTCGCTATCGAGGTCGACGAACTCCTGTGCGCCGAAGTCGAGAGCCGTCTGACGGCCGCCAGCGCGCCCGGTGCCGATGACGTACGCGCCGGCCTCACGTGCGAGCTGGCTCGCCATTGAACCGACTACGCCAGCCGCAC
>DATDFA010000021.1:0-120906 GCA_036522855.1 Candidatus Acidiferrum sp. | reverse complement strand
CTCGACTACGCCACTATTCAGGACGGCGTGGCCTACGTCGATCTTTCGAAGCTGACGAGAGCGCAGGCCGCTGCGATCCAAGAAGTCACCGTCGACGAATGGCTGGAGGGCGACGAGAAGAAAAAACACACGGTGCGACGCACGAAATTCAAGCTTGCCGACAAACGCGGAAGCTTGGAGCTCCTTGGGAAATACCTAAAACTCTTCATTGATCGCTCGGAGCTGACCGGCCCGAACGGTGGCCCGGTTCCCATTCAGATCATCTCTCACATCCCGAGGCCGAAAAATCTTGATAAAGACTAGAGCGATCGAGACCTACAAGCCGTTTCCGAGGCAAGCCGAATTTCACGCGAGCACCGCGAAGTATCGCCTGTTTGGCGGAGCTGCAGGACCTGGAAAGACGGCGGCTCTGGTTTGGGAAGCGGTGATGCAAGCGCTCGAAGTTCCGAGGTCCAACAGTCTCTTGGTGCGCCGCACCTTTCCTGAACTAGAGATGTCTCTGCTAAAAGAGTTTCACAAAAGCGTGCCATGGCGCGACATGGGAGCGCGATACAATGACGCGAAGCATCGCGTTCAGTGGCCGAACGGATCGGAGTTGCGATTTGGCTACTGTACCAGCGAGAACGACGTCTACCAGTACCAGGGCGCGGAGTTCTTGTTCATCGGCCTGGACGAGCTGACGCACTTCACGCTGAAGCAGTGGCAGTATCTGAGTTCGCGCAACCGGCACCCGGGAAAGTTCGCGAGGATGGCAGGAGCGACCAACCCAGGCAATATCGGGCATGCGTGGGTGAAAGCGCTGTGGATCGACAAGAAGCCAGCTCCAGGGATGGAAGATCCTGGAAAGTACAACCCAGCAGAGTATGATTTCATTCGCGCGTTGATTGCGGACAACCCGATTTATGCGAACGACAAGGACTATCGCGCAACGCTCGACAAACTAGGCAAGGATCTAAGGCGCGCACTACTCGAGGGATTGTGGGACCAGTTTGCCGGGCAGTACTTCGATATCTTCAATTTCAGCCGCCACGTCGGAGTTCGTAAGGGTAGCGACATTGTTGCGCCGGATGGTGTCGCGTACGAGATCGATCCGCGGTGGCCGAAGTGGGTCAGCCTCGACTGGGGTTTCAAAGACGACTCAGCGATTCACTGGCATACGACGGCGCCGGACGGCCGGCACATCACCTATCGCGAATGGGTAGTGAACGGCGTCACTCCCAGGATGCTCGGTGCTGGAATTTTGGAACGCAGCATTGACGGTGAAAAGAGGCCCGAACGGATTCAGCAATTCTTCATCAGCCCGGACGCCTTCGCCGACCGCACTGGCGAATCCACAATCGCCGAACAACTCCGCGACGTCCTCGGGCGCGACGATCGGTTTCCGCATCCCGCCGCAGCCAGCGATGACCGGATCGGCGGATGGATGTGCTTGTACCAACTACTCGAAGCAAACAAGTGGCTCATCGCCGAAAACTGTGAAGTCCTGATTTCGAGTCTGCCGAGCTTGACGCGCGACGAAAAACGAGTCGAGGACTGTAAGTCGTCAAGCGTTGACCACGCGCCTGACTCGGCGCGCTACGGCATGTACTCGCGCCTTGGTGCGATTGTGGAGCCGGTCGAGGTGCGTGCGATGAAGGCGGTCGAGCACATCAAGGATCCGACCGAGCGCGTTATCATGCTCGGCAAATTCCACGAGCAGGAGCAGCGGCGGAGGCAACCCGCCCCACTCGGACGCCGGTTCGGAGCGGGCAGGAAGTGGCGGCCAGGGCAAGGCAGATAAGGCTGCCATGGAGGAACGACGTGAGGCGCCTGAGTAAAATCCGTTTTCGCGAATATAAAAAGATCGAGGACGAACGTGCCATTGTGATGAGCGCGCTGAGTTTGCTAATTCACGCGCACTCCCATCTCGGACAAGAAGCTCCATGTCCGGGGAATCTGCTTGCGATGGATCAGATCAATACAATTGCAGGAGAGACGGAAAATATTAATGCTGGTCTGTACTCACGGAGCAAGGAGCTCTGGGAGGCGATTCTCGAGTTGGATGGTTTTGAGCTCAGTAGTCCCGACATCACAAGAGAACAGGAGCGCGCGGAGCAGGGACTCGATCTACTGCAACGAATCCGAAAGCACATGGTCTCCGAGCCTCCCGGAGAGCCGCTGGAAGATGGCTTGATTCGCGCAGCAATCGGCCGGACCTTCGCAGAGCTTGAAAATAAACTTGTAAATCGCCGCTCGGAGCTGCGGATCGCGCAGAGAGAGTTCCAGCTGTCTCAAGCCGAAGCTTCGCTAAAGCCTAGCAGGTAATTTCTCTATGTCCCGTGACTGCCCCTTGATGACTCGCCTCGGCGTTGGAGACGCTCGATTGTTGCCTTATCCGCTACAGGAACATAGCTAATGCTTGTTAAAGCAGATGCGCGCGACGGAGGCATCACGGTGTCCCAGAAAACAACTCTTTTCTGAACCCGCCAGTCGCCTGCCGCGCGCGCTGAAACTACGGCAGTTGCTTGCACGCTTTTTCTGGGGATTGCCGAACCCCTCTGGTGGCGTCATAGAGCCGACTTTCCGATTCTCCAGGTGGTCTCCCTCTCGCAATTCTTTCCTACCATCGGAATAGCCGTTTCTACGCGTAGAACGGCAACCTAATTACGCATGCGGAGGGCAAATTGCGAGTTACAGGAAGGGGGCAAGCTCAGTGAGGACATTTTCGACAGCGTCGATGAGTTCTGTAACCGTCTTCAGAAGCGGTTCACCGTAGCAGACGTCGGGATGGCCGAGCGCGACATCAAAACTGAATCTCAGGCTCTGGTCCACCGTAGTTTCCAGGGTTTCAAACAGAATGCTGCCTACCTGAAGGGGAAACGATTTGTCTTCTGGAATGAACGCGTAGCCGGCGTCTGCAAGCGGCCGGAGTTGCGGAATCATTCGTGCCCAATGCGAAAGCGCATCCACGGCTGTGACCAATGAACCAGCAGCGAAAATCATCTGGTGCTTGTCGATGTTGTTGAGTCTATGGAGTCGCCACAAATCCTGTCCCCGGCCGCCTCGATACGGCTCGAGAGCGTCAATGGCTATGATGGCTTCGGGGCGCATCCGCCCCACTTTCCGATTCGCTCCTGCCCGATACTTCGCCTCGTTGTCGAAAATTGGGAAGGCCGTCTGACTGTTGACAGAGTTTCCCGCCGAGACTACGAGGTTCCCGGCCATGTGGTCGAGCGCACTCCTTAAGTTTTGCAGAACGTCTCCACAAATCAGTGGAATGTCTTCCGGAATTTCACGAACCTCCGCGACGTAATAGTAAAGAATTTGAGGTGTTTCGGGTCTCTGAACTGCGCCAATCCTATAGGGCTTAGAGCCCAAGAACGCAGATAGCGCCGTCATAAGCTCGGATCGATGCTTTTTTGCACGTTCGAGCTTCATCCCCGCGGAGTAAGTTGGAAGTCTCATCCGCGCTATTGTAAGTCGAAAGCCAACTGACGTTCTGTCAGCGGGCGATGGGCTGAGCTGAGATTTGGTCCGGTACTCGTGAGTTCTCACGATTAAGCCGATAGAGCGTTCCCACACCCACACCCATCATTTGGGCGATTCGTTTCCAACCAGCGCCTCCCGCACGCAAGGCGGCAACGTGCCGCGTATCCACAATTCGTTTGGGACGGCCGAGATGCTTTCCCTTTGCCTTTGCGTTCCGTAGGCCTGCCTTCACCCGCTCCACGATCAGCGATCGCTCCAACTCAGCTACTGCGCCAAGGACAGTGAACACCATCTTTCCCGCGGGCGTGCTGGTGTCCATCTGTTCCGAAAACGAAACGAACTCGATGCCTTGCGCCTTGAAGGTTTCGAGTGCGCGCAGTAGGTGACTTACCGATCGCGCGAAGCGATCAAACTTCCACACCACAACACAATCGAAACGCCGCCGGTGCGCGTCGGTCATGAGCCGGTCGAGCTCTGGCCGTTTTTCTTTAGATCCGGAGAATCCAACATCCACGTATTCGCTGCTGACGGTCCAGTCGCGGCGCACGCAGTATTCGCGCAGCTCGCGGACCTGGACCATCGGATCTTGTCCGTTGTTGGCAGTCGAAACGCGGGCGTAGATTGCGACTCTCATTGGTGGCCTTTTAACTGGCTCCCCGGAACAGTGAGCGTTTCAATCAGCCTGGTGGCGCGCTGCTGCAGCTCCCTCACGTAAGGCGAATAATGTTTTTCAGCGGTGGCCATGTTGATCCCCAGCATCTTCGAAACGTCGTAGAGACTGGCTCCCTGCTGAAGCAGCCGCACCGCAAAGGTGTCACGGAACCGGTGCGCGTGGCCGTGCTGAATGCCGCAGCGATCGAAGAGCCGGCGCAGATAGGCATCGAGGCTCAACAGCACTTTTCCGGGCTTGGTGCAAAACACGTAGGGCGAGGCCTGCTGCGCCAACGTGCGGCTGGAGAGATGCGCTTCGAGCGCCGCGGCCAGTTCCGGATGAATGGCCAGCGAAACCACCTTGCCGCGTTTTATCGTTTTGTGAATCAGGCGATTTTCCTTCAGCTCGAGAGAACGAAGCGGAAGGCGCTGCACGTCGGAAATGCGCAGCCCGGTGAAAAGGAAAGTCAGCACGATCGCCCGGAGCTGCGGCCAGGACTTCACCTGGTCGTCCGCCAACATGCTGGCCAGCTCGGCATCGGCGAAGGGCATGGTTTTTCCGCCCGCGGAGTTCAGACGCCTGAAGCGCACTGGGTTGCCGGCGAGATATCCGCATTCGACGGCGTAGGAAAACACGCGGTGCAAAATCCGCATATCGGACTTGATGCCTTCCGAACCCATCAAAGTGCCGCGGGTGGGATGCTTGTCGCGGCGGCGGTCCTCGGCATAGTCGGCAACGGTCGCGGGCTGGACCTGCTCGAGATCGAGGATCGAGCGTGCCGCCAGGAATCGGCCGAAGCGAGTGAGAACGAAGCTGTACTTGGCGAAGGTGCTGCGCGCGCCGCCTTTAATCTGCGGCTGAATCCACTGCAAAAACTGCTGCTGGAAATCTTCCCAGAGAACGCGCTGCAGGCGGCCGCCGCTGAGCAGCTGCAGCTCGAAGTCGCGTTTCAGGGATTCGGCGACGGTGCGGTCGGAAGTTTTCAGACTTTGGTTGATGCGGCGATTATTGACTTGGCCGACGACGTACCAGACGCGACCGCGCTTCGAGAGGGAAATCATCAAGCCACCTTGCTTCTGCGCAGCAAATTCCAGTCGACTGCCGGAGAATGCTTTTTCAGCACCGCTTCCAGTTGCATCTCGCTCAGCAGGATCTTGCTGCCCTGCGCCACCTGGGGCATGCGAAAGCCGAGATCCGTTTCCAGCCACCGGCGCAATGTGTTGCGGCTGATCCCGATCAGCTTTGCCGCTTGCCGAATTGAATAGTGCTTTTGAATCGTCATATTCGTTCCTCTGTATCGATTTGTGAAAAATCCGGTCTTGTTTCATCAAGCAGACGTTTGCCGATGCGACACTGCTCCGCAGATTCGACTGATGCGCCTCACTGCGCCGTCAGAGTCTGGCAGCGATGGCGGTCGGCAGGATGATTCGAGATCTCGACGATGGCCTTCGGCTCGCACGGCCGGCCGTATGTGATTGCTGCGCGAAACGGGATTCTGAGATTTAGCTCGACCATTCCAATCTGCTTATAAAGATCCGCCGTTCCTTCCTGAGTGAGCTCGTCATCGGAGGCACTAGCCGAGCTGCCTGTGATTTCCCAGCCGTTTGCTAGAGCCTCTTCCAAATTCTGTGGGATCGGCTCACTTTCGGGCCATTGCACTTCCGTCCGACTCCAGTTGCTAGGCATGATGGTGCCCTCCTGCTCCCGCGTTCCTCATCGGCGCCGCGGCGGGACGCGTGAATTGCGGCGGACGCCAAACAGTCCAAAAGTGAACGATGTCGGCGTTTCGGTTTCAGTTTTCGGAACTGAGATAGTGCCTGGTCTCGACGTGCTTGAAGCGATCGATGAAACCCCAGGTTCCTATGTACATGAAATTACCGGCGTAAAGGGAAGACTGGGGTCGAAGGATAGATGGCTGATGCGGGATTGACTGGTCGAGCACCTGCTGGGAGTCTATGAAAACAGGACTACTGCTGGGATGGATTACAATGCTGGGAGCCATCTGACACCTCCTAGTGTCATTCGGTTAGGGGCGCGTTCGGTGTCTCACCACCTGCGCGTCCCGTTTTTATTTACCCTTACTTGGCCTGCCCTGGCCCCTCCAGTAGATTTTCTCTTTCGCCTTCCGGAGGCGGGCAACGTCTAATTCTGTCCACAACCGCTTCGCCACTGCGCCTTCGAGGGTCGGTTTCGGTGGATTAAACTTGCGCGCTTTGATCCACGCCTGCAAGGTCGCCCGCGAAATTCCAACTGACTCGGCGGCTTCTTCTGTCGTGAGCGGCTTTGAACTCATCGCGGAGGAAAATACCACGTCTCTTGACACCTGTCAAGTCTTTTGTTATGGTTCGCGGCTGTGAGCGGACTCAACATTTCGGTGGTGTGGCGAACTGCTGTGGGGCAAGAGAGCAGTGATTGGGGATATTATTTCCCAGACAAGATCTCCCCACGCTTCAAGGCAAGGTACGCCATTCCCGCGGTCTATCGCTGGCGCGTGGTGCGGGATCAAACTCGCTGGCCTAACGACCTGGTCGAGAAGATCTACATCGGGGAAGCTGAGGAACTCACGCGCCGAATGCAATGGGTACTCACCCCATTTTCGGCCGCAACAGCGACTGATACCAGCAGGCGGCTGAACGAGATCTTCAGCAAGCTGGCTGCCGCTGGCCGAAAAATTGTTATCGACGTGGCGGACGTCGATCCCTTCGCGATCAATGGCATCCGATTCGACAAACGTGACCTCGGCGATCGCTTCAAGCGCCGGATGCTGGAAGCTTTTTTGCTTGTCGAGGCTCAGACGTTGCCGAATTTCGAACTGCTGAACGCGACCATCGATCCGCTGGACCGCGATCGAGACGCGCTCAATCGACTAACGCCCCATCAGGTGCGAGAAACCGTGAAGCGTTACAGCCCGCGGAGGACGGATCAGCGATGATGCGTCGGGACGAAAATCTCCCAAGAGAGTCTTTCACAGTACCGGCGAAGGGAATGGAAGGCGTGCTGGTTGGCATCCCCCTGTTTTTTGCCGGGCTCGCCTATCCCGACAGTCAACAAATTCAGCAGCGAGCAGTGTTTGCGGAGGCGATCCATGCTTGGCGATTCAAGGAATGCCTTCGGCGTGGCCTGAAGCGGAAGCTAGTGCCGGCCTCCTATCGCGCGATGAAGAACCAAAAAATTTACGGCGTCTTTAGCAAAGGGTTCACTTGTATTGAACGGCGCCTGACGGCGGGTTCGATGGGCTGCTCTTTGGGTCTCAACGGAATAAAGATTCCGGGCTCATGGCTTGGTGCGGCACTGCCGATTCCTGTCGTGGGCGCAGCGTCAGTTAACAAGGCGGCAGAAGCTGTGCTCCACGGTCGCGCGAATGACTGTTCTCAGGCACCAAACGTCAAACACCGAATCTGGGCTGAGTCTCTACCAGCACTACATCTTGCCGTGTCGCTCTACATGTTAGGTGGTCAGCGGTGGAAGTCCTCACCTGAGAATCTATCCTTCGAGCTCCTTTACAGTGATTCTTGGCTCTTCCAAACACTTACTTTTGCCGAGGGCCTTCGCAAAACTCTCCCGTCTCGTATTTCTTCATTTCGATCAGAGAACGCAATCCAAATCCTGCCGTCCTGAGCCGTCCACAGTAAAACTGTTGAAAATCTGAAACCGAGAAACAACCAGTAGTAGGAGTAGTCTCGCCAGCGTCGGCCCTGTGGCCGCACCAGGAAAATTCGGAGGTGGGTGTGAACGAACTTTTGTCGATGGCAACTCTTAGCGTGCGCGAAACGGCGTCGCTCCTCGGTCTGCGGCTTGGAAGCTGTTACTCGTTGCTCTGGGACGGCGTGATTACGGGGCAGAAGGGCGAGAGCGGGGAATGGCGTGTTGACCGTGAGTCCGTCGAGCGGTATCGACTGCGCCGGACCCTTCGTCGAGCTACACCACGCGACAGTTTGCAGCGGTCAGCGATCGATGTCTCAGCGACCACAGACGTGCACGTTGTAGGAGCTTAGAAACGCCGAAGCCCCAGCGGTGAATCTGGGGCTCGGCAAGTTGCTCGCAAGCTTTGGACGGCGGCGAGCTGGAGATGGGAATGAGCACGCAGTATCCGACTCAACCGAACGAAACGTCAAGAAGAAAAGCTCACCCCTGGACTGCGCCTTTTAGCGCATCGAGGATTAGAGCGACCGAATCGGACAATCGCACGCCTGCGCGGCGGAGCGGCCAGCGCGAGCGCGTGCTCCGAATCTTGCAAGATGCCGGCGAGCGCGGCGTCACGAATCTCGAGCTGACGTTCACGCATCGAGTCAGTCAATCCGCATCGCGCGTCTTTGAGCTTCGTGAAGAGGGCTGGAGCATCGACTCCGTTCCATCCGGAAATCGCGATGGCTCCGTGACTTACATCCTCCGCGGGCGCATCGACGCCGCCGGTCCGGATAATCCGGCCAAGAAGCAGGGCGATTTCTTTGCCAGGCGCGCTACAGGCCTGCCGCTGTTCGACCTGGCGGTGAACGAGTGACTAAAGGCTTCATCCAGATCCGCCGCGGCCTCGAAGAACACCTGCTCGCCGGCCGCATCGGATTCTCAGAAGCGGGCGCGTACTTGGTAATTCATCTCCAGGCCGACTTCAAAACGGGCATCTGGACAGGTTCGGCCCCGCGTTTGTTGGCAACGGCTCCACGCGGCGCGAGCCTTCGCGACGTTCAGCGCGCGATCGCGCGACTCGAAACAATCGGCTTCATCCGAGTGTTTCATCAGCAGGGCAAGCGGGGAAATTACCGCGTGATGATACATAAGTATGAACCTCAATCTGGTGCGCTGAAGGGGTTCCGCTTAAACGCCCTTGCTTCAACATCTTGGGAGCGACCTTCGTACGAGTCTTGCGCTGACGATGACGCTGTACCTGTCACTGAGGCCGCGCCTTATCTAAAAGAAGAAGAAAAACAAAACAAAGAAAAACCATCTGTGGCGCTCATCCGCGAAACCATCCAGGCGGCGTTTGAACTCTTCTGGGAAACGTGGCCACGCAAACAGGCGAAAGAGCGCGCTCGATCAGCCTGGCTCAAGATCCCGCTCGCCGATTACCCCGACGTCATGCTCGGCCTCGACAAGTGGCTCCGTTCTGATCAGTGGATCCGCGGAATTATCCCGCATCCCGCGACCTGGCTAAACGGAAAGCGTTGGCAGGATCAGGACATTCCGATTGCCGGAGGAACGAATGGAGCAAGCGACCGCGTACCGCACGGACGAAAGCCTAGCCGTGACGAAAATATCGGCACCTCGCTCAGGGGTGCATACGGATCGACAGCGGTTAATTAGGGACTGGCTCGTGAAATTCTCTATCAACTGCAACGAGCCCCTCGGGGAGCTCGCCACACAAAGCCTCCAGCAGCTTTGGGGCGAAGCGTTTGCAGATCTCAGCTCTGAAGTCCTCGCCGCTGCGTTCGCGAAGACGCTGCGGACGTGCCGGTTTTTCCCAAAGGTCGCTGATGTTCGTGCGGCGATAGACGCCGCAACGCAGAACGCCAGGCAGGAAGCAGCTGAGCTCGCCTGGCAGCGCGTTCTCGATCTACGCCGTTTGCATTGGAACCCTGATCTTCCAGACAGACTCTCGCGTGAACTGGCGCGTTTTCCTGAGCAGATCCGGCAGGCGGCGAGAGCTGCAGGCGTGTTTCGCGATTTCGAATCGGTTGAAGCATTGCACACCTGGGCGAAGCGGCGATTTATCGAATCGTTCAACTCTTGGGCGGAGCTCGAGCAGGACCGGTACCTGCTGCCGGATGGCGAGATTAAATGGCTCTTCGCCGACGTGGCCGCAACAAAATCACTTCCGGCGTCGGAGGAGAGCTGGGAAGCCATGCGCCAGCGCGGCCTGTCGTATACAGCGCAGCTTAAGGCTCCGGCTTCCCAGACACGGCAGGCTGATCCGCCGCGGCCGCGTCTGTGCGCGCAACCTCCGCGCTCCCTCGAAGAGCAAAAGCGAATCTTACGGGAACGCGGTTGGCTGCCGAAAACAGAGGGACTGCAGACGTCTGCAAGCCGTGCGTGATGGCAACTGCGCTCCAAATCGCGCGAGACGGAAGCGAATCGTTGCTTCGTTCGCTCGCGCCGTGTACTGTGACGGCGAGGCCTGCTGAGTCACCGAGCAAAGAGGATTGCTCGATGGCGAGGCGCAGATACCAAACAGGGAGGATATTCATTCGTGGCAAACATAATCGAGTCTTCGTAGGAAGGTGGCGAGCAGACGTGATTCAGGCGGACGGCACAATTCGGCGCGTGGAACGTTCGACAGTTCTTGGGACGGTCGCAGAGCTCAAGACGCTGAAGAACGCGCAACGCAGTTTCGAACCGATTCTCGCTGAAATCAATTCGCCGGCGTACCGGCCGGGGAAGTTTGCGAAGTTCCGCGAGTTCGCCGACACCTGGGAAAAGCAAGTTCTCGTCCATCAAAAACCGTCAAGCGTGAAAGCTGCACAGTCGCACCTCAACACCTACATCCGGAAGTGGCTCGGGGAAGTTCGGCTCGAAGACTTCACCCGCCAGGCGCAGCAAAATTTCGTCACGCGTCTTTCGCCGTGCGTTTCACGGAAGACCGTGCTCAACGTTCTCGGCACTATCAGTTCGATGCTGAGAACGGCGAAAAGCTGGGGCTACGTCTGCCAGACCATCACGATGAACGAGCTCGCGATGCCGGCGGACGAGATCCGGAAGCAGGTTCGATTCTTCTCTGGTGATGAGGCGCGCAAGATCATCACGATCGCTTCCGAGCCGTACCGGACCATGTTCGCGATCGCCGCGATGACGGGGTTGCGCGTCGGGGAAGTTCTTGGCCTGCAGAAAGCAGACCTCGATTTCGACCGGCGCATCATTCACGTTCAGCGGTCGGCATGGCACGGTCAGACCCAAACCGTGAAGAGCAAAGCCAGCCGAGCGCCGGTTGCGATGGCCGATGCACTGGCCACGATTCTCAAAGAGTATCTGGTGACGTGGAAGGCGAATCCGGAAGGGTTTCTCTTTCTGAATCGCAGGAAGCGGCCGTTCAACGCGACGAAAGTCGTGCAGTTAGGGCTTTGGCCGTTGCTCGACACGTTGAACATCAAACGCGCGGGGATGCATGCATTCCGGCACTGCCACGCGAGCTTGCTGATGGATGTGGGAGCGCCTGCGACGGTCGCGAAAGAGCAGATGCGGCATTCGGATGCGCGAGTCACGCTGGGGATCTACGGTCACGTGATCGGCGATTCACAGCGCGACGCGGTAGAGAAAGTGGGCGAGCTGCTTCGCCCGGACGCAAAATTCTGCGCTCAATTGCGCCCAAACTGAGGATGAACGGTGAGTCGATTCAATAACTTGCGGATCGCTGGTCGTGGGTTCGATCCCCACCGCCCCTACCAACCATGTTCCTGATGGATGGGCACTTAAGAAGAACACGCGAGGGCAAAAAGGGGCAGATGAGGCCGATGATTCGGTTCTTGTGCGCTGGTTTTCAGCGGCGCGGGTGACGACCGGATTTTTGGCGCATTCACTAGCAACACGCGAATATCATTCACAGTACAAAGACATTCGGCGGGCGCGACCGATTGTTCCTCAAATACAGGCCGCCGAAAGTCGAAGGCGAGTCGGATTCCTCATGAGCCGGAGATTGCTCATCCGCTTTCGAGAGCCCATAAGGGATCACTAGATCTAGCATGGTGGCGACCTCTGTCGCCAGGTAATTCCCGTTTCTCCGCTTCATTATTGTTTTACGCGCACCTTGATAAGAGTTCGATGTGTACGTTAGCGCGCCGTGCTTTCTCTATTTCCGTGAACCGGTTTGGACTATATTTTGCATTTGAGAGCACCGCCGATGAACAAATACCGAATAACGCAGCACGACTCCGATTTTATCGTCACTTTGAAGGCTGGGCCGACGATTGAAGTCTGCAGGACACAGGGTGAGGCAAAGCGAATAATCGAAATCCGTGAGCACGAGGACTTGGTTCTCGCAACGGCAAGAAGACTGCTTAAAGATGCTGTCAATGAGTTGATGCGAACGTACTATATCGACCGCGTCACTGCGCAAGAGTGGATTAAGGAAGCTGTGGGATAGGTGCATATAACTCTTGCCCTTAGCGGAACGACAGCGCGCGGAAGAGATTTTATTCTGAGGCCTTTGCTGATCCCATCCCTTTGGGATAAGGGCCAACTCTGAAAAGGGAGTACTCTGTACAGAGGTTTGATCAGCGTGCTAGAGACTGTCACTGATGAGAAGAAAAAACGTGGAGAGCTGAAAGCCAAGAGGGATTCACTCTTCGAGAAGTATTTGAAATCCTAGGATACTCAGCTATCTTTGGAAATCAAGAGCATCGACGATCAGCTGGCAGAATCCAATAAGCCAGTGAAACGGACGATTAAAAGGTCGAGTTAAATCCCGTCTACTGCCCCAGCTCTCTCGTCCCGATTCCGACGGGACTCAATTTGAAAACAGCAGGCCGTACAGACTGCGTCTAAATCAATATATGGCCGCGTGCCTAGGCGAGTTGCTCTTAGCGGTAAGAGAAAACCGAAAGAACCTAGCATCGCATCTCTCGCAGCGAAACGGCCGGAAGCAGATCACGGCAAGGACCACGGCTTCTATGATTCCTCGTCGCCGGGACTGATGGATCCGTGCACTGGTGCATCGCGGACAATTCATAATTGTGATTCTCCCAATATCGTTTTGACGAACGGATGATTATCAGTGTCAATGAATGACGGAGTCTGTCACATTTTGAACAGCGTTGACTAGCAAGTCGCGATTTTCTTCGAGAAGCTATGCTCGGTTCGCAACAGTGACTATGTCGCGCGCATGGTGTCCAAAAGAGCACAGCCTGGGCTTCGGTAACCGTATAGTCTAAGAGTGAAAAGGTTCAATTGTGCGACTTTCACTGACCTTAACCCGACCCAGATCGTGGATTCCTCAAATGTTGTCGAAATTAGACTCTGCGCATACAGACATACGGTCAAATCCCGGAGACGTCCGCTCCAAGAGCTCAACGTCACACCGGCGCCGTGAACTCCGGGTGCTATTTGTGCACCTAGATGCAGACGTCATGGAAAGCTGTAGCCAGGAGCTTGATAAAGCGCAGTTCACAGTCAAGTCCGATTTCGTGCTAAGCCTGGCTCAAAGTGCAGACCAGCTCCGAGTCCAGCCAGCGGATGTGATGATCGTTGAATACCCAAGTCCCAGCTGCAAGGAATCGCAGGTTCTACAACTCATTGATCAGTCTGAGCAGGCGACACCGCTCATCGTTTTGACCACGCGACTCGCAACCGAATCCATCACAGCACTAATGCCGGATGCGTCTTTCGAGTACGTGGAGAAGGGCCATCTTGCTCGATTGCCAATGGCCGTTCGCCGGGTCTTGAACGAAGGGAAACTGCGCTGTGAATTGGAAGACGCAAAAAAGGCGCTGAGGCATTCGCAATCGCTGTATCGAGCGCTGGCAGACAATCCTACGTATGGAATCTATCGGTGTGACGCAGACGGAGAATTATTGGACGTAAATCTCGCGTTGGTCACAATGCTCGGTTACGCCTCCAAGGTGGAGCTTTTGGCAACGAATCAGCAGTCCGAAATCATTCCCAATCTCCGCAATGATTCACTGCTCGCCGGCCTAATTCCTGATACGAAGCGAATCGAACCGATCGAGCTGGAATGGAAGCGCAAGGACGGGACAAAACTGAAAGCCAGGATAAGCGGGCGTGGAATCTACGACGACTATGGGAACTTCGCAGGCCATGAAATTATTGTAGTGGACGTCACCGAGCAGCGGACACTTGAGGGCCAGTTGAGACACCAAGCATCAAGTGATTCAATGACTGGCTTGGCCAATCATGGGCGACTTTTCGAAGTGTTGCATGCGGAGATCTGCCGATCCGAGCGGACTGGGCGTGAATTCTCTCTGCTGCTGCTGGACCTGGACGGACTAAAAAAGATCAACGACCGATTTGGCCATTTGGTGGGAAGCCGCGCACTATGCCGGCTCGCGCAGATCATCAAAGACTGCAGCCGATCTATCGACACCGCGGCGCGCCACGGCGGCGACGAGTTCGCGCTGGTGCTTCCCGAAACGGGCGCAGCCGCAGCCAAGTTAGTGGCACATCGGATTTGTGAACTTCTGGCGAAAGACAGCGAAGAGCCAGCACTTTCCGTGAGTGTCGGAGTTGCGGGATATCCAAGCGACGCGACAACTATTGGGACGCTGCTCTGCGCAGCCGACCGTGCGCTCTATCAAATGAAAGAGGCCTCGACCGGAACGCCTTACGCCCTCCGAAATTCATGAATGTGGCGGCCGCATGTTGCCCTAGTGTCTGAGAAAGTCGCCTTATTGACGAGGTGGGCTTTTTGGTTTTCTTCCTGCGAAGTCTCGGACGCCGATGCGAAATATTGGCGCAGCGTTATGTAGGGAAAGGCGAAAGCGCTGCCACGGTCCTATCATCAACAATGAAGCGAGAACTGCCTGTTACCCGGTGTACAGAATGTGGCGGCGCTGGTTACAACATCAGGGTCGCAAATGGTCGTTGTTGCAAAAAAATCAGCGAACAGCGCTGCAGCGGCTCCAACGCACTCGCTATCCAGACTTTTTGGAGTGAATGTGCGCAATGCCAAGCAACCGGATATTACCGCAACAAAGAATGCCCGAGCTGCACAGGTGTCGGCTACTTATTCGTCTTCCTCGGTGACAAAACAACGGTTTGAGACGCCGGCCGACTTCCACACGAACCGACCGCGGACCGGCATTGTCCTTCGATGATCCTACTTCCGAGTCGGGAGAAAAATGTTCACAGAAGCGGATCGCCTGCAAGCTCGCCTGACAGGAATTGCTGGAGGATCTCGCCGCTTGGAATGCCGTTTTCATGAATCTCAACTGCGGAAGACGTCGATACCAAGAACTGGATTGCGGCAGCAACGGCTTCGAAAGAAGGCGGCTCCCGGAATTTACGAGCCACGGAATGAATTTGCGCATATCGAGCGTATTGAAATTCAACAAACGCCTTGACCTCTCCTAATCGTGAAGTACGACACTTAATAGAGAAGTGTTGATGTGAAGTCCGCCGTTGTACTTGATGAATCCGAGCTTTCTGAATTTGTTCATAAAAAAATTAACGCGCGAGCGAGTGGTACCAATCATCTCCGCGAGCGTTCCCTGAGAGATCAGCGGCAATACGCCGTGCGGCTGATCGTCTTTGCCGTAGCGCGCAAGCAAGAGAAGAGCCCGAGCAAGACGCTTTTCGCTGGAATTGAAAAGCTGGTCCATCAAATCTTCTTCAATCCGGATATTTCTGGTCAGGATATGAGAGATGAAGAGGTCAGAGAGGGCATGTTCGGCATGGAGCGCGCGCATCATCTCCTTCTTTTCGATAAATAATATCGACGTGGAATCCGTCGCAGTTGCCGTCCCCATGCAGACGACCTGACCAGCCATGCATCCTTCGCCAAAGAAATCCCTGGGCCCCAGAATCGCGAGGACCGCTTCTTTACCTCCGGCATTGATCACGGATAGCCTTGCTCCACCCTTTTGGATGTAGTAGACGCCTTTGGCCGAATCTCCCTGACAGTAGATCGTCTCCGACGGCCGGAACTTTAGAATTTTTCGGGACAAGCCTGCGGTGTCCAAAAATACCCGCAAATCGAAAGCTGGGTGGTTACCCGGTTTCTGCGCGGCCTTTTTTGCGGCTTTCTTGCGCATGTTTTGTAAACGGTGAGACGAAAGGTGCTCTGCACTCATTGAATCCACGCTATTACAGGCTATTTGAGAAGCGTATCACTCTCAGAAGGAGCAGGTCGAGACGCCGATTTGTTCACGGATAATCTACAAACTTGTACACAAGTGAACAGACTTGCGCGTTCTCAGGCGCTAGCATGAGGGAACCATCAAGAGATCAATTACTAGCAGCGCTCGACAGTACACTTCTTGATAATCGAAGACTATGGCAGTACGTGTCTGGCAGCACAGACGGAAAAGAAAACAATTATGCCTCTTCTGAACATTCTACTGGCGCTGATCGTCGTGGGGTTCCTGTTGTGGTTGGTGAATCGCTTCATCCCCATGGCGGGAGGCATTAAATCCATCTTAAATGGAGTCGTCGTCATCGGCGTGGTGTTATGGCTCCTCAACGTATTTGGAATCTTTCATTCACTCTCGCGAATTCGGGTGGGTTAGCGAGACAGCCAGCTGCATTTCGATCTCTGAGAGGGTTTGCAGGAGCAATGTAGTCGTCCTTCCATGAATTTCGAGAACGAAAATCGGTACAAACGACGGAGATAAACAGCATGAAACGAATTGGACTCATTCACGCGAAGGTGTTTTTCCTGATGCTCGGAATTGTTGGATCTGTCGAGGCTCGACAGAACAAACCGGAGAGACAAGACGAAAAGGCCAAGGCCGAGAAGAAGGACGAACGAGCCAAACCGTCAAATCAGGAAAAACAGCAAGCGAACAGACAAGAGAGTCAGCAGCATCAGAACCGGGCCGATTCCGAAAATCAATCTCGCCGGAACGCCGCGAAACAACAAGATCAGGCCAAAAAACAACAAGAGCACCACCAGCAAGGCGCAGCAAAGCAGCAGGAACAGCAGCGCGACGATTCCAATAAACGCCAGCAACAAATCGCCAAAGGTCAAGAGGATCAACAGCGCCATCAGCAGCAAGAGCAGCAAAATAATTCCAGAAATCAACAGCAGCAAGCCAGAGAACAGCAATCGCAGAAGAGCGGTTCTTCAAAACAACACAGTTCTGCTCAAGCCCACCAACAACAGGTCGCCTTTCAGAATAATCGTGCACACAGTTGGCAGTCTGAGCACCGTACGTGGCAGCAGCGAGGTGGATATAGCGGCTACCGCGTTCCGGACGACCGCTTCCGTCAATACTACGGCGAGGACCACGCGTTTCGCATCTACAGCCTTCCGGTGGTATTTATTGGCGGCGGACAGCGGTTCCAATACGGTGGCTATTGGTTCGGTCTGATTGATCCGTGGCCGGAATATTGGTCTAGCGATTGGTACGACAGCGATGACGTATACGTGAACTACGACGAGGACGGATATTATCTCTACAACCGCAGATATCGCAACGACCGTGTGGCCATCAGTTTTTACCTGAATTGACGCCTAACGACCGTAACGAAAGGCCCCAGCGCGAATTTGTGGACTTCGGAGCATAACTGGGGATGGGCCATGCTCGATGGCAGCATTCGAAACGGAGAAAAGCAATGCTCGGCACTATCCTGATCGCGTTTTTGATCTTGGCACTTATAGGCGCTATGCCACGCTGGTCGCACAGCCGTGACTGGGGCTACTTTCCGACGGGTGGCGTAAGCCTGATGCTGGTTGTTGTAGTGGTTCTCGTGCTTCTCGGCCGCATATAGCGCTATGAGGACGCCGGACTGGAGTTAGCTATGGACGAATCCAAACGAAATGCAGTCAAATTTCTCGAGAAAGAAATCAAAACGTACCAGGCGTTGTCACTGTTCTTATCGAAGAAGGAAATCGAGGGGCACGTACGAGTTGGCGCCAGGAAAATCCTGATCGGTCCGACGTTCTACAAGGAGCGAATGAAAGAAGCGAAGCAAATTGTCACTGATCTAAAGAGGCCAAATTAATATCTCACACCACGGTCGTGATGGTTGGGAGCGTCGAATGATTCGACTGGCGGCAATGCTCCTGGCATCGCTCCTGTGCTCTACTATTTCACCGGCATACTCCGTGCTGACTCACGAAGAGATTGTGGACCTGGTCTGGACCGACGCACTCAGTCCGCTTTTGCTCAAGCGTTTTCCCACGTTGACCGAAGAGCAGCTCAAGGAGGCACACGGTTACGCGTATGGCGGCGCCGTAATTCAGGATCTCGGGTACTATCCGTTTGGCAGCGTGGAATTCAGTAATTTAGTGCATTACGTTCGCAGCGGTGATTTTGTTCGCGAGTTGCTGGCGCAGAGCCAGGATGCGAATGAGTATGCTTTCGCCCTGGGCGCGCTCGCCCACTATACGTCCGACATTACCGGTCATCCTGCCGTGAACCAAGCCGTCTCCATTCAATATCCCAAGCTAAGAGCAAAATACGGCAGTTCGGTCAGGTACGCAGAAGGCCACGCCGCTCACTTGAAGACTGAATTTGGATTCGACATGGAGCAAGTTGCCAAGAACCGCTACCCATCTCAGCAGTATCACGATTTCATTGGCTTCCAGGTGTCCACACCATTGCTCGAACGGACTTTCCCAGTTGTGTATGGCGTTGAACTGAAAGACGTGCTGACCCACGAAGACCTGGCGATCGGCTCGTACCGATTTGCCGTCAGTCACATGATCCCTGAAATGACCAAGATTGCTCTGCGAACGCACGAAAAAGATATGAAGAAGGAATCGCCGAGCTTTGCGAAGAAGAAGCTCCTTTACCGGCTATCCCGCTCCGACTACGAAAGAGAATGGGGAAAAGACTACAAGAAAGATGGTTTTAAGACCCGGTTCTTCGCAATAGTGCTGCGGTATGTCCCGAAAATTGGCCCATTCAAGGCGCTGGCGTTCAACAGCCCTACAACGCAGACGGCGGAAATGTATTTTAAGAGCATCAATACGACTGTCGATCAATACCGCACTTATCTCCAACAAGTCGGCGCCGGATCGCTGAAACTCGCCAATTGTGATTTTGACACCGGCCAAGAAACTAAGGCAGCCGAATACTCTTTAACAGACGAAGCGTATGCACGGTTGTTAGGCCAATTGGGGGAGCGGAAGTTCGACCTGACATCACCGGACCTAAGGAACGATATCCTGAAATTTTATTCGGACCTGTCTCTCCCGCTTGAAACCAAGAAGGATTCCGCGCGCTGGCAAAGTGTGTTGTCGTCGCTTGACCAGCTGAAGTTGCTTGCGCCAGCCCCGCTTCTGGCGGGCCGCTCGCTTAATTGACCCGGCAGCTAAACTACGAGAGTGTGCTGAAGTGTACAGATTCGTTGTCGAGAGCAAGCTAGTATGGTGTTGCAGGGAAAGATCTTCACAAGGATTTGAGTACCTCTGATTGTCCCGGGCGAAACTTACCAGACAAAAGGCCCACGGCTCCCACTGTGCAACGTACAAAGTTCGGAGTGGAGGCGCGAAGGCGTAAGCGCAGAGACAAAATATGAAACCAATCGCATGGCTTGGAATTCTGCTCATCGTTCTTGGCGCGCTTGCACTTGCCCGTCAAGGCTTCACGTACACACGCCAGGAGAAAGTTCTTGATGTCGGACCGATTCACGCTACCGCCGAGAAGCAGGACCACGTTTCCATACCGCCAGTTCTCGGCGCGCTCACACTCACGGGCGGTATCGCGCTGCTTGTCTTCGGAGCCCGAAAAAGGACTTAGTCCAACGCACCAATGTCCCGCCTGAGAGTCGGGCAACGCATAGCCCTCTCGTGATGTATGTCTTGAAAGGCCTTGAGTGAAAGCTTGTTATGAAGCAAATCGTACGTAGTTTGAAGTTTTGACCGTGGAGGTCAGTAATGAAAAAATACCTGGTAGCCGCAGCATGCCTTACGCTTATCTCTGGCGCAGTTTATGCCAGAAAATTGAACAAGGAACAAAAACGCCTGGAAGAGTGCGGTCTTGTTATGCAAGAAGTGCTCAACGTCCCGGATAATATTCCGAATGAGCTCCTTGAAAAAGCCGAGTGTGTCATTGTAATTCCGTCGGTCAAAAAATTGGCTTTCGGAATCGGTGCAGACTACGGACGTGGCGCCATGATCTGCCGCACTGGCGAGCACTTCCGCGGACCATGGGGTGCGCCAGCAATGTACGCGCTTGAGGGAGGCAGCGTCGGGTTCCAAATCGGCGGAGAAGCGACAGATTTGATTCTTCTAGTCATGAACGACAGAGGTATGGAATCGATTCTCAGCAGCAAGGTCAAGCTGGGCGCCGACGCTTCCGTGGCCGGTGGACCCAAGGGCCGTGATGCTTCCGCAGACACCGACGCATGGATGCGAGCTGAAATTTTGAGCTACTCGCGCTCGCGCGGATTGTTTGCCGGAATTTCTCTGGAAGGTTCCACGATTCGACCCGATGACGAGGCCAGCGAAAAGGTCTATGGCCACGCCATCAAGGCAAAGGACATCGTAAGAAGTGAAAAGATGGGCGTGCCTGTGACAGGTCGTCGACTCTTTAACGTCTTGCAGAAGAGCGCACCGCGCAACGAATCCGAGCGGGCGTCGAATCAGTAGTTGGAAGTGAGCAAGCTTGCCTGGTGTCAGACCTGGGCAAGCCGTGAGTCATCGAAGACCGTTTCAGTGGCCAGCTGCGAAGGTTGCATTACGCGACTAACCTTTGCGGTCTGGCCTTTAGTTTTTTTTCGGGTGTTCCGTAGGGAACGAATCAGATTAAGCGTGCCGGCGATCGTTACTGTGTTCGGAATGTCCATTGGCATCGAGCCAGCTTAAGAGGGCGCGAATGCTGCCATGCGCCAACGCAATACTGGAGTCGGCAGCACCGTAGTATAGATTGATCGTGTCCCCATCTGCTGCGATGGTGTAGCCGCAGGGGAACACGACATCCTGGACGTCTCCGTGACGTTCATAATCCGCTTCCGGCGCGAACACCCACGAATCTCCGCGGGCCAGGCATTTTTCCGGCTGCTCAGGATCGAATAACGCCAGACCCAATCTGTAAATGGAACTAGATGGAGTCCTTCTCACTCCGTGATAGATCATCAGCCAGCCGCGTGAAGTTTCAATCGGCGGCGGCGACATCCCGATCTTGTTAGCATCCCACCATGCACCGCGGCGCGCTTCCAACATCAGTTTGTGGCTTCCCCAGTGTCGCAGGTCCGGAGAATATGAGATCCAGACGTGCGCTCCGAGTGGCGTCATAGGACGATGAATCAATGCCCAGTGTCCGTTAATCCTGCGCGACAAAAGAGCTGCATCCTTGTCGTCTGGGGGCATGATGACGCCAATTCGTTCGAAGCCTCGAAAATCCTCGGTGAGGGCCAAGGACACTCCGGGGCCACCGCGAGAATATGACGTGTAAGCGATGGCATATTTTTTTAGTTCCGGCACGTATGTGATGCGCGGATCTTCGATGCCCCATAGCTCCTCGGGGTATTGCTCGGGATTAGGCAGAAGCGTTGGTTGACGATCGATTTGCCATTCGTCGACGCCATTCATCGAACGGGCCACGCACAGGTGCGAAAGGCCCCGACGATCTTCAACACGACAGAGCAAGAGCGTCGAACCATCTGGCAGAAGTGTCGCGCCGGCGTTGAACACGCTGTTGATCGAATAGGGCCAATCCTTTCCCGTCAGAATGGGATTGGCAGCATGCCGGTGAAAGAGCGTTTCATGTTTTTCCGCACCTGCTTTTACGATCAATTTTGGAGAACTCATTCGATCGACCTTTCGTAGTCGCACTCGGAAACAAGGTTGCGCAGGGATCAGACCTTGTTCCCTGTACCGTCGGATTCTTCGAGTTTGCGCATTTCCAGGAGAGCCATCAGGAACGACAAGGTGGATTCTGCTCCCTGATTTTCATTTGCACGGTCGGGATGCAGGCCATCTCGACAGCCTCCGGTGGTCGCATCGTAGAGTGCGATCTGCAGATCGTTGTCTCCCAAAAACCAATTGAATGCGGACCACGCTTCCTTCCGCCACCGGCCTTTGCCTGTAGCCCGATAAGCCTGCAAGCACGCTGCGACCACAGCAGACGCCTCGATAGGCTGCTGATCGAATCGCGCTTTTTCCGTTTTCTTGGAATAGAAGCCTTGCGATCCAATTGGCACGAAATGACCCTTCACTTCGCATCGTTGAATCGCCACCAGCCAATCCAAAGCTTCTAATCCCGCCGAAACCATTTCATCGTTAGCGGCCCGCATTCCCGCTCGAATCAGAGCCTGGGGCAAGCGCGCGTTTGAGTATGCAAGGCTTTTTTCAAACCAGTTCCAGTCTGGGGAACGATTCGAGCGATACGAGGTCAACAATCGATTTGCCAAGACGTCGGACGCACCGAGAGCCGCGCGATCTCCCGGGAATGAATCGAGATACTCCTGCAGTCCAAGCAGGGCAAAAGCGCAAGCGCGCGGACTCTTGAATTCGGTCGCGGCTGGCAAAGCCAGTTCAAACATGCGTCCCGCGGCGCCGCGCCACCCGGCATCCTTTGAGCGGCCAAGAACAGTGCCTAATCCCCAAAGCGCACGCCCGTGACTGTCTTCCGAACCTTCCGGTTCCTGCCACTGGCGTTCATAGCTCAAACAATTCCTGAAGCGTTTTGTTGCCGGATCAAACGCAAGCCAAAGGAAGGCCAGATACTGGGAGCCCAAGTCGGCTGCACCCTTTACTGCGCCGGCTCCGAACTCTTCGAGGAGAATCGCCACGATCAGCGCGCGAGCGTTGTCGTCGGTCGAATAGCCTTCCGGATAGTTCGGGATTACGAATACGGCGTGCTCCACGATTCCGGTCTGGTCTGTCATCCTGTAAAGGTGATCCAGATTTATTGAGGGGAGCCTGTCAAGTGTTTTCTCGGTATTCCGGGCCAAAAAAGTGGCTCGGGGGTTTCGCAAGCGTTCGTTGTAAATTCGTTCAAAACTATTCATGTACTTCTGTGCGACGCGATTCCATACCATATCTCTCGCGTACAGATACGCGCGTTTCCGCATGGCGTGTCGTGCGGTTCCGTTATCCAGGAGTTCTACTGCTTTTGAAGCAATTGCTCCCGGATCATCGAAGGGGACCAGAGCCCCGCGCCCATCGTCGAGCAGTTCGATGGCGTGCAGGTACGGCGTCGAAATGATTGCTTTTCCAGCACTCAGGGCGTACGCAAGCGTTCCGGAGACGACTTGCGCTTTGTGTTTGTAGGGAGTGATGTAAATATCTGCCGCGCCAATAAGTTCCACCATCTCTTGTGGGCTGACGAAACGGTTGCGAAAGATCACGTTAGCTTCGACTCCGAGGTCCTTCGCGAGCTTCTTCAGGTATTCGCGATATTTGTCGCCCTCATGCCGCAAAATATGCGGATGTGTCGCGCCGGAGACCATGTACACCACGTTGCGGTGTCTCGAAAGAATACTAGGGAGAGCCTTAATGACATTTTCGATGCCCTTGTTGGGCGACAGGAGACCGAACGTCAGCAAGACATCTTTTCCTTCCGTTCCGAATCCGTCCTTGTAAAAAGTCGGATCGGTAAAGGGCAAATCGGGGATGCCGTGCGGAATCAGATCGATCTTGTCACTTGGAACTTGGAACGTTTCCTGAAGAATCTCCGAGGACTGCTGGCTCATGACAACCAATCGATCGGAAAGAGTTGCGATCTCGTCCATGACCGCTCGCTGGTCGGGATCTGGATCGCGAAGGACTGTGTGCAGCGTCGTGACGAAGGGTATATTCAGCCGACGCAAGAGTTCGAGGATGTGTGCGCCTGCTCGGCCGCCGAAGATCCCATATTCGTGCTGGAGACAAACCAGATCGATATTGTTGAAATTCAGAAAGTCTGCGGCTTGCCGGTAGGATGCCAAATTGTCCTCGGACAATTCGAATCGTACTCGGGCCGGATAGCTGTAGCCATCTTCCGTATCGTTCACCGGAAGCGCCAGCAACTCCATCGTGCCGAATTCCGCGTGAATGGCGTCACACAGATCGGTTGTGAATGTCGCAATCCCACAGTGCCTCGGAAGATAGTTGCCAATGACTGCGATTCGATTAGGAAGAGCGCGCCGCTGAGATGCGACTATCGGCGCGGCGGGTGTCGTTTCCAAACTGAGCGATTCCACTTCAATCAGTTCCAAGATTTCGGGTATCGGATTCGTTTTCGACAATGACATTTCACTTTCTGTATCAGTTAGCTTACAAAAGCAGTGACATTTGCCTAAAGAACACCCTCTTCGTTGGAGGACTTGAAACGAACTGGCTTTCCTGGAGAGGCAGGGAGCGCAGTTGAGGATTGGCCGAAATTTGCCGATTATTCGTGCAATACGACGGTCAGGAGCGACTTGTTGACCTTGATTTTGCCGTTGTATTCGATGAAACCCAATTTCCTGAATTTGTTCATGAAAAAATTCACGCGTGAACGGGTGGTCCCAACCATACTCGCGAGGGTCTCCTGCGAGACTCTCGGCAAGATGCGAACGGGCTGATCTTGTTTTCCGTAACGCGCAAGAAGTAAGAGCGTTCGTGCCAACCGTTTTTCACTGGAGTTGAAGAGTTGATCGATCAAATCCTCTTCGACACGTATGTTGTGCGCGAGCATGTAGGCGATGAAATGGTCCGACAACTCGTGCTCTGCATGGAGCACGCGCAACAACTCATTTTTCTGGATGACAAGGAGGGTCGTTGGCGTAACAGCGCTGGTTGTACCCATCCTGACGGTCTGGCCCGCCATGCATCCTTCGCCAAAAAAATCGCTGGGACCGAACATAGCGACGACAGCTTCTTTTCCGGACCCATTCACAACTGACAATTTCACGCCGCCCTTCTGGACGTACATCACACTCTCTGCGGCTTCGCCTTGCGAGTAGATTGATTCACCTCGCCGATAGTCCATGACCTTTCTCGCCACTCCCGCAGTATCGAGGAAGGCTTGGGCATTGAAAGAGCTTAAGGCTCCGTTGGTTTTAGGTTTTTGGGCCTTCATATGCAACTCGAAATACCCTAGCGCTGTGGGCGCGTGGGGCGATTTCCATAGTAACAAGTTCAGCTTTGCCAAGACTGTGCAAAACAGAACAGCTTCCAACGCGGTATATCTTTACGATGACTATAGAGCGGGAAGCGCGATCGTCGCCAGAAGCCGGGCTTGACACAAATGTTAGCCAACAACATGTCTGGAACCGTCCTCATCAGAGAGAGCACGCTCTTGCCTGCAGGGCTGGCGATCGAGAGTGAAGCTTTCTTGCCGGGCTGGAGAGTCGTCAAGGATCTTGATGGTGATTCGCTCGCCCGAAGCATCGAGAGCGCGAATTGGAACTTCTTCTACCTGGCTGGCGAGATAAGCGCAGCCGTCCTGGGTCGCAACCGGTCAGGTACTTTGCAGAGGGCAGTGAAGCGCCTTCTGGCGAAGGAAGAAACACAGTTTAATTCGCTAGAGATTACGAAAGTTGTTTCGAAGCGGTTTCTGGGCATTTCTTTCATGAGGGTGGTCGCACATGCGCGACATATCCAACAAGGCATTTGCCTGGTTCCTGTGAAAGGTTTTATCTCGGGAATGCCCGTGCCTGCTGCGCCAGAACGCAGGCCGGATAGCGGCAGGGAACAGGGTTATGCGGAAGTGATCACGAGGCCGCATGGGGCTCTAACTTCAAGTTCTTAGAAATTCGCCGGAGATATGAAAATGAAAAGTTTGCGCAGTTCGATTCTTTGTCTTGTTATCTTGCTCCTTGTGGCGCCATTGCTTCGTGCACAGGATCTTTCCAAGTATCGGCACTTCACTCTGGGAATGAATTTGGCCAGCTTGCTGGAACGTACTGAGCAAAAGTTGAACGATGTAAAAACGATTCATGGCCGGCCAGCGCTCATTCAGGAGCTAACTTGGTGGCCACCTAACGTTCCCGGGACTTCCGTCCGATCGGACGGCGTCGAACAAATCGTTTTCTCCTTCTACAACGGTGAGCTCTACAAAATCTCCGTGACTTACGATCGATCCTCCACGGAAGGGCTCACGGAAGCGGACATGGTGAAGTCCGTTTCCGTAAAGTACGGGTTGGCCACGATTGTAGCGCCAGAAATCGATTCGGCGACCGACGGTCGATACAACTCGAAACAAAAGCCAGTGGCGTCTTGGGAGGATGCGCAATACTCCTTCAGTCTTGTCCGTTCTTCTTACAACGATGTTTTGGGGCTAGTCGGTTTTTCGAAGCGAGCCAATGCACAAGCCGAGCTTGCGATTGCGGAAGCGGTGATACTCGACGAGCAAGAAGTCCCGAAAAAGGAAGCCGAGCGCCAAAAGAAACAAATCGACGATTTGGAAGTGGCTCGGCAGAAGAATCAGAAAACTTTCCGCCCGTAATATTGGCCCAGGGCGGAAAAACTTAGTGTTTGAGTTTCGCAATGATATTGACCGGAGGTTAAAGAAATGGCTTTGAACATCACTCCTCTACATGATCGCGTCGTCGTACGCAGGCTGGAAGAGAAAGAAATCGCGAAGGGCGGGATCATTATCCCGGATACGGCGAAGGAAAAGCCGCAAGAAGCCGAAGTTGTGGCCGTCGGAGCCGGAAAGATGGAAAAGGGCCGTCGTATCCCGCTCGACGTGAAGGTGGGTGATCGGATCCTCTTCGGCAAATACACGGGAAACGACATTAAGATTGAGGACCAGGAGTATTTGATCCTCCGTGAGGAAGAAATCCTGGCGAAACTCAGCGGAATGGCCAAAGCGGCATCCGGCAAGAAATAACATTTCTGGTCGGAGAATTTGCAGGCAGTCGAAAGTTCGTTCACCCAGGAGGGTGAAGTCTAATGGCAAAACAAATTGTAACTGGCGAGAATTCGCGGCAGGCGATTTTGCGCGGTGTCAACGTTCTGGCGGACGCTGTAAAGATCACGCTTGGGCCGAAGGGGCGCAATGCAGTAATCGAGAAAAAGTTCGGCGCGCCCATCATCACAAAAGATGGCGTGACGGTGGCAAAAGAAATCGAGCTGCAGGACCCGCTCGAGAACATGGGTGCACAAATGGTCCGGGAGGTTGCATCCAAAACTTCGGATGTGGCCGGCGATGGGACGACTACTGCGACTGTGCTGGCGCAAGCGATTTTCCGCGAGGGCGTGCGAACGGTTGCAGCAGGCGCGAGCCCTATGGCGCTCAAGCGGGGTATCGATAAAGCCGTGGAGGTAGCCGTGGGAGAGATCAAGAGGCTCTCTCGCGAGGTGAAGGGCGACATGATTGCGCAAGTGGGCACCATCAGCGCCAACACCGATAAGCAGGTGGGCAGCCTCATCGCCGAAGCGATGAAGAAGGTCGGCAAGGACGGCGTCATCACTGTCGAGGAATCCAAGACGATGGAGACGACTCTCGAAGTAGTCGAAGGCATGCAGTTCGACCGTGGATATCAGTCGCCCTATTTTGTGACCGATCCGGAGCGCATGGAATGCGTGCTCGAGGACGTATACATCCTGATTCACGAAAAGAAGATCAGCTCGATGAAGGATCTTCTGCCTCTGCTCGAGCAGACGGCCAAAATGAGCAAGCCGCTGCTGATCATTGCTGAGGATGTCGAAGGTGAAGCCTTGGCGACTCTTGTGGTGAACAAGCTGCGTGGCACCCTGCAGTGCGCTGCAGTGAAAGCTCCTGGCTTTGGCGATCGCCGCAAGGCAATGCTCGAAGACATCGCAGTTCTCACAGGCGGCAAGGCCATCACCGAAGATCTTGGTATCAAGCTCGAGAACGTAAAGCTTGAGGATCTGGGACGCGCGAAGAAGGTGACCATCGACAAGGACAACACTACGATCGTTGCCGGTGCCGGCAAGGCCAGCGAGATCGAAGGCCGAATCAAGCAGCTCCGTGTTCAGGTCGAAGACACCACTTCTGATTACGACAAGGAAAAGTTGCAGGAGCGGCTGGCCAAATTGGTCGGCGGAGTTGCAGTTATCAAGGTGGGCGCGGCAACCGAAACCGAGTTAAAAGAAAAAAAGGCTCGCGTCGAAGACGCAATGCACGCCACCCGCGCGGCAGTTGAGGAAGGTATTGTGTCCGGCGGCGGTACCGCTCTGCTCCGCTGCCTGCCAGCACTGGAGAAGCTCAAGCTCCACGACGATGAAGCAACCGGCGTGAATATCGTAAAGCGCGCGCTCGAAGAACCCCTGCGTCAGATTGCCCAAAACGCGGGGCACGAAGGCGCGCTGGTTGTCGGACGCGTTCGCGAATCGAAAGATGAGAACTTCGGCTTCAACGCGGAGACCGGTGAGTTCGGCGATCTGGTCAAGGCCGGTGTGATCGATCCGGCCAAGGTTACGCGTCTGGCGCTCCAGAACGCCGCGTCTATCGTTTCCTTGATGCTAACAACCGAAGTCCTGATTGCAGAAGCTAAGAGAGAGGAAAAGGTGGCCGCGGCCAGTGGGGGTATGGGAGGTTCGTACTAAACACTTTTTGGTTCATTCGCCAGCCTGTTGTTGTCTATAGCTAGTTCACGGCTGAATTGCTCCAGCTGCTCCGCAAGCTACGGTGTACCCGCCGTGTACCCAGATGGGGCGGATTCGGTGCTCTCACCGTTTTTCGCGTTTAGCAGAATCAATAACTTCTGCGCCTTCAACATTGTTCTTGGTCGATTCCCGCCGTCCCTACCATCCATCTTCCTGATGGATGGGCACTTGATAAAAATACGCGGGGCAAAAAAGGGGCAGATTAGCCGGATGACCGGCGGCACGAGTGACATTACCCACGCCATTGTTGACGGCACGCTGTATTTCACCGTCCGTTTCACGGAGCAGACGAGCTTTTGCGTTCGCTATGCCTGCGATATGTTCGCGGTTGGAGCTGAACTCAGCGATTGACAGAGCCGAAACTTCCACATCATCCGCGAGTACAGGAAGCCCATTTCGAGGCAGGCCACTTGTCTCTTCTGACTTTATCTGAGACTGGAGGCAGTCTCAGATTCCTCTTGCCGGATTTGCGTGAACTGACGGATTTTCACGCTTCCATTCGGCATCTTGGCAACGATTTGCAGCTCGCCGCCCATGGCTTCAATGATCTTGCTGAGCGTGCTGATATACATATCCGAGCGCCGTTCCATCTTGGAAATCGACGCCTGTTTGACATGTAGTGCATTCGCGAGTGATTCCTGGGTCATGTCCATGGCGGCACGGAGTTCCGCAAGGCCCATTTCCGAAATCATCTTCTCGGCAGATGCTTCGCTGCGGAGACGCACTTCGCGCGGCATCTTCTCTTGAAGTTCTTTGAAGTTTTTAGCCATGGTCACTCTTTCTCCTGTTCCTTCTTCAGTGCTTCCAGATGCTATGGGAGGCAGTACCTCTCTCAAAGGTCAAACCGTTAGCAGTAGAGATGTGGATCAAGGGTTTGAATCTGGCGCCAAAAAGTAAGGGCCATGTTCGAAGCGTGATGCACATTTTGTTCGAGTGGGCAATGCGCTGGGAACTTATGGAGTACAACCGCAACCCGATGAGTTTGCTAAAGCTCAAGGGACTCACAAAGCGAGTAAAGCAACCACGCGCTTTGTCGGTTGAGGAACTTCAAAGTCTCTGGGCGCATCTCGGTGAAGACATGAAGGTTCAACAAGAACTTCTGAGGCATTCGGACATTCGAACCACGATGAATATCTACACGCACACAGTGTCACCAGCACTGCGAGAAGCGAATAGCAAAGTCGTTCGAATGATTCTGCCCGAAAGAAAAACGGCGTGAAATTGTTCACAAAAACGCGGTGGCAATCCGGGGGCAGCAGTAGTTCCGACCCAAGACAACAAACGACTTACGACTACAGCACATTCCGCAGAGTTCCTTTAGATTCTGCGCCTTGATAAATTCGATCCCCACCACCCCTACCAGCTTTCTCATTTCAGCCAGACTTTCGGTTCGACGGACATACCGGGACGCAACAAGTGTTCCGGATCTTCGCCATTGTTCAGCCGAATCCTAACGGGAAGACGCTGGACAACCTTTACAAAATTTCCTGTAGCGTTCTCAGGCGGAAGCAGACTGGTGCGAGCTCCCGTAGCGCCCGGCATGCTTTCGATGTGGCCGTGATATTTCCTGGCGTAAGCGTCTACGCGGACATCAACCCGCTGCCCGGCATGCATCTTTCTCAGTTGTGTTTCCTTGAAATTCGCAGTGATCCAGATATCTTCAGTCTGACTGACCACGAGCAACTGCTGGCCGGGCTCGACGCGTTCGCCGACTTCGACGGTCTTGCTTGTAACTATGCCGGCTGCAGGAGCGAAGATTTTGGTGTAGGAGAGATTCAGCGCAGCCTGATCGGTCTGCGCCTGTGCGGCAAGGAGAGCAGCTTGACGGGCTTGGACGGCGGCTTGACGCACCGTCACGTTACGCGGAGCGTTGCGCGTGGCCTGCTCCAGCCGTGCCTGGCTCTGCAATAACTGAGCCCGGCTCTGTTCAACGACTTTCTGCGCGGCATCAGCAGCGGAACGAGCAGCAGAGACCGCCGCGGCCTCGGTTTTTGCGGTAGCAACATAGGTGTCAAATTGTTGCTGGGAAATTTCCTGCTTCTGCACAAGTCCGCGGTAGCGCAGCAAATCCTGCTGAGCTTTGGCATTATTCGCTTCCGCTTCCGCTAGCATTGCCAGCCGCGACTGGTGCTCCTGTTCGGCTGCAAGAATGGCTTGGTCAGAGTTTTGGACGGCGGATTGACTTGATGTTATTTCGGACTGATTGCTGGTTTCAATGATGGGCACATTGGGATTCTCGGCTTTTAGTTGCGCCGCGGCCGCCGACAAATTTGCTTTTGCTTGGTCAAGCGCATTTTGAAAGTCGCGAGGGTCGAGTTCCACCAGCAGCTGACCTGCTGCCACCGTCTGATTATCTTCAACGTACACGCGCGAAACGGTGCCCATCACGCGGGTAGAAATCGCGTTGAGGTGTCCATCAACCTGTGCGTCGTCGGTGGATTCGTACGATCGCAGGTAAAGAATCAGGAAGATTGCGGCGATGCACAACACAACGAAGATAACGATTGCAATGAAGACCTGTTTCCGATGAGTCCTAAGAAATACTCGAGCGCGCTCTTTCCGCGGCGGCTTGGGTTCTTCGTTTTCTTCCTTTTGTTTTTCTTGTTTGTGCGGACTATCTTCCGTTTTCTGCTGCTGCCCTTCGAGGCCTTTTCCGTGACCTTGACCAGATTTTCCTTCAGATCTTGACGACTGTTTTTCATCAGAGGAACGATCTCCGTTGGAGTCAGCGGCTTGACGGCGCAGGCGGTCTTGTTCTTCGCGTAATCTGCGCTGTTCCTCTTTTAGCTCTCGAACTTCCTTGCTGAGTGATTGAAAGTCAGTTTCTTGCATCGTTTCTTATCCTCGGAAAGCAGTATTGCCGCCTCTATCCGCACGAAGTTCAGTGACCGCCGGCGGCCCCCGGCTGAATTTGTACGCGTTTCACGAAAAAAACGATTGGAGCGCTTAAAAAGCACAAGAGCGCTACGTACCGCAGGTCATCCACGTAGGAATAAACGGTGGCCTGTTGGTCTAACGTCTGCTGGATGACGCCAAAGGCCCGCCTTGTCGAGAGGGTCGAAAGCGCGTGAACCGACATGAGAGTGTGAATGTGAGAAAAGGTTTTCTGAAACCAGATGCCGCCGTTGAGATTGTGCGAGAGTTCCGATCGGTGCAACTGACTGTGGCGGGCCACGATGGTATTGACGATCGAGATGCCAATGCTACCGCCAATATTTCGAAATAAGTTGTAGAGACCGCTGGCGTTTCCGATTTGCTCCTTAGGTAGGGTGCCCATCGCCAACGTCGAGAGGGTTACAAAAACCAAGCCTGTTCCAATTCCGCTGATAATGATTGGCCAGGTGAGAGACCATTGCGAAATATCGAGCGTGAGTCCGCCCATCCACATTGCAGTAACGCCGATAATCGAGTATCCGATGGCGATCAGCCAACGATTGTCCATGCGGCTGCTGAGAGCGGCAGCAACCGGCATGATGATGATGGCCCCAAGGCCGCGGGGACTAACCGCGATGCCGGCAGCGCTCGCCGTATAGTTCATAAGAGTCTGATAAAACAGCGGAAGAATGGTGACGAGACCGTAAACGACGCTACCAAGCAGCGCGATCAGAAGGCAGCCAAAAGAGAAATTCCGATCTTTGAAAACACAAAGATTAACGATGGGATTTCGAATAACCAACTGGCGGACCAAGAATGCGATGAATCCCGCGATTACGATTGCCACAGCCCAGCGGATCCAGAGCGCACCAAACCAATCGTCTTCCTGACCTTTGTCCAAAATAATTTGAAGCGCGCCAAGCCAGACGGCGAGCAAACCAAGGCCGATAGCGTCAATGCGGCCGGGCTTAGCGGCGCTGATATAGGGAGGATCTTCGACGAAGCGTGAAATTAGCAGGACGGCCACAAGGCCAACCGGGACGTTAATGTAAAAGGCCCAACGCCAGGAATACTGGTCCGTGAGCCATCCACCGAGGGTAGGGCCAAGAACGGGCGCGACTACGACACCCAACGCGAAAATCGCCATGGCGGCGCCGCGTTTTTCTGGCGGAAAACTCTCCAGAAGGATGGCCTGAGAGAGAGGCTGCAGAGCGCCTCCGCTGGCACCCTGAACTGTTCGGGCAATCAGAATCCAGCTGAGACTTGTGGCAGCACCACAAAGGAAGGAAGAGATCGTAAACACGATGATACACAGCAGGAGAAAAGATTTGCGTCCGAATCGAAGCGAAAACCAACTGCTGGAAGGGAGGACCACTGCATTTGCTACGAGATAGGTGGTCAGAACCCACGTCGCCTCGCTGGTGGATGCGGAAAGAGAGCCGGCGATGTGAGGAAGGGTGACCGAAGCAATTGAGGTGTCGAGGACCTCCATGAAGGTGGCCAGCATGACAGAGAAAGCGATAAGCCAAGGACTAAATCTGGGCTTCCATTCCTGCTCCCTTGACGCTTGTTGTAAATTTTTCGGCATAGCCAGCGAAGTGAATCGTTTCAGTGCTGATGCTTATCGATGAGGTTCTAGCTCTTTGAAGCGGGAACAATGACCGATTTGTCTTTCGGAATCGCGGAAAGTATCGTTTTGTCGATGCCGAGATGTTGACTGACGAGCAGAGTAGGCGTGTGGGCGATCCACTCGGCCAGAGAGATATCTTGGTAAATGCCGTTCTTGAACATCTCCAGGAACACCAGATCGGTATCTCCGATATTTTCGATGTAGTGAGGATTGGACTGCAGAATGTATCCGACGTCGCCCTCTTCGAAATCCATGGTTCGTGCACGGGCCCCGGCGATGAAAACGGTCATACGACCTTTTCCGCGGATGTAGTACTGCCACTCGTCGGCATTGGGATGCCAATGAAGCTCACGCAGACCATGCGGCTTGAGCTTTACAATGGCAGCGGAGACCGGCGTTACCGGAAAAATCTTGGAGTCGATGATTTTCACTTCTCCACCAGGCGTAACTTTGGTGGGCTTCATTTGACTTGCTTTGAAATCGAATCGTTTCGGAACGGTGCCCGAACCTTGGGAGGCCTCAGTCTGTTCCTGGCGCAGATCGCCTGGCATCCCGGTTTGAAAAATGAACAGCTCTTTCTTGGGGACCTTGTCGAATGTTGATGATGGCAGATTAAAATTCTTAGCGAGGATTTCCTTGGGAGTGTGGGCCTTCCAATCGGTAATAAGAAAAGTCTCGAATTCGTTGAAGCTGCCATCGTCAAAAACCAAGAGAAACCTACAGCCGTCGGGCCCTAAGCCCTGGATCGAATGGGGAATGCCGGGCGGGAAGAGCCACAAGTCGCCTTCCGTTACGTCGCTTACAAAACTCTTTCCACTGGTATCTACGCCCGTAATGCGTGCGTTTCCGTAAAGCATGATCGCCCACTCCGCCGAGACGTGCCAGTGAAGTTCGCGGACGCCTCCAGCAGTCAAGCGCATCTCAACGCCAGCGATCGTTTTTGAAATTGGCAACTCACGCTCGGTTACCTGGCGAGTCCAGCCACCACTTTCCAGCCGCTTACGCGCAAGCGAAAACGAATATTTGAAAGGCGGAACGGTTCCGCTGTCTGTTTCAGGCGCCCAGACCGAATTGGGATTTTCTTCATCGAGCGGTGCATTTTTTGGCCCGGGCTCTTCTTCATTCGGCAAGTGATGATCTGGAGACCGTGGGACCTTCTTCTGTTCTTGAGGAACGGCGCCGCTTGGCTGGCCGCCAGCCATTCCAATCGCTGTGGCAGCGACTAGAGCTGCGGAACCAGCTCCCAGGAAGCTCCTGCGTGTGAATTCCTTTTCGTCCCACATGATTTCTCCTCGAGGAAAGTTCTTTAGCGCGAATGTTGGCAAACCGAACGGATTGCTGGCGTGGGCCAGACTGAAGTTCCGGAGCAGTGGAATAAGTCGTCCTGGGCAATTCAGCCAGGGCTGTTCATCAGGCACTCATCCCCTTGCTTTTCGCAAATGTGCCCATCAATTCCGTTTGTTCGATGACCTTTCCTTCGAGTGCTGACTTTACTTCGTTGGCGGTTGCTCCCGGTGGCAGATCGAGCTGTTTGCGCAAAGCAAACAGGCGCGCGAAATAACGATGTTTTCCAGAAGGCGGGCATGGTCCGGTGTAGCCGAGCTTACCCGAATCATTTTTGCCCTGGAGGCCGGAATCGGCGACGGTAGCCTGTTTGGGAAGATCTTCGCGGATGCGGGTAACGTTAGGAGGAATGTCGTAAAGCAGCCAATGAGTGAAGCCATTGGCGCGCGGCGCGTCTGGGTCGTGAAGGATCAGCACAAATGATTTTGTTTCCTTGGGCGCTTCCTCCCAGTAGAACTCTGGCGAAATATTTTCTCCTTCGCAGGTAAAGCGCGGAGGGATCGGCTCGCCCTCCTTGATAACGGAACTGAGCAAACGCATTTCGGCCCTCCTATGCTCTCGCGCAGCGGACAGCTCTTCACGCACATTGGCAAAGAGCGAAGGCGCGATCATGCCTGCGATAGCGATCTTCGTGGCGCGAAGCAGGCACGTCGACGAAATCCAGCACGACTGAATGATGCGCCGAAATACACACGATGGGTCAATCGGTAGTTTGAAGTAGAGCTCGCGAGTTACAGGCATCACCTTATTGCTTCTACCAAAGAGCTAATTTATTGGAAGTACAGTCCGCTCGTTGTTGGCGGCAGAGGGCTGTTCTAAGCAGCCGCGTTAAAAATCAGGTGCGCGAATGCCCAAAAAAGATAAGCAATCGAAAACAATAAAGAAAAGCGCTCCCGCCAAGGCTAAGAGAGGAAAAGGCGCCAGGAATCGGCAAAGCGAGAGAATGGAACCCACTTCGGGAGCGCAAAGTAGTTCGCTGGACCCGAACCGATCCAGTTTGCTTACTGCAGATGAAGAAAATTCACCGGAAGTAAAAGTAAGACAGTCTGGAGACGCACAGGGCCTATCTCAAATGGAGTTAGCGGACTCAGAGAGCGTCGAAGAACTGGTGGAAGAGGGCCAGGGCTTCGAAGGAGAAGTTGTCGCAGGAATCGAAAATGCGCCCGGAGCGGATCAAGGAAACGTCCGTACGCATGGATCTGCGAACCCAGCTAAGAAAACGCCCGCTTATAAGAACAGAAATCGCTTGTAAGAAGCGAATGCGTGTCCAAAGAGGGCGAACGCGTTATAAACGGATGGCCGCGATTTTCTTCAGATCGCGCGAAAAGTCCAATTCCTGCTGATGGCGCGAATCTGGATCGGGCGCTCGCAAAATCGAGGATGGATGAACCGTGGCCATAACGTATGGGGCAAGAGTCGAGGGCAGTAGCTCGCCTCGATGCTGAGTGACGCGAAAAGTTCGTCCCAAAAGTGCTTGTGCGGCGGTAGCGCCGAGGCAAACGATGATCTTTGGTCTTAAGGCGGCGATTTCACCGTCGAGCCAAACACGACACGCTCTTATTTCGCCAGCCGCCGGCTTTTTGTGGATGCGACGTTTGCCACGAGGCTCAAATTTGAAATGCTTTATGACGTTCGTGAAATACACGCGGTCAATTGGGATTCCCACTTCGATGAGTTTGGTTCTTAAGAGCTTTCCTGCAGGCCCGACAAACGGCCGTCCTTGCAAATCCTCCTGATCGCCGGGTTCTTCGCCGATGAACATGATGCGTGCATCCGTGGAACCTTCGCCGAAAACTGTTTGGGTGGCGTGACGCCAAAGGTCACAGTTCCTGCAGGTTCGCGCATCCTTGGACAAAGCTCTCAAAGAACGCGGTGCGGGCGGAAGGATCTTGAGAACAGGCTTTTTTCCGGGCGGACGCGTCATGTTAACTGTGATGCTGAAAAACGGCGAAGGTTCAGCGGGGACACTCTCGAATTTATGAAAAGGAACCTAACTGCATGTCTGCGCGCGGCGTTGAGTACACATTTCTCTGGATTGTACGGAGGCTGAGGCCCGATGCATCATAAGTTTCTGCATCGCGGAATCCGGCCCGGAGCTTATCAATGTCTTTGCCGGAAGACCCTCCTTATCTCACTTCGAAGGATCCTGCCTCCGGAAAATCAGGCCACGCGGCCGGTAGCGTGACCAGACGAGGATTTCTGGGAAGTCTCACCAGTGCAGGAATCGCGGCTACAGCAACTCCCTTGCTACACGCAGGCGCTTTCACTCCGGAAGTAATTTCCGTGGCAACGGAGGCGGTGCGAGCCGAGGGGACGATCGCGGTCACTCTCAAGATTAATGGAGAATCCAGGCATTTGCAGATCGAGCCGCGCGTAACTTTGCTGGACGCGTTGCGGGAAAATCTGGGGCTCTTTGGAACAAAAAAGGGGTGCGACCACGGGCAATGCGGCGCATGCACCGTACATGTTAATGGCAGGCGCGTTAATTCGTGCCTGACGTTCGCCGTTATGCACGAAGGCGACGAGGTGACAACGATCGAAGGGCTGGCAAAAACCGGAGAACTCCATCCGATGCAGAGGGCGTTTTGGGAGCATGACGCGTTCCAATGCGGCTATTGCACATCGGGACAAATTATGTCCGCGGTTGCGATGCTGAAGGAGCCTTGCGAACGAAGCGACGAGGCAATTCGAGAATGCATGAGCGGGAACATTTGTCGCTGCGGAGCCTATGAAAACATTTTGGCGGCGGTACGAAGCGTGTACGGTGGCACCTAATGCAAACGCAACTAAATCGGGCAGATTAGCGTGGAACAGTTCCAATACAGCAAAAAGACAAATGTCAAAGATGCAGTCGAAGGCGCGGCCGTGCCTGGGACGAAATTTGTGGCTGGCGGGACCACGCTGATTGACTTAATGAAGTTGGACGTAGAACGGCCGACCGTTCTCATCGATATTAATGCATTGCCGCTCAATCGAATTGAAGAAGCCCCCGAAGGCGGGCTAAAAATTGGTGCGATGGTGCGCAACAGCGACTTGGCGCATGATGAAAAAGTAAGACGCCTATATCCTGTCTTATCGCAGGCGTTGCTGTCCGGAGCGTCCCCACAACTTCGCAATATGGCCACAACTGGCGGCAATCTGTTGCAGCGCACGCGCTGTTATTATTTTCGCGATACAAATTACGCCTGTAATAAACGCCAGCCCGGATCGGGATGCGCCGCCATCGGCGGCTACAACCGGATTCACGCAGTGTTGGGAACAAGCGAACATTGCATCGCAACCCATCCGTCGGATATGGCGGTAGCGATGATGGCTCTGAACGCAACAGTGCATCTTTCAGGTTCATCTGGCGACAGGAATATCGCCATCGGGCAATTCTATACTTTGCCAGGGACTACTCCCGACCGCGAGAACATCATGCATCCCGGGGAAATCATCACGCACGTGACGCTGCCCCCGCTTCCAGCGGATACGAGGTCTGTTTATTTGAAGCGAAGGGATCGCGCGTCTTATGAATTCGCACTCGCTTCGGCCGCCGTTGTAGTGGAACTGAACGGTCGCCGGATTCGGCGTGCTCAGATTGCGCTTGGCGGCGTGGGAACTATTCCGTGGCGATCGCCGGCGGCCGAGCACGAATTGGTTGAGCGCGATGCGACGCCGCAAACGTTCCGTAGGGCAGCTGATGCCGCACTTCACGGAGCCAAACCGCAGCGTGACAACGCATTCAAGCTCGAGTTAGCGAAACGCACTCTGGTGCGCGCGTTAGAAATGGCTTCGCGGGCTTAGAGGAGTTCTGCATGGGGCAAGCCTCGGTCATCGGGAAGGATGTCAGGCGAATCGATGGACGTCTGAAAGTTACTGGCGCCGCAAAGTATGCGGTCGAATACGCGCTCGAAGATATGGCTTGGGGCGTGGGAATTGGCAGCACGATCGGCGCGGGGAAAATTACCAGCATCGACTCCGGCGAAGCCGAGGCGATGCCGGGTGTTCTGGCAGTGCTGCATCACGGGAACACCGAAAAATTGTTTCGGGCCGCGAACGATTTTGAAGAGAGCAGCCGTCCGGGCGAGAGCCGGCCGCCTTTTGAGGACGATGAAGTTTATTACTACGGGCAGTTTGTGGCGTTGGTTGTGGCGGATACATTCGAAAGAGCGCAAGCGGCAGCAGCGAAGGTCAAAGTAAAATATAACGAACGCAAGCCGGATGTTTCTACGGACGGCTTAAGCCCGAAAGATCCAGCGCGAGTGAAACACGAACGCGGGAACGTCGATGCTGCACTGTCCAGCTCTTCTGTAAAGCTGGACGTGACGTACGTGACTCCCACCGAAACCCACAATGCGATGGAAATGCACGGGACGATCGCATGGTGGAAAAAAGACAAACTGACGCTCTACGAGTCCTCGCAAGGCGTGGTGAATCACCGGAATGTGGCGGCCGAAATGTTGGCGATTCCCCGCGAATCGGTGGAAGTTATTTCGCGGTTCATTGGTTCAGGATTTGGATCGAAGCTGTTTCCCTGGCCACATTCGTGGATCGCAGCCCTGGCGTCAAAGCGACTCGGACGTCCAGTCAAAGTTTCTGTTCCAAGAAGCTTGATGTTTACGACGGTTGGGCATCGCCCCTTCACCCGGCAACGTATACGGCTTGGCGCGGGCCAGGACGGAAAGCTGGTGGCGTTCCATCACGAAATCTTTCAACCAACATCAATGGTCGACGACTATGTTGAGAATTGCGTGGAAGCCACCTCGATGTTGTACAGCTGCCCCAACGTGCGCGGCGAACAATATGTTATCCACCGGAACATAGGCACGCCCACGCCGATGCGCGGCCCAGGAAGAACTCCATCGCTGTTTGCCATTGAATCCGCGATGGACGAGCTGTCCGCAAAATTAAATCTGGACCCTCTGGAAGTCCGGTTGCGAAATTACGCGGAAATGGACGAAGGATCACAGAAACCCTGGTCAAGCAAACATCTGCGAGAGGCCTATCAATTGGGGGCGGAGAAATTCGGCTGGCACAAGCGAAATCCAAAAATCGGTTCGATGTCGCGGGGCCGCGGAGAGATCCTGGGACTGGGAATGGCGACTTGTACCTGGCCGGCAACACGACACAACGCGGAGGTACGTGTTTCGCTGTTGGCGGACGGAACTGCACGGGCAACGTGCGCGACACAGGACATTGGGACGGGGACGTACACGGTCTTTGCCGAGATCGTCTCTGCCAGGACTGGAATTCCGCTGGACAAAATCAATGTGCAGCTGGGAGATACGTCGTTGCCGCCAGGCCCAACGTCAGGTGGTTCATCTGCAACAGCATCAGTCTTGCCAGCAATTGTGAAAGCGACGGACCAAGCAGTCAATTCTCTGTTCCATGTCGCGGCGCTTACCGCAGGGTCGCCATTCGAAAAGGCCGATGTCAAGACGCTGAAAATGACGAATGGACGGGTCCACTTGGAGAACCAATCGCCTGAGAGCGGCACGTCTTATGGCGACATTTTGCGAATGAGAAAGCTTTCTGGAATTGACGGACAGGCTCGGACGGAAGCAGTTCCTGAGGCGAAGCAATACTCATCTCATTCGTTTGGAGTGCATTTCTGCGAAGTCACTTATGACCCGGGATTAGTTCAGCTAAGAGTGACACGGTGGCTGACGGTGATTGACGGCGGCCAGATGATCAACCACAAGACCGCACGAAATCAGATCCTAGGGTCAATTGTGATGGGCATCGGAATGGCTTTGTTTGAGGAGACGATTTACGACGAGCGGAACGGCAAGCCGGTCAATAACAATTACGCCGATTACCTGGTGCCGGTGATTACCGATGTCCCGGAAATGGATTGTCAATTTCTGGATTATCCGGACACCAAGCTGAACGAATACGGTGCGCGGGGCATTGGGGAAATCGGACTTACAGGTTGCGCGGCGGCGGTTGCCAGCGCCGTGTATCACGCTACTGGTGTGCGCGTGCGTCAGTTGCCGATACGGATCGAAAAGCTGCTTTTGCTCTAGAGAGAGTTTAACCAGAGCAAGTTGCGCGAACCGATGGGGTTTAACTCGAAGGCTTATTGAGTGCTATGGTGTGTCTTTTTCGCTACACGGGAATATTCCGTGCGCTCGGTGTTTTCCTGTATGGAACGGCGCGGGGAGACGTCGATGATGGATAGGAGGGGTTGCCGTAGCAAACTGTTTCAGTCGCTCTGGCGGCCCGGCGAACGCGGTCGAGACGAGCCAGTCGCGAAACTTGTTGGCTGCAAGGCGAGGACGCTAGGGTTCTAGTTCGCACTAGGAAGGTCGATTTTAGAAAAATCGAATATGGTCGAGAGTCCTTCAAAAGCTACTCGCTCAAGCCAGTCCGCAAAATTGAGCTTGATCCGGCTGATCCGACCGCACTGGAAAGAGCTGACTTTGGCGTTCGTCGCGGTTCTGGGTGAAACACTCAGCGACGTCCTCGAACCCTGGCCGATTAAAGTCGTTGTCGACAACATTCTCCAATCAAAAAAACTGCCCGCCTATTTGCAACACTTTATCTCAAATACCTTTGGGCACGAAAAACTTCCGATCCTGAATTTTGCCATTGCGGCGGTGGCCGCGATTGCCATTGTCGGGGCGCTTTGCTCCTACGTCGAAAAATATCTCACAACCAGTGTAAGCCAATGGGTGACTCATGATTTGCGGCGGACACTTTACAACCACATTCAGAGATTGTCTCTGGCGCAACACGATCGTACGCAGACCGGCGATTTGATCAGCCGCGTGACCAGCGATATTACGGCGGTACAGGATTTTATCAACTCCGCACTGCTGGGCATGATCGTCAATGTGCTTACGCTCGCCGGAATGGTCGGTGTGATGGTGTACTTAAACTGGAGCTTCACGCTGATAGCACTGTCGATCGCGCCCGTTCTGTTTATCGTGGTGTATTCGTTCACGCGCCGAATCAAGAAAGCTTCGCGGGCAGTACGAAAGAAGGAAAGCGAACTGGTTTCGGTGGTCCAGGAAGTGCTGACGTCCGTGCGGGTGGTGAAAGCATTCGCTCGCGAAGATTTTGAAGCCTCGCGATTTGAATCGCAAAGCCTGGAAAACGTGGAAACCGCATTGGAGGCGCGAAGCCTGAAAGCTAAGCTGTCGCCGATTGTCGATGTCATGGTGGCGGCAGGGACATGTCTGGTCCTTGGTTATGGCACGCGGCTGGCGCTTCGAGGAGAGCTCAGTACCGGAGTGCTGATCGTGTTCCTGTTGTACCTGGGGAAGATGTATAAGCCGATGCGCGAACTTTCAAAGATGACGGACTCAGTTTCCAAGGCAATTGTGGGATACGAGCGCATCCAGGAAGTGCTGCAAATTGAAGCGTGCGTCGACGATTCGCCACGCGCGAAGCGAGCGCCGCAGTTCAAAGGGGAAATCGAATTTGACCACGTGAACTTCGCGTACGATCACAGCATTCCAGTGTTGAAAGATATAACTTTTACGATCCAGTCGGGTCAAGTGGCGGCGATTGTAGGCCCGTCGGGAACCGGCAAGACGACCATTATTAGTCTCATCCCGCGTTTTTATGATCCGCAGTCGGGAACAATAAAAATCGACGGCGCGGATATTCGGTCCTACAAATTGAAGTCGGTGCGCGAGCAGATGAGCTTTGTCTTGCAGGAAACGCTGCTGTTTCATGCCACGGTGTGGGACAACATTGCGTATGGCAAGCCAGATGCGACTCCACAACAAATCGTGCGCGCAGCGAAACTGGCAAACGCACACGAGTTCATCGAAAAATTGTCCGATGGATACGACACCCTCGTAGGTGAGAGGGGGGTGACACTCTCTGGAGGGCAGCGACAGCGAATCGCTATCGCGCGGGCGGTGATTCGCAACACTCCGATCCTGATTCTGGATGAACCCACTACTGGATTGGACTCCGGATCCGAGCAGGCCGTGATAGAAGCGCTGGACAGGCTAATGGAAGGCAAGACCTCCATCGTCGTCGCTCATCACCTGAATTCTATTCGCCGCGCGGACATAATTTTCGTCATCAAAGACTGCGAATTAGTGGAACAAGGCACGCATGAGGAGTTGCTGCAAGCCGGAGGCGTTTACGCCGATCTGTTCAAAACACAGGCGCAGGAAACCAATGGAGAATTAAAGGAGCAAACGACAGCTAGATGACGTTCTTTTAAAGCGACCCATGATCACGCCGAAGCAGCGATTGAGGGGTATATCGAAGGCAGCACTAATATTGTTTGTGCTGAGCGTCGCGGTTTCTGGTCACGCGCAGAAACACATCAAGCAGAAACCGCATGAAGCGGCGTCGAACCTGCCAGCGGTACTCTGGCGCGACCCTGGAAATATTGCCGCGCTGAATTTGATCTATGGCGCTGGCGGCAGGCAGCATGCTCCCGATCCCAATGCTACTTACGTCTTCGAAAAAGAAGATATGGAGGGCACAAGTCCGAAATTCGACCTGAGGGACAATAATGGAGTGAAATGGCGAATTAAAGTCGGCGCGGAACCGCAGTCTGAAACGGCCGCGACAAGATTACTGTGGGCCGCGGGATACTTTGTGGATGAGGATTATTTTCTCGCGCAGATCAAAGTCGAGAATCTTCCGGAACTGCGCCGCGGCAAACAGTTTGTAACGGGGGGCAATATTGTCCACGGAGTGCGCCTGAAGCGGAGAGACAAGAAGATTAAGAAGATAGGAAACTGGGATTGGTTTCATAATCGCTTCGTTGGTACGAGAGAGTTGAACGGCCTTCGCGTGATGATGGCGCTGATCAACAACTGGGATTTAAAAGAGGTCAACAACGTGGTTTACGTGGTCGACGGTGAACAAGAATACTTGGTAAGTGACGTTGGAGCGAGTTTCGGCAGAACAGGAAACAGTATTAGTCGGTCGAAAAGCGACCCCCTGGGATACAGAAAATCAAACTTCATACAGAGAGAGACGGCTCAGGAGGTTGATTTCGAAATGCACAGCCGGCCTTTTTTTTTGACGATTGTCAATGTGCCGAATTATCGTGAGCGCACGAAGATGGAAGAGGTCACCAAGCATATTCCGCGGTCAGATGCGAAATGGCTGGGAACTCTGCTTGGCCGACTATCGGAGGAACAGGTACGAGACTGCTTCCGAAGCTCCGGATATACCGTTGAGGAAGTACAAAGCTATACCGACGAGGTACGAAAGCGCATCGCGGAGCTAAACGAATTGTGACTGGCTCGATTGGCTGTGTACTGCCGTTGTGCGATTCAGAAAGAGAGCCCATAAAGTGAAGTTGATCATCCAACCGGAAGATGGGCCGGACGCAATTCTTTCGGCCTTGAAGGGCGCCAAAAAAAGCGTGGAGATCGCGATCTTTCGTTTTGACCGGAGCGACATTGAACGGGCTCTGAAGGAGTTGGTTAGGAATGGCGTAAAGGTCACCACGCTGGTCGCCGACATGAATCGCGGAGGCAAGAAACATTTGCGCGACTTGGAGACACGATTTCTCCAGAGCGGGATTACAGTGGCCCGCACGGCTAACGATCTGGGCCGTTATCACGACAAGTACATCATCATCGACCGGCGTGTTCTGCTCATGTTGTCGTTTAATTTCACGCATCTGGATATCGATCACAGCCGGGGGTTTGGAATTGTTACGAAGAACGCGGCGATTGTGCAGGAAGCCGTGCAACTCTTTGAGGCCGATTGTGCGCGACGGCCATACACCGCGGGCCGCGACAGTTTCGTGGTAAGTCCGGCTAATTCGCGCAAGGTGCTTCGGAGTTTCTTAAAAAGGGCCAAGAAACAACTGCTCATTTACGACCCGCAGGTTTCAGACAAAGAAATGATTCGCACCCTGGAGGAGCGAGCGAAAGCTGGGATAGAAATTCGCATCGTCGGAAAGGTCAGCAGAAGATCATCCGTGACGGCGAAAAAGCTCACTCGAATGCGATTGCACACGCGCACCATTATCCGCGATGGGCGGCAAGCATTCGTCGGAAGTCAGAGCCTGCGCCCTGTCGAATTGGATTCGCGGCGCGAGCTAGGGTTAATCGTCCGGGACCCAAAGGTGATCAAGAGACTGTTGGCGACCTTCGAATCGGACTGGCGCACAACCAATGGAGTGGACAAGAAAGATCGCGCAGAAACGGATGAGCTGCACGAAGCAGACAAAAAGGAAACCGAAAAGGCGCTTGCCGTGCTTGTTCATGAGCTCCATCCCTTGTCCGATACGGTTGCAAAAGCCGTGAAAAAAGTAGCGGCGCAGACAAACGGAGAAACGTTGCCCGGCAAGATGGTGAAGTCCGCCGTCAAGAAAGTTGCGAAGAAAGCGGCGAAGGAGGCTATGCGGGCAGCGGCCCGGGACCTTAAGAAAGCGCAGCGCCGGTCTTAGACTCGGCGCTCAGATTTCAGATTGAGGATGGTTTGTGAAAGAACGTAAAGAAATCAGACATATGGTTGGCTTGGTGTTGCTCGCGGTTTTGGTGACGCTGTTATGGGCGAGCGGCGGGCGAGGACAAGTTCCGGTGTCTTCGACAGAGAACACAAAAGAGAATGCGAGAAACGCCGCTGGTTTCAAGAAATTTCTGGATCAAGTGCAGGTATATCTCGAACTTCGTAAATCGATACAGTCTTCTCTACCGCGACTAAAACCCACACCCAATCCGGAAACGATTACCTCTCACCAGCAAGCTTTGGCTCAAAAAATTCGCGAAGCCAGGCCTCATGCCAAGCATGGGGACATTTTTTCAACGGAGGGCGAGGAAGCATTTCGCCGTGTGGTCCACGAAGAATTTCACGGCCCCCACGGGCATCACGCCCGCACGACGATTGAGCAGGGATCGCCGCTCAAGTCGATCCATCTTCATGTCAATGACAGTTATCCAGATGGCGTGCCATTTACGACTGTTCCCCCGACCTTATTGCTCAAATTCCCTAAGTTGCCCGACCAAATTGCGTATCGGATTGTGGTTCGGGACTTGATCCTGCTGGATGCTGAGGCCAACGTCGTGATTGACAAGATTTCTGATATTTTCCCCGAAACTATGTAACCCCGGGCGGATTTATGCGAAGAGCTCATATTCTCCTTTTAGGTTCGCTAAGCATTTTTCTTTTTGTCGCTCGCGCGGACGAGTTCAAATTTCCCCTCAAAGATAATTCGGTTAAATTCGCGGCGATCGGCGACATGGGAACGGGTGATGGTCCGCAATATCAAGTAGCTCAGCGGATGAGTTCCATGCACCGCGAGTTTCCGTTCGATTTTGTGATCACCCTTGGGGACAACATATATGGGGGCAGTAGTCCCAAAGATTTTGAGCGAAAATTTGAAAAACCGTACAAAGCCCTGCTGGATGCGGGCGTGAAGTTCTACGCGTCGCTCGGCAACCACGACAATCCCAACGAGCGCTTTTACAAGTTTTTTAATATGGGCGGATCGAGTTACTACTCGTTTAAAAAGGGCAATGTCCGGTTTCTGGCGCTAGATAGCAACTATATGGATTCCAAACAGCTGGCGTGGTTGGAAAAGCAGCTGGAGGAAACAGGAAAGGATGACTGGACGATCTGTTTCTTTCATCATCCGCTATATTCTTCGGGCAGGACTCATGGCTCTGCCATCGAGTTGCGGTCGTTGGTTGAGCCGCTTTTCGTCAAGTATGGTGTAGATGTTGTGTTTTCGGGCCACGATCATGACTACGAGCGGGTCAAGCCTGAAAAGGGAATTTATTACTTCGTCGAAGGATCTTCCGGCCAGCTACGGCCGGACGGCCTTCGGAGAACTGTAATGACCGACCTTGGCTACGATTCCGATCGAACGTTCATGCTGATCGAAATCGCTGAAGACGTCATGTATTTTGAGACGCTGTCGCGAAGCGGCGCCGTGGTGGATTCGGGCGAGCTTCGCCGGCCGATTCGAACTCCCGAGCCGGCACCGCAGGTCAAGTAATCGCGAACCATCTGATTTCTTTCCACGATCCGTAATCTGATCTCTCACGAACATTGCCGCCACGGGCGCAATCAGCGATACCGTTCCTTACCTTTCAGAATCAGAAGTTTTCCCGATGGGCGCCAAATCGGACCGCAGACTACCATTCCCACGCAATGGCCGAAACTCCCCTAGAGGGCAATGGAGTTTAAGGGAGGGCGCAGGATCCGGATTCCGATGTCTTTAGCGAATTTTATTCTAGAACTTAGGAGATAAACCGTGGACCTACTTTGGACGATCGCGATTATCTTAGCGGTTCTGTGGCTGCTTGGAATGGTTTCGTCTTACACGCTGGGCGGGTTTATTCACATACTGCTGGTCTTGGCCATCGTTGTGGTTTTGATTCGTGTAATCCAGGGCCGCAGGGTCGTTTAGCGAATTTCTCGGCATTCTTTCAGCCGCACCCACGTCTAAGGGACGAAAATCAGAAGCGGCTTCAGACCGGGAAGAGTGTGGCTAGCTTGCTTTCCGGGCGGGTTGTGTTTTTCGCTCTTTGGATTTGCCTGCTGCCTTGCCGCTTGCCGCCGAAGAACTTGCCGCGAGACTCTTTTTTAGGGCGGTCATCATATCGATCACCGGCGCTCTTTTGGGTTCCGGACCAATTTCGACACTCTTTCCATGTTGCTTCGCTTCAATTAGTTTTTTGAGCTTTCCTTGAAATTCATTGTGATATTGCTTGGGCTTGAATCGTTCCGTCAATGTTCCGATCAGTTGTTCAGTCAGCCTCACTTCTTGCGCTTTCAGGTTGGTGGGGGATTCAAAAACTCCGTACTCAGGAAGGTGTCGAATCTCATTCGCAAAATACATCGTATGCAGCAGGAGCCCGTGCTGATACGGGCGCAAAAAAACCGTGTAGTCGCGCTGGTGCATCAAGAGCGTCCCAATTCCAACGGTTTCGGTGTCTTCAAGAGCCTTCGTCAATAATTGATATGCCTTCCTGCCACTTTCTTCGGCTATGCAGAAATAGGAAGAATCGAAAAAAATTGGATCGATCTCTCTAAGTTTTGTGAACGCGATAATTTCCAGAGTGTGCGATGAAGTTGCTGCCAGTTTCTTGATTTCTTTGTCTTCCATGAGAACATACTGGCCCTCGTCAAATTCGTAGCCCTTGACAATTTCGCTGCGGTCAACAAATCGATTGCAAGTGGGGCAAAAAAGCGGCTGCCGCACGCGGGTGTTGCACTCTCGGTGAATCTGGTGGAGATAAGTGCGTTCGCTACGGGCCGCTGCGTACAGTTTGACCGGAATCGAAATCAGGCTGAGAACGATAGAACCTTTCCAAACAGCCGCGGCCATTGGGAGTCCTCATCTGATTTTGACTTCGCGCAACAGCTGCTCTACATCAGGTGATGTCCTTACTGCTTCACAAAAAACTCTGTAGAAGCGTTCATCTCGATTGCGCTTGATGATATCCATCAACCAATATTTCGAAATGGATTCGTTACGCGAGTACCGGCGAAAAAGGCTCTTCGGCGCCAGCCCTGAACCGCGAGGAGGGAGCACAACTCGCGAACGTAATTCATTCGTCGTCCAGCGCCACGACGCGACGCGCCTACATTATGACTTCCGGCTGGAAGTAAGCGGTGTTCTGAAGTCGTGGGCGGTCCCCAAGGGACCTTCGCTGGACCCCAGGGACAAGCGTCTCGCCATCGAAGTTGAAGATCATCCTCTCGACTATGGAAGTTTTGAAGGAACGATTCCAGAAGGGAACTACGGAGCCGGAGAAGTAATCCTTTGGGATAAAGGCACATATGAAACAGAGGGTGCCGAATCAGCCCAAGAGCAGTTGCAAAGAGGCGAACTCAAAATTGTCCTGCATGGCAAAAAGCTTAAGGGCGGGTTCGTGCTCATTAGGCTTAGAAATTCCAACAAAAAGAATGAATGGTTGTTAATCAAACATCGCGACCAGGAAGCTCAGTCCGGTTGGAACATTGAGGAACATGGAAAATCTGTGAAAACCGGCAAAGTGCCGGGCCCTTCTCGCCATCGATCGAACAGGGCGGCGAAAGTGACGCTCCAGACCGGTGTTCAAGATTTGCCAAACGCCAGGAAATCGGCGCTTCCGGAAAATTTGCGCCCGGCGCTCGCGTCAGCCAGCGAAAAAGCTTTTTCCGATGACGATTGGCTTTTTGAAATCAAGTGGGACGGAATTCGGGCGCTGGCCTTCGTGGAAGACGGAAGAAGTGAACTGGTTTCCCGTTCTAATAGGACCCTTTCCGCTGAGTATCCGGAATTTGAGGACCTGCCAAAGCGCATCCGAGCGCGGCGGGCGGTGCTTGATGGAGAGATCGTCGTACTAGACGATAAAGGCCGAAGCAATTTTCAGAGATTGCAGGCACGGTTCGGAGTGAAAAGCCCATCGGCAAAACTGCAATCGGAAGCGCCGGCCACTTACTATCTCTTCGATGTTTTGTACTGCGATGGTTACGACGTCCGTCGCACGCCTCTGCTCGAGCGGAAGAAATTGTTAGAGAGAATTCTGGTGCCTAGCGAGCGTATCCGAATTTCGGAACACCAAGTCGGTGCTGGCGAGGAGTTATTTAACGCAGCGATCAAGAATGGTCTCGAAGGCCTTGTCGCTAAACGGAATGAGAGCCCGTATCCCCAGGGCAGAACAGCAAATTGGCTGAAATTCAAAGCGGTAAAAGAAGTCGACGCGGTTATCGGCGGTTGGACGGACCCTCGCGGGGCTCGTCAGTATTTCGGCAGTCTTCTGGTGGGGCTCTACGAAAATTCATTGCTTCGATTTGTTGGAGGAGTGGGCACTGGTTTTCCAAACGCTCTCGAACGGGAACTGTTTGACAAACTGCAGACAATTCCCGCAAAAAAGTCTCCGTTTACTCCGATTCCCCGAACCCGTGAGCGCGCCCATTGGGTGAAGCCCAGGCTAGTCGCGCGGGTTGGTTACGCCGAATGGACGTCGGACAATCATCTTCGACAACCAAGGTTTTTAGGGTTACAACCGGATCGCGAACCCGGCGAAAGTACTTTCGACAAGGAGAAAAAGATCGTGGCCGCGCCGGCGAAAAGCCAGTTAACGAAAAGCGAACCTTCCTCGGTCATCAAAATGAAGAAGTCCTCAAAACCTGCGAAGTCTGTTCTGCAGGCTCTGCAGCAAAAAGAGCACGCCCAAGTCCGACTGGAGATTGACGGGCGGCAGCTCACACTCACGCACTTGAACAAGGTCTATTTTCCGAAAGCTGGATATACGAAGCGGGATGTGTTGTTTTACTACGCGACAGTGAGCCCGTATTTGCTGCCTTTTCTCAAGGCTCGTCCACTTGTGCTTCACCGCTATCCCAATGGAATTGCCGGCGGCGCGTTTTATCAGAAGGAAGCAGGTGAACACATCCCCGAATGGGTTCGAACGGTGGACATTTATTCGGAAACGAAAAAACGGGATGTCTCGTACTTCATGATTGATGATTTGGCCTCTCTTTTGTATCTGACCAATTTAGGCTGCATTGAGCACAACCCGTTTTCGGCTCAGGCAGATGAACTCGAAAAGCCCGATTATATGTTCATCGACCTGGATCCGACGCGGGGCACCGCTTTTGGGCGGGTGATTCGCGCGGCCAAGGCTGTCGGAGGTGTACTCGAAAAAGCTGGGTTGAAATTCTTCGTGAAGACTTCCGGGGCAACAGGTTTACACCTATTTGTTCCCATCGCCCGGAAATATAAATTCGAACAGGTCCGCGCGTTTCTAGAAATTGCAACCCGATTGGCAATAGACCACGAAAAAGGGCTGCTCACCAGAATCCATCGAATACAAGACCGCCCGAAAAATACAATATTTGTAGACGTCCGCCAAAACGCCTATGCGCAATCGCTGGCCTCGGTTTTCTCCTTGCGGCCACGAGAAGGCGCTCCCGTTTCTACGCCGCTTGCCTGGAGCGAATTGACGCCGGACCTTAGGCCCGAGCAGTGGAATATTCGTTCGGTATTATCTGATCTTTCTCGTCGTTCAAAATTGTGGGAAAAGTTCTTTGAACATCCCCAATCGTTGGATAGCGCCGTCGAGGCGCTGGAGCGATCGCGAGTCGCCTGAATGTGTCCCTGGTTCGGGCGCAGTGCAGAACTCAATGCAGGGCCGGACGATAGCATGTCTGAACTGACCGCCCCCAAAGTGAGTTTGTCTGAGCCGTTAACAAAGGACGCCGACGAGTTGTTGCGCCGGTTGGGTCCTGGCCTCGTCACGGGTGCCGCCGATGATGATCCCAGCGGCATAGCCACTTATTCGCAGGCGGGTGCGCAATTTGGTTTTTCGATGTTGTGGGTCATGCTGTTTTCATTTCCTTTGATGGCGGCCGTTCAGGAAATCTGTGGACGCTTGGGAAGAATCACAGGAATGGGAGTAGCCGCAAATCTTGCAAAGTGCTACCCGAAAGCAGTCGTAAGGTCCTTAGTTGCAATGTTGTGCTTGGCTAATATTTTTAATCTCGGCGCGGATGTGTCGGCGATGGCCTCAGCAGTGGAGCTCATGGCTGGCGGCAGGGCGGAGGTCTACGCCTTGATTTTCGGCGTTATTTCGTTACTGCTTGAAGTGTACTTGCCTTACCACAAGTACGTTCACTATCTGAAGTGGCTGACTTGGGCGCTGTTCGCTTACGTTATTACAGCGTTCATCGTCCACGTTCCGTGGACGCATGCCCTCGCGGCGACAGTAATTCCATCTCTATCGTTCGACACAGATTATTTGATGGCCCTGGTTGCCGTTCTGGGCACGACCATCAGTCCATATTTGTTTTTTTGGCAGACCTCACAGGAAGTAGAAGAGGTCAAGAGCAATCGGAAGGAACCGGCTCTTAAAAAGAAGCCGTGGCAAGCGCTCGAGCAATTCAGGCGAATTGCTTTCGATACCCGTGCTGGCATGGCATTCTCAAATATCGTTGCTTTCTTTATTATTCTTACGACAGCGGCCACCCTGCATGGTGCCGGTCCGGGCGCCATGAATCACATTCGCACGGCAGGCGATGCCGCAAAGGCCCTGGAACCCTTAGCCGGCCGCTTTGCATTTTTATTGTTTGCGGCAGGAATCGTTGGAACCGGAATGCTCGCGATACCGGTTCTAGCCGGTTCCGCGGCGTACGCCGTTTCCGAAACCTTCGGCTGGCGAGCGAGTTTAGAAAGCAGACCTCGCCGAGCGAGGAAATTTTATTACGTGATCGCTATCGCAACGATTTTGGGCGTCTGCGTAAACCTCTTAGGTTTTGACCCCATCCGGGCTTTATTTTTGTCGGCACTGGTGAACGGATTGGTTGCTGCGCCGCTGATGTTTCTGCTCATGACAATCTCGGCGAAACCCGGGATTGTAGGTAAATTCTCCCTACCGCTGCCCTTACGTGCTGGTGGCTGGATTGCAACTGTGTTGATGGCCGCTGCGTCGTTGGCATTTTTAATCAGCACATTGCGTCGTTTGTTGCTTCCGTAGGTTCGCCTACTTGCTTATCCATTTCCGATGGCGTAACTGCGCTCGGCAACCGCCAGCAAAAAATCCTTGATCTGCTTGGTTGTTTAGGCCCTACATGAATGTTGGGCCCACCTGTACAGTATGTAGCCCATCGTCCTTGGTATCCGGAACAGGATAGCTTGTTGTGATCCGGCTCGAACTACTGGAGAGATATCGAAAGCGGTCAGTTATGAGCGTAAGGAAAAAAGTGCAGTTTCCTCACACCCGAACTGTAGCTCGACTCAAAATACTGAAAGGAGAAGCAAGCGATGCCTAGATACGGCAGGTCAGCTGGGAAATCGGTAAAGAGCGCAATGCGGAGGCGCAAACGTGGAAGTCTGAAGTCCGGAAAAGGCGGCAAGGGCGGTCGCGTGAAGAGCAGAAAACAAGCAATCGCTATCGGCCTTTCTGAAGCTCGGAAAAAGGGCGCAAAGGTACCGCGGAAGAGGTCTAGCTGAGAAAACATTGCGGCAAGCCACGAATAGAGCCGTGCCAGGCACGGAGCCGCAAAAAATGAGCGCCAGAGAAACGCGTTTCGTATGGGGAAAAAGCCAAAAGCGATTTTCGCTGCGATAGCCGCCGACCTGATTATTGCCGCGTTTAAATTTGTCGCAGGATACAGCAGCGGAAGCGCTGCGATGATTTCGGAGGGCATTCATTCGCTGATCGATACCAGCAACGGCGCGCTCCTGCTTTTTGGCATTTATCGCAGCAACAAGCCGACCGATGAGCATCATCCATTCGGTTATGGCAAGGAAGTATTCTTCTGGACGCTCGTGGTCGCGATGATGATCCTGGTCGGTGGCGCAATGCTTTCCTTCTATCAGGGGATTTCGCACTTGCGCGCTCCGCACCCCTTGGAACATTTAGAATGGGTCTATGCGATCCTCGGCGTTTCCGCCGCCTGCGAGGGCACCTCGTTGTACATCGCTTATCGCGAGTTCCGGTTGCGTTCGGGCACCACGGAAGACCTTTTTCCGGCGATCCACGCAAGCAAGGACCCTAGCTCCTTCGCCATCCTTTTTGAAGACGCTGCGGCAATCGTGGGGCTATTCATCGCTTTTGTTGGAATTTTGTTTTCTCAGATTCTTCAAGAGCCCTATCTTGATGCTTTGGCATCGCTTGGCGTTGGTTTGGTCCTTGTCGTAGCCGCGGCTTTGCTGGCCAACGAAGCCAGAGGACTGCTGATTGGTGAAGGCGCACGAACTTCCACCCTAAAGGTAATTCGCCAACTGGTTGAAGCTGACCCCGCGGTCGAAGCTGCGGGAACGCCGCTCACCATGTATTTGGGTCCCGAAACGGTACTACTTGCGCTGGACATTCTCTTCCGCCGAACGCTTACGGCAAACGATGTAACGCAAGCAGTTGACCGAATCGAAAGGGCCGTCCGAACAAAATTTCCAAAAATTCGTCACATCTATCTTGAAGCCGACGCCTTGACCGCGCCGGTTCGAGGGACCGGTAAACCTGGGTGAGTAGCGAATTTGCCCGTCCGATTAAATTTGTGTGATCGAGAGGTCTAATCAAGTATTTGTATGGAGGAGTCCCTGAATGATGATTCTCGGAGCTAAACGTAAACGAAGGAAGCTCAGGCGCGCGCTGACTAAAGGACGCCCGTTGGACGCCAGCTCGCCGTCTGAAACGGATTTTCGCGGACCTAACGTGAATAAACGCCGCCGGAAACCGGACGAGATCTACGGCGACACATCGATACCGGACTCCGCCCGCCGGGAATAAACAATTTGTGCCGCCATCTGTTCGGCATTTTCCATCACCGAAAAAAGTTGGCCTGCCCGCGCGATTGACGAGCAATGGATTGGGAGCTAGCATCTCGTTACGCTTGCGTATCGCGCGACGCCCATGTCTCTGCTTTCCGAATCCAATCTGGGAAAGAGTCCGCTGCCGGACAATTCGCCTTTGCGTCGGCTGTTTGACAGACAGCTCGTTTCCTTTCGTGGAGTGCAACCCGATTACGAAAAGAGACTGGCATCGCTAAAGTTACTTGAACATGTCGTGCTCGACCGGAAGAGCGAAATTGTAGCGGCGGTGGATGAAGACTTTGGAGGCCGTGCACGGCAGGAAACGCTAGTACTGGAATTGGCTCCGCTTGTAGACGCCATTCGTCATGCCAGGCGGCATCTGGCAGGCTGGATGAAACCTCGGAAAGTGCGCGCCGGCATTCACTTCTTTCCCGCGAAGGCTCGCATTGTCTATCAGCCCTTGGGAGTCGTAGGAATCATCGGCGCGTGGAATTATCCAACCTACCTCACGTTATGCCCCTTGGTCGACGCGATTGCGGCCGGGAATCACGCGATACTGAAGCCGTCCGAATTTGCGCCGCGAACCGCCGGGCTTCTTCAGAAAATAATTGCCTCTGCCTTCCCCGACGACTACATCGCAGTGGTAACCGGCGACGTAAGCATGGCCGTCGAATTTGCCTCTTTGTCGTTCGATCATTTGTTGTTCACCGGTTCGACCCGCGTCGGAAAATTAATTATGCGGGCTGCAAGCGAAAATCTAACGCCAGTCACGCTGGAGCTGGGCGGGAAGTCTCCCGCCATTGTCCATCCCGAATTTCCGTTGCGTACTGCGGTGGAGAGGATTCTCACGGGGAAGCTTTACAATGCGGGGCAAACTTGTCTGGCGCCTGATTATGTTTTTGTCCACGAATCGCAACGCGACTCCTTCATTGAACTTGCCAAGGAAACGGTGCAGCATCTTTACCCGACGTGGTCAGAAAATCCTGATTACACGCGAATCATCAATCGCCCCGCGTTCGACCGCCTGAATGCATATCTTCTGGATGCAGAATCGCGTGGAGCCCGGGTGATCCCGCTAGTCCCAGATGCGGAAGGTAGTATCCCGCAGGATCGAATCTTTCCGCCTGTCGCGCTGTTGGATGTCGATGACTTCATGCGCGTGATGCAAGAAGAGATTTTTGGGCCGATTTTGCCGGTCGTCACCTACCACGATGTCGGCGAGGCGCTAAAATACATCAGTGAGCATCCTCATCCGCTGGCGCTCTATTATTTCGACAACGATGAGAGACGCATCGATCAAGTCCTGCGATCCACCATATCGGGAGGCGTGACGATCAACGACGTAATCTACCACGTCGCGCAAAACAATTTACCATTCGGCGGAGTGGGTTCCAGCGGGATGGGCCACTATCACGGCCGGGCAGGATTTGAAACATTTTCAAAGAAAAGAAGCGTATTGATTCAAAGTCGGTTCAGCACCGCGTCCTTTCTCAGACCTCCATACGGCCAATTGTCCGAGAAAATTATTCGCTTTCTTTTGCGGAAATGATGGAATTCGAGTTCCAGCGGTATCTTCATACGCGCTCGATGGCGAGCGACACTCCCTGACCGACACCAACGCACATTGTAGCCAGTGCCCGTCTTGCCGAGCTCTTTTGCAATTGATGCGCAGCGGTCATCACCAACCGCACACCGCTCATGCCCAATGGGTGGCCGAGCGCGATTGCGCCACCATTCGGATTCACCAGAGCCGCATCGTCAGCAATTCCAAGTTGCCGTAGAACCGCAATCGCTTGGCTCGCGAAGGCCTCATTAAGTTCGATTACGTCGAAATCCGCCATCGAAAGGCCTAAGCGGGCGAGGAGTTTTTTGGTCGAAGGTACTGGCCCGATTCCCATGATCCGTGGCGCCACGCCGGCCGCCGCCATTCCCAAAACGCGCGCTCGCGGCGAAAGTCCGTGACGCTTTACCGCCGCTTCCGACGCGAGAACGATTGCCGCTGCGCCGTCATTGATCCCAGAAGCGTTTCCTGCGGTGACTGTTCCCGGAGTTCGAAATGCCGGCTTCAAGTTAGCAAGTGCTTCAATCGTAGTATCGGGTCTGGGATGTTCATCCATCGAAACGATCGTCGCCCCTTTTTTCCCCGGAATTTCCACGGCGATGATTTCTTCCGAAAAAAAACCGCTCGCTTGTGCGCGTGCCGCACGCTGCTGGCTCCTTAACGCAAAAGCGTCCTGGTCTTCGCGCGACACCCCGAACTCTTCCGCAACGTTTTCTCCGGTTTCCGGCATGGAGTCCACACCGTACTGTTTTTTCATAAGCGGGTTGATAAAGCGCCAACCGATCGTGGTGTCGTAAGTTTCGGCAGAACGCGAAAACGCGGTTTCTGCTTTGCCCATTACGAACGGCGCACGAGACATCGACTCAACGCCGCCCGCAATGGCAAATTCCAGTCCACCCGCTGCGATCGCGCGAGCCGCGTTTCCAATAGCTTCCATGCCCGAAGCACAAAGCCTGTTCACCGTCGAACCTGGCACAGTCTGGGGAATACCCGCCAGCAACAACGCCATGCGCCCGACGTTGCGATTGTCTTCACCGGCTTGGTTCGCGCAGCCCAGCGTGACCTCATCCAGTTGCTCCCAATCCGCTTTCGAATTGCGTTGCAGCAGGGCGCGCAGTGGAATTGCCGCCAAGTCGTCAGTTCGAACCGCCGACAAAGCTCCGCCGTATCGACCAATCGGAGTTCGCAGCGCATCGCAGAGAAAAACCGTTTTCATTTCATCCCGCCGTAACGTTTCCATGCGCCAATTTAGTTCGCCGTTCCAGATCGCGCAAGGTTTCTAGCTCTAGCGTCGTCGGCACGGCTGTTTCCTTCAACTTTTCAGCAAAACGAATTTCCCATTCTGTGGATTTCACCACTTGCTCCCTGCTGATTCCGGGATGGAGATGCGTCACAGTGAGCTCTTTTGTGACAGGGGCAGGCTCCATCAGGCACAGATCAGTCACAACTGCGACGGGTCCTTTCCCCGGAAGGCGTAACCGTTTCCTGGCATTACCACCGTCGAGATGTCCAACCGAGGTGACAAAATCCAATTTCTTTACGAACGCGCGGACCGACTGCTTCAGGACCAGAACGACTTCTGCCGCGCAGGCTGCGATTTCAGGAGCGCCCCCCGCACCGGGAAGTCGCGTGCTCGGTTTCTTATAATCACCGATTACCGTCGTATTGATATTTGCAAAACGGTCGATCTGCGCCGCGCCAAGAAATCCAACGTCCACTCGGCCTCCCTGCAGCCAGTACCGAAAGATTTCCGGCGTCGAAACCACGGTGTCCGCGGTTTCGGCCAGATTCCCGTCGCCGATCGATAGTGGAAGTACCGGAGGTTTAGCGCCGATCGGTCCCGATTCGTAGATTAAGACGATGTCCGGAGCATGCGTGAGCCGCGCAAGGTTCGCCGCGGTCGATGGCAATCCAATTCCAACAAAGCACACCGCGCCATTTTTCAATAGCCGCGCTGCGGCGACTGTCATGATTTCATTCGTTGTGTAAGCGGGTTGCGTCATTACTTGTTCTGCGCACTCGACTCGGTGAGGATTCGGCGAAATTCCACAAAATTCTCGGTGTCCAGAATGTGAGTCTTGACCCAACTGCTAAAAGTATCGCGGTCTCGGGCAATGGCGTCCCACGCTTGATAGAACCGATTATCGCGTTCGTAATACCCATGCGCATAAGACGGAAACGCGCCATCGGGGACGCAACACACTGCCGAAATCGTCCAGCGCGGAAGAATGCACGCATTGGGCCAGGCCTGCAGGTCATCTACAATCTCTTCCACGGTAACGATCGCTTTTTTTGCCGCCAACACCGCTTCCTTTTGTACGCCGAGAATTCCCCACAAAAGAACATTTCCTTTGCGGTCGGCTTTCTGTGCATGAATCACAGTCACATCCGGTTGAATGGATGGAACTGCTGCAAGCGTTTCTCCGGTGAAGGGACATTGGATGAACCTGATTTGGTCATTGTGTTTCGGCAGATCAGAGCCGGCGTAAGCGCGCAGCACAGCGAAGGGAAGCTTTGACGCTCCTGCCACATATGCGTTCGAAAGATCACCATGCCCGTGTTCTTGGATCTCGAGCGGAATCGGCCAATCGTGTTCAACCGCATCCCGCAATCGGTGCAGGGAACCGACGCCTGGATTTCCGCCCCAGGAAAAAATCAGTTTTTTTGCGCAGCCGGCCCCAATCAGCTGGTCATAAATCAAATCCGGCGTCATGCGCACAAGCGTCAAATTTGTTCGCCGCTGCCGGATGACCTCGTGGCCTGCCGCAAAGGGAATCAGGTGCGTGAAGCCTTCCATTGCCACTACGTCGCCGTCGCGCACCAGACCCCCAACAGCCTCGCGAAGTGTTGTAATTTCCGCCATTGATCTGGGGTTCTAGCCCCCGCTAGCCGGGCAGTAGCCGGCTACTCCCGATTACGTTGGATATGATAATACACGGACGAACCACTGGACTTTGATGATCACTTGGCAGTCAGCATTGTCTAAGCAAGATTGATTGACTTTCCGCTTTCGTTTTCAAATTCATTGTAGAATATTCGCCGTCTCGGGCGAGTTCGTCTCGGGCGAGTTCGCTCCCCATCATTATTGATCTTCCGCGCCTTCACATTTCGTTGTCTGGCCGGAAAGGAATTCATGAGCCTCCAGAAAAGTATGCGCACGCTGCTGTGTTCGCTCGCCAGTTTATTCTTCGTTTACTCCCTTCATGCGCAGACAAAATTGCTTCGCTTCCCCGATGTTCGGGGTGACAAAGTCGTCTTTACCTATGGAGGCGACCTTTGGTTAGCTTCAACATCAGGCGGCCTGGCCACGCGGCTCACTGCGCACCCTGGCCTTGAGCTCTTCGCGAAATTCTCTCCCGATGGGAAATGGATCGCCTTCACCGGCCAGTACGACGGCGATGAGCAAGTTTATATTATTCCCGTTACCGGAGGCGCTCCCAAGCAACTCACCTTTTATCCTGCGCGCGGGCCACTCACCCCGCGTTGGGGGTATGACAATCAAGTTTACGGATGGACCCCCGACAGCAAATCAGTTTTATTCCGCTCCGGCCGCGAATATTTCGATTTAGGCGACAGCCGTCTGTATACCGTTTCCATCTCTGGCGGACTGCCTGAAGCTCTTCCCATGCCAAAGTCCGGGGCCGGCGACATTTCTCCTGACGGATCGAAAGCTGTCTACTCTCCGCTCTTTCGCGATTTCCGCACCTGGAAGCGTTACTCGGGCGGCTGGGCTCAGCAGCTTTATGTTTTCGACCTGAAGACCCATGCGCAAGACAAGATCACTGACGACGTTCGCCCTAGCCGCGATCCCATGTGGATTGGTTCCAAAATCTTCTTTTCTTCAGACCGCGATGGCACGAACAATCTGTATTCTTACGACCCTTCCACGAAAAAAACGGATCAACTCACTCATAGCACCAAATGGGATGTCCGATGGCCCAGCACCGATCACAAAAACCAAATCGTTTATGAGCTCGATGGTGAGCTCAACATTCTGGACAGTTCCACAGGCCAGTCGCGCCATATTTCCATCGATGTGCCAAATGACGGCGTGGCCATGCGGGCCGCACAAGTCTCCGCCGCCGAGCAAATTGAAGATGCCAGCCTCAGCCCTAAAGGTGAACGCGCGCTTTTCGTAGCTCGCGGCGACATCTTTACTGCGCCCATCGAGAAGGGTCCTACCCGCAACCTCACGAATTCATCGAACGCGCACGACAAATGGGGTCGATGGTCGCCCGATGGTTCAAAAATTGCCTTTATCTCCGACCTCGATGGCGAAGACGAAGTTTATCTCATCAACCAGGATGGCTTGGGAAAACCGGAGGAATTAACCCACGATTTCCATGCCATGCTCTACGCGCCGGAATGGGCCCCGGACGGAAAGCGCCTCGCTTTTTCGGACAAGGATGGCAAGCTGTTCGTGCTGACTCTCAATGACAAAAAAGTTCTTCAGGTCGCCAAGGATGCCGGTGGAAATTTGCGCGACTACTCCTGGTCGCGTGACGGCGGACACCTTGCCTTTACACTCAGCAATCCTAACGGCTTCAGCTCAATTTATATCTGGAGTGTCTCTGATGCTCAAGTCCACCGTGTCACTAGTGACCTGTTTCAAGCCGGCGATTTCGCTTGGGATGCGGATGGCAACTACCTTTACTACACTTCGGACCACGATTTTCAGCCGGCTCTTAGCCAAATCGAATTCAATTACGCAACCGATCGCGGTACGGGAATTTTTGCACTCGCGCTCCGCAAAGACGTGAAGAATCCATTTCCGGCGGAAAGCGACGAAGTCACAGTTGGCAAAGATGGCGAAAGAGCCGGCGCCTCTGACAAAGCGAAATCAGACGACGCGAAGGACGAGAAGAAAGACGAAAAGAAGGCCGAGAAACCGAAGGAGTACATTCGCATTGACTTCGATGGCCTGTCAGATCGCGTCAGCCGCGTTCCAATCGAAGGCGACAATTATCGAGGACTGGTCGTCACCAAGGACTTTCTGGTCTTCGGACACGCAGGCACTCCCTTTTACGGTCGCGATAGCTATCCGCCCGCGTCGCTGATTCTGTTCTCATTCAAGGACCGCAAGGAAACGACTCTCGCCGAGGGTATTCGCGCATTTTATGTTTCCGACGATGGCAAGAAAGTTCTGGCCCGCTTTGAGCACGACTACAAGCTTTTCGACGTCAAACCTGAAGGCAAAGCTAATCCCAAGACAGTCTCCACCGCTAACCTGATGGTCGACCGCATTCCCCAGCAGGAATGGACTGAAATTTTTAACGAAGTGTGGCGACGCTACCGTGACTTCTACTATGCCAAAAATATGCACGGTTACGATTGGAATGCGTTGCGCGAGCAATATGCCGCCCTCGTTCCTTACGTCGCGCATCGCTCCGATCTGAATTACGTCCTCGGCGAAATGGTCTCCGAACTAAGTACCTCTCACTCTTATATTGAAGGTGGCGATTACGATATGCCTAAGCGCCCGCAATATGGGCTCGCTGGCGCCACATTTGAATTGGATCGCGCTGCGGGCCGCTATCGAATTGCCAAAATCTACCGTGGCCAGAATGAAGAGAACCTCTATCGTTCGCCTCTCACCGAAGTTGGTGTCGATGCTCATCCGGGAGATTATATCCTCGCAATTGATGGCGAAGATTTAACCGCCGACAAGAATCCTTATCAATTCCTTCGCAACAAAGCCAACCGTCCAGTGCTGCTTACTCTTAATTCCAAGCCTTCGAACGAAGGTGCGCGCCATGTCAGCTATCGTCCTATCACCACCGAGGTCAATCTCATTTATCTCGATTGGGTTGCTCACAACCGTGACGCCGTTTCCAAAGCCACCAATGGCCGTGTCGGCTATATCCACATACCGGATATGGGAGCGGCAGGCATCCGCGAATTCATCAAGTTTTACTATCCGCAAATCCGCAAGGAAGCGCTAATCGTGGATGTCCGCGGCAACGGCGGCGGCAATATTTCCCAGATGCTCATCGAGCGTCTGCGCCGCGAACTGCTCGGAACTTCGTTCGATCGTAATTCCGATTACACGCGGACTTATCCAGGCGAAGTTTTCTACGGACCGAAAGTCTGCTTGCTGAATGAAACATCCGCATCCGACGGCGACATCTTTCCTTATATGTTCCGCCAGGCTGGGCTCGGTCCTCTGATCGGCAAACGAACTTGGGGCGGTGTGGTCGGCATCACTGGTCGCGGTCCGTTGCTTGATGGCGGCACCGCCTTTGTGCCGGAATTCGCAACGGCTTCGGCGGATGGAAAGTATGTCATCGAAGGGCATGGCGTCGATCCAGACATCGTCGTGGAAAACGATCCCGCTTCCGTCATTGCAAATCGCGACTCGCAACTGGAACGCGCAATTTCTGAGGTGATGAAAGCGCTCGAAGCGAACCCGAAGAAGCTTCCACCTCGTCCGCCAGATCCGGTCGATCATCCAAGGCGCTAGCTCAAAGGCGCCGAACGAACGCCGCAACATCGTCATCTGAGAGCATCCGATAAGCGTGCTTGGAGATTCCGGCTCCGAAGTATCTCAAGCCAAGAATATTTATTATCGAGCCTGCTGCGCTAAGCACTTAACGTTTTTACCAGTGCGCTTACCCCGTTCCACAAAATCTGTACTCCAATGCAAACCAGCAGAAACGAAGACAAACGTAGAATCACGTTCATTCCACTCGGCCCGACCGCTGCAGCCAGTCGATCCGCATATCCATAGCAAATGTAAATCATCGCCGCGATCAGAGCTGCCCCTATCGCCGCCGAAAAGAGGGCCATTAGGTTGGCGGCACCCAGATGTCGCGGTTCATTCGCTCCCAGAGTGATGGCAATGGAAATCGAACCCGGGCCGACCGTCAGGGGCAGCGTCAGAGGGTAAAATGCGTTTCTTAGGATGTCTTGCTGAGTCACCGCCTGATGCGTTTTTTCGCGATCCATCTGATCGCTTCGCGTCAACATCGCCCATCCCGTCGAGATCACAATCAATCCACCGCCCACTTGCACCACCGGTAGCGAAATCCCGAAAAACGAGAGTATATGCGTCCCCACAACCATGGACACGATCAGCAGAATGAAGCTGTTCATCGCCACTCGCCGCGCCAGCAATTTCCTTGAGCCCCTCGAATAATCCTGGGTCAGCAGCAGGAATACCGGGCTTCCTCCGATCGGATTGACGATCGGAAACAAAGCGCTCACGATGAGTAGAATGCTCTTTGCCGTTTCAAAAAACATGCGCGTCGGAGTATACCCGAATCCGCAACGTATTAGGCGGCGTTCGAAATTACTGCGGCCGCGCTGCACGAACGATTTTTGCTGTGGTTATAGCCTGACCGACGTGGCGTTGGGTGTGCTCCGCCACGTGCACCAAGAGACCGCCCATGCTGGCTGGCAGTGATCGCCGTCCTACGGTTCTTCGTGCCTCAAGATCTGCCCCGACCAGAGCCCGCACTCGAGCCACGGCGCTTTCCAGCGCTTTCCGCAGCTCCGCGAAACTTTCTTTCGGATTCGCAGATGTCGTCACTTCCGTTTTCAAACTGGTCATTTGCTCTTCACTTAGCTGTTTCTCTTCGGCATAGGTGAGCAGACGATCGATACTGCCGGCGATATGCCGCACATGAAACGCCACCGAAACAACTCCGCCGGGCTTCGCGTTGAACTCTTCCGTACTCAGATCGCCGCACCATTTGATGAGGTCTTCCTCGGCCATTTGCAGCGCATGCAGAAGCGCGCGATGCACCGCCGGAATTTCCGTCAGCGTTCCGCTGAGCCACGGTTCGGTTCTTGTATTTCCTTCCATCCGCGGTTACCTCTTCGCAGGATACCTCATCCACCAAGGATGTTGACTTGCTGCGACGAGACTCGTGAGATAGAGTCTGCGGGAACCCGAGGGAAAATGCCCAAACGAAAAAAAAGTCTGAATCAAAGGGTGAGGCCCACTGCGATCGGCACGGAACGTGTAAAGACTCTCGTTTCTGGTGCCAGCATCCAAAAAAGAATTCGCCAGATGGCTCGACGGATTCGCCAGGATTTCCCCAACGAACCGCTTCTGCTCGTCGGGGTTTTGAAGGGCGCTGTGCTATTTCTCTCCGATCTGGCTCGCAAGATCACCGGTGAAGTCACTTTTGATTTTATCGCGGTTTCCAGTTACGGCAAAGATTCGCGCTCCTCCGGCCAGGTGAAACTCAACAAGGATCTTGACCATAGCATCGAAGGGAAAACGGTTATCGTTGTCGAAGATATTCTGGATACCGGACTGACCCTGCGCTATCTCTTGCGTATTCTGCAGCAGCGCAAACCGAAAAATTTGCGAGTAGCGGTTCTTTTGGACAAGGTCGAGCGTCGCCAGACTGAAGTACATGCCGACTACGTAGGTTTTTCGATCCCCAACGAATTCGTCGTTGGCTATGGCCTCGATTACGCCGAGCGGTACCGCAATCTCCCCGATGTTAAGGTTCTGGAGTTGCCTGACGGGCATCACTGAGTGAATACCAGCTTCGGCGGCCTGCGGTTTCTTCGCGCACTGCTATAATACAAGCAAGAATGAATCCGACAGAATCGTCTACAGAACTAAACGCGCGTCAGCCCATCGGCGAAGTTTCTGCCGAAGTGCTCACTACCCTTGCCGAAATTGGCGAGGAAGTGAACGCTTCCCTAAACCTGGATGTAGTGCTGGCGCGAACCGCCGCCCTCATCAAGAAACATATCGATTATGAGATTTTTGGTGTGCTGCTTGTTGAAGAAAATGGCGGCGCGCTCAAACACCGCTTCGCTATCGGGTATCCGCCTGATTTGGCCGCTAATTTGCGTATCCCGCTCGGCCAGGGAATTACCGGGGTGGCGGCTTCCACCGGCCATTCCGTTCGCGTCAGCGATGTCACTAGGGATCCGCGCTACATAAACGCCATTGACACTGTTCGTTCCGAGCTAGCCGTGCCACTCATGATTCAGGGAAAATGCATCGGCGTTTTGGATATTCAAAGCAATCACCTCGATTATTTCACTCCTGAACAGCAAAGCATCCTCACCCTGCTGGGAAGTCGCCTGGCGGTTGCCATCGAAAATGCCCGCTTATTCGAGCGGGTTCGTTCCCAAGCCAAAACGCTTTTGCTGCTCAACGAAGTTAGCCGCGAAATGAGTTCCATCCTCGATGTTGAGGAGCTTCTTCGCCGCGCCGCTGAACAGGTCAAGCGCGTCATCGACTATCAGATTCTCAGCATCATGCTCTACGACGAAGAACAGAAAATCTTCCGCCATCGCCTCGATGTAAAGCATGGCCAGCGCGTTCAAGGCAAGCTGCGGGTCGCCGCCAGTGAAGGGATCGTCGGTGCCGCCGCAACGCTCCGTGAGCCGGTGCTCGCGCCTGATGTCTCCGTGGATCATCGCTATCTGATGGTCAATCCAGAGACGCGTTCTGAGCTCGCGGTTCCCATGCTGCACAAAGGGAAAATTATCGGTGTTCTCGACTTGGAAAGCGCGCAACTCAACGCTTTCAATGACGAACATGTGCAGACCCTTTCGATTCTCGCCGCGAACCTCGCTGTCTCGCTTGAGAACGCGCGTCTCTATGAGCAAGTTGCGCGCGATGAAGCTCGTCTCGAGCGCGATCTTCAAGCTGCAAAACGCATCCAAGGCGCGCTGATTCGCCCCGTTCCTGTTGAAGATTATGGCCTCGATATGGCCGCGCGCTACTTGTCTGCTCGCGAAGTCTGCGGCGATCTTTACGAATTTCTCCGCTACGGTCCTCAGCAACTCGGTGTCGCGCTAGCCGACGTCAGCGGTAAAGGTACTGCCGCCGCACTCTATGGCGCCGTTGCCATCGGCATCATGCGCAGCCTCGCTCCTCAGAAATTGCAGCCCGCCGAAATGCTCCGCCAGATGAATCAGCTGGTCGGCGAACGGCGCGTTGAGGGCCGCTTCATGACCGCTTGTTTCGGCACCTGGCAAAAGGGTCGCCGCAAACTTCGCGTAGCCAACGCCGGCCAGTCTCAGCCCCTCCTTTATAAGGACGGCCGTTGCGGAAAAGTTGAGCTTACCGGATTCCCGCTCGGAATTTTTGAAGAAACCAGTTACGACGAATGGGGCGTGACTCTTGATCCCGGTGACATCGTAGTCTTCCATTCTGACGGGATCGCCGAAACCATGAATAGCGAAGGTCAATTTTTTGGCACCGAACGTCTGAGAAAACTTGTCGAGAGTCATCACCAACTGACCGCCACGGAAATTTCTGACATGATTCTTCGCGAAGTGGATTGGTACTCCCAGAGTGCGCCGCTTTCTGACGACCGCACGCTTGTGGTGCTGAAAGTTCGATGAGCGCGCTGGCTGCCGCACCCTCACGTCGACTGAATTATGTTGACCCCGCGGAATTCACGCCGCAATTTGCCTGGCACGCCTCAAGAAATGGCTCTGGCGAAGAAGTCTTCTGCGAAGGGATGTCTCTTTCCGAAGCCGCCGACAAGTTTTCTACGCCCCTTTACGTTTACAGTCGCGCCGCGATTACGTCCTCTTTTTGTGAATTGAAAAACGGACTTGGCTCGCTCCCTCACACGCTTTGTTTTGCCGTCAAATCCAACGGAAATCTCAGCATTCTCAAGCATCTCGCGCGGCTCGGCAGCGGCTTTGATGTGGTTTCCGGCGGAGAACTAGAACAACTCGCCCACCTCGGAATTCCCGGCGCCAGGATTGTTTTCTCTGGTGTCGGCAAATCGCGCGAAGAAATCCGCGAGGCGCTTCGCTACCGCAGCCCTCATCGCTCCGGCCGCCGCGGCCTCCTGCTTTTCAATGTTGAATCCGAAGCCGAGATCGACGTCTTGCTCGATGAATCTTCAAAGCAGATCAAGCGCGGTGGCGGTCCTCCCAGCGTTTCGATCCGCGTCAATCCCGACGTCCAGGCGGGAGGTCATCCCCACATTTCCACCGGCCACCACCAGCACAAGTTTGGTCTGGACTGGCCTGCCGCCCGCGAACTCTACATTAAGCATCGCGCTTCGAAATGTATAAGGTGGCATGGCATCAGCGCGCATATCGGGTCGCAGATTACCACGCTTCGCCCGTTTCAGCAGGCTGTGTCGCGCCTCGCCAAATTTTGCCGCGAGCTTTGCGAATTGGGAATCGATCTCAAATACCTCGACTTTGGCGGCGGTTTGGGCGTGCGCTACACGGATCAGAAGCCGCCTTTAAGGATCGGCTACGCGCGCATGATCGCCCGAATCGTAAAACCGCTCGGCCTCCATCTCTTGCTGGAACCAGGCCGCACGATTATTGCCCCAGCAGGAGTTCTTCTGACGCGAGTGCAATACACAAAAACGAATCGCCACAAGAGTTTCGTCGTCGTCGATGCTGGAATGAATGATCTGCTCCGTCCCGCGCTTTACGGCGCAGTGCATGCGATTACTCGCGTCACGCGTGCGAAAAAAGAAAGACCAGGTCGCGCACGAGTCGACATCGTCGGTCCCGTTTGCGAAACCGGAGATTGCTTCTTGCGAGATTGGCCGTTGCCAGACGTTAATGCCGGCGATGTCCTGGCCATCTGGGCCGCGGGCGCCTACGGAATGTCGCTGGCTTCGAATTACAATGCGCGATCTCGCCCCGCTGAAGTCCTCGTGGAAGGGAAACGAGCCCGCCTCATCCGCCGCCGCGAAACCACCAAAGATCTTCTCCGCACGGATGTTCTGAGCTAGCGGCTCGGGGCCGTTATTAGCCGTTTGTCATCCTCAGGCCGCGTTAACCCGCGAAATTTCCCCTAGAACTTCACCTCACGCCTCGCCCCACTTCAACTTGCTCCGCAAAATTTCGTAATAAGACTTTCGGTGCGGCTGAATCAGTCTTAGCCGCTCCTTCGCGCGCACGATGGACACGCGATCTCCTGACTGCATCAGCACACCCTTCTGTCCGTCGAGCGTCAAGTAGACCGACTCGGCCGGCCCTCGCAGTCTCATCTCAACATTGCACGTATCTCCAACCACCAGCGGCCGATCGCTCAATGTGTGCGGACAAATCGGCGTCAGGATAATGGACTCAACGGCCGGATGCACGATCGGTCCGCCCGCCGAAAGCGAATAAGCTGTTGACCCCGTCGGCGAAGCCACAATCAATCCATCCGCCCGATAGCGGCATACAAAATCCTCATCAATGAACAGTTCGATCTCGATCATCCGTGCCAAGGCGCCCTTGGTGATCACTGCCTCATTCAGCACCAGCTGCGATTCTATTGTTTCGCTTTCGCGCATCAACGATGCGGTCAGCATCGCTCGCTCACTTGCGGCCAGATTCCCCGCCACCGTTTCTTCGAGCGCTGGGTACAGCTCTCCCAGCGTAAAGCTGGTCAAGAAACCTAGGCTTCCAAGATTAATCGGCAGAATAGGAATCCCGCGCGGCGCGGCTTCCCGTGCTGCCGCAAGCAACGTACCATCGCCGCCCAGAACCAACAGAAGATCGGACTCGTGCGCCAGCAATTCGCGAGGCCGGCCCTCGGTTCCATCGCGCAACGATGCCGCCGTTTCCGTATCGTACACCGCGCGAATTCCGCGTTTCGCAAGCCAATCGAGCAGCGGCCTCACGATGTCCGTGATATCGGCGCGGCGTGGACGGGAAAAAATTCCGATGGCGCGAAAGGGAAGGGAGGACATGGATTCAGGGATTCTACCTTAGACCGTTTTCCGCGCGTGGAGAAAAAACTCCTGATTACCCTCGGCGCCCTCCAGTTGACTCGGTTTTACGCCCAGCGCGCTCAGACCAAGTTTCACCGCTGCGGTGCGTACCGAGTCAATGGCCACCTGACGCAAAGAAGGGTCGTTAACTATTCCGCCCGGACCAATGTCTTCACGCCGCAATTCGAATTGCGGTTTGACGAGTACCAGGAAATCGGCTCCTGAATCGGCCAGCGGAAAAAGTGTGGGAAGGATCTTGGTCACAGAAATGAACGAAACATCCGCCACGATCAAATTTACGGTCTCCCGCAAGTCGCCCACCGCCAACTCGCGAGCATTCCTTTTGAGTCGAATGACCCTCGGATCTTGCTGCAACTTCCAGTCGATTTGGTCTACATTCACATCCACTGCGTAGACGCGCGTGGCTCCTTGCTGTAGCAGACAGTCGGTAAACCCGCCGTTCGAAGAACCGACGTCCAGGCAAATTCGGGCGCCTGGATCTACGGCAAAATCCCGCAGCGCGCCTTCCAGCTTGAATCCGCCGCGACTCACGTATTTTTGGATGCGGCTGTGAATCTCAATCACTGCCTCGCGCGCCACGCTTTGTCCCGCCTTTTTGGCCGGTACTCCGTTCACCCGTACTTCTCCGGCAAGAATCATCGCTTGCGCCTTTTCTCGAGATGGCGCGAGTCCTCGTTCGAAGATAAGGACGTCGAGACGAGAGCGATTGTTGTGTGCTGACATGGAAAAAACGAAGGCAATATCGCCAAACTAAGTGCGGCGCTGAACTAAAAATTCTCCGATTTCGCGCAAGCGCGCGGCACGATCCCCGTAAGCAGCCAAATCGGCAATCGCCTGGGAAGAAAGTTCATTCGAAATTTCATGTGACCTTTTAAGACCAAATACCGCCGGATACGTCGCCTTCTTCTGTGCAATGTCTTTGCCCGCGGTTTTCCCCAGCGCCGCGGACGATTCTTCCACGTCCAATATGTCGTCCCTTACCTGGAAAGCCCAGCCAATGGTCTCACCGAAATGCCGCAGCCGTGCCACGTCGTCCTTTGACGCACCGCCGCAAATCGCTCCCGCGGTAATCGCCGCGCGAATCAGTGCTGCCGTCTTTGCACGGTGGATATATTCGAGCGTATCTCCACCGACCTGTTTGCCTTCCGCTTCCAGGTCCGCCACCTGCCCGCCAACCATTCCGTCTATGGTTCCCGCCGACGTGGCGATCTCCGTCAGCATGGCGACCCGCAGCTCGGCATCAACCGGCGCCGCTCCTATTGTTTCGAACGCCAGCGTCAGCAACGCGTCGCCCGCCAAAATTGCAATTGCCTCGCCGAATTTCTTGTGACAGGTTGGCTTGCCGCGCCGCAAGTCGTCATTATCCAGTGCCGGCAAATCGTCATGAATTAGCGAATACGTATGGATAAATTCGATCGCACATGCCGGATGCAGCGTTGGCGCAATCTCGCCGGTAAAAATACGTGCTGTCTCAAGACAAAGGATCGGTCGAATCCGTTTTCCGCCGGCGAATACGCTGTACCGCATGGCTTCGTGGATCGATACCGGCGGCGCGTCCGCTGGCGGCAATAGCCGCTGCAGCGCGGCATCTACCATCTGCAAATCCTCTTCAAAGAATGAAGGGAGCTTCATCGCCAGTATGGAGTTCCGCTCTGTGTGGTACTTCTGGAAGCGCGAAAACAGTTCACTTTCCGCTCTCGCCTTCGGGTTCGAACGGTTCAGCCACCAGCTTGCCATCCGCTTTTTTCAGCAGGATTTCAACTTTGCCTTCGGCTTCTTCCAATTGTTTCTGGCATTCTCGCGACAACCCCACGCCTTCCTCAAAAAGTTTCATCGCTTCGTCCAGCGAAAGCTGTGGACTCTCCAGCTTGCGCACTACCTCTTCGAGTCGCGCCAGCGACCGCTCAAAATCAGGCTTCTTAGGTAGTTCAGGCTTTTTCGGAACAGGAGTATTCACGCGGCCTTTTTCACGCGGCGCTTTCCGTTTCAGCGCTCGCCGTAATGGAAAATCCCGGATCGTCGCCTCGATCGTTTCTCAAAAATCGAACGCCAATCGCACTCAGCATTCTAACCACGCCTAACCGCCGAAACAATTCCTTTATCTGGGTTCTGTGAACGGTCAACCTTCCATTTCGCCCCTTGTCAGAATCATTGTAAGAATCATGGTTCCAGCGTCAACGTATGCTTTCGAACTGCGGCTTCTGCTGCGTCGCTGAAAGGTGCTGCCACCGGCTTGCCTTCATACCAGTATTCAAATTGATCCGAATAATGGCTGCTCGCGGGCTGTCCACTCTCGCCGCCAGGTATCACCATCAACGAGTTATCCCAGTCTCCAACACTCGCCACCATCCGCATGGCCGGTCCGTGATGCTTCGTCGCTGCCCTTGGACTGAACGCTGTTCCCCCCTGCGGCTTGTCCGTAATGCTGAATAATTTCTTTAGCCATCCGTCTCTTCCCAGCGGATGGAGCATCTCCAGCGAATCAAATCGCTTCCATTGCCAGTCTTCAATCCGCATGCTTCCGGTCTCTGTCTCCAGTTTTTTCACTGATTCGTCCGCCGCCGCAATCAGCAGCTCATCGTAATTTTTATACGCCGCAGGTAGCCATGCTGCCGGACGCTCTGTCAATATCCGTTGTAAAAATGCCGCAGTTCTCCACTGATACAGCTCCGTGTCGTTCCCAAGCACCGGTTGCAGGATCATTCGCAGCGCCACTCCCCGCGTCGCTTCCAGAAACGGAACCACGATCGAATCCGCGTCCGCCGTTCCATTCCAGTCCGTGGAAAGCTCGATCAGTTTTTGCGTCCGCGAATCCTTTGGTGCCGCAATTTTTGCTGCTGGGCCTAATTGCTCCGCTAGAAACACGTCCGGATAACTATACGTGTCCGCTTGCACTTTCAACATGTCCTCGGGCCGCAAATCATGTTTGTCATGCAGCAGATCCCAAATTCGCGCAGTCCGGTATGGCTCTTCCCACCGGTCCGTCAAGTACGGAATATAATCCGGGCCAACCACGCGCGCGTTTGCAGTCACGATCAGTCCATCGCCTGGATTCAGGGCTTGTGGCAACTCATCAAACGGAACATACCCCTTCCATTCATAGACATCCGTATCGCCCGGTACCGGAACTTCTCCATGCCCCTTCTTTCGAATCGGCACTCGCGCCGCCATCACATAACCGATATTTCCGTTCACATCGGCATACACCGCATTCTGCGCTGGTCCCCAAACGCTCTTCATGATTTCGCGAAATTCTTTCCAGTTCTGCGCCTTTCCCAACCGGTTATAAGTATTGGCAAGCCCGCCCGGCTCCGTAGCCGTCCATCGCATCGCATACCCCGTTGCGCCGTCCTGCTTCATCACCGGACCATGACGCGTCAATACGATTCGCAGGTGCTCGTCCCGGCCACCCTTCACATGAATTACCTCATCCTCAATCTGCGCCTTCACCCATTTTCCGTTCACTTTGTATTCGTCGGGCTGCTCGGGATTGAACGTCTCCATGTACAGGTCTTCCACATCCGCGCCATTATTCGTGAATCCCCAGGCGATGCGATCGTTATGACCGATCACCACCAGCGGCGCTCCGGGAAGCGTGAACCCTTTTACGTTCCATCCTGGGCAACTCAAGTGCATTTCATACCAGATTGGCGGAACGCTGAGCTCCAGATGCGTGTCGTTTGCCAATAGCGGTTTGCCCGTTGCGGTGTGCTCCCCGCTTACTACCCAATTGTTGCTGCCAAGCGCATGTCGGATATCACGCTGCGATTCTCCCAGCCAGTCCACAACTGCGGGCGCCAAAGCCGATGTTAGGTCGGGAAAATTACGATCGTTAAGATTCAAATTGGCCAAGCGCGCTTCGCCGGAAGTTTGTACCGAATTCGTGTAGCGAAAAGTGCGTGCCGCGCGGTTCATTTCCAAGGACGCGGTTTTTTGCATGCCGGAAAATGAAACATCCGGCGTGGCATTACTTGCTTTTAACACTGAGTCCTGCGCCAAATCGTCCTCATCATCTTCATCGTCTGTGCCTTTTTTACTTCGCTTCGAACCATCGTTGGGTCGCTCCGGATCCCCAATCACAGGATGATCCGCAGTAGCATTTTGCGAGTACAGGTCCTTCGCTCTGGCCGTCCCGGCTCGCTCGGTCACTTTTGCGCGGTTCAACTCTTTGTCCCAGGTATTTGTCAGCGTCTGATACATGTAGCCTGCAATCACCAGAGAATCGGCCGGCCGCCACGGTTCCGGCTTGTATTTCAGCAGTGTGAATTCGATCGGAAGCTTGTTCTGGTGCTGCTCAATAAATTTATTCACGCCGCGCGCGTACGCTTCCATTGCCGTGCGCGATTCCTCATCGAGCAGCGCCACGTCCCGCTCTGCTGCCGGCCCAAATCGCAGCAATCTGAACTGTTTGTCGAGGGCTATCGCCTTCGGGCCCACAATCTCTGAGAGTCTTCCTCGCGCCACTCGCCGTAGCAAATCCATCTGCCAGAGCCGGTCCTGCGCCATCACGTACCCTTGCGCTTCCGCCATGTCCGCAAACGACTTCGCGCGAACATGTGGTATTCCCCAAATATCGCGCTCTACCGTAACCTCATGCTGCAAGCCCGGAAGCGAAGCTGCTCCATCCATCTGCGGTAGCGGCCGGACAAACAGCCACCATGCCGCGCCGCCGCCGACAGCCAACAGCACTACAAAAATCCAACCAATAATGCGCAGCAGAATTCGCAAATTATTTCCTTAAAATACGCTGTAGACAACGAGTTTAGAGGACGCCTATCGGAGGCGCAACGCAGAACACACCGAACTTCACTCAACCGGTCATGGTTCTCGTCCTGCTGCTGATACAATATTTGCAAAGGAGCTTCCTCGCCGCATGTTTGTCGTTCGCCTGATCGGCGTACTTTTCCTGGTCTTGCTCAACGGATTTTTCGCGGCTGCGGAATTCTCGCTCGTCGCAGTTCGCTTGTCCCGCGTCCGTCAATTGGTGGCGAAAGGCAACCTTCGCGCTAAGGTCGTCGAAGGGCTGGTAGCTGATTTACATCGCGTCGTTTCCGGCGTGCAACTTGGCATTACCCTCACCAGTCTTGCGCTTGGCGCTTTGGGCGAAGCTACTCTGGCCAATTTTTTCCACTTCTTGCTGCGCGGAGTTCAAGGTACTCGCTCCTTGATTTTTGCCCATGCCTTTGCACTCACTTCCGCTTTCATTTCCTTGGCCATCCTTCATGTAGTGATTGGCGAACTCGTCCCCAAAACCGTCAGTCTTGCTCGCGCCGAACGCGTTGCCTTGCTCATCGCTCGTCCCTTTCGCTGGTTTTTGAATACTTTTCGATGGGCTATCGATCTGCTCGACCGCGCTTCCGCAGCGGTCATCCGGGCGATGGGTATCGCTCCGCAAGGAGGTCACGGCCTCGCCCATTCCACCGAAGAATTGCAGATCCAGATTCAACAAGCTCGCGAGCGTGGCCTCCTTGCGCAAAGCGAAGAACGGGTCATCCTCAGCGCCATCGAACTCGGCCAGGTTCAGGTCCGCGAAATCATGGTCCCGCGCCCCGATATGCACATCCTGCGCGTGGAAGCCTCGTTCGACGAAGTGATGCGCGCGTTTGCTACCACGCAACGTTCCCGGATCCCCGTCTATCGGGAAACCTTCGACCACATTCTCGGCTTCGTTCACATTAAGGACATTCTCTGGGTCTTGGAAAGCCGCGAACGCCGAGCCGCGGAAAATCTTCCGGCCCTGCCGTTCGACCTGCGCCGAATACTGCGCGAAGTCCTCATCGTCCCCGAAACGAAGCCGGCGAGCGAACTGCTAGACGAGTTGCGCACTCGCCATACCGCGATGGCCGTCGTTGTCGATGAATTCGGCAGCGTCCTCGGCCTCGTCACGCTGGAAGATATTCTCGAACAGGTCGTCGGGGAAATTCACGATGAGTTCGACGTCGTCGAAAAGCCGCTCACTCTATCAGACGGCGCCGTCATTTTTGACGCCGCACTGAACGTTCGAGATCTCGAAGCTCAATACGATATCGTCGTTCCAGAAGATCCGGCATACGCCACGGTTGGCGGTTTCGTCCTCGATCAGCTTGGTTTCATTCCCAGCGGCGGCGAAAGTTTCGTTTACCAGGACCTTCGCTTTACTATCGTCGAGATGGACGGAAAGCGCGTCGCTCGTGTGAAGATGGAGCGCATCAAGCCGCCGGCCGCAAAAACCCATAACGACTCCGCAACTTCTCCAGGAAAACCTGCCGGCTCTACCGTTTCCCGGTCATAATTTCCTTTCCGATGCTTCGCCACCTCTTCAAGCGATTTCTGCTTACGTTGCCGGCTCTTTGGCTGGTGCTCACGCTTGTGTTTTTGATGATTCACGTCGTGCCGGGCGATCCCGTCGAGCAAATGCTCGGCGAAGGTGCGGCGCCTGGCGCGGCTGCTCAGTTGCGCCATTCCTTGGGACTCGATCAACCGCTCGGCTCGCAATATGCGCACTATCTCGCGGGGCTTTTCCACGGCGACCTCGGGCAATCTTTCAAATTCCAAGCTCCGGTCCGTCAAATTATCTTCGAACGTTATCCCGCGACTCTGCAGTTGGCGTTTCTTGCTCTGGTCGTCTGTGCGGCCATTGCCATTCCGGCGGGAGTCTTGGCGGCTCACCGCCGCGGCCAAGCCCCCGATCGGCTGGTCGGAGTTTTTACGCTCTTCGGCTTGGCCATTCCGAATTTCGCTTTAGGCCCACTTTTGATCCTTCTTTTCTCGATTGAAATCGGGATCATGCCGGTTTCCGGAAGAAATGGAATCGGCAGCTACGTCTTGCCGGCCGCCACTCTCGGTGCCGCGCTCGCCGCAATTCTCACCCGAATGGTGCGCGGCGCGATGCTCGAAGAACTTTCTGCCGATTATATCCGCACCGCGCGCGCAAAAGGACTTAGCACTGCCGCCGTTCTGTTCAAGCACGGCCTGCGCAATGCACTGATTCCCATCATCACCATTCTTGGCTTGCAATTCGGGACTTTGCTCGCCGGAACTATCGTCACCGAAACTATTTTTTCCTGGCCCGGTATCGGTCGCCTCACCGTACAAGCCATCTCCGCGCGCGATTATCCCCTGCTCCAAGGCTGCATCCTCACCATCTCCCTTTCCTACGTCCTCGTGAACCTGCTTACCGACGCGATTTACTCCGTAATCGATCCTCGGGTGCGCATGTCGTGACCACGCGCCAAAACCTTAGAGACTTCCTCCGCCAAAGTCTCCTCGCCCGCATCGGATTCTGCGCCGCCTCATTTCTGGTCCTGATCGCTGTGCTGGCTCCCCTGATCGCTCCCGCGAATCCCTTCGCGCAAAATCTTCCCGGACGCCTCGCAGCCCCTTCGCACGTTCACTGGATGGGCGCCGATGAACTCGGCCGCGACATCCTTTCCAGAATCATGTTTGGCGCTCGCATCTCTCTCTCTGTTTCCGTCTGCGTAGTTTCCGGCTGCGGACTGATCGGCCTCGCCATCGGCACACTCGCTGGTTACTTCGGCGGATGGTGCGACCGTATCGTGAATCTTCTTCTCATCAATTCGTTTTTGTCATTTCCGGGAATTCTTTTGGCTATCGCGTTCGCCGCGTTCTTCGGTCCTGGCATTGGCAAAGTAATCCTTGCGCTCATCATCACCGGTTGGGCCGGCTATGCGCGTCTGGCGCGTGCGCAAGTCCTCAAAGTCAAAGAACTTGAATTCGCATTAGCCGCACGCTCGCTCGGCGCTTCGCACTTCAGAATCATTTGGAAGCATCTCCTGCCCAATATTCTTCAGCCCGTTTTGATTCAAGCCACCATCGGCATGGCCGGAGCAATTCTCGCGGAGTCCACTTTGAGCTTCCTCGGTCTCGGTGTGCTTGCTCCCATCCCCAGTTGGGGCGCCATGCTCAATGACGCGCGCGGCCATCTCTTCGATGCTCCCCACATGGTCGTTTTTCCGGCGCTCGCCGTGATGACTGCCGTGCTCGCATTCAATTTATTGGGCGATGCCTGGCGCGACTGGCTTGATCCGCGCACCCGCTCTCAAATGGCCGCGCTCGAATCTTCAAAATAACGTCTTCTTACAATTTTGTTTATTTTTGTAGTGCCGCGCTTCAGTGCGGCCCTTTACGTCCCCAGCGTAACCTGCGCCCCGCGCCCGATCCCCAGGCTTCTCGCGGCGTTCCCCCGGTTCACTCCAATTTCAAGAAATCCATTTGACCCGATATAAGCAAACGCTTCATTCGGATTGCCCTGTGCGAAGGTCTGCACCAGTTTATTCACCGGATGAGTGCCAACGGTAACTTGTATCGTGCCATTCTCAATCGCCCCCGCGGGCAAATCTTCTGTCCGAAAATTCGTGATGAGATTTCCGAAGCCATCCACCCGCAACACCACGCCCTTAGCCCCTCCGTCTGCCGGCTTCGGTTTTGGCATGGAAAACTTCTTATAGTCCGTAATTTCTTCGCCCATCGCCGCGGCCTGCGAACCTTTCGACAACCACGCCGCAACGGGCGCGAACACATCTCTTCCGTGGAAGGTAGCGCTGACCGGTTGCAGATAATAATGTTCCACGTTCGCGTGCCGAATCAGCAGGCTCTCCTCGCGTTCGTATACCAGCGAAAGCACTCCATTATCCGGCGCCACAAAATATTGCGTTTCGCCGCTCACCAGTAGCGGGCGCCGTTCCGTTCCCACTCCAGGATCCACCACCACCACGTGAATCGTTCGCGGAGGGAAGTACGAATACGATGAACCGATCGCCAGAGCGCCATCCAGCAAGTCATACGGAGTGACATTGTGTGTGATGTCCACTATGTTTGCCTCCGGATTGATCTTCAGGATCACGCCTTTCAGCGTTCCCACCAGATGGTCATTCGTTCCGTAATCGGTCGTCAGGGTAATGATTGGCCGCGCCACCAATGGTCCGTCCTCTGAAGAAATAGAATTGCAAATGAAAACCGCTGCCGGAAACCGTGCCGTACAAATTTCTCAACTATCACGCTAACCAAGGCAGCGGCCATCGTCAATCAACCAGCTTACAACTGCTGCGTAAAATAAACGCACCACGCCGGGGCATGCCTCTCACATGGCCCACCGCTTCTCCATCTACTTTGGTATAGAATCTGGCCCGCCCTGCAGAGGCTGGAGGGAATTCCCCGGCGAAAATGCGCGCGCTCCGCACCGATCACAATACGTTGATTCTCAAGACTAGTATGAATCGGGCCCGGCCTTGGCGGCGCGCCCGGTCGCTACCATCGCTTGAAAGAGCCGTCATTTGACTACGCATACTTTCTCACCCGGATAGGCATCCAGAGCTAAGATAAATCAAAATTTCGCGTGACCGGCTGCAGCAATGGCGCATCGAATCCGCCAGTCGGATCGGTCTGGCGAATTTCCGGGTACTCGGAATTCGTAGTGGTAGTCGTAGACATAAAATTTGCAGGAAAAAGGTGACCCATGATTCCTTATGGCGGCAAAGAGCTGGCAAACGGTTTTCGAACTGTTCGCAAGAACACGATTCAGGTAGCCGAAGATATTCCCGAGGCTCAGTATCAATTCGTGGCGGCGCCAGAAGTCAAATCTGTCGCAGCCATGTTGACACACGTTGCGGTGGTTACCGGATTTTGGGACGAGATTCACCGCAAGCAGCGCCTGACGACCATGGCTGGCTTCGACTCCGCTCCTTTGTTGGAGCGTGTCCAGACCGATGAAGCGAAGCAGCGTTCCAAGACGGAAATCATCGACCTGCTGCGCTCCAGAGGCGATGACTTTGCCGCTTGGCTCGAAACGCTGACGCCGGACTTCCTCGCCGAAATGGTCACCGAACGCGATGGCAGCCAGAAGTCACGCTTCGAGTCCTTGCTCGGTGCAAAAGAGCACGAAATGCACCACCGCGCTCAGCTCATGCTGATTGAACGGCAACTCGGCATCGTCCCGCACCTCACCCGCCGCCGCAACGAAATGATGGCTCAGATGCGTGCCGCCAAGGCTTAAGGGGATCTCTTTCCGCGAATCCTTGCTTGCTTCGGGTTTTCCGGCCAGCGTAACCGGTGTCGAACTTATCTGGAGCGTTTCCAGAATGGCACCAGCATTGGCGTGCGCCGCCGGTACTCTCTGTAGGCGTCGCCGAAAAAACTGACCAGGTCATGCTCTTCGAATTGAATTGCTACCAGGATGTAGCCCGTCGTCGCGATCGAAAATAATAGATGGCCCTGGGTCATTTTTGGCGTGGCCCAGAACGCGAGAAGAAACCCGAGATAGATCGGATGGCGCACCGTCTGATAGAGCATTGGCGTCTTGAAGCCAATCGGCTCATAGGGCTTCCCGCGCAAATAAAGTATGACCTGCCGCAACCCAAAGAGGTCAGCATGACTGACCATTAATGTGCTTCCCAGCACCGTAAGCCAGCCCACCAGGAAAAGTCCTGTGAGTATCCATTGGCCTGCCGGGTTCTGCACGTTCCACACCACTCCTGTCATGGGCCTCCACTGCCAATACAACAGGTCCAGGCAGAGGCTTGCTAACAGGACGTACGTGCTCCTTTCAATGGGATGCGGTACAACTTTCGTCCACGCTCGTTTGAACCACTGCCGCGCCATCACGCTGTGCTGGATCGCGAACAGGCTTAGTAACAGAGCGTCGACTACCAGCGCTTCGAGGGAAAAAACTCCCAAACCAGAATCAATCGATTTGGGAACAAAAAGGTTGCCCACAAATCCGATGGCGTAGAGAAATGTCACAAAGAAAATGAGATATGCCACAACTCCGTAGAGAAATGCTGCGATTTTGCCCATGATGATTCTCGCCTCCTCAGTTCAGAAGCCAGAGTCTCGCCTGTCCCTTGGGATTGCCCTTCAGACGTAAAAGTCGGACCCAAACGGTTCGGACCCAAAACTTCCGACCTAAAGATTCTCACTTGCACTACCGCCGAGGTAGGAATTTTCGCGAATCCTAACTCTGCATTTTTGTCTTGTCAAGTTTACCCGTCGAAGAAATCATCCAGAACGAAAGTGGGCGAATCGCGTCTACACGCCGGGATATTTGCCGAAGAAATCAACGCCAAGTCTAACTTGTCGCCAACAGGAATCCTTCGATTCGAAACGCAAAGCCGTTCCACGATACAATGAAGGGCTATGATTTCGATCAATAACATCTCTATGCGCTATGGTGCCCGCGTCCTCTTTGATGACGTCACCACGACCTTTATGGCGGGCCGGCGCTATGCCATTACCGGGCCAAACGGGGCCGGCAAATCCACTTTAATGAAGATCATGACCGGCGAGCTTGAGCCGACTAAGGGCAACGTGTCCCGGCCTAAGAAAATCGGCGTTTTGCGTCAGGATCAGTTCGCATTTGACGATTTTCGCGTCATCGACACCGTCATCATGGGCCATGCGGCTCTCTGGGAAGTCCTGCAAGAACGCGAAGCGCTCTACGCCAAGCCCCACGATGAGCTCACCGACTCCGATGGCATGCGCCTCGGCGAACTGGAAGGCATTGTCGGCGAAGAAGGCGGTTACACCGCGGAAGCCGACGCCGCCATCTTGCTCGACGGTCTGGACGTCCCGTCGGAGCTTCACGAACGCAAAATGAAGGAGTTGCAAGGCGGTCAGAAAGTTCGCGTGCTTTTGGCGCAGGCCTTATTTGGAAATCCCGCGGCCCTTCTCTTGGACGAACCAACCAACTATTTGGACTTGGATTCCGTGCACTGGCTGCAGGACTACTTGAACGCCTATGAGGGTGTGCTGGTCGTGATTTCGCATGACCGCCACTTTCTCAATAGCGTTTGCACTCACGTCGCCGACATCGACTATGAATCCGTACTGATGTACGTCGGCGGTTACGACGACATGGTGATGGCCAAGACTTCAATCCGTGCACGCATTGAATCGGAAAACGCGCAACGCGAAAAGAAAATTGCTCAGTTGCAGGATTTCATCGCCCGCTTCGGTGCCGGTACCCGTTCTGCCCAAGCCACTTCGCGAAAGAAAGAAATTGAGCGGTTGCAAACCACTGTGCTGGCCCGTTCGAACATCGCTCGTCCCTACATCAATTTTGTAATGAAAAAGCCTTCCGGCCGCCACCCGCTGGAATTCAAGTCCTTGCGGAAGTCCTATGGCGACCTAAAAGTAATCGACGGTTTTTCAGCAAACCTGGAACGCGGCGAAAAAATTGCCCTGCTCGGCCGCAACGGCGCCGGCAAGACCACGCTGATCCGTTCTCTGATCCGCAATGCCCCTGGTTTTATCGACGAAAGCGAACGGCACTTCGGCGTGGATGGCGGAACGGTCCGCTGGGGACACGAAGTCGCCGTCGGTTATTTCGGCCAGGAGCACACCCTCGAAAAAGAATCCGACATGACCGTGATCGAATGGCTGGCACAGTGGGACACCCTGGCCGGCCAGCAGGAACTGCGCGGGCTGCTGGGACAAATGCTTTTCAGCGGAGACGATGTGACCAAGCCGATTCGCGCGCTTTCCGGCGGCGAAACTGCTCGCATTTTATTTTGCCGCCTGATGCTGCAAAAACCGAATTTCCTGGTCTTTGACGAACCGACCAACCACCTCGATCTCGAATCCATCAACGCTCTGAACATTTCACTCCAGAAATTTGATGGCACCGTGCTCTTGGTCACTCACGACCACGACGTGATCGATGAAGTCGCCACTCGCCTCTGGCATTTCGATCACGGTCACATCGAAGACTTCAAGGGACCATACGAAGATTTCTTGTTACAGCAGCAGCGCAAAGCCGCGCTCGCCACCGCCCGCCGCTGAGGATTCTTCGCAAAGCGAAGTGATTCGCGCTCGACGCCCGCCCTCACATTCCCGCCGTGCAGGCTTGCTATACTGTTCTTCGCTATTTTCTTCCTGTTTGAACGCAGAATGTCTTGACGCGAATTCGTTGATTCAGGTGACTCGTTGAATCTGACCGCGGCGGCCCGAAGTTTTCGCAGCTTCGCTCTTTGCGCTTTGTCGGTGCAAGTATCGCTGGCGCAGGAATCGCATCCGAAGCCGCCACCTCCGCCTGCTGGCGCCAAATCAATGAAATGCGTGAACCGCGAAGTACCGCAGTTCACGGATATCACCGCGAAAACCGGAGTTCACTTCAATCACATTTCCTCCAGCGACAACAAATACGTTGTCGAGTCCATGAGCGGCGGTGTCCTGCTGATCGATTATGACCGTGATGGCTATCCGGACATCTATTTCACGAATGCTCCGACCGTGGACATGGCGATCAAAGGGCAAACTGCGCGTGGTGCGCTCTACCATAACAATCATGATGGAACGTTTACCGACACCACGGAAAAATCTGGCCTCGCGGCTCCGTGCTTCGCCATGGGCGGCGCCGTAGGCGATTACAACAACGATGGCTGGCCGGATATTTATTTGACCTGCCTCGGCGGCAACAAACTGTTTCGCAACAATGGCGATGGCACCTTCAGCGATGTCACCAAAGAAGCGGGAGTCGCCGACGGCCGCTGGTCCACGGGAGCCGCTTTCGGCGATTACGATGGTGACGGCTACTTGGATTTGATGGTCACCAACTACGTGGATTTCCACTTGAACGATTTGCCCGGTTTCGGCACGGCGCCCAACTGCAAGTATCGCGGAATCGACGTGCAATGCGGGCCCCGCGGACTGAAAGGCGCGGGCGACGCGCTTTTTCATAATAACGGTGACGGCACTTTCACCGACGTTTCGAAGTCTGCCGGCGTCGACGATCCCAACGGTTATTATGGAATGTCGGTTATTTTCTCTGACTTCAACAATACCGGAAGGCCCGACATTTATGTTGCCAACGACTCCACTCCTAAATTTCTCTATGAAAATCTGGGCAACGGAAAATTTCGAGAAATCGGTCTCGAGTCCGGAACCGCGGTCAGCGAAGACGGCTCGGAACAAGCCTCGATGGGGATCGCTGTCGGCGATTATTTGCACAAGGGCCTGCCGTCTCTTTTTGTCACCAACTTTTCCGACGAGTACGGCAATCTTTTCCGCAATGATGGTGCGTGGAATTTTTCCGATGTCTCCTACAAATCCGGTGTCGCTCTGCCTTCTCTTCCGTATGTGAAGTGGGGCACTGTTTTTTTCGACGCCGACAATGACGGCTGGCTCGACCTGATTGTTGTGGGCGGACACGTCTATCCGCAGGTGGACACGTTGCCTTCCGGCGCACGCTACAAAGAGCCGAAAGTTTTCCAGCTCAACCAAAAAGATGGCACATTCTGCGACGCCAGCGATCAGGCGGGCTCCGCTTTGCGTGTCCCCCGCGTTTCTCGCGGAGTGGCTGCTGGAGATTTATTCAACGACGGAAATGTGGACCTGGTCATCGAGGACCTGGCCGGCGAGCCGATGATCCTTAAGAACAACGGCGTCGCTGGAAAGCACTGGGCCAACTTTGAGTTACAAGGAACGAGGAGCAACCGTCTAGCGATCGGTGCACGGCTGAAAATCGTAGCCGGCGGAATGACCCAAACGGAAGAAATCCACAGCGGCGGAAGCTATCTCTCGCAAAACGACTTACGCGTGCACTTCGGTTTGAACACGGCGACGAAAATCGACAGTGTGGAGATTCGCTGGCCCTCCGGAAAAATCGAGACGCTGAAAAATCTCGAGAGCGACAAATTTTATTCCGTGCTGGAAGGGCAGGGAATCGTGCCGCCGGCAAGAATTCGTCCCGCGACACCGAAGCCCTAACTTTTTTTCTCCTCCGTTTTCTTTTCGCCGGATTTGATTTCGGGATGTTTCACTTCACCGTAGCGGGCCGCCAGCCACGCGCGCACTTCCGAGGGATCGTAGTGAAACGGTCCCATACCACCGCGATAGGCGATGTGTCCATTTTCATCAATGATGTAGAGCCGCTCCGGCCATGCCGCGTAGGCGTCGTTCGCGGCATTGTTCATGTCGTCGACACCGAAGGGCAGCGGATATTTGAAGCGCTTGGTGAAATCATTGGCGATGGCCAGCCGGTCAGAAAGGCTGCGCGGTTGCGCGTAGCAAACATCATCTTTCACGTTCGATTTCATTTGCCATTCATCCGTGGGATGCGCTTCGCGAACATAGACCGTCAGGAAATCAGCATGCTCTTTGTAGTCGTTGAAGATTTGCACGATGTCGCCGACCCGGCGACGAAATGGCGGTCAAGTGAAACTGCCAAAGACGATCACCAGCGGTTTGCCTCCGGTACGTTCGCGGATATGAAAAGTTTCCGCGCCATTCAATGCGAAAATGCGCGCGTCAGGAGCGGTGTCGCCGACTTTCAAGGTACCCCGATGCATATGAGGCAGCGCATAGCGAACCATATACAGCGCGTCCTTCGGTCCGCCAGCCATCACGGAAAGCGCGATGAAAGCAATCACAAGAAGCGTCCCGACCGAAGCGCCAATCCACTTGGAAGCTTTTTTCACCTTCGAAACCTCTCACAGAAACCAGCCGCGGAAATCAGAAACCGGAATTTGAAAACGGAAATTAGCAACTACATCTTCTCGTTGACATAGTGTTTTTCTATTAGCGATCGCTTTTGCGCCGCGCGTGGCCGGGCCCTTCCCCCTTAATCAATTCTTCCTTGTGTTGCTGGTAACGTGCAAGCGCCTGCTCGATTACCGTCAGTGCGGCATACGCCGGGCGAATTTCTTCAACCTGCACCTGTTTGCCTTCAAGCTGCTTGTAATCCTGGAAAAACCGTTTCAGCACCAGCAAACGATGGCTGGGCAAGTCGCGCGCTTCCAGAAATTCGCTGAACTCCGGATCATTGGTGGCGACAGCGATGATTTTATCGTCGGTAGCGCCTGAGTCGACCATGGTCATCACCCCGATGGCACGCGCCTTAATCAGCGCCAGCGGCTGCACCGGCTCCTGGCACAGGACCAAAACGTCGAGCGGATCGTTGTCTTCCGCGTAGGATTGTGGAATGAAACCATAATTTGCCGGATAGAAAACCGCCGAGTGGATGATACGATCCACTTTCAACAAGCCTGTCGGTTTGTCCAGTTCATATTTAACGTTGGAGCCGAGCGGAATTTCGATAACCGCCTGAAAGTCGCGGGGAACATCTTTACCGGGAGAAACCTGGTGCCAAGCGTGGGTCACAGTAAAAGGCCTCCTGTGTAAAGTGCGAGCATTACATTATCGTGGCAACGCGCAGAACGCATAAAGTGCAAAGTACGAAGCACGGTGCAAACGCCTGGTAGGCCCCCTCCCTGTTTTTGTGTAAGTATTCATTCTAAAAGAGTTGCGGGAGACGGTTTCTGTAAGTATGGAGTCTAAAGGACTTACAGGAGCGCTGGTCAGTAGTCTGGCTTAGCGTTCCTCTTTGGGCTGGTTCGGGCTTGCCGTTTACTTTCGGATTACTCCTCCCCCACCCCTTTTTTTGTAACTGCAGATTCTAAAGAGCTTGCCGACCGGACGTTTTTGGTAGCGTGGCGAGGCTGCATTGGGAAGAGATCCTTTGACTCGCTTCACTCGCTCAGGACTCGCTCCGTTTTTCTCATGGGTCCAAGTAGAGCCCAGTCGTTGTTTATGGCAGGGTCTAAGTAGAGCCCGCACCCGCTTCATAGCGGCCGCAAGTAAAGCGTGCACCGCAGGTTCGCAAAGCCAAAAATCATTATCGCATAGATTGACATAAAATGTCAATACAAATAGTTGGCGAGAAAGGTATCGGTTCGAACGGGACGCTCAGTGACGAACCGCACCCTTAAGCAAACGAGGGGCGCGCCACCCAAACCTGCTCACGGGTTTAAGGGCGCTCACCCGCCCGACAGATGAGGCATCGACGCCGCTGACTTTCTCGACGTCTATCGTCACGAGAACACGCACCGAGATTTTGCATCTTGCGGATCGTGTGGCGCGGGAGCTGGGCAGCAACATCTACCAGATTGTCGTAGGGAATCCATCCTCGGCGACCCACTGTGGTATGAGATTTTGCAGCAAGACGGAAGGCTGGCTAAGGTCCTTGGCACTCGATTTCATAACTACGCTCACGGCGACGGAGATGGGCCGCATTCGAGGTCGTGTCCTGCGATTCGAGCGTCGTATGATTCTGGGCGCCAAGAAATTGGGCAGGTCACATTCGAGCGTCGTCTGATTCCGGGCGCGAAAACAAAAATGGGCAGGTCTGTTCCGCAAAGTTATGCGCGGCCCAGCGTTACGGGTCAACGAGAGAGGCGGAAAAGGCCCCATACTGCGCCAGAGATCGCTGCATTTGGAACGATTAGTCTCCAATCGCCCGCGCCTGAGAATTGGAACGCGAAAGCTGCCAAAAACGGCACGGCCAATATAACTAACGCAATCCAAGACAGAGCCTTAGACTCATCATGTGCACGCGAAGATTGGTTGGAAACGGTGCCAGCCGCTCTCATGAACCGATTCCTGAAGGCAGCGAACGTCGGCACATGTAGCACACAGACTAATGCCAAGAAGACGAGGAGTGTGAAGGCCGGATTCTCTTCCGAACTGAGCATCAGCGATAAACATGCCAATCCAACGAACCATGCTAGAAGAATATGGGAAGCCGAAGCCCACACGGCTTGTGAAGGCCCGACGTTTAACCTTTTGCTAATCAGATATATTGATAGATAACCATAACTGAGTAAGAATAATATCAGAAGCAATATGTCGGTCCAGGCGAAATTTAAAACCTTCAAATCACCCCATTTCTCAGCGTATCCGTCGAGCGCAGCCAGCGCGACTAAAAGTATTCCCAGAGGCGCTAAGGTTCTCAGTTTTTTGTTGAAGAGGCCGATCACTATGCAAACTGTTCCAGTAAGTGCGTATGCCATCCAAAATCGGAGAATCATGGCGTCACAGGTACGGGGCCAGCGCATTCAGTAACCTCGCGGTTGAACTGATCGTAAGCGTCTCTGACATCAAGGGTTCCTTTGCCGAACACCACAAGTCCAACCCCCACCGGTCCGACAGCGCCAAAGTATCCGATGGACCCTCCGTGAGCAAAGTCGAATAGGTGCTCAAGTTTCATTCCCTTGAAGAAGGTATTATTTAGGCTTGGGACCGCTTCAACTGCGGCGTAAAGTCCAAATTCGGTGAAAGCAATCCCCACAACCTGTTCGATGCTTCCCTGTATCAGTAAGTCCTTACCCCGACCATCAGCTTGCGCAACGCAGGCTTTGTATTCGGCGTTAGTGCGTGCGCGCAGGCCGCCGCCGCCGCTATTGCCGCAAGAGCGCGATGTCTCCGTCGTCGGTCCGCGTGTTTCAGTCACGGCAGAGCGTCGAAGAGCCAAGCCAGTAGTTCAAGCAATGCCTTTCTAACGAACGCACCGATTAGGTCGAGGAAAAATCCAATCAAGTTGTCATCACGCGGTTGGTCGGGGTAAGTCAACGGGTTGTTCATAGTCGCGCTGCTCATGGTCACACGCTCAGCGTGCGCGCGTTTTTAGGTAGACGCGCGCATGTCAAGCGCGTCAGTGATTCCCGAGTTCCGATTGCTGGTAGTCTTATCACTGACTCACGCGCCATGAGGCGCGAACCAAGATGAAAGCAGTATGACTTATAAACAAGGCTCCAATCACGGCAAAACTAAAGAATAGAGCTCGCCACAACCCGTTGAAGCTTATCCAGCCGAGAACCCCCCCTTCCAGGAACAAAATAGCCGGAGTCAATAGGGCTACGATGATGCCTGCGTTAAGGTGGTCGATGATCCTGTACGGTGTTGTCCGTGCGAAGGTGAAACAAAACCCAAACGACGCCAAAAGGCCAAGCCAGGCGGCATACCTTAGGTATTGCGGATGCAAGAGTTCAAATCTTGTTCCGATGAATTTAGTTGCGATTAACATCGCTAGGGCGATGGCGACCGCAGTACAAGAACTTCTAATCGAAGTAAACATTGCAGTCAGGGCTTCTTTTGACATGGCGATTCCTAATGGTGCTATTTCCAAGTTTCCGCAGAAATCTAGCGGATCGATCAAGAACCCACCGATCACTTGAACTTTAGACGGGCAGGGTCTAAGCGCGTACGGGTCAAGTATCTTACATTTCTTAGCAAATAATGCGAGCCCGTCGGGCCCTTCGCAAATATGCCCGCAACCAAATCCGCGCACGGATGGAGTAAGCGTCCGTAATTCATCGCGGGTTGCCGGGATCGTAAGATTGTTTCTTCTTTAGAGCAGCCATTTCCCGGGTCAAGATCCACCAAATAGCGGATACGAAGAAGACCACCGGAATGTCGAGAGCAAGCGTGAATCGCCAAGGGTATTTCAGCTCAGCGGTGTGAGAACTGAGCCTGAAAATCAGATAATCTGCACCACGATAGAGTAAAATCCACGGGAGTCCAAAACGAAGAACGGACTGCGTATAACTCGAACATTGAAGAGCACCGCTGATTATGCGGCGATAGTTTGTCTGCGCCATCATCTACTCCGAGCGGCCAGTTAGTTGGCAAGTGGCAAAGCCTTCCCGTACTTGATTATTACATTTTTGCAGCGTCTTACACTTTCGGTATAGTCCGGTTGCTCGCTCCGAACTGTGCCTCCCATCGCTCCGGTCAGTGCACCAGGTACCGCTCCCTCAACGCAACCGACTTCAGCCGTCGTAACACATCCCAATACAACGCCGCCTATTCGTCCTATAAATGCCTCCCGAAGCGGCTCTAGGAATGCGCCAGATTCAAGCATCCCTTAGGGCTGGTGCTTCGGTCACTTTCACGATCGGAAGTCTGGAAAACATTTCAAGTTCCGTCAGGCCGCTATCGTTTTGGCGGCTTCAGGCTCATCGTATAACCAGTTCCGCGCCAAAACTCGTCCGGCATCTCCAGGTCCGGCTTGCTAATCCAGCCAGTCTCCACCTCGATGTAATAAGCCGTGCGATCCGCGTTTGGGTAGTAACGAACGCTCTGTAAGGCGATCTGGTCCCATTGCCCTGTGAATTTTAGGTCTGATAACGAGCCAGGATATTTCCCAAAGCGCACTTTATGTAGCTCGATCAGTGCCACTGCCGTCTTCAAATGCTGATCCCCAAATAGATTGTCGGGTATCCTGGTAATCCCGGACGTTGTGATTACCGCACGAGCCGCGAAAAGAGCACCAAAACCCGCGAGGACGATCAGAACGATGAATTGCGTTGAATGCCTCTTGGGACGAGGCTTGGGCGGTGGAGGGACCTGCATACGTCAGAGTCACGCTCAATGAACTCAATCTTGCCGTCTTGCTCGCCGGTTAGCATAGCACGGCCCCGCTGCCTTCGCCGGGCCGATGGCCGTAACGGAACAGGGTACTCCATTCGAACGGAAGCATGACGAGCGGACCCACGCTTTCAAATCCCGAAAGCGCAGACCCACCCAGTAGTTTCGCGCGTAAAGGCTGCGCCACCCGCGATGGTGTCGAGAGGTACAAACGAATTCCAGTCGTCCTGGAGCCGATGTCTTCTTCTACGCGAATCATTGGCGGAAAGAACGTCCGACCAAATTTAGCGTCCAAGAATAAAGCTGGGAACCACGCAGGAAGGGCATTGACAGCAAGAGTGTAGTGACGGAAACCGAACCGGAATAAGAGGAAAGCGCAAATAGCGAGGACCAGGTAGCTGCGAACGGCGGTATAAATTGGGGGTATATGCAACATGGCGTGACATTCGGTGCACGGAAAAGAACTTTTATACCGGATTGTTTCGTATCGCAGGCGGTCCTTGCACCGGGGACACCTCGGAAACATTTTGTTGCTCCGTGGGAAAGCGACCACCTAGCCAAGAATTGCAATGGCCGTTGCAGGAGCAGGGCGCAAAAGCCTTCTCTTCTTCTGCGCCCTGCCTTGTTTGATTGGTTCGAAGTGAGAGTAACACGAGTGTCCGGCCAGAACACGTCGTATTCAATTAGGAGGAGTTCTTAGAACTACGATTAGACGCAAGAACAGTCATAGGACTGTACCAGTCCACATGCGGACTAGCATCGCGGATTGCCGGGATCGTAAGATTGTTTCTTGTCAGGCCGCTATCGTTTTGGCGGCTTCAGGCTCACAGGTCGGCGTGCGCGCGTTTTTATATCGACGCGCGCAGCGCGTGGCTAGAAGAAATAAACGCGATAAATTTACCAGCGGTTACCTGGCCATGACGAAGTGGCCACGGCGATTCTGCTGCCAGCAGGATTCATTGCTCTGCGTGCAGAACGGTTTTTCCTTGCCGTAGCTGACGGTGCTCATGCGATCGGCGGCGATACCCAAAGAGACTAAATATTGTTTGACGGCGGCGGCGCGACGGTCGCCCAAAGCCAGGTTGTATTCGGTGGAGCCGCGCTCATCGCAATGGCCTTCGATGACCACTTTGAGCGTGGGATAGTTGCGCAGAAAATCGGCGCTCTTGCTGAGATTGGCGCGAGCATCGCTGCGGATATCGGCTTTATCGAGATCGAAGTAGGCGTCCTGCATTTCTTTCAGGAACATGTCTTCCATGGAAGCATTGGTGGCGGTACTCGGTTCCGTGGGAGGACCAGCAACGGTGATGCGCACGGTGGAGTCGGCGGAACCGCCCGGACCGCTGGCGGTGATGGTATAAGTCACGGAGTCGGAAGGAGTGACTTTGGTGGAACCTTCAGGCGCAACGGCGCCGACTTCAGGAGCGATGGTCAATTGTGTGGCATTGGTCGAAGACCAGTGCAAAGTGGAAGATTCACCCTTGTTGATCGAGGTGGGATCGGCGGTGAGCGTCACGGTAGGAGTGGCGGCGGGCGCCGCGGGTGGTGGTGCGGTACCGGTGATGCGCGGCTTTTTGGTGCATCCAGCGGCGAGTGCAGCAACGGCGAAGACAACCACGAGACCAGTACGATAAAACGGTCGGGCAACCTCAGTCATGCTAATTCCTCCTGAACAGAATGAATTCCCAGTGGATTGTTCTTCGAGCGTCCTAATATTACCACTACAGAACTACGGATAAAATGTCGTGTCACGATAGATTGGTGGGCTTGTGCGCCGTGAACAACTGCAGTCATCATTGCGACGAGCCGGATCATCGTTGCGACCAGTTGGGCGATTCGTTGTGGCCGGTGGTGGTCAGCTGGCGCGCTTGGGTGCCGTCGGCGAGCATGGTCCAGATTTGCCGTGTACCGGAACGGGTGGACTCGAAAACCAAATGACGGCCGTCGGGGGCCCAGCTGGGCCGCTCATTGCGTCCGGCATCGCGCGTCAATTCGATGATTTGGCGGGTCGCGACGTCCATAATGTAAATATCGTAGTTACCCGTCGGCCTACGCCAACTGAACGCAAGAAGCTGACCGTTCGGGGACCAGGAAGGATCGATCAAATAGCCTTTATCGGGAAGATCCAGATTCTGCGCATCGGTGCCATCGGAATTCATCACATAAAGTTTGGGAACGCCTGAACGATCGCTGACGAAGGCAATGGTTTGGCCGGTCTTGGGATTCCAAGCGGGAGAGGTACTGGCACCGTTGGCAAAAGTGAGGCGCCTAAGTTCGCCACCGTTGGAGTTGACGGAGTAGAGTTCGGGATTTCCATTCATCGAGGAAGAAAAGACGATTTTGGAGCCGTCAGCGGAAAAGGATGGCGCGCTATTGGTTCCTTTGTAACGCGGAAAACTGACGACCCTGCCGGCGTCCATGGAATAGAGGCAAATCTGCGCGGTGGCTGGGCCGGCGCCGCCTTTGGCGTAGCAGGTGAAAGCGATGCGAGAAGAATCGGGCGCCCAGCGGGGAGTCAACGAGATGGAGCGAAGGGAAGTGAGGGGATGCTGGTTGGACCCATCGTAATCCATAACCCAAATTTCCTTGGCGCCGGTGCGGGAACTGACGAAAGCGATTTGTGTTGAGGCAATACCGGGAAGACCGCCGGAGAGGCGCATGATGATTTCGTCGGCGAATTGGTGAGCAAATTTGCGAACTTGCGCATCGGTGGGCGAGCCTCGATAAATTTTTGCGATGACCGCCTGAGCCGTGGGATTGGTTACATCGTAGAACCAAGCCTGGACAGCGACATCGCTGGAGGATTCGACGAGATTGCCGAATGCGACGAAGTGCGCATTCACCGGAGAATCGGACCAGGCAACATAGCGAAGCTCGGAAGGAACACTCGGTTGCGATTGGGGATAGAAGCTGGGGCTGACGACATCGAGAATGCCGCTGAAGCCGAGATCATCGCGAACGACCTGCGAGAAAAGCGCGGAGTGAGCTTTGGCGGCGTCGGCCTTTGGCGCGAACTCGGCCACCGCGACGCGAGGTTTTTCCACGCCGAGACCGGTGCCGGTGCGGAACCAATCCTGCGCGAAAGCCGGATACGCAAAGGCAAGAATGGCGAGAACGAAAAAAAAGAGCAAGCTGCGGCGAAGCAGGCGCGAAGACACCATTTCCTCCAGAATGCTGAGACGTATACGACAAGGCAGGGTTGGGGGATTCATCTTGTCATACTCAAGTCGAAGTCGAAAGTGACCGTGACGTAAGATTTTCCATAATCGGGTGGCAGGGCGGGCATGGGATTGGAAGCCAGGAGAGCGCGAAGGCCAGAATTGTCCATCGAGAGGTTGCCGCTGCTCTGAACGATCTTGATGTCCTTGACAGAACCGTCCCTAGAAATTGTGAATTGCGCGACCGCGTGGGCGGTGTGAGCCTGGCGAACCGCGGGATCGATAGTATTCTGCAGCCAGTTGGTTTGAATGCGGCGCTTTACGGAATCCACGTACCAGCCATAGCGGGAAGCGAAGTCACCGCCGCCTTCCCCTTTTATTTCGAGGCCGGGAGTGGAGCCAGGCTTTTCGCCGACGCCAGTCGGAATATCGGGTGCGCCGCCGTGTCCGGGAACGACGTTTGGCTTTTCCGGCGTTTTGTTTTCGAACACTTTTGATTTGTGCGAAGGCGGCAGAGGCTTTTCGTGCTTGAATTCAGGAATTTTCTCGGCCGGCGTGGGATCGGGAAGTTTTGGGGCTTCTTCCGGTTTATAAAGCGATTTGGTGGGATCGACAACCTGGCTTTCGGCGATTCTCGGTTTGGGCATGTTGATGCCGGCGCTGCCAACGAGATTCACTTTGACGTTTTCACCGCCGCCACCGGCACCAGCCCATTGATTTCCACGATTCCAGTGAAAGTAAGCGGAGAGCGCCAAGAGAACGAACAAGCCGGCGTGAAGAATTCCCGACGCAGTCAAGTAGGGCTTAAGGGTGATTTCTTGCGAGTTGGAGACGGCGGCGTACATAGCTACCTGGTGCGATTTCGATCGGTGATCGGCTCGGTAACGATGCTGATGTTGCTGATTCCCGACTGGCGAAGGGTATCAATGACCGAAGCGAAAATTCCGAATGGGACCGTTTCGTCGCAGCGAAGGAAGACGGCATCCTGCTTTTTGCCGAGTTTCGAATTCACTTTGGGACCGAGGTCATGAATGTTGACGGGATCGCTGCCGAGATAGATGAGCTGATTTTTGTCGACAGTGATGACCAGGCGCTGTTCGGTAATTTCGCGAATGGTTTTGGTTTTGGGGACGTCGACTTCGATACCGGATTGCAGAATCGGAGCGGTGATCATGAAGATGATCAGGAGTACGAGCACAACGTCGATGAAAGGGATCATGTTGATCTCAGAGAGCGACGTCTGCGTTTGTTTTTGGAGTTGCGGCATATCTTTCGCTGTTGCTTTCGCCTGCTTTGCTGCTCGTCTGGCCGGGACGCCTACAATTTACAGAAACGTTTTTTCGATCTGAGCTGTGACTTCCAGCGCAAACGTGTCCAGACGCTGCGCCAGGTCACGGATGTCTCCCAGAAAGCTATTATAAAAAATTACCGCGGGAATGGCGGTAAAAAGGCCTGCGGCGGTGGTTACCAGGGCTTCGGAGATGCCGGGAGCGACAGCGCGCAAGCTGGCTGAGCCGGCGGCACCCAGCCCGGAAAACGCGTCAATAATTCCCCATACGGTGCCGAAAAGGCCGATGAAAGGAGTAACGGAACCGGTGGTCGCGAGCCAAGTCATGCCCTTTTCGACGCGGCGAACTTCTTCGGAGGAAGCCAGCTGCATGTTGACGGTTACGGCGCTAACACTCTTCAGAGAGGGCGGATGCGGATTGTTAGGCGCTGAGCCGACCTGGCTTTGCAGTTCACGATAGCCTGCGGCATAGACATTGGCAAAGGGCGAACCGGCGGCGGCGAGGGCTTGAGGATTTGCTACACCGCGGGTGGCGCGAAAAATGCGAAGAAACTGGTCACTCTGGCGGCGAATACGCCCGAACAAGCTGAGTTTTTGGAAAATCATCGCCCAAGAGACGATGGAAAAGAGGAGAAGCAAGGCCAAAACGCCGCGAGCGACCCATCCGGTTTGTTCAAGAATGTTGCCGAGATCGGCGGCGAAGGCAGCAATCAGGAGAAAAGAAATGTTGGCTCCTCATTTTGAGAAAAATTGGCTGGTAGTTAGAAAACTAGCATACGCAGAAAGTGGAAGCAACGAATGTGCAAGGTGCATGCGCATAAAATACACAGCTGGAGTGAGCTCTGCAGCGGACGAAAACCAATTTGTAGGCGGCAAAAACGGGAAAGAAGCTAAGCACGGAGCGGCGTGCGGCTGGAGATGCGACTGATCGATGCGTGCTAGAATCGATTTGGAATGACGAACCGCATTGATATTCGAGTAGAGACGCTGATGAACGGGACGGCGGACGGACTGGCCGCTGCCGATACGGCGGTCGAGGTCGCCGCTAAAGGCGTGCGCGGCGGACGCGGAACGTTTTTTCTGGAGACTTTTGGCTGTCAGATGAATGAGCACGACTCGGAAAAAGTGGCGGGATTGCTGCTGGCGCGCGGCTATCAGCAGGTGGAAAGGCCGGAAGCGGCGGGCCTGATTCTGTACAACACGTGCAGCATTCGAGAGAAGGCGGCGCAAAAGGTTTTTTCACGTTTGGGCGAATATCGCGGGATTCAAGGCACCGGAAAAAAAATTGGACTGCTGGGTTGCGTAGCGCAGCAGGAGGGCGAAGATATTTTTTCGCGTGCGCCGTGGGTGAGTTTGGTGTGCGGGTCGGCGAGCTACCGGAAACTGCCGGAATTGCTGGCGAAGGTCGAGGCGGGGGAACAACGGGTCACCGGTCTGGACAACGATACGGAGGAGACGTTCGAAACGGAAATGACGCGGCGGGATAATCCCTGGCGCGGATACCTCACGATTATTGAAGGATGCGACAAGGCTTGCGCGTATTGTGTGGTGCCGTTCACGCGCGGGCCGGAACGCAGCCGGGACAGCGGGCGGATTTTGGCGGAACTGAAAGAGCTGGCGGAATCCGGTTATAGCGAAGTTCAATTTTTGGGACAGACTGTGAATTCGTACCTGGATCCTTCGCCGCGGAAGATGCGATTCAGCGAATTATTGCTCGAGGCGGCGCAGGTTCCGGGAATTCGGCGGGTGCGATTCACGACTTCGCATCCGCGCGATTTCGGTCCAGACATTATTGAGGCGATGGATGCGCACACTGGGATTTGCAATCACGTGCATTTGCCGGTGCAATCGGGCTCGACGCGCGTGCTGCAGGCGATGCAGAGAACGTATTCGCGCGATGAGTATCTGGAAAAGATCACGATGATTCGTGGAGCGAGACGGCGCACGGCAATTACAACCGATGTGATTGTGGGATTTCCCGGTGAAACTGAAAAAGATTTCGAGGAGACCCTTTCGTTGCTGGACGAAGTGAAATACGACGGAGTGTTTTCGTTCAAATATTCGCCGCGGCCAAAAACGCCGGCTGCCATGATGGCGGACCCCGTGCCGGAAGAAGAGAAGAGCAGGAGATTGGCGATGCTGCAGGAAAAGCAGCGAGCAATTCAAGCAGAAACATTGCAATCGCTGGTGGGCGAAATTTACGAAGTGCATGTGGATGGAAAATCGAAAAAGGAAAATTCATGGTACGGGCATAGCTCCTGCAACCGGGTAGTGAATGTAAATTCGGCGGCGCCGAACCTGCTGGGCGAGTACGTGCGGGCGAGGGTAACCGGATGTACCGCGAACAGCCTGCTCGGAGAACACATCCAGTGAATTAAAGCTATTTGCATTGGAAAATGCGTATTGTGTCCGGCGCGACCGGATGATAGAAATTGCAGCGTGGCTGCATCGAGCGGTACCGCGAGGACAAGAGGGGGGCGCGATGGAACTGGAAATGAAGATTCGTGGCCTGATGATGGATCCGGTTACCAACATGCCGATCGTGGTGCTCAAAGACGTGCAAGGGAATGCGGTGCTGCCGATCTGGGTTGGGGTGTACGAAGCGAACGCCATCGCGCTGGAAATTGAAAAAGTGCAAACACCGCGTCCGATGACGCATGATTTGCTGAAGAACGTATTTTTGGGGCTGGATGTGCGCGTCGATAAGATTGTGGTGAACGAGTTGAAGGACGATACGTTTTACGCGCTGATCTGGGTAGAACGCGCCGGTGAGATGATGACCATTGATTCCCGTCCGAGCGATGCGCTGGCGCTGGCGCTGCGAATGGATTGCCCGATTTTTGTGGATGAACAAGTGTTGAAGAACTCCAAGGTGTCATCGGCGCTGACCGAGCGTACGACGAATGAGCAGTTGCGGAATTGGCTGGAAGGTTTGTCGGACGAGGACCTTGGTCGCTACAAGATGTAGGTGAAACTCTGCTAGCTAACCACCGATCTGCGGCCCGCATGAATCCCAGAAAGCGCAGACCGTCCCGGATTGCAAAAACATCGATCTGCCATTCGCAGAATGCTGGAATGATAGATGTAGATAATGTGGAATACACCTACACGATTCATGGGATTTTTTGCATTCCCTCCAAGGACCTAGCATTTTTCAGGAAGGCAGATTCCTGAATCCTTGCAGCCTAGCCGCTGCCTTCCACCAAATGCTCTCGAGTGAGAATGCTCAGGAGCAGCAGGAGCTCAGGTGTTTGCAGGACCTCCACTCGAGGAAGGGATTCTCCCGTTTCAGGATCGCTGCGAGGCGGGCAAACTTTTGGCCGGGAAGCTCACTCGCTATGCAGATCGCCAGGACGTGCAGGTTCTCGCTTTGCCGCGAGGAGGCGCGCCGGTGGCGTTTGAGATCGCTCTGGCCATTCGCGCGCCTCTGGATATATTTGTCGTTCGCAAGCTTGGTGTCCCGGGTCACGAGGAATTGGCCATGGGCGCGGTTGCCAGCGGTAACGTACGAACACTGCAAGAGAATGTGGTGGACGCGTTCCATATTTCTTCCTCGATGATTAACGAGGCGGCGACCAGGGAGTTGCGCGAGCTAAGCCGGCGCGAGCAAATCTATCGGAGTTCGCGGCCGCCGCCTGAAATTCGCGGCAGGGCCATCATCATCGTGGACGATGGATTGGCTACCGGCGCGAGCATGCGCGCGGCTGTTAGCGCGCTGAAACAGCAGCGTCCGGCGCGTACGATCATCGCCGTTCCAGTTGCGGCACCTGAGGTTTGCAATGAACTGAAGAACGAAGTCGATGAAATTATTTGTCTCAAGACGCCTTCCTCGTTTTGCGCAGTTGGCAACTGGTATGAAGATTTTTCGCAAGTGACAGACGAAGAGGTGCGTGACCTTTTGGCGCGTTTGGATCGGAAGCGGTCTGCCGGGTTCACAGCGACAAGAGGGAGTTGATGAGCCGCAACGGAGCGGAGCTGAGTTGGCACCTAGCCTAGACTTGGCTTAGAAAAAGAAAAGGGCGATCGAAGAGCCCCTACCAAGCACGATCAAATATTTTTGACAGTTTCGGTAAAACATTTTTTGAAATAAACGGAGGTAGTCATGAGAGCTTCCACACAGAGCAAAATAGCGGCAACGTCGATCGCGGCCGCAGGAGCCGGAGCGGCGCTGATGTTCTTTCTAGATCCGAACCGGGGGAGGGCCCGGCGAGCAGAGGTGCAAAACAAAACCACGAGAATCGCAAGGAAGACTCGGCAATCCCTGGCAATGGCAACGCGCGATCTCGGTCACCGCGCTCAGGGGATGCTGGCAGAAAGCTGGTCGCGGATTTCCAACGAGCGTGAGTCGGACAATGCGGTGCTGGTCGAGCGAGTGCGATCCAAGATGGGGCGGAGCGTTACCTATCCCGGCGCGATCGATGTTTGGGCGAGCAATGGCACTGTTGGCTTACGCGGCGATATCTTGCAATCGGAACTGGACGATCTTTTGTCCAGCATTCGTTCCGTTCGCGGCGTGAAGGATGTCCGGAGTCAACTGAGGACGCACAGCAACAGCGAGGGAGTTCCGGGATTTCAGGGACGCGACGACGGGGCGCAAAAACCGGGCATGCTCGAAACCTGGAGGACTCCGGGCAGCCGGATGCTGGTTGGAGCAACGGGAGGTCTCCTTACGCTCTACGGCGCGAAAAAGGGAGGGCCGCTTGGAAAAGTACTTGGCGTGGTTGGTCTTGGTCTACTGAGCAGTGAGCTTGCGACGAACGATCTTGGCCGGACTTTTCGTGCCAGTTAACCTAGAAATCAGAACCATCAGGGCCGTTCTCCCTGTTTACGATGGAGCGATGCAAGGCGATTTGTCCGCCACAATCCAGTCCAGCAAAGAGGCAAAGACTACTGTACGCAACCAGTCACGCGAAGTCTGCGGGACCTAGGCCCAGCCCTCCAAGGGGCACATGGATACACTAAGTCGCGAGCAACTCAAGTTTCTTTCCGTGGCACGGTCGCAGCCGTGTGTCTCGATATTTCTGCCAGCGCATCGCGGCGGTCCTGAGACGCGACAGGATGCGATTCGATTCAAAAACCTGATTAACCGAGCCGAGTCGCAGCTCATCGCGCTGGGCCGGCGACCCACGGTGGCCAGACAGATACTCGCTCCGGCTCGGAGGCTGGCAGGCAACAGTACATTCTGGCGTCAACAGGGAGACGGTTTGGCGGTATTTCTTTCCGAGGGCCTGTTCCAACATTTTCGATTGCCGCTGCGCTTTCACGAACTGGTTTCCGTGGCTGAACGCTTTGTGGTTAGCCCGGTGCTGCCGCTGTTTGCCGCCGGAGGTATTTTTTATTTGCTGGCTCTCAGCAGGAATCGCGTCAGATTTTTCCGTGGAACTCCAGTCGCGCTAGCGCAACTTCAAATTGCAAATATGCCGGAGAGCGTCGACCAGGCCCTCAAATACGACGTGCGGGAATCGCACCTGCAAGCACATTCAGGCGCTGGAGGAAGTGCCGCCGGAAAAGAGGGCGCCGTCTTCACCGGACAGGGAATTGGAGTCGATGATGAAGAGACACGCACGCACGAGTTCCTTTTACAGGTGGAAAAGTGCGCGCGTGGATTTTTGAAAAACGAACGCGCTCCGCTGGTCGTCGCCGGGGTCGTTGAATTAATCGGGGAATACCGCAGGGTAAATAAATATCCGAGCTTGCTCGAACGGAGCGTGACCGGCAACCCCGATCTATTGAAGGCGCATGAGCTGCACGCCGCGGCATGGAATCTGATTCGACCGCAGTTTGTTTTGGATCAGCAGAAAGCGCTTGCGACGTATCAGGACTTAATGGGGTCCGATCGAGTTGCGACCGATTTTACGGGAGTGCTCGCCGCTGCTCGTGAAGGGCGAATTGATACCGTGTTTCTGCCGGCGGGCACGCAACTATGGGGAAGATTCGATGCAAACGAGAACGCCATCGAATTGCATCCGGAGTACAAAGAGGGAGATGAAGATTTGTTCAACGAGATCGCTACTGAGACCGTGCTGCACGCGGGCACCGTACACTTGCTGCGGCCCGACGAAGTGCCGAATGAGTCAGGCGTGGCGGCCATTTTGCGTTATCCCGCTCCGACACAGGCTGATGCCGCGCGATCCGCACGTTAGGCAGTCGGCGAAACATGGTGACCTTTCCACTGCAATTACTTGTCACGATATGAAGGACGGGCTCCACTCGGCCAAGCGCCGTGTGCGGGAACATGTGCGAGAGCTGCTCCGAGAAGTGAAGTCACACCGGACCGAATAAAAATTAAACAAGCGAAGAAACTAGACGCTATGGTTCGAAGGTGAGGTGGTCTTTGGAGCGTTGGATGAGGGAGTGTTTTTGAAAGAGGTCATCATCGCGGTAGGGGAAGTCGGAACGGTAATGGCTGCCGCGGCTTTCTTCGCGGGCGAGGGCGGAACGGGCCATGAGCAAGGCGAGAGAGTGAAGGTTGACGAGTTCGTATTCGCGCCGGCCGGGATGAGAAGGTTTCGGCAGAGACATTTTTTCCAAGAAGGCGATGGAGGCGGAGAGGTCTTTGCCGTTGCGCATGATTCCAACGTGGCGCCACATGAGGTCGCGAATTTGCGTTAAGGCGAGAGCGACAGGATCGGATTCGTCCAGTGATGAAGTCGCCGCTCGGGAGAGCTGCGTTCCCGGGGAGGATTCGGCGAGTGTTGCGGCTTTAGAAGTATGACCGGAAGAGTGAGAGGAGGAGGCAACGAGCTTTGCGGAATGGGCCGCGGCGGTACGCGCGGACGCGGATGAGGGTGCATGCACTTGGGGAGAATTCGCGTGCAGGGCGTCCGGTTTTGGCGCGGGAATGCCGGGAAGCTCCGATAGTTTGTGTTTTGGTGGCTGCAAGTTTTTGTGGTTCGCGAGCGCAGAATGGCCGTTTTCGCGTATCGGCGCAGCATGGTCGTTTGCACGCTTGGCCAGGGAGCGATCTTTTTCACCGGTAACCGCAGAGCGGTCGTTTTCATTTGTGACCGCAGAGCGGTCGTTTCCGTTTGTGACCGCAAAGCGGTCGTTTCCGTTTGTGACCGCAAAGCGGTCAACAATCATGGCGTGGCCACTGCGAGCGCCGAAGACTAAACCTTCGAGAAGAGAATTACTTGCGAGGCGATTGGCGCCGTGAACGCCGGTGTCGGCAGTTTCGCCCGCGGCGTACAGGCCGGAGACGGAAGTGCGTCCCCAAAGATCGGTCTTGACGCCACCCATCATGTAGTGAGCAGCGGGGCGGACCGGGGCCATGTCGGTGGCGAGATCGAGGCCATAGCTGAGGCAGGTGGAGTAGATGCGTGGGAAACGCTTGAGCAAAAATTCAGCGGACTTGTCGGTCATGTCGAGATAAACGTGCTCGGCATGAGTGCGATGCATTTCGCTGACGATCGCGCGAGCAACAACGTCTCGCGGAGCAAGTTCCATCGCTTCCGCGTAGCGCTTCATAAACCGTTCGAGATCAATGTTGCGAAGGATACCGCCTTCGCCGCGCAAGGCCTCGCTCAGCAGAAAGCGAGGCGCACCCTTGATGGCCAGCGCGGTAGGGTGGAACTGCATGAACTCCATATCGGAGAGAACGGCGCCGGCTTCGAACGCGATGGCCATGCCGTCACCAGTGGCGACTTCAGGATTGGTGGTTTCGCGATAAATCTGTCCGAGCCCGCCAGTGGCGAGAAGAACCGCGTTAGAGCGCACTTCGTGGAGCGAGCCATCGCTTTCGTCGATGAAGCGAACGCCGACCGCGCGACCGTCTTCTAGAATTAATCCAGTGGTGAAAGAGTGGGCGCGCAAATGGAGATGCGGAATGGTGTGCGCGCGTGCGAGAAGCGCGCGGCTGATTTCGCGGCCCGTGGAATCGCCGTGGGCATGGAGAATGCGCGAGCGGCTGTGCGCGGCTTCACGAGTGAAAGCAAGTTTGGTGCCGGCGCGGTCGAATTCCGTACCCCATTCGATGAGCTGCGCTATGTATTTGGGGCCTTCTTCAACGAGGAGTGCCACAGATTCGGGACGGCAAAGGCCGTCGCCGGCGGCAAGGGTATCTTGTTCGTGGAGGCCGATCTCGTCTTCGTCGCTGAGGGCAACGGCGATACCGCCCTGCGCCCAAGCGGTCGCGGAGTCGCTGAGAGTTGATTTTGCGAGGACCAGGACGGTTCCGGCGGAACTGAGTTCGATCGCGGCTCGCAGACCGGCAACGCCGGAGCCGACAACGGCGAAATCAGCGTGATAGGTCTTGGGAGTGTGCGTCATCGGAGTTCCGGGCGGCAGCAAGTATGTTAACAGATTTCAGATGGACGCGAGCGGCGCGCAAAGGCGGAACAAGGTCCGCTGTATGTTAGAGTTGAAAAGATTTCGATGGCGAAAATAAATTCACATGCGATCAGGAACCGGTCAAATACAGGTGCGACCGCAAAGCGCTCAAATTCACGTGCGACCGCAAAGCGGTCGACACGCACTTGGGTGAAAGCGGCGGCGGGGAAGTACGCGGTCGTGTGTGGCGCCGGTGTGATAGCGCAGCTCTCGACGGAAATTGCAAAGGTCGGAAACTTTTCCAGCTTGCACGTGGTGACGTCACCTAAAGTTTGGTCGCCGGTTGGAAAAGAAGTGCTGCGCGCCCTGGGTGGCACGAACGCAGCACGGGTACACAAGTTTGATGACGCCGAAGCGGGAAAAAATCTAAAGAGCGTCGAGGAGATTTCGCGAAGCTTGGTCAAGGCTGGAGCGGACCGGCATTCGGCGGTGGTGGCTGTCGGCGGCGGAGTGGTAGGCGACGTGGCTGGATTTGTGGCGGCAAGTTTTCTGCGCGGAGTCGCGCTGGTGCACGTGCCGACAACGCTGGTGGCGCAAACAGACAGCGCGATTGGCGGAAAGACCGGAGTGAATTTACCGGAGGGAAAAAACCTCGTGGGGGCGTTTTATCCGCCGCGGTTGGTTGCCGCGGATACGAATGCCTTGACGACTCTGCCGGAAAGGGAATTTCGCGGAGGACTGGCAGAGGTAATCAAGTACGGAGTGATTGCGGATGCAAAGTTGTTCGCGTTTTTGGAGAGGAATTTCGAGAAATTACTGGCTCGCGATGCGGGTGCGCTGGAGTTCGCGATAAGGCGGTCGATAGAAATCAAAGCGAATGTGGTGGCGAAAGACGAACGAGAATCGGGATTGCGCGAGATTCTAAATTTCGGGCACACGTTCGGACACGCGCTGGAGAGCGCGACGGGGTACAGGAAGTATCAGCATGGCGAAGCCGTGGCTTGGGGAATGATGGCGGCGGCGCTTTATGGGCATGAGATTCGCGTAACGCCAGCAGCGGACGCTTCGCGGATTATTTCGCTGATCAGGCGGATGGGGAAACTGCCGACGTGGCCAGCGGCGCCGGCAAGGCGATTGATAGAGTTGATGGGTGCCGATAAGAAAACGCGCAATGGGAAATTGCGATTTGTGCTGACGCCAGAGATCGGCAAGGCCAGAACTTACGAGGCGCCCGAAATAGAAAAGCTGGAATTAATTTTGCGACTGACCGCGCCTGTGGCGGAAGCACGTCCGGTGCTGCATGGCTGAGACAGCTGCGTCGCGCAAGGAAGCGAGCAGTGGAACTCGCCCGGAAGGCGCGGCGGACGAGAGCGATGCATCGCGAAAAGTTCGGGAGATGTTCACGCAGATAGCGCCGCGATACGACCTGCTGAATCATATTTTATCGCTGCAGATGGACCGGATGTGGCGGGCAAGGACTGCGAAGTTACTGCAGCCAATTTTGCAACGGGCGGATGCAAATACTCTGGATTTGTGCTGCGGAACCGGGGACTTGGCGTTGGCTTTGCAACGAAAGGCCAAGGGACGTGTGTGGGGAGCGGACTTTGCACACACGATGCTGGTGAGAGCGAAGGAAAAAGCGGAAGCGGAAAATGGAAGAACCGCACCCTTGCAACACCAACCCTCCACAGAGGGCTGGAAAGTTTCGTTTGTGGAGTCGGATGCGCTGCGATTGCCTTTTGCTGATGGATCGTTTGATCTGGTGACCGCGGCGTTTGGATTCCGCAATTTGGCAAATTACGAGGCGGGCCTGTTCGAGATCCGCCGTGTGTTGAAACCGGGCGGGACGATCGCGATTCTGGAATTTACAGAGCCGAAGCCAGGGTGGTTTGGGGATTTGTACCGATGGTATTTTCGGTCGGTGCTGCCACGGATCGGCGGGATTATTTCCGGAGACCGGGCAGCATACACATATTTGCCGAAGTCGGTGGCGAAGTTCTTGCGGCCTGAGGAGTTGACGGCGTTGATGCAGGGGAACGGGTTCGCAAATGTTCAAGCGCGGGTGTGGACGGGCGGGACAGTGGCGCTGCATGTGGGCAGGAAAAGCGCAACGGAGTCTCAGGAGTGAATGGGCGAAACCGATTCAGGAATTACCGGGAGAGGTTCGTCTTCAATCGAAGAGGGATTCACGGCCGCTACAGCGGTTTGGATTGACCGCGCCTGCAGGCGCCCGGGCGAAGGGAAGCCGGTCAGCCGAATACAGGCATTAGTTTTCGAGACCGGTGGCGCGCATTTTGGTGAGCAGGGTCTTGGGTGCAATGCCCAATTTTTCGGCGGCGCGAGTTTTGTTCCAACGACATTCACGGAGGGCATTTTCGAGCAGGACGCGCTCGACGTGGAGTTGCGCGCGGGCGGTGACGTCTTCGAGACTGCCAGCCCATGAAAAGGATTCGGGAAGGAGATTTTGCGGGGCGCTTTCGGTGCGAATGGGCGTAACCATCGAGGGCAGAAGGTCCGAGGTAATTTCCGGGCCGTCAGAGAGGATCGCGGCGCGTTCCAGAGCGTTTTGCAATTCGCGGACGTTTCCCGGCCACGGATACGCGCTCAGGGTGCCTCGAGCGTCTGGTTCGAGCGTAAATGGGCCCTTATTGAGTTCGCGGCCAAATTTTTCCAAGAAATGATCACACAGTAAAAAAATGTCGTCGGCACGATCACGCAGGGGCGGAATCGTCAGAGGAACAGCGGAGATGCGGAAGTAGAGATCCTCGCGGAAGAGCTTGTCGCGGATCCGCTGTGCAAGATCGCGATTAGTAGCGACGACGATGCGCACATCGACCTCGATGGATTGCGTACCGCCGACGCGTTCGAAGCAGCGTTCTTCGAGAACACGCAGAAGTTTGGACTGGCTGGCGAGGGGAAGCTCGCCAATCTCGTCGAGAAAAAGCGTGCCGCGCTGGGCCAGTTCGATTTTGCCGGCTTTGCGATTGCCAGCTCCCGTGAACGCGCCACGTTCATGGCCGAAGAGTTCGTTTTCGACCAAACCTTCGGGAATGGCGGCACAGTTGAGTGCTATGAAGGGCTGCTCGCGGCGATTTGAAAGGTGATGAATGGCGCGCGCGAAGAGTTCCTTGCCGGTGCCGCTTTCGCCGAGGAGGAGGACCGTGGAATCGGTCGGCGCAACCCGCTGAAGCTGATGGCTAACGGCTTTCATGACATCAGATTCGCCGACGATGCGAGGGAAGCCGTAACGAGCGGAGAATTCCTCGCGAAGGACCAAATTCTCGCGGAGCATTTCCTGCTGGCGGGTGGCGCGTTCGACAAGAAGTTTCAAGTGATCGAGATCGACGGGCTTCTGGATGAAATCGAAAGCGCCTTCCTTCATCGCGGAGACGGCTTCTTCCACCGAGCCGAAAGCGGTGAGGAGAATCACCGGAATGGTGACATCGGCTTGCTTGGATTCACGCAACACGTCGAGTCCGGAAGCGCCGGGCATTTTTAAGTCGGTGACCACCATTTGATAGCGTTTGGCGCGGATTTTCTGGATGGCGGCGGAACCGTCTGGAGCTTCTTCAACGCGAAAACCATTGCGCTCCAATGCTTTGCGAAGCATGGCGCGAAGTTCCGTTTTGTCTTCCACGAGAAGAAGAGGTTCCATCGGTTTCCAGAATCCGAGAGCTACGCGTTCAAGCGGATGTCACCGGCGAGGAGGACACGCAAGATTCGTCGCAAAAAATCGCTAGCGCGCCCAGCCCGAGTCTCCTCCCGTGCGATGGAGTTCGTCTTCCATGTCGCTGAGTTGTTGCTTGAGATCCGAAATTTCTTTTCTCTTGGCGGCTATTTTGTCGTTTTTGTCGTTAATTTCCTGGCGCGTATATTGTTCTTTCATCGCTTTTTGCGGGTCGGGGTAATACTGAACGTCTGCTTTCTCGGCTTCGCGCTGCAGAACGTTGAGCTCTTCTTCGGCGTCGGCAATCTTTTTGTGCTGTGCGGCGAAGCGTTTGCGCCAGTAAGCCTCGGAATTCACGTCTTCTGTCTTTGTTGAAGCAGCTTCCTTCGGAACGGGTGTTGCCGGCTGCGTCTCACTCGCGGTTGCGTTTTCCGGATTGGTTGTCGAACTTGTAGGAGCAGACACTTCGGCGGCAGGCTTGGACGCGACATCTTCGTCGGTAAACACTTTCTTGGGCTTGGGCGAAGTTTTTTTCTGTTCGCGAGCCTTACGAGCAGCATCGGCCACGGGATCGCCGGTATTCGATTGCGATTGGTCCTGTTGGGCGAGGGCACGGGAAGCCGCAACCGAAAAGCCGAAAGCAAAAACGAGTGCCGAGAAAGTTCGGATTGTGCGCACGGAACTACCTCCGGGGCGCGTCTGGCGTCCCCAATTGCGTTAGATAGCGACCTCTTTTGATTCTACTGCCTGCGAAAGCGTACGGATCGCGGGTAGCGTAACAATAAACTCCGCGCCGCCTTCTGCCCGGTTGCGAGCTTCGACCTGACCGCCATGCTGCAACAGAATTTTCTGTACCACGGCAAGCCCGAGGCCGGTGCCGTCTACTTTGGTGGTGAAGAAAGGCCGGAAAAGCTTTGGCAAAACGTCGGCAGAAATTCCAGCGCCGTTATCCAGGATTCGGAGGCGCTGCAAATGTTCGTCGAGGGAATTGGAAGCTTCGCCACAAAGAATGACAGCGGGATCGGGTGAACTAGCGGCAGCGGACTCCGCGGCGTTACGAGCAAGATTCAGGAAGGCCTGACGAAGCAGTCCTTCGTCGCCGGCAATCTCCATGAAGTCTCCCTGCATCGTGATTTGTACACCCGGCTGAAGTTCGCGGATTTCACTGGTAATGCGGTCTAGCAGCGGGCGGAGTTCAACGCGTTCTTGCGAGATTTCCAGCGGGCGAGCGTAGCGCAAAAATTCCGTTACGACGTGAGTGATATTGCGGGTTTGCTCCAGAATCTTGTCCGCGTTCTCCGGCGTGTCGCCGGCGTTCGGCTCAGACTGAATCATTTGCGCATATCCGGAAATGGTGGCCAAGGCGTTCTTAAATTCATGGGCGATGCCCGCCGAGAGTTCGCCGAGGGCCGCAAGATTTTCGCGAAGCTGCATTTGCTTCTGAAGGGATGCCAGTTCGGTGAGGTCGGTCAGCAGGCAGATGACACCGGTAGCCTTTTCCTGGCCGCGACGAATGGGAGAGATGGTAACGCCAAGTTCGCGATGAGTGCCGTCCGGCGCAATGTGTGCAGCCTGTTCGCGACGAAAGATTTTCCCCTCCGCCAGGCACTGCTGAATCAAATTAGTGAGCGCGCTGGATTCGCCGAGCGCTTCGCTATAACGACGAAAGAGAATGCTCTTTATGCCGAGCGCCTGTTCGGCCGCCGGATTTGTGCCAGAAATCAGGCCGTTTGCGCCAATGACCAACAGACCCGAAGGCATATTGCGGGTAACTTCTTCGCTCAAGCGAGCGGTGCTTTCGGCGCGTTCCCGTTCGGCTTTATGGAGTCGCTCGAGCTCTTTTTCTTGTTCGCGAAGCCGCAAGATTACCGCTTGCATGGATGCGGTCATAAACGCCGGCGCATTTTCCGCGCGCGGCGCCGAGGCTTCGCCGGACTTTTCAGGACCGCGCGGGCGGCCGAAAGTGTAGCGGAGCAAAAAAATGGCCAGGCCCATCACGCCAATCAGGATTACCGCAGTCATGATGAAAAACAGCCCAGGGTAGGGGACACCGCTTTGCTGGCGCTGGATCACGAAAATGAGAAGATGCGAAGCCATATGCGATTCTCAGCCAAGTGGGAGCACTGACCAGCGCGAGCCTGTCCACGGACCGAAGAACATGATGAGAAACGCCGCGATGCCGAGAAAAGTGCCAAGCGGAAGTTGATAACGGCTGGCAATCGCCCAGCGCAACCCGCTGACTTTACCCAAACCCATTTTGCTGGCTCGCCGGGCAAGAGCGCTTTTCCATCCGGAAGCGAAGAGCGCCAGAATGACGCCGACGCCAATGACGGTCCCTAACAAGGTGCCCAAAAGTATGGTGAGAAAAGCTGCGCGCGCGCCTAAGAACGTACCCACCATGAACATCATCTTTACGTCGCCAAAACCCATCCCCTCGCGGCCGCGAACCATACGGTAAAAAATCGCCGCTCCCCAGAGAAGGCCTCCACACAACAGACCACCGAGGATGGCGTCGAGAACACCTGGGCTCCAGCGCGGGAGCGCGGCGGCCAGATGGCGGCTGAGGAACATTCGAACAATTCCGTCCGCAGGAGGCACGCGAACAGCGAAGGCGATGCCAATTCCGGCTCCGAACCAATTCACGAGATCGGGCAGAATGCGCTCGCGGTAATCGGTAACAATCAGGACCAGCAAGATACTGCTCAAAAAAAGCCACTTTAGAGTGGCGACGGTAAGGCCAAAGCTAAGGTAGCAGGCGACAAAAAGAAGTGCGGTGACGAATTCGATGGAGGGGTACATCGGCGAGATCGGAGTACGACAATTGCGGCATTTTCCACGCAGGAGCAGCCAGCTCAGAACGGGCACATTGTCATACGGCTTGATCGGAGCGCCACATTCCGGGCAGCGAGAACCTGGCGACACGATGGAGACACCCGCAGGAATCCGCGTGATGCAGACGTTCAGAAAGCTGCCTATCAAGAGGCCGAGGAGGAAAAAGGCCGCGATAATCACATTTTTACTGTGACATAGCAGGCGAGCCGCCTCAATCGGCACGCGTTATTGCGGTGTCCGATGCCTAACGAGGAAGGGCGATTTGGCGAGCTTAAAACAGCTAAGTTATAGTGAATAAAGATGCTATGAACTGGTTCGAAGAGCAAATCCGAAGATATGAGCACCGCCGCTGGACCACCGACGATAATCGAAGGGTGCGCCCGTTCGAATGGGGAACAGAACACGTTGGGGGAGGGCCAGAAGAGCGCGACCCCGAGGGCTTTTTTTCGCAATATGCCAGGCAGACCCTGCAAAACAGCAGGCAGTGGTATGAAGCCGGCCCTGCTAATGACTACCGGCTTGACGCGGACAACGTGCTGACATTCACTTCATCGATTGAGTCTCCTTCGCCAGAAAACAACATTGTGCACGCACAACTATTTCCCGCTAAGGCGAAACGAGCCGCAGTGCTGGTGCTTCCAAATTGGAACGCAAAATGGCACGGGCAGCGCGGACTGTGTGAGTGGCTTCAGCGGCTGGGAGTGTCAGCCCTGAAAATGAGCATGCCTTACCATGATCGGCGAATGGCCCAGGGGCATGAGCGCGCGGATCAGCTAGTCGGTTCAAACATTGGACTCACGCTACAGGCGAACCGGCAGGCGGTGCAGGATGCCAAGCGGTGCTTGCGATGGCTGGAGCAGCAGGGTTATTCGCGGATCGGAATTCTTGGCACCAGCATCGGTTCTTCGGTCGGTTACATCACGATGATGCACGACCAGGGTGTACATGCTGGCGGATTTTTTCATGTTTCAACGTATTTTGCGGACGTTGTGAGCGGCGGCATGACGACGAATCATGTCTGGGAAAGCCTTCGCGAATATGTGACGGTCGATCAGCTCCGCGAATATTGGGCGCCGGTCAGCCCGATGCCTTATGTGCAGATGGGAATGGGCGCCAAGCGGAACACGTTCATGGTGTATGGCAAGTACGACCCCACTTTTTTGCCGGAATTGACGGAGCAGATGGTAGACGCGCTGAACCAGCACGGCGCCGACCCGCGGACGCTGGAGCTCCCCTGCGGCCACTATTCGCTGGAGCTGGTGCCCTTCAGTTATGTGGCGGGCTATCGGATGCTGTCTTATCTGAAGTCTGCGCTGCGATAGGCTACCTCAGGAGTAACTGACTCACTGAGAATGCGCCGCCAATGCATTGACCCGCCTGCGGATGTTCTTTACTCTAAAAGAAAGCCTTCCAGAACCAGGGGTTATTACGAGCGTCGCGATGCGGCGGTAGACTTTCCGGGAGAATTGCGTGTCAAGCGAACCCAGCCTCGAGCATAGAATGAAGCAATTACGAGCAGGGAAGCGCGTGAACTCGCGCGTTCCAATCGCGATTGAATGGGAAGAAGCTCATGAGCGACATTCTGCGCAGGGTTGGACCGTCGATATTAGCCCGAAGGGTTGTTTGGTGGTTGTTCCGCAGGGCTTTCCGCTCGGGCAGAAGTTCGATCTCGTGAATCTTGTGAACAAGAGTGTTTGTAAGACGGTACTGGTCTGGCGCGGGCACGAAGGCCGCACGGGTTGGGAGCTGGGACTCGAACTGCAGAACCCGCCAGAGAATTTTTGGAGTCTTGATTTTTAGGTTCCCCCTCGATTATCCGTTTTTAATCCTATTTTAATCTCGAGTCTCGCAGACAGTATTCCCGCCCAGAGAAGTTTTCCACTGACTGTTGGCAAAATTCCACTTTTTCCTTGCACTTCAATCGCTTACGAACGTATTGTAAGCCTAGCTATAGGGGGCTTATCACGGACGGCACCTACATCTGGGAAGCCGGTTGCCGGAACGCAGATCGAATTGCGGACCGCGCGAACGGAGGCGCAACGGAATGACCGCCATCATAACGATTGCCAATCAAAAGGGCGGAGTCGGAAAAACTACCACGGCGATCAATCTCTCGGCAGCCATCGCAAATCGGGGCAAGCGCACACTCCTCATCGATCTCGATCCACAAGCCAATTCGACGATTGCATTCTTCGCCTCCGGTGAAGTGTCCGCGTCGATGTTCGATGTGCTGAGCGAAGCGCGCACACCGATGGTAAATGTGATCAAACCGACCAAGGATCCCAATCTGTTTGTCGGTCCCGGAAGGCTGGCACTGGCGAAGCTGGAGCAAGTGCTAGCAGGACAATTCGACGCGCCTTATCGTTTGAAGGACGCGCTGGCGCCAGTGCTGAAAGATTTTGATTACATCGTGCTGGATACGCCGCCATCGCTGGGGATCCTGACCGTCAATGCGCTGGTGAGTTCAACGCATCTGGTGGTGCCGATTCAGGCGGCCTATTTTGCTATTGAAGGAACGGACGATCTGCTTGAGACGTACGAACGAATTCGCGCGCGGCCAAATCCGGGACTGAAAGTTCTCGGGGTAGTCATCACGCTCTTCGACAAGCGCACCAATATCTCGCGCGACACGCACGGACAAATTCGCACCGTGTTTGGTGAAGTGCTGTTCAAAACCAAGATCAGCAAGAATGTGCGCCTGGAAGAAAGCCCGGCGTACAAAGAAACGATTCTCACCTTCGCGCCGAAATCACCCGGCGCGATCGAGTACAAGAAACTTGCGGCGGAGGTCATTCAACGTGTTGAAGAAAGCAGGGTTGCCCGTCACGCTGAAGATGCGGCATGACGCGCACTACATCGAACAACTGACAAGCTACAGCGGCGCCGCAGTGGGCCGGATGATTCGTGTGGATGAAATCCGCCCGAATCCAGAGCAACCGCGGAAGGCGCTGGGAGATTTGCGCGAACTTACCGAGTCGGTCCGTGAAAAGGGCGTACTGGAACCGCTCCTGGTGCGGTTCATCTCCAGTGAAGGATGCTTCTACATCATATCGGGCGAGCGGCGATACCACGCGGCGAGGGCGGCCGGTTTGCGCGAGGTTCCGTGCATCGAAAAGACCGTAGATGAAGCCGAGACTCTCGAAATCGCATTGATTGAAAATATTCAGCGGAAAGATCTGACGGCTTTTGAGGAAGCCGACGGACTGCATCGGCTGGCCACCCAGTTCGAATACACGCACGAGGATGTGGCGAAGAAGATTGGCCGGGCGCGATCGTCGGTAACAGAAACGCTGTCTCTGCGAAATATTCCCGAATTGTTACGCAAGAAATGCGTTGAGAACGGAGTGACATCCAAATCGCTGCTGCTGCAAATTGCCCGTCAACCCACGGAAAAGAAGATGGCCGAAATGCTGCACCGCATCCTGCAGGGTGGCCTGACGCGCGATGAAGCGCGCCGCGAACGCCGGGAAGAGCAGGCTGGTCCACAGCGGCCGCAACCGTTTATCTTTCACTTTGAACCGCAGAACGATGCATTCAAGTTTCGCATTCAGTTCAAGAAGAGTCATGTCTCGCGCGACGAGTTGATCACGACGCTACGCGAAATCCTTTCCCAACTGGAAGGAAGCGCTTCCGAAATGTCTGGAACATCCGGAGGGAACGCAGCGGCGGATTCTACCGCAGCTTAATCCGCGAATCGGGAATCAATCGGGGAAAATGGGGGCAGGCTCCGGCTTGGCGCCTGATTTGCATTTCCAATCAGCCCTCGGCAAACTAAAATTCTATGAAGAAATATGATTTGATCTGCATCGGAGCCGGTCCGACCGGCTTGGCGTGCGCGATTGAAACGGTTCGCGCCGGATTGACGGCGCTAGTGATCGACAAAGGGGCGATCTGCAACTCGCTATTCCATTATCCGGCAAACATGGTGTTTTTCACGACGCCGGAATTGCTGGAAATCGGCGATTTGCCGCTGGTTTGCGCCGCCGAAAAGCCGACGCGAGCCGAAGCGCTGAAATATTATCGGAAGGCGGCCGAGCATTTTGCGTTGGAGCTGCGGCTCTACGAGCAAGTCACTAAACTGGAAGGACGCGATGGGAATTTTGTGATTCGCACGACGGCAGAAAATGGGGCGATCAATGCGTACCATGGCGCCAAAATCGCCGTCGCTACGGGTTATTACGATCTGCCGAATGAACTTGGCGTTCCCGGTGAGAATCTTCCGCACGTCTCGCATTACTACACGGAACCGCACGCGTATTGGAACCAGGATGTGGTGGTAGTAGGCGGCAAGAATTCGGCTGCCGAAGCGGCGCTGGATTTGTGGCGCAACGGCGCGCGCGTCACCATGGTGCATCGCGATGCACAACTGGGCGCAACGATCAAGTACTGGGTTAAGCCGGATATCGAAAATCGCGTGAAAGCCGGACAAATTCCGATGCACTTCAATTCTGTTGTGAAGGAAATTACCGCCGACGCGGTGCTCATTGAAAACGTGGAAGGGAAGAAGCGGTTACCGGCCAGGCAGGTTTTCCTTTTGACGGGATATCATCCCGACTTCGCATTTATTGAAAGCCTGGGCGTGAAACTCGATCCAGTGACGAAAAAACCGGCGATGAATGCGGAGACACACGAAAGCAATGTTCCAGGCGTATATCTGGCGGGTGTGGTTATCGGCGGCCGCCACACCAGCGAAATCTTTATTGAAAACGGACGTTTCCACGGTAAACAGATCGCCCTGGCGTTGTCCGGCCGCCGAGCGCAAGCGGTGTAAACGGCGCAAGTTTGCTCGGCCTACGGACGTTTGATAAACTCGCCCTATGGCCTCTCCGCTGCGCGAAGTTTTCGACACTTTCAGAACAATGTTCAACGGATTTAGCGTGACGTTTCGCACCATGTTCCGCAAATCCGCCACAGAGAGTTATCCGGAGCAGCCGGTAAATTTTCAGCCGCGCTATCGCGGAATCCACGTATTGCATCGCGATGAAAACGGACTGGAAAAGTGTGTCGGATGCTTTCTGTGCGCGGCAGCGTGCCCGGCGAATTGCATTTACATTGAAGCCGCGGAAAACACCGACACGAACAGAATTTCGGCGGGGGAACGATACGCCTCTGTTTATAACATCGACTATTCGCGGTGTATTTTTTGCGGATATTGCGTGGAAGCTTGCCCGACCGATGCCATTACTCACGGCCACGGATTTGAGCTTGCTCCGTACGATATAAATTCGCTGGTTTATCGCAAAGAACAATTGCTAGAGAAAGACATCCTGCCTAAATCCGCGGCAGCGCGTTAAGCGCTAAGCTGACGGGCTATACGCCGCAACGAGAAGTCTGCGATACACAGTATTACTGTATGGTATACTTCTTATAACATATATAAAGCAGCCATGACAGAAGTCGGGCGGGATGCCGGCGACTTCGTGGAGATGGCTGTGCTTCTACACAGTGTTGGCGAGGAAAGGCGCGGCGCACGGGCACGGAGCGGCGCCAGGCGGGCAAGCTCCCGCGAAGTACGAAACAAAAGCGGCACAAACCGGCGCGAAGCGGCCATAGTGCCGCCTGCTTCCGGCACGCCATGCCGGAGAGCGAAATTCGCGAGATTTGCGGCGCAACCTGGCCACAAACGATGGAATTTTCTAGGTTCGTCCGTGGTGGTTGTCCCTTCCAGCGACAAAATCAGGCAAAAAATTATCGGACACAGTTGCCGCGACGGTAGCCGTCTTGCTCAGCGGTTCCGCGGACATGATCGCGGGAACCTCGCGTTCTCGGTGCTCCATCAACCAGCGAGCCAGCATCGCGCAACTATTTTCCTCGACCCATTGGTCTACCAAGGCGGCGATTTCCTTTCGCAAATTCGAAGCATGGCTAAGCCGGGACAATTCGTAGCTCTGCAGACTATTTCTCGATGCGGACAGCAGGAATTCCCACGGCGGGGAAATTCTGCAGCTGGACATAGGGCCTCCCTGGGTATGGACAACAGGTATGCACGAAACGTGAGCATAGTAACGCAGCGGTACTCTTAGTCAATAGGTAAACGGTATGCACGGGGCTGTGGAAAAATGTGGAAATCACGAAGGAACGGAGAGCGCGAAAACCAATGCTCTCGAGGCTTGCAGCGCTTGCGAGGGCGATTACGAAGATCCGGATCGCACGGCGTGGAGCGCAGAGGAAGAGGAAATTGCCGACGATGATGATTTGGAAATTGTAAGTGAAATTGGAAGTGCAGCGCGCGATTCGAATTTGGTGGAAGAGAAGGCGGTTCTTGGTGAAAAGGCGGCGACTGATACAGCCGCCGGATGGAGGAGGAACGATGGCAAGACAAGCGATGAGGGTTGAAGTTGCAACACACTTTGGCGAGAAAGACGAGCAGCACGCGCCTTTGCAGAGGGAAATACTGCGCGACGTCATGCTCAGCGCGGGCGAGTGCGAGACGTGGCTGACGCTGGAGTCGTTGGCGAGGATGACCGGCTATCCTCCGGCGAGCATTTCGGCGCAATTGCGGCATCTGCGAAAAACCCAACACGGCGGCTATCGGCTGCGGAAGCGTTGCCGCCCTGCCGCCAAGTTAATGGCTGGAGTGCAGGACCGTGGCGCGAGCGGTCCGGTGTGGGAATACCGGCTGGAACGGCGGCGCGCTTCAGTTCGCGGAGTGACGCAGCAGAACAGAACCGAGAACAGAGCGGCTCAGCAGCAGGCTTCGGCGTAGACGGGGCGCGAATTCAGTTCGGGCGCAATCAAACACCCTGCGCCCGACACAGGATTTCTTTTGCAGGCGAACGGCGCTTCACGCGGGACTTACTTTTCCACGATTGCGATCGAGTTCACAAGCAGAGACGACAGGAGAGTGGTGATGAGCGTCAAGCCAGAACTAGCCTTCGACGTATGCTGGGAAGTTTATCGCGGTGCGCGGGAAGTGCTGGAGACCAAGCGCGGCGTTTGCGCTTTGAACTGGCAGGATTCCGGTCGTTTCCTGTGGCGGCCGGATATTCGCCCGCGGCTGAATGAGTGGGTGGCAGACTTCGCACTGGCCGGACAAGCGGCGCTGGATGGTCCGGAGCACGCATCGCGCATGGTGATGTTCCGCCTGTTTTATCTGGGGCTGTCGCCATACGACGCGGCGCGTCATTTTCTGGGGCTCACGGAAATGAGCTGGGTGAAGTGGAGCGAAGACGTGCGCCGCCGCTGCGGCAAAGAACTGCTGTACCGCGAAATGTTTCCGCCGCGCAAGTATTTTCGGAATGCGTGTTAATTCAAATCACGACAACACGACGGCGTCGCCGAGTCGGAGGAGTTTGCCTTGTTCGGTGGAGGGAACGCGGGTATTGGTGGCCATGCGGTAGAAATGGTCGAAGCGGGCGGCCGGCGATGACGACGGAAGGGAATCGCGGCGCATCTGAGTGAACCTTTTCTGGAAGCCGATGAGGTCTTCGCCGGTGCGGGGATTGCGCGGGGGCACCGGACAGCGCGCGCAAGGATTGCTGCCTTCGAAAGCGACTTCGCCAATTTTGAAGCGCACCGGATAGTTTTCTTCTTCGCCAAACAGTTGATCTTCCCAGAATGCCGGCACGCCATCGATTTCCAGCGTGGTGCGAAAACGTTCGCGCGCTTCCTGCAGCGGAATTTCTGGAAACAGATCGCAGACCGATTGCAGCGAAGCGGTGGAGACGATGGTCGGTCCCGGGGCCAGTCCGTCATCGGGCACTCCTTCCGGAATGTGACGCACGATTACGGTTTGCACGAAATATTCGGAAAACCAGGTGGCGGCTCGCTGGTAGTCGCCGGGAAAAGCGAATCGCGCCGGCTTAGATTCTTTTTTTTTGCTGGAGCCGCCGGAAACCGAAAGCGTGACCATGGAGACCAGCGGATCATACTCCGCGCGGATATGGTGGATCGTGGCGGAGCGCTTGCCGTTAATCCACTGGCCGTCCACGGAAAAAAGCGCCCACACGCGATCCAGTTCCAGTCCGCCATTGGGGCCGATGCGCGCTTCGGGCACGCTGATGGGATCGAGGCCTTTGATGGGATGGAGGCGGATATTCGCCAGCCACGCGGTTTGCCGTTCGCCGGGCATCGGAAAAAGTTTAGCAGAGCGGTGCTCCGAGTGAAGAGAGATTCCGCGCGGCGCTAGCGGCGGATTCGGAATGACGGCAAGAACGGGCGGCAATGCTGGAGAAATTCAAACGATGGTAGGAATTAACTGAAGCGAAAAAAGCGGGGCGCGGGCGAACGTCCGCGCCCCTGGGGGACGCTAGCGAGCGGCGGCGGTCGCCGTCTTGGTTATTGGTTTGTAGCCGCTGGTAGCGGCTTTGCGCATAGCGTCCTGCGCCTCGGCGGCGGTAAGCAGGGCTGTGGTGTTGCAAGTCCTGAGCGCGCCACCGGCGGCAAATGCCAGTGCAATCGCAGCGGCGGAGATAGAGTCCGGCATTTCCGTGATGAGTATGGCGTCGTGTTCGCCAAAGGCAAAATAGCCGTGCTCCATTTTGCCGCCCAATTTTTCAATCGGGCCGCGCACCGCTTCAAAGCGGTCCTGCGGATGAGCGACTAGCTGTGCGATGGCTTCGGGCGTAAAGCTGACTTGGTGTAGAAAACGCGGCATTGTGAAACTCCTTTCGTGCGAGGGGGCTGGCTGGAAAGAGGCTGACGGGAAACATGCTCCCGTGCGGGAATAGAGTCAAGAGGATTGTGGAAAATAAATTGTGTTTCGCGGTGGAAAACCGGGAGACTGATTGCCGCAACCATTCGAGCGACGGCGCCTTCATTCAGTAAGCTTTCAGTAGGTGTCTTTGACCGGCGGAGGATTGGGCTGGCTGGCCGGCGGAACGATTCCGTTCAGGCGCAGATAAATTGCCATTTGCCCGTAGTGATCGGCGTTGTGCCAGATCACCACGGTAGCCAAGCCAAGACGCGTGTTCGGCCCGGCATACGGGCCTTCGATCGGATCGAACTGGTTTTTAGCGGTGATCGCTCCCAGTGATTTGTGAATCGCCATGAATGAGTTGCGGAGATAGATCAGAAGTTCGCGTTTGGTTTTCGCGGGATCCGGACCTCCTTGGTCGCAGCGTTCGGGAGGCTTCTGGCCGTCAAATTCGGCCGCGAAAGCCAAGTTCGCGCAGGCTACATGTTTGACCTGTTCGGCAAAGGTGCGCATCTCGGAGGGACCAAATTCCGGTTTCTGGTCCTTGAATTTCCCCTCGGCCGGGCGGAAACCATAGGATTGTTCGGGCATGGCTTCAGCGGCGGAGCGGACCTGGTATTCCTGGAATTTCATTCCGCGAAGCAGGGCGGAGGCGACGGTTTCGTTTTTGCTCATCTCGGCGGCGGTGGGTTGAGGGGCCTGTTGACCAAGCGCTGGAGCCGCCAGGACGAAGAGAGCCGAGAGTAAGGCGGCGATGAGAGGAAGTGGGTAGGTTGGGCGAAACGAGGAGTTCATGGCTTGCTCCTTTGTTGCGGAGTTTAGCATGTAGGAATGGTGGGCGGAGGACGGTGTTGCTGTAAAGAAAGTCTGAAAAGAAAGAAGTTAGGCTGGAGAAGGTGGGAAAAGAAAAAATCTTTTGCCGCTTTTCACTTTTCTATTGACAATACGTAACGGTATGGTATACTTGTTTCCGTTCAGAAGTGTATCCTAATAGCAGTTACTGCCAGCAGTGATTTTCCCTCGCAACCCGCGAGGGTTTTTTGTTTTTAGGCAGCATTCCATCCAGGGTCCATTAGTGAATTCTTAGTTCACCGGACCGGACGCCGGGTTTATCCCGACGCTACAAAACCAACTTCAACACCACTGGTTTGCTACTGCGCTCGTGGTGTGTTTCGGCTTTCGATCTTTCAGGAGCACACATGCCGGTCTATCAGAATGTGACACCGCCTATCTCGCTGTCCTCGGGTGACGTGGGTTTCAGTTTCAACAACGAGACGTTTCCGGGATCGGCCACTTCCGGAACGCAATTTGCTTTGCCGAGCTACACCGGGCTGCCGGACAGTGGCACATCGGTGCGCTGGCAAACGATTTTTGGGACCGTTCCAACCGCGGTCAACATCGTTCTGCAGGCCGCGATAAACGATGTGGATTCGGAATATCAGACGATCGACACCACAACCCTGGCCGCGGGCGAAGGGCGAACCTTGGCGAATGTGCAAGCCAGGTTTCTGCGCATTCGGTTTGTCAGCTCGACTGGCGGCGCAGGATTGACCGTCAAGATTCTGGTGTAGGTAGTTTTCGCGGGAGCAGTCCTGGCTGTGGGGTTCTTGTGCGCGGCGATTTGCTTCTCGGCGCGCTGCAAACCGGACGCAGCCAGAATTGGCTGGGCTAAGGGAAAATCATGAAACACTTACGAATTCATTTCATTTTATTTTGCGCATTGGTGTTGGCGGTGGCGGCATGGGCCGGTCCCGCGCAGCATACCATTACCGCAACTTTGAACTATGACTTCACCGCGGACAACGCCTGCAGCACAACGGTGACCACTGGCTGCGTGAAGCAATTCAACATTTACGATCTGTCAGGCGCTGCTCCGGTGAAGCTTTTTTCGATTGCCGCGCCATCCGGCGCAAACTCCGCAGTTACCGGCATTACCGGAACCAGCACAGCGTTGACGCTAAAAAGCGGTTCGCACTCCTTCGGCGCCACCGCACAAATGGCCGATGGAACGGAGTCCGACCCAAACGCATGTACTGCTACTGCATTAGTCAAGCCGGGCGCTCCGGTAAGCTTCACTGTTTCTGTGCAGTGAACTTGCCTGCGGCAGGGCTCGCTTCCGCGCGGCCCGTCCGGTAAGTGGCAAGCGGTAGCAGGGAAAGCGCAAAAGTCAGCGCAGTATGACCCAGTACTAACCGGGACTTCTAAACTTCTGAACTATGAAACGATGCGCGGCATTCGTGGTGGATCGGCAGTCGGCAAGCGCCTGGCGACAGTGCCGGCGGCGCTCGCAGAGATGCTCGACCTTCTGCCGCCAGCATGAAGAACTGGTTGCCGGTGTCATGCTGGGTTTCTTCGCGCGTCAAGCCGTCACCGATTTGCGAAAGCTTCGCAAAATGGCACTCGAAGAAATGCCGGTTTCCAGCCGTGTGCCATCATGAGCAAAAGATTTTCCAGCAATGGCCCGCGTGAAACGGTGCATGTCTCTGGTCACGCGTCTCACGTGCTCGTTGCGCCTGCGATGCAGGATTCCGCGTCAGCCGGGTCCTCGGCGCGCGGAGGCTCCCCGGCAAATTATTGTGCAGGCACAGAAGCCTCGACACATTTCGAAATTCCACCGTCTCCGCTGAACCCGGCGACGGTGGCTGCACCTCCGGCTGGCCGTTCCACGGTCAATCGCCGGTCGGTGCTGTCCGCGGCCGCTCCGCTCAAACGGAAAGCGGTCCGCTCACGCCGGGACAGAGTCTCCGGAACTCGCGCAAACTTTCCAAAGGTCCGAGGCAACGCTGCCGCCAAACACGAGCAGCGTGGCGCGGCGCCTGCGGGCGATGGCCGCTCCGCGGCCGCGCAAGTTGCCGAAGAAACGGCTGCGCAGGCCGATCGCACCGCGCTCGCACATGAACTCGACTGCTCTGCAGTTGCCAGTGCGAACGGCTGCTCGATCGTCGTTTGCGAACCAGCCGTTGCTGCGTCTGACGATGCACACGAAAAAATCGCTGCGGGGACCAAGTCCATGGACGAGGGCCGTGCGATTCGTAAAGCATGCGCTGACGCGGCGCTGTCCCGGCAAAAAGAAGAAAAACCCATGCCCAGAGCCCAGTCGCCTGAGTCAGAACAAAAAGCGTTGGCCGTAAGCGAATCACTGAAAATTCCTACCGATCCGGAAGCGCTACTGGATGGACCCGCCTATGTTCGCGCCGTGGCAATGCATGTCGACCTGGTGGGCGCAAGCGCGCGGTTGGTGGTCTCGACGGACGAAAAAGTTTCCAAGGCGGAATTGGACCGGCTTCGGGAGCTGATTTTTGGCAAGGGCGGTCCGGCACAAGTGGATGAACCGCTGCGCATCGACTGGACCGGAATTCCGCGGCCGGATCGCGAACGACGAAACATCGATGAAGAGTGAGGAAACGAGAATGGCCACGATTAATGCGAATGTGCAGTTCATTGGGGAACTAACGCAGATTATAGGCGTCGCGGCGGTGGTGGCCGGCGTAGTGCTGAGCTTGCACCATTGGCCGGCAGCGGTCGCACTGATTGGCGGCGGCGTGGCGTTTTACGCCGGCAAAAAACTTCGCGGGCAGTCCTAGCTTCAAACCGTGCATAGGCAAGCGCGCCCGTGCTGCCTAACTTCGTCCATGACAAAACGGACCAGCCCGCCCCGAAACAGCAAGAGCATCGATCTCAGAAAGTGCTACCAGGCTTTTTCACGGCAGCGCGATTTTCACCAGTCCGGCGCGAAGTACCGGCTGTTCGGGGGCGCGGCCGGTCCGGGAAAAACAAAGGCTTTGTTGTGGGAAGCGATTTATAAGGCGCTCGGTACGCCGCACTGCGACACACTGCTGCTGCGACGCACATATCAGGAGTTGGAATCATCGCTGCTGACCTATTTTCGCCGTGACGTACCCAAGCGACTCTACAAGAGTTACAACGAATCCAAACACGTGGTGACCTGGGAGAATGGTTCGACCACGCGTTTCGGATACTGCCGCAATGAGAGTGACGTTTACCAATATCAAGGCGCGGAATTTTTGTTCATCGGGCTGGATGAACTGACGCACTTTACTCTGAAGCAGTGGCAATTCCTGACTTCGCGCAATCGCTGCCCGGCACCGGGAAGTTTTCCGTGTATGGCAGGCGCATCCAACCCCGGCAACATCGGTCACGCCTGGGTGAAGGCGCTGTGGGTGGATCAGGCGCCGCCAGCGGGATTCGAGCGGCCCGAGAATTACGACGCGCGCGATTACGAATTTATCCGCGCCCGGCTCGACGACAATCCCATCTACGCGAACGACGCGGAATATCGCCGCACCCTCGAAGCGTTGCCGGAGCATTTGCGACGCGCGTTTCTGGACGGCGACTGGGATGTTTTCGCCGGGCAATATTTTGACGTGTTTGAAATTGGCCGGCACACCGCGCGTCCGGAAGATTTGCGGTTGGAGCCGTGGTTGCCGCGCTGGATTTCGATCGACTGGGGATTTCAGCATCCCAGCGCTGTGTATTGGCATTGCGCGTTTGCGGATGATCGGGAGTCAGCAGGCGCTAGTTGCCAGCCACGGATTGTCACCTACAAAGAGTTCGTGCAAAACGGCCTCTCGCCGCGCATGTTAGCGCAAGCGATCGTGGAACGGTGCGGCCGCGAAAATATCCGCGAAGTGTTTTTATCGCCGGATGCATTCGCGCACCGCACGGCGGAGGCTTCGATCGCGGAGCAATTGGGCGATGTACTGGTGGCAAACGGATTGCCGCGGCCAACTCCCGCGGACGACGACCGCATTGGCGGCTGGCAGTGGATGTACCAGTTGATGGAAAACGATTCGTGGGTAGTGACCGATAATTGCGCCAAGCTGATTGAATGCCTGCCGCAATTGGTGCGCGACGACCGCCGCATAGAAGATATTCGCAAAGTGGATGGCGACGATGCCGCGGACGCCGCCCGCTACGGCTTGGTCGCGGCGGCACGCTTCGCAAATTTCAACTTAGAGACAACCCTTGGATCCCCCAGCGGCTGGCCGCAAAGAGCCGGGCAGGCCGCGCCCGCGCAAAGATTCGGCGGCGCTCCGCGTTTCGTCACCGGCATGCCGCTAGGCGAACAAATCGCGCGCCAAGTAAGCGCAGAAGATCCGACTTCGCGAGCAATTCATTTTCAGCGCCTGGAATCCGAAGCGCAAAAAACTTTTCGTGCCAAGAAATTGCCGCGCCGCCGGCATCAGTAGCGCACGCAATGCTGGGCTGCAAGCGGCTTCAACGGGTGAAAACTGCACGGGCGGGGTTGCCTGCGCTAGAGGGTGGCAGTGTTGAATTGGCTGCAAACATTATTTCAGCCACGCTACCTGCGTGTTCTGGAAAGCGAAATCGAACGCGGGCACGCCGAAAACGAACGGCTGCGGGGCGAAAATCGCGCGCTGATGAATTCTTTGCTGGGCACGGCGGGATTTCCTCCCGTGGAGTTTCCGGCAAAGAATTCAT
>DATDFA010000020.1:0-79051 GCA_036522855.1 Candidatus Acidiferrum sp. | reverse complement strand
GAATTAATGCGTGAGCGGTGGCCGCTGGAACGGTAGCCGGTGAATGGCAGAAAGCTACGGATGACTGTTGCTGTTTGCAGTTTTGCCATTGGGCTTTAATTTTGAGGTTGGCTACCTATACCCCCTCCCCGTGTTTTTGCGCAAGTATGAGGAACAAAGGAGTTAGCGGCGACGATTTTCGTAAGTATGAGATCTAAAGGACTTAGCGAGTTTAAAAGGCTTACAAAAACGCTGATCAGCCGCTCTGGCCTAATCGGTGCGTTCGGGCTTTGTGTTTAATTTTAGGTTACTCCTCCCCCACCCTTTTTCTGTAACTGCAGATTCTAAAGAGCTTACCGACCGGACCGTTTTTGGTAGCGTGGCGAGGCGGCATTGGGAAGAGTTCCTTCGACTCGGTCAGGACTCGCTCCGTTTTTTCCTAGCGAGCTGCAAGTAGAGCCCGCACCCGCTTCATAGCGGCCTCGAGTAAAGCCTGCACGCGCAGACTCGCAAAGCAAAACACAACTTTAGCAGGGATTGACGCAGATGTAAAGAAGAATAGTTAGCAATTTAAGCATCCGTTCGAACGGATAGGTGATGAAGCCCGGCTCTAAACTCGTACCCTTTAGAAACTAAAAGGGATGCGGCACCCTAACCTGCTCACGGATTTAAGGGTACTCCACACGCCGCCAAAAGTTGTCGAGGCCAGATTCGGATTCGCATTATTTGCCCGTGAATTTGTGCGTCAAGGGCGTATGTTGGGCTAGACCATCGTACATGAAGGTCAGCGCATCATAGTTGAAGTTGGGGCGTCGTCTTTTTGATTCGGTGTCCCACTGGGTTGATCAGTCGGGCGGTGAGGCTTCAAATCCTTCATCTCGACTTGCAGATTCTCTACGCGTTCGATTTCGAGTTTGAACCATTTCGCGCGGGCGCAAGAGGGCACGCACCTAAATCTGCCGGTGAATTCGGCAGTGATGTACTTGTCCATCGTTCCCCGTTCTCCTTGCGCTAAAGCACGGTCTAGAGCGTGGCTGCCAGGGTCAGACTCGGCCTCTTGGGCATCAAAGGGAACTACACCTCGTCCGCATTGAGATTCGCCCGGAGGGTTCGTCTTGGACGTGCCGCAGTTGGGCTCCATAAGTACGTCGTTTTCTCTACCGTCAGAGTGGTAGGACGCCCGCACATGGACGCGTTTTCCGCTAAATTTCCTGCTCGATGCGACCAGTTCAGTAATAGTGGTTTCGAGCGGCTTGACCGAAGTCTGCTGCGCAAAGGCAAGCGCTCGTGGATTGAGATGGAATGTGAGTACGACAAGGCAGGCCAAGGGAAAAGCCGCGTGCCTGGAAGGCGTTATCAGCATCCCGGCGCTCCGCTTCTACTGCACCAATCCGAGGTTGACGCGATCGCCCCGCTGAACACGCCTGTAAACCTACTGGCTTCTGCGGAGTCCGGCGCCCAATTGGGATTCCACAGCCCCGGATAGAGTACGTTGAGTGCTTTGGGAACGTACGACTCGACGCCGTATGCGCGCAGTTCGGTCCTAAATTCCTGGTTCTTAGTCTGTGGGTCCATATTACCCCTGGCGATTCCGTCGAGTCCGTGCGAGCGCTCGTGAACTAGTGTTCCCGCGACCTGGGTGGTATCGAGACTGCGAAAACGGCTGGAGTTAAAAGTGATATCGGTTTTGAGCAGCCCGTTGTCGTCTTTGTAGCTATGGGCAGTGGCGACCGCCCTCGGACTCTGTGTTTTGCCGAAAGAGATCGTCACGCCGTCATGCTCGTCTCCGGCTTTTCCGAAAAAGCCCACCACCTTGTTGAGCGCAGCGCGTTGCTCTTTGGTCAAATTGTCGCTCTTTAGAGCCGCTCTTGCTTGAGCCAAGCCGTCCGCGATGGCTTGACACTGCGCCTGAGTGCCATTGCATATGTAATGGCCGCTAGGGTCGGTCTTGTTCAATGGGTTGTTGCGAACATATGCGTAAAGATTGAGGGACTGCGGGTCGTCGAGAACCGCGTAGGGTACTCCTTGGGGTTTGGTCGACCAATCCGGGGACATGAACCTACCCATGCTCGACGAATTGTACCTCGTGCCGAAGTTGTCGAGGCCGGATTCGCTGTCGCGTTCTTTGCCGGTGAATTTGAAGTTGGAGGGGCTGCCGCCGACGGTGGTGACGCGTTCACCACCGAAAGGGTAGAAATCCGATGAACTGGCACCGCTGCCGGATGTGGAGAAGATATAACGAGTGCTGCCGAGGTGGTCGGTAAGAAAAAAGTCCACTTCGTTCCCGATGCGGCGGGCAAGACGCTGGCCATTCATGTAAAAGTAGCCGTACGCGCCGTCCTGGATAACATTGCCATCCAGATCGTACCAGTAGACAGTGCCATTGGATTTTGTGGCGCGCTTGCCGTCGCCGTCATAGGTGTAAGCGATCCCAGCGGCGGAGACGAGCTGATTTTCAGCGTTGTAGGTGTAGGCGTGGCCCAAGCCGTCGTTGATGAGGTTGCCAGCGGCGTCATAGGTGTAGCCGGCGAGTTGGTTCTTGAGGAGAGAAGGGGCGCTGGAGGACGTGGATAGGCCGCTTTCCTGGGAGCAGCCGATGTAGGCGGATTGGGTAGTGGTGTTTGCGCCGAACTGATAAAGGTTGCCCCAGGGATCGTAGCTGTAGGTTTCCGCCCAGCAATTCGCAGCGCCAGAGGCATGGGTGGCTGTGGTCTGCGCGGTGGCCAAGCGATTTAATGAATCGTAAGTAAAGTTTTGCGAACGGCCAGAAACCAGGTTATTGGTGATGGAGGCTACGTTGCCGTTGTTGTGCCCGGAAGCGTCCACGTAGCTATAGGTGAGATCGACTTGGGAATACTCCGAACTGCCGGTGTTGCCGGGATACACGGGAGCGACCGCACAAACGGGAGGATCGGTGCCGTTGAAATTCTGCACGGCGTGAATGGTAGCAGGCTGCTGGCGATTGTTGAAGGTGCTGGTAGTTAGGTGGTGCGCGTGTAAAGCGAGCCACGCTTTTACAACCCCAAAGCGTAATCCATCCAAGACCAGTTCAGCTCTAGGCCTGCGCCACCTGCCGTCAAGGCCACGTCATCCATGGCCTCATCATCGTTTTCTCCCATATATGAGCTCTCTAAGGGGAGGGAAAAGTTTCTTGAGAGTAGTAAGGTGCGAGAGGCCATCAGACAACAAGTTGACTAGTATTTCGGTCATCAGTTTCTCGATGGTCGAACGATCCCGAGGATAGGAGCATTTTAAGAGTCTTCGGATGTCCCGTTCGTGTCTGATGCTGACTTCCCAAAGTCCGGCGAGGTCAGCAGAAATCCATCCGAGGTCTCTTGCCTTGGAACGCGGGCTTGCGCTTCTGAAAATGGAGTAAAGGGCCGATTGGATAGCTAGAATCTCTTCCTGATAACCTCTCATTCGTCGAGGATGTTTGGAAGTTTCGGCTCTTTCGCCCTTGCGCATTTTGATTTTGCCCTTAGGGGGACGCGGAAGGTGTCGCGACGTCGCGATTTGCTTCTTCATGATTAGTGCTACTCCTTGGGCAGCATGTCTGCGAGATTCTGTATTGTCTTCTCCCATTCAGCCTGCGACTTATTGGGGAGTCGCTTCAACGCATTACTCATGTTCTGTAGCTTTTCGCGCAGCGCCTTTATCCACTTTTGCTCGCCGTCAGGACCGCGATTATGCCCGCCGGGACCTGCAAGGGTCCACGTGGTTCAGGAGATTTACTCTTTCGGTCTGCAGGTCACTAAGCTGAATGGAAGGCTCGCTCGAGGAGTTCCGCATACGCAGCGACACTGAAGTTGTTCTCGCGGAACATGCCTCCCTTCCGGTTCAACGCGTGCAATTGTCGCACAGTGAGCAGGGGAAAATGAGAGGTTAGAGGAAGGCAGCGGGCTACGAACGGATGGAAAAGTTTAGTATTCTGAAATTCTCCAGCCCACGGATATTCGATTCGGTTTGCGACCCTACGCAGCTCAGGGTGAAGATGCGCTATCTGGCATTTGCGACGGATTATGACGGGACGCTTGCGACCCATGGGCGGGTGGCCGAGGCAACGATTCATGCATTAGAGGTCCTGAAAGCTTCGGGGCGAAAGCTGCTGATGGTGACCGGGAGGCAGCTGAGCGATTTACATACGGTTTTCCCGAGAATAGAGCTGTTCGACCGGATCGTGGCGGAAAATGGCGCGGTCCTTTACGATCCCGGCCACAAAGATGAAAAGACGCTGGCCGAAGCTCCAAAAGAGGAATTTCTGACGGCGCTGCGCGAAGCAGGAGTGAGCTTCGAAGCGGGGCGCGCAATTGTGGCGAGCTGGACTCCCGCCGAGACGCCAATTCTGGACGTCATCAAACGGCTGGGCCTGGATTACCAGGTAATTTTCAACAAAGGCGCGGTGATGTTGCTGCCTTCGGGCGTGAACAAGGCGACCGGGCTGCGAGCCGCACTGGAGGAGTTGCAGCTTTCTTTTCACAATACAGTGGCGATTGGAGACGCGGAGAACGATCATGCGTTTCTGGCAGCGAGCGAATGCGGAGTGGCGGTGGCGAACGCGCTGCCTGCGCTGAGGCAACGAGCGGATATCGTGACCGCGGGCAGTCATGGAGACGGCGTAATCGAAATCATCCATAAACTGCTGGAGAACGACCTGCAGGGATACGATCAGCAGATTGCGCGGTCATCCCTCACGCTGGGAGTTTCGGACGAAAAAGCCGAAGTGCGGATCGTGCCAAACCGCAACAGCGTTTTGGTGGTCGGAGCGTCGGCGAGCGGAAAATCGTCGGCGGTGGCTGGAATTCTGGAGGAGGCGGCGGAGAGAGGCTATCAATTCTGCCTGATCGATCCGGAAGGAGATTTCGAACAATTCGGGGGAGCGATCCCGGTAGGCAATCCGAGCGAGAAGCCGGATGCCCAAGCGACGGCTAAAGCGCTGGAATCGCAGCGCAGCCTAGTGGTGAATCTGATGAGCGTGCCGTTGCGAGAACGGCCGGCAGTGTTCACAGCGTTGCTGGCAAAAATTCTGGAAACCCGCGAAAAAACCGGACGGCCGCACTGGCTGGTGCTGGACGAAGCGCATCACCTGTTGCCGACATCGTGGTCTCCGGCGTCGATTGCGATACCGCAAGAATTGGGCGGAGCAATCCTGATCACGGTACATCCGGAACATGTATCTCTGGCGGCGTTGGCGTTTGTGGATTTGGTGATTGCCACGGGCGTTTCCGCGCGGGAGACGCTCACCGCGTTCGCGAAAGCAGCGGACATTGCGGCTCCCGCAGACTTGCCGGATGCGCCGGAAACCGGGAAGGCCCTGATCTGGTATCCGCGACGGCCAGAACGGGCGACGCTGGTGAAGACGCGCATGCCGAAAGCGGAACGCCGGCGGCATCGCAGAAATTATGCGCAAGGAGAGCTTTCGCCGGAACAGAGTTTTTACTTTCGCGGACCGGACGGAAAACTGAATTTGCGGGCGCAGAATTTAATGACGTTTCTGCAGCTTGGAGAAGGCGTGGATGAGGAGACCTGGAAATTTCATTTGCGGCAGGGCGACTTTTCGCGCTGGTTTGAAAAAGTGATTAAGGATGATGAGCTTGCGGCTGCGGCGCGAGAGATCGAGCGAGATGGCCAGGAGGTTCCGGAGGGCCGGGCACGGTTGCGGGCTGCGATTGAGGGCCGGTATACGGCACCGGCGTAGGCGAGCCGGATTCAATCACCGAGTCAAAGCAAAAAGAGTCGGGCTAAAGCACGACAGTACCGAAACGGACGCGCAGCAAGCAGGCGGAGAGATCCTTCGGTCAAGATGGGTCCGTCAGGATTCGCGTCCTTGACGGATGCTTATTTTTTTACGGCTTCGTCGGAGGCGATTTTGCCATCCCGGATGAAGATAACGCGGTGAGCGTGTTGAGCGATGTCATTTTCGTGGGTGACGAGAATGATGGTATTGCCTTCGCGGTGGAGATTGGCAAAGAGCGCCATGATTTCTTCACCGGTCCTGGAATCGAGGTTGCCGGTTGGTTCGTCGGCGAGAACGATGGAGGGAGAGTTGACGAGAGCACGGGCGATGGCGACGCGCTGGCGCTGTCCGCCGGAAAGTTCGTTGGGGCGATGATGCATGCGGTCGCCGAGATCGACGCGGGACAAAGCCATTTTCGCTTTTTCGAGACGCTCTTCGGCGGCGGTACCGTTGTAGATCAAGGGAAGTTCAACGTTGTGGAGAGCGCTAGCGCGAGGCAAGAGATTGAATGTCTGGAAGACGAATCCGATTTCCTTGTTGCGGATGTAAGCGAGTTCGTCGTCATCAAGTTCGCTGACTAAACGACCGGCGAGCCAGTATTTGCCGGAGCTGGGCGAATCGAGGCAGCCGATTAAGTTCATGAGGGTGGATTTGCCAGACCCGGAAGGGCCCATGATAGCGACGTATTCGCCTTTGCGAATTTCGAGATCCACGCCGCGGAGAGCATGCACTTGTTCGGAACCCATCTCGTAGACCTTGGCAAGGTCGGCGGTTTTGATGACCAGACCGGTTGAGACGAGATCTTCGCGATACGATTCGATTTCCACTGTTTGCACCGCCATGTTGTTCTCCTACTTATAACCTCTGTGGAAATTCCAGCTCGGCAAAACCGCTAAAAGCGATTCCTTACTTTGCAGACTCCGTTCGGAATGACAAAACGCCTTTTGTATTCCACGAAGCCGTGTTCCCTGCGCGTAAGCCTTTCGGCGCACACTACGTTTGCTGGTCGTCGATTTTCTTTGGCGCGGAATTATCGACCTTGATGGGCGCTTCTGGCTTCAAGGTGCGCAAAGCTTTGTAACTGCCTACGACGATTTCGTCACCGGGCTGCAGTCCTTCCGTGATTTCGATATCGGTGACGCCACTGATGCCGGTTTTGACCGGATGGAACACAGCCTTCTTGCCGTTGATCACAAAGACGCCCTGAATTTCTTCTTTCTTAGGGTCGCCGCTGGAAGGAGGCAAAGAAGCAGCGAGAGTGACACTTCCACTGCTGCTGCCGGAAGTGTTCTTCTTGGCGTCTTCCAAATCTTTGCGTGAACGTACCGCAAGAGCCTGAATGGGAATGGCGATGACGCCTTTCTTTTCCGCAGTCTTGATTTTGGCGGTAGTGGAAAGCCCCGGGCGGAGATTTTCTGGCGGGCTATCCAAGGTGACCACTACTTTGAAGTCTTTCGCTTCCTGAGTGCTGGTGGCGGATTGGGTGGTGGCGAGGCCTGAAGTGCGCAACACGGCCTGCGAGCCAATTTCGGTGACTTTGCCGTGGAAGATCTTTCCTGGGACGGCATCGATGGTCACATCGGCATCCTGACCCATTTGAACGTTGACGATGTCGGTTTCGTCTACCTTTACCTCGGCGGTGACGATGGACATGTCAGAAAGAGTCATCAGGAAGCTGCCATTGGAATTTTGAATGCCGGGGACGACGTATTCGCCAAGGCGAACGGGCAAATAGCTGACGATACCGTTAATGGGGGAGACGTAGGTGGTCTTGCTGAGAATGTCGCGCGTACGTGTCAGGACTGCTTTGTTTTGACTGAGCTGGGCGCGAGACTGTTCGAGCTGGGCCTTGAGCTGGAGCACGCGGGCAGAGGCGGAATCCACGGAAGCGGCAGCGGCGTCGTAAGAAGTCTTGCGCTGATCAAAGTCCTGCTTAGGAATGAGCCCATCCTTATATAGGCCCTGGCCCCGGTCATAGTCGAGCCTGGCCTTTTCGAGATTTGCTTTCTGGAGGACGAGGTCGGCCTGGGCGGACCTGTAGCTGGCTTCAGCGGCCAGAATGCCGGATTCCGAGGAATTCATCGCTGCGGCTTGAGCTTGAACATCGGCATTGGCCTGAACGTTTTCCTGCAGGAGCAAGCGGTCACCTTTCTTAATGCGATCGCCTTCTTTGACGAGGATATCGGTGATGCGACCGAAACCTTGAGCCTGCACGTTGGTGTAGGTAGTAGGCTTGATTTCTCCGGAGGCGGTGACCAGCGAAATGAGCTTGTCCTGCCTAGTCACCTTGCCGGTCTGTACGGTGGTGACGCCTTTATTGGCCTGATTCACACTGTAGAGAACGATGCCTGTGCCTAGGACAACGACGGCGACACCGATCGCCACTTTTTGCCACACTTTCATGACTATTGCTTCCTTTTAATGCCTCTCGCAACTCATTGCGCCAGGGGTTCTTCACACCGGGACGCAAGACGACGGACTTGGCGGAGGCACTGTAAACACGGAATATGCGCGTTTCTACCTACGTAATACGGCGATATCAGCCGAAATGTTTCGTAGGGATGGTTCAGGAAGGACCGCGGCTCCGGCGCTCCAGAGTGCGCCGTCAGAACCAGGGGCTCCATCACCCAGCCCTCCTATTTTAGAAACAATTTCCGCAAAAAGATATGGCTTAGAATGCAAGCCCAGGCACGCCGACCGGCCTGAAGTATTGGACGCACGAAGATGGGCCGAGGTCGTTCGAAGGAACGGGCAAATTTCGTTTTGAGGGTGCCTTCCACGCCGCGCCGACCTATTTGCCGACTGTAGGTGCTTTTGCGTAAAGGACAGCAGCCCATGGGCTTAGGGCCATTTGCGCCTTGCCGTTCGAAACGACAATGTCAGGAGCTTGGCTTCCGCTGCCAGCCCACCGAGGGTCGGCCGAGTCCAGCATTTTTTGCCAGTGACCTGCTGGAAGCGGGAATTCGATCTGGCACCGCTGCCCCGCAAAATGAAGCAAGGCAAAAATGTGGCTTGATTCGTGCGACCTTCTAAGGAGAAGCACATTCGAATCGGCAAACGCCGTCGTTTCCAAAGAGTCTTTATCGAGACGGGCTAGGGCCGCGACATCGCGCCGCAAGCGAAGCAATTGCTGGTAGAAATTCCATAACAGGCGATGACGGTTCGCGGTCCGCAAGTCCCAGTTCAGTTTCGAACGGGAAAAGGTGTTTTCATCCTGAGGGTCAGACATATCTCCGCGCCACTGGAATTTCGCCAGATAGTGTTTCCTTCCGTCGCAGACGGATTCAACGAGCGCGGGATCGCCGTGGCTAACAAAATAAAGAAATGGCGCCGGTTCGCCATATTCCTCGCCCATGAAAAGTAAAGGGACGAACGGTGAGAGGAGGACCGCAGCGGCGGCGAGCTTCAGTTGTTCGAACGAGACGAGTTGTGGCAGACGGTCACCCGCCGCGCGGTTTCCAGTTTGATCGTGGTTTTGGGCAAACACGACGAAGCGATGAGCGGAAACTCGCTGCGAAGAACTGCCGTGAGGTCTCTGCCGATATCTGGAATATTGGCCATCGTATACGAACCCTTTGCGAAACGAGGAGGCCAGGTCTTCCAGGCCGCGAAAGTCCCGATAGTATCCGTTTTGTTCTCCGGTGAGGGCTACGTGCAGTGAGTGGTGAAAATCGTCGTTCCATACGGCGTCGAGTTCCAAGCCACCTGCCTCGCGAGGACTTACGACACGAGGATCATTTCGGTTACTTTCCGCAATCAGATAGACCTTGCGACCCAATTGATGCGCCTTAGCGCGGATGCTGTTGCTCAATTCCTGCAAGAAGGGCCGCGCGGATAGGTCAACGATGGCATGAATGGCGTCGAGGCGCAGCGCATCGATATGAAATTCGTCAATCCAGCGCAATGCGTTTTCGAGGAAGTAGCGGCGAACATGATCACTGTGCGGTCCATCGAAATTGATGGCTTGCCCCCACGGAGTTTTATAAGCATGGGCAAAGTAAGGGCCAAAATCCCGTAAATAATTCCCTTCCGGACCGAGATGATTGTAGACAACGTCGAGTACAACAGCGATGCCCAGTTGATGACAGGCGTTCACGAGCTTTTTCAGGCCAACAGGACCGCCATAAGAGCTTTGCACAGCATAAGGATAGACGCCGTCATAGCCCCAGTTGCGATTGCCAGGGAACTGGGCGACCGGCATGAGTTCGATTGCGGTGATGCCCAGGTCGCGCAAGTCGCTAATTCGGGGAATGATGGCGTCGAAGGTTCCCTGTGGAGTGAATGTTCCGACGTGAAGTTCGTACAAGACGTACTGTTGCAAAGAGATGCCGGACCAAGCGTCGTTGGTCCACGCAAAAGCTGCATTCACTACTTCGGAAGGACCGTGCACTCCGTCGGGTTGAAAACGGGATGCGGGGTCGGGCCGCTCGAATTGACCATCCAAGCAATATCTGTAGCGCGTTCCTGGGGCGACTTGCTCCGAGCGAAAGGAGAAGTAGCCATGATCTTCAGGCTGCATGGCGAGAGTGATATCCGAAGGATGAACCAGATGAATGTCAACCTGCCGTGCGTTTGGCGCCCAAAGCAGAAAGTCACAAGCGCCGTTCGAGCAGACCGCACCGAGGGGTCGGTCAAGGTGTGAGATCACAGTATGCTGGTCCTTCGCAGGTTCAAATCAGCGAATGCAAGTCATGATGCCAGGAGTTGGGAAATTCCCGCCAATGGAATCGTGATCCAGGCGGGCCGGTTGTTCAACTCGTAGCCGAGTTCATAGACAGCCTTTTCCAGAATATGAAGTTGCAACAGAGCAGAAAGGTCATCGCGCTTTGGAGGAATGAAGGAGGCTTCGCCAGCAACGCCGAAATACGCGGTCAGAAAACGGTCCGAAACACACTCATACCATTTTTCGGCCCATGTTCTCAGCTCGGCGCTTTCCATTTCTGTCGTGGCGGCTTCGAGTTGAAAGGAAAACGCGGCATAGTGAAAGGAGCGCAGCATGCCGGCGACGTCGAGAAGTGGACTACGCTTGGCGCGCCGTTCGAATAGGGGGCGAGCCGGCTCTCCTTCAAAGTCGATGATCACAAAATCAGATCCGGTATAGAGAACCTGGCCAAGATGATAGTCACCGTGAACGCGTGTTCGCATCGCGTGGATCGGGTTGCCGAGCACGGAGTCGCATCTGTGGAAGATTTCAGCTTGCCGGGCGATCAAATCTCTTGCCTGGTCGCGCATTTCTGGAGGGAGCTGATCCAGCTTCATTGCCAGGAGTGTAAGATTCCGTTCGGTTAGCGCGTGGAGCGCCTCCTTAAAACCGCGCTGAAAGGAAGCAGTGTATGGCTCAGGCGCAAAGTCTGGATCGGCCGGTTCTGAGGACAAAGCCAAGTGTAGTTCGGCGGTTCTCCTTCCGAGGAGGTTCACCGCATCCAGGTATGGTTTTATGTGATCGAGCAATGGCGCCGGCAGATTCCTGATGATAGCAGCGCCGGACCTATCATGCTCGTCCACGGGCTTATGGGGATTTTTAGAGTACTGGCCCACTTCCTTCCAGAACGTGGACAAGGATTTCAGCGTGAACTGCCACGCGTCTCCAACATTCGGTATAAACGCTTGCAGGATTCCGAGACATCTTTCATTGCCGTCTTTGGCCCGGTAATCGAACCAGCCAGCCACCGCGGGAACGTTGGGAAAGTTTTTTTTCTCCGTCAGAAAGCGTCCAATTTCCAGATCCGGATTCATGCCTTCTTCGGCGCGCCGGAAAAACTTTAAGACTGCGCGATCGCCGTAGATGATAGAACTGTTGCTCTGTTCCGCCTTTATGGGCCGCGGGTGCAAAGCGCGCGGAAATGTCCCACAGAGACCATGAAACGCGCTGGAAGGCGCCGCGTGGACTTCACCTGAAACACCATGAAAAACCTTGCTCTGTTCCATTGCGTCGAGGAGATTATGTAGAAATTCTTCATCAGTCAGCGCATTTCTTAGATACAAGTCGGTACCACGGGTGGAGCTGTATATCTTCAGACTCGCCGCGGAACTTTCCGCCTGTGGATCCTGGGTGCACAGCAGCGGCAAGACATAGGTTTCGCCCGGTCCGGCTGCGTATGCGAGGCGTACGAGAAGCACAAAACTCTCGGAGGGAGCGTTCTCAAGAGAGATTAGATCAGTGATTTCCGCGGAGCGAATCTGGCGTGCCTTTCCACCGAACCAGCGCTGGGCAGCGAGGTAACTGGGAAGCAGTGCCGGCAGCGCAGTCCGCAATTCGTGATAGGTTTCCGCGGCTCGAGGTGATGCGCTCACGACTTCTCCTTCCCCAATTCAAATCCTTCGCAAAGTCAAAAGGTGTGGCGGCCCCGCAACGCAGCCTGCCGACCTGCTGTTGTACAGGGCTGTGTACAGAGGCTGATGCTCTATAAAGGCGTCGGTTCCTCTTCTTTCTCGCTTTCCTGCTGATGTTTGTCGCCGAGATGTCTTTCGAGTACCTGCCGGGCAAGGTCGTGTCCTCCAATGCCAAAGGAGACCGCCAGCGCCAACATCAGGGCGCCAAAAAATATCGAAAAGGCGGCGATTACCGTTTCCTTGGCCAATCCAATCTGTTCCAGAGCCATGGTGACCGCCAGAATCCAAATCACGAAGCGAACGGTTCCGCTCCACAATCGCGGCGTCCGATAACCGGCATTTACCGCGGCGAGCAAAGCAGCCCGAGAAAGGAAGTTTGCGGCCAGCACTCCGACGAAAAGAATCAGAATGGCAACAAAGATTTCGGGCAGGACTTCGAAAAGACGCGAAATCTGCTCGTGCAGGACAGGGATGCCAAGAACGCTGATGCCTACCAAAGCGAAGGCCAGCCATGTGATCCAAAAGAAAGCCCGGCTCAGAAGCTCAGAAATGGTGGGCAAAGCAGCTTTGCGCAAGACCTGCGAAGCGCCGGATGACTCCGAAAGGCGATCCAGTTTTGTCAAACGAAGCACAGCCCTGACCAGGTACTTCAAAAGCAAAGCCAGCAGCCATCCTACGGACATAATGATGAACATGACCACAATCCGCGGGAGAAATTCGGCGATCATGTGGACCATGTTTTCGTAGGCTTGCTGTAGTCCTCGGAGAATCATTTCTCTCATGACGTCACCTCATTCCTTGACCTTCCATCGTTCGACGAGATAGGGCTTCTGGCGTTCGAATTCCAGACAGAGATTTTCGGAGCGGGCTTCGATCTCTTCGGGCGAAGAGTCATGATGTTCCTGGAGGAAGGAATAAATTCTTCCGCGATAGAGAGGCACCAGCGCCTGAATCAAGTGATCACGATCGATCGTTGCGCGATGATAGGAAGCAGCAAATTCGCAAAGCGTTTTTACCCATAACTGGTCGGTGTAACGGAAATTACGATCATCCTGGGTGGCAATTGCCTGCAGTTCCGCGTGAGTTTGCGGTGTGAGTATCGATTTCAAGACGTCGGACAGTTCGGCAGCTCCACTTAGGAACAAGTCAAAGATTCTCTTTCGATTGACGCGAATTGACTCGGATGTCAGCTCATGTTCTGGTCCAAACGTCGGCACCGGCTCCGAGCCATTGCGTTCCATCCAGAAGGATTGCTGCGATTCGAGGCACCAGAATAGAGTCCCCACAACCTGGCGGACCGCTGTAACAATGTCGGGCCCCGAAGCGGTGGGAGAGTGAAGTTTGGGGCCGAGAAAAGACTGACAACAGCGAAAGTCGGAGGAAATTGCAGTGATGGCCAGCCAAGACTCCGGTGAAGTGCGCAGACTTTCTTCGCGCCACACGTCCAAGTTGAGGCAGTGGCCGGCAAGGCGGCCAGAGAAACCAAGTTCACTGGAATTGAGTTCGCGGATCTTGCGGCCAAAGACTGCGCGGCCCATTGGGTAGACCAGGTTGCGTGCCAGCAAACCGTCGTGCTTGGGGCGACTATAAAGCGGCGCAACAAAGTCGAAGTTCTCCCGGTAAACAGGCTGGAGCAGGTTTTTGACCCATGAAGGAGTGAAATTGGTGATTTCCGGTGAGATCACAGCGCAGGCCTTTGCCCGCAGCAAATCCGCAGCGGCTAGAATAGTGCGGAACGCCGCGCCGCGGGAAGGCTGATTGGCGTAGCGTGTAGTGATCCGATGCAAAGTTCGAAGGGAACTCAAACCGCGTAAACTTGCGCTGGTAGGAGGCGGGGTATTGATGACTACATCGGAAGTGCCATCTTTCGATCCGCCATCGACGTTAACAATGACCACTCTCTCGCGGCCAAAGTTCTGCTGAAAACTCTCCTCAATCGTTTTTATGATGGGACCGATAGTCTTGGCATTATTGTGAGAAGGGATGCCAACGAGAAGGTCTACTTCGCCGACGCTCATGAGCTGGCGAAGGAAATTGTCGTCGAGGAAAGTTTCTTCGGCCAATGCGATCTCCACTGTTGGGTAACGGCCTCCTGCGCAATGCGCGGCAAACTACAGTTTCGAAAATCTGGCAGGTCGCCGGAGATTAGATCCGGCGCAACCGAAACCAGAAAAACTGATATGGGCCGAGGGTCAGTAAGTAGTATAGGTCTCCAATCCGGGGAAAAAGATTGCCGCCGAACATTTCTATAGGAATGCTTCCTTTGTACTGGTGAAGGTCCAGCTCCACGGCCTGAGCGGATTTGGAAAGATTGTTTACAACAAGGATTCTTTCGTTTCCCAGTTCCCGGACATAGGCCAAAACTCTGTGATTCGACGGCTTCAGGAATTCAATCGATCCCCGGCTGAGAACGCGAGAAGATTTACGCACGCGGATGATGCGCTTCATCCACGAAAGGAGAGAATGCGGCGATCGCCGCTGGGATTCCACATTGATGGCCTGATAGCCATAGACTGGATTGGAGATCAGGGGGGAATACAACCGTTCCGGATCGGCGGCCGAAAATCCAGCGTTCCAGCCTCCATTCCATTGCATGGGGGTGCGGACTCCATTGCGGTCGCCGAGATAAACGTTGTCGCCCATGCCGATTTCATCGCCGTAGTAGATGATTGGAGTTCCCGGCATGGAAAGCAACAATCCGTTTAAGAGTTGAATTCGCCAGCGATCGTTATCCATCATCGGAGACAAGCGGCGGCGAATTCCGAGATTCAATCGCATACCCTTCTCTTTGGCGTATTCGTCGTACATATAATCCCGCTCAATGTCGGTAACCATTTCCAGGGTGAGCTCGTCATGGTTGCGAAGGAAAAGGCACCACTGGCAACTGTCGGGAATCTGTGGAGTTTGCTCGAGTATTTCGACGATGGGCTTGCGATCCTCGAGCTGAACGGACATGAACATTCTTGGCATCAGCGGAAAATGGAACGCCATGTGAAACTCGTTGGAGTCGCCAAAATACGAGCAGACGTCCGACGGCCATTGATTGGCTTCAGCCAGCAGCATCTTACCTGGATACTCCCGATCGACCCGCTGGCGCAGCTCGCGGATAATGGCATGCGTTTCGGGTAAGTTTTCACAAGATGTGCCTTCGCGTTCGACGAGGTAAGGAACGGCATCCAGGCGGAATCCGTCCACGCCGATGTCCAGCCAGAACTTCATCACGCCCCACATAGCCTCAAAGACGGCAGGGTTGTCGTAATTCAGATCCGGTTGATGGCTGAAGAAGCGGTGCCAGTAATAGGATTTCGAGAGCGGATCCCAAGCCCAGTTGGACATTTCGGTGTCCAGGAAAATGATCCGCACGCCTCGATAGTGGTTATCGGTGTCTCGCCAGACGTACCAATCGCGCTTTGGATTCTCACGAGAGCTTCGGGATTCCTGGAACCAGGCATGTTGGTCGGAAGTGTGGTTCAAAACCAGCTCAATGATAATCCTCATTCCGCGATCGTGAGCCGCGGCGAGGAACGCCTTGAAGTCTTCCAGCACGCCGTAGCTCGGGTGAACGGCGGTGTAATCCGAAATGTCGTAGCCGTCGTCGCGCAATGGCGAGGGGAAAAACGGCAACAACCAAATGGCATTGACGCCTAGCTCTTGCAGATAGTCCAGCTTCTGCATGAGACCGGGAAAATCGCCGATGCCATCGCCGTTGCTGTCGCAGAAAGTGCGAACGTGGAGCTGATAAATGATTGCGTCTTTGTACCAGAGGGTTTCTGGGGACGGCGGCACTGTTCGACTCTCCTCTCGTAGTTGGCCCTGAAAATTATGATTTTATAAGAAGTAGTCGAAATCTTTTTCCGTACGCACCCGCCGCCGCACTTTGAAAATGTGCGCCGGCAGCGTCAAAGGATTCAACTCGATGTAATTCCTGGACCCTTGCCATAGGTAGCGAGCGTCCGTCAGCAGATCGTGTACCTGGAATGGCTGATATGGCTCAACTTGGAAATCAGCCATGGGAATATCGATCCACCCAGATTGCTTATAACGCGGGTCAAGATTCACGATCACGAGAATAATGTCGGATAAATCTTCGGTGGCTTTGCTGTAGGCGATCAGCTGATCATTGTCCAGCGAGTGAAATTTTAGGGACCAATCGCTCTGCAGCGCCGGGTGCTCCCTCCGAATCTGATTTACGCGCGCGATCAAGCCTTTTAGATTGTCGGGCCGCTCAATGTCCCACCGCCGAATCTGGTATTTCTCCGAATCCAAATATTCCTCGCTGCCTTGCCGGACTGCTCTGTTCTCGCATAGTTCGAATGCGGGGCCGTAAATGCCGTAATTGGCGCTGAGCGTAGCCGCCAAAATGAGACGCGCCATAAATGCCGGCCTGCCGCCATACTGGAGATACTCAGTCAGGATGTCGGGCGTATTCGGCCAAACATTCAAGCGAAGAAATTCACGCACCGACGTCTGGGTCATCTCCGTAAAATACTGCGTGAGCTCCCATTTGGTGTTCTTCCACGCAAAATATGTATAGGACTGTGAGAAGCCAAGTTTTGCCAACCGCTGCATCACTTTCGGGCGAGTAAATGCTTCGGACAGAAAAATCACTTCTGGATACTTGCGCCGCACGTCGCTAATCAACCATTCCCAGAAATCGAACGGCTTGGTGTGCGGATTATCAACACGGAAAATACGGACACCCTGCTCAATCCAATAGAAGACAACTCTTTTCAGTTCTTCACAGAGTTCCGGAGAATCTTCACTCTCAAAGTAGAATGGATAGATGTCTTCATACTTCTTTGGCGGATTTTCCGCGTACTGTATGGAACCATCGGGTCGCTGAAGAAACCATTCCGGATGTTCCTTGACGTAAGGGTGGTCTGGCGAACACTGAAACGCCAAATCCAGAGCGATCTCGATGCCCATCTCTCGGGCCTTGGCGAGCAATTCTTTGAAGTCGGCCAGCGTGCCAAGCGATGGATGGATGGCCGTATGTCCGCCTTCGGATGCACCAATCGCCCAAGGACTTCCGGGATCGTCCGATGATGGTTGAGGACTATTATTTTTCCCCTTGCGAAAGGTGCGGCCGATCGGATGAATCGGCGGGAAATACAGCACGTCGAATCCCATCTCTGAGACGTATTGAAGCCTTTGTATGGCGTCGCGAAAAGTGCCATGCTTGTTTGGGTCCGGCGCGCATGAACGAGGGAACATCTCGTACCAGGCGCTGAAGCGGGCTTTCTCGCGGTCGACCGTAACGCGGAGCTGTTTATCGTAGGTGGTCGCCCGGCTGCGGTCGGCGTAAACTCCCATCAGACCCATTAATGCGGTGTTCCGCGCGAGCCTTGCGATCGATTCGCCGCCCGTGTGCGAAAGACTCTTCAGTTCCGCCGCAAATTGGCTTAGCTTCTGTGCGTCGGCGCCTCGCGCCCGGGCCGCGGTGGACTGAACCATCCGCGCTCCGGAGAGCGCGGCAAGGGAAATATCCTGCCCTGCTTCAAATTTTTTTACGGTGTCGCGACTCCAGCCTTGAAATGCATCGACCCAGCTCTGCACGGTATAAAAATAAGTTCCCTGGCTATCGACGTCGAAGCGCCCTTGCCAGCGATCGTTTACCAGCGGACGCATGGGAGCCTCGCGCCACGCGTTTTCCCGGTCCGGCCGGAATAAAACCACCGCGCTGAGAACTTCGTGCCCGTCCGCGTGAATGTCCGCTTGAACGGTGACTTTCTCGCCGAGCGTACGTTTCACGGGATATTTTCCGCCATCAACTTCCGGCTCGAGGCCCTCAATGACGACGCGTCGTAAAACGAGTCGCGGTTCTTCTCGATTCGCTTGGGGGGAGTTCACAATAGCGGCCTCCGCCGGGGAAAGTCGCGCATAGGCGGGGAATTCGGGCAATTCCCTTGTGCGCGGTCCGGGCATGCTGCTTCGAATCACATTATACACAGGCTAGATGCTGGGCGATGCGCTTAGCATGTCGCGCCGGAACGACCAGCATCGAAACCTACGCCGTTCAAGAAGACGGCGGAGAAGACAAAATCTGAAGGACTTGCGTTTCCTTTAATCAGGAACGAAGCACAAGGCCATAGAGAGCGCTGACGAATTGCAGAGTTTGGCAGAAGTGCAGCGGGTAAAACAACCGAACTGTGTTAAGCTTTTAAAATCAAACCGCGGAGAGGTGGCAGAGCGGCTGAATGCGGCGGTTTGCTAAACCGTTTTAGGGAATAAACACCCTAACGGGGGTTCGAATCCCCCCCTCTCCGCCATAGCGCTTTTCCCCTTTAAAAACGCATATTTTGACGCCTTGCTACTAGTTTGCTACTATTTTCGAGGCATTTGCGTGCCGTTTTCATGTCTACGCCCAGCCTCTACATTCGCGAAAAATCCCCTTCCGGGCCTTGGCGCTACCGGCGCATCAAAGAAGGCCGTGGGCAGAAAACAGGCGATCTCACCGGCCCTTTTTTTGCACGGCCCTGTGTAGACGGCAAACAGATCTGGAAGCCACTATTTGCGGAAACCTTTGCTCAGGCGAGAAAAGAAGTCGCCCACCTGGGAAATGGCGTTCCCGTACAACTAAAGGAATTCTCCGCAACTCAGCTCGAAATCCCGAAGGCTGTCAATCGCATCACCCTTGCGGATGCTGTTAAGACCTATCTCGAACAGAAAAGTGGCAAATCGCAGAAAACGGTCTATCAATACCAACGCACTCTCAAGGAATTCCAGGAGGCTGTTGGGCAAAAGGTTCGACACCTCGACGAGATAACGGAGAACGTCCTTCGGACGTACAAGAAGTCCATGGAGGCCCAAGATTACGCCGGGAAGACCATCGACACACGTCTGAATATCGTCTTTTTCCTCTTGAAGAAGAATGGGATTACTGCGCGAATACCGCGCGACGAGATGCCCGTCATCGAGGAAGAAGTAGCGGTCCCGTATACGGATACCGAGTTGACGAAGCTGTTTGCCGCGATGGATGACGAAGAGCGGATCCGCTACAAATTCTTCCTCGGATCCGGTTGCCGCGATAAGGAAGTCACGTTTGCTGCGTGGAGCGACATAGACTTCGACAAGAGGACATATCACGTCAGGCGCAAAGAAGACGTCCACTTCACTCCGAAGTCGCACGAATCCCGAACGATTCCGCTGCCCGATTCGCTGATTGCACTGCTGAAGACTCGGCGCAAGAACGCCCCGCATGAACGGTGGATCTTCATTAATGAAGAAGGCCGCCCGGACAATCACTTCCTCCGCAAGCTGAAGCGCATCGCCAAGCGGGCGGGACTAAATTGTGGGCAATGCCGCACGGTCGTGACCGAGGGACGATACGAGAAGAGGAAAAAAGTCGAGGTCTCCTGCAAGGACCGACCCGTTTGCGAGCATTTCTATCTGCATCGCTTCCGCAAGACTTGCGCTACTCGCTGGCATGAAGCCGGGGTACCTATCCGAACGATCCAGAATTGGCTAGGACACAAGAGTCTGGAAACGACGATGATCTATCTCGGTGTAACGGACTCGGACAAACTTCGCACAAACATTAACGCCGCGTTCTCTTACTAGCCGACAGCATGACTGAAAAACGGCAACTCATAGCCTTAGTGACCGGTGTGTATCGCGGAATCGGTTTTGAAGTCTGTCGACACCTGGCCGATACAGCTTTATTTACGCGGGTTGCGAATCGACCGTGGCCTATCGCAAGAAAAGCTGGCTGAACTAGCCGACCTGCATCGCAACTATGTCGGCGGTGTCGAGCGCGGCGAGCGCAACATCGCGCTCTTGAACATCGTCGCCCTGGCCCGCGCCCTGCGCATCAAACCCGCCAAGCTCCTAGACATTCCGTGATTCGTTTTACCTTCGGTAGTAACGGACGAGAGGCCGAGCCGGAACTACAATTCTTTCGAGAGCCGTGAGACTAATTCGCTCTCCGTGATAGTCCCCGCCAACGTCGTCGAAATACAGGTAGCCGAATCCCACCGCCTGCTTGTAGATGATGCGCGCTGGATTTTTTCCGATAATCACGCGCCACACGATCGGTTGGACGCGCGGGCCAGCAAAGAACTGCATTCGAGCTTCGATGCCTTGCTCACTGCATTCCGCACTGAGCAAGTGACCCCATCTGGTTAGCCTTCCCCCGAGTTGCAACTCTCGAACAAAAGGCTCCCGTAATGGTTCGACGATCTTACGGGTAGCGTCGCCTACGTAGATATACCTCGTAATGTCATCGAACTCCGGCTCCAACCCGGAAAACTGATTAAAATGCTGCAGGAAGAAATGAAATCCGATCTTTGCGACCGCTCGCAAGTATTGTGCCGAGATCGGCGCCTTCATCTCTCCTTCCATCTCGATCCCATCCTTGACCGGCTCAAGGTCGACTTCTTTGCCGCCAGGAGCAAGTTCGTCGGTCAATGCCTTCATTTCTTCGGCTTCCGCATCGCCATTCGAGATCGCAAGGATCTTATCCACCTCTAAGCCACGTTCCTTGAGTAGTTCTCGGATTCGCTGCGCCGTGAATACACCGCGACGAAACGCGAGTTGCCATGTCTTGCCGTCTTTGCCCACGAACACCAGTTGACTCATCGGTTGGCACTTGCCCTCCGCGACGAGTTCCCAAAGCGTTTCGAATTCCTGCCCGGGCGCCTTGCTGAGGACTGCCAACGGCGGAATCCCCATCGTTGGCTCATAGAAAATGTTCTTGCCCTCGTGATTTTTCCTACCCACGCGCCCAACCATTTCCCTGAAAAACGCTTCTGCGCTGTTGTGCGCAAACACATCTTCAAGCTTCGAGCACTTTCCCTGACACGCCTCGCAGATTCGATCTGCGAGACGTTCATCACCTTGGAAATTCCCGAGCGCGCGCGGCAGATAGTGCTCACGCTTCGAGAGCGGCTTGGTTCCGTCACATAACCCTGCGGGAACTGTATAAACGCATGGCATGGCGAATTTGATTGTATATTCTCCTCATCGTGAGCGAACGCTCAATCTTGGTTCGTGCTTTTTGCTGTATCCTCGCTTCATGCCATCCAAGTTGACAGCGAGCCTAACCACCGGCGGAGTCGAACTCAGGATTGGACAGACCCTGAGTCCTCTCACGCCCAATCCCAGCGCAAATCAACAAGATCCTCGCGGCAACTACGTATACGCACATCTGGATTCGGCCGGGAAGATTTTCTATGTCGGCAGAGGACTCGGCAGGAGAGCCTGGTCCGCCGAGCGCCGCCCTCTCTGGCACCGTTACGTCCAAAAGCATCTAGGCGGCCAATATAAGGTCCAAATCCTTGAGGACAACCTTTCGAGCGAAGAAAGCGAGCGGATCGAAAGTAGTTGGATCGACCAGTGCTCGCACCACATCGTTAACTGGCAAAACTACGGCAGAAAAACCGACTTCCAGGCACTGGAGCGCTACAACAAGCTACGGGGCGCAAATCGTGGTTTGATTCTTCGCGCTAAGTCGATGGAGAAATCTGATCTAGAAACGGCCATCGCCACCTATATGCAAGCGATCGAGGCGATCAAGGAATACGCTTCGATCGACTACGAAGAAGAGCTAGTCGCCGAGCTGCTGCGCGAAGAGGCGGAAGATCTTGGTCGTAATGGTGAAATTGAAGCACTCGACCGTCTAACGCTGTGTCTAATCAAACTGAACAGGCGAGACGAAGCCGCAAAGCAGGTAGCCAGTTACGTCGCTTTGTACCGCCGCGATATGGAACGAGCTTCTTTTAAACGCATTGCAAAACGAATCGAATCCCAAAGGTGACTACACTCCACGATTGGCCATGCCGGAAAGCATCCAGATTGATCCTGTTTTTCTCAAAACGCTGATCCGCCACTACTATTTTGCGGAAGCGATGGCTGTGTACGAGCTGTATTACCAGCCGCTAGTCGAAACATTCCAGCCAGCCCGTGACGAACTCACGGACCCAGGTCGCCATCAGGATCGACCGCCCACGTGGGTTCCTCTCGTGTTTCATTGCACGACTGAAGATCACATCGGAAGGATTTTCCAGCAGGGCGCGTTAATCCCTGGAAAAAACGGCGCCGTTTCGTTCACGGAAATTCCGATCGGCGAACTCGACAGGATGAAATACCGTCATCACAGCGCCCCGCAACTGGCGATTGGCTTCCCTCGACGGTACATAGAGTCTCTGGGCCTGGCGCCGGTCTTGTACCTGAGACACAATCCCGATATGGCTCGCCAGCTAAAAACGAATCAAGCGCAATATGACAAAGTAGCGCCTTTTATCGATGAAACAGGCGATGTCGGGTCCTTTCAGGAAGTTCGCACAACGGCTTCAGTCAATATTGAAGAAGCCGTTTGGATTCTTACAACGAATCGAACCAACAAGTCCGCAATCCCCCATATCGACGAATTCAGGGCCAAGTATGGACGAATCTCGCAGTCGTTTTGGCATCGGTCGCACCAAATGGGGGTCCTCGGGGAATGGCAGTTCACAAAGCTCGTAAAGGACGAGCGCAACGTCCCAGTCAGGTTCGAATTCATGGGCGAGCACTACTGGCGACAAAAAACCACAGTTAAGGAAGAATTGGCGGTGATGCTACCCGTCGACGAAAAGAAGATCCTCTTTGAGACTACGGATCTGGCGAAGCATGCGGCCTACACAGGTCCGTGGAAATTCATTGATGTCGCTCGCTCCATCGTCCGCGTGCTTGTTCAGGCTGGCGAAGATATCAACATTACGCTTCGCCACCGTCTAATCCGCGACGTCTTCGAACCCTGAAACAGCCGTATGCACATCGCTGTCCTCGAAGAAGAAAGATTTCCCTGCATTTTCTCAAGTTGCGCGCCCATTGCCCATAAGAGCCGCAACCACGTCGATCCGCTCTCCTAGTCTAAATCTTGGAGTTGACAGACTCGCAACGTCCAGATAAGAATACCTCCACTACCCCGGATACCCATTGGCCCCGGCAAACAACCTAAGCTTTCACGTAATGAAGGAGGATTCATGTCCTCGCATCACCTCCCCACCACGATTAGGTTGGCGCTTTGTCTTGCCTTGTCCATTCTCCTCGCCGCCTCCAATCGCAATCTTGCCAGCGTATCGGCCCAAACCGCGCAAGCGAAGGCGAACCGTACGAGGAGATGTAATTGCGAGTTCGACACCAAAACCTACGAAGCATTTGGGACCAATGCCGCTTGTGGGATTGCGATGTCTAACAAGTCTCACACGTGCGAGATCTCTTTTTCCGGGACCGGCGGAAGCCCGGAAATAATAAAGAAGATCTTGGGCGATGGCGCTGCGCAAAATCAGTTAGACATGGCACCGCAAATTTTTAAGCGTTATGAGGAGTACACACGAACAGGAAATAAAGGGCCTTTCCTTGATCCCACATTCATTCAAAACAGTTTGGTTGTCCTGGAGCGCTCCGCGCTGTTTCGCGAATCCGCCATGCGCGCGAACCTTCCGCTCAAAGCTATCGACAATTTATTCCTGGAATTCTCCAGAACACAGAGTGAACGAATTGTTGAGGCGTTTGCGGGCAAGTCCGCGCCGTTTGACGTTGAACAGACTGACGGTAAGTTTTCCGTCGGTGAGGGTTACGTTGAGCTGAATTTTCATGAGATCGCGCGAGTTCGTGTTGTGTACTTCGCCCAAGAAGAGAAGAGGTAGTCCCAAATGAACTTCGTATGCTTTGGAGAGCTGACAGACCTGGAGATCACTGGCCTCGTGGTCTGCTGGACTATCGGTTTGATCCTTATTGTGCTTGGGGTTGTCCTTCTGATTCGATCGCGCGAGTGGAAGCTGTACTTTCCGATCGAATTCAAAGGAGTAAAGCTTTCGGTACCAGGCCCCGCGATCTTCGTTCTACTCGGGGCGGGGGCAATCGTCGTTGCGTTTTGGGGGCTTTACAGAGCCTTCCCAGCAGAGAACTTCTCCTTTAGTCAAAAAACCTGGACGCTGGCTGAGATTAAAGAGCAGCTTGAAAACCAATCCACAGTGCGTATCGAGTTGCAGGGCAAGGCCGCTTCTTTCGGTATCGATAGGAAGGTCTCCGGAGCCTGTGCATCGGACCTGGTAAGTTCGATCTGCGAGCTCTATGCGACGGAACTCAAATGCGACCACAACTCCAAATCCCACACCTTCACGATCTCGTTGCGGCGCTGAATACGACCGAGCAGCTATCCCCGCTCACCGCTTGCTTCTGAGGAAAGTGTCATCGTATCTGACTGACGGCGCAGCCAAAGCGCCCCAAACCCCGGCACTTCTCGTCGCCTTTGCCGCGCTCACCCGTCGGCGATCCTCATCGCTTCCGCTCCGCCAGCCATCCTCTACTTTCATTCGTCTTGTGGCCTGAGGGACCTGCAGTCGAGATGTAACGCTTGATAAGAAAAGCGCACTACTCCCTGAGACCTTCCACCGGGTGCATTTCAAGCCGCGGTTCACTCCTTAAGGGAGGGCTTTATGGCCATCCAAGCTGGAACCTTAATAAGGTTCGCTGCGCTTCGAAGGTGATCATGGCAAAGATTGGGAGGCAAAGATCGCGATTGAGCCGGACCAGCGAAATTCGACGTACGCCGTAGGCCAAGTTGACAACGAGCGTGTTTACCGAACGCGAGAAGGAGTCCAGTTATGCCAGGCGACCACTTTTTTACGATTTCTCAAGCCGAGCGCGACAATGCCTTTGCGTTCCTGAATTACGTCGAAGAGGGCACGGCGTGTTTTGTGTTTGACGCGGCGGCGCCTGGCACTACGCCGCTCTATCGCTTATACAATCCTTCTACCGGAGATCATTTTTATACGACTTCACAAACCGAAGCCGCCAGTGCCGCAAGCGCCTCGGGCTACCAGCCGGAAGGCACCGCGTGTGAAGTATTCGGTACGTCCGCAGCCGGAACCGTGCCGTTTTACCGGCTCTTCAACAGCAAGACCGGCGACCATTTTTATACGACATCGGCGGCCGAGGCGAATAACGCAGTCTTTACATTTGGTTATCACGCGGAAGGGATCGCCTGTTATGTATTCGATTCGCCTGTAGCCGGCACCACCCCTCTTTATCGCCTGGTTCAAGCTTCGCTTCCTGCGAACCCGAATGCTTCGCAGTCGCCATGGGCGGTCCTCCTCTGCAAATTCAAGGGTGATTCGTCCGAGCCGCCGGTTGTGCCGTTGAGGACGGTTTGCCAACGGTTCTTCACGCAAGCAAACAGCACCTTCAATGCGGTCAAGTTTTTCTCGGACATGTCGCACGGCAAGCTCGACCTCACCGGTTCTCAGGTTTTGGGATGGTACGAAATCGGAGTCAGCATCACCGGCAGGACCGCACAAGGGGATCCCATCCTCGATAAGACGCAGGGCGAAACCGTGGACTTGGCGAAGCAGGCGGCAAAAGATGCTGGCGTCGCGATCGACAACTTCGTCGGAGTCGTGGTGATCATGAACGAAGCGACCGGGTGGGCCCAGGGATCGCCAGGGTGGATGGCCGCCGATTGGCGCCGTGTTGATGGCCGCAATCTCGATGGAACGCTCGGAACGCGCGGCGCGGGACCGAATGGCATGGAAGTGTTTGGTCAAGAGATGGGACACGGCTACGGTTTGGATCATTCGCGCATGCAAGGATCGAACGCCGACTATCAAGATCAATGGGACATCATGAGCACCGTGGGGAGTACTTTTGGTGCGACGGATGCGGACTATGCGGCGCGCGGCCCCGGACTCAACGCATGGAATATGCGGGGCCGGGGATGGCTGGATGAAACGCGCGTTTGGAGGCCGGCGGCTCCAAACTCCAGCTTTAGCGAGATCATTCAGTTGCGTCCTTTGCATCAACGTGTGCTGCCCGGATTTCTTGCTGCCGAGCTTCCCGGGATAGGTACCGATAGCCCCTATCTTGTGGAGTTCCGCGTTCCCGAACTCTGGGACGCAGGATTCCCCAATGCGACGGTGCTGGTCCACCGCTTCAGCGGGGCCGAGGAGAATGGGCAGCTTTATAGCCCGGCCTTAATCGGCCAAAAATCGTTGGGGACGCATTCTTACATCATGAGTGGCCAGAATGGGCGGTTCTCGTTCTCCGACGGAGACATCTTCGAAATTGGCAGCGGGCCATTCGCCCGCATGAAAGTGCTGGCAATCGATCGGACCAATCGCATGGCGACGATCCAGGTCTGTTACTCCACTTCACCAAAGACCACGCCCACCGTGAAGATCAGGGTCCCATCCGCTAGCAGCTGCTCGCCTGCACTGACCGAAGGAGCCGTGGTCAAGTTTGCTTTTTCCATTACTGGTCTCCAGTGTTCGCAAGGGTACAGTGTGGCGTGGGCGGTTGTCGGTGCGACTCCTGTCGCTGGTCAGCAAACGAATGCGCCCACTTTTACCGTTACGCTGCCGGGTCCGGCTGTCGCAGTCACAGTTTCGTTAACCGTTACCTTCGATGACGGAACCACCGCCTCAGATTCGCTCCACTTCAATCCGCTCTCTCTCGCCGAAGCAGCGGTGCGAGAATTTATTTGCAAGCTGCTGAGTGAGCGTTTGAAGCCTATTCCCTGGTGGGAGTGGGACCCGGAGCGGTTGCGGTCAATCGCCTCAACCTATTCCAGGGAGGAGTTGACCGAAACAGTCCGCGCGCTCGAGAACGCGCTACGACTGTTCAGGATGATGTGATTGGATTGGCAGTCAGGGAACTGAGATGGCTGTGCGGGATGATCACTGGGTCTCGCCAACCGGTCTTTACTCCAGTTTCCAACGTGGAGCCAAGCGGCTTGCTACAATCGCGCTCAAATTCGGAGGCTCAATGTCTAAATCCCACCTTCTGGCCGCCTCTTCCTTACTTATTTGCGTCTTCTGCGCTTCCTGCAGGGGAATTTCGGAACCTGAGAGTGTCCTGACCCAGCACAACGACCGACGAAGGACTGGCGTATACCCCCAGGAAAAAGTGCTCACCGTCGCATCCGTCTCCGCCAAATTCGGAACAACGACCTTTGGGAGACTTTGCGTTCGCAAAGTTGAGGGTCAGATCGTGGCTCAACCTTTGTTTGTGAAAGGCACCGGCCTCGCGAAGGACTTGTTGATCGTAGCTACACGCAAGAATTTCATTTATGCGTTCGACACCAACATAACGGACCAGAATGCGTCTGGTCTCGCTTGGGGGCCCATTGAACTGACCGGAGGACTAGGCACACCAGACACAAGGGGCGTTTTGCACGCAGAGCCCCTCCCGGGAATGGAGGACGTGGGGGACAAAAAGGGATGTCAACAGACACATGGCCCAGTAGGAATCACGAGTACCCCGGTGATCGATCCGGCGGGATGGATGTATGTCGTCTTTCGCGCTGCCCCTCCGCCAACCGCGGACGATGATTACGGACAGGCCGCTTATTTTCTCGTGAGAATTAACGTAATGACCGGGCAGGAAGTGGCGAGAACTGCGATTGGTGCGGACTCGGCAGCCGGCCATTTCGATCCGAATGCGGAATTAAACCGCCCTGGTCTTCTCCTGATGAAAAATCCTTTGACGGGAACAAATGTCCTGTACGTGGCTTTTGGCGCTCCGGTTTGTGACGCACCTCGCCGTCCTGACGCGCCGAATTTTTTTGATGGATGGGTATTTGCTTATTCCGCTCCCGATCTGGTGCTGCTCGACACGTATGTCACCGCTCCTTCTTCTCACGGTGCGGGAATCTGGCAATCGGGCGCGGGCCTCGCCGGTGCATCCGTGGGCGGTGCAGTCTATGCAACGACGGGGAATAACATTTGCTCAACAAAGCTTATTCCTGGCTGTGACGCCGCAGGTGTCGCGGAGGACCAGACAAATCCTAATGGCGACGGCGACCGCTACGATCCCCGTCGCACTGATCTTGGCGAATCCATTCTGAAACTGAAGCTTGGAGCGGACGACAAGTTTATTTGCGCCGCTCGCGTCAATAATTTCTGCGTCACTGACCGCTTCACTGCAGGCAACTGGTTTCGGTTAGATACCGGTTATCGTTCCATTCATGAATTTCAGACCGCTCGTATAAAGAGTGGCGGAGATTCAGACCTCGGCTCAGGAGGCCCGGTTCTGCTTCCGAACGGTTGGGTAATCGCGGGTGGTAAGCAGGGCTTAATGTACGTTCTCGATCCGGCCCACATGCACGACCCGAGACAAGGCTTTCAGTTTGCTTACAACACTTGGCACCAGCACCCCGGCAATCCGTACTGCGTTAGCTTCCCTGACAGCAACAACAGTGTCGACGACCCTGTGAATCACCCCAGCTGCAACATGACCCCGTATGACTATGATTTGTACCAGGCTTTTGGCCCCAACATTCATGGCGCTCCGGTGGTGTGGGACAACGCCGGCCCCGACTATGGCCTGATCTACACCATGGCGGAAAAGGACTATTTGCGCGCTTACAAATTCCACAGAACCGGCGATGTCGTTAGCGTCGAAGAGCAAGCATTCAAGACTACGGAAGGCAACACGCAAATCCATCCGCGTGGTTTTGATCAATTGCGTTCGCCAGACGGAATGCCCGGTGGGGCGCTGTCGCTCTCTACGAACGGGAACCCCCAGGACTCGATCCTTTGGGTTTCCGTCTCGCCGTGCTACGACACAACGAATAACATTAGAGCCGGAACGTTGATGGCCTTCAACGCGCAGACACTACAGCTATTGTGGTTTGCAGACGGTACGAAGCCTGATTGGTCGTGCCAACCACCGCAAACTTTGGACCCGTATACAACGCCCAGAGTGGCGTTTGCGAAATTTGTTGCCCCAACGATAGGGGGCGGTAAGGTTTTTCAAGCAACGTTCGGAGACGAAGCAACTTGCCGCAATCAGAAAAGCAATGGCCAGTGGATTTCGTGCGGTTCGGTCATTTTTTATGGGCTTACCCACAGGCCAGACAACGTTAAGGAGAATGCTGACATTCATCCTTAGCCCGATTCTCTCGTGGCTCTTCTTCTAGCCACTAGCCCCTCCCCACTGTCCACTGCTTCTAAGAATCTTTTCCATTTTCCGGCCTTGGGCTAGTTCGTCTATCAGCTTGTCCAGATACCTGACCCGCCGCGTCAGAGGATTCTCGATGTCTTCCACGCGATAGCCACAGATCACGCCAGTGATCAGGCGCGCATTGGGATTCAGCTTAGCCTTGGCAAAAAATGTCTCAAACGTCGCCTTTTGGTTAATGATCTCTTGCAGCTTTCGGTCATCAAATCCTGTCAGCCATTGGATAACTTCGTGCAATTCGTCGCGTGTCCTGCCCTTCTTCTCCACTTTCGCGAGATACATCGGATAGACCGAGGCAAAGGACATTTTCGCTATGCGTTGGTCGGTAGTGTTCGAAGTCTTCATGTTAAAGAGATGGTAGGCGATTGCCGCACTTAAATGCCAGGCCGATAGTTAATACACCTGCGAGAACTCTCACGCGGGCCGACCCAATTCGCACGACTCATCGAGCTTTAGACTGATGGTTGCCGGTCCCCACGTCTCAAGGAGCGGGAATAAGCCTCTTCCTGAGAAACATGGTTCACTAGCTCATCAGCGCGAAGCAGAAATCTCTTGAGCAACGGAGAAGTGTTCGACTTGTTATAGCCCATCATAAGACCAATCGTCGGAACTTCGCCGCGCAAGGGGCGAGCGACCACCGATGGAATTAGCGCGTGTCGCACATAGCGCGGGAGTAGCGTGAAACCGCCAGTGGACGCCACTAACGACATTCCACCCGATAAAGTTTCAGCGTCGTAATTCTGCCTTAGCCTGATCCCCGCCTTCGCAGCAAAGTCATCAATCACGGACCTGAGAACCGGGGCCACTCGTGCGGTACTGATGAAACTCTCACGCGCAAGATCTTGCAGCGGAACTGTCCTGTGCCTGGCTAGGGGGTGGCTGCTGGGCAGTATCGCAATCAATGGCTCCTTGATCAGGAATTTAAAGGCTAAGCCTACGGTTTGCGCCTCCCGTCGCAGCAGAGCCACGTCGATCTTACCTTGCATCAGCCCAACCGCTAGCTCAGGCGAGGACTTCGTCATAAGTGTAATCTCAACGTCAGGCGCCTCCTCACGCAAAATGCGCAGCGACTCTGACAACCAAACAGCTTCTTGTCCCAGCAAAAAGCCGATGACAAACTTTGGCTTCTTCTCGGGCTGTTCAGTACCACGCGCAGCGTCGCAGGCCACTTCAATCTGCATCAAAGCCAGCCGCGCATGATCGAGAAATACCCGCCCTGCCGCAGTCAGCGCAATTCCGCGGGCCTTGCGCTCGACGAGCTTTGCGCCGATCTCCAATTCGAGATCGCGAATCTGCCGGCTTAATGATGGTTGTGTAGTGTGCAGCCGCCGCTCAGCGGCATTCGTGAGGCTGCCCTCCTCGGCGACGGCGATGAAATAACGCAAATGGCGAAGTTCCATAGCGACCACCCATGCCTTCAAAGCATATCTCTACCACACAAAGTATTTGTTAACGACCGTGAAACAGACACATCGTATAAGCACCGCGGGCAACGCTACTGGTTGTCCCAACCAAAAGTCAGGAGGTTCCTATGTCTTTACAACGTAAACCAACCATCGTGTTCTGCCACGGCATTTGGGCCGATGGCTCGTGCTTTAGCAAGGTCATCCCCGCATTGCAGGCGGATGGGCATGAGGTGATCGCAGTTCAGTATGGCCTTGACTCGTTTGAAGAGGACGTGGCTACGGTGAAGCGCACCCTCAACCGCGTCGGCAGCCCCGTCATCCTCGTGGGCCATTCATACGGAGGTGCTACCATCACGGCCTCGGGCGTCGATGATCGCGTGGCTGGCCTTGTCTACATCGCAGCAGTCGCCCCAGATGTCGGCGAGACTGTGCAACAGCAACTCGACAAGTATCCGTCGGATATCTTCTCTCGCGTCGAGGTCGCGGACGGGCGCGCCTGGATGCTTCCGAACGGTACTGAGTTCTTCGCAGGAGACCTTTCCGAGGAAGAACAGAAGCTCGTCTGGGCGACCCATTATGCGCCCGTCGCCGATCTGTTCCAGCAACAAAAGATCAAGAGCACGCCGTGGAAGTCGAAGCCGAGCTGGTACATTTTGGCAACGAAAGACCACACCGTACATCCCGATCTCCAGCGCTGGGTTTCAAAGCGTATGGGAGCGACTGTGGTTGAGGTCGAAAGCAGTCACGTTCCCATGCTCTCTAAGCCCGATGTAGTGATCGAGGTGATCCGAAAGGCCGCGACCGCAGTTCAAAAGAATAAGGCGGCATCCGCATAGTGAAGATCGCGAACATCTCAATGCTCGACAGACCGTCGCGAGGCGGTCTGTCCTCTGTGAAGCGACATGCGGTTTTTCAAGGCGACAGTATTGCTAGGTCGGCTTCTGTGGCTCGATTCGTGGTTTGAGGCTAGCGTCGAACGCAACACAGCCGCCATCAGTTCGGCAACTCGTTGAACCCACGCCCGCCGAGGATCATGGGCACGCACTTTTCCGCCCGTGCGGCTCTGGTTTTTGCCTGCTTCGCGTATGAGATATAAAAGATGTACGACTCTCTCCGTCCCGGCGTTAAGGCGTTGAACGCCGTCTTCACCCTCGGAGCCACCAGTACAGCCTGCAATTCCTCGGGAATCACGTACTCGGAAATCTTTTTGAGGGGGACCTTTCTCCCCGACTTTTCGATTTGAACGGCTTCCTTGATGTAACTCCTCAGGTTCATCGACAGTGCCGAAATTTCTTTAGGAGACGTGAACTTGATCCAGCGACCCGCCTGTGCCTGTCCGATCCGCTGGAGGATGTGCTTCGGGTCCTTGAGCAATGCTCCCTTGAAGAACGAGAACGCGCACGCCTCCTTGAGCGGGATCACGATCGCCACGTTATTGTTCTGAAGGGTGAAGCACGGTTTTCCCCACTTGAGTTCCTCGGTCAGGCCGCAGCCGAGCGCGATCTGGCGTAGAGTATCGGTTTCTTTCTGCCATTTCTTCGCATAGGGAACTTTCATCGCTTCAGGCCCTTTTCCATGATTGTTGAATCCATTCGATTCCGTAGTGTCGCGAACAAGCCCGGCTACGTTTGGCGACGGACGATGACTTCCATGAGTTTCCTTGGAGGGTCGGCACCGATCACGATTTCGTGAACTTCCGTCCAATCGCCATTTTCGGCGATACGCATTACAGATTTCGTTTTGATCTCGCCGAGCACAAAGCCCCAAGTCATCCCTCGGGCTTCCTCTAACAGCTTTACGTCGGTCTCAAGAAAGCGACCATCGTTAAATGCGCGCATGTGATATGTCTGAGTTTCATCGTTGTAAGAGATGATGCCGAAGGCTTGCAGGACCAGATCTTCAGTAGATCTTGCACGCCCAACTCCCTCGATCACGAGGATCAAGCCGTCAAGCTTATACGCCGCTTCCTCCGTCTGGACGAGTTCCAGGATTTCGCCGACACGGGACATACGTGCCTCGCCCATCCACCTGCCAACAAGAAAATCGAGTTTTTTCATTGCTTCGCGCTGTGCTCCGAGATCCGGAGTTCGAGGTAGTTGAGCCATAGCGTTACGGTTTTCCAGCTGCGCCATCGATCATGAAGTCTTTAATTTCTCCAGTGGTTTCATTCATCCGAACACGAATTTTGTCGCCGTTAAATTGGACGTTGAACACGAAGTGGTTGACGTTCGCGACAGTGTCGAGATCGAGGAGAAATTCGTTCTCAGAAACCCAGCGTCCAACGGTTGCGACGGAAAGTTTGTCCGGTCCAATCGGCGCAAATCGGCGTTTGCCATCGAGTCCTACAGGCACTGTCCACGTTTCGTTATCGAAGCGTAGGATCGCCGTCGCGATGTTTTTGTCGCTGAACGCAAATGTAAGGGCTCGAAGGTCGAGCGGATTTGTAGAAAGAGAATATTCCTTGCCGGAATCAACTTGGGCGAGTCGCGGCGTCTTTGCGTTCGGGGTTTCGGAGACCGGTTCGGCAATACGACCCAACGCTCGCGCCAGCTTTTGTTGACTCGCCGGACTCTCGGGCATCGCCGAGTCTGACCGAATCGCTTTGAAAAGGAACGGAGCGATTTCGTCCGTGTTTGCTCCTCCTCCGGTAAAGACAACGACTATGTCTTCTTTACGGAGGATGGCGATGCGTTGGCCGCCGCGGCCAACAGCTTCGAAGATCGGTGGTCGCGCGGTGTTAATCCACCAACTATAACCGTATCCGACGCCTTCGCGAACGGTTGCCTTCGCGGTGCTCGATTCACTTACCCACTCTGCTGGAACAATTTGGGTATCTCGCCACCGTCCGTGATTGAGGTAGAGAAGGCCGAATCGTGCCATGTCACGGGGATGCAAATGTAAATCGCCCCAACCGTGCGTGCGGCCATTGGGATCGGCCGCCCAGACGACATCGGTAATACCGATTGGCTGGAAAAGATTAGCCCGCGCAAATTCGAGGAGGCTTCTGCCGATCGTTGCGGTGATGATGCTGGAAAGAAGGTGGTTGTTGCAGCTGCAGTAGGCGTACTGCGACCCAGGGTCGGCTCGCATCGGAATGGCGAGGGCGAATGCGGTCCAGTCCGTGCTGTGACGCATGGCAGCGAGGGCTTTTTCTCCGCCTTCGGTATCGCAATCGAGGCCTGAGGTCATGGTGAGGAGGTGACGGACGGTCAGCCTCTGTCTTCGCGGGTCAGACTCAGCAACAGGAGAGTGCGCCAAGAGTGACAGCACCGATTGATCGACGCTTTTGATATTTCCCTGCTCAATGGCAATGCCGATAGCCGCGGAGGTAAAGCTTTTGGTGACCGACGCGACGTCATGAACTTCGAGCCCGGAATACGGATAAAAATAAGCATCGAGGACGACAACTCCGTTCCGGACGATCAAAAAGCTATGGAGTGGAATCTTCTTGTTGCGTATGAAATCGAGGGCTTCCGCGAGGACCGCGGAATCGAGCCCTTGGCTTTCCGGGCTTGCTCGTTTCCAAGTGACACTTGGAAAGTCGTCTGCGCCGAATGCGCGGTCCATACCCGGCAAAAGAAATAGGACCGCCAAGGCCACGCCTCGAACAGGTTTAAGGAATTCGCGTATGCCATTGACGAGCAAAAGCATCGAACGACTCTAACAAAATCGCGGGGAAACACTCGCAACTTCTAAATGAAGTAATCTCTTCCTGTGCTAAGGAATCACCGATGAAAGCAGCGGACTTTCGCAGGATTGCACTGAGCTTAGAGGGCGTGGAAGAGTACGATCACGCGGGAGCGCCGGCTTTTCGTGTCGGAGGCAGGAAATTTGCTTCGCTGGCCTCTCAAAGAGAGGGCTACGGAAATCTGATGCTTACGCCGGAGCAGCAGGCAGCGTTTGTGGAGGAGGCTCCCGAGATTTTCCTGCCGATTCCCGGCGGCTTTGGAAGGATGGGACACACGCACATTCGGTTGGCGGCAGCGAGCAAGGATGTACTGACGGGCGCGCTGCGAACGGCGTGGAAGCTGAGGATGGATATGAACGCAAAGACAGATCGAAAGAAAAAGGCCCGTACCAAAACACAGCGGACTCGCACGTAACCGACGCGGCAAAGCGAGCGCAGTCCTTGTGTGAGTTCCGAGGTTAACTAGACGAGCGAAATTCCAGTCAATTTGGTGAGTGACGTGAGGAGCTGATCCTGGAAGCGAGGGTCAGTCGCCTCTGCCGCAGGAGACTGCTGTTGACGATGGAACCAGTAACCGCCACTCACGGTCGCGGCGGTTGCGTCATTAACGGCAAGCCAAGTTTGCGTCAGGTATCCCTGGTCGAGATCATCGGTTGCTCCGGCACCTCCCATCTTGGTAGGTACCCAACCGGGATCGACGGCATTGCTGAGGACATCCGGCCATAGCCGGGCGACGGCCAATGCGAGCGCTGTGACGTAGAGCTTGCTTTCAGAATAAGCCTGAGTCTGATCCCAGCGGCGCTTTACCCAATCGATGTCATTGAGCATAAGACGACCCCCGCGATGCATGCCGCTGCTGAGATACACCAATCGCTTAGGGCGCTCGATGAGTGCGGTGAGCATGTAGGGCGCTAAGGTGTTTACCGCGAGAGTTTTCGCGTGACCTTCCGGCGTCGGGCTCCGGCTGGGTACGCGATAAATGCCTGCGTTGTGGATGACGGCATCCATTCGGCCAATTGCATTGACCTGTTCGGCGATCCTTCGCGTGTCGACAGCACTGCTAAGGTCTCCGAGCACGATGCCAAGCGATTTCTTTGCCAAATCCGCGAGAGCAGTGGCGCGCTCGCGCGAGCGGGCGTGCAAAACAACTTCGTGACCGTCTTCGATCAGGACTCGTGCCGCGGCATAACCAAGCCCATCCGTGCTGCCAGTGATGAAGACACGACTCATGCCACCGTCCCTTTCGATTCTTAATTATTCCCGCCCCGGTACACCTTCGTCCGGCTGCGCGTTCGGCCTCAGAAATGCAGCCGTCGGTTTCCGGATTGCCGTGAACCAACAGCAAGACGATCAGGCGTGGTTAATTGCCGAGCCTCCAGCCATTCCCGTTTCTTAAACCCTGTCTTCGAGGACCAACCGGTACGCGGTACTCCTGCCGCCGCTTTCTTCCTGCGTCAGAATTCCTTTCCGGATCAAATCCTGAATGTCGCGAAGCCCGGTGTCGTGCGAAACCTTCGCGAGCTTTGCCCACTTTTCCGTTGTTAGTTTGCCTTCGAATCCGTCGAGCAGCCGGTTGATGATTTTCTTCTGCCGCTCGTTTAGCTCCGTCGATTTCTCTTTGAGACGCCGCCAGAAAGCCTCCTTAGCGAGAACGCCGGCAGTCAATTCCGTCGCCTTGTCGATGGCGCGGCCAAGGCAATCGAGAAACCAGACGAGCCACTCCGTTACATCCATTCCGTGTTTTTGCGTTGATTCCAGTATCTGGTAGTAGCCCTTGCGTTCTTCGCGGATTTGCGAGGACATGCTGTAGAAACGTTGCGCGCTGTCTTCCAGGCGCGCCAGGGACATTTCCGTGATGGCGCGTGCGATCCTTCCGTTGCCGTCGTCAAAAGGATGCACGGTCACAAAGTACAGATGCGCCAAGCCCGCCTTGATGAGTGGTTCCGTGCCAGACTCTCTGTCTTCGTACCAAGTTACAAATGCTTTCATCTCGCGCCCGACCTCTTTGGGTCCGGGAGCTTCGAAATGAACCTTCTCCTTTCCCATCGGACCCGAGACTACTTCCATGCCGCCCCTTCGCCATGCGCCGGCTGTTATTTTTCTCATTCCGCTGCGGCCGGTAGGAAAGAGCGCCGCGTGCCACCCGAACAGTCTTTCTTCCGTGAGTGGCAAGGAGTAGTTCTGGGTAGCGTCCAGCATCATCTCCACGATGCCTTCCACGTTTCGATCGACAGGGCTGGTTCCGGCCGCTTCGAGTCCCATGCGCCGGGCGAGGGAGGAGCGAACGCTCTCCGGATTCAATTCCTCTCCTTCTATAGCTGAAGATTTGACGGTCTCTTCCGTCAGCGCTGCAAGCGTGGCTTCCTTTTTCAGCTGATAGCCCAAGTCTCGCATCTTGCCGAGGAGCAGGCCTTGCTTGTATCGAGTCGAAGACAGATGCGGAACGAGACGTTCGGGGTCCCACCGGAAATGAGGCCAATCCTTGTTCTGGTATAGATAACGCATAATCTACGCTTATTCTACGCGTCTTTCAACGCATCCGTCCATCTCAATCTACGCTTATTGTACGCATTGTACGACGCATCCCTGTATCCTCGCCGTTCCATCACATTTTCTCTGAGACAAACCATTCCTCATTCCACATAGACCACAGGAGGGGGAGATTCGCGGCGCTGCGGCCGTTAGGAAACGATGAATGGCGAACTGACAAAAAAGCTGCTGAAGCGCTTCCCCGTTCTATACCAGGATTACGACTCACCGATGACACAAACCTGCATGTGCTGGGGATTCGATCACGGTGATGGCTGGTTTGAAATCATCTGGCAGCTGAGTCTCGCCATTGAGGAGGAACTCGGCTATTCGTGGCCGCGCAAACGCTGGTATCTGTTTAAGAAAAGATTCTTTCGAAAGTGGAACAAACTCATCTACACCTTGTCTCCCGTCCGCCAGGACAAACGAAAACAGGAAGGCATCGGCACGAAGGAAGATCCTTTTCGCTGGGCGGTCATGGAAGAGGCGCCACGGGATTGGCTCGCGAAGCTGGCATGGAGAATCCTCCCCCCGTTGCGCTTAGACGACTACCGCAGCTGGCCTGCCAAGCTCCAGCGGCTCGGCTTTAAGGCCCTTGTTCACTGGCCCTATACGGGCTTTGCCGTCATGCAGGTAAAAGAAAAATACGGCTCTCTGCGCTTCTATCACCCCGGCAATGACACGATCGATCGCTATGTCCGCCTCGCGGAGAGACTCTCGGCGGTGACCTGCGAAGACTGCGGGAAACGTGGAACGGTAAATGATTCCAGCTGGATTCGCACACAATGCGACGACTGCCGCAACCCCCGTAATACCCACCAAGATGTTTGAGACAAAACAGCCCCGCATCGGCATAGACCTGAGGAAGGCAACTTCTATCTCCAGACAGGAGAAGGAGGCGCACGGACGGCTAAGGCGGAACGGAGAAACGTGGACGAAACGCGAGAAACGATTTGGACCTGTCAGCTGCAAAACTCAAACAAACAAAAAAATGCTCGTTGACTCAGCGTCCTTCTGGCAGCGAACGGATCGTTTCGCTGTCGCGGGAAGTTCTTCGCTTCTCCTCCTCCGTCACATTCCGCACTTTCACGGCATCCGGTCATCGTCCTGTTCCCGGCGACACGCTTCGCTCAGCTTCGGCGAGCGTCGAGAACAAATGGCATTGACCAAACGGTCTCCGGGCCCCTGCCGATGAATCCGTTTTTTTCCGGTGCTCACAAAAACAGTGGGGACTGCCATTCGCTCACGCCGGAACGGCAGGGGCTCAGAGCTATCTGTTAGAACCCGCGTAAACACTGGCGATTTCTTCTAATCGCGAATCCGCGTTGAAAACAAGAGACATACCAACGCTCACCTACCCTCACCTCCCTCTCAACAACAACGGATACAATCCCCCCCTCTCCGCCATAGCAAAAACACCCAATGTTTATGCGGGTTCCAGAGCCTTGCTACTAATTTGGCCCGATTTGTGATAACTCATAAGTATAACTAGAGTTAGTATATAGTTACTACGCGACACATCATTTGCCCGGCAGAAACTTTGGGTTGTGCGTTGGAGTCTTCGGTCTCATATCAGGCAACCCGGACCCGTGAGTTATGGAACGGGCGATCGGAATCGAACCCAAAGACTATATGTTAAGTCTCGCTGATTCAATGCCACTTGCGCCTGTTTCCGGCTCAAATCCGCAGTATCAGTACCTACTTTTGGACTACAGTTGGACTACGAATCCATCCGCACCTGAGCACCGCGGGCCGGCCCGAATCAACGCTAGTACAGAGAGGGCCGTGCCGAACCACCCAAGAGCGCCGTGTTCATGTTGGCGATGGTGTGCTGCCCTTCGCTCCCTCCCCAGGCAAACAGGAGCGATACCATCGGGAATGCGCCAGCGCGGAGCGTGAGTCCGGTGGCAAAGCTGTGCTTCAAATGGCTGAACCCCAAATCGCCGCGTGTCAGGGCCACCCGGCCCTGGTCCGCCGTGAATTTCAAACCAAAGGGACCCCAGATCGAGTGTTCGAACGTTTCCTGCAAGAGCAGGACGTTGGGCGCGCGAAATCGGTAGTCCTGATAGCTTCCGAGCGATAATGCACTGTTGATGTCTTGCCCACCCAAGGTCTGCTGAAAATAGAACGGAACCGCGCTGCTTGCTGAATTGATGGATTCAGAAACAAACAGTCGCACGCCCACCGAGCCGCTGACGTTTAGCGTACGCGGGATCTTTGGGCAGTCATCGCCGGATGGTGCGCATGAATCCGGGCCCAAGGTCCCCTCATGAACCACAGACTGTTTGTAACCGTGCAGATAGTAGGTGTGGTTTAAATCGACCGTCCAACGCAAAAAGGAGCCGTGCGAATCGGACGGCGCAAAGTACTGTTGAAATTTGCCTAGATAATTCAGTTCGAAGCTTCCCATGACCGGCTTGATCCGTACTCCTTCGCCCAATTGGGCGAAACCTGGCTGATTGCTTAAGCCAGGCGCGCTTGCGTCTGTGTAAACCGCTTCGATCGAGGGTATGGGCTGCACGTGCTCGCCTCGAAGATCGACGAACCGTCCATTAACCTCACCGAGCAACGCGACGTTCAGCTTACGAATTGCCTTCCACTCGAACATAGGCTTGATTGCGCTGGCACCAACAATGGTCTGATTCATCCCGTAGACAGACTTCCCCGCTTGCGACGAGTCGTTTCCCAAGCCGAAAAAGTACAACTTGTTCAGCGAAATCGATTGCGCGTAGAAATTGAATACTGTGTAGGGGTGGACGAAACTTGCCTCGTTTTTCTCTTTTGTTTCATCCGCTGCGATCGCTTCTTGTGGTCTTGACTCCGGTGGCGTTCCCTCGGGATGTGGCATCAAGACCTTGATCGGACGTTTCGCGCCATGTGGGGTATGAGCCATCGTCATGTAGCCGCCTGCGCGCCAGCTCTCGCTCGTCGCGCCGCTCGCGTCCACGTCCCAACTCAACCGCCAGTTCGTCGTGTTTTTCGACCATACGAAGGCCGCTCCCAAACCGAATCCGTTTTGCGGGGGCAGACTGCCCGCGGCGATGTGAAAAGGATGGTCGGTAAACAACGTGTAGGCACACCCAGGCACCGAGCTGAAGCTGAACGCTCCGCATGCATCGGAGATACGTTCCCTTTCGCGGCGCCACTCTGCCCCGAGTGGAGTTTCTTGAGCCGAAACCAGCGATCCGCTCAGCAGGGCGAATTGCAATGCGGACCAAATGTAGCGTTTCAAGAGACCCTCCCTCTTTTGGGTTTGGTTCGTGCCACGCTTTTCCGTCTTTTTGTGCGGCCCGAGGACTTGGCTCGTTGTCTTGCCGCGTGAGCGTGGGCTCGGTGTATGGCCTCGGTGACCTCGCAGATGTAACGCGCCGCTTCGCCCTCAGTCCGAATCGCGTGAGTGTAGATCTTCGAGCGATAAGCGAGAGGCAGGCGCCGTTCCGCGTGTTGCAAATGCTGGATCTGCGCCGAGAGCAACCCGGATATCGGCCGCTGAGGATTCATCGCTTTCTTCGAAGGTTTAGGCACATGAATGATGGTCATGGTGGTTGGCTCCCATTGGCTCTTGTTTCTAAACATCGAACTCCGGGCAGTCGGTCCGCATCGTGTCAAGTGACAGAAGATTCCTTTGCGGATCGACGGGGGCGGTGTTGGATTCGATGAATACATCGGCATGAATTTCCCGCGGCGATTGCTTCGCATCGCCGTTCAGGAAGAATTTGGTGATCGTTGCAGGAATCGAAGCGTGATCGAAGACCCGGTTCACGACAGTATTCTTAGGAATCCACGGAGAAATGAGGATGGCCGGAACGCGGACTCCGAGCCGATCGAACTTAAACTCCATCCCGGTCCCCGTGCTGTTCGCAGGAGCTGTAAATTGATCGGCGGTACAGGCAGGAGGAGGAACGTGATCGAAGATCCCGCCGTGCTCGTCATAGACTACGAGCAGCGCGGTGCTTCGCCACAGAGTCGGATTTCGCTTGATCCGCATGTAAACGTCGGCGATCAAAAACTCGCCGGCTTGAACGTCGTGGTCAGGGTGCTGGTCATTTGCGACTTCCTCACCGGCATCGGTTTCGTGGTCGTTGTAATTCGGCTCGACAAAGGAATATTCGGGCAGCCTGCCCTGGTCGCAATCGCTCAGAAACTGCTTGTAGGTGCCAAATAGTTCTGGCTGGTTCTGCAGCAGGTTTACCACTTCCATGGTGGAGCTGGTCGTGTCGTAGTAATAGACCTTGGCGGTATGTTTCGGAGTGGCACTGATCAGACGGGTGTAAATGCTTTTGATCGGCTCGATGATGTCGAAGGGGTTCATATCGACGCGGCCGAACGAGGTGCCATAGTGCGCAAAAGCACGATTGCAGATAGTCGGCCCGGGAATCGAAGCAAACCATCGGTTGAAGACGGCAAATTCGAGGGCCAGGGTCGTCAGCACCGGCAGATCGTCCTTCTTGAAGTAGTACATGATCTTCTGCGAATGGGCGACATCGCGCCGCTGATTGAAATAGCTTTTCACGAACCCCTGCATATTCGGGGTTCTTCCTGGGCCCTTGTCTCCGCCGAAGATTTGCAGATCCACCGCGGGAAAATGGTGGTCAGGGTCGGGGTTGAGCTGTCCTTGAAAGTCCGCAAGCGCCTGCGGTTCAACCGCCGCGCCTGTGGTGTCTGGATTGCTCCAGGGGTCGCTGACCCCGTCGATCCTTGAATCCACTGCTTTCAGTGATCCCAGCATGTGATCGAAAGAGCGGTTCTCCATCATCAACACAACGATGTGTTTTAGGTTATCGAGTCCTGCGCTCATACAATTCTCCCGTCGGGGGTTATTTGGAGTAGTGGCGTTTCCACAGAAACCGTTTCGTTCTAGGTCTGCGGCGGAGAGTCCTCGAAACGGCCCGGTATACATTTCCGTTACTCATTGCTGCAGCACCTGCCTCTTGGCCGGAAGATTGCGTGGTTGATAATGAAGGCTTGGATCTTTGATCCGTTCTTCCACCGAAGGATGGACCACGCAACTGGGCGCAATAAAACGGTGCCGGCCGAGGTTGAACCAGATCTTGGAGCGCCACTGGCCCGACTCATCCTGCAGACGCGAGATCTTTGGCCAGAACTCGGCGATCCACCACCCGCGTCGCAAAGATTCGTGTTGCTGACCTCGCGGATCGGGAGCGACGTAAGGCGGCTTACCTCCCAAGATCTCTGCCTTTCGATCGGCGTCGACGTGTAATCCCCACACTTCGGCTTCGTTGAGCATCCACTTGAGCGCGATCTTCGCGAGTTGGCTCTCTTTTTCCGCATAGCTTCCGCCGACGTCGGAGTGCACACCGGCAAACCACACTTCGCGGATGTCCTGGCTCGCATCGTGCGGCGGACCGAAAAGGTTTTGCCGGAAAAACGCCCTGCGCTCGTCGACGGACACGGCGTGGCGAACGATCTGCAAATCGGGATTTCGCGTAGCGCCGGTAAACGGGAAATGCACTGGATCGTAAACCCATCCAAGCGAGCAGACAGTGTCCCAGACGCCGACAAAGTGCGGCTTGCATTCCCGTGAAAAGGTCTTCTTGAAGTCCGCCGCCACGGCAAAATCGATCGGCTTCTTCTTGATCATGCGGATGGCAAACGGGATCAGCCCCTCATTGTTCTTGTCAAGCAAGCCGACGATATGCAGCATCCCGCACAGCGCACGCGCGGTGTAAGCTCCGCGGCTAAAGCCGAAGACATACACGTTGTCGTCGGGCTCGAACGTTCTCATCAGGAACTGATAAGCGTCTGCGATGTTGTCGGAGATGCCATAGCCAAATGCCAGTCCGATGATCCGGGTCCACCATTTTCCGATCGCGCTGAGGGCGTTGCGCGTCCCCATGGTTCCGACGCCCGGGTGGTAGTAACAGACTTGCGCGTCGGAGCGGAGCAACGTCTTGTAGAGTTTGACGATGTTCGAATTGCTGGCACCAAACTCGTTGCCGGTGCCGTCACAACAGATGACGATATTCTTTGCTGCCATTTCCCCTTTTCTACCCTGTGCTCACGCGCTACGCCCGGCCTAGTAAGGTAGCTGCCAGGCACAAAAAAGGTGTCACTCGTTAGCGACGTTTCGGTTGAAACCCTGTCAATTCCGTTTAACAGCGGCAATTCACTCACACGCTGCGCCTTCGCAACCTTCTGAGGCCGCAAGGAATTGCGTCCAGTCCGTAGCAATCTCTTTTTGCGCGTCGGCCAAAGACATCTTGCCCTCGCGCACTTGCTTGGCCAGGAAGTTTTCGACGGCATCTTTTCGTTTGAAGAAACGCTCGGACAACAACGCGCCGTCCGGGCCGCATTGCGGCCAGATATTGTCGACGGTATCGGCGCCACCTAATTCGAGGGAAATGAGGTGGTCGAGCTCACAGGTCTGTGTCTGTCCGGTGTTGTGGTCCGGATGTGCGATCGTGTAGAGATCGTACGTATGATTCTTCTGAGCGCTCGACGAAGCGTGTCCGCGAACGCAAGCGGTTCGGAACGCCGGATCCTGCAGCACTTCGGTAGTAATGGTTGGGTTCACCGCCCCAGGCGTGCACGCCGGATCGGGGAGCAAGAATTCACCCTTGAACCTCGTGTGACAAGAAACGGGCACCGTCGATCCTTCGGCAGCGAGAGATTCTGAAGCGGTTGCGTCGATATCGAACGCAGCACAAGCGGCCGGAGTGTTGCTCGTGCTGGCGTCGGTCGCGTGACTGCGGACGCCGGCCCCGTTCATGGCAAGGCCGATGGCAAGTGGGAGCAACGCTGCGGCGTGCGCTGCGGAGGTTTTTCTTGGCATGGCACGCTCACCCGGCCTGGCCGGCTGGCGCAGGCTGATTTTGTGCGGCGGATGGATTCGTAGGCGCGGCCGGATTTGCATCCGCGGCCTTCCCGGTCATGTTGGCTTGGATGGCCTTGCTGACCGTATAGGAGCTGGCGCTAATACCCAATAGGCCCAGAACTCCTCCCGGAACATCCGGGAGCTTTGCACCTCCGGTGTGTGCGCCAGAAACAACGATCATGAAAAAACTGAGACCAATCACAAAGGTAAAGATCAGCAGCTGAAACCGCGACATACTGGCTTCGCCGGTCTTTTCGCTGATCAATAGATCCAGATTGATTTCACCCTTGGCGATCAGCCAAAGAATCACCAGCGCAAACAGCCCCATCACGCCGCAGACCAGGTATCCGATGACCAGTTCTAGTGAATACGACATTTTCCGTACCTCCTTGAATGACCGCTCAAGATTTTCCTAAATACGAAGCACCCAGCTTGCCGCCCAGAAACACAAGGTGGCTGCCCCCGAGAAGCAAAATCCAGCTCCCGGAGACGACCGGGAACTTTGTGGGATCTCGAAAGATCTCCGACAGAAATTGAAAGGCTGCACCTAGCGTAAATACCAGCAGCTGGACTCGCTCGGCGCTGAAGTACTGCGTCCCATTCCCCTTGCGGCCGAGGAACAACCCGCGCGTATTGATTTGCCCATTGAGCAGCTGCGTGACAACGACTGCAAAAAGCGCTCCGAGGAAGGCCAAAACCTCCCAACGCGCGAGTTGTGCTATGGCCTGCATGCGCCAGTCCTTACGGGGAACGGCATCCGAACCTCCGGGCCCGCAATTCCCGACAAGTGCTCTAAAACGGGTGCTTGTACTGAACGAACTTTTCCGTTGCTTGATATGATAGTGCGGCGAGTAACGCGATCGTTACACGAAAACTCTTTATTTTCCGCTAGCCCCTTCCATCCTCTTGTGACCGTTGTGGTACCGCTACCGACACGCGTTTCCGCGACATCGAGCAGCACCAGCTGAAACTCGATATCGTTCCCAGCCTCTCCATTGGGCCAGAAGTAGACTTGCTGCTCTACAAAAATGCCACGACCACACTCCTGCCCGGGCGTTTTCTCCGTCAGGACACGCTCATGATGAAGGCACAATCCAGCTTCGATCTTTTCAATGCCAGGAAGCTTCGCGATCAAGTGGAATATCTACCACCTGCACCACCAAAATAGCGGCGAGCGGCGCCTGCGACCCTGCACTTACTCAAAAAAGGCCGGGCTGAGCAGACAGATCTCCTGCTTCCAGAAAATTGCTGAGCCCAACACCAACCAGACGGTATTTCTGCTCTGCGTTAAGCTCACACACTCTCGGAGCGACAAAGCGATGCTCGTCGGCTCTTCGCAAGAACGAGGAGGGGATGGCGGTGTATGGCTGCGCGTCAAGCCCTGGCGATCGTCGCGCTGTTCGACCGACGCATAAAAAGCGTCCATGTCGATATGAAACGATTTTGCGCACCGGCACGATCTTCTGACACGGTGAGTGAGGAAAACGCCGTTTGTCGTTTAACGCCTTCCGGCACCGGTCAATGGTTAAAGGAGCCCCAACCTAGGACATGGCGGTATCGCCGCGCACCAGCGCCCGCAAACTTGGCTCCTTCATCAGACGGTCGATGGCCGGCTTCGCGTCGCCTACGGCAGGTACCACAAAGACTTTGTCCATCTCGAGCCGGATGAAGGGCCTCACTTTGGCTGCATTTTCTACGCCGACCGTGTTCAGAACCGCGACGGCGTTTGGCGTGTCTTGCTGGACCGAGATGGCGACGGGATGGTCGTTCCCGGCGAGAGTGATCGGAAGAAGCTGGCCTTGTTTATCGAGCGGCTTGGCTCCGCGTAGGTCAATCACCCGAGGGCGCATCGGGCGCCCGCTGGTGCTCGCGAGCAGCGCTGATTCAACGGCTTGCCAGCGCAACAGGTCTGCGGCGCCAACCAGATGCGTACGCTCTTCGGTTACTAGACGGTACGCCTCGAGCGCCGAGTGTAAGCGCGACGTCTCTTCTTTAGACGTTGCGAGCGCGTCGGCGCAGATCTTGAAGCGCTGTCTGGCGAGAAACGCCTGGCCTATGGCGCTAGTGGGACGGAACAGCGCAGGGAGCTTCGCCGGGGTCAACGGGGCCTGATAGGCTTTGTTCGGGGCGTTGCGTGCTTTCCAGATCTCATTGACGTGCGTAACATCAGCCGGATTAGCACCGAGCGAACGCGCTTGGTCGAGGGCGCCGCGTGATTCGGGTAGCGCGTCGGCGTCGAGATAGGCCACTGCGGCTGCTACCGCGAGCTCGCTGGCCCTGGCTCGGTCGCCGCTAGCGAGCAACGCCTTTACTAGCAGGCTTTTGATTTCGGGCAGCGGCTGAAAATATCCCTCGGAACGCTCGCGCGCCTCCGCATCGTCTAGCACGGCCTGCAGCTGGTAGGCTGCCGACATGTACGGGGGCGTTCCGGGTCTAGCAGTCCAGGTGTTTCGCGCTACGTATATGTACGCCAGCGTTGTATGGTAAGCCTGCGAGGTACGGCGGTCGCCCCGATCGATGGCCCGCAGCTTGCCCGCATAGAGAATCTCCAGCACCTCGGAAAACTGCCGCTGATTCGAATCAAGCTCCGGGTGATCGAAAAAGAGCGAGGCCAGCTCTTGGCTGACCAGAAGGTAGCCGCTGCTCGCTTCCGATGAGTCGCCCACTGTGCCTGGGGTCATGGAGTGCAAAGCCCATTGGTAGCACTGCAGCGCCTTTTTCGGTCCTTCGCCCGCGTCATTGCGTAGCTCAAATCGTCCCATGGCTCGCGCGAAAGCGAACGTTGCGCCGAAGCGATCGGGTTTCCCTCGCCACCAGTTCCAGTGCACCGGCGCAACCGGTTCGCGCACGTAGGCTCGCAGTTCAGAAATGGCCGGGCTCTTCCAACTCTCAGGCAACGAGAGAAGGCTCGACGGCTCGAGCCAGTCATTCAAAGCGAGCAGCGTGCCCCAACGCACCAGCACGTCGTCGGCTTTTGCGACAGTAGCCGGTACCAAACTCCAACGGGCCATCAGTAGTTCGTAAGCCGCTCGCGCGGAACCGGGATCGACTGATTGCCAATCTCGCGCACGCCCGTCGAGCCCATCCAAACCTTCCGTGCCTTCGAGCGAGCGATAGGCGGACAAAACGCGGGCCCGCGGCGCCGACGCAGAGGGAAGAGACCGTTCGGACGTGTCATAGGCTTCGAGCGCCCCGGAAAGATTCTTGAGCCGCAGGTAATGATCGCCGAGCAGCAATGCGTAGTGCCCGGCGCGTTCCGGGTCGCTCGCGATGGCCGAAGACCACAACTGCTCGGCCTTTTGCGCGTTACCGGCCGAGTCTTCGAGCAATGCCAAATTGTTCAGAGTCGGGCCATTGGTGGGGTCCGAACCGAGAATCGCCGTGTACAGCTTGCGTGCTTCGTCCGCCCCGGCGAGTCCCTTTTGTTGAGCCAAGTAGGCGGAAGTAAAGGTTAGGAGAAAGGCGCAGTTTGGCGGGGCGGCCGGTTGGCGGCACTGCGCGAGTGCTTCATCGAGCGCCTTTTGCGCTTCGGCGATTTTTCCTTCGCTAGCCAGCTGCAATACGCGATTGCTGACCTTCTCGGGTTGCGGCGTGCCCACCATCTGCGCCTCGGCACCGGCCGCGGCGGCAAGCAAGAAGAGTCCCGGAATCATCGAACGCCCGGCGTTCACGGCTGTCCTCCATTCGAGGCCAGCTCGGTGGGAGAAATGGCTGCGCTGCACCCGGTATCCATGTGCCGGTATTGGTACATGAAGACGCCCTTGATCTTGATGCGATCGTGGTCGGCCGAGGAAAGTGGCGCCCAGGCATCCCATGTGCGCTCGTGCGGTGGGTCCGCAGCGGGGATGCCAAACAAGTTTCCGGTCTCCTGTTTCCAGGTTTCGTCGCTGGCGTTGTCAGGCGGGAGGAATGGGCCCTGTGCATCGACTGCCAGCTCGGCCTTGCTTCCCGCCGTGAACTCCTGCGGAATTTCGCTCTGCATGACGAGAACACTGTGCTGGTCGGCACAAAGCAGATTCGCGGGGAGCGGAACTGTGACTCCGGCAAGCGACGCTTGGTTACCTGCGCCGCCCGATGGCTTCCAGATTAAGCGGGCGTTCGGACTCAGTTGCACGTGGGAGAAAAGTTTCGCGGTGATGTCGAACGAGTTCAGCTTGGCGAAGCCGACGCGCTCCAGATTTTCAATCTCCGCGTTCACCTCACCCAAACTCAAGAAGAAATCCTGCTGCTTTAGGTAAATCCATCGGTTGTAGGCGACAGGCTGAGTGTCCGGCTGCTCCAGCTGAAGGTTGAACACTGTCTCTTTCGAACAGTTGGGGTCTTCGGCGCACGTCTGGCTGGGCGAGGCGTTGGCGAGAGCGATGGTCAACTTGATCGGTTGGGGCTCGGTTGTGAAGTTCAAGAAGGCGAACCTCTCGTTCAAGCTCTTGGCAAAGCGGACGGCCGCTAGTTGCTCGAAGTTCTGCAGGGTATCGGCGAAATGGGTTTGGTACTTGGTCGTCTGAACCCGGAAGACGACTTCGACTGAGGGCTTGCCTACCGAGGTCTGGGCCGCATTGACGCCCGGCAACAAGCTAAGCAGCAAAAGAGCGGTCGATGAAGCCAGTTTTATTCGTTTGGACACGGAAGGACCTCCTCCTCCGGAACGGAACGGGACGAAGTTTCCGCCACGAGCGGGACATCGCGCAGTGGTTCATTGCCGAGCTTGGTGCGCACACTTGCCACAATCCCCCGCCCGGAGCTGACCACGCGTGCTTCCAAAACGTCGCCCGGAGCGAGATCGCGACCGAGATCGAGCACGGTGTGGCGAAACCAAGCAAGTTTCGAGGAAGAGGCATCTCCGGCGCTGTCAGAAACTTGCGAGCCTTTTAGTTCCAGATCCCAGATGGCCATCCACGCTGCAGGTATCTCGCGTTCGCTCTCGACTAGATATGAGCTCCTGCGGCAGGCGACCTTTAACGTGCGGAATACCGAACCTTCGAGCAGACGAACCTGGAACTGGCCGCCTGACTTGGGCTGGAGCTCCTGAAGGGCGACGGTCGGCGGACGAAACAGCACCGCAGGAGAGACCCGGAGATCCCTCTCCGGCACCACTGTCCGACCGAGAAATGGATAAACATCGACCACCTGCTCGATGTAGCCGGGCACCTTCAGACGGTATAATCGGCCGAACGGCGATGTCGGCAGGAAAAACCGCAGGGGCTCGTCTTTCTCTTTCCTTTCTAGCGGGGCCATCGCCTGTCCTGAATCGCCGCGATCAACATGCACTCCTTCCCAGGGCAGCTGGTTGCCGTGCGAATCGCTGATGACCACGATCGAGGAACGCACCAGAGCCAGAATGAGGAACGCTCCGAGAAAAAGAAACACGATGGACAGTGGGATCTGGGAGAGAGAGATGTGAAACTGTTTCCTTTCATCTTCACGGAGCAGATTTTCCGACAACAAGGAGACGAGCCCCGCACCTGCGGCCAACGAGCCGATACCGAACGGATTTTCCAGACCCCATCCCAGATGGCGTATAAGCCAGGCATTACTCGCGACAACGGCCGCTGCGAGCAGCAAAGCCCTCCGCCAATCGACCCGGATCGGTGTCTCGGCCTTTCCGGACCCGCCGGATTCGGTGGAAGGAGGCCCAGGGGCTAGAAGAGTTTCCGACATACGGTTCGCCTGCCGTCACCAAAGAGTCGAAAAGCTAAGGGATCGAAATGGACCCGAACGATAGAGTTCTTTATCCATAGTGTATTTCGCGGTAGGAACGTTTCATACAAACGTGCTGGTGAACGGTCGACCCGCGGCGAGAATATTCCTTTTTTCGGTCCAGTCAAGAGCTGACTCGCGTCGCTACGCGAAGCGTTTCGTGGGAACACGCTCGCTACAACGTGTGACTTTAGCTAACGCGTTTCTACGATCCCCACTCGACCTTACTTGCCCGGCCTCAGGCCCGCCTCACCACCGCACTGCCCAAGCCACCAACCGAACCAAAACAGCAGCGTCGTGAATCCACCTTAAAAAGAGGAGGTCCTTTCGAGGGTTACGGAGCGTACGCTGACGCGCAAACTCCGGACCTACCGCGCTGCCGGTGGCACCGGCCGCCGGGCCGGGCGCGGCGGGTTTGCCGCTTGACGCTGAGCGACCACATGGTCGCGCACCCGAAGAGCCCAGACCGCCGTCAGGTCACGCATGTTGACAGGGTTATTCTCCAGCGCTCGTCTGAGGAGTTCGTCTTCATGTACGACTCGTTGGTTGTGCTGTCCCAGCGGCTGGCCGACGTGCTCGGGCAAGAAAGCGAAGTATATGCGTCTCGCACCCGCGAAGAAATGACTCCGAAAAGCCAGAAGCTCCGTGTTGAAGTCGGTCTGAGGCGGCTGCGGGTGATCGACATCCACGCCGGTCTGGTGATAGCCGATCTCTTCCAGCAACGCTCTGACACGCTGTCTGACAGCGGCGTCAGGATTTTGTTGAGCAAGTTCGTTCTGAAACAGGTTCTGAAACGCGTTCACATCTTGGTTGATGCTTGCGAGAAATGTCGCCGTCGGAAGGCGAACCTCCTGGTTTGCCGCCCGCGCGGCATCGACCTGCTGTGTCGGCCACGCTGGTAAGGGCGCCAGAAGAGCTGCCTGCGCGTCACGAATGATTCCAAAGCCTGCAGCTTCTAGACGCGCCCATTCAAAAGCGAGGCCAGGATCATCTCTTCCTTCTTGTTGTACGTCGCTGTGCCCGACGATATTCAACGGGTCGACGGGTGGATTGGCGCTGACGTATTCGGCCAAAAGCCAGAGGAGCGTTTCATACTGGGCGTCCGTATACCAGTTGCCACTGTCCAATTTGCTGATTTCCACGCCGACGCCGGAGGCATTCGTGAATAAAATGTTGCCCGGAGCGCTTTGCCACCGACCAGGCGCATGATTCATGATTTCGTTTTCGTCTGCGCCTTTGATCAAAGTTCCATCCCGAGCCAGAAAATATTGTGAGAAGAAGGGCCTTCCGCCGGGCTGTACCTTGGCGTCTGCCGTCGCTACCGAATCGTTTAAGTCGGTACGGTGAATGATCACCATCTGAACGTTTCCTGCACGGTGATTGATCGCTCCGTTCGCCGCTACGGAAAACCCCACGCGCCATCGCATGTACACGGGGTCCAAAAGGATCCGCACACCCTGAGCCACGACGGGCTCGTCATCCACACGAATAATCTGACCGCCCTGAGTCAGGATCTGGAACGTTCGCTCGCGCCAAATGCGATTTCTTGCCTGAGGACGAGCAGTTCCGGGACCGGGGGGCTGATTGAGCGTGATGCCTTGGCCGGCAATCGACAGCGCGTGCGTGCCGTCGGGCTGAATGCTTAGGAAAGCTTGTAGGCCGGGGGCTCGGCCGTTTGGCTCAGTGACGGCGCGTTGCAGGCCATCGATCATGACTCGAATTCCACCGAGTTGGTTGTCATCGACCTGATTGGCAATCAACCGGAAGCGATTGCCAAGAAAGACGTCGGCGGTTACTTGCGGTATGACGCGATGCCCGGCCCTCATCAATACGACGGTACGGCCATGATTGGCATCGCTGAAGAAGGACAATCGCCGGCCTGGCCAGGTAACGCGCAGGTCTTGCTTTGACTCGCTTGAAAGCACCGAAAAGGCCGGCGCCGCTTGCAGCATGGGTGCGCCAGCGCCATCGACGTAGCTAAGGTTGCGCGCGTTCCAGTTCCTCTCGTTCCCAACTTTGCGAGATCGGGGAGGCGCGTTCGATGCATCCGATGCCACCGCTAGTTGATACACGCGATGGGCAGGCTTCCCGGTCAGCGCCCAGTCCTGCGCCGCGTACGCCTCGCGCTCGTGCGACGTCATACTGGCCTTCTCGTCGATCTGCCCGTCGGGCACGTTCAGATAGTTGAAGTCGTCGGGAGACAAAGCAAAGAGATTGTCAATCGCTCCTAGATCTGGCGCTCTGAACCCGGGTGGCTGCGGGTTAGGGAGTACTGGATTGGGAGTCGCAACGACCAGGAAGGGAAACACCCTGTTCGTGCCTGCTCTTTCTTCGGGGTGCCTAATTTCGGTCGGCACTTGAAACAAGATTCGTACCGACGGAGCTTCGTCAATAGAGTAATTTATCTGTTCAGTAACTTCAGGCAGGTCGTCGTTGCCGAGGCTTTCGTTCTGATTTCCCCAAAGATAACAGCTCGCGAAAGCGCGGTTCGCCACGAGTCTCGGAACGAAGCCCGTGATTTGGAACAAGTTTTTGGGCAGCCCGTAGAGCGGAACATGGGCGGCAATCCTGGCCAAGGCGGCGATGCTGGGCCGCGTCAGCGGATGAGCGGGCGGATTGGCAACTGCTGCGACTCCCGACGGAGGCAAGGACAGGCTGAAGTCCCATAGCGCTGGCGAAACGACGAGGCATTTGGAAAAAAAGGATTCTCCGAAATCGGGGTCGGCAAAGTTCCTGCCAATCTCCCACTTGATTCTTTCCAGCATCTCTTGATCTTGTGGAACGGCATCGGCGTCGAAGAGCAGTGTTGTCGTGGGACGGCCCGAAGGTACATTGGGGCCTCTTGGATTCGCGGCGTTCGCAGCCGGCCTAGCTGAGCCGCGGCAAAGACGGTTCAAATATGTTTCTGCCTCAATCCACGTAGGGGGCGATTGCCCCGGCAGTGAAAGTACCGCCCACTGCCGCTCGCTCGGGTCAATACAAAACCATGGAAACTCAAGAGTCCTGCCAGGGCTTTGCGGAGCCGCAGCTCGGCCTCCGGGCAGTGGCTCGACTCCGTTGCCGGCGACAAGCCAATCTGTCCCGTGGGGGCCAATGCGATAGGCCAACGCTCGGTAGGCCGGCCAGCCCGCTCCGTTTGCGGTAATCCGAATGCGATAGACCCAAACGCGTGGAGCCATTTTGCGGAATTCGACGTCGGCCGGTTGATTGATCTGCCCTACAACAGGAGCCGCGGCGGTTGGCTCGGAGATGAACCCTTGGACTCCGTCCGGCAAAGGATCCCAAACTTCGGCCCGCACTTTTCTCGCATCGAGCGCAGTTGAGGTCACCATCCAAACGACGGCGCTCTTCGGCGTAACTCGCTGAAGAATCGGACCGGCAAGAATGTCCGGAACAACTACTCCTGCTTGACCTGCCATGCCGTGGTGATCCCTTGTGTGAAGTCAGCCGACTGATTCCATTCCCATTCAGGCAGTGGGATACCGTTCTGCCGCAACATGACGAGTTCGGTCGGCGTGCGGAGAAACCAGTGCTCGTGTTCTACCCATTCGTCCATCACCTGCGCTCGCAACGCCGACTCTTTTGCCGCCGACAGCGCTTTGCTCGATGAGATCGAGAGCAAATCGTCGAAGGTCAGCGTTCCGTCGAGAATCGCCGAGATATCCTCTTGCAACATCTGTAATGGGTTGACCGGCGTATCGCCGTCGCTCGGAACGACCCCGAGGCCTTCCAGACGAACGAAACCATCGCGCACCGGAACCACCACGCGTGCGGCACCAGCCCGTAGGAATTCCGCCCAGTTTTCGTCGCTTTCTGACCGCGAAGTGTGCAGCGCCCATCCGTTATTCGCATTGTCGGCCCAATAGTAGGGATAGAGGACGTAGGACATGTTTTCCCATGCGAAAGCATGCTCGTAGAGCAAGCACAGGCGTGCGATTTCATCGGTTTGCCCGGACTGATAGAGGTCGCCGATTCGATCGTAGATATTCCTGCCGGCCGCTTGCCGGGCGAGAACGCCGATCGCGCAGCGTTTGATCTCGTCGCGGATCAGTTGCGCGATCCTGCCAGGCGAAGGACCAAGCGTATCGGCGGTCTGCACCGAGGCCCGAGCTAAGCGTTCGTCATAGGCTTGTTGTGCCTGCGCTCGCGCGGAAACTAGTCCGGCATAAACGGCAAGCTGCCAGCGTTGATATGCCTCTATGGTGCGAATGCAGGTAACGTCGACCGTCAGTTCGTACCCCAGATTCCAATAGATGAGCGCTGCAAATGGCACCAGCCCGCGTTCGCCCGACAGAAGTCTGACGTGACTGAAGGCTGCATGGCCCCCATCGTTTTCGTTCTTAATTGCGTTGAACCCAATCGAAGCTCGCGCTTCCGCGTGATCGGGGTCATCGTCCTTGTTGTCTTGCGCGTCAAAGGCAACGTGCGCGTAAGCAGCCATCGTATCATCAGGAATCGCAATATCGTGCGCAATGCCCTGTGGGTTCTGATCTCCCGCCGCTCCCGAGAATGATGTGCTCGAGCTGAAAGGAGGGGGCGGTGCAATGCCGGTCGCACCGAAACGGCTGGCCAGCGTCAGGTAGTTCCAAGGATGAATTTCGGTCGGTTGAATGTCTAACGGAGGGGGCGGTGTCGCCCCGCTAAGCGCGCCATCCGTCGAAGGAGGAGCGGTCAAAAGCCTCTGAGCAGGCTGCAGTACGACGCCGTCGAAGATGGCCGCCGGTCCACCGACGGTCAGGTGTGTATTTTCGTAGACCTTCTCGATCCATTGGTAAACGCCCACGACGTTGTCGGTGCGAGTCGCGGCGGTATTGTCAAAACCGTGGACAATCGTCTCTTCGGTCTCCCGGAGGATCTTGGTCTTGATGGACTGGCGAACCGTCTGCACGACTTTCTGTGCCGCGCGATTGGTGACGTCTTTAGCAAATTCGGTCGCGACCTTCGTGGCTTCCTCTTTCGTTCGGTTGTAGGCAACGCTGGCGTTCAAATCGAGTTTCAAACTGTCGCCCTGCTTGTACTGAACGTCCGCGCTTGCTTTAAGGTCCAAGACCTCCTTGAGGCTATTGTCAGTCTCGGTTTTTAAGTCCGAACGATCCTCGGTCTTCACTTCGCGCTCTTGTGTGGTGGTCGTCTCGGTCGTGCTTTCCGTGTCGCTCTCATCCCGCAGTAACGTGCGATACGTGCGGCTTCGACTTTCGCCGAGAAGGACGTTTTCAATTTGCGCCAGCTCCGCTTTCTCGTACTTCACCACGTGATTGAGCACGACGTGGACATCGGCGACACCGGCTAGCTGCATATGTCCTCCGACGATCGGGGACAGCGCATTAGGGCTCGCCGGAGTGGTAGAAGCCGGGGTCTCATCGTCGATCCGCTTTTGGAGGCTCAGCGCTTTGTCTTCTAGGAGACTGTGCAAGGCAACCCAATCCGTCCTGAGATCGGAAGGAACCCGCTGGCCTGGCAAATCCGCCAAACTAGAGACCAGGTTTGAATAAGTCGTCGCAAGACCTGTCGCGTATGCGGGCGACATCATCACTCTGTCATCGGACGTGACGACCAAAAACGACGGGCAAGCCAGGCGCACCTGACGAATTAACTCGGCTAAATCCTGAATCAGCTGTTTGTCGCGAGCCAGGACATCTATGGAAGGAGGAGCCGGGAAGACTTGGCTTAGGCCAGCATTCACCGTCCGGTCCAGGCCGCTATAGGTCATTCCCATGGCCATCGCCCCTTTCATATAGGCGACGCTGACCTGGCCTTGGCTGGCAAACGCCAAAGCAGTTCGTACGCGAAGGCTCAACATGAGATCCGGCACGGCACTTGCGAGCGGATTCATCCAGTCGGCCACAACCGCTGCCGAGGTTGGCTGCACTCGCACTTCAGTGACGTTGACATTTCGAACGGGAGAAGGCGACTTCGGGCGCGGAGCAGTTAGCGCCTTGACGACGCGCAAGGCCACCACGACATCCTTGAGAGTTTGCGTGTTCTCAGTGAGTTGTTTGTTCAGGGCGTCTAAAGTCTTTCCGAAATCCGCACGGACCCACTCGTCGACGGGTGCCACCTGCTCCGCTGCCTCCAGCTTATCGAGACGAGCTTTGAACGCCCGCATCGGATTACCGAGCGTTTCTACGTCACGAAGAACAATTCCCGCCGATTGCTCAATGAGCTTGCGGGAAGCGGCGACTACTTTCGCCGCATCGAAGCCGGGTGAAGCAATTGTTCGCTGAAAACCGCTTCCTGTGTCGAGATCGACGTGTTCGTTGTCTGGGAGAGGGTCAGCAGCGCGAATCGCGAAAAACCGAAAGAGCTCTTGCATGGTGCCTCCGTCGAGAGGGCTACGCGGATTGGAGGTGCGGCCCGTCAGCCCTCGCAGCAAAGCGTGTCTATGGGCCTACCACCAACGCGTACAATTCCTTGTGTAGGTAGTGACTTCAGGATTCAAAACGTTTCACTTTCTTGTGCTTGCTTGCAAGGAACTGGCAGGTCTTCGCTTCCCTGCAGGTGGCCGGCCGACGCCTGCGCCAACGTCTATCTCGGTTCTGAGTCAGATGGAATCCATGAAACGAATCCTCGTGTCACCGCACTACCTCTACAACAACAGCGAAGACGATTACACTATCCGCCGCGACGGAATTGATAGCTACGGCTTGCTTTTGCGTGAGGAATTCTACGCTGTCGACTTTGCCGCTAGGTTCCGCGCAACTAGAAGTGCGACCCTGTCGCGGCTAATGAGCGATTCAAGCAGTTCGTCCTTTACGACTGCCGTGTAGGGATAGTTGCTGTTAAGGATCAACCTATAATCGCATTCGGTTAGGGATTCCTTGCACTCGATTTTTTGTCGCTGAATATACGATCCCGCCAACGCAAACAATTGTGCGGAATCCAGCCAGGAATCTTTGGGAGATGTCGACCCGGGCGACGCTGCATACAGGTTGTGCAGAGCTTGGAAATATTGCAGGCCGATGATTTGATCCAACGGAAGTTGTTGGTATTTTGACTGTTCTGCAGCTTGATTGAGGACAGGGAATTTTTGTGCGAGAACCTTCCTTAAATCATCGGGGAAGCACATTCCGACAAACGCCTCTTCTGCGTGGCGTGTTTCGACAAAAGCAACCTGCCGTACGGCTGTTCTGTCTGCCGCGAGCGAAGCCAAGAAGTAGAGATTAGGTGGGATCCAAGCGTTGCCCTCTCTCAGATCCACCACAAGGACTTCGTCTTTGGTCTTTTGCACTTCTTTGATGGTTTCGATGATTACGCTGGAATAGCTGGTCATCATCGATGCGTATTCTGGTGCGTTTATCTGCGCTGCTGCGGTCTTAAGCTGTTCCGCCAAAGTTGTAAGCGAAGTGCCGACAACCTCCACCTGTGCAAACGATACCTCAACGTCGGAAATCTTAATTGACTTTACGTATGGGGCCACGTATTTGAACGCAGGCAGCAGCAGGGGAAGCACAAGCATAAGCGCGATCAAGAGAGACCAGCGCGGGTTGTTCAACTCAGGGCTCAACCTGACAACATTGGGGAGCGAAAGAAAAAACACTACCAGAAAGAGGACCACTACCAAGTAGCCGTAGCCGATTAGCGGCAATGCTCCGGTTGCACGAAGTCTCTTAGCAGAGTGAGTCGGTTTCTTGCCGTCAATCACCTTCGCGCTATCCATCACTGATCTCCGTCCCCTCTAAAACCATACCTCCGTATAGTGCAGAGCCGCGTCGCGCTCCCATACCTTGCTTCAATCCGCTCGGATGACCTCAGAGACAGAAACGCACCTGAATCCTACCGAGCTCGTTTCTCCCGGCTGCGCCAGCCTAATTCCACCCACAAGCTCGTCCGCCTCCTGAATGGCAATGTGTTCCCAGTCGAATAAAAAGATTCGTGTCAGTAGAGGTGAAGCTGCACGAGAGAGAGTTTATGTGGGAAGTAATTAAGCATTTTTCCCGGCGAGGATCAAGAAATGTTTCGAGGAGCCAACGAGGCAATTACTGTTCGGTGCTTGGCGTGACTTATCTCTTAAATTTCGCGAGACTTTTAGCGAGCCTCCAATAACGGGTGCAAATCACCCGAGCGATGAATCCTAATGAATCCTAAATCCACGCAAGTTTCGGTCATTTGGCCAAGTACAGCCCGATGATTCCTAAAACTGCCTGAAGGGCAGCGAGGGTCGAGCGCAAGGTAAGCGCGCCAAAGACTCCAGCCCCAGCCGCCCCTAGCAGCATCACGCGAGCGACGTCGCCATGTGGCGAAGACATCGCCGCGTAAACAAGTCCGCCTGCGACAATCGCATTATAAATGGCGGCGTTGTGTACGATGGTTGCGACCAAATCCTGTTGCGCCGGAGAGAAATCATCACGGGGCTTCAATTGTTTCAAGGAAAGCCAAAGAGCCAATGGCATCCTCCAAGGAAATAGCTCGGCAACGCAAAAGAAACCATGGAGCAGAGCGACAATGCATAGATATGCTTTCAAAGCTCCTCCTTTTTCGTTTAACACTCACGAACCCAATCATGCCAGGTTCGACGGAGCGCCGGCTGAAGAGAACCCTCGACGTCACCCGTTGTTTTCATTGCAAGCAACAACTTCCGATGTGCCGATCATAATAAATACTTGACAATCTGACACACGACTAGCTAACGTCTCGCCCTACAAAGGCGCTCGACTAAGCACCTCTCTCTGCCTTCCAAGTAGATGCGCCGTGATGTTAGATCCTCGCTCACACCCGCGGAGCGCGTTGTGACGGATAATCCAGCGACAGGCAGTCCGACGCAGAGCCCCTCGCCGTTTTCGGCGCCCCAGATTTCTCTGCCGAAAGGCGGAGGCGCTGTACGGGGCATAGATGAGAAGTTCTCGGCAAATCCGGCCACCGGAACTGGAGCGCTGAATATTCCGTTGGCAGTCAGCAAGGGCCGGTCTGGTTTCGAACCACATCTTTCCCTCCAATACGACTCAGGTTCCGGAAATGGCATCTTCGGCGTTGGCTGGAGCGCAGCGCTACCGTCGATAACCCGCCGCACCGACAAGCAACTACCTCAATATCCTGACTGTACAGAATCCAAGGCCACCACCCCTTCGCACACCTTCGTTTTATCCGGTGCCGAGGATCTGGTCGCATCGCTCATCACAGACGCGACTGGCGCAACCGGCTTCGACGAGTTCGAGCGCGACGGCTATCACGTTCAGCGCTACCGGCCACGCATCGAAGGTCTTTTCGCCCGAATCGAACGTTGGACTTCCCTTGACACAGGAGAAGAGCACTGGCGCTCGATCTCGCGGGACAACATCGTTACGGTTTACGGCCTGGATGAAGCTTCGCGCATCGGCAACCCTGAAGACTCGAGGCAAGTGTTCAGCTGGCTCATTTGCCGAAGTTTCGACGACAAAGGTAATGCCATTCTCTACGAATATGTCGCTGAGAATGATCGCGGCGTGGATTTGACGAAGGCGAGCGAATGTCACCGCATTAGGAGAGCCAATCGTTATCCAAAACGGATTCTTTACGGCAATCGGCGGCCGCTTTTTCTCGATCCGACAAATGCAAGTTTCCGATCGTCACACACGGAGCGCATCGATTCTTGCGTTGCAGGATGGATGTTCGAGGTCGTCTTCGACTACGGCGAAGGGCACTACAAACAAGAGGATCGGGATGCGCAGGGGCGGATTGTCTCTTTTGCTTCGTCCGAGGCCGGTCCTGATTGGCCCCGCCGCCAAGACCCTTTTTCCTCTTATCGCTCTGGGTTTGAAATCCGTAACTACCGGCTGTGCCGACGAGTGCTGATGTTTCATCGCTTTCCCGACGAACTTGGCAGGGCGTCGACGCTGGTTCGATCCACAGCATTCGAATACAAAGAAAAGCCAAGTGGATCGTTCCTCGAACAAGTCGTGCAGTCTGGCCACCGCCTCCGCAAAGATGGATCCTATTTGACGCGATCAATGCCGCCAGTCGACTTTTCCTATTCCTCGAGCCCGCTCGAAGAACCGGACCACGAAACATTCCAGGTGGAAGAAGTCGATCCCAAAAGTCTTGAGAACCTGCCCTCAGGCATTGCTGGTAACAACTATCGTTTCGTGGACCTCGACGGCGAAGGAATTTCAGGTGTGCTGACAGAGCAAGACAGTGCATGGTTCTATAAGCCCAATCTGGGTAAAGGACTGTTTGGGGCCATAGAGACTGTTGCAACCCAACCATCTTCAGGTGCGTTAAACGATGCCAACCAGCACCTGATGGACATTAATGGAAACGGCAGATTAGACCTTGTCACACTCTCGCCCTCGATCGCCGGCTTCTATGAACGAACTACGAATGATGGGTGGGCGGGTTTTCGGAGTTTTCATTCTCTACCGGTGAATGATTGGAGCGACCCGAATCTCCGATTCGTCGACCTTACCGGAGATGGGATCGCTGATGTTTTGATTACCGATGACAGCGCCTTCAGGTGGCACCCGTCACTGCTAGAAGAGGGTTTCGGTCCCGCGGTTCGCGTTGCTGTTCCACTCGAAGAGGGTCAGGGACCTCATGTTCTTTTTTCCGACGCGATGCAATCTATCTACCTTGCGGACATGTCGGGGGATGGGCTGTCGGATATCGTCCGCATTCGCAACGGTGAGGTTTGCTATTGGCCGAATCAAGGCTATGGAAAGTTTGGCGCCAAAGTGACTATGGATAACTCTCCATGGTTTGACGAGTGCGACCTTTTTGATCAAGAGCGCGTGCGTCTTGCCGATACCGATGGATCCGGGACAACCGACATCGCCTATCTCGGATCAGACGGCATCCGAATCTATCTGAACGAAGCCGGCAACGGCTGGAGCAGCGCCAAGCACCTGCGCTACCTTCCAGCGTTTGACGACCTGACATCCGTCACCGTGGCGGATCTACTTGGACGCGGCACCGCCTGCCTGATCTGGTCGTCGCCGCTTCCTGGCGATTCGGGGCGCCAGTTGCGCTACGTGGATCTCATGTGCGGGCGAAAACCGCATCTTCTCGTGCGTTCAGTCAATAATCTCGGGGCCGAAACACGCATCCAATATGCTTCTTCGACGCAGTTCTTCCTGGCTGACAAAGCTGCCGGCGCTCCCTGGGTTACGCGCCTTCCTTTCCCCGTGCACGTTGTCGAGCGGGTCGAAACCTTTGATCGTATCAGTCGCAATCGCTTTGTTACGCGGTATAAGTACCATCACGGTTTCTACGACGGTGTGGAGCGCGAGTTCCGCGGGTTTGGGCGCGTCGATCAGACGGATACCGAAGAGTTTGCGGCGCTCAAAGAGAGCAGCGAATTCCAGGTGGGGAGCAACATCGACGCGACCTCGAGTGTGCCACCGGTACTCACTCGCACGTGGTTTCACACGGGTGCCTATGTTGAGGGTGACCGAATCTCTCGGCATATGGCACACGAATACTACGAGGAAGATGGCGCAGGCGGGACTCACCTGTCTCGAGAACAGAAAAACGCGATGCTACTCCCCGACACGACTCTTCCGAAACACCTGTCCCCCGAAGAAGCACGCGAGGCTTGCCGTTCCCTAAAAGGCGCAATGCTTCGGCAGGAGGTCTATGCGGTAGACGGAAAGGAAGAGTCGGGCCGCCCTTATGCGGTTACCGAAAGCAATCTTGCTGTTAGCATGCTCCAGGGCAAAGGGCCAAACCACTATGCGGTCTTCTTTACTCATCCACGGGAACAGCTCGGACTTCAATACGAGCGCAAGCTCTATAATCACCATGGTTGCAGGCGAGCGGACCCAAGGGTTTCGCACACTGTAACGCTTGAGGTTGATGACTACGGAAATGTTTTGAAGGCTGCTGCGATTAGCTATGGGCGGCGCTTCCCGGACGAATCGTCTCTTTTGACTGACGAAGATCGCGCCAAACAGTCGCAAATCCTTGTGACCGTGACGGAGAGCGACTACACGAACGCGATCGAGGAAGCCGAGGCCTATCGCACCCCGCTTGTGTCGGAGCAGCGTGTCTATGAGCTGGTTAGGATTGCCCCCTGTTCAGATCTTGGCGGGATTACAAATCGTTTTCGCTTCGAGGAACTCAAAAAGAATGTCGCGCGCGCCGGTGACGGCAACCATGACTTGCCGTTCGAAGACTGGCAGGCCATCGAAGCGATCGAGAACTCTCCCTATCGGCGCCTCCTTAGCAAAACACGTACGGTTTATCGTGCAAATCGTTTGCACCGTTTCTTGCCGCTCGGCGCCATCGAGTCGCTGGCTTTGTCCGGGCGGAGCTACGTTCTCGCGTTCACACGCCGTCTGCTGACGCACGTCTACCATCCTAGTCCACAAGCTGAGGACTTGCTCCCTGATCGCGAGATCGTTCTGCACCATGAGGGCGGCTATATCGATGTCGACCAAGATGGGAACTGGTGGTCGACTTCCGGCGAGATATTCTTTGTTCCGGAGGAATGCGAGCCGCACTTCGAACTTGAGCACGCGCTGAAACATTTCTTTCTTCCGCGCAGATACCGTAACCCCTTCGGGAACGATACGAAGGTCGTTTACGACCACCACGATTTGAACCCTGTTGAGACGATCGATGCCGTTGGCAACACTGCGCGCGCAGAGATTGATTACCGCGTCGTTGCGCCACGTCTTTTGACCGATGCGAATGGTAATCGCTCGGAAGTTGCCTTCGATGCCCTCGGCTTGGTCGCTGGCTTGGCAGTCATGGGCAAGACCAGCCAGAACCTCGGCGATACTCTCCATGGATTTGATCCAGACCCATCCTTAGCGCAAACGAATGCTTTTCTTGCCGACCCTCACGGAAGTGCTTTGAGTCTTTTGGGCGGCGCAACGTCCTGTGTTCTCTACGATGTCGAGCGCTACGCCTTGTCGAAGAAGCCAGTCTTTGCCGCGATGATCGCCCGCGAGACTCATGTCAGTGATCTTCAGCCCGGCGAACAATCCAAGACGCAAATCAGCTTCAGCTATTCCGATGGTTTTGGCCGAGAAATCCAGAAGAAGCTTCAGGCAGAGCCGGGGCCGGTAACCGAAGGTGGTGCGGTCGTCAATCCGCGGTGGATCGGAAGCGGATGGACGATCTTCAACAACAAAGCCAAGCCTGTCCGCCAGTACGAGCCGTTTTTTAGTGCCTCGCACGATTTCGAGTTTGCCGCGATCGTTGGAGTGAGCCCCATCGTTTTCTACGATCCTGTCGGGCGGGTTGTTGCGACACTTCGCCCAAATCATTCGTTCGAAAAAGTGGTGTTCGATCCTTGGAGGCAAGCGAATTGGGATGTAAACGACACCATCGCGTTCGACCCGAGGACCGATCCAGATGTGGGCGAGTTTGTTGCGCGCCTTCCAGAGAGCGACTTCCTGCCAACGTGGTATTTCCAGCGCATCAGCGGCACAAAAGGACCGACGGAGCGAACAGCTGCCGAAAAAGCTGCAAGGCATGCGGACACTCCAGCGTTTGCCCACTTCGATAGCCTTGGGCGGACTTTTCTCTCAATCGCGGACAACGGCGTGGATGAGCCGTTCACACAGCGAAAGTGCGTTACCCGGATGCTCCTCGATATTCAGGGCAATCAGCGGGCGGTGATCGATCCGCTATTTCGCATTGTCATGCGTCATGAGTTCGACATGCTCGGACGCGAAATGCAACAAGAGAGTATGGACGCAGGCGCTCGTTGGCTGCTGAATGATCTCGAAGGCAAGCCCATTCGAGGCTGGAATAGGCGGCGCTACACGATTCGAAACGAATATGACGCGTTGCGCCGTCCACTTCGATCGTATGTGCAAGGTGGCGATGCTTACGAGAGAAATGCCAATCCTTTTCCTTGCGAAATCCTGTTTGAACGAACGGTGTACGGCGACAGCAGCGAGTGTGGGTTCGGGGAGCATCGGCAACGCGACGCGAATCTGCGCGGCGTTATCTATCGGAGGTTTGATACCGCTGGCGTCCTGACGACGGATCGCTACGACTTCAAGGGCAACATTTTGAGCAGTCGCCGGCAATTTACGAAGGACTACAGAAATATTCCGGATTGGTCACACGAGCGGGCGCTGGAGCAAGAACATTTCGGTGCGAGCACGACTTATGACGCACTAAACCGCGTTGTGACAACCACGACTCCGGACAAAAGCATCTATCGGCCTGCCTACAATGAAGCCAATCTCTTGGACAAGATAGATGTCGTGTTGAGAGGGGCCGAGAGTGACGGAAAAGGAATCTGGACGCCGTTTGTTGGCAACATCGACTATAACGCGAAAGGCCAGCGCACGCGAATCGATTACGCTAACAGCGCCTCCACGTTGTACGAATATGATCCGGAGACCTTCCGGCTTATTCGCTTGCGAACTACTCGTTCGCACGAGCCCAACGGATTTGCGAAACAACATTTCGCGAATCCGATCGTGGTCCAGGACCTTCACTATACGTACGATCCTGTCGGCAACATCACCCAAATCGCAGACGCCTCTTTGCGCACAGTCTTTCACGACAACACGAAAATCGACCCCGTCAGCCACTACACCTACGACCCGCTGTATCGGCTTATCGAAGCGACTGGGCGAGAGAACTATGCTCAGTCCGGTTTCGAATTTGAACCTCCCAACGGGGATTATCGCGACTATCCATTCGTCGGCGCCACACAGTTCCAAGATTCTCACGCGTTGCAGAACTACGTTGAACGGTACGACTACGACGCGGTCGGAAATTGTTTGTGCATGGCCCATCGCGGCAGACACAATTCATGGACTCGTCGCTACGCCTACAACGAAGAGAGTCCGCTTGAACGTTCAAAGAAAAGCAATCGCCTGAGTCACACGCACCTGGAGTGCGCACGCGATCCTCAGCTCGAAACCTATCTACACGACGCCCACGGAAACATGGTGCAAATGCCGCACCTTCCCGTCATGCAATGGGATTTCATGGACCGGTTGTGTGCGACCTCGCAACAGGTCGTGAAATGCGGCAGTTCGGAGACTACTTTTTATTTATACGACAGAGATGGACAACGCGTACGCAAGGTCACCGCACGCCAGGGCGGCACGAAGAGAGGCGAGCGGCTATATCTAGGCCGGTTTGAGGTTTATCGTGAATTTGAAGGCGATGGCACGACGAAAACATTGGAGCGCGAGACGCTTCACATGCTGGATGACAAGCGACGAATTGCGCTTGTGGACACGAAAACAGTAGATCAGCAAAGCGCGTTCTGCTCTTCCGAGTCGTTGGTGCGCTATCAACTAGCTAATCATCTCGAATCCGCAAGCCTCGAACTAGATGAAGCGGGAGGACTGATCTCTTATGCAGAGTACTCGCCTTATGGAAATACGGTTTACCAAACTGGACGCAACGCGGCTGACGTCAAGCTGACGCGTTATCGATACACGGGCAAGGAACGTGATGACGAAAATGGGTTCACTTACCACGGCGCCAGATACTTCGTTCCATGGCTGGCGAGATGGACATGCTGCGATCCTGCCGGCTTGGCGGACGGTCTCAATCTCTACAAATACGCCCGAAACAATCCAATCGTATTTATGGATAGGAAAGGCTTTGAATCGGTTCTAAATCTTCTTGCTGAAGACGCTGAAGCACAAAGACAGCAGGATATGAAAGAGAAGTTCGATAAGGAATTCGATGATGCGTCTCAAGGCCCCTCTGATGAGCCTGTTAAGGAGGACTCTGTTCCAGGCGGTGTGAAGGAGGAACCGCAGGGTGGCAAACAGGTTGAGTACAAAGCGGAGCCCAATCGTATTGAGGCACAGGATCAGGCTGTGTCTGGCTTCGAAGCAGGGGTAGCAAATTCTGCGATCGAGTTTGTACAGGGGACAGTAAAGTCCGGGCTCGATGAAATTCCTGGCCATAAGGAACTCGGCATCGATAAACACATCGACGCATATTTCGACAGCCTCAAGACTCGCCCTCCGGATAGCGACGCTGGCGGAGGAGGGTACTTCGCCGGAGTATGGGCATTCAACACAGCTATGTTTCTCATCACGGCCGGTGCGACGCGAGCCCTTGGCGGTGCTGGGGGCGCGAGCGCGGAAGCAGTGGCGCCTGAAGCCGCGGAAGGAGGATCCGCTCGCCCGCCTGTGACCAGCAATGAAGGCAGCGCTGGGGCGGAACGCGGCCCAGCCCTTGCCGGAGATCCAGCAGCCACTAAGACCGTTGCGACCCTAAATAAGGGTCAACGACGAACCCAGATAAACGTTGGCGATGCATATTCTTACGGGACAGCTACGGACGGCGAAGTGGTAGGCAAGCTAGCAAAAGACCTAGAAACGAGTGGAAAGAAAGTAGTCGTCGGAACTGGAGGTCACGGCGAATACGGTACCAACAACAATTTCACAAACACTGCCGCCCTAGAAGAAGATCAGTTCCTGCTCGAGGATTTGGACTTGGGTTGGGATTCCAACATTGAGATATTGGACCTTAGTAATCCAACTGATTACGCCAAGTTTAAGGCCGCCGAAGATGCAGCCAGACTTGGGGGCGGTAACACGGCAACGATTCGGGCTTGGTGTTTCGGCGGGAACCACTGCTTGCACTGAGGATGAGAAGGAACCATGACTACAAATCTCACACGCTACCTGAATAAAACAATCCTCGTATCTATTCCCGCGCTTTTTGACGACGGCGTATGCCGGCCATACAAATTACTCGGGGCCGACTTTCAGGGCGTGTGGCTTCAGTCAGAAAAGCTTACCGATCGGCTGCTGCCAGATGAGGCTAGCCACTTTCGAGATTTCGCGCCGGCGGTTTTCGTTCCGTTCGCGCAGATTGCCGGAGTGCTTGTGGGGACTGGTGCGCCGGCGGCGCCGCAAACAGCGAAGTCCAGCGGCGACTTAGGCGGGCGGACGGAAGGCGATGCCCAAACCGCACGGGGACCGACGAAACGCAGCGCAAAAAAGCGCTGAGTGCAACCCAAGAGTGCCAAAGGCGCCGCGTGAAGGCATCACGACTAGGCATAGTGACTGGGCTCGTAACCAAATTGTGAGGGAAACGATATGTCGACCCTAATCGTTGTGCGCATCATTCCGGCGCAACCGGTCAAGCCTGATGATTTTACGAAATATCTGAACGGAAACGGTCTCGGCCCGTTACAGATAAGCGCATTTGAATTGTCATTCAACGATCCGGCGCCAGGACAGCCGCTCAGCACCACACCAGCGCCTTACGTTGCGCCTACAACGGGGCCTACACCAACGGTGGGGTGGCCCATTCCGGGTCCATCACCTACATTCAAGTCGCCGAAGTATTCTGCCAGTCCGAAGAGCGGCATCATCCAGCAATACGACCTCGCCCCCGGAACGCCATCGGACTCAGCGTTCTATCAGCTTAAATCCGTGGCCACTGCGATCATCGAAGTCCAAGCGGGAACGACGGTCCAAAACATAAGGTTGCAAGTCCAGTGGGGAACTGGGGCAAGCGCCACTCCGGTTCCAGTCAACATGGACTTTTACGATGTTATTACTGCCGCTGGGCCTGCCCCTGACCTCAACACCTGGAATCCATCCACCTCGTCAACTGACTTGATACCTGACCCATGGGCTCAACTTGCGACCAACGTTTACATTCACCTTCCCGCACCGCCGAGCACTTCGAACCCCTTCTCGTTCCAATTGCCGGCCGATGGCACGCCACCTCCGTTTGATTCATTGATGACTGCAGTGCAGCAAATGATTAAGACCGACCCAGGCCTTAGCGTCAACGAGACGACGACCGCGGCAGCGTCGGCTGGAGACTTGGTGTTGCAGTTCGGGGCGCCCATCAGCGGAATCAGCGTGGGTATGATGACCGCAACCGCAACCGGATCAGGAATACCTGCGAATACCATCGTTACTGGGATTGACTCAGGCACCGGCAAAGTCACGCTGAGCCATGAACTATCAGCTGGCATTGCTTCGGGTACAACGATCAAATTTTCTCCCAATGTTGGTGCGCTGAGCGTGGCGCAATGCCGGAACATCGCTCACGAAATTGTTTGGAGCCAACAGCCACCTCCACCGACTCCGAAAGATCCAATCGAGGAGTTGTATTCCGATCCACCGAACTCAGGGTCGATGCTCAAAGACAGTTCGAGTTCTCCAACGCCCAACCCATTCGAGGCAGATCGTCAGCAATTCGAAGCGCAACTCAATGCCTATTACGCGGTCGCGAACGCGACGGCTGACCGTTTGACGAGTTTCGTGTATGCCCTGTCTGCTGCTGTGGCCTGCGAACAGATGAGTCTCGCCGCGACACAGGTCATGCTCCGGTTTCCGGCAAATCCCGATTTCACGAGTGGGGGTTCGCTCGGCGAGCCCCAAGTCATTCTCACCGGATTCCAGGCGGTTGCGTCGCCAACTAACTTCGGCGTGCCCGCTGCCTATTTCTACGGGCTCGGTGCACTGCTGCCTCTGCAGATGGCGCCGCTTCGGCGCTTTCAATTGGCGACTGGAGATTTGCTGGACCACACGCTCGCAGCGCTAGGTTCCGCGATTCACTCGGGAACAGTCACCGATTCGGAAGCGTTCGTTTCCGTAGCTGGAAGCACAAATGGCGCTCAGGCCGCCCGCCGGATCGCGGCCTTGGGTATACCTTCTGGGGCTTCTATACCACTCGCACCGCTCGACGCCGTGGCGCTTTCGACCACTAGTGATACCGCGAAGGGTAATGTCCTTCCCTTTGGTTCAACAACGAACGTGAAAACGGGAATGTCCGTGAGCGGCCCCCAGATCGCCAGCGGCACTACCGTCACGTCGTTGACGTCTGCCTCCGTCACCCTGAGTGCGCCGATCCTGAGCGACGTGCCCCCAGGCACAACCATAACGTTTACGCCGACTTACTCGGCCGGTCTTGCGGCGATCGTCAAAGCATGGCTGGCGTTTCCACCTACTGTAGCCGGTGGCCCGAGCACTGACAGTTATCAAGCGGGAGAGGACGACACGAATTTTTGGCCCACCGCGGCGAGCGCAAACGCAACGGACTTTCTCGCTCTGGTTCTTGCCGCCATAACCGAAGGATTCATCCTTCCGGCGCCAATCAACGCATCGCTTGGCGATCAGATTATTGCGGCCCCGGGCTTGATCCCGTCTCCGGCTTCCGTCGCAAACTTGGCGGCCGTTACCGCTCAGCAATGGACTGACTTTTTCAAGCAACATCCGGACTGGCTGCCTCCGGGAACTGGCAACACTGCAACGCGAATTGATTCGTTCATTGCCCGCTTGCAGCAGTTTTTCGCCGTTGGCGCAGGCGGCCCGTCCGCCAAATTCGTGGTCGCGACAACCGCTGCCGCCGCCGTGGGCGACACCGTTCTGAAATTCGCCCCTACTTCCCAGATTATCGCGAAGATGTCTGTAAGCGGACCCAGCGGCATACCACCTAGAACCAATGTCGCCTCAGTTACTGCGTCAACGACAACTACCTCGGTCACCCTAAACCAGCCGATTACCGCCGCAATCCTGGTGGGCACGAATATCACGTTCAGCGTAGTGGCATCGGGCGGCGTCGCTTCACCACTGCCAACCTTGCAGTCTCCTTCGCAGGACTGGCTCACTCGCTGCCTTACAACCTACGGGGCTTTCACGCTAGGCACTGGGTTCGATCCATCGAAGCTGAACGCGGCTGCTGTAACCGTATTCCCGGATGACCCCGCTGCCCAAGATTGGATTGTCGATGCTCTAGTCACACTCGATGCCCTTTACCGAGTCTTGAAATCCGTTCCCTTTGCTACGCCGGGATTCGAATTTTCCGTAGTTGAGGCGCTCTATGCGCGCGGGTTCACTTCGGCCTCGGGGATAACCGTCCTGTCCAGCGACCAGTTTCAGGAAGCCCTCATCGGCACAGTCGCGTATGACCTCGCCGGCGCGATTTACACATCGGCTTCTGCCATCGCGTCACCGGTTCCGTCCACTCCTGCGAGCGGGAGCTTTGCGCCTGTGAATCCCGACGGTTCACTCACCAATTGCGTGCCCCCACCATGCACATCACCGCTGGGTCCCGTCGCCTATCTCAGCGAACTCCTGAATTTGTCCGCAAGCTCGACCTGCGACACGCCCGTTGCAAAGCCGATTTCCCGCGCGACGAATGCGGACGCGCTTAAGGGTTCGACGCTACTACCATTTGCTTACACAAGCGGTCTATTCCCCGGAATGTCGGTGAGTGGTCCCAACATTCCTGCGAACAGCACAGTCATGCAGGTCAACCCGACATCCGTCACGATCAGCCAGCCCATCTCTGCCGACGTACCGTCTGCAAGTCTTGTCACTTTTACGGCCCCGACTTTGGGCTCAGTTCTCACGACGCGGCTCGGTCCGATTGGCGATCTTTTGGCAACATGCGCGAATCTCGAGACGCCGCTGCCGTTGATCGATATCGTCAACGAATCGTTGGAATACATGGGTGCACAATCCGACCCGACTGGCGGCACGGTATACAACACGTCTGCCGACCAATTGGCTGGATACACTTTGTGCCAGGAAAAGGGCTGCCCCGACGACGAGAAGAACCGACATTGCCATGAGCCGGCTCGGATTCTCGGCGCGCTACCGGAGTATTCGACGCCGGCTACGCCCGTCAGCGCGAACGCAAATGTCAGCCCCGCTGTTTACAACAAGCTGAAGAAAGATTTCTCGTCGTGCCGCTTGCCGTACTCGCAGGCTCTCGATGTGTCGCGCACATACTTGCGGCATTTTCGGACTTGCCGATTTGAAGAACTGCGAACGTTCCGCAAGTGCATCACCGAATTCGTTCTTGATCCGGCGACCGATCCTCCCTCATTTCAATCGCATCTCTGGCGGTATCCCGTGCGAATTGATATCGCGATCGAGTACCTGGGCATCACACCCGAAGAGTATGCCCTGCTTTTTCTTGGCGCCACCGCGCCGCCGTGTGCCGGAACATCTGATCAACAGCCTCCCGTAACCCCGGGGCTGCCCGCGAATCCCAGCGGGCCGTCGGATCCCAATCAGCCTGCGGACCCGGCCCGGCCACCGGTTAACCCAAATCGTGAGGGGTCAGACACTAGCAACACCTCGGCCGATCCGGCTACCGTTCGGGCACTCTTTGGAATCCCATCCGATACACGCAACGCTCGGATGGGCGCGATAGCTCAACTCCCCGTGTTTTTGGAGCTGACGTGCCTAACGTACTGCGAGTTTTACGAGTTGTGGAAGTCGGGGTTCGTCGATTTCCGCAATAGCCAGCAGCAAAACGGCGAATTTCCTGAATGCGAGCCCTGTTGTCTGGATCAGATATCGATTGCATTCCCCGGCCAGCGCGATCGGCAAGACCAGACGGCTCTGCTGCGCCTAGCGCTCTTCATCCGATTGTGGAGGAAGCTGAAGGAATCAGGCTGCTTCTGTTATTCCTTTTCGCAACTGCGAGACATCTGCGACGTCCTGCATTTATTCGATGACACCGGCATCAATCCTGATTTTGTTCGACAGCTTGCTGCCTTTCAGATGCTGCGCGATCAATTCTGCCTGGAGCTCACCGACCCCTGTGATAAGCCCGCGGCGACGGCAGTCGATGCGGACCGTACTCATCTGCTCGCGCTTTGGGTGGGACCCAAGGCCTCGAAGTGGGGGTGGGCGGTCCGCTATCTTTGCGAAAAGGTAGTGCAATTTGCCCATCGGCACCACGACTGCAAACACCGAGCGCCCGACTTCATCGACCTGCTAGTTTCGAAGCTAGATTCGCTATCGCGCCTTGTCGGTTTCGATCCCACTTCAGATGCCGACAACTGGCACGCTTTGCCGACACACACTTTGCGATTTGTCGAAGTACTTGCAAAGCTCACGACTTCCCGATTCACGATTGCCGAAATCCTTTACCTGTTCACGGTCGACAATCCGTCCGGCTGCGATGAAATCTTCCCGCTCCCGGAAGAATCGGAAGCGCTCGAACGACCCCTTGATCTGCCGGATGACGATTGCGAATTCTCATTGTGGCGTCTGCGAAGAGAACTACTCGATGCCTCCGAAATTCCCTCTTCTTTCGGTGCTGAACTAAAGATCTCGATCGAGGCTAAGGAGGGCGGGCGGCCGTGCCCGGAAACACGCGAGGAAGCGCGTCACGAAAGCTGGCGCCTGGAAGCAAAGATTTCCGAGGACGGCAAGGATGAGTGGGACTGGAGACGTGTGACGTCCGTATTGCAGGAAGAGCTTGGCTTCGCGCCGAGTGACGTAATTGATTTTGCGCGCCACTTCTTTCCGAGCGTTCTTGAAAAAGCCGGATATCACGTCGACAGTGCGAGTTCGCGGTTCGTCAGCAGTCTTCCGGCAGCGAAGACGACGCCTGCCATGTGGACGGTTCCTGCCGAAGGACCGTTCCAATACGACGGATCGGGCGGACAGCTATGGATTCGCTTGCCGATGCCCGATCGCGCGGTCATTGGTCAGCTCACCCGTTTGTCGGCCCTCAATACAGACGAACAGAACGCAGCTCAGGATCTCTACTTCCAGCCACGGGCAGTGCTCGCGCTGTTTGCTGTGCTCTTCCCGAACTTCTCTGAAGCCGCCAGACATTTGATCGAAGAGCCAGAGACGTGTGAGCGTTGGGACTATTTCCGCCGTCACGTCGCGCTCTGTCATCGCCGTTGCCGCCTTATCGCCAAGCATCTGACGCGCCACGTCGCTGCTGTGACCCGACAGGAATGTCCCGAAGAAGAAGCACCTGCTCTGCTCATTCTCCGTGACCTGCTTGGTGACGAAAACGAGGCCACCTCGGATTGGGAAAAGGACGATGGCACAGAACCGCTCGTCACCTGGACACCGCCTCCAAACGGCAGTGCTTTTGCCGCGCTGCTTGGCCTCCTGGGCACAGGTCTTATCGTGGATTATAAGACAACCAGCGGTACCGTCGTGTGGCGAGCTGTCTCTGGCTCGCTAGACGGATTCGGCCCTGTTCGCGACCGGGAAAACGCGCCGGTACCGACTGTCTTACCCGCTCTGGGAGCCACCATCTCTGCGGCGTTGGCGAAGTTTGTCAGCGTCAACAACGGTTTCCTCCTCAAGAATGCGGGCGGAGCGATGCTTGGTGGAAGTCAGGGCTTCCAGGTCACATGGTCTGGAGCGTTGCTGATTGACGAGGAGGGACCTTACGAATTCTGGGCAGGGGAGCGGGGCTCAGATTGTGAAAAACCACGGTGTGATGACGCAGACCGAGCTAAATGGCGAGTCACACTTAAGAGAGGCTCACGAAGCTGGGTGCTTCTCAGCCACAGCTGGCTGGGCGAGGAAGACCGGCATTTTGCGAGTCGCCACATGCGGCGTGGCGCATACGATTTGATGATCGAGCTAGTGCGGCCCGATCCCGATTTCCCAAGCGAGGATCAGGTTCACACCCTTCGCACAGGCCTGGAAATCCAATACTCGGGCCCGGATTCCCATTGCGAGCGGATTCCGATCCCACACCGACAACTCTTCGTCACGACGAAGGAGCAAATACTTGGCGACGGAATCGCTTCCGCAAGCGCGGGTGCGACGTCGTACCTCAGCAGGTATTACACCAGCACATTCCGCGATATCCGCCGAACGTACCAGCGCGCTTTCAAAGCCCTGCTCTTCGCTCATCGCCTTGCCCTTTCTGCCCGTCATTCTTGCCAAGGAACCTCCGAGTTCGGATACATGTTGGAGGAAAAACATCGCTTCGCCGGTGCTTCATATTTCAGGAGCGGCGCTGGATTTCTGCCTCACGCCGCCGATCTTGATTTCAATTTCCTGCCCTTGGTCGATGACTACAAGCCGCCGACCAAAGATTCGCGAACGAAACCATCCGCAAAACGCGTACAGGCGATGTTTGATTGGTGGGAGCGATTGTTCGACTACACCATCGCGCGAGACGACATACGCTGGCGGCTCGATCGCCAGATGTGGCATCTGTTTGCCGAGGCGCGTGCCACTAAGCCCTCCGATCCTGCAAGTCTGCTTGGACAGATCGAACCTGAGGAGCGATTCTGGCGGCTCTGCTTGCGCTACTACCAAGGTCAAGCCAGTTCCATTTATCCCGTCACAAGCGAGGATCTCGAAGACGATCGTTGGGGCGTAAGGGTTTGGCATGCCGACCGTTGGCTTCGAGCGCTGGTGTGCAACTTTGCTGTAAAGGATTTGACGGCCGCACGGCCCGATTTGTGGGCTTCAGCGGATCCCAGTGCTTTGGTTTCCGGCGAAACCAAACCGGGCAACGCAAATCTTGCCGCGTTTCTCGCTGACGGCTGCCTCGAAAACGGCGAACCTCACAGATATAAGGAACTCAAACGAATCAATGACAATTTGAGAGAGCGGGGCCGCGCGGCTCTTTTAGCCTATCTATGCCACTTGGATCGGGTGCCTTTGCCCTGGTTGCCAGGACAATTTGCGAGGATTCCTTCGGATCTCAGCCAGCTTCTCCTGACTGATGTCGAAGCCGGGATTTGCGAAACGCGCAGCCGCATCGAGGTGGCGATTTCAGCGATTCACACCTTCGTGCGGCTAGCTCGCCTTCACCGAGAGCCGACATGGACCGTTACGGAAGAATTCGTACGTATGTGGGATCGCGAGTTCGCGACACTCAACATCTGGCAGTCCTGCAAGCGCCGCCACTTATACAAAGAGAATTGGGTTGAATGGAGCGATCTCGAAAAAGCTCGCGATGTCGAAGCGTTCCGTATGCTCGAAGACAAGCTGCGTAGCTTCACTCTCAGCGTCGCAACACCTGGCGATTCGGAGTGGTGGCCAGATCAGCGTCCGCCCTCATTCAAGCAACCTCGGCTCTTGCAGTCCAGCGAGCCTTCCTCAATGCAACTTTTTTCCCCTTCGCGCGAAGGTCTGAACTTGCTCGGGAAACAGGAGCGTGATGCTCGGCCAGCCTGGGTCACCGCGGTACAAACCAGCGCCGCGACTCCGCCCAGCACCGTAGCAGGCGCCTTCAAACTTCCGATGTGGATGGAAGCCGCCATGGGCCTCGGAACCAAATTCTATCGCGTCGCCGCGGCAGGGATTCCGCCGGCCGCGTCGCTGTTTAAACCGCATACACAGTCGGGCACCGAGGATTGCGTGGCCTGTTGCGACGAATGCGGCTGTTGCCATCCGCTCCTCGTCGACGAGTACTACTTTTGGTTGATCCCAGCGCAGGTGTACGGTCCTCCGCCGGTGGCATCCCTCGCTGGAACATCTTCCTCGTCTATTGCCACGGGCGACTACCAGAATGGTTATCAGAACGACTACTACGACAACGTTCAACAGCAATCTGCTGCATGGCAGGACGTGGAACAATTGCCTCAACTCCTTGAATGGCAGCCGCAACCCGCGGTCCGCTTATCCTGGTGTCGTGTCCACAACGGGGAGTTTCAGCAAGTTCGCTATTCGATCAAAGCGTTGCAGGTAGCTACCGCCGCTTCAGACCTCATGTTCCTAGGCAGAACCGCCGACTCACTCACTTTCTCCGTGCCCAATGGCGTCACTCCGCAGGGCTATGATGATCCATCGCAGCCTGGTTTTCGCTACGACCTCGTAGAGGACGACACCGTTGTGCTTCCTGAAGTCCTCGCGCCTCCGGGACCACCTCCCACTTTTCTTTCTTCGGCCAATCTTCCGGCCTATCCGTGGTTCCTCTTCGATTCGCCAGGCGAATCTCTGCTGCCTCTGACGCCGTTCAGTCCATCAGTGGCCGTCGCGAAAGCGTTGCGTTCCCATTGCAGGTACGAAGCCGCGCTCGCGTGGTATCGGCAAGCGTTAGACCCGCTCCAGCAGGACTGCACTTGGGTGCGCTGCGGTGCATCGACTAGAGCCGGCGATAGCATCAACAGTGAGGTCTCCGCCGTTAGTGGATCGACAGGCATCAGCCCTAGTGGCGGTGGCGGTGCCAGCGTTGTTGGCGGATCGACAGGCCCTAGCACTACCGGCAGTGGTACTGAGGATGCTCCTGTGAGCGGATCGACAGGCATCAGCGGTAGCGGCGGTGGCGGTGCCAGTGTTGTTGGCGGATCGACAGGCCCCAGCAATGCCGGCAGTGGTACTGAGGATGCTCCTGTGAGCGGATCGACAGGTATCAGCGGTAGCGGCGGTGGCGGTGCCAGCGTTGTTGGCGGATCGACAGGCATCAGCGGTAGCGGCGGTGGCGGTGCCAGTGTTGTTGGCGGATCGACAGGCATCACCAGTGATGGCGGCGGCCCAATTGATACGTGCTGCGACAGCACTGATATCACCTGCGAGCAGGCCAGAAATCGCTCCGTCGTTCTGCAGTACCTCGAGACCTTGGTCGAGTACAGCGAAGCAGTGATGCGCAGGGGAAACTCTAAGGAAAGCTATGACCAAGCACTTGTGATTCTGGAAACCGCTGCGTTCATCCTAGGGACCGCTCCGCGAAACGTGAAACTTCCGGAGTCTTCTGTTGTTCCGAAGATCTCTGACTTTGTGCCGGATTTTCCGCCATTGAATCCGCGCCTTCTTAAGCTCTATGAAGTCGTTAAAGACCGCATGGAGAATATCCGCGCGTGCTCGAACGCTTACCGGCTTCGTGATGGCAAGACTCCATTTCTGGACTCTTACTTTGGCACGCATCCAGTTCATGACGGTGCTGCCGCACAGGTTTCAGCTTGTACGCTGGAAGATCAGTGGTGCCTTCCGCGCAGCCCCTATCGCTTTACGTTCTGGATTCAGAAGGCACAGGAATACGCTAGCCGTGCCCAGGAACTCGGCGCCATGCTGGCGGCCGCGTATAAGGAAGGTGACGCCGAGTTCTTGGCTTCGATGCGTGCGGGCCAGGAACGCGAGCTGTTAGGTTTGGGTTTTGAATCTAAGAAGGACATATTCCGGGATACCGACTGGCAGATCGAAGCTCTTCAGAAGTCCAAAGCGCTTGCCCAGGCAAACCTCGACTACTACTCCTTCCTGAAGAAGCGCGAATTGGTCGGCGGCGAGATCGCGTACGAGACCTTGACCGAGGGCTCCACGTTTTTGCGTTTTTCTGCAAATGCCATGGAAATGGTCAGTGGAGCGATGAGCTCGACCGGGAACTATTTCATAGGCATTGCCGGGTTCGGCGGTAGTCCGTTGTACTACCAACAGTTGCCGATAGGAGAACCTCTCGGAGCTGATTTCGCCGCCCTTGCCCGCGTGCTTGTTTCCCTTTCCGACGTCGCTTCGACAACGGCGGGACTGCAACTCACCGAGGCGGGGTGGCAACGCCGAGCTGAGGAGTGGGATCAACAAATCCGAACTCTCAAGATCGACATTCAGCGGATGGAACGTCAGATTTTGGGAATGCAACGACAACGCGATCAAAATCTTCAGGACCTCAATATCCTTCAGCGTCAGTTTGAACACTCACGGGAAGTTCAGAACTTCCTTCGCGACAAATTCACCGCATATGATTTGTATCTCTTCCTCCAAAAAGAGACATTTGCGCTCTATTCAAAATCTTTCGAGCTAGCTTGCCAAGCCGGTCATCAGGCTCTGCGGACGTTCACTATCGAGCTTGGTCCGACCGCACGCCGTTTCATCCCTGAATGCAGATGGGACGATCTGCACGAAGGCTTGACGGCGGGGGAAAAACTGTCGTCCTCCCTCCGTCAATTGGAAAAGGCCTATTTCGATCAAAACATCAGGGAATATGAATTGACCAAGCAATTCTCACTCCGCCTGCATTTCCCTCTCGAGTTCCTTCGTCTTTGGGCAACCGGCTGCTGCGAAATCGACATTCCGGAATGGATGTACGATCTCGACTTCCCGGGCCACTACATGCGGCGCATCAAGAACGTGACCATCACGATTCCCTGTATCGGCGGTCCCTTCACTGGAGTGCACTGCAAGGTGACCCTGTTGAGCAGCTCCACGCGCATCGATCCTGCGCTACGCGCGCCGCAACATGAATGCTGCTGCCCTCCGGATCCGTGTTGCCACAATCGCGGGGAAGAGGAAAGACTCGCAAGCGAATACATCGCGTGCCCGGACGACCCTCGAATCCTGCGGCAGTATGGTGCGCGAGAAGCTATCGTCACTTCCACAGGCCAAAAAGATAGTGGTCTGTTTCAGTTGGACCTCAACGATCCGCGGTACCTTCCATTCGAGTATATGGGCGCGGTATGCCGCGTGCGAATTGAGCTGCCGGCCGAAAACAATTATTTCCCTCGACATAGCGTTACGGATGCCATCCTAAGTTTCGGGCTGCTGTCGAGGGAGGGTGGTCCCTTGCTGCGGCAGGCGGCGCTCGCAGCAGCACGAAAACGGCTCCCAGGCGACGGGTGGCGATACTTGGATGTTCGTCATGATTTTCCGGATGTTTGGCAATTATCTAGAGCTTGCATGAACGCGGATCATCGTGAGAGGCGGTTCAAGCTTCGGCTGGATAGAAAGATGTTCCCGTTTGTTCCCGGGGGCCGGGAGATCGTAGTTGATGCGATCGCGATCGTGTTGGAAGGCCGGACCGGCGAATGTTGCGATTGTCCGACTTCGCCGGGGTGTCCTTGTCCCGAGCATGGCAGGCTGGCCACTCGCACCGTCCATTTCGCTGATCACGCTGGAGAATGCGAGAAGAGTCAAGAAGTCCATTGCCGAATTATGGATGACGGCTCAGATTTATACTGCGGCATCATCACCAAACGCATCGGACCAATCGGCGGACATCGACATCATGCGGAGATCGATCTGCGATTCGAGGACTTGTCCGACTGCACCGAGGATGTTTACCTTCTGTGTCGCTACTCACTTCCAAAGGCCCCGTGTGGCTCGTGTATAGATTGAGATTGCATGGTGGAATCGGTAGCACTCATTCGAAACTGAGCCGTGCTTCTAGGGAGATGTCATTCTACCCCGGTCTAGCGTTTGATAGTAAAATAGCAACCTCGTACGAGGCATCCCATGAGCATCATTACCAGAAGCCCGGCAATTCTCAGTGGCGAGCCCGTTTTTCGTGGAACTCGAGTCCCGTTTAAGTCCCTTATTGATTATCTCGAGCACGGAAAAACGCTGAGTGAGTTCCTCGAGGACTTTCCATCCGTGAGTCGGAGCGACGCGATCGCTGCGCTGGAAGAAGCCAGAGTTAGTCTCGTCGCGGCTCTAGAATGAAACTGCTGCTCGACGAGTGCGTACCGCGCAAAGTGAAATTCTTGCTCGCGGCCGATGGCCATGAGTGTCAAACGGCGGGCGAGGCGGGACTTGCTGGCAAAGAAAATGGAGAGCTTCTCCTCGAAGCGGAAAAACGCTTCGACGTATTGGTTACGATTGATAAGAACATTCCGCACCAACAGAATTTGAGCGGTCGCGGTCTTGCCATACTGATTATCCGTTCCATTTCGAACGATATTGATGATATTCGTCCGCACATCGCGCAAGCATTGGTAGCGCTGCGATCCATCAAGCCGGGCCAGATCGTTCACGTGGGAGCAGGTTCTTGAAAATCCAACCCTCGACTCGACGGTTCTAACGAACGGAAGGGCCGAAGTACAACACCTGCTGGTGTTCCGTCAGAACTGTAGTTGATTCAAGGTTACATCTCGAGCCCACAAAGGGAATCGAACCCAACGCGGAAGTCTGGGGCAGTGCGCACCAGGTCCCATGCGTACCGACGCTTTTGCAGGCGGGACGGAATCTGAACGCCGTGCGCTCACATGCTACTAATCTTGCTACTAATTTTGAGGGATTTGGGGGTTATTAGAACCCGCATAAACACTGGCGATTTCATCTAATCGAAAGGCGGCGTTGAAAACAAGAGACATACCAACGCTCACCAACCGTCACCTCCTGCTCAGCAACAACGGTTGCAATCCCCCCCTCTCCGCCATAGCAAAAACACCCAATGTTTATGCGGGTTCCAGAGACTTGCTACTAATTTGCCCCGATTTGTGATAACTCATAAGTATAACTAGAGTTAGTATATAGTTACTACGCGACACATCCTTTGACTGCCTGGCTTTCAGGTCGCGCGCCACAATCCCGAGCAGATTAGCGATCTCCTGCTTGCTGCTCTTATGCGCGACGACCCGGAGAGCTTCCGCCGCACGGCAGTCG
>DATDFA010000019.1:0-36044 GCA_036522855.1 Candidatus Acidiferrum sp. | reverse complement strand
TTCGGGTCTTACCGGAACCAGTCGGGCCTAGGAACAGTAAGTTCCCCACTGGCCGCCCCGGTGAGTTCAGCCCCGCACAAAACACCTGGTACAAGTCCACCAGTGCCTGCACTCCCTCTTCCTGGCCCACGATCTTCGAGCCAAGAGACGTCTTAAACTCCAGCGTGTCCGTACTCCGTTTCTCTGGATCCAGCGAAAGAGTTTCGTGGTTCATGACCGCCTCCTGGCCTCGCGATGCTGCAACGACGCCGCTCCCAAACGCCCGCGTCCCGGCTCAAATTGTTCCAATTTGACCTGGATTGTGGACTGCAATAGCCGTAACTGCATGAGCAGCTCTTTGGCCACTGCGGGTGATTCGGAAATCTGCAAAACCGGCGGAAACAGATCCGCTAAATCAAGGTGCAATGCTCTCAGGGTTGCGATCAGTTTCTGTACTTCCCGGGAATTAGGATCGGCCAAGTTGATCTGCTGATTCAGTTGGTCGCGAAGCGCGCGCCAGTTCAGCCCGACGAAAGGATGCTTCTTGGAAACCTCACGGACGACCGTATCGGTGATTCTCGCCCGCTCGCCCAATCGCGCCAGGTGCAGTTGCTTCACTTTTCCGCCGCGGCGCACGTTGTGCACCAGATAAAAAGCGTTTCCTTTGCGTCGAACGAAAGCCATGACATCACCCGCTTGCCGCGCTTCGTGGCGTAGTGTATTTGCCTTCCACTACGCTCGTCAATCATTAGATGCCCGAGACGTCAAAAAAGTGTCCTTTAACAGTTACTGCGCAATCTACAGTCATTCCGATCCCATCTCTCATCACTTTTTTCGCTGCGTTCCATAGATTTCTCACATTCAATTACATTCTTTTTCTGATTCCTTTCACACGCACCTATTCAACACCGCGGCCGCGATTTCGACTCTTGCATCGGTCGCAAACCGTCATTAGCATTCGTTTGCATCGTCATTTCGCGCAAATTCCGATAAAATCGGGCGGCAAAATGTCCTCATGGGCTCCGGTCTACGCCTTCGTAAAACAAATTCCTCGCGGTCGTGTTCTTACCTACGGAGGACTCGCGAAAGCTTTGCGGCTCCGCGGAGGCGCACGGACTGCAGGCCGGGCAATGGCCGCAACTCCTCCCGGAAAGGCCATCCCCTGGCATCGCGTAGTTGGCTACGGCGGCAAACTCCTGATTCGCGAGCCTTACGCCAGTCTGCAACGCAAACTTCTCGAATCCGAAGGCGTCACTCTCCTCGAATCCCGAGTCGACATGAAAAAGCATGCCTGGACGCCGCCCCGCACTAAGCGCAAATTTGCTCCAGCAAAGAAATAAACTCGCCTTCGCAACCGTAATAAGAAGGCACGAGGGCTCTTGTTCGAAGCGTTTTTTATCATTCCGAGGACCGCGGCGATGAGGAATCTCTCGGCTCCTCGCCCTACGGCTAGGTAGTAGTGGCTCGATCTTTTTCGGCTTAAGCGCCACGTGCGCTATCCTGTCTGTTCACACTTATGGCTAACCCAGTTTTGCGCGTGGAAAACCTCACCAAGCGTTACGGTGATGTGGAAGCCGTTCGCGGTATCAGCTTTGCCGTGAATGAAGGCGAAGTCTTCGGCCTGCTCGGCCCCAATGGTGCCGGCAAAACCAGCACCATCGAAATCCTGGAAGGATTGCGAAATGCCGATGGCGGCACGGTATCCGTGTGCGGTTACGATCCCCAACGCAATCCCGATGAATTGAAGCGCGAGATTGGCGCGGCGCTGCAGTCCACGGCGCTGCCGGATAAATTGCGGGTGATGGAGTCGTTGCGCCTTTTTGCCGGCTTTTACAAACGCAGACGGAATCCCGAGGACCTGTTGAAGCGGTTTGGTCTGGAAGAAAAACGCAACGCGTTCTATGGTCAGTTATCTGGCGGACAGAAGCAGCGGCTGGCCTTGGCCATCGCTCTCGTGAACGACCCGCAAGTGGTCTTTCTCGACGAACCGACGGCCGGGCTCGACCCGCAAGTGCGCCGCGAAATTTACGACGTTATTGAGGAATTACGGCACGGCAACAAAACCATCGTACTCACCACGCATTACATCGAAGAAGCGGAACGGCTTTGCGACCGCGTGGCCATTGTGGACCACGGCAAGGTAATCGTGCAGGGCACCCCACGCGAGTTGAAACAGGCATCCGCCGACAAAACGCGCATCGAGGTGCGTCTGGCGCGTGAAGAATCAGAGGAAACCTTAAAGTCACTGGAAGGCGTTTCGGACTGCCGCTCGCTGAACGGCCTCTACGTATTGCATTGCCGCCGTCCGCCACAAGCCATTGTGTCGCTGGTCAAACACCTGGAAGCCCAGAATAACGAATTGGTGGGCCTGGAAATCGCTACTCCGTCTCTCGAAGACGTCTTTATTGAACTGACTGGAAGGAGGTTGCGCGATTGACGAACCTTCTCACCTTAACGCGCATGCGTATGCAACTGGCTTTGCGCAACAAAATGTTTTTCTTTTTCAGCATCATCATGCCCATGGGATTTTTCTTTCTGTATTCGGGAGTCTTCGCCAAGGGCGAACCGCTCGTTGTGGCTTATCTTTTGGGTCCGGTTCTTAGCTTGAATGTGATGGGCAGTTTCTGGGGATTGAGCGCTACGCTGGTGACCTTTCGCGAACAAGGCATCCTGCGCCGTTTTCATGTCACGCCGGCTACTGCAACGGACATGCTGGTATCCAGCATCCTGGCCAACTACGTTCTAACCATTCCGACGGTTGCCGTGGAGCTACTGTTGGCAAAGTTCCTTTTCCACGTGCCGAGTCTGGGGAATCTGGCGTCGCTATTTCTGCTGGTTTCGATCGGCACCGTCTCATTCGGATCGCTGGGACTGGTGATCGCCAGCATCACCAATACTATGCAGGAGACGCAGGTACTCAACCAATTGATTTGGCTTCCGCTGATTTTTCTTTCCGGGGCCACCATTCCTTTCACTTCTCTATCGAAAACGGTTCAGCACATCGCGTTGTTCCTTCCCGCTACCTATCTGGTGCATGGACTGAAGAACGCCATTGTCAATGGTTCTGGCCCCGACAAAATTCTGCTTCCCCTTGCGTCACTTATTATCTGGTTTTTCCTTACTCTGTTTCTTTCCTCGCAGCTATTCCGCTGGGAGCCCGAAGCCAAGATTGGCCGCAGAGCTAAACTCTACGTCGCCGCTACCGCAATTCCCTTTCTGCTGCTCGGCCTGTGGGAAGCGCAGTATGGGCGTGTGATCGCGGAAGAAAAAGTGACCACGCAGCGGGTGGACGATTCGAAAAAAAAGGATACGCCAGAAAAACCAGGGGACAGGCAACAAAGCACGGATCCCACAACGCCGGACGATTCGAAACCTCAATAGTCGCGCCAACCACGCCGAGTGCGCCAATTTGGTTCTCGCGCCTCTCACAATTTACGCTGCACTCAATTGACGCTGTCCATCGCGTGCCGTATTCTGCAAACAGAAGCGGGCTTCACGCCAAGGGAGCATCTATGCCGGTTCAGAAAACCGAAAAAGTCTGGCACAACGGAAAATGGATCAATTGGGACGACGCCAAGTTGCACGTCCTTTCGCATGTCGTCAGCTACGGCTCGGCGGTCTTCGAAGGTATTCGCTGCTACGACACCAAACAGGGCCCCGCCATTTTCCGTTTGCGCGAGCACATGCAGCGCCTGATCAACTCCGCGAAAATTTATCGCATGGATCTTCCCTTTTCACTCGAAGAATTTGGCAACGTCGCTTGCGAACTGGTTCGCCTGAATAAACTCAATGCCTGCTACGTAAAACCGATCGTGCTGCGCGGCTACGGCGAAGTCGGCGTTAATCCGCTGAATTCACCGATCGAGTGTTACATGGCTTGCTGGAGCTGGGGCGCGTATCTCGGCCCGGATGCGCTCACCAAGGGCGTCGACATCGGCGTCAGTTCCTGGTCGCGCATCGCGCCAAACACGTTGCCCGCAATGTCGAAGGCCGCCGCAAACTATATGAACTCGCAACTCATTCGCATGGAAGCCACTTTCAACGGCTTCGCGGAAGGCATTGCGCTCGATACCGGCGGCCATATCAGCGAAGGCTCTGGCATGAACGTTTTCCTCGCGCATGACGGTGTCCTCTATACTCCGCCGCTGGCTACCAGCATTCTCCCTGGCATCACGCGCGACTCCGTCGTGAAAATGGCGCAGGATTTGGGAATCACTGTGAAAGAAGCCGTCATCCCTCGCGAAATGCTTTACGTCGCCGATGAGGTTTTCTTCGCGGGCACTGCCGTTGAAATCACCCCGATTCGCTCCGTCGATCACATCCAAGTCGGCAAAGGCACGGCCGGCCCGATCACTCGCAAACTGCAGGAAGAATTTTTCGCCATCACCAGCGGCAGCACACCCGATCGCCACAACTGGCTTACCCCGGTCAGCGCTCCCGTCGCCGCCGCTCGCTAACATCCGTTCTACGGTTTTTTCTCGGGCGCCGCGTTATCATCGCCCGTTAGCCCTTTTCGTTACTTCGTTACTTCATTGCTTGCGCTCTTTTGTTAAACTCCTACCGTTCTTCTTTTCTACTTGGAGACGCCGGTGTATACCACCTCGCAGAAACTCGTCGCGGAATTTCTTGGCGCTTTTGCGCTGGTTTTTTTCGGCGCGGGCGCCATTTGCACCGACATCTTTTCAAAAGGCAACGGCGGCGGCCCGCTTGGCGTGGCGCTCGCTTCCGGACTGGCCATCGCAATCCTCTCCATAGCCTTCGCGCACGTTTCCGGCGCCCACTTCAATCCCGCGATCACCATCGGATTCTGGATCACCAAGCGCATGAACACCATGGAAGTGGTGGGCTACTGGGCCGCGCAAATTTTAGGCGGCGTCGTCGCCGCATTCGTGCTGAAAGCGATTCTTCCCCGCGAAGAAGCTTGGCTACCGGCGGTGGGAGGTGTTCCCGACCTGGCGCGAGATTTCACGCGCCTTCCGGCACTGGGGCTCGAAGCGGTCATCACTTTTTTCCTTGTGCTCGTTTATTTCGCTGTCACTGCGGAAGACAACCTCGATTCGCGCTCTCTCTCCGGTTTCGCGGTCGGCTTGGTTTACTCCATTGGTATCCTGATAGCCGGCCCGTTTACTGGAGCCGCGCTCAATCCCGCGCGCGCCTTCGGTCCCGCGCTCGCCAGTACTCACTGGTCCAATCAAGGCGTCTACTGGGTCGGTCCACTCGCTGGCGGATTCCTCGCCGGCCTGATCTACGACGCCCTTTACGGCCGCAAGCAGGTTTAGACTAACGTTGTAGTTTCTAATCTCCAATCCAACGGTTAGACTGCTGGCACTCGGAGGAATCCCATGCAAACAGTTTCCGCTGCAGTGTGCTTCGTCCTATTCACAGCGCTCGTGGCCGTTCCTGCCGGCGCTCAAGTAAATCCTTACAAGGATGGCACGCCCGGCGTCACAGGTTACCGCTCGGAAGTTTTGGCCGAACTGATCGTGCAGGAAGACAAATTCACGCGCCTCGCCGAAGCGATTCCCGCCGAAAAATATTCCTGGCGGCCATCCCCAGACGTTCGTTCCTTCGCCGAAGTGTTCCTGCACGTCAGCGCCGCCAATTACAATCTGTACAAACTCGTGGGAACGCCGCCGCCTACGGGATTCGATGCCAAAGGTTTTGAGAAATCCACCGCCGACAAAACCAAAGTTGTGAGCACTCTCAAAGATTCCTTCGCTCACGCCAAGAAAGCCCTTACCGCAATGCCTGACGCCGACCTCGACAAAAGTTTCGATTGGTTCGGCGGAAAAAATACTGAACGCGGAGTCTTATTGTTCATCCTGCGCCATGGCGCGGAACATCTTGGCCAATCCATCGCTTACGCGCGTTTTGTCGGCATCACCCCGCCTTGGACCGAGGATTTTCAGAGAAAACAACCGGAAAAGAAACAACCACCTGCAAAAGAAAAGCCGTAATCCGATTGCTTGGCTCTTCATCCTGTCTTTGCGAAATCTAAGCGAAAGCTGAATAGTAGGTCCTTTGAATTTTATTCTTCGTGACAAATTGGGGCAAAATTCAAACGGGCCCACTGCCGGCAGCTATGGCAACTTGCCATCGCTGCCGTGGCCTGCCCGCACCTGTCCGCACTGGCAGGGTTACTAGCCCGCTACCCGTCCGCACGACTTTGTTGCCCGTCCCTGATGGCAATGCTAATTTCGCCGTAGGCCAGTTGCTGAAACGCCGTTTCCAAACATGTCGGGCACTTTTTACTGTCTACTTAAAGCTTAGAACTGAGAACTTCTCTTATGGCCCTGAGCATTGACGATCTTCTTCGCCGCGCCGTGGAACAAAAAGCGTCCGACCTGCACCTGAAGGTCGGCAATCACCCCTATCTTCGCGTCGATGGCGTGCTTAATCCCATCACCGATGTTCCTCGCATCACGCCGGAAGAAATGCTTTCCATGGCCTTCAGCATGATGACCAACCGGCAGAAACAGAAATTCAAGGAAACTGCCGAGCTCGATATGGCTTATGGCGTGGCGGGCCTGGGCCGCTTCCGTGTCAATGTTTTCCAGCAGCGCGGCAACGTCGGCATGGTTCTCCGCGTCATTCCCACCAAGATTCGCACTTCCGAGGAGCTGAACCTTCCCCCGGTCATCACCAAAATTTGCGAAGAGCAGCGCGGGCTGGTTCTCGTCACCGGCACCACCGGTTCTGGTAAGTCCACCACGTTGGCCGCAATGATCGACCGCATCAATGCCACTCGCTCCGATCACCTGATCACCATCGAAGACCCCATCGAATTTTTGCACCGCGACAAGCGCAGCTTCATTAACCAACGCGAAGTCGAAGTGGACACTGCGAATTTTTCTACGGCTTTGCGCGCTGCTCTGCGTCAGGATCCCGACGTGATTCTGGTCGGCGAAATGCGCGACCTGGAAACCATTTCCACCGCGCTCCTGGCCGCTGAAACCGGCCACCTGGTTTTTTCCACTTTGCATACTTTGGATGCCACGGAAACCATTCAGCGCATCATCGCAGTTTTTCCTCCGCCGGAGCAAAAACAGATTCGTCTGCAACTTGCCGCCACATTGAAAGCCGTCGTTTCGCAGCGCCTGGTTCGCCGCGCTGACGACCAGGGCCGCGTGCCCGCCGTCGAAATCATGATCGCCACCGGTTACGTGCGCGATTGCATCATCAACGCCGACAAAACGCGTTTGATTCATGACGCCATCGCCGCTGGTGGCTCGCAGTATGGCATGCAGACTTTCGATCAATCCCTCTTCGACCTCTACAGCAAAAATCTCATTACCCTCGACGAGGCCCTCATGCGCGCTTCCAACGCCGACGAATTCAAACTGCGTATCCAGGGTGTCCGCTCCGCCGCCGACGCCGCCCGCGAAGAAATGGAACGCCAAATGGCCGACTTCGAGCGCTTCGCCCGAAAGTGATCTCTGCACTTTTGTAGTGGCCCTCCCCCAGGCGCGCGGTTTTTTCCAGGAAGTTTATGAATCACTCTTTTTCAGCAGCCTATTTGTTGATTTTCCTGGCCCTTTGTCTGGCGGTTGGCTCCGGTCACCGTCAACAGCCGATCGAACATCCATTTCCGATGACACCTGGAACATTTTGGGTCTATCAAGGCACAATTCAGTTTACTCAGAGCAACGGCCAATCGAGCGAAACTGCGGTGACATGGCGAACCGAAATCAAACGCGTGATTCAGCGCGGTACCTTGTCCGCAGCCGTAGTAAACAATTTCCCACCGGAGCTGAATTGGACCGATGGTCATCCAGAACCCGCTGATTCGCTGCTGATTGAGGATTCCGGCAAGTTTTACTACATCTCCTCCGAGCGTTTTCAGGATGCGGTGCAACGCCTCGAGCGCCCCTCCGATAACCTCGATGGACTCCGCCGCGACGATGATCTAATTCTTGAGTGGCCTCTGGTTCCCGGCCAAAAATATGCTTGCGATGCGCGCACCCTGGCTCGGCCCGACAACATGTACTGTTGGATGGTTTCGTCGCTGGGACACGCATCCCTACAAGGCGTTTCCGGCATATCTGCGGGCGAACGTGCCGAGTACCAGCTCACATTCACAACCAATCCGGACGACACGGAATTTTCGTTCGTTCCCTGGATAGGAATCACAAAATACGCTTACCACCATCACGGAACCGTCGCCCGCACCGACCTCCAACTGCTGGAGTTTCACTCCGCAGCGCGAACCACGATTAGCTTCCCGTATCGCCCGCTGGTTTTCTGGCTCGCCCTTTACTTCGTTAGTTCCTTACCTCATTCTCTTTTCCATGTTCTCTCGCTCCAGACCGCGCAACCTTGACACCGAGGAGGAACTTTACGACGTAGCCCTGCGCGCGTTGATGCGCCGCGCCCACTCTGTCCAGGAAATGCACAAAAAGCTCTCGCGCTACACCCGCAACGAACTACTCGTTCGCGTCGTCATGGCCCGCCTAAAAGAAAACGGCCAGCTCGACGACGAACGCTACGCCCAGCAGTTCACGCGTAACCGTACACAATCGCGCAAGCAGGGCAGTTTCCGCATCGCCCGCGAACTGCGCGCCCGCGGAGTTTCCGACCGGGTCATCAATTCTGCTCTGCAAGAATCTGCCGCGCACACCGACCCTGCTCTGATGGTTCGCCAGCGCATCGAACGCAAACTGAAATCTTACCGGGGCGAAATCGACGACAAGAAAATCGCCTCAATCTACGGTTCCCTGCTCCGCGCCGGATTCCCTTCCGACCTCATTCGCTCCGAACTCTATCGCCTCACCCACGAATCCGTCCCCGAACCTGACGAACCGCCCGACATCCCAGCCTAGACACTCTTTCCTCTTTTCAAGCAGCCTGCCGAACTTATGAGTATTGAAGCCGTGCCATTCCACGATTGATGCTATGACCCGTTCTCATTATTGTCGCGACGCTAGCCTCAAGCTCAGTCTCACACCCGGATTTGTGCCAGACCGTTGCACGGTAGTGGCGTCAATTTGAACTTTCTTGGTCGTGACGATACGCATCAAGATTCAATTGGACCACGACTCCTGTACATTTTGCTGGACAGCCCTTTACTCTTGTGGTATCTTAGCTAGTGTTACCCTGAAGTAATTCGAACGGGAAACCTCGCCAGTTGCTCTCCGCAAGGCCTAATCCCTTTCTTTTCACGCAATTGCGCACTCTTCTGCTCTGCAAAAATACCATCCTACCTGTTTTCAAGCACTTGCGCACTCTTTGAAGAAAAACACAGGGGGCGGACCATTTCCTACCCGCCAACAGGCGGTATATTGCCTCTTCGCTCCGCGCTTCGTTGGCGCATCGCTCCCTCCTCTGCAATAATGCTGGTTTCGGGAATCGCCAACCTTCAAGCTTGAAATGCCCGGCAAGGGCCTATGGACATGATGACCGGCAACGAAATCCGCGAGCGGTTTTTGCAATTCTTTGAGTCCAAGGGACATCGCCGGGTGCGTAGTTCTTCGCTGGTGCCCCATGGCGATCCGACTCTGCTCTTCACCAATGCGGGGATGAACCAGTTCAAGGATGTTTTTCTGGGCCTGGAGAAACGAGACTATGTGCGAGCGACCACGGCCCAGAAGTGTGTACGCGCCGGCGGCAAGCACAACGACCTGGAAAATGTCGGTTTCACAAAGCGGCATCACACTTTTTTTGAGATGCTGGGCAATTTTTCGTTTGGAGACTATTTCAAAAAGGAAGCTATCGCTTACGCGTGGGAGCTGGTTACTTCCCCGGATTGGTTCGGGATCGACAAGGAAAAACTCTACGCCACTGTGTTTGGCGGCGCGGAAGTTGCTCCGGGAAACAATCTCGGAGTGGACGAAGACGCCCGCAAATTCTGGCTGGAACAAAACGTTCCCGCGGATCGCGTCGTTCCGGTTGCGGGGCTGAAGGATAATTTTTGGGCCATGGGTGAAACCGGGCCATGCGGGCCGTGCAGCGAAATTTTTTACGATATGGGTCCGGCCGCATCCGAAGAAGCCCATGCGGATTGCAAATTCCCCTGCGAGTGCGGACGTTACGTTGAGATATGGAATCTCGTTTTCATGCAGTTCAACCGCGATGTAAGCGGCAAACTGACTCCGCTGCCGAAGCCCTGTGTGGATACCGGCATGGGTCTCGAACGTGTCGCCGCCGTGCTGCAAGGAAAAATCTCCAACTACGATACCGATTTGTTTGAACCGCTGACAAAACGTGCCGCGGTATTGTGCGGTGTCGATTTCAATCGCGAAGAATCGTTGGAAAAGGGCAGAGGTGGCGCGGCTTCCCTTCGGGTTATCGCCGATCATGCTCGCGCAACAACGTTTCTGATGACCGATGGCGTTTTGCCTTCTAATGACGGACGGGGCTACGTCCTGCGCAAAATTATTCGAAGAGCAATCCGGCACGGGCGTTTGTTAGGAGCGACGAAGCCGTTCCTCTCTGAAATGGTGCAGGCCGTCCGTGAATTGATGGGCGGCGCGTATCCGGAATTGTTGGAGCCGTCAACCAAGCGCGTTCCGGAAATTGTGCTCGCGGAAGAAAGACGATTCGGGCAAACCCTCGATATTGGTCTGAGCAGGCTGGAAGAGGAACTAAAGTCTATCAAAGCCGAAAAAGGCCGAGTCTATGTGGGGGAGCGAGCATTCAAGCTCTACGATACCTATGGCTTGCCCATGGATTTCATTGTCGACGCCGCCCGAGACCTTGGCATCGAATTTGACGCCGCCGGCTTCGATAAAGCAATGCAAGAGCAGCGGACGAAGGCGCGGGCTTCCTGGAAAGGCGTACACAAAGAGGCAGCGAATCCGGCGTTTGCGAAGATCGCGGAGACGTTCAAGACTGAGCCTGCGTTCTACTACGGTACCTGTGCGAAAGATTGCCGCATCGAAGCGATCGTTGTTACTGGCCCCGCCCACATAGGTGGGCAAGTCAACGAACTAAAAGCGGGCGAAACCGGGGAAGTCGTACTTGATCGCACTGCGATTTATGCTGAGTCGGGCGGGCAGATTTCGGATGTTGGCGGGTTCTACGACAATTCCGAATCACAGCTGCTGGCGAAAGTTTCTGGCGGCTATTATCCGGTTGCCGGAATGGTTGCGCATCGGGTGACGGCGAAAGAAACCTTGCATGTGGGAGACCGCGTGACGGTGGTTGCCGATGCCGAGCGCCGCGCTCGCGTGATGCGCAATCACAGTGGCACCCACCTGGTTCACGCGGCCCTCCGCAATATCCTTGGCCCCCACGTGAAGCAGGCCGGCTCGCTGAATTCGCCGGACCATCTGCGATTTGATTTTTCGCACTTTGCTCCCGTCGATGCGGAAGAGCTGCGCGACATCGAGCAACAGGTGAACGACGAAATCCGCCTGAATACGCAACTGGAAACCAATGTGACTTCGCTCGACGATGCCTTGGCTTCCGGCGCGCTAGCCTTTTTCGGCGACAAATATCCCGAGCACAATGTCCGCGTGGTGACGATTCCTGATCCTCGCGCACCTCGCGGCTTCTATTCGAAGGAATTATGCGGTGGAACGCACGTTCATCGCGTCGGTGACATCGGCGTGGTGAAAATCGTGCGCGAAGAATCGGTCGCTGCGGGCGTGCGCCGGATCGAAGCTGTCACTGGAATCGGCGCCATCGAGCATTTCCAGCAACAAGCCAATGTACTGGCTTCGGTTGCCAAGCAATTGAACGTCGGCGAGGACGCTGTTTTGGCGAGCCTTGAGAAACTGACCCAAACAACCAAGCAGCTGGAGAAGCAGTTGGCCGACCAGCGGCGCAAAGGCGCCATGAACCAGCTCGACGAACTGGCTGCCAAGGCCCAAACGATCAAGGGCACCAAGGTAGTGGCCAGCCAGGTCGAAGGGCTGGATCGGGATGGCATCCGCCAACTGGTGGATAGCCTCCGCCAGAAGCTCGGCTCTGCGGTCGTCGTGCTCGGTCAGGCTGAAGACGGCAAGGTCGCCCTCATTGCCGGCGTCACCAAAGATCTAACCGCTAAAGTCCATGCTGGCAAGGTGATACAGACGTTGGCCAAGCTGGTCGGTGGCCGAGGCGGCGGCAGGCCTGACCTTGCGGAGGGTGGCGGAGAGGACACAAGCGCCTTGAATAGTACCCTTGGGGGAGTGCCCGCCTTACTGGAGCCCTTGCTATAATCCGCGTCGAGTGCGGCCCTGAACGGGTCGGTCTTAACCGCCGTCCTCAAGGTGATGGGAAAACGACGCCCCAACCCGGCCAACCTCGCAAAAATCGCATCGCTATTTTGCATGGGCGTCTTTTTTTCGATCTTCCTCTTTGCGGCAACCGCTCCAGCGCAGATCGCCAAGGTTTCCAATGATGACGGCCGACTGCTCTTCGTAAACGCGGAGCCTCCTCCAATCCTAAAATTGGCGCCGCGTCGGCGCAGTTCGATCTTTCTGCCTTCCGAAACTTCGCTTTCCGGCAAAAATCGTCCCGCAATGAATCTCGATCGCGATGGGGCGGAAAAACTGGTAAGAGAAGCGGCGGAACGGCACAGCATCGATCCGGCGCTGGTTCGCGCCGTGATTGAAACGGAATCGAACTGGAATCCGTCGGCAATTTCCCGTAAAGGAGCCGTGGGATTAATGCAGTTGATCCCTACGACAGCGCAGCGATTTGGCGTAAATGATTTGTACAGCCCGCAACAGAACGTGGACGCCGGGGTTAAATACCTCAAGACGTTGCTGGAACGCTACAATGGGAACCTAGATTTGGCGTTGGCGGCTTATAATGCAGGAGAGGGGGCTGTGGATCGCGCTCACGGTGTGCCCTCGTTTCGGGAAACCCGGAACTACGTACAACGTGTGCAGAGCGCTTATTTCCGCCCTGGGTCGGGACGCATGGATGGTGCGTTCATCAATTCGCGCGCGATTCGCAAGATTGCCGGCCCGAGCGGGCGTACAATTTTTACGAACGACTAAATCGGCTCGGAACGAAAGTCACTGGGTGGCAACAGGGCTGGGGGGATGAAGGTCAGCTTTCACGCTGAAAATTCGTGTGTAAATTTGTACCGTGGGCAGGGTGTCGGCCGCGCGGGCTTTTTTTTGCACAGGGGCTTCGCCCGCGTTTCGCCAGTTTTTGCTGCAGCGATGTCAGCCGGAATATTAGCTGGTTTTGCCGCCGCAGTTTCGGCCTCCACTTCGCATCCTACCGCGCCTTCCCTAAGTGTTGAATTTTATGAGAACCGCATTACATCGGGCACCTCCGCCGATCCGACTGCTGCCGTCAAGCGGCAGTCCGCCAGTGCGCAGTTCTCTCGTGCCCAGGAGCAGCGAGCTGCTCTGACTAACAAGCCTGCCGCAAAGCGCACGCTAGAAGACTACAAACAGGTGGTCAATACGTTCCGCCGCGTTTATCTGATTACTCCGCATGCGCCAGAAGTGCCGGATGCGTTGCTGGCGGTGGCGGAGTTGTACACAGAAATGGGCGAGCGGTTCGGCCGAAACTATTTTCAATCCGCGGTGGACACCTACCAATTCTTGCTTCGCGAATATCCGGCCAGCCGATTTTGCCAAGACGCGTATTTGCGCTCTGCCACGCTGCAAAAAAATCAATTGGGAGACCTGGCTGGAGCGAGCAAAACTTATGACGCGTACTTGAAAAAGTTTCCGCGTTCCCCGCACAGGCGCGAAGCACAGGAAGCTCGCGCGGAACTGGCCTTGCTGCAGAACTCGGCTCCAGCGGACGCGTCATCGCGGAGCGCGATCGCCCGAAGCGCAGGGTCGGTTGCCGATCGGACAGAGCCTTCGAGGCGCGCGTCCTCACGCGCTTTGGAGCGCGAGCCGGCGACAGTGTCTCCAGCGCAGGAGGAAGCGGAAATTGCGGGTTCCAAAAAATCGGAGAAATCGGTGCTGTCGGAAAAAACCGTGACTGCAGCCGCGGCGAACCCGGATGGCGCCGCTGTCGCAGGTGGCCCGAGTCTGCCAAACGGCCGGGCACCGCAGATTCGTAAAATCAGCGCGAAAGCACTGCAGAATTCGACGCGAGTCACGATCGACTTGGACGGCAGCGTGCAATATGTTTCCGGGCGAATCGCGAATCCCGACAGGATTTATTTTGATTTGCATGCAGCGAAGCTGACACCGCAATTGGCGCACGCCAAGATCGGCGCGGATGGCACGATTCTTTCCGCGGTGCGAGTGGCGCAGAATCCCGCGGGCGTTGTGCGCGTGGTGCTGGATGTAAACGGAGTCGCCGATTATACCGCTTCCCTGCTGAAAAATCCGAGCCGGCTGGTAATTGACCTTTACGCGAATTCTCAGCCGGTGCAGATGGCGAAAGTTGGCGGAGATGTTGAGCCTGGACCGGCGGAAACTTTGCCCTCTGAAAAGCCGCCGGGAGAAATCCAACCCGCGCTGGAGAGTCCCGCAAAGGCAAACCATGCTCGGGAGACCGCGGCAATTCCTCAGCCGAAGAACAAGCTAGGATTGGCTCCGGTCAGCAAATCATCGCGAGGAAAGCCTGACCTGGTTCAGCCCGCTTCGCGGCCGCAGCCGACGCGCGATGGAGCGTCCACGTTGACGCGCGCCTTGGGACTGAAGATTGGCCGCATTGTGATTGACGCGGGACATGGCGGGCACGACACCGGAACCATCGGTCCCACCGGCTTGATGGAAAAAGATTTGTGCCTGGACGTTGCGTTGCGGCTGGGAAAAATCATTCAGCAGCGATTGCCAGGCGCCGACGTGGTGTTCACGCGGTCGGACGACACATTTATTCCGCTGGAAGAACGGACCCATATCGCGAATGAAGCCAAGGCCGATATGTTTATTTCGATTCACGCGAACTCGAGCCAGGATACGGGAGCACGAGGAATTGAAACATATTATTTGAATTTGAAAGGCTCGGCGGAAGCGATGGAAGTAGCGGCACGCGAAAATGCGACCGACGATCAGGGCATCCACGAGTTGCAGGATTTGGTGAAGCAGATCGCGCGCACGGAAAAAATTGATGAATCAAAGGAATTCGCCGAAGATGTGCAGGATTCGCTGGCAAAAAGAGTGCAAAAATCCGCTCGAACGGTGAAGAATCGCGGCGTCCGAAAAGCGCCCTTTGTGGTGCTGATTGGCGCCGATATGCCCTCGATCCTAACGGAAATTTCGTTCTTGAGTAATCCGGCGGACGAAAAAATGCTGAAACAACCGGAACACCGGCAGCGCGTGGCGGAAGGAATTTATCAGGGCGTAGCCAGCTACTTGCAAAGCCTGAACAGCATGGGCGTCAACCAAACGAATAATCCGCCAGTCAAGCGGACCGATACTTCCGCGTCGGTCGAATCCTCCCGCAACCGAAACTGACGTTCTGGTGTCTAATAGACTACAGGGATGAACCGATTTTTCATTTCCGTTGTATTTTGCGCTTTTGCGATGGGCTCGGTCGCGGTAGGCGCTGCCATTGCTCAGGGTAGCGGGGCGCAAGAGCGCAATTCGCGGCAGGGTGGCGCTCAACAAAATGCCTTTCAACAAGGTGACATTCTGCCGAAGCAATTTTCCGGTTGGGCCGGCGGGCTTTCCGCGCAGCCTGTTTTGAGTGTTCCCTTCACCGTTCAGCATGAGCTTGGCAGCAAGCCGCCGGAAGTCGTTGATTACATCAATGGCTCGAAACGAATTCACGTTGTACTGCAGAAATACAAAGACCCGAGCAGCGCTTATGCGGCATACACCTTGCAATTGCAGCCCGGAATGGAGCCATCGGATGTATCGCAGTTTTCCGCCGTGGCGCCAAATCGCGTTTTACTGCTGATCGGCAACTTTGTATTGGACGTCGGACAAGCAAAAAGTATCTCGACCGCCGATTTGCGGGCGCTGTCCGCGTTGGTGGACGCGCGCGCGGATCACACACCATCGCCGCCGATTCGCAGTTATTTGCCTGAGGAGGGATTGGTTCAGGGAAGCCAACGATACTCACTGGGGCCAGTCGGATTTGACGCGGCGCTCGCCAGTCTAAGCGAAAACAAGTTTGTGGCGATCACGCCGGAAATCGGATTCGCAAGCGGCGCCGAGGCGATGCTGGCCAGGTATCAATCCACACGCAAGAAGACGCAGGATTTGCTGATTATCGATTACCCGACTCCGCAACTGGCGGAGCAACGACTACATCACATTGAGAGCGTGCTGGCGGCGAATCCGGACTTGGCTGGAACGACGGTGGAGCGAAAAACTTCGCTGCTGTCGCTGGTGCTATCGCCAGCTTCCGCGCAGGCCGCGGCGCAACTGCGTGCCGGGATTCAATACCGGGCGCAGGTGACTTGGAACGAGCCGTCGCAAACCCTGACCGATCCGCCCTGGCTGGTGGTCGTGAAAGATATTTTTGTGGGGACGCTGGCCTTTTGCGGGATTGCAGTCGTGCTGGGGATTGCGTTTGGCGGAGTTCGCGTGCTGACGAAAAGGTTTTTCCCGGGAAAAGTTTTTGACCGGCCGGAAGACATGGAAGTGCTGCAGCTGGGGCTTTCCGGAAAGCGGATTGACCCTCGCGATTTCTATTGAGATTTCTCGTCCGACGTCGGCCTGGTAGCCGCTGATCGACCCGCTCAAACCGATAGAAATGTAACGAAAACTTCTTAAAAGCGTCTAAAAATTATTGCGGTTTTGTGTGTGCTATCCACTTTGCCGCCGGTTATCGTAAAATTTAGTTTCACGGTTTTTTTTGCAACCTGCATCCGAAGACGAGGACTTCAGGAGAATATGCGCTTTTCATTGGACAAACGGCAAATTGAGGTGCGCCTCAGAGTACTCGGTGTGACGAGCCTGGGGTTCGCCCTGGCCCTGACAGCGGGATGTGGTCAAAAGGATTCAGCTAAAGGGGCGCCAGGAATGCCGCCGGGCGGCACGCCGGTGCAGGTGCAGGTCGTAAAATCGGTAAAGATCGCCGACACGACAGAATACCTATCGGTGCTGAAGTCGCGGCACTCGGCAAACATCAATCCGCAGGTGGAAGGCCAGGTTACCAAGATCCTGGTGAAATCCGGAGATCGGGTGGAAGCGGGACAGCCGCTGCTGGAGATCGATCCGTTGAAGCAGAAGGCAACGGTGAGCAGCCAGGAAGCAGCGCGCGCCGCGCAAGAGGCGAACGCGCAGCTGGCGAAAGTTTCGTTCGAAAGGGCCAAGCGGCTTTCTGAAGCGGGCGTGATCAGCAAGGCCGATTTCGATACCGCGCAATCGAACTATGAGGCGGCGGTGGCGCAACTGAAATCGCTGGACGAACAGGTCAACACACAAAAGGTGGAGCTACATTACTACTCGGTCAGTGCGCCAATGGCCGGAATTATCGGAGATATTCCGGTGCGGGTCGGCGACCGGGTAGCAGTGACAACGTTGCTGACGACGGTGGATGAACCAGGAGCGCTCGAGGCTTATATTTACGTTCCGGTCGACCGTGCGCGTTCGCTGAAGGTCGGCCTGCCTGCAAAACTATTGAATGCAGCCGGTGATTTACTGGCAAACACTTCTATAACATTTGTGTCTCCGCAGGTGGATAACGACACCCAGACGGTGCTGGCCAAAGCCGCCGTGCCCAACGCGAATGCCCAAAGCAGGCTGCGGATTTCGCAACAGGTTCGGGTACAAATATCGTGGGGCGAGCATGAAGGAGCGACCGTCCCATTTTTGAATCTTACGCGCATCAACGGACAATACTTTGTTTTCGTAGCGGCTAACGAGGGCAAAGGAACCGTGGCCCGACAAAAGCTGGTGAAGATCGGCGAAAACGTCGGTAATGACGTGGAAGTTCTGGAGGGAATCAAGCCGGGCGACCATCTGATCGTGTCCGGCACGCAATTTCTGCAGGATGGAGCGCCAGTGGCGGAACACGCGGTTGCAGCAAGCAGCGATGACAGGAACGCGAAGGTCGCCGTCACGCGCTGAACATAACCTATCCATGCGCTTCCCGCTTACAATGGCCTTCCCAATCATGTTTCCTCTTTCACGCGGTTTTTCTTGCGAAATGCTAAGAACGGAGCGCCCGAGTGTTCGTTGATTTTTTCATTCGTCGTCCAGTGTTTGCGACGGTTTGCGCGTTGCTGATCGTTCTGGCGGGGGCGATTTCCATTCCGACCCTGCCGATTGCGCAGTTACCGGATCTGGCGCCACCGCAGGTTATCGTCACCAGCAACTACATTGGAGCGAACGCTCAGACGGTGGAATCGGCGGTGACCATTCCATTGGAACAGTCCATCAATGGCGTGGAGGGTATGAAGTACATTTCATCCTCGAGCACCAATGACGGAACCAGCCAGATCAACGTGGTCTTCGATATCACACGCAACGTGGATTTGGCGTCAGTGGACGTGCAGAACAGGGTGAACCAAGCCCTGGCACGATTGCCCAACGAAGTGAAGAACACGGGCGTGATCGTCACCAAGCAGGCCAGCGGGTTTGTGTTGGGTGGTGGAGTTTATTCTGAAAACGGCGAGTACGACAGCTTATTTCTAAGCAATTATATCGACGTCTACATTAAAGACGCAGTGAAACGATTGCCGGGCGTCGGCGATGTGATTATTTTTGGCGAGCGCAAGTATGCCATGCGCATCTGGCTGGATCCGGCGAAACTGGCAGAACGCGGGTTGACCGCTTCAACGGTGGTCGCCGCGCTGCAAGAACAGAACATCCAGGTGGCGGCGGGACAAATCGGGCAGCCGCCGACAGCAACCGGACAGTCCTACCAAGTGAGCGTGCGGGCAGTCGGACGGCTTTCCGAGCCGGCACAGTTCGACGATATCGTGCTGAAGACGGGCTCGGACGGAACATTGGTTCGTGTCAAAGACGTGGGCCATTCGGTTTTGGGCGCGGAAAATTACGGCTCACTGCTGCGGTTCAACGGGCATGACGCCGTGGGCATTGGCGTCAGCCAACTGCCGGGTGCAAACGCATTGGACGTAGACAAAGCGGTGAAAGCGGAATTGGTACGGCTGTCGGCAAATTTTCCTCCGGGGCTGAAGGTGGCTGTGGCGTTCGACACGACCACGGTAATTGGCGAATCGATTCGCGACGTGCTGCAGACGTTGCTGGCTGCCATCGCGCTGGTGGTCATCGTAATTTATATTTTCCTGCAGGACTGGCGCAGCACGCTGATTCCGGCGATTACGATTCCAGTTTCGCTGATCGGCACATTCATTTTCGTGAAGGCGCTGGGCTTTTCCATCAATACGCTGACGCTGTTCGGGATCACCCTGGCTACTGGACTGGTGGTGGACGACGCCATCGTGGTGATTGAAAACGTGGAGCGGCATATCACCGAAGGAATCAGCGAACCGCACATGGCGGCATCGGCAGCGATGAAGGAAGTTGCCGGGGCGGTGATTGCGACATCGCTGGTACTGGTGGCGGTGTTCGTTCCCGTGGCGTTATTCCCCGGCACCACCGGAATTTTGTTTCGCCAGTTCGCGCTGACCATCGCGTTTTCCGTGTCCATTTCCGCGTTTAACGCCTTGACGTTAACACCGGCGCTTTCCGCGATTTTTTTGGGTAAACACCGCGAACGCGCCAAGAGCGTATTTTTTCGCTGGTTCAACAAGGGTGTTGAAAAGGGAACAGAAACCTACCGGCGAACAGTGCATCACATCCTGGACTGGCGAGTGACGGCGGTCGTCGCCTTCCTGGCGACACTGGGATTGACCTATTGGATTTATTCGCGCGTGCCCTTGGCGTTCATTCCGGAAGACGACCAAGGATACGTGATGATCATCGTGCAATCGCCGCAAGGCGCTTCCCTGGAATATACGTCCAACGTCTGCACCCAGATCGAGCAAGCGGTGTTGAAGCTTCCCGACGTCGAAGGAACTTTTAGCGTCGTTGGTTTCGGGTTTACGGGCAATGCGTCGAACCGCGCGATCGTTTTCGTTCCACTGACGTCTTTCGAAAAGCGCAAGGGGGACAAACACTCGGCGGCGGCGCTGATCCAGCGTATGCGTGGACCGCTTTCGCAGATTCAAGGAGCAATGGCGATTCCCTTCAATCCGCCCGCGGTACAGGGATTGGGAAATTTTGGCGGTTTTACGTTTGAAGTTGAAGATCAGGGACGCAATTCAGTGCAGCAAATTGCCGACGCCACTTACGGACTAATCGGGCAGGGCAACGCCAGCGGCACTCTGACTGGGCTATTCACGACGTTCACCGCAAACGACCCACAATACCTCGTGCAAATCGATCGGGAAAAAGCAAAGAGCCTGCAAGTTCCCTTCACCCAGATTACCGATGCATTGCAGGTATATATGGGCTCGGAATACGTAAACGATTTCGACTTTAATAACCGATCGTATCGTGTGTACGTGCAAGCGGAAGGGCAATACCGGGCAAAGCCGAAAGATATCGGACAGTATTATCTGAGATCTGATATGGGAAAGCTTATTCCTTTGGATAACTTCGCGAAGATCGAACAGACCGCGAATCCGCAGGTTATCAGTCACTACAATTTGTTTCGTTCGGCGGAAATCAACGGTTCGGGAACGCCCGGCCGGAGCTCTGGACAAGCTATCGCGGATATGGAAGCGCTGGCGAAAAAAAGTTTGCCCCACGGGATGACCTACGAGTGGAGCGGACTTTCGCTGGAAGAGATTCAATCGGGCGGCAAGGCGCTGATCTTGTTTGGGCTGGGACTGGTGTTCGTGTATCTGACGCTGGCTGCGCAGTACGAAAGCTTTGTGCTCCCGTTCATCGTGCTGCTGGCGGTGCCGGTGGCGCTGCTGGGAGCAGTGGGAGCGTTGGCGTTGCGCGGTCTGGATAACAACGTGTACTGCCAGATCGGATTGGTAATGCTGATCGGATTGTCGAGCAAGAACGCAATTTTGATCGTGGAGTTCGCGGAACAACTGCGAGCCAAGGGCAGCTCGATCGAGGACGCCGCGGTGGAAGCGGCACGTATCCGGCTGCGACCGATTCTGATGACATCGCTGGCATTTATTCTGGGCGTCGTACCGCTAGTAGTGGCTACGGGAGCCGGGAAAGCTGGCCGCAACTCCGTGGGTACAACTGTATTTGGTGGAATGATCGCAGCAACGACATTAAACCTGCTTTTCATTCCTCTTCTGTACTACGCCATAAGGACATTAATTCCGGGCGGCGGAAAAGCCGCGATCCACGAATAGCAATTCCTTTGCCCGTCAACCAGCCGGAAACCAACCCGTTATTTTTGAAATCCGGTCCCTATCAAAAGTTGCTGCCGAAGATTATCTTCTCATGCGGCCGTTTCAGATATGATGGTTCCGGCCGATGCGTAGCTGCTCGCCGGAATCATTGTAATTTTGCGCGGACCTGCTTTCGCACATTTTTTATCTTCAGGCGCAGAAATCTCGGTGGAAGATTATCCTGATGCCAGGCAGGAGAGTTCGGAGGCAAAATCATGGAAAGCGAATCACGATGTAACGCTAATATTCCTTCGCGAAGGTCGTTTCTGCAGGTGGGAGCGATCGCTCCGGCGGCGCTGGCCTCGGGAATTCTTGGTGAATCTTTTTTCGCGGCTTCCGTTCGTGCTGCTTCCCTTCCTCACGGTCCCTTTCCCAAGGATGCGGTGATCATTGATGCGAACGAGAATCCGCTCGGGCCGTGCTCGGTGGCGCGAGAGGCGATCGCGGAAATCACTGGCAATTCCGGGCGGTATAGCTTTTGGCTTACCGAGGACCTCGCCAAACGATTTGCCGAGCAGCAAGGATTGAAGCCGGAATACATACACGCCTTTCCCGGTTCAGGCGAGCCGTTGCACTTTTCCGTGCTGGCGTTTACTTCGACCGCGCGGAGCTATGTGACGGCTGATCCGGGCTATGAAGCGGGAATGCATGCCGCGAAGATTTCCGGCGCGCGCGTTGTGAAAACGCCGTTAACCGCAAGTTATGCGCATGACGTGAAGGCGATGCTCGGCGCCGCTCCTGATGCGGGATTATTTTATGTTTGCACGCCGAATAACCCGACCGGGACTTTAACGCCCCACTCGGATATTGAATACCTGATGGAGCGCAAGCCGAAAGGTTCGATCGTGCTGGTGGATGAGGCATACATCCATTTTTCAGATGGCGTGACAGCGCTCGATTTGGTAAAGGCCGACAAAGATGTAGTGGTGCTGCGCACATTTTCCAAAATTTATGGAATGGCGGGACTGCGCTGCGGATTCGCGATCGGGCGGCCGGATTTGCTTGCGAAAATTACGAATTTTAGCGGATGGAACAGTTTGCCGGTTACGGCAGTAGCCGCGGCCCTGACTAGCCTGGAAGATGCCTCGGTAGTGCCGGAACGCAAGCGGATGAATGCCGCGGTGCGCGGTGAAACATTTGAATGGCTCGATCGCGCTGGCTACAAGTACATACCGTCCGTTTCGAACTGTTTTATGCTGGACACAAAACGGCCCGCCAAAGAAATTATCGCTGCCATGGCCGCACGCAATGTCTTCATTGGGCGCGCTTGGCCTGTGTGGCCGACGCATGTGCGCATTACGGTCGGTACAAAGCCGGAGATGGAAAAGTTTCAGGCAGCCTTTCAGGAAGTGATGCAAGCGAAGGTTGCGCGCGACAGCTCCGCGCCAGCGCCAACGTCGTTTGGTTACCTGGACGGCTGGCGCGTCACTGACGACTTCATGGAGAAGTCCTGAGCGCTCACCGACTGGTTTCGAAAATGGGCAAATCAACTCAATTTTAAGTGTGCCAGGACGCGGCGAATGCCTTCCGCGAATTCCTCTTCAGGGACAATCAGGCTGATCACGGCGTAACCGGGTTGCGCGAAATCATAGAAGTGGCCTGGGTGTACGTAAACTCGTTGTTCGGTGAGCAGCGAAATTGCCAGATCTTCGTCTGACTGCACTGCCGGAACGCGCAACACCGCGGACCAGCCTCCTTCGCAGCTCAGGCGATTGCAGACGGACTGACCCGCGAGTTGCACGTCGAGTTCTCGCAAATTGTTTTGTAGCCGAGCCATCACTTGAGACTGAAAATCAGTGCGCGTTCCCAACAGGGTTTGCGCTGCCAACTGCACCGGCGTTCCCACGGATAAATACGCATCCGCGATGAGTTCCAATCGCGCCAAGGCTTCCCTTTTTTGTCCGGCGGGTCCGCTTACGGCAATCCAGGCCAGCTTCATCTGGGGTAGGCCGCAAATTTTCGAAAAGCCGCTCAGTATGAACGAAAGCGCATCATCGCCGCTGGCGAAGCTTGACGGGTAATTCTGCGCGAGCGAAAAATCGAGGAACACTTCATCGGCGATCAGCGCGAGGCGGCGTTCAGAGCAGAAACGGGACAGCGCAGCCTGTTCGGACGCGGATGTGTAATGCCCGGTGGGATTATTGGGGTGCACGACAATCAGAGCACGCGTGCGTTCGGATGTGGCCTGACCCAACGCGGGAAAATCAATTTGCCAGCGGTAATCGTAAATCAGCGGATAACGAACCAGCTTCACGTCGCAGAGATCCGCCAGAAAATCGAAGAGTGGGTAGCCTGGCGATGGAATCAGCACCTCGTCACCGGCATTGCAGAGCAAGCGGAAAACAAATGAGTAGGCTTCGCTGGTTCCCGACGTGAGCACCAGATCGTCAGGCTTCACGTGAGTCTGGCGACCTTCGTAATAGGCGCTTATGACTTGCCGCGCGGTTGAGATTCCACGTGGATCGGGCTGATAAAGGCGAATTCCGGGTTGCGCAAGGGCGCACTCGATTCCTCGATCGTCATAAATAAATCCGCACTCGGTGGGATTCGAACGAGTGAGATCGAGAAAAGGTTTACCGGCGGCGCGCAATTCCGCAAGCGCGCGGCTCAAACGATTCTCTGCGAGGTTCCAGTCGGTGCGGGCGGAAAACATAGATAGGAGTTTTCGGGCAAGATAAATATATAGGAAGTTGTGACGATTCCACGCGCGCGGTTTTTAAACTTCTCGTCCTTACTCCATCGGGCCAGCGCTGCCGGAGCAGTTGGCAACTTGCGCCGGCCCTCGATAGATTCACTCTGTCGGCCCGCACCATTGCTCGTTGTTTCAATGACTTACGGGGCGACTGTCCATGCAACTTTTCACGCGGAGCAGGGTTTCTTGTATGTAAGCGGCTTCCCCAGGCGAAAGGTCGGGAAGCCATTCGGCGCCACTGGGTGTAGTATGAGGGTGTAGTACAGTCGCTCTCGGGCCGAAACAGGATCAAGAACATGCGTTATCTAAAATATATCGGGTTGGTTGGGTTGGTCGCGATTTTGCTTTTGATGGTCTCGGGAAGCGCGAATGCGCAGATTGCCGTTCGCGTGGGGCCGGATTACGGTCCGGATTATTATGCCGGATATGATTATGGTGTTTATGGACCTCCGCCGGATTGTCCATACGGATACTTTGATTACTATCCGTATGCTTGCGCACCCTATGGCTACTGGGGTCCGAGTTACTTTGTAGACGGCGTCTTTATTGGAGTTGGCCCCTGGTTTGGATTTGGCAGATTCGGAAGATTCGGAAGGTTCCACGACGGCAGGTTCTTCGGGCGGCGGGGGTTTGGCCACCGAGGATTTGGTGGGCGTGGCTTTGTCAATCGGGGCTTTAGCGGCAGGTCAGGTTTTGCGAATAGGCCGGGCGGCGGCTTCAGAGGCGGGATGTCTCGCGGGTTCGTAGGCGGAAATCGCGGCGGCTTCTCACGAGGTGGTGGCTTTCACGGAAGCGGTGGATTCCATGGCGGCGGTGGCTTTCACGGCGGCGGAGGATTCCACGGTGGAGGGGGATTCCATGGTGGTGGCGGAGGCCATGGTGGAGGCCACAGATAAGCGATCAATTTCGTTGTGAAATCAGACGCCAGGGAGAAATAGTCTCCCTGGCGTTTCCGCTTGTATCTGCTGTTTGAATGCCCCGAAAATCTTTGGTTTACAACTGAAAAACACAATTTGTCGTAAGAATTGCGGAAACGAATCGCCAATGCTATCGTAAATAAATTGCGCCGAGGTAGCTCAGTGGTAGAGCAGCCGATTCGTAATCGGCAGGTCGCGAGTTCAACTCTCGCCCTCGGCTCCAGTCCTTTTCCCTCCCGAAATGACCCTTGTAACTCTCCATTGGCAGCCGCGAACCGATAGATAACCGATAGACATTTGTTACCTGTGCCGACCCTTGAAGTGTTTTTCAAGCGCAAGTTGCGCGGCATAGTAGCCGCACAACCCGTGGACGCCGGGACCAGGGGCCGTTGAGGACGAGCAAAGAAATACGCGGTCAATGCCTGTGGTATAGGACCGGCGAGTGGATCGCAGCAACAATCGCCGCAAGGTCATGGCGCCGCCAGAAATATCGCCGCCGATCAGATTGCCGTTGCGCCGCTCAAAGTCGTGCGGTGACATCACTGCGCGTTGCAGGATCTGTTTTCGAAAGCCGCTGGCAAATCGCTCCACCTGCGATTCAATGCGATCGGTCATGTCCAAGGCGCTGGCATGGGGGACATGGCAGTATCCCCAGGCAGTGTGCTTGCCATCTGGCGCGCGGCTGCTATCGAAAAGAGAAGGCTGAGTAACCAAGACAAACGGCTGGGCGGCACGGGAATTGCTCCAACAGGCTTGCTCCCAAGCTGCGATTTCCTGGAATGTCGCGCCCAAATGAACCGTGCCGGCTTTCCGGCACTCCGGAGCGTTCCAGGGAATGGGCGCGGCAAGGCTCCAGTCAACTTTGAAAACCCCCGGTCCATAACGATAGCTGCTCAGTCTGGAGCGTTCGGCAGCCGAGATGCGTTTCCCAGCGATTTCTAGGAGCTGTCGAGGAGTGAGGTCACAGAGGATTACGCAATTCGGCGGCAAGTCATCAAGTGAACTCACGCGCCTGTTCGTGACAATGTTTCCGCCAATCTTCCGCAAATAGCTGGCCAGCGCGTTGGCGATGGACTGCGAGCCTCCCGCAACGAACGGCCAACCGACTGCGTGACACATGGTCCACAGAAGGATGCCGAACGCGCTCGAACCGAGGGAGGTAAGCGGCATGATGGAGTGGGCGCTCATGCCAGCGAAGACTGCACGAGCCTTTTCGGTTTTGAAACTGCGCCCCGCAATCGTTGCAGCAGAGGGTAGCGCGTGCCATCCAAATCGCGCCAAATGCAAAGGGTGGCGCGGCAGCCGCGCGGGGCGAAGGATTTCGCTGGAGAGTTGGCTCCAGGAGCGTACGGAGGGTTCGAACAGTCTTTGAACTGCTTGGCTGTCGGCTCCGAACCGAGAGCTGGTTTCCGGGAGCGAACGGCTCACAGTAATTGCAGTGCCATCGTCGAAAGGATGCGCCAAAGGAAATTCGGGATGAATCCACTTCAGGCCCAGGCCCAGGTCCTCCAGCGGCAGACTTTGCACAAATGGAGATGCCGCGGCCAAGGCGTGAACGGACGAACAAACGTCGTGGATAAAACCTGGAAGAGTAAGGGCGCCGGACCGGGCGCCTCCGCCAATGGTTGGCTCGGCTTCGTAAACAGTGACCGTACATCCGGCCCGCGCCATCGTGATTGCGGCGGCTAGACCGTTGGGACCGGAGCCGATAACCACCACATCGCGATTTTGCCAATTGCTCATCGGCCGTTTATTACAAGTCCCTCCCGGTGTAGATGCTTACACAGCAGTCATTCAATGGAAACAATGAACGTCTAAATTCAGTCCGGCGGGGACTGTTCGTCGTGAAAACTGGTTCCGAGCCAGTTTTGTGGCGTTGGACCGCACAAGTTTGGCCGGCTCAAGGGAATGCTGTATTGACCGGCTGACGCCCTTGCTTTAGTTCTACAGTCTCCCGCCCCGAATTAATCAAGTGAACGAGGCATGTCCATGACCCAGCTTTCGTCTGTTAAGAGTTCTCCCCTCAAATACCAAATTCCGGCCTCGGCTGTTTTTCCAAGGACTGTTCGCGCCCTGGTGGTGAGTCCCAGCCTGGAAGTTCGCCAGCCGCTACTGCGCGCGCTGAATGCACTTTCCGTCGATGTGATCGTTTGCTCGACCGTTGCGCAGGCCGTGGAATTTCTGGATCGCGACACGGTTGATGTGGTCTTCTGCGATGAACACTTGCCCGATGGCCGGTACTGTGACCTGGTTCGGCTCGATGACGCTTCGGCGGCACAGACGCGCGTAGTTGTGACTACGCGTACCGGTGAATGGGACCTCTATTTTGAGGCCGTCGGCAATGGGGCGTTTGATGTGATTCGCTGCCCCTGGCATCCGACCGACGTGGAGATGGTGATTCTACGGGCGCTCCGAGAGTCATCATCAAAGAATTCCGCCGAAACTGCGCCTATCTGACCCTGTCGATAGCTGCGCCTGCGGGGATGCTGACCCCAGCTTTAATGAGCGGCGTGGCGCGCCTTTTGACGGTCCGCCCTCCGGACTCGGCCGATTCCTTCCTGGAGGATTTCGCATGCTCTTTTCGGGCCGTGCACGCCCAGGCTCTTGAATTTTTCCCCTTGTAGCTCGTTATAGACCACGAAGAATTCCTTGAGCAGGTTGAGCAGATCCTCTGTGAGCTCCATCTTTGGCTGCAAAGGCTCGCGAGACTTTGCATCGAGCGGAATGACGATAAACCGATCGTTCCGTTTGGTCTCACCGCGTTCGGTCTGTTCCGCCTCCATTACAGCCGTCAATTCGCATAAGACCAAAATTCCGGGCATGGAAGGCTCGTTCCCTAAAATCAGAGCGTCCAAAGGATCTCCATCGCCACCGAGGGTCGATGGTACAAAACCAAAATCGAAAGGAAAAACCAGACCGAGGGGCAAAGACTTCTGCAATCTGAAAATTCCGTGTTCAGGATCGTATTTGAATTTCGATCGCTGACCTTTTGGCGTCTCGACAATAACGTTGAGCGCGTCATCGTCAAGGGCCGGGATCGATTCTATTCTCGCGTTCATGCGTCCTCCCAGCCGCCAAAGCAATTTCCTCCTATCGATGCATAACGATGCTGCCGTCGGCGAGGCAATACGGGAGTAATTGTATGAGTTTGAGCCGGATGAGCTATTTTGGGGAAGGAGGCCAGCCCGAGGCCGCGTTGCAGGGAAATGAATCAGATTCTAGAAATATGCTCGGAGGCGTTCTCTTCAACGCGAGGCCGGGTACATTAACCAACCCAGGACAACGGCTACCAGCACAAAAGTTAGGAACGACCATGCGGCGTATTTGAGGCGCTCAATCGGTTTTCGGCGGCCTAATGTGCCGAACGCCAGAGAAATGATCAGCGCAAAAAGCAGGAGCGATTGGAAATGAGAAAGCTGCAGAGGCACCATCGCGGCAATCATGCCTTACGCCTGCGTGAGGCCTCGTAGGCATGCAGCGCGGCCAGCAGGTTCAAGACGCCTGCGGTGGCCAGAAAGCGTGTGCCATAATCCCCATCGGCGTGGGAAACGTCAGGTCCCGAGCTTTCCAGGCTACGGGCAAGATAGTAAAAGCTTCCAGCTCCCAAATCTGCTGCGTAGCCAAGTCTGGCGAATGCGTCGTCGCCGCCCGCCGAAAACAAATTGCCGCGCATTCCTGCTCCCAGATAAACCAGAAAGCCGACCGAAAGAAAAATGGCGGCCGCGCGGCCCCACATCTTCAGAAGAGCGTGGCCGAAGCCGGGCAAAATCCATCCCGCGACGGCGATGCCGATCGCTCGAAGAGCGTAGGCATCCATTTTTTTCGCACGTGCCTCGGGCAGAAACGTTTCTTGAACCGGACGCGGGGCTTCGCAGTGCTCTGGGTTGGCGTTGGTTGTGGCCGGCTCGTCGAACATTTCTTTTTTCGCTAAATTACGCCAGTAGCGCGAGTATTTCCCTTTGGACAGCGCCCGTGATACGCGCCTCGTTTTGATCGATATAGACGTTCACTTCGCTGCGCATGCCGAAATCCTGCAGATAGATTCCGGGTTCGACGGAATTGCACGTGCGCGGGATCAGATGGCGGGAGTCATAGGTTTCCAGTCCATCCATGTTGACGCCATTGCCGTGGACGGTTTGCCCGATACTGTGTCCCGTCCGATGAATAAAATATTTCCCATAACCGGCTTTCTCGACCACGCTGCGGGCGGCTTTGTCCACTTGCCAGCCTTGCAGAGGTTTGCCTGCCGCGATAGCGGATTGAATAAGCTCCACGGCGTTGTCGCGCGCTTGCAAGATGACTCTAAAAACCTTGGCATATTTTTCCGGAACTTTCGCGCCAAGATATCCGACCCACGCAATGTCGTAATAAACGCTGCCCGGAGTTTTCAGCTTTCCCCAGACATCGAGTAAGAGCAGGTCGCCTTCTTTGATTTCAGTTGGCCGTTCGTTCGAAGGCGCGTAGTGTGGATCGCTGGCGTGAGCATTTACGGCCACGTCCGGCGATTCCTCCGTAGCGATATCGGCCTTTTCGAATTCCGTGAGAATAAATTGCTGAAGCGAGACCTCCGTTAAAGGCTTCCCGTCACGCACGCCTCTTGCCGCCAGAGCAAAGGCTTCGCGCACGATGCGGTCGATCGCCTTGCCGGCCGTCAGATGCGATTGCAATTGCACTGCTGTCCAGCAAGCCTCATATTTCTGAACCAGATCCGCCGAGGTTACGACCTTTACTTCGCAGCTCTTTACCAATTCCACGGTGCCTGCATCGACCATGGCTACGTAAGGAATGGAATTTTTCGGCGAATATTGCATCGCCACTTTTTTCGCGCGGCCCAGGATCTTCTTCAGATTCGTGCGCAGTTCATTCTGCCCGGAATAATAAACGGTGTCGCCGGGTAACGCCGCCAACGAACCGGTTTCGATTTTGTGGACCAGCTTTTTCGGCGTGCCTTTTGCCGGGACAAAATAAAACCACCGCCTGGTGCGCATCGCATTTGGCAAATCGAGGATCCGCTGCGCGATGGGGTCACGTCCTCGAAAATCATAAAATAGCCAGCCATCTAGTTTAGCGGCGCGTAAATCGGTTTGGATTTCGTTAAGTTGGAAGCTCATCGGTGCGCGAAACACTCCGTAAAAGCTAATTTCCTAAACCTGGTGTAGCAAAAGCGCTTCTACCTCGCTGGCGGTCACTCCAAAGATTTCAACCTGCTTGGTACGACCGCGGTCGCCGGCCAAAATTCTAACAGCCGATTTGGGCCTTTTCAAAAGTTGCGCAAGGAATTCGCACAACGCCTCATTGGCGCGATTTTCCACAGCTGGCGCCTGCAATCGGACCTTAAGTGCACCTTCCATAACGCCGGCGATTTCATTCCGGCTCGCGCGCGGCTGCACGCGCACCGCGAAAGAGACGGTGCCCCGTTCCGGGTGTATTTTCGAATTCAGGAGCGCCGGCACCGGCATTATTTTGTCTCCGGAATAGTCGGTGCCGCGGCGCGTGTTCCAAAAAGTGCCGTGCCAACCCGTACCTCCGTCGCTCCTTCTTCAATTGCAATTTCAAAATCGTGCGACATGCCCATGGACAAGACCGGCAGCTTGATGCCGAGCCTCTGCTCCAAATGGTCGCGCAGTTCGCGCAGCTCACGAAAGTACGGCCGAACACTTTGCAAGTCATCCAGAAACGGAGGAATGCACATCAGTCCGCGGAAGTCGAGATGTTCCAGAGCCACAATTTGCTCGGCCAGGGCGGAAAGATTGCCTCGTTGGACTCCGCTCTTCGCAGCTTCCGGCGCAATCCGAACCTCGATCAGAATGCGCAGCTTTCGTCCCTTGCCAGGCTCGGCACGCGCGCGGTCCAACCGTTGCGCAATCGCAAAATCGTCGACGGAATCCACGCAATCGAAAATACGCGCCGCCTTCGCGGCTTTGTTGCTTTGCAAATGTCCGATCAGGTGCCATTCCGCACGCAAGTCGCCGAGCGAAGCGCGCTTCCCTTCCCATTCTTGGACGCGATTTTCTCCGAAATGTGTAATGCCCAATTCGAACGCCCTTCGAATCGCTTCTACCGAATGCGTTTTGGACACTGCAATCAGAGTGACATCGTCCGCGACTCGCCCTGCGCGTTTGGCCGCGTTCGTGATTCGCTCGCGTAGCGCCGCAATTCGGTCTTGTAAACCGGGTTCATTCATACGCAGACTGAAATCGTACCACGCGCCGCTTTCGACTCGGCTTTGCGGCTTCGCGCAGCTCCGGTTAGACTAACGCTCGGCAGACCAATCCTTTGACGAAACGACGCGGCAAACTGATCGCCATCGAAGGCATCGACGGCAGCGGAAAGCAAACGCAAGCGCGTCTGCTCGAACTCGAACTTAAAAGGCGCGGCTACCAAGTGTTTTCCACGCGCTTTCCGCAATATGGTTCATGGTTCGGAAAAATGGTCGGGCAATTCCTGAATGGCGATCTCGGCCCATTGAACACTGTGGATCCGCATTTCACGGCGCTGCTTTATGCGGGAGATCGCTTCGAATGCAGACAACCTATCCTTTCAGCGCTGGAAAGCGGGGGAGTCGTCCTGGTGGACCGCTACATTGCTTCCAGCCTGGCGCACCAGACTGCCCGCACCGCGCCGGAAAAACGCGCCGAATTCCGGGCATGGATTGAACATTTGGAATACAACATTTATGCGCTGCCTGAAGAAGACATCGTTCTTTACTTGAAGCTTGCGCCACGTGAAGCCCAGGTTCTGGTAGCGAAAAAGTCCGCGCGAGAATATACCGATTCCGCGCATGACATTCTGGAGGCGAATATCAGCCATCTGCAAGACGCCGCAGCAATGTATGATGAACTCTCGCGCCGTTCGAATTGGCGAACGATTGAGTGCTTCGGTTCCGCGACGCAAACCATCCGCCCGCCCGAAGCAATCTCTGCCGACGTTCTGAGCGTGGTGCTACCGTGCCTGGCTGCACCGGGGGAGCGGTCGTAACGATGGCCTTCTCTGAATTCCGCGGCAATCCGCAAATCGTAGCCGCATTGCGTGGAGCGTTGCGCGCCGGCCGCGTTCCGCATGCTCTGCTGTTCACGGGGCCGCGTGGCCTTGGGAAATACACTCTAGCCCGGCTTTTTGCGCAAGCCGCCAACTGCGAACGCCTCACCGACGACGCGTGTGGTGAATGTTATACCTGCCAGCGGATCGCACTGATGGCCGAACCGCAACGGCTTGTGGAGCAGGGCCTCGCCGAGCGTGGAGAAAGCGCGGACGCCGCGATGGTCGAGCGAACGCCGCTGATTTTGCAGACTCATCCGGACGTGTGGGCGCTGGTTCCCGACCCGGTCCGCCTGAAAACTCCGGTAGCGCGGCCGATGCTGCGCATTGGACAGCTTCGAGCGGTGCAGCGCGCCGCCTATTTTCAGCCCATGGGCAGAAGGCGCGTTTTTATCATCGATGGTGCCGAAACCATGCGTTGGGATGTGGCTGACGTGTTCCTCAAAATCCTGGAGGAACCGCCCGGATCCGCGACGCTGATCCTGACCGCTCCTTCTTCTTATTCGTTGCTGCCCACTATCGTGTCGCGATGCATGCAATTTCAATTTGCGCCGCTGGGCGCCGACGAAGTCGAAGCCGTTCTCAAGGAAAAGTCCAATCTTTCGCCAGCCGCGATCCGGCTTACGGCCCAACTTTCCGAAGGCAGCCCTGGCTACGCTCTGGAAATGGACGCGCAAAAGGAGAGCGAGCGTCGCCGCAACGGCCTGAAAATCCTGGAGCGCGCCTTGCGCGGAGAAGAATTTGGCCAGATTTTTGCACAAACCAGCGTAATTGCCAAAGATCGCGGAATCTCATTCGAAGAACAATTATCCGTTTTTTACAGTTTGTTATCGGATCTGCTCGAACTGAGTTCGGACATCGCTTCTCCGCAGATCCGCAATGAGCCGCTCCGCAGAGAATTGGAGGCGATTGCCAAACGGGTCGATTCACGCCTGATAATGCAAGCTTTGCGCGGTTTCGATCAACTCTCCGCGGGCGCGCGGCGCAACCTGAACCGGCAGTTGGGCCTCGATGCGCTGGCCGCCGAACTTTCTCCCGCACTTTCTTCCCAAAAATAACTGGTAAAGTTCCCCGAGATGCCATAGATAATCGCTGCAAACTTTTTTCTGGCAACTGTAACCCGCTAGTCGCAGAACGCATCTCAACCTTATTGGTGCTAATTCCCTACCTTTGGGCCAAAAAGGAGATGTTGTTATGGTGAATCGCCGTATGTTCCGTCCAGGTTTCCCCGACGTGAAGGAACCTCTGCCGCCCCGCAACGCACATCCAAATCACAATGGTGGCCCGGTTCCCAGCAAAAAGCCGGCTCCACCCGAGATTACTCACGCCGAAAATTTTTATTGGATCAAGCAGATGCAGTCCCGCACGCCGATGGTGGTCGTGCTGGAAAGCGGCGAAGCCTTGCATGGAGTCGTGGAATGGTATGACCGCGACTGCATTAAGCTCACTCGCCAAGGCAGTCCGAATCTAATGATCTTTAAGCGCACCATCAAATATGTTCACAAAGAGGGTGGAGAGAACGGGGACGAGTAGTCTTACGAAACGCGCTTCGTAACGGGTTTGTGTCCCTTCTTTGCGCTGGCCGTTTCAGGGGATCGTGGCTTGTTATCGTGAGCTTCGGAATTCCGTCCTCCTGCAATACCAAACGTCATCAATGCTTTTGCCGCCAGCTTTCCCGACGCGTTCACCACGTCGCACTCAACCACTGTAAAATTTCGCCCAGCCCGCAACACTCTTCCTTCTGCCTCGATTTTGCCTTCTGCAATGGGAAGTAAGTAGTTGATTTTCAGCTCGATCGTAGCGAGCTCAACCCCCACAGGCGATACCGTATAGGCCGCGATGGCTCCCGCCGTGTCGGCTAGTGCGGCGATTACGCCGCCATGCACCACGTTGTGGACCTGGCGGTGGCGCTCTTTCACCGCCATGGAAAGTACAGCTCCCCCTTCGTAGAGGCGCTCGACTTCAAAACCTACCAGCACGCTGAACTTGCTCAGCTTCATTCGGCTTCGCGCAAATTGCAGGTGCTCTTTTGCCAGCGTCTGCTTCGCTTGTTTGCTCAAAAGGACCTCGCCATGCCTCTTCCGCCACTCCATATCGAATGTCACGATTCTCGCTGCGCTGCGTCTAATAGAGAACCAAGACAACCTCTGTCGCTCTAACTTGGGCGGCCATTCTAGCAGCAACGGGGCAACCTTGGTGTGCTAGCCTCGCTGCGGCGAGTTCGGGGAAAATCTCAACATGCGTATCGGCATCACTTGTTATCCCACTTACGGCGGCTCCGGCGTCGTTGCTACCGAGCTTGGCCAGGAATTGGCCGCTCGCGGCCATGACGTTCATTTCATCAGCTACGCTCCGCCGATCCGCATGAATTTGAATGACCCGCACATTTTTTTTCATGAAGTCGAAATCGCCTCCTATCCGCTTTTTGATCATCCGCCGTACGCGCTCGCCCTTGCCACGAAAATGCTGGAAGTCTTCGAAGCCGAGTCACTGGACTTGTTGCATGTCCACTACGCAATTCCCCACTCGGTAAGCGCGCTGCTTGCCCGCTCGATGGCTGCGCCGCGTCGCCTGCCTTTTATCACCACGCTGCATGGCACGGATATCACACTGGTAGGCAGCAACCGTTCCTATTTGCCGATTACCAGATTTTCCATTGAACAGAGCGATGGCGTGACCGCGATTTCGCGCTATCTCTTGCAACAGACCCTCAAGGAATTCGACATTAAGCGGCCGATTGAAGTGATTCCGAACTTCGTGAATTGCGATCTCTACACCCGGCAACCGAATCCCGAGCAACGCGCCAAATGGGCTCCCGCCGGTGAGCCCATCCTGATGCATCTGTCGAATTTTCGTCCCGTGAAACGAATCACCGACACCGTGGAAATCTTCGCTCAGGTCCGCGCAAAAATGCCGGCAAAACTCGTCCTGATCGGCGATGGTCCCGAACGCGGCGCCGCGGAATATCTCGTCCGCAAGAAGAAATTGCAGAAAGATGTGCACTTTCTTGGCAAGCAGGATCAAGTTTATCGCCTGCTCTCCGAAGCCGATTTGTTTTTGCTTCCCTCGCAATTGGAATCGTTTGGGCTTGCCGCTCTGGAAGCCATGGCCTGCGAAGTCCCGGTGATCGCTACCAATGTCGGCGGCGTTCCCGAAGTCGTCGAACACAATGTGGACGGCTATCTCGTCGAACCCGGCGACGTCTCCAACGCCGCCAAATACGCCATCGGCCTTTTGTCCCGCGCCGACCGCGGCCGTGAAGTAGGCCAACTCGCGCGTATCCACGCGAAACAGAAATTCTGCGCCAACGACGTCATCCCCTCCTACGAACGCTATTACCAACACGTTCTGGCCGAAACCCGCGCCGCCTCCGCCTGACCGCCTTTTACGCGCCGGCGGAGGACGTGCCGTCTTCCGTCGGTAATTTGACAGGAAAAACTGACCGCAAGAACCAGTCTCTTACCTACACTTACGACCAGTTGAACCGGCTGACACAGAAGCAATATCCTGATAATTCCACAGTGAATTACACCTACGACAGCGACTCGCGGCTGACCCAGGTGACCGACCCCACGGGAACCTACCAATTCACGTTTGACAACATGGGGCGGCTTAGCACCACGACAACGCAATATTCCTTCTTAACGAGCCGGGCGTTTAGCACGGCGTACAGCTACGACGCGGCGTCGAACCGGACAGGCTTTACCGATCCTGAGAGCGGATCGACAGCGTATGTGTATGACACGCTGAACCGCTTGCAGACCTTGACTGCGCCTGCGGCAATCAGTGGCGGATCGTTTGGCTTTGGTTACGATGCACTGAGCCGGCGAACCAGCTTGACGCGCCCGAACGCGGTGAATACGACCTACGGATACGATAATTTATCGCGGCTGCTGAGCGTGACGCACGCCAAGAGCGGCACAACTATCGACGGGGCCACGTACACGGTGGACAATGCTGGCAACAGAACCGCCAAGACCGACCAGAGGACTGCTGTGGCCACCAGCTACGGCTACGACAACATCTATCAACTGCTTTCGGCCACGCCAAGCAGCGGGACGGCAGAAAGCTACACGTATGATCCCGTGGGCAATCGCCTCTCTTCCGTTGGCGTGCCGTCCTACAGCTACAACTCTTCAAACGAATTAGCTTCTACTTCATCCGCAACATACGGCTACGATCTGAACGGGAACGCAGTCACGAAGAACGACTCGACGGGCATCACCACGTACGCCTGGGACTTCGAGAATCGGTTGACGAGCGTGACGCTGCCAGGCAGCGGCGGCACGGTTAC
>DATDFA010000018.1:0-56207 GCA_036522855.1 Candidatus Acidiferrum sp. | reverse complement strand
CGGTCTCTATAACGTTCCCTCTTTGCATCCGGGTCACTATCTGATTTCTGTCCGTAAAGTTGGCTTCAAGAGCGTTACGGTGACGCAGTTGGAACTCAATATCCAGGACAACGTGGTTCGCAACTTTGCGTTGCAGATCGGTTCCGTCTCAGAGACCGTAACGATAACTTCCGATCAGTTCCACATGAACACAACGGACGCGTCGGTCAGCACCGTGGTGGATCAAAGTTACATTGCAAACATGCCGCTGAATGGGCGCAGCTTCCAGGATTTGATCCTACTCACGCCCGGAGTTGTGACGCAAAGCCCACAACTTGCTAGTCAACAGGGGGCACAAGCCGGGGGTAATGGGCAGACGGGAGAATTCAGCGTAAACGGCCAGCGCAGCGAGGCCAACAACTACGTTGTGGACGGCGTGAGCGCAAACGTGGGTGTAGCGCCTGGGTCTAGCATGTTTCTTGGAGCGGGGGCGAGTGGTTCGGTCGCTGCTGCCACATCTCTTGGTACTACGCAGGCTCTGGTTTCAGTGGAGGATCTCCAGGAGTTCCGCGTGGAGAGTTCGACCTATTCAGCGGAATTTGGGCGGAATCCGGGAGGGCAGTTCATTTTCGAGACAAAATCGGGGACCAATCAATGGCATGGTGCGGCCTTCGACTACTTGCGGAACGGCGTTTTTGACGCCACGGATTGGTTTACTGGGTTTTTTGGCTTGAAGCAAGCTGCGTTACGGCAGAACGATTTTGGCGGGACGCTCGGGGGACCGGTGACTCGGAGAGGAAGGGACAAAACGTTCTTTTTCGCGTCCTACGAGGGGCTGCGACTGGTGACACCACAGCCGGCGGCTATAGAACAGGTGCCAGATACCGCGTTGCGAGCAGCCACTCCTGCGCCACTGAGTCAAGTTTTGAATGCCTGGCCGCTACAAAGTCCCAACGGCATCGATGATACGGCAAACGGGATTGCCGAGTTCATCGGGAGTTGGTCGAATCCGAGCGCCATCGATTCAGGCAGCGTACGTATCGACCACATAGTCAACGACAAGTTGAAGCTTTTCTTCCGGTTTAGTGACACGGAGTCTTACTCCCTTGCTCGTGGCCAAGCCCTTTTGGAGAGTTCGCCGCCGACTCAGAGTGTTCGCTCCGATTACACAATTCGCACCTACACGGGCGGGGCCACCAGCATATTCACAAGCCGGCTGAGCAACGATTTCCGAATCAACTACTCCTCGAACGAGACCACGAGCAATTCTTTCATCAGTTCGTTTGCGGGAAGCACTCCGGTGAACCTGCAGCAACTGGCGGGGCTCGGCTCCCTTTCGGCCACACGCGTCACGTTGAATCCGGGCCCTTTTCGTACTGAGTTGATACAGGGGCCGCAATCGGGTACTCAAAAACAATGGAATTTCGTGGACACTGTCGGTGTGTCCTGGGGGCGCCATCAGTTCAAGTTTGGCGCGGACTATCGCCGGCTGACACCCGTTGCCATCCAGAACAACCCGTTTGGGGATTATGAATTTAGCCACGCATATCCTACGTCGAGCTCGAACGTGTCTATAGCAACAAACATTAGTGACCTTGCGGCCGTTCAGACCTTAGGCGCCGCTTATCCCTTGTACTCGAACTTTTCGGCCTTTGGGCAGGATCAATGGAAGGTTACATCGCGCCTTACGCTCTCGATGGGATTGCGGTGGGAAGTGAATCCCCCTCCGGGAGTGACGCAGGGGCTAGGACCTTTTACTCTTGTGGCAGCCGGCGCCGGCAGTTATAACTTGGCGCCCCAGGGGACGCCACTTTGGAAGACCACGTGGTACAACTTTGCGCCGCGGGTGGGCGGCGCTTATGTACTTCGGGACGCTCCGGGATGGGAGACGGTGCTCCGTGCAGGCGGCGGAGTCTTCTTCGACACAGGCCAGCAAATCGGGTCGACGGGCTTCAACGGCCCAGGATTCCTTGCGACGAATTTCACCTTCGGGTCGTCTCCTTTTCCGGGGTCCATTCCTGCGCCAACGATCTCCAACCCGCCTAGCTTGGCGGATTGCTTCTGCGGATTTGGCTTCTCTCCGCATCTGCAACTGCCGTATACGCTCGAATGGAACGGGAGTATCGAGCAGGCGCTGGGCAAGTCCCAGGCCTTGACAGTCTCGTTTGTCGGCTCGCGCGCCGCGAGGTTGCTGCAAACCAATTTGGGTTTCGACAACAATGGGGACTTTCTGGGCTTTGGACAAAACGGGCTTACAGCCGACTATGATTCGCTCCAAACGCAGTTCCAACGGCGACTGAGCCGGGGATTGACCGCCTTGGGCTCATACACATGGTCACACTGCATCGACTACAGTTCATCCAATATCCTGGTCGTCTTCACGCGTGGAAGCTGCGACGCGGATATCCGTCACAATTTCACGGGAGCCTTTTCCTACGACCTTCCCAAGGCAGGGCATGCAGGTCTGTTGAGGGCCGTTCTGAGCAATTGGGGAATTGATGATCGGTTTATGGCCAGGACGGGTTTCCCGGTAGGTTTGACTGGATCGCCGGCAATTATCCCAAACACGCTACAGGCTTTTTTTAGTGGATTGGATCTTGTTCCTGGGCAACCGATCTACGTGACGCAATGCACCAGTCCTTTTTCGACAGGACCGGCCGTCATCCCATGCCCGGGAGGAAAAGGGATCAACCCGAACGCATTTACCGGGGTTCCTCCGGATCCAAACTTTGGCTTCCCAACCCGCAATGGGACGGCGCCCCGGAATTTTGTGAGAGGATTCGGGGCCTGGCAGATGAATCTTGGAGTACGGCGGGAGTTTCCCCTCTACGAACAACTAAAGCTACAGTTCAGGGCTGAGGCGTTCAACCTCTTTAATCACCCGAACTTTGGCAGCATCAGTACGATTCTTGGACAGCCAAACTTTGGCGAGGCCACGGCTACGCTGGCGACCTCACTGGGAAGCAACAGTGCGTTGAGTTCCCAGTACCAGATGGGGGGACCGCGGTCGATGCAGTTCGCGCTGCGGTTAGTCTTCTAGATCACCAAGCGATGAAGACGAAGGCCGGGTGCGGTCCGAGAGTGCCGCGCCCGGCTTTCTGCCGTTAGGGCCATGCGTCCTGCCTCGAGGGGATCAGTCATGGGGTTTGAGAAATTCAGGCGGCGATGAGCATGAAGAGAGCGTGGATTTGCGCTGTGGCGATCGCGTTTTTGGGAGGCATTTTTTCTCCCAAGGTGCGCTCGGGACAAGTCAAGAAGGCTTTTACCGTTGCCGACGATATTGGGCTGACGTCGCTGGTGTCGGAAGACCTGTATTTTTCACCGGACCGCAGCTATTTTGCGATCGTAGCGCGGCGGGGACGCTTGGACATAAACAATGTGGAAGAGTCGCTGAGATTTTACAGCAGCCGGCAGGTAAAGGAATTTCTGAAACATCCCGAAGGGGCAGCACCGCCCTTGCCGGTGTGGGTGATTACAAAAACGGATTCAACTGGCTTTGACGGTTTGCGATGGCTGGCCGATTCCAGCGCAGTGATATTCATGGAGCACCTGGCGGAGGGAAAGCAGCGACTGGTTTTTGCTGACCCACGAAAGAAGATGATCGAGCCGTTGACGCCAGCGCTGGTAGGAATCAAAACATTCGACGTGCGCGACCGGCAAAATTATGTGTACAGCGTCAAGGATCCGGGCCCGGTCGAGGAAATGCATGAGGAAAGCAAAGCGGCGGCGTTTGACGCCACCGGCCGTTCGCTCGACAGCCTGCTTTTTCCGGATAACCCAGCAATCGAAGCGCTTTCCTCTAATCGCAGCCACCTGTGGGCGGTGGTGAGAGGGAGGCGGTTCGAGGTGATGCATGACGGCGCCGCCATCGTTCACACGGAAGGATTGGCGCTGTCGCCCGACACAACCTCTGTGGCCACCACGCTGCCGGTCGCAGAAATTCCGCCGTCTTGGGAGACGCTTTATCAGCCGCCCTATCCGTCGGCCACTGGTGTCCATTCCGGAAAACAAAATATGGAGCTGGGCCTTTTCTCGGTGCGGCGGTACGTGCGGATTTCTCTGCAAACAGGAGCGATCGAAGTTCTGACAGACTCGCCATTGCCGTGGCAGGCCAACTGGGGAGACAGCGGGTACTATCCGAACTGGTCGAAGGATGGCAAGGAGATCTTACTTTCGGCGGCGTTCCCCGTTTCCAAGAGCAGTGCTCCGGTCCGCCCCTGCGTTGAAGTGGTGAGCCTGCCCTCCGCTACGGCGCAGTGCGTGCTGACTTGGCAGCAAATCCGAAAGGACCTGGAAGGAGTCTGGGTGAGGGATGCGCAGTTTGCGGACGGCGATCCGGGACGAATCGTCGTCAAGTTCATCGTGATAAGGGATGGGAAGCGGTCCGTGGAGAAAACGGAGTACCGGCGCGGCGAGGATGGGACGTGGAAAGCCTGGGGACCCGCGCCGGAGCGTAATCCTGATGAAGGTTTGAAAGTTACCGTAAAGCAGGGATTCAACGATCCGCCAGTCCTCGTTGCCTCCAACGACAAAGTATCGCGAGTGATTTGGGACCCGAATCCGCAGCTCAAGAACCTGGATATGGGGCAGGCCAGTGTTTACACCTGGAAGGACCAGGAAGGAAAAGAACTTCGAGCGCTGCTCTTTAAGCCCAGCGACTATAAGCCGGGGCGCCGCTATCCGTTGGTGATTCAAACGCACGGCTTCTCCGAGACGGAATTCCTGCCATCAGGGGGACTAACTACGGGCTTTGCGGCCAGAGAGTTGGCAGGGGCAGGGATTGCTGTGTTGCAAGTTCGAGCAGTGGGAAGTTGCGGGGATGGCGCGCCGAACGAAGGGCCCTGTAATGCAGCGGGATTTGAGACCGTTGCGAGGCAATTGGTGTCCGAAGGGCTGGCAGATCCAGACAACATCGGGCTGTCCGGGTTCAGTGCGACTGTGTATCACGTGGTGCAGGCGCTTACAACAAGGTCCTCCATCCACTACAGAGCGTCATTGATCACGGATGGCATAATGGCCAGCTACCTGCAATATATGCATAAAGTGGACGAGGGCGGGAATGGATTCGCAGAGGAGTATGACGCGCAGATTGGCGCGGTGCCCTTTGGGGAAGGTTTGCAACTGTGGCTGAAGCGCTCGCCGACTTTTAACTTGGACAAAGTGGACACGCCGTTGATGGTAGTTGCAGAAGGCCGCAATGGCCTGCTGTTTATGTGGGAGCCTTATGCGGGACTTCGCTATTTGCACAAGCCGGTGGACCTGTTGTTGTTGAATACGGTGGAACACGAAGTGAGCAATCCCGCAGTGCGAATGGCATCGCAGGGCCTGTCGGTGGACTGGTTCCGCTTCTGGCTGCAAGGGCACGAAGATCCCGATCCCGCCAAGGCCGAGCAGTACAAACGTTGGCGCGGCTTGCGGGAATTGCAAGCCGAGAACGAAAAGAAAGCACGCACCTGGCAAGACACTGTCCACTAGTTACTTCTGGTTCTGCCTTCTGTAAAGGGGTTTTCAGCTTTGCTTGTATCGGTTTTGCGGAACTCATCTTGTTGAGGCAAGAATGATCACTCGAAGAAGGCTTCTGGCGCCCCTTACCTTTCCCGCACTGACACTTCCGCTCACTGTCGGAGCTGGGTCGTTTCGCTTGGATAAGATAAACTAGCGAGAGTTCGCGCTGTGTTCGACGAAAATCGTCGCGTCGCCCGCGAAGAACCGCGTTGCCTGAGGTCCTCACTTATATCTTACGGCAACAGGGCTGACAGCGCGCCGAAATCAACAAGGGCGATGTAGCAAAACTAGCGTTCCGGGTTCGTCCCGATCATCGGATCGTCACGTGCGAGCGCTCAGTCTATAAATTCCAAATTGCGGCCTGTTTGCCTTTCTACTATTCTTGGGCGGGTCTCTAGTGAACAACCTCCGGGATACTCTCGACGGGTCGGTATTTCGTCTCTTCGTAGATCAGGTCACTGACTACGCTATATTTCTGCTGACTCCAACCGGAGAAGTAGCATCTTGGAATCCGGGAGCAGAGCGGATCAAAGGCTATGATGCGCATGAGATTGTAGGAAGACACTTCCGAATTTTCTATTCACCCGAAGACATCGCCAATGAAAAGCCGGAGCGCGAACTCGAACTTGCGACCGCAAACGGTCGCTTTGAAGAGGAAGGATGGCGACTGCGCAAGGATGGTTCCCGTTTTTGGGCGAGCGTGATCATCACCGCCGTTCCCGACCATGACGGTCGGCTCTTGGGCTTCGGCAAGCTCACAAGAGATCTAACGGAGCGCAAGAACGCTGAAGAACAAATGCGTGAGCTTTCGGGCCGTTTGCTCAAGATGCAGGATGAAGAGCGTCGAAGGCTGGGAAGAGAGCTTCACGATACGGTAGGACAATACCTGTCGGCGGCAAAAATGTCTCTGGACGGACTGTTATCCGAGCAGCGATTCGCTGAGCACCAAACGAACTTGGCGGAGTCTATCCAGATGATTGAGCGGTCCATACGAGAGGTTCGGACTTTGTCGTATCTGCTGTATCCGCCGATGCTGGAAGAAACCGGCCTTTCGTCGGCAATCCGGTGGCATTTGGAGGGATTCTCAAAGCGGAGCGCTATTCAAACAACGTGCGAAATACCAGCTAATCTCGGACGCTTGTCTCACGACGTAGAGCTTGCGCTGTTTCGCGTATTCCAGGAAAGCTTGACGAACGTTCATCGCCACTCGGCAAGTAAAACCGCCCATGTTCGTCTTGCAGTCGAACATGGCAAGGCACTCCTTGAGATCAAAGACTTGGGCCGAGGAATACCGTCGCACTTGTTGGAATCGAACTCCGGCTCGCTCGCCACCTTGGGAGTCGGTATCCGTGGAATGCGTGAACGCGTTCGACAGCTCGGCGGACAACTAGAAATATTCTCAAGCTCTCAAGGAACGACAGTCAGAGCTAGCATCCCGCTAAAAGAAGGGTAAGCGGCTTTAGAAGGTTCGGCCAAGTTCGGTCATGAAATGTAGGAGAATTTCAAATGTCGGTAACCATTCTCATTGTTGACGACCATGAAGTCGTGCGAGAAGGGGTTCGCATGATTATTAGCAAGGCAAGGCCCCAGTGGGAAATCTGTGGAGAAGCGGCTAACGGTCAAGAGGCTATCGATACGGCCAGGCGGTTGCGACCCGATATCATTCTGCTCGATATAACGATGCCCGTCTTGAATGGACTTGATGCCGCCACTCAAATATCTGGACTTGGGCTCACAAGTCAAATCCTGATCTTTACCATGCACGAATCGGGAGAGCTGGCCCACGATGCGCGTCGGGTTGGGGCTAGAGGGTATGTCACGAAATCTGACGCAGGCCGACATCTCGTTCGCGCCATCGAAACCCTACTCTCCGGCGGCACATTCTTTGGTCGTCCCGAGAAACACGAGTCTGACGAAAAAGATCCCCAATCGGGAATCTTGTTTCGACTCGCTTTGAGTTTCGCTTGAAGCGTGAGGCCATCCCGGTTTCCTGCGTGCCGAGTGAATCGGGCGGGAGCGGCGGGAAGCGACCCGGGGTCCTGCGTGAACAGGCAGGCGCCAGCGCAGCCTTGTTATCAGTTCGGATGGTTGCGGGTTTCAGCGAACCTGCGGAAATCAAAAAACTTGGGTTGCGGAGGCATGCAACCTTCCGAATTGTCTTGTGCCGCCCTTCAGTTTGTAGCTGAACGCTTGACCTGATGCGCGCGCAATTCCTCGGTCGTGGCGTCGAGCTTCCTCAGCATATTCTTAATTTCAGGATTGGCGGCAAAGAGTTTCCAGACTAGGCCGGTGCGATAATTCTCCACCATCACCGTGATGGGCGCCTGATTCAGTCCCATATAAATAGGTGACCACCAATCGTCATCGAGATTGTACGCGTCAATCGGACCATAAATTCCCCACAGGCGGTCGCCGAGATCGCGATAAAAATGCTTGAACGCGGCCATTGAGGCGTCAGGTGTATACGGGAACGATGCCAGGGCGCCGGTTGGCGCCAGCGTTCCTTGGTCGTCTTGTATAGCCGGCGCTTCGGGAACGTAGCCACGCGGACCGTCGCTCGCGGTAATACCCCAGGCGTTGGCGCCGTAAGTTTTATGTTTCCCAGGATTGGCGGTGGCGTAGGCGAGATTGATCAGCGCGAGGTTGCGATTGTTTTCAAAATAATTTGTATAAAGGTCGGTCAGTAGATGCGGATCGAAGCCCATGTAGGAATAATGAGCAAAAAACAGGGGGCCGCCACTGCCAACTCCAACATCCAGCTTGATTCCAAAATACTTTGTGCCGTTGACGTATTTCTCCCCTTCCGAAGAGCCCGACCACCCTTTCCGGTACAGTTCGGCTGCTTCGGATTGGCCAGCCCAACCAGTGTAATAAAGCTCTGGCGCAACGGGGTGCGTGGGCGAAGCAATTGCCAGCAAATATACAATCATTGTTTCGTTAAATCCGGTTAGCCGGTGATTGATGAACCAGCTCCATTCCGGCGTCCAATGCCAATAGAGTGCGTCACTATCCGGAGACTTGCGGTACCAATCCCATTCCACTGTTTCCCATAAATGAGTGATGCGCTTCGCGAGCGCCGTTTCCTCTGGCGTCGACCGGTTGAAATATTGCCGCGCAACCAGAAGTCCCTGCATTAAGAATGCCGTCTCCACAAGGTCGCCGCCGTTATCAATCACGTCGAATACCGGAAGCGACTGGCCGGTCTTGCCGTCCATGAAGTGCGACCATGCTCCGTGGTAGCGTGGGGCTTTTTCCAGAAATGTAGTGATCTTGCTAAGCCGCTGCATTCCTTGCTCCCGAGTGATAAACCCGCGTTCGATCCCAACAACCAGAGCCATGATGCCGAATCCACTGGCGCCAGTTGCGACAATCCCGTCGTTGCCGGGCAAATTTTCGCGAATCATGCCGGAATCGGGATGCCCGCCATCCCAGTAGTAGCGAAAACATTCTTCTTGCAGCATGGCCAACAGCTCATCATCCGTCATCGGATGCGTAGTGGCGGAAGCAACGGCCGACGGTGCCGATTCGCGATAATCAGCATTTGAAGCCACAACCTTGTAATAAGCGGTCTGGCCGACTTTTCCCAGGAAATCCGTATAACGGTAAACCCCCGGTGTTTGCATACCGACTGGCTGAAAGTTCGCGCCATCTAGCGAACGATAAATGATGAATCGGCCAAGAGCGGCTTCCTCGCCCGAAGCGGAGCCAGAAGCGGACAAACCTGCATCCCAGGTCAGGTCAACGTGACGTTCATAGGCACGCACCCGCAAATCCTTGGGCGCTGCAACCGCAGGCGTTACGGAATCACTCGAAACCGTGCTGTCATCAATGCGCGCCTCATCGACAAAAAGCGTATGCGCCTTCGCATCGGCCGCCGATTGTTCGAACGCCAAAGAAGCCATTCGGCGAGGATCAAAAAAGGTTACCGATCCGGTGGAAAGCCGGCTAAATGGGATGCGCACGCGAATCCATTTTTTTGCTGGGATCTCGCCGGAAAATTCCGCGACGTGCATCGGCGCTGAAAACCCACCGTTCGTGTCGTGCAGGCGAAGCGCAGGAAGCGCCGAAGCTGCGATGGTCTCGGGTGAATAAAGCCAGAACGAGAGGGTGTCGCCGCTAAAAAGAATTTCACGGTTGCGGAATCCAAGTACCTGGACCTGCGCGGACCACGCGCCGCCCGGATTGGACTTCCAGGAAATCCGCACCGAGTTTGGCGGAGTCAAAAAAGTCAGAGAATCCAGCGGAAGTTTCTTGCCCTGGACATCGAGGGTGCTCGGCGCAACTGCCTTGGCAAGAGAGTGAGAATAAGCCGCGGTACGGGCCCCATTATCGAAAAACGTGTGGCGATAATAAGCAGTCTGGGCATTCGCAGCCGGCGGGGAAAATAGAAAAGAGGCCGCAAAAACTGCAACATTAACAACGCCAGCCGCGCAGCTGTGGCCAAGAGCTCGTGCCGAACGCCAATGAATCCGTGCTGAACTTGCACAAACCGTGTCCGTCGGTGCAGGCATCGTTTTAGCTCTCCGCGAGAGAAATTACATAACATTGCAATCGGCCGCTTTGCAATGCGCTATAGAGCGTACGTGTGAACGTTGATTTCGACGAAAATCGCCAGCGAAGGAGCAAAATTAACAGTCGTTGACAAGCGGATTTTACATTACTATATTTCCAAACGGTAGTACTTAACCGTTTTAGTAAGAGTATTGCCTCGGGTGGGGTGCCTGGGGCCGGGCTGAACTTTCTAAGGGGTGTGAGATGAAAATGAAAAGAGTTGTCCTTCGGGGATTCCTGTCCCTGATCGCTTTGGGGCTTTTCTTACCTGCGGCATTCGCGCAATACCGAGCCGGCATTCAGGGCGTCATTCTTGATGCGCAAGGAAACACAGTCTCCGGCGCAACGGTCACGCTGACTAACCTCGAGACCAACAGGACTTCACAAGTCTCTAGCGAGGACACCGGCGTATATAACTTTCTGAGCCTGCCGCCGGGACATTACCGCCTTGAAGTCGAAAAGACCGGTTTTAAGAAGCAAACTTTCGATAATGTTGAAGTCGCTGCCGAACGGACCCAGGCCGTCAACGTCACCTTGGAACTGGGCGAGGTCACTCAGTCGATCACCGTCAGCGGAGACACCATTCCCCCGTTGGAAACCGAAAACGGAAACATCTCCGGCACGCTGAACAGCACTGCAGTGCAAAGCCTCCCTTCGCTCAGCCGTGATCCTTTCCAGCTCCTGCGCCTCGCTCCCGGTGTTTTCGGTGACGGCGCCCATGGCGTCGGCGGCGGCTCCCAAAATCTTCCCGGAAGTCAGGGCCCCGGTGGAACCACGGCTACTGCTTCCATCTTTCAGACCGAAAACCAGGTCCAAATCAACGCCAACGGACAACGCAACACCGCCAACAGTTTCCAGGTGGACGGCGTCTCCGTGAACAGTCTTGACTGGGGCGGCGCTGCGGTCATTACGCCCAATGAAGAATCCGTCAAGGAAATTCGTGTCACGGCAAATTCCTACGATGCGCAGTACGGGCGGACCAGCGGCGCCCAGGTCGAAGTCGTATCACAAAACGGTACCAACAATTATCACGGCAGTCTTTTCATTAAAATCGATCGCCCGGGCCTGAACGCCTTTCAGCGCGAATTCGGCCAGGGTATCGGTGCTGTCAACCGGGTCTCGAACCGATTTAACCAGATCGGCGGTAGTGTTGGCGGACCCATCATCAAAAACCGCTTGTTTGCGTTCTTCTCTTACGAGACCATCAGAAACAGTTCTGTCGCCCTGAACAATGCTTGGGCCGAGACTCCACAGTTCCTGACGCAAGGCGCGCCCGGCAGCATCGCTTCCGCTCTCCTCGGTTTCCCGGGTGAGGGCACGGCGATTAACCACATCATTCCTGAGCCTTGTTCTCAAGCGGGCTTCACCCAAGGAGTGGACTGCAACGCCATTGGTGCGAACGGCGCTCAAGGTCTCGATATTGGCTCTCCGATCGCCGGACCCTTGGGCACCGCGGATTCTACATTTGGCCAGCCCGCAAGCCCGTTTGGTGTGGGAGGCGGCCTGGACGGTACTCCGGATATCGCGTTCGTTCAGACCAGTAATCCAACTAAAAATACTGAGGTTCAATACAACGGACGCGTGGATTTTCAGGCTACCAGCAAAGACCTCATCGCGTTCAGCGCCTACTATGTTCCCAATGATTCCGATTTCTTCAACGGCAATGCGCGGCCAGCGAATTTCTGGCACTCCGATCGCATCAACGAAAGCGCCACTGCTCTCTGGGATCACACCTTCACACCTACCCTCCTCAACGAAGCACGGTTCAACGTGTCGCGCTGGTATTTCGATGAATTACACTCCAATCCGCAGGAGCCTTTCGGTCTGCCCCAGGACGTCATCAACAACAATCTTGGCAACAACATCGGCGGGTTTACCTTCATCTTCGGAGCCAACGGTCCCGGCGTCTTCTACAAGACCTCTTACAATTTCCATGACGGCGCAACCAAAGTTATGGGTCGTCACACCCTGAAATTCGGCTTTGATATGTACCGCGATCAAAACACCGACGCCAATGTCGGCGGCGCTTTGCCGCAATACTTTTTTGCGAATCTTTGGGATCTCGCCAACGACGCCCCCAATCAGGAAAACGCTACGTTCAACCCTCTCACCGGCGCTCTGACCCAGACCCGCCACTACATTCGTACCAATACCTACGCCGGTTACCTTCAGGATGATTTCAAGCTAAAACCGAATTTCACTCTAAACGTTGGCCTGCGCTGGGAATACTTCGGCCCGATTTATGAAAAGCACGGCAACCTCGATGTCGCTGAGCTCGGTCCAGCAAGTGCTCCCCTCACCGGCGCCTTCGTGCGCGTTGGCGGTGACCTGTACAACGCCAGCCATAACAACTGGGGACCGCAGATCGGTTTCGCATGGAGTCCTGGCTCACTCCCTCTCACGCATCAACAAATGAACAATCGCTTGGTGATTCGTGGTGGGTTTGGCATCGGCTACAGCCGCGCGGAAGAGGCCATTTTCTTGAACGGTCGCAGCAACCCTCCGCTCGTCGCCGGTTTCAATTTGTTCGGATCCGATATCCTTTATGCGCCTTCCAGCAGTCCCACGGACATCAACGGCTACCCAACCAATCCTGCGACCGTCCTCACTTTCAACTCGGCTAACCTGCCTGCCAGCGGCGCGCCGGTCAGCCTCGTTGGTTTCGACCATGATCTGCCTACACCCGTCACCTATCGTTATTCCCTGGGCACTCAATACGATCTAGGTCACAATTGGGTTTTTTCCGTGGGCTATCAGGGCAGCTTGAGCCGCCACTACACGCGGAACCAGAATCTGAATCTGGTTTTCTTCCAGGATCTTAATCCGCAAATTCAGAATTTCCAGCGCTTCACCAACGACAGCAATGGCTCTTACAACGCGCTGCTCGCCGAACTGCACCACAAGTTCTCCAGGACCTTCGAGCTTGACGGCCAATATATGTTCGCCAAGGCCGAAGACAACCAGTCTGGCGATTTCAGCGGAGATTTCACGCCAGGCGAGGACCCGTTTGACCGCAAGGCCGAATTTGCGCCCTCAGACTATGACGTTCGCCACACCATGAAGATCTACGGCATCTGGACCCCGCGCATCTTCCGCGGTTCGAACGGTTGGATGGAAAAAATTGTCGGTGGCTGGACGGTTACAGGAATTATCACTGCCCACACCGGCTTCCCTTTCACGCCGTTTTATAACGTGCAGGTGCAGGGTGTTCCAAACTCTTGCGGCTTGGTCTTCGCCAACAGCAATTATTGCAACGTGCGCCCTGCCGCTTTTCTTGGCGGCACCGGTTCGGACATGAGCAATTCTGGCTTCGAACCTGGATCCAATAACTTTTCTGGCCCCGCGACGAACTTTTTTGCGCCTCCCGACCTCACAGCAGGCGGCATTCCTCCTGCTCCCGGCGTAGCCCGCAACTCCTTCCGCGGTCCCCGCTACTCTCAGGTGGACGCGACGCTCGGCAAAGCGTTTGGCCTGCCGCGTCTGCGCGTCTTGGGAGAAAATGCCAAGCTCGAGTTCCGGGCTAATTTCTACAATCTCTTTAATCAGCTCAATCTGGTCCCGCTCGGCGCCCAGCAGATCGGGAATATCCAGGTTGACCCCGTCGCGCACACCCAGACCGTAACAGGCGGAAACACGGCCTTCGCGATTGCGAATAGTGCCCTCGCGGGGCGTATCATCGAAGCGCAGGCACGCTTCAGCTTTTGATCTAGTGGGAGCCGGCGATTAACCCCCGCCGGTTCTTCACCACCCCGGGAAGCTGTCGGTTGCGGACCTGAACGGTTCCGGCCGGCAGCTTCTTTTTTTGCGGCCCCATTTTGATCTTCTTCTCGGGGCTAGTGGATAGCTCGCCAGCGGATTCATCGCCGCAACCATGTAGAGCTAAGGGTGCGGCCCTTGGTCACACAGAGAAGCGCCTTTCTAGAAGCGCCTCTCTTGGCGAATCGCCAAAATTGCTGAGGATTATCTCGCTGCGATGTCGAGAGTGACTCCTTCGCCTTCCGCACTATTGGGAGCGATCCAGATGGTCAATCGGGCTGGCTCGACTCCAAATTTATTGTCGGCGCCCCAAAATGCGAAGGTTTTCGCGTCTAGATCGAAAGTCACCTTGCGTGATTCACCGGGCGCCAGCTTTACTCTCTGAAAACCCTTCAGCATGCGCACCGGCATAGCGATACTCGTCCCGTCCAGACGGATGTAGAGTTGCGCGAGCGCTTCGCCCTCGCGCGAACCGGTATTCTTCACTTCCGCGCTTACCGAGAGAACTCCGGCATGCTGGCTCTTTTCAGCGAAAGCTCGTTGCAAATTTTCGAAAGACAATTGCTTCGCGCTGGCCTGCGTCGCTCCGTAACTGAATGAGGTATACGTCAGGCCAAACCCAAATGGAAATTGCGGCGAATTTGGCTCGTCGATGTATCGCGAAAGAAATTTGTGTTCGCCAGGCTCTCCGGGATGCGCCGGGTCCGCTTCCGGTCTGCCGGTATTCAGCGCGTTGTAATACAACGGCTCCTGGCCAACGGAGCGCGGCCAGCTCAGCGGCAAGTGGCCCGTGGGAGCCTCGTCGCCAAAAAGAACGTCGGTCAATGCGTTGCCTGCTTGCACTCCGGGGAACCACGCGGCGATTACCGCGGGAACATGCTCAAATGCCCACGGCAGCGTCAGCGGCCGTCCACTGAACAGAATCAGAACCACGGGCTTGCCGGTAGCCACAACTTTTTCCAGCAACTCTTGCTGGCGGCCCGGTAGTCCGATCCAGCTGCGCGACGCCGCTTCACCGGTCATGCTGGGAGCATCTTCGCCAAGCGCGAGAATGGCCACGTCGGATTCTTGTGCTGCTTTCACCGCGCCTGCAATATCGCCATCTGACGCCTCCAGAAAATTTGCGCCTTTCGCGTAACGCACGTTCGCTTCGCCGAGTTTTTCGCTCAACGCGTGCCTGAGCGTTACCGCGTCGGCTCCCCTGCCCTGCGCTCCCCAAGAACCAATCATGTTCCCCGCATCGTCAGCCAGTGGACCAATCAAGGCCACCGAAGCGATTTTTGCGGAGAGCGGAAGCACGGGCGATCCAGAAAACGTTTCGTTCCGCAGCAGCACCAGCGAACGAGTGCCCGCAAGCTTTGCCAGCCCCACGCTCTCTGGGCGAAGCAGGGCCGACGATTCTTTGCTCTCGTCGGTATACGGATGATCAAACAAGCCCATCGCAAACTTCACGCGCAAAATTCGGCGCACCGCTTCATCAATGTCCGCCTGCGGAACCTGGCCGGACTGGACTAACTGCAACATATTTTTGTGATAGAGATTGCTTTGCATGTCCATGTCCACGCCCGCGAGAAACGCCTTGCGTGCTGCTGTGGCGCCGTCAATTGCAATCCCGTGAGCCATGATTTCGGCGATCGAGGTCCAATCGCTGACCACGAAGCCCTTGAAGCCCCATTCTTTCTTAAGGATTTGTTTGAGCGTGAAAGGATTTGCTGACGTGGGAATCCCGTTCAGTGAATTGAATCCGCTCATGAAAGTGGCGACTCCCGCTTCTTCGGCTGCATGAAAAGGCGGAAGATAGAATTGCCGGAGAGTGTGCTCGGAAATTTCCGTGGTGTTGTAATCTCGCCCCGCTTCTGCGGCTCCGTAACCAACATAGTGCTTCGCGCAAGCCACGATACTGTCCGGCGAGTCCAAATGTTCACCTTGATAGCCGCGTACGTAAGCGCGGGCCATCAATGAACCCAGATATGGATCTTCGCCGGCGCCTTCTGAGATGCGCCCCCAACGCGCGTCACGCGCGATGTCCACCATGGGAGAAAATGTCCAGCGAACGCCGCTGGCGGAAGCTTCCTGGGCCGCTACGCGGGCGGCCTTCTCTACCACTCCCGGATCCCAGGTCGCTGCAAGTCCAAGTGGAATCGGAAATGTTGTGCGGTAACCGTGAATCACATCCAATCCGAAAATCAGCGGAATGTGCAAGCGCGAATTTTCTACCGCGATGTGTTGCAGGACATTCGTTTCACGTGCGCCGGTCACATTAAAAAGTGATCCAACCTCCCCTTTTCGGATCATGTCCCGGTCATCGGTCCTACCGGAGCCGGGTCCGGTCGCCTGACCGGCCGAGTACTGCACTAGTTGCCCGATCTTTTCTTCCAACGTCATTTTCGCCAGAAGTTGGTTTACCTTCTTTTCGGGGTCTGGCGAATCAAGAAGATTGCCAGATGCGACCGACCCCGTGGCTGCCGCGCTAGGCGCCTGCGCCACTGCAGCCGGAGAAAGGAACAGTAATGCCCAGGCAATGAAAACCACCGGGCTCATCTTGTGCGGGCCGCTCTCTTGGAGGTTACGAACGGTGACGCCGACTCTCGACACTGCGCGGAAATTCATAGCTGAAATAATCACACCTTTGTCTGAGAAATTGTTGGAAAACGAAAAGAGCGCATCTTTGTCTCTTCCTCGCCTAAAGCCGCGCCGGACACTCACCGTCGGCTTGGTCACTAACCTGACTGGAAGCTTATCGCATAAATCGCCATAGATAAATCGATTTATCTATACCTCATTTGGAATAAGACCGGGGTCGAATAACATCCCGTAAGAAAATGCTGCGGCTTGCAGCAAGCCCTTGCCTGTGACAGACTACGCAACCACCCAAGCCATGTCACGCCCGAAATCGGACAAAACCGGCATAGCAAGAGACCTGCCCGAGCAGAAAGTGAATCTCCGCGAACTGGCTGAACATCTTGGCCTTTCAGTGGCGACTGTCTCACTCGTGATGAACCGCTCTCCCGCGGCAAAATCGATTCCTCATCACACACAGGCGCGGGTTCGCGCGGCCGCGCGCGAATTGAATTATCGTCCCAACGTGATGGCGCGCATGTTGCGCCAACAGCGCAGCTTTACCGTCGGTGTGATCGTCCCGGAAATCAGTGAAGGTTACGCCGCACTGGTGCTGTCCGGAATTGAAGACCACCTTCTGCAGGAAGGCTATTTTTATTTTGTGGTCAGCCATCGCCATCGCAAGGATCTTATCGAGGAGTACCCGCGTTTGCTTCAGCAGCGAGCGGTGGAAGGCTTGGTCCTGGTCGATACCGCTTGTCACGCAGGAATGGGTGTGCCGGTTGTCGCCGTTTCCGGCCACAAGCATCTTCGCGGTGTAACAAATATTTCGCTCAACCACAGCCGCGCCGCGCGCCTGGCTCTGGATCACCTGGTCAGCCTCGGCCATCGCCGGATCGCCTTCATCAAAGGACAATCGTTCAGTTCCGATACCGAGGTGCGCTGGAAATCGGTGTGCGCCGCCGCGCAGGAAGCGGGCATACCAGTGGAATCGGCTTTGACGGTTCAACTGGAGAGCGAATCGCCGACGCCGCAACCCGGTTACGACGTCGTCTCTAAGCTATTGCGCACTGCTCCGCCCTTCACCGCGCTTTTCGCATTCAACGATATTTCCGCGTTGGGCGCCATCCGCGCTTTGCGCGAAACTGGAAGGAGAGTTCCACAAGACGTCTCGGTCATTGGATTTGACGACATTCAGAGCGCGGCTTACCAGAATCCCGGGCTCACAACCATCCGGCAGCCTCTTCGCGAAATGGGCATGACGGCGGCGGAAATTCTGGTTCAGCGGATTGGCGCTCCAAAACACTCGGAATATCCCACCAAGGTTGTTGTCGAGCCCGAATTGATTGTGCGTGGCAGCACCGCGCAGGCTTCGTAGCAGGATCCGCCGGGAATTCCACGGCAATTTTCGCGTATCATTCGTTGATGCGAGTCCTGATTGCGGAAGACGATCCCGGCGTGCAGCGCTTTGTGGTAAAGGGCCTGAAAGAGCAGGCCTATGCGGTCGACGCGGTAGCGACAGGGCCGGAAGCCGTCGAACAAGCTGAAATTAATTCCTACGACGTAATCATTCTGGACGTGATGCTGCCGGACATGAGCGGCTTTGAAGTTTGCCGTCAACTCCGAAATAACGGATTGAAAATTCCGGTTCTCATGCTGACCGCCCGAGACAGCGTTGAAGACCGTATCGCCGGACTCGATCATGGCGCCGACGATTATTTGACCAAGCCTTTCGAATTCGGCGAACTGCTTGCGCGTCTGCGCGCACTTTTACGGCGGCCGGCAGAACTCAAGCCTGCGCAATTATCCGTCGCCAATTTAACGCTTGATACCGCCGCGCAAGTGGCGACTCGCGGCGGCCGCCGTATTCCTCTTACCCACAAGGAATATGCTCTGCTCGAATTCCTGGTCCGCAACGCCGGACGTGTAGTCGGCCGCGCCGAAATTGCCGAGCATGTCTGGGATGAACATTTCGACCCGTTCTCGAACTTGATTGAAGTTTATGTAAACCGCCTGCGTCGCAAAATTGACGCTCCCAGAGAAATACGGTTGCTGCACACGAAACGTGGCGCCGGTTACGCGCTTGGCTTAACCGACGATGCCGGCCCGGTTGATCAACTACCCTCGGCGCCCAACAAACTGAAGTCGCCGGGTAAGAAGCACGATGTTTAGTTCGATCCGCAGTCGTCTGACCCTGTGGTACGCAACCGTCCTCATCTGCACGCTGCTGTTTCTCTCCCTGGTCATCTATTTCATCGTCAAACAAAGCGTTTTGGCCCGCAGCGACGCGGGCCTTGTGGAACTCTCCGACTCTTTTCTGGCCACCCTGGAAGCGGAATTGAGTGACGCTCCCGCAGCCGAGGGCGTCGCTCCGGCAGCCCGCCAATCTATGCTCGAGCACCAATATCCGGGTCACTCTTTCGCCGTGCTTACCACGAGTGCTGACTTGCTGGCCGCTTCCACGGATCTGCCGAGCGCCGTCAGTCGGCTGCACGCCGATCCAAATCCCGCACTTTCCGCCGGAACCTTACGCACTTGTCTTGCCTCCCTTTCTGCTTCCGAAAAACCTTTTCGGGATCTTCCCGGCAAACATGGCGGAGTTCGCTGCTATGCGCGCACTTTTTCCGCGGCTGGCCAGTCCTACTACCTGGTGATCCTTGCCTCGCTTCACGCCGAAAGCAAACTACTCGAAAATATTCGTATCGCTCTTGGGTGGCTGATCCCGTTCACAATTATTCTGGCCTCTGCGGGAGGGTATTTTCTTGCCCGCAAAAGTCTGGCTCCCGTCGCCGATATGACGGCGCAGGCCGATCACATTGGTGAGTTCACGATTCATGATCGCCTGCCCATTCAAAATCCCCACGATGAACTGGGCCGCCTTGCCGCAACCTTTAACCGGCTTTTGGACCGCCTGGATGCCGCGTTCGAACGCCAGCGACGATTTATCGCCGATGCTTCGCACGAACTGCGCACGCCTCTCGCCATTCTGCAGGGCGAATCCGAAGTGGCCTTATCCAGGGAGGTTCGTTCCATCGAGGAATATCGCGAATCATTGGGAATTCTTCACCAGGAATCTCGCCGGTTGTCTCGCGTCGTGGAGGATATGTTCACCCTCTCGCGCGCCGATGCCGGACAATACCCCGTTACCCTTCGCGAATTTTACCTTGATGAGCTCGTTTCTGATTGCGTGCAGTCTCTCCGTAGCCTGGCCGCTGCAAAATCCATTTCTATTTCCATCAGTCCTGTCAACGAGCTGCCCGTCAAAGCGGACGAATCGCTCGTCCGTCGCCTGCTCTTGAACCTTCTCGACAACGCCATTAAGTACACGCCCAGTGGCGGCACGGTCTCCGTCACTGCGCGCGCAACCCAGAATTCCGCCGAGATCTCCGTCGCGGATAGTGGTCCGGGAATTCCCGCCGAATTACAGCCACGTATTTTTGAAAGATTTTTTCGTGGCGATCAGGCTCGCACTCGTTCGGATCCTGGAGGCGGCGCAGGCCTCGGTCTTTCCATTGCCAAGTGGATTGCCGAAGTTCATCACGGCACTCTGAACCTCACTCATTCTGGCCCCGCGGGTACAGTGTTTACAGCACAACTACCGAAATCCATCGGCCCGTCTACATAAAACCGGTTAATCGTGTATTTATCTGTTATTCGCTAAATTTGCTGCAGCCGATTCTGCTGAATCGAATCGCACCTTCGAAAAACCGTGCGCTATGCTCTGCATATATGCTCTAGGGATTTGCTCTTCGCTGCAATCGGCGCGGCATCCATACCTCTGTTTGCTTGTCTCCCTCTGCCGGCGCAGGAAAAACCCAATGCTCCTCAGCCCCAAGCCGCTTCTTCACCGCGACAATCTTCACCGCAAGGATCAGCGGCCAGCGAACCGGTACAGCTTTCGCTCGCCTCGGCGCTGGCTCTGGCGCGAAAAAATAGCGTCGTCTATCAGGCCGCAGCCAACCAAGCGGCCTCCGCTCAAGAAGACCGCACACAAGCCCGCGATGCGCTTCTTCCGCAAGTTGTCTTCAACAACGAATATCTGTATACCCAGAGCAACAATCAGGGCGGCGTCCGCTTCATCGCCAACAATGCCGTGCACGAGTACACCAGCCAGGGCAACGTTCACGAAGCGATCGACGTGGCCGCTCTGGCCAACTACCGGAAAGTCTCTGCCGCCGCGGCTGTCGCGCGGGCGAAAGCGGAAATCGCTTCGCGCGGCCTGGTTGTCACGGTGGTACAAAATTATTTCAACGCGCTCGCCGCCCAGTTCAAGCTTGAGGATGCAAAACGCGCTGCCGAAGAAGGCGATCGCTTCGTGCAAATCACGCAGCAGCTCGAACACGGCGGCGAGGTCGCGCACTCGGACACCATTAAAGCCGAACTCCAGTCACAGGACCGCCACCGCCAGCTTCAGGAAGCACAACTGGCTCTTTTGAATGCGCGCCTTGATCTGGCCGTCGTTATCTTCCCGTATTTTCAGGACAATTTCGTTCTCACTGACGATCTTCGCGCCTCCATCGCCCTTCCTTCTCTTGAAGAAGTCCAGCAGCAAGCCGCACGGGACAATCCCGATCTTCGCGCCGCTCTCGAGTCTCTTCACGTGTCTGGCAGCGAAGTCACCGCCGCCCGCGCTGGTTATCTTCCCTCCCTTAGTCTGGATTATTTTTACGGCATTGACGCTCCAAGTTTTGCCACTCACAGTTTTTTCAACGGCCAGCGTCTCGACAATCTTGGTTCTTCTGCCTTGGCTTCCTTGAATCTTCCCGTTTGGAACTGGGGCGCCACGCGCAGCCGCATTCATCAGGCCGAACTGAACCAGAAACAATCCAAGCTCGAACTCTCCTTCGCGCAGCGCAAACTGGTCGCGGAAATTCGCTCGCTCTACGCCGAAGCTGAAACCTCACTCAACGAACTTGCCGGTCTGGCCCGATCGGCGGAACTTGCCGCGGAAAGCCAGCGCCTCACCGCGCTGCGCTACAAAGACGGCGAAGCCACCGTGCTCGAGGTCGTCGATTCGCAAACCGCGGCGATTCAGGCCAACAACAATTATCACGATGGCGCCGTCCGTTACCGCGTCGCCTTAGCGAACCTGCAAACTCTTACCGGAGTGCTCACCACACCATGACCTCGCGCTCGAATCGGCCGCCTTCGGTGCGCCAGTTGTTTTTCTTCTCTCTAAGTCTTGTCGTTTTTATGATTTGCGCCGCTTGCTCGAAAAAAGAAGCCGAAGTTGCGCCAGAGGTCTCAGTCCAGGTAACTCCCGCAAAAACCGGGAATGTCTCTCGCATCGTTACCGCCGAAGCGGTTGTCTTTCCGCTGCAACAGGCGGTCATCGCTCCAAAAATTAGCTCGACGATCCGATCTTTCACCGTTCAGCGAGGCGCGCGCGTCCATAAAGGACAGTTGCTCGCCGTGCTCGAAAATGCTGATCTCTCCGCCGCTGCCACGCAAAGCAAAGGTGAATACGAACAGGCCGAAGCCGGTTATGTCACTTCCACCGCGTCCAGCATTCCTGAACAAATCCAAAAAGCCGAACTTGACACAGCCTCCTCGAAATCCGCCGCCGATGCCCAGCAAAAAATTGTGGACAGCCGCAAGGAACTTTTCCAACAGGGCGCGCTTCCACGCCGCGAACTCGATGCCGCCGAGGTAGCCCTCACGCAAGCACTTAGCCAATACCAGCAATCACAAAAGCAACTTGAAGACTTGCGCCGCTCAGGAAAGGAGCAGGCACTGAAGACTGCCGGTGGCCAGCTTTCCGCAGCCAAAGGAAAACTGCTCGGCGCGGAAGCTCAGCTGAGTTACTCGCAAATTCGCAGTCCAATCGACGGGGTGGTGACCGACCGACCGCTCTATGCGGGCGAACTCGCCTCGGCAAATCAGCCTTTGCTCACCGTGATGAACACCAGCCGCTTGATCGCCAAATCCCACGTTTCTCAAACACAGGCTGTCGGACTGAAAAAAGGCGCTGCCGCCGAAATTAAAATTGCCGGCCAGGATGATCCCATCCCCGCCAAACTGAGTCTGGTTAGTCCCGCTCTCGATCCCGGTAGCACTACGATCGAAATCTGGGTGGAAGCCGCAAAACCTCCCGAATCATTGCGCCCCGGCATGACTGTACAAATTTCCATCGTCGCTGCCACCGCAAAAAATGCCGTTCTCGTTCCCAATAATTCCGTCTTCCACTCCAATGACGGTGCGGCTTACGTCCTCGTTGCCGGCTCGGACAATATCGCTCATCAGAAAAACGTTCAGATTGGTATCCAAGGGCAGTCCGATACGCAAATTATTAGTGGAGCAACGGCGGGCGAGTCCATCATCACTTCCGGCGGCTACGGGCTTCCCGACAAAACCAAGATCAAAATCGAGACTACCGCAAAAGAGCAAAATTCCGCCAAGCCAGACGATAAATCCGAAGATAAACCCGCCGACCAGTCTAGGCCTTCCCGCCCGGACAAGGAGTAGGCGGATGCCGGAGCAATCGTCTTCTCCACAATCGAAGCCCGCCGGAAAAAATCTCGCGTGGTTTCAGAAAATTTCTCACCCGATCCTCTTTCTCATCATCAGCCTGGCGTTTGTCGGTGGTTATCTGGCTTTCAGCATTCCCGTTTCTGTTTTTCCCAGTACCGATTTCCCGCGCATCGTGATCAGCGTCGACAACGGCGTCATGCCCATCGATCAGATGCAGGTCACTATCGTTCGCCCCATCGAAGAATCCATGAACAACGTGCCCGGTCTGCAGCGCGTGCTCTCCATCACTAGCCGCGGCTCCGCCGAAGTCGACCTCTTCTTCGACTGGAATATCGACATGATTCAGACTCTGCAGCGTGTTGACGCGGTCGTCGCCCGCATGCAGGCGGAACTTCCTCCGACTGCCAAACTCGAAACGCACCGCCTCACTTTTGCAACCTTCCCGATTTTGGGCTACAGCCTCACTTCCGATTTTTTTTCGCCAGACAATCTCTGGGAAATGGCCACCTACGACATCAAACCGCGCCTCAATCGCCTCGATGGCGTGGCTTCGGTACTCATTCAAGGCGGCCGCGTTCCCGAATATCAGATCACTCCTGATCCCGCGCGCCTCGTCTCCGCTGGAGTCACTGTCGCCGACATTCTCGACGCGGTGCGAAAAACAAATCTCATCGATTCGCCCGGCCTCTTCGAAAGCAATCATCAACTCGTACTCGGCCTGGTCAGCGGACAAGTGCATTCTCCCGATGAACTCGGCCAGATCGTCGTCAAGACTTCCTCCACCGGAGTGCCCATTCGCGTCCGCGACGTCGGTGCAGTAGCTCGCTCCGTCGCTCCCGTCTATACCATCGTCACCGCCAACGGCAAACCTGCCGTCCTTCTCAGCGTAAACCGCCAGCCCGACAGCAACACCCTCGCGGTTGCCGATGAAGTCCATCAACAAATTCAGTCGCTCATCGCCGGTCTTCCTCCCGGCGTTCATCTCGAACCTTTTTACGACCAGTCCACCATCGTCCGCGATTCCATCTCTAGTGTTCGCGACGCCGTCCTCATCGGCATTCTTCTTTCCGTCGCGATCCTGATTCTCTTTCTTCGCGATTGGGGCGCTTCACTGATTGCTGGCCTGGTCATTCCCACTACACTTCTCCTTACTTGCATCGCTCTGAAATTCTTCGGCCAAAGCTTCAATCTGATGACCCTCGGCGGACTCGCCGCCGCGGTTGGCCTCGTCATCGATGACGCCATCGTGGTCCTCGAAAATATCGTTCTCCATCGCGACGCTGGGCAGAACCGTTTTCAAGCCATCTCCAGCGCCTTGCGCGAACTGGTCGTACCCCTCGTTGGCTCGACCATCACTCCCATCGTTGTCTTTCTTCCTCTCATTTCCATCACCGGAGTCACCGGCGCTTTCTTCCGCGCACTCGCCATTACCATGACCGTCGCGCTGCTCGTCTCGCTCTTCCTCGCTATGACGTGGACTCCCACCCTCAGCCAATATTTCCTGCGCGATAAACGCACAAGCCGCGACCGCGAGGTTCCGACCGCCGCCGGTGCCGGAACGGCAAACACTGACCCTGCCGCTCTTCTCGCTGCTGAAGAAGCGCATCTCTCCGGATTTTTTGGCCGTATCGTCAATTTCTACGGTCGTTTCATGCAGCGCGTCCTTCGCCGCCCGTTCCTCCTCGTTGGCAGCTCCCTGGTGATCATCGCGCTCACCTATGTCTGTTATCATTTCCTCGAAACCGATTTGCTCCCGGAAATGGACGAAGGCGGCTTCATCCTCGATTACTTCACTCCGTCCGGCAGCTCGCTCACTGAGTCGGACCGTATCCTTCAGCACATCGAAAGAATTCTTAAAGCCACGCCCGAAGTGGAAAACACTTCGCGCCGCACCGGTCTGCAACTCGGTCTCGCTGCAGTCACGGAAGCCAACCGCGGCGATTACACCGTCAAGCTCAAATCAAAACGCGACCGTGCCATCGATGAAGTGATGAACGATGTCCGCGGTGAAATTAAAAAATCCGAACCCGCCGCCGATGTCGAATTTGTCCAGGTTTTGCAAGATATGATCGGCGACTTGAGCAACGAGCCGGAACCCGTGGTCATCAAGCTTTATTCACAGGATCCGCAAGCTCTTTTGCAGGCCGCGCCGCAAGTAGCCGATGCCATCGGCAAAATCAAAGGCGTCGTCGACGTGCTCGACGGCGTGGAAAACACTATTAGCGGCCCGGCTTCCACATTTCAAGTTAACTCCATCACCGCCGCCCGCTCCGGCTTCACGCCCGACGAAATTGCCATCGACGCATCCGCCATTCTGGAGGGAGAACCTGCCGCGACTCCTGTCGTTATCAACGATCGCGCCTATCCCATTCGCGTCCGTTTCCCGGAAGTCAATCGCAGCTCCGTCGATCAGATGATCAACACGCCGCTCCTGAGCGCTACTGGCAAAACCGCCACGCTGGGCGCGCTCGCTACGCTTTCCACTGATCCCGGCCAAACCGAAATCCGTCGCGAAAATCTGCAGCGGCTCATGCAAGTTACCGCGCGCCTCGAAGGTGTCGGGCTCGGCTCAGGCATCGCCGCCGTGCAGAAAGCCGTCAACGCTCTTCATCTGCCTCGATCCATCCGCGTCGAATATGGCGGCACCTATAAGGAACAGCAAAAATCTTTTCGCGATTTGCTACAAGTTCTGGTTCTCGCTCTCATTCTGCTCTTTGTTGTCCTTCTGTTCGAATTTCGCACTTTCTCCGCTCCAGCAGCCATTCTGGCCTCCGCCCTGCTCTCCACTTTCGGTGCCCTCTTCGGCCTCCTCATCACCCGCACTACCTTCAACATCGCGTCCTTTATGGGTCTTATCATGGTCGTCGGCATCGTCGCCAAAAACGGCATCCTCCTTCTCGACGCGGAACATCGGTTCCGTGGCCTCGGCTTCTCCGCCGAGGAATCCATGATCCAAGCCGGACGCCGCCGCCTCCGCCCCATCGCCATGACCGCCCTTGCCACCGTAGCAGGTATGCTCCCTCTCGCCTTCGCTTTCGGTGCCGGCTCCCAAATGCTTCAGCCGCTGGCCATCACCGTAATCGGCGGCCTTCTCAGCTCCATGGTCCTATCCTTAGTATTTACGCCCACCATTCACTACCACCTTCAACGCCACACCGCCGACTCATCCGCCTAGCCCGCATAACGACCACAGCCGGGCGCGAATTCGCTCGTCAGCTATGGAAAAAACCTCGCGACGGAGATCGCAGCGACATTTCGCCTCACTGTACTCACCTGTACTTCCGTTCAGCGCAACACTGGCCTTCGTCGCACGCAACAAACCATACCTTCTCGTGTTTCCATGGAAGAAGCCGGAAGCGCAACCCAACGCGCTAATCAGCACAACCGATAACGGTGTAGTGGCCTCGCTTCCGTTACGAAAGTCGATTGCACGCGACTGCTGGATATTTTCTGGAGGATTCGTCATGCGTAGATCCGTCTCAGTGCCCACTTTGGTTCTGTCGTTGCTGGTCTCTCTTGTGCCCGCGGCTCTGCGCGCGCAAGTTTCCGTCGGCATCTCGGTGCGCGTGGGCCCGCCGGCACTTCCCGTTTATGAGCAGCCTCCTTGTCCAGTCGAAGGTTATCTATGGACGCCTGGCTATTGGGCATATGGCGATGACGGTTACTATTGGGTGCCTGGAGTTTGGGTGGCTCCGCCGCGCGTCGGACTTCTCTGGACACCGGGTTACTGGGGCTGGAACGATGGAGTGTACCTCTTTCATGCCGGATACTGGGGACCGCACGTCGGATTTTATGGCGGCGTGAATTATGGATTTGGCTACGGCGGCGTGGGATTTGTCGGCGGAGAATGGCGTGGTGGGCGCTTCGCGTACAACACTGCAGTCGTTAATGTGAATCGCACCGTGATCCACAACACCTACATCAACAAGACCGTGATCGTAAACAATCGCAATGTAAATCGTACCAGCTTCAATGGCGGCCCCAATGGAATTTCCGTGCGGCCTTCCCGTGAAGAGATTTCGGCTGGCCGCGAATCGCACTTCCAGCCAACTGCTATGCAGGCTTCGCACCAGCGTGGCGCGGCGGCCAACCGCGCGAATTTTGCCTCAGAAAATCATGGCCGGCCGGCAACGGCTGCGGTCAGCCGTGTGAATACTCGTGAAGCAAACCAACAGGCGCGCATCTCCAACGGCGTAAAGTCCGGGCAACTTACTTCTCGTGAAGCCGCCCGCGACGAAAAGCGCCAGGCGAATATCGACCGGCAAGTTCACAATGATCGCGCGGCCAACGGCGGCAAACTCACCCAACAGGAGCGTTCCCAGGTGAACCGTCAGCAAAACAACGCCAGCAGGCAGATCTACGACGATAAGCACAACGCCAGAAACGATCGCGCTGTACAGCAACACAACAGCGTCCCAAAATCTGAACATGCGCAAAACGGGCATCCCCATCGGTAGCGCTCGGTCAGTGACAAGTGCCGGAACCGGAATCTGTAAACGTTTTCCCCTCTTCCGGCACAAATTCCCATCGATAGCGCCCAGGCAATAGCGTCAGCTTCAGTACTCCAAACGCTTCGGTATCGCGTACTTCGCTGTTCGCATGGGGCGGGCCGAATGGCCGATGACTCTTTCCGCCTGTCCCCGCAACAAATTCGCGGATCCCTCGCGCCGCATCCGGCGTCCCATCTGGAGTCTGCGGCGCAAACCGTTCGTAGTCATGGTCGTGGCCGTTCACAACCACATCCGCGTTCGCCGCGTATAAAGCTTCCCAAAGGGGTTTCACCAGCAAATCGTCGCCGTGCGCTCCGCCGGAACTGAATAATGGTTTGTGGAAATAAGCCAGCGTGCACGCGGCAGGATGCGCTTCCAGGTCCGCGCGCAGCCAGCCCCCTTGTGGCGATTCTGCGCCGCACCCTCCCGCCTCCACGCATTCGCTATTCAGCACAACAACATGCCAGCTGCCGAGTTCATAGCTGTAATAACCTTTGTTCGGATCGCCCGCATCCCCTCCAAAATACTGGAAGTAATAAGCCGCTCCCGCCGAATGGAATTCATGGTTGCCAACCGCGGGCCGCGTGCGGCTTTTCACGCGCCCCCACGTCTTGTCATAACACACAAAGTTTTCTGGCTTCCCGTCTGGATACGCCAAGTCCCCTACGGCCATTACCGTCCCAGGAATTCGCTCGAGGAGTTTCGCCGTCGCTTCCGCTCCCGCAAGATTCGTGCAATCCGCTATGTCGCCCGCTCCCACCAGTACGGCGATGTTTTCGTTTTTCGCTGGCGTCCTCCGTGCCGCACAGCCTTGCAGACCTGAAAGTTCTATGAAACTCACCGCGATCAGAAGTGGAGCTTTAGGGCATAGCTTTGAAATGCCTTTGCGGAGAGACACAGCCGATCCGGCCTTCGGCCTTAGCTCATGGTTCATCGCTTCTCAAACGTCGGATTCCAGCGAAAGCCCGCCGCGTATGTCGGCTGATAATATTCACGCTGAATCAGGAATTGGCTGCTTCCCTGATAGAAGCCGAACACTTCATTTGTCAGGTTGAGGCCATACGCAATGAAGCTCAGACCGTGGCCAAGCCGCATGCTTCCTTGGGCGTCAACCTGTAAGTGCGAATAAAAGTAAACATCCCCGAAAGGTCCCTTGAGCCCTCCGGGCGTCGGGTCCGAGTTATCAGTTCCGTCCTGGAATTCATAGCTAGCAATGTTCGCCTGGTTATACGACAAACCGACGCGGATCGAAAATCTCCCTCGATCGTACGTCGGGCTGATATTCCAGGTGTTCGGAGCGTTGCGCAAGAGACGAGGGTGATCGGATCTGCCAGGCAATCCGTCGGTGCGCGAATTCGTGTAACCGTAATTTGCCGAAATACCGAGCCCGCTAAACTTTCCAGGCAGGAAAGTTAGATGCTGTAAATAGGCGGCCTCAAATCCAGTGATCCAGGCGCTTCCGGCATTGATTGGCTGTGTCACCGTGAACGTTCCCGGTGGTACCACAGGGGAAGGCTGAAAGTTCGTGAGCACGAAGCTTCGCGTCACAATGGGATCGGTCAACCGTTTGTAGAAAAAGCCGGCTGAAAGCATCCCGAACGGATTCAGGTAATGCTCCACCAAGACGTCGACGTTATCCGCCGTTTCTGCCTTTAGATTTGGATTACCTAGTGACGCAGTGTTCTTTGGCGACGTCGGATCGGCGGTCAGAGTAAATGATACGGCTTGCGCGATGTCCTGCGGATCCGGGCGAGAGAGACCTCGCCCGTAAACCAGGCGCAGATTGGTGTTGTTGGTAAGCGCAAGCCGCAGCGACGCGCTTGGCAGCACTTTAACGTACGAGCCGTTAGCCTCGTCGGTAAGAGTATTGGTAGTGGTGTCAAAGCTCACTGTTTTCAGGTTGGTCCCTTCAAACCGGACACCTGCCACCAGACGCACTCGGCTGTTCAGATCCACGGTGTTCATTACGTACCCAGCGGACACTTTCTCAACCAAGTCGTAATTTGCCGGGTCAATTCCTTGGCTGCTGCTGTTGTCGAACAGCGACGGATTGGCGATCGCAAATTTGTTGATGGTTTGATAGGTGGGATTGGGGCCGAGCTTGTAGCTGCCATCGTAGTAATTGCTGTTCGAGAATTCGCTGGCAAATTGTGAGAAGGGAATATCCGTGTTGGGGTCCATCTCAATGGTGAAGGTATCGTCAAACTTATGCGCGTTGCGGAATCGTCCGCCGATCTCAAGTGTCGCAACGTGCGAACCGATGTGATAGCGCTTGCCCATCGCTCCCGCAAATTGCAAATTCAACTGCGCTGTACGTCCATGGTCGATTTGAATGTTGTCCAGTGTGTAGTTCGATTGGTTGAAGGCCTCGCTGAAGCAGGCCGGAGTCCATTGCGGACGAAAATTATTCGGCGTGCCAGTCGCATTGAATTGGCAGGCGCTGGTGCTGATCACATTCGGGTCGGTTGAAACGTCCGCCGTTAAATTCGTGGCGGCAAATTTCGCTTGTCCGGGCGATACGTTGTTGTCCCTCGAACGCCCCGCCGAGACATCCCAGGTAAACCACGTCGACGTAAGATCGTGCTTACCCCCAATCAGAATGCTTCCGATGGCAATATCCGGACGCCGGGTTTGCACGCTGAACTCGGGAGTACCGCCGCAAACCACGTGATTGGGGTCGTTCGATGCATCGAAACTGCATCCATTCGAGCCAAGGAGGCTAATACCGTTTGGAGTTACCGGGCTTTGAATTGGGGTATTGTCCGTCAGCGAGTATACCCAGCGATCTCCATAATTTTTGAAATCGGAATATAGCCCGCGTATATAAAGATTCGAGCCGTCACCGACTTTGTAATCGGCGCTTCCCGCCAGGCCCCACCGGCTCCGATAATAACGATATTCCCGCTCGTCAATCGATTCAAAATATTGTTGCTGCGTGCCGCCGGGCAGCGTTGCCACGTCCGATACCGGTTCGATGTCGTCGATGCCGCGCCCGGTCCAGTCATAAGACCCGCCAATTAGAACACCAAATCGTTTGTTCGTGCCAAATCGTTGGCCCACTGTGCCGGTGCTTTCCACTTGACCGCGACCGCCAAGGATCGGCATGTATCCACCCATGCCGCTCAAAGCAATCGTTGGGCGTTCGCCTGCTGTCTTTGTCACCAGATTAATCGAACCGCCGATTCCGTCCGCGTCCATATTTGCCTGAAGGGTCTTGTTGATTTCCACGGACTCCACCAGATCGGCGGGAATCGCGTCGAACTTAATCTGCCGAACGCCTGACTCCGGTGACGGCACGTTCATGCCATCGATGGTTGTGTTGGTAAGTCGAGGTTCCGTGCCGCGCACCTGAACATACTTCCCTTCACCTTCATCGCGTTCCAGAGTCACACTGGGAAGACGGCCCAGCGCGTCCGCTAGATTGGCGTTGGGTAAACTTCGGATCACGTCTGCGGGCAGCACTTGCACAAGATTGTCCGCGCTTCGTTCACGGTTCACGGCTTCGGCTTCACCCGCCGCGCGTTCCGCGGTCACAATCACTTCAGACGATTGGGCGCTCACCTTCAACGCCGCGTCTGCTCGCACCAGCGAACCTGCTTTCACCTCCACCGATGCGGAGTATGTTTCAAATCCGACAAAATTGACCTTGACAGTGTACGTCCCGGGCTCCACTCCCGTGATCGTGAATTCCCCTTGCGCGTCGGAAACGCGCGATATACCTCCGGGCTCCAGCCGAATTTCTGCGCCCTGGAGCACACCACCGAGAGGATCGACGACGCGGCCGGTCACCGTGCCTTTGCCATTCTGCGCAACGGACGCGCTCCCGCACATCATCAGGAGCAAAACCGCGAGAGAGACCAATCGCAAATTTTTTTCAAAAATGCGCATGAGACACACCCTTGTAGAAAGTTACGGGATCTGTCCCGAGGCGCTTAGGGAATGAAAAAATTGCCAGAGAGCGGGACGGACACCGTGTCGCGCTCTATTCCGAACTACTTGTGAGAATGGCGAGTGACAGCAGTATGACGAATCGTTGAAAAGAAGTGCGCAGGTCCTGTCCTCTTTCCGTCCCGCGGTCCAGTAGAGAATATTTAACCGGAAAGATATCGTCTGTTTGTCTCGCGGCTTCTCTCCTATGGTGGTACCTCCTGCTGGCCCCTCAACTGTTGTCGGACCAATCCAAAGCATTGGACTGGTCCCAAGCAGAGCAGGCAGCGAGCTGAGAAGTTAAGCAGTTCGCTAAGTTATGTAGAATCAAAGTGATAGCTGGATGGACGGCTAAGTCCTTCAGAATGAATACTTATGGAAATCGCGCGAGCTAACTCCTTTAGATCTCATACTTACGAAAAAAGAGGGGGAGGGGGGCCGAGCTAAAGGCAGTTTCGCGTAGTCGCGAGCGAGAGTATGCTGGCTCGCACATCAAGTGATTGGTGCCGGCCACAGAAGACCATTATCGTGCCTCTTCGAGCGAAGGATTCCCTGCGCTGAGTCTACCCACTCGCGGTAACGGCTCTACGTCCACCACGGCTCGACCGGAGGTTCGCGAAGGACGATTCGCGAAAGAAATGCGGCAGCAGACTCCAAGCCTTCGTCTACCGACGCGAGTGCGTCCTCGTGCTCGATACTGATCACGTAGTCGTACCCGCTCATGCGCAGCGCGCTGATAATCTGCTTCCACACGATTTCGTCGTGTCCCCATCCCACGGTGCGGAAAAGCCATGAACGGTCCGCCATGTGCCGGTAGCTTTTTGCGTCGAGCACTCCGTTGCGCGCGATATTTTTTGCGTTTAACGCGGAATCTTTCGCGTGCACATGAAAAATGCTCTCGCCCAACACGCGAATCGCGATCGGAACGTCCACTCCCTGCCAGAAAAGATGACTGGGATCAAAATTTACGCCAACGCTTTTCCCCGCTGCTTCGCGCAAACGCAAGGCTGTCTCCGCGTTGTAGACAACGAAACCAGGATGCGGTTCGATGGCCACTTTAATTCCGTGGTCCGCTGCGAACTTTCCCGCATCCTGCCAGTACGGAATCACTTTCTTGTCCCACTGCCATTCCAGCGTTTCCAGGAATTCCGGCGGCCACGGCGCGGTGATCCAGTTGGGACATTTCGCTTCGTCACTGTCCCCCGGGCATCCCGAAAAAGTCACCACCACGGGAACTTTCAAAATTTCGGCGAGCCGCACCGATTTGCGAAACGCTTCGTCATGCTCCCGCGCCATGCCCTTGTTTGGGTGCATTGGATTTCCGTGGCACGAAAGCGCGCTGAGCGTGAGGCCGGCGTCGCGAATCTGGTTGCGAAAATCCTCCGCTTTGTGAGGACTCGCCAGCAGCGTGTCCACTTCCACGTGATCCCTGCCGGGCCAGCCTCCGGTGGCCAGCTCAATCGCGCTCACCCCCGGCAGCGAGCGCAATTTTGCAAGCACTTGATCCAAAGTTCGATTCGCAAATACTGGTGAAAAAACCCCAAGCTTCATCGGGACGGCTCCCTTGGCTTCGCCGCATAGCATACCCTTCGCGCACCATAACGTAAATCGATTGGCTGGCGCGCCGATGCGCCTTCCTGCGTTTTATCTTTCTTTCACGGTTGAAGTCGGCTGAAAGGGAACGTTCATTTCTCTCACCGGCCGGTCGATTTCGCCGGGCTGGGAGGGCGCTTCGAGCCCATCCGTCAACAGATAGGCTTGCAGCGCCACCGAATTCATCGCGAAATTCTCCAGCGTATTGACGTAAGCAACCCGCAGTTGCATCAGGGTCCGCTGCGCGATCAAGACTTGGGGATAGGCAGCGGCCATTTGTTGATATTTCTTCGAATACATCTCGTAAGCTTTCTGCGCTCGCGGGATCATCTGGTTCTTGTATTGAGCGGCGGCAGTTTGTGAATACGAATAGTTCTGGACCACGCTCGCCGCCCTTTCACGCAAAGCAAGTTTCACCCGCTCGACTTCTCGTTGAGCCCGCTCCAAATCTGACTTCGAAGTTGCGATATTCCCCTGGTTCCGGTTGAAGATCGGAATCTGAACTCCCACCTCGGCAAATCCTTGCAGGCCCGTCGGCCGGCCTGTTGTCTCTAAAAGTTCGCGATTTTGCTGCATACCAGCGCGTAACTGCAGATCCGGAATCGGTTCGCGTTTGGCTCGCGCAAGGCTCGCTTGCGCCTTCTTTACGCCAAGCTCGGCGATTTTGACGGCCGGGCTCTCATTCACGATTTTTTCGACAAGGTCATCGGCATTTACGGCCGGTGTGCCTTCCAAATTTCCCTCTAATCGCATCAAGGGCAGCCGGGGATCGCCAACCACGGCTGCGAGTTCTTTCCAGACGCGCTGTTGATTCTGTTCGGCCATGGTTACCGCGAGGTCAGCTTGCTGCGCTTCGACTTCCGCTTCCAAAACATCGGGAGCGTCAGCTTGGCCGACGTTGGCGAGTTGGTGAGAAGTCTCAACAGCGTCCTGAGCTAATTTGCTCAAACTCTGCCTCAGTTCCAGCGTCTGCTGCGCAGCAAGCGCCTGGATATAGGACATCTTGACGTTCGTGGTTACCCGCAACTGTTGCTCGTCGGCTTCGGTTTCGGCCTGCTTTCTTTCCTGCTCGAAGATATTCCGATTCAGTCCAAGTTTCCCCGCCATAACAATGTGCTGTTGGACGAAGAAACCCTGCTCGCCCCCGCGGAACGAACCGCCGCGGATTTCCTCGCCCTGGTATCCGACGGTTGGATTTGGATAAAGACCGGATTGTTTCTTTCGTCCCTCGGCGGCGCGAATGTTGGCAGCCGCCTGTGCGAACGTCGGATTGTTCTGCAACGCCATCTGTTGCAGTTCTTCCAGGCTGATGGTTTTCAGATCCGGTGCCGGTAACGTTTGTGCACCACATGGCATGCCGATCAGGAGCAAAGCGCTGGAAACTCCGAGAATGAATCGGATCAGAAAGCGAATTCTCGACACGGTCTCGATCATTACCTTAAACGGTATAATCGGTCTATTCATCTTTGTGCTCCATTCCCGGCATGTCAGAGATCGATTTCTTTGGCGCTTGTTTTTCACGAAGCTCGATAATTTTGTCGTATTTGTCGGCGGACAACACGCGGACGAAGGACATCATCCCGCCCATAAAACCGCTCCAGCCAGGTCGAAGCCCGTAGTTCTCCGGTTTGTCCACCATTTTGTCCATCGCCATCATGGGACCTTCCATGAAGGCGTCTTGAGGGAATCCTGGAACCGAATTCGCATTCTGGCTTACGTCGGGCGTGGACATCTGCATTCCCGGCATCTCCTGGTGCCGCATCGGACTCGCGACCTCAAGCGTGGAGTTCGACATCGCCTGTTCCGCCTTGCTGCTAACTCCCATTCCACGCCCCAGGCTTGGACCGTTTTCGCGGGATGTGGGGCTCCCTCCTTTCGGAATTCCCATGCCTTGCGCCATGCCCTCGCCAGCTGGCATTCCCATCCGACGCGACATCGGCCCTACGTTCGACGACATCTGGTTCATCATGTGGTGAGGAAGATGGCAGTGCAGCATCCAATCGCCACGGTTGTTGGCGACGAACTCGATATCGCGGGATTGTGCGACGCCAACCAGAACGGTGTTGCCCGGCCCCCAAGTTGATTCGGGCTGGCGGCCTCCTTCGGTCCCAGTGACCACGAATTGATGCCCATGAAGGTGGATGGGATGGTGGTCCATTCCCAGATTGATCAGGCGAATGCGAACGCGCTCTCCGTGCCGCACGATCAGCGGAGTGGTGGCGGGGCCGGATTTTCCATTCAGGGTTAGCCAATTGAACTCCATATTCATGGAGTTCGGAATGTCGATGTTCGGAAGGATGGCATACTCCTGCATGACGATGACAAAATCCTTGTCCACACGAGGCTGGTGGGATTCTTTCGGATGCATAATGAATGCGCCGATCATTCCCATCATTTCCTGCATCGCCATGTGCGAGTGATAGAAATAGGTTCCTTCCTGGTTCAAGGTGAACTCGTAGACGAAGCGGCCACCGGGCGCGATCGGATCCTGGCTTGATCCCGGGGAACCGTCCATGTCGTTTGGTATCTCGAAACCGTGCCAGTGCATCGAGGTTGCTTCTGGAAGATGGTTATCCACGATGATGCGGACTCGATCTCCCTTCGTAATCTGAATCGTTGGTCCGGGAGAGCTGCCGTTGTAGCCCCAGAGGTCGACGATCCGGCCAGGAACGATTTCTTGTTTCACCGGCTCAGCGATCAGGTGGAATTCTTTGACATTTCCGTCCATGCGAAAAGGAAGGTCCGGAACGTCCGGCGTTCGGACCAGCGGCGGAGCGGGCTGTCCGTGTTCGACCGCCTTGAAGCGCTTGTTTCGCCCTGCCTTAATCCCCTCCATTCCGTGAGATGTATCCACCTCTTGCGGGGAGAGCACTTTGGCTGAAACGAACATTCCTGCTCCCGCCAGAAAGTCCCGCAAAAATCCTCGTCTGCCGCTCATGTTTCCTCCCTTTTAGGCTAAAAAGTGACTTGCCGACGCCCAGCGACTTCATATCAGCGTACGCATGGGCCAACGCTATGCCTTCGGCCGATCCGATTGGCTTGTTAGCGAATTTTTCTCAGATACGAAGCAGGAGCACAGCAGAACTGGAGTTCCTGATTGGGGGAGACGCAGCGCCGAACAGAGATCGTTTGCTTTCAAAAGCTGGCACCGCGCCCACGGCAGGGGCGTCATCGGCAGTTGCGTGGACACTGTTCGTTGCATTAAGGGCGAAGGAACGTTCGTTGATCGCTTGAATTTCAACCAAGCTGGTGCAATCGGGCGTCTGGTCCGGGCTGCTTGCAGCCTGAGCCGGACACTCCGCGCAAGGAGCACCGCGATAATGAGCATGCGAACCGCCGATTGTGGCGTCTGACTTCATCTCATGGTGATGGCTCGCGGCGCTTTCCACAGATGCTGAAAACATGCAATAAGCCGCGCACACGAAAGCGTTGTCGGCGTTGCCTGATGAAAGTGCCAGCACCAGAAGGGAGATTAGAAGTCGCGGTCGCATTCGGTCTCGAGGATACACCCGGGATAATTCTCGTACAACGATCCAGCCATGCTCGGTTGCGCATCTTGGCTGCAGGGCCGATATCGGCTATGCAGGCTGCGATGTTTTTTCGAAAGCCGGACTTTCGCGGGTTCTGCCGGCAGAGAAATCAGAGGATAGCTAGCGCGACGAAGAAGCGGTATCAGGGTGCGCGAGCAGTTGCCAACATTCCTTAGCGATGGCCCAGTCTTCCTGCGCGCGGATGACCAAGACGCGGACTTTCGATTGCGGCGATGAAATCTCCTGGTCGGGATGTGCCGAGACGTTTTTTTCGGGGTCGAGCGCCAGACCCGCAAAAGAAAGATTCGCGCAAGCAGCGGCGCGGACTTCCGTGGAATTTTCGCCAATGCCGCCGGTGAAGATGAGTGCGTCGGCGCCATCCAGTATGGCAAGCATGGAGCCGATGCCAGCGCGCAGCCGATGTACAAAGATATGGAACGCAAGCTGGGCTCGTTGGTTGCCGCTTTGCACCGCCGCGACAATTTCGCGCATGTCGGCTGATACCCCGGAAATTCCCAGAAGACCGGCTTTAGAGTTCAACAAATTATCGATCGCTTTTCCGTCCAATTTTTTTTCGCGCATCAAATAAGTAAGGATGCCGGGATCAACGGCGCCGGAGCGGGTGCCCATCATGAGTCCGTCGAGCGGAGTGAATCCCATGGTGGTGTCGATGCTTTTTCCGCTGCGAATTGCAGCAAGCGAGCAGCCGTTGCCAAGATGACAAGTAATCAGTTGAAGATCGGTCAACTCTTTCTTGAGAATCCGAGCCGCGCGTTGCGCGCAGTATTGATGATTGATACCGTGAAAACCGAATTTTCGAATTCCTTGTTCGACCCAGTCATATGGACCAGGATAAACCGCGGCGGCATCGGGTAAGTCGTGGTGAAAGGCGGTATCGAAGACCGCGACTTGAGGCACGGAGCCGCAGAGTTTTTCGATGAGCGCTATGCCATCGAGTTCCAAGCGATTGTGAAGCGGCGCGAAGACGGCCATCTTTTGAATTGCCGCTTTGACTTCTGGCGTGACGAGGGTGGGCTGATGGAGAGCGCGGCCGCCGTTGACGATGCGGTGACCCGCAACAGCGATTTCAGAAATGGACTGAAGCACGGACGCTTTTCCGGAAACCAGTTCGTTCAGTAAATGAGCAGTAGCGGCAGAGCGGTCGGCGGGCGGGATATTTTCCTGGTAGGACAATCCTCGAGAAGTATGGACTTGGAGCGCAGCGTGATCGTCGCGCCACTCGAGCTTGCCTTCCCACAACGGTTGTGCCGGATGATCGGAAAGCGGCTCGTTAAAATCGTACAGGCAAGCTTTCTGGCTGCTGGAGCCGGAGTTGAGCACCAGAATCTTCATTCAGTAAGGCCATTTCCAATCGCGGATTTCCGGCAAATCGTCGCCACATTCGCGTACATATTGTTTGTGTTCGACAAGCTTATTGCGAAGCAGTTGTTGAAAATGCGCGTTCACCGGCCGCAATCGATCGACGCGATCGACCGCATCGCCGGCCAGATGAAAGCGATCCAATTGATTAAGGACGGTCATGTCAAAAGGAGTAGTAGTGGTTCCCTCTTCGCGATAACCGTGTACGTGAAAATTGTTGTGGTTGGCACGTTTATAAGTGAGGCGATGAATAAGAGTCGGATATCCGTGATAGGCGAAAATCACGGGCTTGTCAGCGGTGAAGATGGAATCGAACTGACGGTCGGAGAGTCCGTGCGGATGCTCGGAGGAAGTTTGCAGAGTCATTAAATCGACGACGTTGACGACACGGATTTTGATATCGGAAAAATTTTTGCGGAGCAGGTCAACGGCAGCAAGCGTTTCGAGCGTCGGAATATCGCCAGCGCAGGCCATCACCACATCGGGCTCCGCACCCTGGTCCGTACAAGCCCATTCCCAGATGCCGAGGCCAGCCGTGCAGTGTTCGATAGCGGATCGCATATCGAGATATTGCAGCGCCGGCTGTTTACCGGAGATGATCACGTTCACATAATTGCGGCTGCGCAGGCAATGATCGGTGACGGAGAGAAGGGTGTTGGCGTCGGGAGGGAGATACACGCGGACGACGTCGGCCTTTTTGTTGACCACGTGATCGATGAAACCGGGATCCTGATGGCTGAAACCGTTGTGATCCTGCCGCCAGACGTGTGAAGTGAGCAAATAGTTCAAGGAAGCGATGGGACGGCGCCAGGGAATTTTGCGAGTCACTTTTAGCCATTTGGCGTGCTGATTGAACATTGAATCGATGATGTGGATGAAGGCTTCGTAGCAGGAAAAAAGCCCGTGGCGGCCGGTGAGCAAATAGCCTTCGAGCCAGCCCTGACACATGTGCTCGCTTAACACTTCCATGACGCGGCCGTCGTGAGAGAGGTGCTCATCAGTTTTGAGCAGGGGCTCCATGAAGACTTTGTCGGTGGCCTCGTACAGGGACTCCAGACGATTGGACGCCGTTTCGTCGGGGCCAAAGACGCGGAAATTTTTATTTTCGGAGTTGCGCGACATGACGTCGCGCAGAAGTTTGCCGAGCACGCGGGTGGATTCGGCAACCTGGGTTCCAGGCTTATCGACGGGAAAGGCGTAATTGCGAAAGTCGGGGATGGTCAAATCGCGCAGTAGCAAACCACCGTTCGCGTGGAGATTTGCGCCCATGCGGCGATCGCCAGAAGGCGCGAGCTCGGCAAGCTCAGGGAGTAACGCGCCAGCTTTATCGAAGAGTTCTTCGGGTTTGTAACTTTTCATCCAGTCTTCGAGCATTTTTACGTGAGCGGGCTTTTTTGCGAAGTCCGTGAGCGGCACCTGGTGGGCGCGCCAGGTGTCTTCGACGGGCAGGCCGTCAACGACTTTCGGGCCGGTCCAGCCCTTGGGCGTGCGCAAGATGATCATCGGCCAGACGGGCAATGCAGATGGGGCAGATTTACCGCTGCGCGCGACGTGCTGGATGCCGTGGATCTCTTCCAGAATCGTGTCCATCGTGTGAGCCATGAGCTGGTGCATGGCGTCGGGGTCGCGGCCTTCGACGAAAAATGGTTTGTAACCGTAGCCATTGAACAATTGCGTAAGCGTTGCGTCGTCCATACGGCCGAGCAGCGTGGGATTGGCGATTTTATAGCCGTTCAGATGGAGAATCGGAAGAACCGCGCCGTCGCGCGCTGGATTCAGAAATTTGTTCGAGTGCCAACTCGCAGCGAGCGGCCCGCTCTCCGCTTCGCCATCGCCAACGACGCAGCACACGAGCAGATCAGGGTTATCGAACGCGGCGCCATAGGCGTGCGCTACCGAGTAACCAAGTTCGCCGCCTTCATTGATCGATCCGGGAGTTTCCGGTGCGACATGGCTTGGAACGCCGCCGGGAAATGAAAATTGTTTGAAGAGATGCTGAAGGCCTTCTTCGTTGCGGGGAACGTGCGGATAGACTTCGCTATACGTGCCTTCCAGGTAGGTGTTTGCGACAAGGCCCGGCCCGCCGTGTCCCGGGCCGGTGACATAAATAACGTCGAGATCGTGTTTCTTGATCAAGCGGTTCAAATGCACGTAAATGAAATTCAAGCCGGGAGTCGTTCCCCAGTGGCCAAGAAGCCGAGGTTTGATGTGTTTCAACTGCAGCGGTTCGCGAAGTAACGGATTCTCATAGAGATAAATTTGCCCGACGGAAAGAAAATTCGCGGCGCGCCAATATGCGTGTACTTTGCTTAATTCTTCCGGTGAGAGCGGTTGACCCGAATTTACGGCTTTGGCGGTTCCGGTGGGGGAAGCAGAAGACATAGGTCCTATCTCCTTCGGTTAGAGTTTAGCCCATTCGGTACACGCGTGCTCCTCGGGGCCCAGTTCCTCAAACTTACCCTTAGCTGGCGACATTCGTAAGCACAAACCCTTGGAGGGTCGGTTTATTCCCTGCGCGCCAAATAAAAAACACGAGTGTGGGAATAAATAGCGAGGGCTTGTTGTCTACATGGAAGAAGGATGTCCCAAACGCGGCGCGGGCCTTATTGGAACTCTCTCTCCCGCGCCGTCCCCAAAATGGGACACGCGTAACGAAAACGACGAGTCGTGGAGGAAGAAATGGTTGACGGCACGAAGAAAGACGAGATTCTGCATGACCACAATAAGGATGGGATTGACAGACGTGGATTTCTGAAGTGTATGGCCTGGGCGGGAACGGGCGCTTTCTGCGTGATTCAAGGCGGGGTGTTGAAGTCATACAGCTTGAGCCGACTATCCGAAATCAGTCCCAAGGATGCCATAGGCGAACTGAGCTTCGTACAGATCAGCGATAGCCACATGGGATTCAACAAACCAGCAAATCCTGACGTTGCGGGCACTTTAAAAGCAGCGGTAGACAAAATCAACGGGTTGTCGGCGGAACCCGAATTCATGCTCCACACCGGGGACGTCAGCCATCTTTCAAAACCCGAAGAGTTCGACACCGTGGAACAGATTCTGAAAGGCGCAAAACCGAAGGATGTCTTCTATGTTCCGGGCGAACACGATGTACTGAATGACGACGGAAAACAATTTCTTGAGCGCTATGGAAAGGGCAACAAGGGCGCGGGGTGGTACAGCTTCGAGAAGAAGGGCGTGCACTTCATCGGGTTGGTAAATGTGATGAACCTGAAGGCGGGCGGACTGGGTACGCTGGGGCACGATCAGCTCGAGTGGCTCGAAGACGACGTAAAACATTTGAAACACAGCACACCGATCGTCGTGTTCGCGCACATTCCGCTGTGGTCAGTCTATCCACAATGGGGATGGGGAACGGAGGACAGCGCGCAGGCGCTGGCGTACTTGAAGAAGTTCGGTTCGGTAACCGTATTGAACGGCCACATTCACCAGACCATGCAGAAGGTGGAAGGCAACGTCACATTCCACACCGCCGCATCAACGGCGTTTCCACAACCTCAGCCGGGCAAAGCGGATTCGCCGGGACCGATGAAAGTACCCGCAGATCAACTGCGCAACATTCTGGGGATCACGGATGTGAACTACGTGCAGGGGCAACACGCGCTGGCGGTGGTGGACTCGACGCTTGCATGAGCGAGTAGCCGCTTCGGTTTCAGCAATCATTCAAACGGAGATTTCAGAAAGGAAAAACCATGAGGAGAACTATGTCCATTGCAGTTCTAGTGGCCGCGCTCGGAATCGGAGCGTTCGGCGCAGGTCGGAAGAGTGTTGTTGCAAGCGAACAGGAGAAGCCGCCGGTGATGGAAGTTAAGATCGATAACTTCAGCTTCGGTCCCGCCGTACTAACTGTGCCGGTAGGAACCACAGTCACATGGACGAATCGCGATGACATCCCGCACACCGTGGTCAGCACGGACGATCCGAAGATCTTCAAGTCCAAAGTGCTCGACACGGACGAGAAGTTCTCCTTCACCTTCAGCAAAGCGGGAACTTATCCCTACTTCTGCTCGGTTCATCCGAAGATGACCGGCAAAGTCATAGTGCAGTGAGCGGGGACAGAACATGCATCCTTTTGACATCAAGAGCGCGCTATTTGCGAAGCATGCGCAACACGTGGTGCTGATTCATTTCCCGATTGCCCTGTTCATCGCCGGCGTCGCCTTTGATTTCTTGGCGCAATGGTTTAGGCGGCCGCTGTTAGCCGCAGCGGCCTACTGCAATCTGTTTGTCGCGGCTCTCAGCACCATACCTGTTCTGGTTACCGGAATTCTCGCGTGGCAATGGGAACTTGAGGGGCAGAGGCTCAAAGGCATCTTACTGATGCACTTGGTTTGGGGTTGCGTGTCTACTGTGCTGATTTGGTCAGTGTGGATCATCCACAGACGAACGAGGCGCAAGGAAGAAACGATCTTGCCGGTATATCGCCTGCCAATCGAGGCGGTGGCCATAGTGATTGTGGCTCTGACCGGTCATCTGGGCGGGTTTCTCAGCGGTGTGAATGGACAGGGATAGAAACATTGCTAAGCGATCGAAGCAAGAAATTGACGATCAGAATGGATGAGGGAAGGCAATAACCGATGGACGATAGCGCTTGCGAAGACTCGTGGTGTCGGCGGCATCAATAAAAGAAGAAGTATGAAAGTGAAAGCGCGATCGACAACCCGCGACAATGAGTTTTTGTTGACGAATTGAGAAGGAGAAGTTGGGTTCCAGGGCTAGATCCTACTAGCAACCCTTCGGTTCGTTGTGACGCGATGCTCCCATTTGCAGTTCTTTTGCAAACGATTGACCGGTCCTAATCTGGTTGTTGAGACGGTGCTGAAAACGCCGTTCTGGAACTCAGCTAGGACCCTGATTTGCGACTGCGGTCGGCGACGACTATGACCTGAAGGTCTTGCGCCAAGCGGACAATATCCTCGGTAAAATTCCCGCGGCGTATCCGTTCCAGAAGATTGACCTGTGAGTGCGCTACAAAGATTTGCGTGACTTGATTTTGGCGCGCAAACTCCACCACGGTTTTTGCGATATTGCTGCCACCGAGGATCCGCGTTTCGATCTGTAGGCTTCGGGCAAAGCGTAGATGTTTCTCTACTGCTTCTCGTTCTTCGGCTGGTAGTTGCGACAGCTCCGGAGTCTGATGCACAAAGAGCGCAGTGCAATCGGCATGCAGGTAGTCAGCTACACGGCGGCCTCGACGGATGAGCATGGCGGTTGAGGGTTCGGCCGTGATGTGGATGAGAATGCGTTCCTTCGGCTGGTTATCCGGTGCTCCACCTGGTCGTGCCTCGGAAATTCGCGGGACCTGAAATCCCCTCGTTTCATCGTACGCGGACTGCCTGAGGTCGACTTCGTGAGCCGCTTGACGAAGAGTCAACTCGCGGAGGGCGCCCAGATTGGAACCCTTGAAAAATCCGGTGAGCGCCTTCTCCACCATCTCCGGTTTATAGACCGCTCCCCGCTTGAGGCGATTGAGCAGCGCGTCGGGTGTCACATCGACTGCTACAATCTCCGCGGCCTGCCGGATAATTCCGTCCGGGACCGTTTCGCGAACCTGGATACCAGTGATCTGCCATACCTGGTCATTGAGGCTCTCGATGTGTTGCACGTTCATTGTCGTCCATACTTCAATGCCCGCGTCCAGCAGGACTTGGACGTCTTCCCACCGCTTGGCGCGAGTCGAGCCTGGGATGTTGGTATGTGCCAATTCATCGACGAGCGCGATGCTTGGCCTCCTCCGCAGGACTGCCTCCGTGTCCATCTCCTCAAATGTTTTGCCGCGGTATTCGATCTTGTGATGCGGCACCATCGCGAGCCCCTGGGCCTGCTCGATCGTGTCGGGGCGGGCGTGAGGTTGGAAGTAGGCAAGAACGACATCGACTCCCCGCTCCGCGGCTGCGCGGCCATCGGCAAGCATCTGAAAAGTCTTTCCGACGCCCGCCGCATAACCCAAATAAACCTTTAGGCTGCCGCGTGGAGTGTCCGCAGACTCAGGCATAAGGGATGCTAGTGAGGGAAAACTCGGACGTCGATACCTTCGGCCGCGCGAATCAGGCGAAGCACCGGATCGCCGAAAATCCGATCTCGCCAAGTGTTGTGGGCGCTGTGCCCGATAAAAATCTGAGTGATACGTTTCTGATGCGCAAAATCAACGATCGCGGATATCGGGTCGTCGCTTTCCAGTACTTCGGTCGAGGCGCCGGCCTGTTTTGCCGCGTCGAAATATCTTCGAATTGTGACTCTCTCTCTCTTGGACCGGCCGGGCTCGCACACATACACCGCGTAGAGCTCGCCTTGAAAACGCTCCTTATTGCGTTCCCCGCTTTCAATCATGGCCGCAGCATTGGAATAGGGCGTCAAGCAGACGAGGAAGCGCTCGTGCGTCCCGAAGACAGGCTCAATGCCGTGTGCATGTACATAGGACTCCAGTTGCGCATCAACCACTTCCGCTGTCAGGAGCAAGGCGAGTTCGCGAAGCTCCGAGAGCTGGCGCTCCTGGGAATTACTGATTCCGGTCGACGTGAGTTTTTGCCCTTGCCGCCACAGGCAGAGGTCCGTAGGTACGTCGACGATCACGATGTCATCGGCCGCAAGCAGAAACGATTTCGGGATGGTTTCGGTGGTGTTCTTACCGGTGATCGCTTGAACTTTTTCTTTGTATTCCTCGACATGGAGCAGATTCACGCTCGACAACACCGAGATCCCATTGCGCAAAAGTTCCTGCACATCCTGCCAACGATAAGCGTGCTTGCTTCCCGGAGGATTCTTGGCGGCGAGAGGATCGATGACGCACACGCGAGGCGCGCGGCGAAGAATCGCGTCCAGATCGATGCCTTGACCATCGGGGGTTTGGAGAGGAGGAATCATCTCCAGTTTTCTCAAGATAGCCTGAACTTCGTCCGATTGCTGTCCCTGCACGGCGCCCACAACAACATCTTCATCGCGCTCGTGCCGACGCCGCGCTTCATCGAGCATGCGGTAGGACTTGCCAACGCCGGGCGCATAGCCCAGAAAAATCTTGAGTCTCGCACCCCAGCGCTTGCTCTCCTCTGCCTGGACCTGCTTGAGGAGGCGTTCGGGACTCGGCCTCGGAAGTTCGGATATGCGCATTGTTTGAGTTCCAGTTCAGAATGCCGATCGCCATTATGACATGACGTAACACGTCCACTAAGCGCCCACAAAGAAAACCCCGGCTAGCGCTGGGGCAGTGGATGTGCACCATCCAGGTCGAGGTTCAGCTCCAGTACATTAACGCGAGGCTCTCCAAAAATCCCGAATTGCCGGCCCTCTGTGAATTTCTGAACGAGCGCCCGAAGGTCTGCTTCGCTGATCTTTCTTTCCTTCGCCACTCGGGGAATCTGAAATTCGGCGGCCGCAGGCGAAATGTGCGGATCAAGTCCTGATCCGGAGGCAGTGACCAGATCTATGGGAACGTCGGCAGGCGAGTCTTCCGCCTGGGCCTTTTCCACATCACCCTTCACTCGGTCAATGAGTGTCTTGTTTGTGGGGCCAAGATTGGAACCGCTGCTGGAGGCGGCGTCATAACCAGTTCCCGCAGAAGACGGCCGTGAATGGAAATAGCCGGGCCCGATAAAGGACTGCCCAATGATTCTCGATCCTACAACCTTGCCATTCTTTTCGATGAGTTGACCGTTGGCTTTGGAAGGAAACAGCACTTGCGCCAGACCGGTGATAGCCAGCGGGTACAGAAATCCAAACATCACCGTCGTAACTAGAGTGAACCAAAAAGCGATCAGAAAATTCCTTTTCATAAGCCCCTCAAACAACTCGAAGATACGTAAGCAAGACGTCGATGAACTTGATTCCGATGAACGGCGCGACGATTCCACCCACTCCGTAAATCAGCAGGTTGCGTTGCAGCAGCGCCGCCGCACCCAGCGGACGATACCGTACGCCACGGAGAGCTAACGGAATCAAAGCGATGATGATCAGCGCGTTGAAAATCACAGCCGAAAGAATTGCTGACTCCGGAGTATGAAGATGCATGACATTCAGGATCCCAAGGATGGGAAAAGCAGCCGCGAACATCGCTGGAATAATTGCGAAGTATTTAGCTACGTCGTTGGCAACCGAGAATGTTGTCAAAGCACCGCGGGTAATGAGAAGTTGTTTGCCGATTTCGACAATTTCGATGAGCTTGGTCGGATTAGAATCGAGGTCGACCATGTTGCCGGCTTCCTTCGCCGCTTGCGTGCCGGTATTCATGGCCACGCCAACGTCGGCCTGAGCGAGCGCCGGAGCGTCATTGGTGCCGTCGCCGGTCATAGCGACCAACTTGCCTTTTAGCTGTTCGCGCTTAATCAGCGCCATCTTGTCTTCAGGTTTGGCCTCAGCCAGAAAGTCGTCGACACCAGCCTGGCGAGCAATGGCCGCCGCGGTCAATGGGTTGTCCCCGGTGATCATCATGGTACGAATGCCCATGGCGCGAAGGTGATCGAAGCGCTCCTTCATTCCGCCCTTAACGATGTCGGTAAGAGCAATCGCGCCCAAAACGCGGCGATTTTCCGCAACCAGCAGGGGTGTTCCACCCGAGTTGGAGATTTCGTCGATCTTGAATTTCAGTTCGGTCGAAATCCCATTTCCACTTGCGGTGATGAGACGAATGACTGCTTCCGGAGCACCTTTGCGAATTTCGCGCCCGTCAATGTCAACACCAGACATCCGGGTTTGGGCTGAAAACGGAATAAAATTCGCGCCATGTGAAGAAAGATCGCGTCCACGAAGCTGGTAACGCTCCTTTGCCAGAACCACGATCGAGCGTCCTTCCGGAGTCTCATCGGCCAGCGAGGACAGCTGAGCCGCATCGGCTAGATAGGTTTCTTCAATTCCTTTCGCTGGATAGAAGTGCGTCGCGGCGCGATTGCCCAAAGTAATTGTTCCGGTCTTATCCAGTAGGAGCACGTCTACGTCACCGGATGCTTCGACGGCGCGTCCCGACATGGCGATCACATTTCGCTGGATCATGCGATCCATGCCGGCAATGCCGATCGCAGAAAGCAATCCGCCAATAGTGGTAGGTATCAAGCATACGAGGAGCGAAACCAGCACAAAGATGCTCTGCGGGGCGCCGGAATAGAGGGCGAACGGCTGGAGCGTGACGACAGCCAGCAAGAAAATAATCGTCAGACCTGCCAGAAGAATATTCAACGCAATTTCGTTCGGCGTCTTCTGTCGGGAAGCTCCCTCCACAAGCTTGATCATGCGGTCGAGAAAGGTTTCTCCAGGATTGGACGTGATGCGGACTTTGATCTCATCGGAAAGAACTCGCGTGCCGCCGGTGACTGCAGAACGATCTCCGCCGGATTCGCGGATCACTGGCGCCGATTCGCCGGTGATTGCCGACTCGTCCACGGACGCCACGCCTTCGATAACTTCGCCATCGCCTGGAATGAACTCACCGGTGGCGACGACGACGATGTCGCCGGAGCGCAGTTTCGAACCGACGACGGTCTCGGTACTGCCGTCACTACGCAAGCGATGTGCCTGGGTTTCCGCGCGTGATTTGCGGAGAGTGTCGGCCTGCGCCTTGCCGCGTCCCTCGGCCATGGCTTCCGCAAAATTCGCGAACAGAACCGTGAACCACAGCCAAAGAGTGATCTGCAGTCCAAAGCCAAACTGGCCGGCGAGACGCGAGACGTTCCACGAAAGCTGGATGGTCGTGAGGACTGCGCCGACCTCCACGACGAACATTACGGGGTTCTTTACCATCGTGCGTGGATTCAGTTTACGAAACGAATCGATAACCGCCCGCGAAAGTATGGCGGTATCGGCGAGCGATTTTTTCCTGATTTGCGCTACCGGGTCCATGGACACCTTAAAAAACCTTTCCTGCATTCATCAGCAGATGTTCGAGTATCGGCCCGAGACTCAGAGCCGGAAAGAATGTAAGGGCGCCCACGATCACGATGGTCGAAACGAGCAAGCCACTGAAGAGGGTCCCGGTAACGGGGAATGTGCCCGCGGATTCAGGAACGGTTTTCTTTCTGGCCAGACTACCGGCAATGGCCATGATTGGAATGATCATGAAAAATCTTCCGAGGAGTTGCGCCGTTGCCGTCGTGGTGTTGTACCACATGGTATTTCCGTTCAGACCGCCGAAAGCCGAGCCGTTGTTGCCGGTGGAGGAAGTGTAGGCGTAGAGGATTTGAGATAGGCCGTGGGGGCCGGGGTTTGTGATGCCCGCAGTGCCGTAGGGTTTCACCACCGCAATCGCGGAAAACGTTAGGATCGTGAAGGTCAGAATCAGCACTGCCAGCATGGCCATTTTTACGTCGTAGGCTTCGATCTTCTTGCCGAGATATTCCGGTGTGCGGCCGACCATGAGACCAGCAATGAACACCGCGAGAACTACAAACACAAAAACGCCGTACAATCCCGCGCCAACACCACCGAATACGACTTCGCCCAGCATGATGTTGACGAGCGGCACCATTCCGCCAAGAGGCGTAAACGAATCGTGCATACCGTTCACCGCACCGCAACTGGCGTCGGTGGTGACGGTTGCAAACAACGCTGTGTTCGCAATCCCAAAGCGAACCTCTTTGCCCTCTATGTTTCCACCCGATTGCAGGGCGCTGGCCCGCTGATCGGTTCTGGCCAATAGCGGGTTGCCTTTTGCCTCAGCCCAATAGGCTGTAGTCACTCCGGCCAGGAAGAGGAACGCCATTGCGGCCCAGACTGCCCAGCCGTGACGTCGTGATCCGGTCATTCGTCCGAGTGTGTAGGTCAGTCCCGACGGAATCGCGAAAATCAGCACCATTTCGAAGAAGTTTGAAAACGGAGTCGGGTTCTCAAAAGGATGGGCGCTGTTAGCGTTGAAGAATCCACCGCCGTTCGTACCGAATTCTTTGATCACTTCCTGCGATGCGACAGGTCCTTGTGCGATCACCTGCTGGGTCACAGTGTGAGTCGTGATCTTGCCGTCCGTTCCAGTCACTTGTGCCGTGTATGGCTGGATTAGATCGACGGTCGTGTACGGCTTCAGGTTCTGAACCACGCCCTGTGAAACGAGAACGAGAGAACCGATAACGCAGATCGGAAGCAAAACCCACAGCAAGCAGCGCGTCGTGTCTACCCAGAAATTCCCAAGTTTGTCCGTTTCTTTCCGCGCGATGCCGCGAATCACGACGATCGCCAGAACGATGCCCACGGCCGCGGAAACAAAGTTGTGATACGCCAAACCAACCATCTGCGTGAGATAGCTCATCGTGGATTCGCCTGCATAGACCTGCCAATTCGTATTCGTTGTAAACGAAGCGGCAGTGCCGAACGCCAAGGTAGGATCGACATTTGCCAATTTCTGAGGGTTGAACGGCAGCCATCGTTGCGTACGCTCGATCAGATACAAAAGAACCATCGATACGCCACTAAAGAGCAGCATTGAAATGGTGTACTCTGTCCAGCGCATCTCGCGCTGTTCGTCCACGCCCGTCAACCGGTATACAAGCTTCTCGACTGGCCTCAGCATAGGATCGAGGAAGGTGTTTTCCCGGTTGAACACCCTAGTCATGAAAACACCCATCGGCTTCGTGACCAAGAAAATCACCGATAGATAGAGTCCGATTTGAAACCAGCCATTCGCCGTCATCGCTAAAACTCCTCTGCCTTCAGCAAGGCATAGAGCAGGTATCCACCGAGAAGGACACAGATCACCAGCAGTGCTGCATCACCTACAGTCATGGGCATCGCTCCTATTTCAATCGTTCGCATCCGCGAACGTAGAAGATTCCGACAACGAAGAACAATGCCGTTGCAACAATGAAAACGACGTCCAACATAAGTTCTCCCCATTTCTCATGGCTTGAGGTGCGAATCAAAAGTCAGGATCACGCCCAAAATCAGTAGATTTTGCGTCGGTGTCAGCCCAACTACACCTGGCGCGATTTCTCCCCCGCGGAAGAAACCGCCTTGCTGACCACGTGAGTCGTCAATACGGTGCTCCAGTCTGAAAATTCCCGTGAAATCGTGATACGGAACTCGATATTCCAGAGTTGTCGTGTTCGCCTTAACGGTTTGCGGAAACCCTGTAACCCGACCATCACGGTCCCAATACACTTCGGGCCGGACTGTGGCGCTCCAGCGTTTGCTGATCACGTAATGCAGCAGAGGCAACTGTGCGCTCATCCAGAGGGCACGCGGTTCGCCAAGAACAGCGACCTTTTCGGTTCCAAGGTGATATTCGAACGCAGTCGTCAGACGGTCTGTCTTCCATTCCAAAATGCTGTCCCACAAGATTCGCCAGAATTCACTGTCGGTATCCGATTGGTGCGGACCGACGAGCACCGTTTCTTTCAGAGTCGTATGACCCGTCATTTTGTATGCGACTTGGCCGCCCCAACTCGGCACATGGTTCGCATCGGCAAGGTGCCAGTAGCCGTTGATCAGAAAGACCGTTCCCGACAACCTGGCGGTAAACGGATAGCTAGCGTTGACGCCCATCATCAAATAGGGCGTGAAGTCCGCTCCCCACGGGCGTGTGTAATTGAAATTGTCTTTGGCATACAAGGAATCGTATCCGATGAAGCTCGAGAATATTCCCGCTTGGATCGTCAGTCCCTTGCCTACCGGCGCCAGATAGGAAACATCAGTCGGGCCAAGATGTCGCAGCCCTTGGTATCCGGGCAAGTTCGGTGCCGTCGCGGAAAATCCGAATACCCTGGAATCCTGGCCGGCTTGAGTGGTCAACTCCATTCCCCACCTCGATGATTCCGAAGGTGTCTTGCGGATATAGGCGCCTGCCATGTTGATGAGGGGATAGTCGAGCTTGTAGGCCGTGCCACGGCTTCTGAAAAGATCGTTTGCCGGGTGATTGAAATCCAGCAAATACGCAGAGTCAACGAAAGCGCCGTAGAACCACACTGGGTCGGGTGTAGGAGTTGCTTGTTGCTGAGGTTGCTCACTCCGATCCGCAGGAGATGCGAGTGCCGAGTTCTGGTTTCGCCCCAAATCCGAAGCCGTCAAGTTTGGCATCGAAGCCGTTTCCGCCTCCTGCGCATCCTCGATCCGTTTGTGACGGATTTCTTGACTTTTCTCTGAGCCCAGATTTTGGTTCAGCGCTTGTGCACATCCTGCGAACAAACACATCAGCAGTAACGCCAACGCGGTGAAACCGAATCTCCCGATTACCATGACTCCATCCTTTGGTACCCGTCTTACCGGAATCGTTTCCGACAGCTGGCTTCGAGCGGATGTGTAACAATCGTCCTCCACCCGCGATATCGGACTTCGCATCCGTGCCTCGGCGCTCTCGGGATCTGCGTCCTTTGGTGTCGCCATGAAACCGGACGAGTGCGAACAACATGAAGGCAAGACCGAGGCCGACAAGAGTCAAGAAAATCCACATCTCAGTTGCCGTTTCCTATCGGATCGTTCCGCTCATTCTCTGCATGGCAGGTTCGCGCTGTACGATCAGCGCAATGATGACAGCGGGGAGTTAAAGAAGTCCTGAAGGAGTCATTAGGATTTCATAAAGTCGGTGCGACGAGAACCCGAGGTCAGCAACTAGAGCAGCTTTAGAAATGATCGCTGGGTAGAGTCCGACGTCGAGGAAGCTAGCGGCGATCGGATCGGACAGGCTAGCTTGAGGCCGATTTCCGCGATGGACTTTGGCCGGAAGGCTCGAAGCGATAACCAATCCACGGTTCAGTACGGATAAACCGTGGATTTGCCGGGTTAGGCTCAATTTTCTTGCGTAGTTGGTTAACCGCGACACGGAGATAGTCCGTCTCGTCACCATGGTCTGGTCCCCACACCGCTTGCAATAGACGGCGGTGAGTCAGAGGTTTTCCCTGATTAGCGACCAGATGCCGGAGCAATTCAAACTCCTTAGGCGTCAGGTGCACTTCTTCGCCGCGAGCCGTGACGCGACGCGCCTCGAAGTCAATGCTCAGATCATTGGAAACGAACGATGAAGGGTTCTCGTGCTGTGAAGTTCGGCGAAGTGCAGCGCGAATGCGGGCCAGCAGCTCCTGCATACCGAAAGGCTTCACGACATAGTCGTCGGCTCCCGCATCAAGTGCCAGAACCTTGTCGCGCTCCGCGTCCCGGACAGTGAGCATGATGATAGGCACGTCGGAAGTCCTGCGAATTTCGCGGCACGCATCTATCCCGCCCATGCCCGGCATGTTCACGTCCAGGAGCATGATGTCGGGAGTTTCGGCGCGAAAAGTTTCGAGCGCCTCTTCGCCACTTCGAGCTTCCGTTACCGTGTACCCCTCGATGGCTAGCGTGGCGCGCAGGACGCGCCGAACCTGCGGCGCATCGTCCACAACTAAAATGCGCGCTGAATTCATGGCCTCTCGCCCAGATTGCGATCCACCGGCAGAATGAAGGAAAAAACGGAGCCGTGTCCGAATTGACTTGAGACGTTGACCGAACCACCGTGCGCCTGCGCGATCGCCTTTGCGATGGCCAGACCCATTCCCGTTCCCCGCACCAGATATTGTTGTTCCCGTCCGCGGTAGAACTTTTCGAAAATCATCTCTTGTTCCGTTCTCTCAATACCGGGCCCTTGGTCGATGACGCTGGTCTGCACGGAATTTCCGTTCGCTTCAGCGGTGATCACGATGGGCCGGTCCTTGGGCGAGTACAAATTTGCATTGTCCAGCAGTTGCACAAGGACTTGCATTGCACGGCTCAGATCGGCGCGGACCGCCGGCAAACCGGGAGGAATCTTGAGGTCAATCATGCGCGCACCGAGAGAATTACGGCTGCGCTTGAGCGCCGCGTCAACAAGATCAGGAATCAGCACTGGCCGCAGATCTAGTTCGATTTCGCCGGCCTCGAGACGAGCCATTTCCGCGGCTTCCTCTATCAGATGGTTGAGGCGGTCGCTCTCCTCGTCAATAACCGTCAGAAGCTCCTCCTGCTGCGGAGAGTTCTCGTTCCGTTCCGAGAGCAGGCTTGTCACCGACGCTTTAATCGACGTCAGAGGAGTGCGAAAATCGTGCGCGATGGCGTCCAAGAGAGTCGCTTTCAGGCGTTCACTCTGGCGGTCGGCCTCGGTCTTACTGAGTTGCTCGACGGCTCGGGCTCGCTCAATTGCGATTCCGATCAGACTCCCTGTAGCATCCAGAGTTTGCCGAGACAGCAAGGCGCCTGAAATCCCAAAGCTTCCGAGCGGACGCACACCCAAACAAATCGGTCCAAGGCACAAGTCCTCTTTGGAATCCTCTATCGGTTCGTCAGCTGCGAAGGCAGCTTTCAGCCTTTCCTCTTCGAGTTGCGGCAAACCTGCGTGGTAGAACTCGGTTTTGTCGGCAAGGAAAAGGCTCGCGCTCCTTCCCTCAAATGCGTCCACGATGTGCTTTGGAATGGCATTCAGCAACCGAATGACATTGCCCTCGGCCAGCAATTTTTGAGAAAAGACATAAAGCCTCTCAATCTCTCTTCTACGTTGATTGGCTGCATCGGCTTCTTTGCGTATGCGAACGGAAAGTTGACTGCCCACAATCGCGGTCACCAGGAACGCAAAAAGAGCCACCCAATTTTGAGGATCGGCAATCGTAAAAGTGCCGATTGGAGGCAAGAAGAAGAAGTTGAAAGTCAGCATCGCGGCAACTGACATAACCGCAGAAACCGCCATTCCCCAAAGAGCAGAAACGGCCAGAATCGCCAGAAGAAACGAAAAGCCGACAGTGGTTTGATTCACTTGCGGCAGAGCTTCTCTGTAGAAAAGAGCGAGGCCGAACACGATGGCCAGAGCCACGATGAATCGGAAGACCTGTGTAGATGCAGCCCTGCCCATTTTGAGATTCTATCGCAGCTGGTATCCGGTTCTCCTTTATTGCCTTAATTACCTTGCCGTTGCCACTTCCAGTCCTGGCCGTCGAAAACATGCTCATTCCTGTCAGCACGAGAGAGATTGAGCGCTTATGAGTCATCTCCCGGAATCGTAATCCTATAGGTACAAGGAAAATCTCAAAAACTGTGCAAAAGATGGTCCCGCACGCAAGCCAGCACTTTCTGCCTGTCGGCAGGCTCCGTTAGAAGGCGGGCAATTGCCACCGCTCCAGCCATCGCGCTGAAAATGACGAAGAAATTTCGCTCCCGCTCTGGTGCGGTCGCACCCGGCATGAACTCCACCCACCGTTCCGCGCGGTCTTTCATCACGCCCACCGTCAGGCCCGAAGCCTTCATCACGCTGGCAACACCCGGGCCGTTCAATCCTTCGGCGCGAAGCTTGTTGGCGGTGTTCCGCACGATGCGTTCGCGGGTTTGGGTCTTGTGTTCCGGTTCATAACGCATGGCACCTCTCCATTGGATTATACGAGTAATCCATAGATGCACGATACTTCGGTGGACGGGAGCGCGCTCCGTTCCGCCGTCGCCGAAGAGGCGTGGACTTGAGATGGACACTGCTCGTTGCAGAGCGATAGCGTACACTGATTCAAGAGGATTAGCTTGAGTGACGGAAACTACCATCGAAGAGAAGAAGAAGCGCGAAGACTTGAAAGCCAAGAGAGATTTACTTTTTGCGCGATATGTCAATCGCCCTATGGACACCCATCTAGCGCTAGAAATCAAGGTGCTTGACGATCAGTTGGCGGACGATGCCAAAGCCAGCACGGCGAAGTATCGAAGCAGTTTTCGTGGTCGCAGCAAATGAAGCGAGAACTGCCTGTTACGCGTTGTACAGAGTGTGGTGGCGCTGGTTATAACATGAGGGTCGCAAACGGCCGTTGTTGCAAAACCCGTGATGAACAACGCTGCAATGGCGTGAACGCAACCGCTATCAAAACTGATTGGATCGATTGTTCTCACTGCGAAGCAACGGGATATTACCGCAATAAAGAATGTCCGAACTGCAAAGGTGCGGGCTACTTATTCGTCGGCCTGCGGGACAAAGCACCGGTCTAACGCGGCACTTTCAATCGCTCGATCACTTCGGCACAGTGCTGTGATTGGTTTTCTTATTCCGCTGATGCAGGGGGCAAATACATAAAGCCAGTCAATATTGTCGCGGCTGTGATTTTGGCTCTAGCGAGCAGCTCATCGGTGGCCCGCCCTCAGACGAAGGATGTGAAGAGGCCGGCAGTCGACAAGGTTGAGAAAGCCCCGCAACGCCATCAAGTTGCAAATTATCCGACCATGCTCGGCATGACATTTTGGGGCCGTGGAGACAAAAATCGACGTCGCACTTTGCCCATCGGTTCGATTGAGGAGCATGGTCCCAACCTGCCGCTTGCAACCGATTCCGACTGCGGCGTAGCCAGACGTGAAGGGGATGTCCCTCGGTCAACGAAATCAAGACCAGAAGCAGGCCATTCGGGCCCGGTGGGAGGAAAGGGTCACCCGGCGGCACCTTCAGTTCTGAATCGCCGGGGAAATTCTGCTTCGACGAAAGCCCATTTGCGGTCATAATTCCGAAATGTGTTTTCATCCATTTATCTCCATAAGCGCGGCGTCGAAGTACGCTCCGGCGCGTCCAACACGGACTAGGAAGCAGTGCGGGCCGCGGGCTAGCGAACTCCGATGGTCCTTCGTATGGTCATGAAATTCAGCCTGTTCCCTATCGCTATCGCCGGTGCCTTGGCCTGCGGCTGCGGCAAAGCCACGCCCACCAGCGTCCTGGGCGATGCCACGCATCCCACGCTCGTCAACGTCTATACTGTGGCGGAAGAAACCGCGCAGCGCCGGGTGCAAGCCACGGGTTCCCTTTTTCCCTTTGAAGAGAGCGTGGTTAGCGCCCAGGTTGAAGGCCGCATCTCCCAAGTACTCGCCGATGTCGGCGACCACGTCAAGGAAGGCCAGACGCTCATCGCTCTCGATCCCCAGGAGTTGCAACTCGAAGTGGACCGCCAGCGCGGCATCGTCCGTCAGGTGCGCGCACAACTGGGCATAGGACCGAATGATACTCCCCCGCCCGATCCCCGGACTCTGGCCTCGGTGCAGCGCGCCGAAGCCGACCGTTTCGAAGCCGACCAGAAATACAAACGCGGGCGCGAAATGTTCGAAGACAAGTTAATCTCCCAGCAGCAACTCGATGAAGCCGCCAGCCGCGCCCAGAGCACTAAAGCCACCTACGATGTGGCGTTACAGGAAGTCGATCGCCTCAAGGCCTTGCTGATTTCGAGCGAAGCCAGCGAGCGCCTCGCCGAAAAAAAATTGAACGACGCCTCCATTCGCGCGCCGTTTCCCGGCGCGATCAAGACCCGCGAAGTGCACCCTGGCGAATTTGTGCGCGTGCAAAGCCCGGTGATGGTCTTGGTTCGCACCGACCGCTTGCGGGCTCGCCTGGCGGTTCCGGAGCGCTGGGCTGGTTGGATTAAAGATGGCGCCACTGTCGACATTCGGGTGGAAGCTTTTCCCAGCGAAGTCTTCCAGGGCCGGATTTCACGGATCAATCCTTCCGTTTCTCAGGATTCGCGCACCTTCGACGCCGAAGCCTTGCTGATAAATTCCGATGGCCGCCTGAAACCCGGGTTTCAGG
>DATDFA010000017.1:0-22065 GCA_036522855.1 Candidatus Acidiferrum sp. | reverse complement strand
CTCGATGTCGGCTCATCGCATCCTGGGGCTGTAGAAGGTCCCAAGGGTTAGGCTGTTCGCCTATTAAAGCGGTACGTGAGCTGGGTTCAGAACGTCGCGAGACAGTTCGGTCCCTATCTGGTGTGGGCGCAGGAAACTTGCGAGGAGTTGTCCCTAGTACGAGAGGACCGGGATGAACAGACCCCTTGTGTACGAGCTGTCCCGCCAGGGGCACCGCTCGGTAGCGAAGTCTGGAAGAGATAATTGCTGAATGCATCTAAGCAAGAAGCTCGCCTCAAGATAAGGTTTCCCAAGGGAATAATCCCTAAGAAGGGCAGTCGAAGACTACGACTTTGATAGGCTGGAGGTGGAAGCGTGGCAACACGTGGAGCTGACCAGTACTAATCGCCCGTTCGGCTTAATCATAAAACTTACCCAAACCGTCAATCGTTCTTTCAACGGAACGACTGGGTGAGTTCGCAAACGACTCCGGTAAGGGGTCGCACTTGTAAAAACTGCAGTACGTTCAGCATGAGCTGAACTTGTAATGCCAGCCAAAATCGGTAGTGGTCAGTTTGAAATTTCTTGATCGTGGCAACACGGATCAAAATTCAAACCGACCTACTACCTAAAATCAGTGGTTCGGGTCGCGAGAGTTTGCAGTTCGAAAATCTTCAGCGATCGAGCCCTGAATTTCTGTTGTCGTCGCGCATTCGTCGCGCGTAGCAAAAAGTTTGAGGTCGTCGTCGGAGAAGATCCTTCTAACGTTTAATCTCTGACCTCGAACCTCTGCGATTTTCCGGTGGTCATATCGCGAGGGTCACACCCGTTCCCATCCCGAACACGGTAGTTAAGCCTCGCTGAGCCGATGATACTGCACGGGCAACTGTGTGGGAACGTAGGTCACTGCCGGGATTAAATTAGTCGATTGCTTCGCGATCGCAACGTAACAAGATCGCTTCGCGATCGCAAATAACAAAGCCCCGGGCATTCATCCGATGCTCGGGGCTTTTTCTTTTCCGAGACAATGTAGCGCCGCGGCATTCAGCGCGGCATTCCCGCCTTCCCAGATTCGAGCTGTTTACATTAAATTTACCTGGAAAAACCCGCCGAATTCAGTCAGCTGGTGGCCGGTTTTGTGCAGCAAAACGGCCCTAAGGCTGCACTCAGCCAAGCTCCCCTCGGCTACCCCTCTCGGTTACTTTTTTGAAAAAGTACCATTGACCTGGCCTATTGACAGGGTCTACTTTGGTGACTGCCCCAAGCCCCCGGACGAAATCCACCGCAGTGAGGTTCGCCGTGGCCATGAATGTTCTGAAAAAGCCGATTGATAAGCTGGAAGATCGCTGGGCCCAGATGCGCACGCACAAACGCGTGATCTCCCGCGTAAAGTTCCTTGTTGAATGGGATGAAGACTCGCATAAGCAAAGAGCCAACGCCGTGACCGTTGACGTCAGCCATTCCGGCTGCATGGCAATCGTCGGAGCGCCCTTGCCCATGCACAAGCAGGTTCGCTTGATTCATCCCGTTACCGGCCGCAAAGCGGAAGCACAAGTCGTGTGGCGTGATCATGAAGCCTGGGATACTGGCTTCGAGTTGAACAAGCCGGACGCCTCGTTCTGGGGCGTTTCGTTTTAATCTAAATCGGATCGAATTCCTGATTAAGAATCATCGCCTCTGCGACGCGCCGAGCCTCGCGGAGCGATTCCGGCGTGCCGCGCTCCCCTCTCGGAGTCTTGGTGAGAAGTTTTTCTAATTCTTCGTCAAACAGCCGAGAGATAAATTCCCGGCTGTGAGGAACCGCCTCTTCTGTCTTGCCGCCATCCTTCTCGTCGGATCCAACAATCGGCGATTCTTTCCAATGTTTCATCCTTTGCGCAAGCATCAGACGGTAGATGCGATCGGTCGCCAAATCTTCCATGTAGCCGTCCAATAAGCTCGCGCCTTTCCCGTTTAGGACTCCGTTTCGGTAACGAATCACGGTGCGAATCGCGGCGCGAGTTCCGGTAACCGTTCGTTTGCCGACGCCAGACGGCTCGGGGCGAAGATAAGGATAGCGCTCGACATTCGCCGGTCGTTCGCGCAACTGATTCGGCGCAGGAAATTGATTTATGGCGATCGTGTTCTGGTCCGGGTGACCGGTCCACGCGCCATCCATAAGGCAGGTGGCTTCGTTTTTTTTGTCTTTTTCCAGCACGGCTAGCGCTCGTGTGTTCAGTTCTGGATCTTCGCGGCTGGGATACAGGGCAGTCATGCCGCCGATCGCCAGCGCGCCCCGTTTGTGGCAGAGTTCCGGCAACAGCGTACGCAAATTTTGAAAGAAGCTCACATCGTACGGAATGGTATTGCGGTCGGGAAGAACCCAGCGCGGATCATCGAGGTTGAAATGAATCAGGCTGGCCATGTAATCCCAGCGGCCGAGGTTCAAGCCAAGAATATGATCGCGAAGATGATACAGAAATTCTTCCATCTGATAGGCGAGTGGATGGGATTCCACTAACGCCATGCATTTGATGTAGTCCCTGGGCCAGCCTCGCATCTCGGCAAGCTTTTGAAACAGGTCACGCCAAAAGAGCGCTTCATCCGCGGACTCCGACTTCGGAATGTAAAAGGCCAGGGGATGTTTCAGTTCGTTCGGGTCAACCGCAAACACGATTCGAGCGACGTCGAAAATCGATGCAGAACAAATTTCATGGTCCAGAACGCCTGCCTGATGAAGATGCAAACCGCGGGGGCGCGTCCAGATGACGGTATTGCTGGGCTGGATGGATGCGGCCGCATTGCGTTTCTTGTCAAAATAGGTGAGCTTGCCGCGCAGCGCCTGCAAAATATTTTCTACCGCCAGTTTTTGGTGCTGCCACTCGTTCACCGTGGAGTCTTCAAGATCGAGCATGACACCGGGTGCGCCGGAATTGAGCATCTTGACGACCAGTTCCGCGTCGTCCGCTGGGCCAGTCATTTGATTGCGCTGATCCTGGCACCACGCGGGAAGCTCGATTTGCCACGAATCGCGATTGATTGCGCTTGGAGAAAGGTGTGATGGCTTGTGGCCCTGTAAAGAAGCCCGCAAGGCGTTACGGCGCGCTTCCAGTAGATCCCGATGGCGATCCTTGAACGTATGATGCAGTAGAACAAGGAATTCCACGAAGCCCGATGGCAAGTCTCTTTGCGCGGACCCAGCGGGCGCGGAATTGATCCGGAATCCGGCCCCTTGTGTTGGCATGCTGCTCGCCAAGTTCGCCCACCTGAGCCTATTCTACGCCGGAACGTTTTCCGGCTGCTGACGAAACTGCGCGGCTTCCGTGGAGCCAGCGAGAGCGGTGGTAGAGGCGGTTCCGCTCGAAATCACTTTTTGCACTTCGTCGAAATAGCCGGTGCCCACGAAGCGCTGGTGCTTCACGGCGTCGTAATTTCCAGTTTGCTCCTCGCGGAATTCTTCTTCCTGCAAGCGGGAGTATGCCGCCATCCCTTCCGCTCGATATCCGCGTGCCAGTTGATACATTGACAAATTCAGCGAGTGAAAGCCGGCCAGGGTAATGAACTGGAATTTGTATCCCATGGCCGCGAGCTCTTTTTGAAAGTTTGCAATCGTGGATTCCGGCAGGTGCTTCCGCCAGTTGAACGATGGAGAACAATTGTAGGCCAGCATTTTACCAGGGAATTCGGCGTGCACGCCTTCAGCGAATGCGCGCGCTTCCGCGAGATCGGGCTTCGAAGTCTCGCACCACAGCAAATCGGCATACGGCGCGTAAGAAATGGCGCGAGAGATCGCGGACGGCAGCCCGGACTTCATGCGGAAAAAGCCTTCCGGCGTCCTTTCGCCAGTCAAAAATTGCTGGTCGCGCGAATCGACGTCACTGGTGATCAGCCCGGCGCTATCGGCGTCGGTACGCGCCATGATTAGCGTCGGAACGCCCATGACGTCGGCAGCCAATCGTGCGGCCACGAGTTTCTGAATCGCTTCGCCAGTGGAGACCAAAACCTTGCCGCCTAGATGACCGCATTTTTTCGCGGAAGATAGTTGATCCTCGAAGTGCACACAGGCGACGCCGGCTTCGATCATGCCCTTCATCAATTCGAAAGCGTTGAGATTTCCGCCGAATCCCGCTTCTGCATCGGCCACCATCGGTGCGAACCAGTGAACACCATTTTTTCCTTCCGCATGGTGGATCTGGTCGGCCCGCTGCAGCGCGCAGTTAATGCGCCGGACGAGATTGGGAACGCTATCCGCCGGGTATAAGCTCTGGTCGGGATACATTTCACCGCTGGCATTGGCGTCGGCTGCCACTTGCCATCCGCTGACGTAGATCGCCTGTAAGCCCGCCTGTACCTGCTGAATCGCCTGATTGCCGGTCATAGCGCCGAGAGCGGCGACGTAATTTTCTGAATGTAGAAGATGCCATAGGCGCCGCGCACCCATGCTTGCGAGCGTGTGCTCGATGTGGATGGAGCCGCGAAGCCGGGCGACGTCTTCGGCCCGATAGGGGCGAAAGATTCCGGCCCAGCGAGGGTTGCTGTCCCAGTTTGCGGTGGTGCGATCGAATTCAAAGTTCAGCGACATTTGGAACCCTCCAATTTGTTGCGCGTTTTATTGCGCGGGGCCGAGATCTAGTGGGCAGCAGCGAATCTGTTGTGAGTCTGAACTCGACACTGCGGTCAGTCAAACTGATTGATGCAATTAGTCTGATAGAAAATAATTATCAGGTAGAATAGGTAGAGGACTGGATTGGACGCGGTATTTACGATGGAAATCGGCCAGATCGAAACCTTTCTCGCCGTTGCCACCTATGGCGGCTTTCACCGGGCCGCCCAGGCTCTGCACATTAGCCAGCCGGCCGTGAGCGCACGGATCCGGATGCTGGAAGAATCGCTGAAAACGACGCTCTTTGTTCGCACGCGATCGGGCATTTCCCTATCGCGTACGGGCAAAGCTCTGCGTCCACACGCGGAGCAGCTGTTGCGTGAATTGGCGCTGGCCAGGCAGGCTGTGCACGAAATCAATCCTAGCGAATCCGGCATCCTTTCGATCTCCGCCGGTTTATCGATCAGCACCTATCTGCTGCCCGACATTCTGAAAAAATACCAGTCGGCGCATCCCAGAGTGATGGTGAGTGTGCGCTCCGGCAATTCGATGCAGGTGCTGAAGATGGTCCTCGATGGCGAAGTGGACCTGGGATTGGCGAGGTCGCTGCAGCATCCGGAGGTGGAGACCACCAGTTTGCGTGACGACCCGCTGATTCTGGTGGGGCATCCGAAATATCCCGCGATTCGGAAATCGAGAGCCCGATTGCGCGAAGTGGAAGCGTGGCCGCTGATCTTTTATGACCGGGGCTCAAGCGATTGGACTCTGACCAACGGTTTATTTCGACGCGCCGGTTTGCTGCCAAACATTGTGCTTGAAGTCGAAACCATAGAAGCGTGCAAGCGCATGGTGCTGCGACAGCTGGGGCTTGGATTTTTGCCAATGCTTGCGGTTACCCACGAATTGCGCAGCGGCAAGTTACGCGCGGTGCAAATCACTGATGCCGAACCATTGCATCGCAGCCTGGACGTGATTCGCTCGAGGCACCGGCCGCTCAATCAGTGTGCGCAGGATTTCCTGAGCTTATTGCGCGCGGCAACCTTAAGAAGCGGCAAGCTGCCCAAGCGATCGTGACTTACTGCAACTGAATGAAGCGGCTCGCCAGCAACCGGATACGCGACGGGGTGCCGCCCTGCACCTCGTATGCAGATGGGGACCCCGGCAAATGTGCCGCGCAGGCCCGTTTGACGTTGCTGATTTGTGCGACTACTCTTTTTGACGATGAAACTTTCGCGATATTCAGGAAGTCCGTGGCAGCGCCCGTAGGAGATCCCTTCACGACGGGCGCCGCTTCCGGGACGGAGCTCGTCGCGCGCCTGCCGAAAATCTGGATCGGTTACTTGCTTGCTGTGGCGACGTTGATAGGCGAAATGATCGCGGTCGCGCACCATCCGGAAGTTGTGAAAAGCGTGCAGTTCGCGGTCCCGCCGCTGGAATTGTTTCTTCCTGCGTTTCTTGCGGCGGTCTATTGGCTGGTTTGTATCCACCGCTACCATGTGCTGCTCGCCCACGTGCCCGGTTGGAAGCATCCAATCACGCCGGCCCGGGCAGTGTGGTTCCACCTCATTCCGATATTCAACGTCTACTGGGTTTTTCGTTGGCCGTATGTGCTGGCGACTTTTGTTAACGGGAGAATGGGGGCGTACGCGATGAGCTTATGGGCGCCTGGGACGAGCTTCCTGCTCTCCCTGGTGTGCCGCATTTTTGATCCTGCACTGGGCACGGCGATGCTTTTCTTTACGTGCGCCTATGTTTCGAGACATTTGAAGCGCGCACTGGAAGTGCCGATTTCTCTTGAGAGCTAAGCAGACCGGAGCTTCAGAGAATCAGCTTTGAATCCAAAGTGGGAGAGTGTGACGGATGAAACGCGTATGGATGTTGATGGTGGGAAGTCTGTTAGGAAGCTACGCGGCTTCGGGACAAGCAGCACCCGAATACCAGCGCCTTGCTCACGACATTCTTCGCCAGTTGATCGAAATTAACACCACCGATTCGGTTGGAAACGTGACCGCTGCCTCCGACGCGATGGCGAAACGGCTCCGGGAAGCCGGATTTGAGGAAAAAGATATTCAGATTGCGGGGCCACGGGCCAACAAAAAGAATCTTGTGGTTCGTTATCGCGGCAATGGCGCAAGAAAGCCAGTGCTTTTCATCGGCCACCTGGATGTGGTGGAGGCGCGCCGCGAAGACTGGAGCGTCGATCCGTTTCAGTTCCTTGAGAAGGATGGCTACTTTTATGGCCGAGGCGCCGAGGACATGAAGTCCGGCGACGCGCTGCTGGTAACGAGTTTCATTCGTCTGAAAAAAGAAGGTTATGTCCCGGATCGCGATCTGATTCTAGCATTGACTGCTGATGAAGAAGGCGGCACAGCCAACGGCGTGGATTGGCTGCTGACCAATCATCGAAACTGGATTGAGGCGGAGTACTGCATAAACCTGGATGGCGGTGAATTCGAGAAAGACAAGGGCAAGCAGCTACTGGCGGGATTGCAGGCGAGCGAAAAGGTTTACGTGGACTACCAGTTCGAATCGCTGAATCCGGGCGGACATAGCTCGGTGCCCTCGCCGGACAATGCGATTTACCATCTATCTGGAGCCCTCGCGCGGCTACAGACTTTTTCCTTTCCTGTGAATATGAGCGATATCACGCGCAATTATTTTCTGAAGACGGCCGCCCTTTCGAACGGTCAGACGGCGGAAGACATGCGCGCCGTGGCCATGGAACTGCCGGATGAGGCAGCGGTCGCGCGACTGTCACAAGTGCCGTACTTCAATTCGCTGCTGCATACTACCTGCGTCGCAACCATGCTGACGGGAGGGCATGCGCAAAACGCGCTTCCCCAAATGGCGCGTGCGAATGTAAATTGCCGCATTATTCCCGGTGAAGATCCAGAGGCGGTTCGCAAAACGCTGGAAACCGTGGCTGCTGATGCCAAAGTGAGCGTCACGATCGTGCCGGTAAAAGCCGCGAATGGTTCTGTGGCGCGCCCAGTGGGCGTGCCACCGTCACCGTTGCTCCCCGAAGTAGTCCAGGCCGAGGAGAAAACCGTTCACAGCTTGTGGCCAGGCTTGCCGGTGGTTCCCACGATGTCCACGGGAGCGTCCGACGGCCGTTATCTCCGCATCGCGGGAATTCCGACCTATGGAATCGCATGCATGTTTTTTGAATTAGAAGACAACCGCGCGCACGGAAAAGATGAACGAATTGGTGTGAATGACTTTTATGACGGAGTCGAAGTGAGTTACCGGTTGATCCGCAATTTGTCGAGCGGAAAATAATCATGAAAAGGAAAAATAGAAACTAGAAAAGGAAATACAAAGCAAATCGGCCCGGAAGTTAAGTCTTCCGGGCCGATTTGCTTTGGGGGTGAAAATGGTTCAGGGTTTGGCCGGCTGCGGAACGCCGGGATTGTTCCCGTCGGGCTGTGTGGCGGTTGTTGCCACGGGTTTCGCCGCTTCGCTGCCATACCTTGTGAGATAGGGCATGAACGGAGTTACCTCAAACGGCATTTTTTCGCGCTCCGCGATTATGCCGACGGGCTTGCTCTTGATCATTTCCAGCTTATCGTTCCACGGATCCATCTTGATGCGTCCGCCAATCGGCAGTGCAGCGACCTTTTGCGAATTGGCTTGTGGATTGGCTGCCGCCTGTTTTGGATCGGCCGACGCCGTCGTCGCCACAGTTGCACCGGAGGCCGGTATGTTGGGCAGAACAGGAACGCGGTTACCCAGGTGCGGGCTGATTAGATTGGGAATTTCTCTCTGACGGCTTTGCATTGCCTGGAGGAACAACGACGCATTTGACATCTGCCAGGCCTTCGAGATCTGCGGATCTTTCAGAGAGTTGTTCAGCAACTCAACGGCTTTCTGATTTGCCGCCGCTTCCTCTTCGGGCGTCCGCGCAAATCCGAAGTGGCGGAAGGTGTCTTTTTCGTCGATCAATAGTTGATCAAAGAAAGCGAACTGGGAATCCATGCGGTGGCCAAGAATGACGTGGCCCAGTTCGTGTGCCAGAACCGTGGCGAGACTGGCTTCATCCGGAAGAACATCTATCAGGCCCCGGCTGAGTACGATGGTATGCCCCAGCGTAAAAGATTCCAGGGTCGTCGTGGTCATCACTCGGCAGCGCACGTCCGGCTGAATATCGAGGTTATTTGTGACTTCGATGTTGTTGACCACCGTTTCGAGAGCTTTGTCGACATCGCCTTTGGGGGCCATCAAGCCGAGACGCTGCAAACGGTCCGCGACGTTGTCTTCGGCTTGTCGATCCCACGCGCGCTGCGCTTGAATCGGCGAAAGGTCGTTGGCGGTTGTGGTTTCATCGGTAACCGGGCTTTCCACCAAAACTTTGCTAAGCTCCTGTTCCTGCGATGCATGACCGAGGTTGTAACCCCACAGGCGAGTCTGCGCTTTAAATTCTAGCTTCTTGGCAAAATTATAGTGGAGTGCCTTTTCTTCGCTGTATACGAAGGTAGGCATCCACATCCCCGGCTGCACGTTGGAACGCCAGCTGTCGAAATGGAAATACCAGCTGGAGCTGCCTCCGCCCTTGTATCCGCCGTTGAAGCGAACCACATTGAAGTCCTGGTCCTCAACCCAAATTCTGCCCAAGAAGCGGCCTTTGCCGGACTTCGGCAGCGGCGTAACGTCAAAAACCAGGCACCGTACGTCGCCAAGAAATTCGCGGCGTACATAGTCAAACTTATAGTGCTGGGTGTCGAATCCGCTGGTATCGATGAAGATCATTTGCAGGAAACCGTCCGGCAGGAACTGCATGGCGAAAGAAAAGAAGTTGCCGATGCCGGTAAAGATCTTTTTGCCCCTGCTGTTGGTGTCAGTAAGCGAAACCAGACTGACCGTCTTGGAAAAATCGGCTTTGCCGAGAAAATACCGGTCGCCTGCCGGGACTTCGCCAAGATCTTTGTCTGGTTTCAGATTCTGGATGTAAGTCTCAACCAGCGGGGAATATTGCTTCATCCGGCCGTACATGTGATTTTCGTTGTCGACCACGCGCTTCACAACTTCTTCCATGGTGCGAGGCTGTTCCGGGACCAAGGCCATTTTTTGTTGGGCCGGACCGTCATCGGCAAGCGCTGCGGCGCCGCCGACGGCAAAAAATAGCAAAGCAAAAACAAACTTACGCATCTTGCTTCTCCCCTCAGTATGCCAAACGGAATTCAATGCGAACGCGAGCCGGATAGTCCACAGGCTGGCCCTCGCGCAGAGCCGGCTTGAATTTAATTTGTTGCGCAGCCTTCGAAGCGGATTCATCGAGCCCGTGTCCAAGGCCGCTGATCACGCGGTTCACCTGCACGTGCCCGCTGGCCAAAAAGACTACGTCCAGCGTCACGTCGCCCTCCAACCTAAGGTTACGCCCTTCGGCGGTGTACTCCGGTCGCGGTTTGTCCAAGATAGTAACAGCGGTGTCTGCGGGCCCGTCGTTACCAGCTTTCTTCTTGGGAGCTTCCGCGACGGCAACCGACTGATCCGCGAATCCGCCGGACTGAACCGTTCCGCGCTTACCGCCACCCCCGCCTGGCGGTGGGTTTGCTGTACCATTTCCGAATCCGGTGCTGGCCACTGTTCCGCGAATGCCTTTCTCTCCGCCAGTACCGTTGCCATATCCCGGCCCGTTAGGAAGTGTGTTCAATCCTTGCGCATTTACGATAAGGTGCGCGTTGGGATTCCCTTTTCCGGGAAGTCCGTTGGGATCGCCGAATCCGCCTGTCTGCACCTTTTCAACCGGTGCTTTGACTGTTGCCGGCGTCGCGTTGCCGCTGCTCATCGCGCCTACTTTTACTTCCTCTTTCGGACGTTTCGGCTGATTGGTCTTCGCCGTTTCCACCCTGGCCGATTCGAACACCGGCGTCATGTCGGGAGCTTTCGTTTCCACCGCATGAACCTTAGGCAAAGTGACCTTCGGCGCTTCAAAAATGTGTGGTTGCTGGGGGTTGAGCTTTGGCGGCTCCACCGGTGGAGGTGTCGGTTGCGGGATCACTTTTGCGATTTTTGGAGGAGGTGGCGGCGGTGCGACGGGGATCATAGTGATCGGCTGCGCGATTTCGATGTATGAATACTTCAAGGCAGTCGAAATCTGTTGAGGAAAAACCAGCGGGATGATCAAAATAAAGCCGACGAACGCAAGTTGAACGATCGCGCTGAATCCTACTCGCTTCATTCGCGACTGGCCGTCGGGCAATAGCGCCAAACGCGCGGGAATTGGCTTGGTTCCAATGTGTCTCTTCCATGCCTGCTGGTCAGAGTATGGGCGGCGGCCGGAATCGAGTCCTACGCCTAGCCGGGTCTTGCTTGGTGGTGGTTCTGAAATCATGGTTATCATCCGCTTGCCGCCTCAAAGTGAAAGTTTGCGTTCGCTGAGATAGGACTGGCCATTAAGATTCGCCAATCCACTCGCTAAAAACGCTGAACGTTCGCTGTCACAGTACGAGCGTACTAATGAGGCTGGAGTCGTTCTAATAGGACTTTCGTACCAACGACGCGAAGTCGCTAATGCTTATTGCGAGCGCTCCGTCACGCACCCCTTTTTCAGATTTAACCCAGCGAGGCACTGCCGGCTGCGGGCCAGGGGCTGGTCTAAGAATACCGCAAACCCGGTGTCTGGGAACCGGTGATTTACAGTATCGTATGCGGCGCGCACCTTGTGGGTCTATGCTCTAGGATGCAAGGTTAACTGCAGGCGGGTGCCTAGATTGTGACCATAGTTGGCATTAAATATGAAATTCTTAACTCGTGCTTAAGTGGTTGGCGTCTAACGTTTTAGTAGGCATCTCACAGGAACGAAGGACATAAACTGGCCCAAAAACGATGGCTGCGATCGAAAATCCTTCCATGGGCGATGGCGAACGACGCAACGGGCAGCTTCCTGAAGCTTGCGACTCGTTAGTGCGACAGTTGTTTGCCGATTCGCTTGCGGATCACTGGCATCTTTCGCTGCTGTCATTTCAGGCGGCGCTGGCCCGCGGAGCCTCCAAACGATTCCGTGAAAAATCGGTTTCAGCACAGCAAATATCGGCCTACCTCGCCGGTCTTCACATCAAAGACCTGGCACTGGCCTGCGCCTGTGCGGACGGTTCGGAAAGCGCGTGGAATCATTTCATTTCGGAATATCGTGGTCATCTTCGCGCCGCAGCCGGCGCGGTATTGCACCAGCCCTCGTCCGACCCGGCCGCAATCGAACTGGCGGATTCGCTCTTTGCCGATCTTTACGGACTGACTGGTGGCAAAGGCGGCGGACGTTCGTTGTTTCGTTATTTTCACGGCCGGAGTTCGCTAAAGACCTGGCTCCGCGCCGTCCTGGCGCAGCGCCACATCGATGCTATTCGCGCGGGAAAGAGGTTTGATTCACTCGATGATACGGGCGAAAACGGCGAAATGCGCCGGATACCGGAGCCCGGCAAGATCGAGCTTCCTGCCGATCCTCACCGCGAGCAATATTTGCGGCGTTTTCGCGAATGTCTGTCGCTCGCGTTGGCTTCAATCGATTCCCGCGACTGCAAGCGCTTGCGGCTCTATTATGTGGAAGACCATACTCTCGCGGAGATTGGACGCGAACTGGGCGAACACGAATCCAGCGTATCGCGCAATCTGGAACGAATTCGCAGAGAGCTGCGAGGCATGGTCGAAGGGCTTTTGCGCGCAGGGAAAGCTGCCGCGAATGGCGGAACGGCTGCCGGCGGATTCGACGATGCGCAAATTGGACTGTGCATTCAATATGCCGCAGAAGATGCGAGCATCGATCTGGAGAAGCTCTTCGGATCGCGCAAGGCGAAAAAGCTTTCCGGTCCGGATCGGATTTTGGAGCCATGATGGCCGTAACAGTTTTTCGCAAGAAGTCCGCTTCGAAGCGTTCTAGGGTGAGAGTAGCGCATGCCTGGTGAAGATCACGATCGTCTGTTCGAAAAAGCACTGGCTCGGCAGCTGCGCGCCGATGCTGACGCGAACGACTTGGCGTGCCCGGATGCGGAGACGCTGGCGGCTTACCACGAACGCTCGTTGGCCCCGGAGGAGATGGGCGCCACGAAAAGCCACCTGGTGTCTTGCGCAAATTGCCGGGAAGTCCTCGCACAACTGGAAGGCATGCAGCGCACGGACGAAGCAGATATGGTTCGCACTGATACGCGGATTGACGCGCGGAGAGAACCGGAGATAGTGGTCGCACATTTTCCCGCGAAGAAAAAGATACTCTTGCGCTGGGCGGTTCCTGCAGGGGCGATTGCGGCTGCCCTTTTGCTATGGATCGGGATGCGGGATTTTCGCGTTAAGCCGCATGCAGCGGAACCGGCCACGCAGGTAGCCGAAAATCGCGGCGAGCCTGGCCCCACTGAGAATTTTGGCCGGTCCGCTCCCGAACCGCCCGCACCCGAATTGAAGACAAAACAGAAAAGCGATACCTCTGTGCGGGGTGATGCGAGCAGTGGCGCGCGCAACGAGCTAAAAGAAGAGGAATCAAAATCGAATTTCGACGTCTTGCGAGATCAAATGCCGGCGTCGAAACCCGCGGCTAGGCAGGATTTGGATTCTGACAAGAAGACAGCATCTCGCGCAGCGCCGCCTTCGTTCCGAATGACTCCTAAAGCGCCGGCCAGTATAGCGCCTGGGGTAACGCCGCCTGCGGCAACGCCGAATCTAGCGAAAGATGATTCGCTAGAGACGGCAGGCAGTGCCGGTGCCGTCGCTGGCAAAGCCATACGTAAAATTGAGAATGCCGATGCCAGTCCCCAGGACGCCTCGCCAGCAAAGACCCTATCTGGTTCCGCGCAGGCCCAGGCCGTTGCTCAAAATAAGGAGTCCAACTTACAAACCGTCACTGGCGGTCTGGCCGTGCCACCGCCACCGTCGCCACCGGCCTCCGCTCAAATCAGTGTCACAGGCGCAGCACCCATCACCAGCACCGAAACAGTCGAAGTAGATCCGTACAAAAAGCGCGCCAATCTTCCACTCCTGTCTCGGGAAGCAACATCCAATCTCGTGCCGCCATTTATTGCCACCGTTGCAAACGGTAAAAATATTTGGCGGTTTGGCGAGCACGGGGCCATTGAGCACTCTACCGATAGCGGCAAGAGCTGGCAGCTGCAACCCGTCCCGGTCGTTACCAGGCTTACCAGCGGTTCGGCGCCATCGAAAAATAATTGTTGGATTGCTGGCACACTTGGCACGCTTCTGCGTACCACCGATGGCGGGAAACGCTGGCAATTGGTGATCACGCCAATTGCCGGGGATATCGGCGGCGTGCAAGCGAGTGACGCGAAACACGCTTCCATCTGGGATGCCAATCACCGGCTCACCTATAAAACTTCCGACGGTGGCGCGACCTGGCAGCCCGCCAGTACACAATGATTGCTTTTTTGGCCGCAAAAAGAGTGTCGTGCAAGAAATACGTCTGGCACCGTTCTAACCCCAGATAGGCAGCTGTTCCAAAGGAGAACAAAAATGGTGCGTGGATCAATGGTGCCTGGACCGAAATCTGGGATGCAACGAACGATGTGGAGCCTGGGTGCTGCGGCCGCATTGCTGGCCGGCACAGCTCTTTTATATGCCGCGCCTCCAGGAAGAAACAACGCAAACAACGGCCAGGAAAAAGAAGCGGCAGCGGATTCGGTCAACGGTCCAGCGACTACGCTGAATGATCAAACCGATCTTTCCGTAACGGTTTACAACTCCAACATCGCACTGGTTCGCGATGTTCGTGCTCTCACTTTGCCCAGCGGATTGTTTCGGCTCAAGCTGATGGACATAGCGGCCACCGTGAATCCCGCCACCGTGCACTTTCGCTCCTTGAACGAACCGGATAAGCTCGGCGTGCTGGAGCAAAATTACGAATATGACTTGCTGGAGCCGGCGAAGCTGCTGCACAAATACGTCGGAAAAGAAGTCACGCTGACCCGCTCATATATGGAGAACGGCAGCACCAAACGAGAAGACATCAAAGCCACGTTGCTTGCCGACAACAACGGCCCTGTCTGGAAAATTGGGAATGACATCGTTACCGGCATGTACGGTGAGAGCTATCGTTTCCCGGAAGTGCCGGCGAATCTTTTCGACCGTCCAACCTTGCTGATGTCGCTGGAAAATTCCGGTTCGCGCAAGCAGCAGATCGAAGCCTCGTACCTCGCGGGAAATCTTTCCTGGAATTCGGATTACGTTCTTACCGTGGGTCGCGATGATAAGGCCGCGGACCTGGACGGCTGGGTCACACTGGTGAACAATAGCGGGACGGCGTTTCACAATGCAAGGTTGCAGTTAGTGGCCGGGGATCTGAATCGCATCCAGCCCCCTAATCCCGCGGGAATGATGGCTCGTGATATGGTCATGCAGAAAGCCGTGCGCGCGGAACAGTTTGCGCAGGAAAATTTCAGCGAGTATCACCTGTACACGCTGGGCCGCAAAACTTCCGTCGAAGATAAGGAAACCAAGCAGATCAGTTTGTTGCAGGGCAGCGCTGTTCCAGTGGAAAAGCGCTTTGTTGTGAACGGGCAAAATTTCTACTATCACAATCAACAGAATCCCGGCACCCCGCTGAAAGACAATGTCATGGTGTTCTATAAATTCAAGAACGAGGAGAAATCTGGCCTCGGAATGCCCATGCCCGCGGGGAATGTGCGTGTCTATCAGAAAGATTCCAAGGGCAATATTCTATTTGTCGGCGAAGACCGGATTGATCACACGCCGAAAGATGAAACGCTGAACATTCATATTGGCACGGCCTTCGACGTGATCAGTGAACGCAAACAGACCGACTACAAACGCATCGACACACATACTTGGGAAATGGAATTTGAGATTACTTTGCGCAACCACAAGGACTCGCCCATCTCCGTGGAAGTTAACGAACCCATCGGCGGTGACTGGGAGATGGTCAATTCTTCGTACAAGTACACCAAAACGGCTGCATGGGCGGCGCAGTTCCACGTGCCGGTCGCGGCCAACGGCACTTCCGTTTTGAAGTACCGCATTCGCGCCCGCTGGTAGGCCCGTATGGCGCACCGAGTAATTGTCCTCTTCGGTTAGCCAGCGGGCTGCTGGAACCGAAGGAGCGCTAAGATATCTCCCTCTCGGCGCGGGCTCAGAAAACGACACTATTGCACTATTTAGTTTTTCGTGATTCTTGAAGATTCCGGAACCAGAGTCGCGAAAATCGCAATCGCTTTAATATTCTCCCTTCTCCACCACCGCGTCCGCCTCAATCTCCACCAGCATCTCCGGCAAAATCAGTGCGCTTACCTGCACCATACTCGTCGCTGGACGAATCGCGGCGAAAAACTGTCCGTGCGCTCGGCCAATCTTTTCCCACTCCGCGATATTGGTAACAAAGATCCGCGTGCGCACAACGTCGGTAAGCGCGGCTCCAGCCTGCTTCAGCGCTGCTTCGATGTTTCGAATCGTCTGCATAGCCTGCGCATGCGCGTCCCCGATTCCGACAATTTTTCCATCCGGGCCGGTCGCCGTGGTCCCGGAAACGGTGACCACATTGCCAAGCCGGACCGCCCTCGAATAACCGACGATCGGCTCCCACGGGGTACCGCTTGAGATATTTTTCCGTTCCATCCTTTTGCTCCCTTCGCTTGGCGCTCTTTACGTGGCGTATGCGACCGTGGCGCAGCGCCCCTTGCAGTCGCATGCTAAACTGAGTATCACATGGCGCTGCACTGCAATTGAGTGAGAGCACCGCCGCTTCGACGAAAGCCGGGTAACCACGCACTTCATGCGCTGCAACAATATTTTGGACGCCGTCGGACGCACTCCGCTGGTGCGGCTCAACCGCATCAACCAGGGACTGAAGCCGCAGATCTACGTCAAGGCGGACTACATCAACCCCGGCGGGTCGGTGAAAGATCGCATTGGCATCACCATGATTGACGACGCGGAAAAACGCGGCCTCCTGAAGCCCGGGGGCACCATTATTGAAGGAACTTCCGGCAACACCGGCATGGGATTGGCGCTGGTCGCCGCGGTACGCGGCTACAAGATGGTTTTTACGATCACTGACAAGCAATCGAAAGAAAAGGTCGATCTTCTCAAGGCCCTCGGTGCCGAAGTGATCGTGTGTCCCACGGCGGTCGAACCCGCTGACCCGCGCAGCTATTACTCCGTCGCAAAAAAACTGGCTCGCGAAATTCCCAATTCTTTTTACCCCAATCAGTACGACAATCCAATGAATCCCGCGGCTCACTATGCGACCACCGGCCCCGAAATTTGGGAAGACACGGAAGGGAAAATAACGCATTTTGTCTGCGGCATGGGCACCGGCGGAACGATCAGCGGCGCGGGAAAATATCTGAAAGAAAAAAATCCCGCCGTTCAGATTGTCGGCGTTGATCCGGAAGGTTCGCTCTATTACGAATTTCACAAGACGGGGCAAGTTGGCAAAGCGCGAACCTACGTGGTCGAAGGAATTGGCGAAGATTTTTTCCCCAGCACCATGGACATGAAAATTTTGGATGATGTAATCCAAGTGAATGACGAAGAATGTTTTGTGGTGGCGCGCCGTTTGGTGAAGCAGGAAGGCATTTTCACCGGCGGCAGCGGCGGCGGATGCCTTTCCGCGGCGTTGCGGCTGGCAAAAAGTCTGAATGAAAAATCCTACATCGTCGCGTTCATGCCCGATACCGGCATGCGTTATCTCAGCAAGGTTTATAACGAAGAATGGATGCGGGAACGCGGCTACGTCGATTCCGCTGTAGCCATCACCGCGGGCGAGGTGGTCAACGCGAAGCACAAATCCGGCAAGGTTCGCGATCTGGTCGTCGTCAGGCCGTATCAAACTGTGTTCCACGCATTGAAGACCATGCAGGAGCAGGACATTTCGCAAATTCCAGTGTTCGAAGAAACCCAGCCCATCGGCACTGTCTATGAAGACCAGATTCTGATGCTCGCTCTGCAGGGCAAGGACCTTCGCAAACTTGTGATTCGCGAAGTCATGAGCGAGCCGCTCCCAAAAATTTCCTGTACCGCTCCCGTGGAACGCGTCACCTACATTTTAAGCCACGAAAATCCCGCGGTTTTTGTCGAGATGGACGAAACCCACTTTGAAATCCTGACCAAGTACGATCTGATGAGCACCGTAGCCTCCCTCATGGAACAAAAACGCTGAAGGCGATTACGTGTAACAGCCTGATACCTATTTCATTTTTCGGATGGATACATCGTGAAGATTCTCGATTTTAACGAAAGGCTGAAAGACTCCATCCTCGTCGCCGATGGCGCGATGGGTTCGATGCTGCACGAAGCCGTGGGTGCGCAGCGTTGCTTCGATGAGCTCAACGCGACCGAGCCGGAAGCCGTCTTTCGTATCCACCAGGCCTACATCGAAGCCGGCGCGCAAATTATTGAAACCAATACTTTCGGAGCGAACCGCTTCAAGCTGGCGCACCTCGGTCTCGCTGACGAAGTCCATCGCTTTAATTCGCGTGGCGTCAAAATTGCCCGCGAAGCCCGTGAAGCCGCGGCGCACGAAGTCTTGATCGCTGGCTCCATCGGCCCGCTTGGCCTCGGCGTGCAAGCTCGCCATCCGGAACCGGAAGAAATCACTTCGTATTTTCTGGAACAAGCGCAAGCACTGGAAGAGCGTGGCGTCGATCTTTTCATTCTTGAAACTTTCACCTACATTGAAGAAATTCTTCTGGCCATCAACGCCATTCGCTCTTTCTCTATTCTGCCGATCATCGCGCAGCTTACCTACGCCGAAGAAGGCACGGCCTACGGCGACCTCCGCCCGTCCGGCGCCGCCGCGCAATTGAAAGATAAAAACGTCCAGGTCATCGGCGCGAATTGCACCATCGGGCCGCAAGCCCTTCTGCCGGTATTGCAGGAGCTCGCATCGCTGGACGATCTGCGCGTCAGCGGCATGCCCAACGCGGGTTTTCCCAAGCGCGAAGGAGATCGCATCGTCTATCCGAAATCTTCTCCGGAATATTTTGCCTTGTTTGCGCGCGAGGCAGTCGCTTCGGGCGTAAGGATTCTGGGCGGATGCTGCGGCACCACGCCGGCCCACATTCGCGCTATGGCCGACGCGGTTAAATCTTTGCGCCCGTCGAAATCGGCGAAGACGATTGAGGTCGGCGAAACCACGAACGTGATGCAGAGATCGGTTTCTTTGGAACTGAAGACCGTCGAACGGGCTCCCGAATCCAAGCTCTGGAAAAATATTCAAGCTGGCAAATTTCAGGTGAGCGTGGAAATTGATCCTCCGAAGGGCATCGCGCTCGATCGTGTTTACGAGCAGGTGGAAAAAATCATGGCCTCCGGCAAAGTGGATGCCATCGACATCAATTCCGGCGCGATGGCCCGCGTCGGCATGGACGCGCTGGTGGTCGCGGGTGCGCTGGAGGCGCGCGGCATCGAAACGATTCCGCACCTGACGACACGCGATCAGAATATTATTGGATTGCAAGCGGGTCTGCTCGGTGCCTGGACGGTTGGACGCGTTCGCAACGTGCTTGCCATTACCGGCGATCCGCCTTCTGTTGGAGACTATCCTGAAACTAGTGGTGTATACGAGGTCGATTCCGTCGGCCTGGTCAAAGTTCTTCACCGCCTGAATCAAGGAACAGACTGGTCCGGCAAGACCCTGGGCGGCGCGACAAACTTTACGATTGGCGTGGCAGTGAATCCCGTGGCAGATAATCTTGATGACGAGATTGCGCGCTTTTACGCCAAAATCGAAGCCGGAGCGCACTTCGCCATGACTCAGCCGCTCTTCGATCCCCAACATTGGGTCACGTTCGTTAGGAAACTGGGCGGCAAATCTCCGATTCCCGTTCTGATCGGGATCTGGCCGCTCAATAGTTATAAGCAGGCTTTACGGCTGAACAACGAAGTCCCCGGCATTGCGATTCCTGAATCGCTCTTGCAATCGCTTGAGTCTGCTGGAAGCAGTGCGCGCGATCGTGGCTTCGCGGTCGCGCGAGAAATGTTGGCGTGGTCGCGCACAGAGCTGGCCGGCGCTTACTTGATTCCACCGTTCAAACGCACTGAAGAAATCCTGGATGTTCTGTGATTTACAAAAGTGTTGTGTGGCAATCGTGTTGTGCTCGGCGAACTAACGCAGTCGACCCGCGTAAGGACCCTTCACTCCGAAGGGAGCCTGCAGGAAACAAAAAAGGCGCCCACGGAGGGCGCCTTTTGAATTTCTCGTTTAGATAATTTCTTGTTTAAGACGGTGTTTCAGCTCGCCTTGCGGCGACGCAAAGCGCCCAACGCGAGCCCGCCGAAGCCCAAGAGAATTAATGACGCTGGTTCCGGAGTCCCCACAGTTGGAGAATCGACAACTCTCAGGGTGAAGCTAAGAGGAGCACCGTTGAAGCTGTTGTAGTCGCCTATCATAAACGTACCCGTATTCAGGGTAACCGTTCCGTCAGCGTTCAATGTAAAGAGTCCCGGTGCCACCAGCTCAAGAAAATGAGTCTGGCTACCTGATGCCCAATAGTTCGTATGTCCAGCCCAGCCTACCGTGGCGATCTCGATTGTGGAAAAATCGTAAGTGCCGCCGAACCCGAAGCTGCCCGTAACGTTCGAGAAGGTGACCATGTTATTGGTCACGCTTGTGGGCGCAAGGGTGGAGGGAATCGAAAAGGTGATATCCCAGCCGCCGCCTGTCAACTCGTAATTTGTCGTGACGCCGTCAGCTTTCGACGGTTGGGCAAAAAGCAGGACACCTAGCAGCAGAGTCCCCGCAATAGACACACACTTACGCATGGTTTACCCCTGATTCTCCCGTCGGCCAGCCTGCGGAGTGAACCGGCGATCGAGACCTGTACTCCGGTAGCGGATTAACTGTATGCAGCCGTGATACCAAATTGGAAAGGAAAGTCTGGTCTTTGTTTTCATAGGCTTACAGAAACAGCCGAGTTTTTTGCAGAAATTTTTTGCCAAGTTCGACCCAATTCTTACTGCTAAAAATGCTGTAAGCTCAGATTTTCTGGTGGCTTACAGTGTTTCGCGTATTCGAAATCAGGGTGTCTGCTTTTGTGCACTGGTGTGGTCGTGAATGATTTTCCAGCCGGATGGGAATCGCTGAAAGACGAGGGTAAAGACGCCACCGGCGTCCCCTGCGGACCGTTTGAGGTGCCAATGGCCAAGAACCAGAGCGGCATCTGGGCCCAGGTCTCGGATTTCCAATCCCGCGAAGTCAAGTTCGCCCATGGCGGGCCGGGTCGGATAGGTTCTTTTATACCGTTCGAGCAGCCCGGAATAGCCGCGGACGATGCCCTCGCTGCCGGAAAACGTCAAGTCGGGCGAATTCCAGCAGCCTTCGAGGAAGCTGGGAATATCTCCCCGGTTCCACGCTGCCTTTTGTGCATCGAGAACTGCACGGATTGCTAGCGCCGGTGACTCCTGTGGATGTTCAGCAGGGGCTGGACGGGGACTCACTGGCAAACGATCAGGGAACAAGCCGGCTGGGCTGGACCCAGAGCTGAAGGTGATGCTAAGGGCCGTTAATCCCGTGAATGTGGCGACGCAAATAAGCCTGTTTGGCATGGGAGCCTTTCGCCTGAGATCGCCGGACGATTTGTTCCTAATAAGTTAAGTCCCGAAGGACCAGCCAGATAGTACCTCGGAGCTATGGCGCTATGCGAGTGGCGGAGGCAAAATATTTACAGAGGCTAGCAATGTTCTCCGCTCTGCTACTTGCGATCTCAATCGTGGCACTCGCCCAGTTTGGAGTGTATTACTGGAGGGCGGTTGTTGCCGGAATCGCGTCGCAACCAGTATCGGAACAGGTGCTCGCGGCAGCAAGAGTCGAAACGGAATCGATCCGAGGCGAAGATTACCGGTCGCTGGCTCAACTGCATAAGTTGACTCCCGACTTAAGCGCCAAGTCCTCCGGACTTGGCCTGGTGCCACTGTATTTCAAAATGATCCACGCGGTCGGGAAACTGGCTGCCGGGCGGATTGCCACGATAGCCGAGTGGGCGGAAGGCGAACGCGTTCTGTGCGCTCGATTCGCCGCGGTGCAGGTGGATCGACGCCTGCAGGGCAACCTGGCTTTTGCGGCCGCAATGCGCTCCTGCTAACGGAATCATCAAAAGTAGCGATCGGCTTTTGGGCTCATCACGGTTTGCTTGCTTTTGTGCGTTTCCCTTCGGGTCAGCCCCCTCCCCCTGTTTTGCGTAAGTATGAGGAACAAAGGAGTTAGCGGCGGCGGCTTTCGTAAGTATGAGATCTAAAGGACTTAGCGAGTCCAGAGGGCTTACGAAAACGCTGATCCACCGTTCTGGCTTAATCGGTGCGTTCGGGCTTTGTATTTACTTTCGGGTTACTCCTCCCCCGCCATTTTTCTGTAACTGCAGATTCTAAAGAGCTTAGCGACCGGCCGTTTTTGGTAGCGTGGCGAGGCTGCATTTGGAAGAGTTCCTTTGACTCAGTCAGGACTCGCCCGTTTTTACTCGCGGGCTCCAAGTAGAGCCGATCAGTTGCCATTGCGGGCCGCAAGTAGAGCCCGGTCGTTTTTAATGGCAGGCTCCAAGTAGAGCCCGCACCCGCTT
>DATDFA010000016.1:0-76312 GCA_036522855.1 Candidatus Acidiferrum sp. | reverse complement strand
GAAGCGCAGCGGCTGCGACAGCTGGAAGATGAAAACGGGCGGCTGAAGAAACTGGTGGCGGATTTGAGTCTGGACAAGGAGATGCTGAAAGCGGTGATTGAAAAAAACGGGTGGAGCTCGTAGAACGCAAGGAGGAAGTGCGCTGGCTGTGGAGCAAGTTTCTGGTGAGCCAGCGGCGGATCTGCGAGCTGTTGAACGTGGCGGAGTCGAGCCAGCGGTATGCGAGCCGGAGGAACGACGAAGAGTTGCGCGCGAGCTTGCTGGAAGCGGCGCGGGAGAAGCCGAAGTGGGGATACCGGCGCTTGCAGTTGAAGCTGGAAGAAAAAGGCCTGCACGTGAACCACAAGAAAGTGTATCGCGTGTACCGGGAAGCGGGGCTGCTGATCCGGAGGAAGAGGAGAAAACGGTTGCGGCGAGCGGGTATTTCGAGACCGGTGGTGACGAGAGCGAACCAGGAGTGGGCATTGGATTTTGTGCATGATGCGGCGGAGAGCGGAAGGAAGTTTCGCGTGTTGAGCGTGATCGACGTGTACACGCGAGAATGTTTGACGCTGGAAGCGGATAGCGGATTTCCGAGTCGGCGAGTGACGCGGGAGCTAGAGAAGATTGTGGCGGAGCGCGGAGCGCCGGAAGCGATTCGCTGCGACAACGGGCCGGAGTTTACGAGCCGGCGTTTTCTGGCGTGGGCGCTGGAGCGGAAGATCGAGTTGGTGCATATTGAGCCGGGGCGGCCGGTGCAGAATGCGTTTGTGGAAAGTTTCCACGGGAAGTTGCGGGATGAATGCTTGAACGCGAGTTGGTTCGGGAATTTGTTTGAGGCGCGGGTGAAGATCGCGGCATGGAGAGAGGAATACAACGAAGAGCGACCGCACAGCAGTCTGGGGTACCTAACGCCGCGGGAGTTCGCGCGTCGCATTGCAGCGCTTCGGTCGCCTACGGCTCCCTGCGCGCCGCAATGCGAAGAACGGAACGAGGCACAAGTCATGAGTTCAGGAGATTTAAGCGTCGTATGATTCCGTGCGCGAAGAATTGGGGCAGGTCACTAGACACAACAGGCTGACTCACAGAATGCGAATTTCTTATGATCTCTTCTGTGGATTCGGGGAGGCAGACCAGGCGCGTAATTAGGTTCGAAGGAGATTGATATAGTTCCGGAGTACTTGCCGCCCTTGTTCGTTGCAGTACTCGTTTGACTTCTCCGGTGGGAATTCCGCACTTAGTAAAACGCACTTACGCTGGATGGACTCAAGCTTATCATCATCCAGCTCCGTCGCAGTTATGAAGTCGTCCCAGTCCCACTCTCCACCGCTGCCTTCTAGAAAATTCTCTAGAAGTGACGCGAGTTGAGTTTTGTCCATGTGAGTTTTTCTCATCGATCTATCTTCCGCAGCTTGATCTCACCGGCCCAACCACCTTGACCAAAACACAATGTGACTGTACCACTTGCTGCCTCGTCCCGCCCCGATTCCAAGCCGGATAATGTTGCGCCCACCTGTCGCCGTTCCTCTCCAGCCCCAGCCGAAACGTATCTTGTTGCTGCTGTTAAACACGGTGTTCAGTCCCCGCCCGAATAGAGCACCATTCTTTCCATTCGCGATCGCTGCGGCTGTCAGGCCACCCGCAGCCGCCAATTCGCTCGCCACGACGCCACCAGTAATCTCGCCAGCGAAGTACGCTCCTCCATCTTTGTTAACTACTTTATCAGCTCCGTTCAGCCCTCTTACCCACTCTGTCGCACTATGGTGAACAAACGGAATGCACAGGCGTTGGTTTGTCGCATGGCGGCAGAGAATCAATACGCCCAGCGGAGGAGGACGGAGCCGGTGGTGTAGCCAGCGCCGACGGCCATGAGGAGGACGAGGTCGCCTTTTTTTAATTTTTGCTGGTCGACAGCGTCGCGCAGACCGAGTGGAATGGTGCCAGCGGTGGTGTTGCCGTAGCGGTCGATATTGACCATAACTTTTTCGTCGGGCAGGCCGAGGCGCTCCTGCATGGCGCGAATGATACGAAGGTTGGCCTGGTGGGGAACGACGAGCGCGATGTCTTCGCCCTTGAGGCCGTTGCGTTCGACGACATGCGCGGCGAGTTCGGCCATGCGGCGCACGGCATACTTGAAAACGGCGGATCCTTCCTGATGGACGTAGTGCATCTTCTTATCAACGGTTTCACGGGTGGGCGGATTCAGGGAGCCACCACCCGGCATGTAGAGATACTGGCCGCCAGAGCCGTCAATGTCGTGCTCAAAATCGAGAATGCCTTCCATCTTGTCAGGGGCGCCATCCGCGGCTGGTTCAAGAAGAACCGCACCTGCGCCGTCGCCGAAAAGCACGCAAGTGGCGCGATCTTCGTAATTGAGAATGGAGGTCATGGTATCGCTGCCGATGGCGAGCACTTTTTTGTGGGCGCCAGAGCCTACAAATTGCGCGCCGACAGTGAGAGCGTAAGCGAAGCCGGAACAGGCTGCGGAAAGATCGAATCCCCAGGCTCGTTTTGCGCCGATGCGATCCTGAACCAAGCACGCGGTAGCGGGGAAGAGCATATCAGGGGTGACGCTGGCGACGATGATCAAGCCGATTTCGGAGGGGTCGGTATTGGTGTTGGCAAGGAGCTGCTTGGCGGCTTCGGTGGCCATGTGAGAAGAGGCCATACCTTTGTCGACGACGTGACGTTGACGGATGCCGGTGCGAGTGCGAATCCACTCGTCGTTGGTGTCCACAATTTTTTCCAGGTCGGCGTTGGTCATCACGCGTGGCGGCAGGAAACCGGCTACGCCTGTAATCTTCGCTGCAATGCGATGCGACATGACGCTCCTTACTGGAATTGGCACCTGAATAGAAGAAAGGGAAGTTTATGCGATGCCGCGTGCCGCGTACAAGTTATGCGGATGGAAGGTGGCGGTCAGTTTGAATTTTGAGCTGCACCTCAATTTATGCAGTTGTGCCGGCACGATCGAGGAAAATTCAAACTTGTCCACTGCCGAATTGAAGCGCAGATACAGAAAATCTAGAAGCGAAAAAGATAGCTTACTTTGACGAAAACCAGCTGGCTATTGCGGTTTGTCGGAGTGCCTTGATAGAAGACGGACGGAGTGGGCGTGAACGGATCGAGCGCCAAGTTGTTCAGGCCGCTGTTATAGCCCACATAAATGGCAGTGCCGGGATGGAGAAGATAAGTCAGCAAGACGTCGGTGGGAAATTGTTTGGAGGGAGGAAGCGGACCGCCGGCATAGCCGCCCAAATTGGTCTGGAGATTGAGCAGCTGATTGTTGGCGAGCGTTGCGTCGTAATCGACAATCACGCGCAGAGACAGCTCCTTCGTGAATTGATAATTTACTTTGGTGCGCAGCAAATAGTTATTAAAAATGGATTGCCCCGGGGAGAAACCAGCCGGCGTCGAGCCGGCGCGAGTGCCCAGGCGATAGTAAATGGCAGTTTCGTCGATACGGAAACGGGATAAAGGCCTTACCGTGAAGCCCAGGTTCACGCGCTTCACATTTCCGAGAAACGGGTCGAGAGCGCCGCCAGGGAAAAAGTTTTCACCGGTGCCGGTGGTGAAACGGGCGGTCAGCGTAAGCCACTTATAAAGAGCGGAAGTGCCGTAGACGGAAGTACTGTGTTTGCGGAAAGGAATGTTGTCGAATAATTCGTAGGCTTCGCCGCGGCTGAAGGTCAGAGTGGAGTTGCGCGTCAGATCGAGTTGAGCGCCCAGAGCCGCGGACCAATCCTGCAGCACGTTGTTGTGATCCCAATCGATGGTCTCGGAGGCGACGGGGCCAACGTCCACAATGGGATGAAGATTCGGGCGAAAGAGGTAGCTGGCCAACGAATAGCTTTGCCGAATGTCCACGCGAGGAATGAAGCCAAGCTCGGCGCAAAAACCCGGTGAGAAATCGTTGAATTCGCTGAGCAAATACAATTTGCGGCCGGTATAGGAAATATCGGCGTAAAGACTGTTGCCTTGTTGGGAGGAGGCGCTGGCAGGAGCAGCTCCTGTTTGCAGCGGCGCGATGAACTGCTGGCAAAGCTGAGGGAGATTTACATCCTGGCGCGTCCAACTGTGAGAAGCCTGAAAGTCAGCGACCCAATGAGGCGAAAATTTCAGGCGAGCGTCGAGTGCAACGATCCGGTTGCTGGTATCGGCGAAATCGCGGCTGGAAGCGAAGGCTCCGATGTAGGACTGTTTGCCGAATTCACGAGCGATGCGGATAACGCCATCGAGAGCACGGGTATCGTAAGCGCCGTTTGGGGTTTGACCCTGGCCGGGAGCTCGATCGTCGATTACCAGCGCACCCAGCGTCCAATCTCCCGCTTTGCCGGTCATACGGGCGCCGAACTGCGGATCGGCAATCTGTCGGGAGAAAAAAAGCTTAACCGGGGTCTCGAAAAAGCCGGCATTTTCGATGAAGAAAGGACGCTTTTCGGGAAAGAGAACCGCGAAACGCTGATTGACGGTAACCTGAGGATCGTCGCTTTCCACCTGACTGAAATCCGGATTCAGAGTCACATCAAAAGAGAGCGCGTCTTTAGCGACAAACTTAGCGTCGAGACCGGCACGGTGTTCGAAAGTATTTTGATATGCGGGCGGCGGGCCAATGGAAGTAAAGGCCGGCTGATTGAGAAAATGGTCGCCGGCAAAAAGCCCGTACGGAATGAATTGCGCGTTGCGCCCGGGAGAGACGTGATCGAGACCTCCAACGGGTTCGAATTGCTGAGTAATACCTTCGACGCGTTGCGTGATATAGGGCCAATAGTCAAATTCACTTTTGCGGAGAATGACGCGGTAGAGCGCAACGCCCCAGGTTTGTTGCGGCGCGTGGGAAAATCGAAGGCTCTTGAACGGAATGGAAAACCAGACGATGTAGCCGTCGGGAGTCAAGCGTCCCTGATTATTCCAGAGCGTGTCAAAGCTGAAATCGTAAGTTTGGCCTTCGGTGTAAATGGAATCGGACTGAACGCCCAGGGGATTTGAAAAGAAGAAGTAGGCGCGGTGATGATCGCGAAAGGTGTCCAGCAAGATACCCACACCGTCATCCTGGTCAACGTCTTCCCGCTTTGAAAGATGCGCGCGCACCTGGCCGTCATCGTGGCAAACGAAGACGACGTAGAGATTTTTGTCGTCGTAAGAGAGGTAGGCGGTCGTCTTTTCGGTAGCAGGAGTGCCGTCGCCCGGGACGTTCTGGCGAAAATTGTCGACGGCCAATTCGGCCTCGCGGGGTTTGCCGTCGAGAAAGTCTTCGAGCTTCGGAGCTCTAGAGACACGCGGAATCAGCGCCAACGGAATGGTGGCCCCGCCCGGCGGCGGAGAAGAGGGCATCTGAGCCATTCCCGCCACGGCAAAGCACAACACCACCCAACCAAGGAAAAAGGTTCGGATCCAGGGCCCCATGCGGTTTAATGCTTATATCTTGGGATAATAAAAGCTGCAAGTCTAAAGTCGTACCGTTGTTTAATGATTAATCTTCTGCGGGCAGAATTTCGTATCGCCAGGCCAGCTCAGCGCTCTTTTTTAGAGTTGCAGATACAGAGCAATATTTTTCCTCGCTCAACTGGATAGCTTGTTGGACGCCGCTCTCTTCGAGCTTGCCGCGAAGACGAAAAAGAATTTCAAGTTTGGTCCAAACCTGCGGCGGCGCTGGGGCGCGTTCACCGGAGCAAATCACCTCGAGGAATTGGAGTTTCTGGCGTTTCTTTTCGAGGATGATGACGATATCGGTCGCAGTGCAGGCGCCGAGGGCCATCAGGAGCAACTCCATGGGACTCGGCGCGGTGTTTGTGGTGCGATCGGAATCCATTGCCAAGGCATGGCCCGACGGGCTGACGGCCACGAATTTCTGTTCACCGATCCATTGCACCTTCGCAGTTTGCATTTTAATTGCGCCTCTGGTTTCAGCTTAACAGCCCGTATGGCGCAGAGGTAAGGCGCGACATGGCTCACGAGCGGGCGTGCAAAAAGGCCAAGGTCAAAAAAGTGTTCAGCTCTCGCGAGCCTGCGTTAGCGACGCAACTTCGATGATTGGATTGGCTTGTTGGCGCATCACGCGAACGAAGATCTCGACGATACGAGCGTCAAATTGGGCATCGGCGCAGCGTTCCAATTCCGCCAGCGCTTCCTGCGCGGAGCGGCCTTTCTTATAGGTGCGATCGCTGGTGATAGTGTCATAGGCGTCGGCGACAGCGACAATGCGGGCGCCGAGAGGGATGTTTTCTCCCCGCAAAGCGTGCGGGTAACCGGACCCATCAAAATATTCGTGATGATGATGGACCATTTCGCGAATGCGAGCCAAAGGCTTCAGCGGCTCCAGGATTTTTGCGCCAAAGACCACGTGCGATTTCATGGTTTCCCATTCATCGGGATTGAGAGGTCCGGATTTATTGAGGATGTTTTCGGGAATTCCGACTTTGCCTATATCGTGCAGCACGGCGCCGAGACGGATTTCGTCAATCTCGGCAGGGCTCATCTCCATGGCTTCCGCGATCAGCGCGGCATAAGCGGAGACTTTCTGCGAGTGCCCCTGGGTGTAGTGATCTTTGGCGTCAATGGCAAAGGCCAGTGAAGTAACGGTGTCCAGCACGGCTTGCGGAAGGGCCTGAGGGCCGGTGTCTTCCGGAATTTCGTGAGGTACGGTTAGGCCATTGCCGGCTTCCGTCGCCGCCAGCGATTCGGTGAACTGCTTCAGGCGCTGGTAAATTTCTTCGAAAGCTTCCGGACCGGTGGCGAAAAGGCGTTTAAGTGTCACACCGAGGTAGGCTTCCAGAACATCTTTCTTCCATTTTTTTGCTTCGGTGGGGTCGAAGTGGTCCGCGGTGGAAACAGCGTTGCCGCCTTGGTGCTTCGACAAATACATGGAAGCATCCGCGACCTGAATCAGTTCCTGCGGCGAGGAGCCGTGCAACGGGTAGCAGGCGATGCCGAAGCTGGCTGAAACATTTTTCTCGCGCAGCAGATTGTCGGCGCAGACCCAACCGCGGAGTTTCGAAGCAAGCTGCCGGGCCTGTTCCATGGAAGTTTCCGGCATGAGGATGACAAATTCGTCGCCGCCATAGCGCGCCACAACGTCCGAACGGCGGCAATTGGCTTCCAAAATGTGGCCGACGCGCTGCAGAACGAGATCGCCTTCGAGGTGGCCGTAGAAATCATTCACGAACTTAAAGCGGTCCAAGTCCATCAGGACCAACGCGAAAGCGCGGCCTGCACGCGTCGAGCGTTTCCATTCCGCGGAGAGCGCTTCCATGAAAAAGCGGTGGGTCTTTACGCCGGTAAGGCCGTCGGTGATGGCTTGTTCCTGCGCTTTTTGGAAAGTCAACGCATTGTGGAGAGCGCCGGCAATCAAGTCAGCCAGGGTCCCGAGAAGCAATACTTCTTCGTCGGTGAAATCATTATCCTTTGCGGACTCGACGTACAGAACGCCGTGCAACTGTTCCGCGAAGAAAACGGGAAGAGCGACCGCGGACTTGGTATCCGCCATAAGCGGCTTGAAAGCGGCATCGGCGGGCTGACCCAAACGGAAAGAGGCCAAGTTGCCATTGCGGGCGACGTTTCCGATCAGTCCGGAGCCGAGCGGGATGCGCTGTCCGAGGGCGCCACGGCGATTTCCGGCTTCGGCTTGTATCACCAGTTCGCGAGTCGAGTATTCCAGGACGGCAATTCCGATATGGTCGTAGGTAAGTCCGTTTTCCAGCTCTTCGGTCATTTTCGCGAGCATTTCATCGGGATTGAGTGTGCCGATCGCATGGCGAGAAATGGTGTTGAGCAGAGTGAGGTGACGGGCCTTGGTACGCTCCTCCTGGAACAGGCGGGCATTCTCGATGGCGATGCTGGCTTCGCTGGCGAGAACGCGAAGGAGTTCCAGATGGCCTTCGTCGAATGACTTGTCCTGATTGGCAAAGACAGCCATGGCGCCGATGGCTCGGTCGTAGGCGACCAGTGGCACGCAGCAAAAGCATCCATGATCGCGAAGGGGTTCCACACCGAGTTTTTGAGCTTCCTCGACGAAATTTTCGCGGATCAAAACGGGCTGCCTGGTGCGGATCACAAACTCAGTAAGAAAGTTCCCGGCAGGACGCGTGCGGCGGGAATTTCGCACGCCCCCAATAATTTCCAAATCAAAGTGCATTTCGTCGCGAACGGTATCGAGCGAAGCGATATAGAAATTTTCGACATCGAACAATCGCCGCAACTCTTCCCAAATCTTGCGAAGAAGATCTTCCTTGTGAAGCGTCGAGCTGAGAGCGCGGCCAATTTCGTTCAGTACGTGCAACTCTTCCGAACGGCGCGAGGTTTGCTGGATCAGCAAACTATTCTCGACAGCCATGCCGATTTGATGTCCCAAGGCGAGGAGCAGCCGAAGTTCCGCGGGGGTGAATCTGCGAGTATCGGGCGAGCCCAGCAACAACACGCCGAAAGCCTGTTCTTTGGCTTGCAAGCTGATGGCAACCACGCTGCGAAGATGCTGATCCAGCGCGAGTTTGCGGAATCGGCGTATTTGGTCTTCTTTTTCCAACGCCATCAGCGAATCATCACGCAAATCACGGAATCCCATCAGACCGCCGAGGCGAGAAACCAGGGTGACCAGATAATCGTCGAGTCCTTCCTCCTGGGCGACGCGGCAGAATTCATCCTGGAGTCCGACAGCCACCACTGAGGTCGGTCCCTGGGGATCTCCATGATTCAGAAACAACGCGCCCGCAGGCAACCGTACTACGCCCAGAACGCGATCCAGAGCTTGCGACAGCATGCGGTGAATCTCTCCACCGGAAAAGCTCGATGCGGCCAGATTCAAGTTGGAAAGCGCCAGCATGTTGCGTTCGATGCGGCGCTTTTCTTCTTCGTATAGCGCCATGACCATGAGCATCGCCGCAAAACTAGCGGGAAGCGCAGAAATAGGGTCGAACGTAAGGTGCAGTGAATTCAGGCGTCCTTGAAAGAAATAGAAGAGCAACCCAAGAGCTGCCCAAGCCGAAAACACCACGCAGAGCAACCAGTCCGCCAGGGTTTCTTGCAGCCTGCTTTCGACCCAGAACTCCACAGCGACGGCGGAATAGATAGCGAATGCGGAAAAAATGACCGGAAAGGAAAAGAATCCGAGAGCATTCGCAAGCGTCCATAACAGAACGGCGGCGCCGGCACCTAACGTTCCGCCCAGCAGCAGTGACCGGTGAGCGTATTGGCGAGCCCCCAGGAAAAAAAAGATGCCGGCACCTGCAAAAAGTCCTTGACCGAGTGCCGTTTGAAAAGAATTGGCAGCAGCTGCACCGCTGAGTCCGGTTCCCAAATAGTGCAGGGCGAGCATGCCCCAGCCGGCGGTCCAATAGAGGAGATACACCTGGCGCTTCAGATTGTAAATGTATGCAAAATAGCCAGAGACGAACGCTGTGGCGACCAGCAACGCGAGCGAAATCAGACCGCTATTGATCAAGGGCTATCGCTTCTCCGCCTGGCATTTTTTCAGACGGCTGCGCAAAGTCCGCGATGACACGAACCCGCGTGTGCAGGAACGGAAGCATTCGGGCCACGTTCTCGAGAACTAGCGTGAGCTGTTGCCGACCGATTCTTGCACAAAACAAAGTACTTGCGATTATGAGTCAGGCAAATTTAGCTGCGCAAGCGTACCGCGGTACTGGTTGCGTAAATGATAGTAGCGGACGCCGGTCGATTCTGAGGTTTGGAAAAGATTTGGCTGGTCGCTGCGGATGGGGCGGATTGGACGCTATTCTGACCTTCGATTACACTGTCAAATTACACTCCCAACAAAAGGACACGAAGGTTCACGCAATCACACATGTCTGACCCTGGAAATACCGCAAACACAGGTATTCGCGCGCGTTTCGCCCCATCGCCTACAGGCTATCTTCACGTAGGCGGCGCGCGTACCGCTCTTTTTAACTGGCTTTTTGTGCGGGGCAGGGGTGGCGTCATGATCCTGCGAATTGAGGACACGGACGCAGAACGCAACAAGCCGGAACTGGTCAACGGAATCATTGAGGGCCTGCGTTGGCTTGGCGTGGACTGGGACGAAGGACCGTTCTATCAATCACAGCGCACCGCACTGTACCTGGAAGCGGCCAAGAAATTGCTCGCGAACGGTACCGCTTTCCTTTGTTATTGTCCGGCGGAAAAATATGTTGGCGGCGATCATGCCCAAGAAGGCGCCGAAACGCAGAAAGTGCGCCGCGTGACGCGGTGCTCCTGCCGCGAAGGCACCCCCTCGACGCCTGGAACAAAACCGGCAGTGCGATTCAAGGTGCCCATTGGCGGCACGACAAAATTTTTTGATGCTGTTTTTGGCGAACGCGAATTTTCCAACGATGAGATCGAGGATTTTGTCCTGATGCGCTCCGGCAAGGAAGGGGAGGAATTCGGACAGGCAATGTACCAGATGAGCGCGGTGGTCGACGACGTGGACATGCGCATAACGCACGTGGTTCGCGGCGCCGACCATATATCCAATACGCCAAAGCAGGTTTTGCTGTACCGCGCACTCGGCGCGGAGCTTCCCATTTTTGCGCATCTGCCGCTGATCCTTGGCGCGGACAAATCGCGGCTTTCGAAAAGGCATGGTGCGACGGACGTCAACATGTATCGCTCGGAAGGATTTCTGCCAGAGGCGTTTCGCAACTTCCTGGCATTGCTTGGCTGGGCGCCCGGAGGGGATCAGGAGTTCCTGCGTACCAGCCAGCTGATCGAGAAATTTTCGCTGGAAGGAGTCAGCCGGACCAACGGCGTATTTGATCGCGACAAGCTGGAGTGGTTCAACACTCAATATTTACAGAAGCTGCCGATTGAGGAGTTGCTGCCGGAAGTGGAAGCGGAGTTGAAACGCAGCAAACTTTGGAAAGAGGAATGGGCCGCGGGCGCCGGGCGGGAGTGGTTTTCCAAAACCGTGGACCTGCTCCGTCCCCGAGTGCGGCTGCTGCCCGATTTTGCTTCCTGGTCTCGGGCATTCTTCACGGATGAGTTCGAACGTGATCCTAGGGCCAAGGAAAAATTCTGGAAAGAACCGGCGAAAATCAAGGAACTGCTTGGCAAAAGCGCTGATGCGCTTGGCGTGCTGGGTGAATGGAATCATGACGCATGCGATCACGCCACTCGCGGAGTTGCCGAAGCGGGCGGTGTGAAGGCCGGCTTGCTGATTAACGCGATTCGCGTTGCCATCGTTGGCCAAGCCGTTGCGCCACCGCTGTTCGACACCATGGTGGCGCTTGGACAAGAGCGAGTGGTTCGCCGGCTTCGCGACGCTCTAGGGGAATTAGGCTAGTTCTTAGAAACCCTGCGGTGATGAAATCACCGATTCTGCTGGTTCTGCTGATTTCCCATCTGCTTTTCGAACTTCTTGTGAAAAACAGTTACTGCCATCACAGGATTTTCTTCCGTTCCGGTGATGGTAATGGGCAATTCCGTACCTGCGCCACTTTTCGAGAAAAATGGATCAATGGCTTTCAGGAAGAATGATTTCGCGCCAGTCACCATCTGAGAAAGCTTTGCCTTCATTCGCACTTTGCCCTGCATGTCAATTTTGTGATCGGCAAGCTCGTAGGTGCCCGCCAGTTGCACCTCGGCGCCAGGCACGGAGAATGTCAAATTCGAAAAGCGGATTATGCTGTTTTTCAAAACGAACGTGCCCTTCAGATCGGTGACCGCGCTGCCCGCATCGTTGTCCTCTGGCTGCCCTTCGGCGTGGCGGCTGAAGCTCTGCAATTTCTCGCGTAGCTCCGAGCTGCTCCAATGCCCATTAGTCACCGCAAAGCTTCCATCGAGCGTCATCTTGTCGATGACCTTCTGCTTCCCAGGCGGCAACAATAATTTCGCTTTAATATCCACCGGACCGCGCAGAAACGGTTTGTCGGAGTTGATCGCCAGTTTCAGAATGTCTTCGATGCGCGCTTTCGGCGTGCTGACGTCCAATTTGATTTCATGGCCCTGCTTTTCTCGAATGTTTTCGACGCTCCCGGAAGCAATAATGTGCGATTGGCCCAGGATCGCGCGGACCGGATGCAGCAGCGTATCGCCGTTGGTGCCGTCCACGGTCGCGGAAAAATCGGTGTGAAGAGGAACCGGCTTGCCCACATTATCGAGTGAAAAATCCGGGGTGTCGGTTTTGCCGTCTACTTCCAATTGATCCAATTGGCCTTTGTAGCCGCCACTGGACGATAAAATTCCCGCGATGCCAGGAAATGGACCGAGGTCGGCATTCTGAAAGCCGTAACTGCCGAGCACGCGGGTCGCGCCGGGCACATCCACGTTCCATGGCCCGAACTTGCCTCTGGTTTCGATTTCACCCTTCGGTTTGGCGTTGGTCAGTGTACCGCGGAAAAAAAACGGCTTGTTCATTCCTACTTCGGTCAGGACAAGGTGATGTATTTCCCAGTCGAGAGGATCCCTGTCGGGCTTATTTGAGAAAATGAGCAGATCGGCGTTGTCGCATTCGATTTCCGCGGCAGTCACGTGCGGAATTTCGCTGGTTTCGATGCCCGGCGGAGGCGGGAGATTCTGTTGCGGCTGCCGAGGCGGAATCGTGATCACCATTCGCTGCACGTGAATGCGTTGAATTCGATGCGGCACGCGGAAGATACTCCAGAAGCCGAGTTCGAATGAAAATTTCTCGATGCGAATCATCGGAGTAGTCTCAGGCCTGCCGCGATAGTGAATCGACAGTCCCTCGCCGCTTACCATCATTCGCGGAAAGACGTTTACATGAAAATCCTCCAGATCGACGTTGCTCTGAAATCTAGCCTGGAGCTCTCGCTCAATCCAATCGCGTGTACGCAATTCAGCATCGCGTTTGCGCGAATAGGCTGCTGTCAGCAAGAGCAACACGAACAACAGAGCCGCGGCCAGGCTGAAGCCAATTATTTTGCCGACTTTCGAGGAAGGCACCGTCGGTGAAACCATGAGGGCAGTTTCGCAGAAGCGTTGCGAATCGCGCTACTGTTTCGAGAATAATTCGGGATGGCTAGGGTGCGATTCCTGCGAAGATACATCGACTACCGTATCGACGGTCAGTGTCGCCGGCGGCAGACAGACATCGGTGCTGCAGGCTTGATAACGCAGTTTCAGGGCGACGTGCTGTTTACCGAGGGGCGCGTTTGCTTCGACCGTGATCGGAAGGCGCAACACCACGGTATCGGTGTAAACGTTAAGCGGCTGGTCTTTTGTGAAATTGAATTTGTGCAGCGTACCCTTGGGATAGGTGACCTCGCCCGCTTTTAAGCCCGCGGGCATTTCCGCTTTCAAGTCCGTGGGGATCAGGTAGTCAAAGGTCGGCCGGCGGGCGTTCACATGATAGCCATCGCGAATTTTCATGACCACGGCGATTTGCATTTGTTTGCCGCGCGCCACGGGCTCAAACGACGGGAATGCAGATGGCGTCACCACGTCGCGGGCAGCGGGAATCTGCGGGAAAAGCTGTGTCGCGAAAGCCAGCGCGATCACCGGAGCTCCCCATAGCGCCACGCGTCGGCGTGTCTTGCTTTCTTTCACTTTCATAATGTCACTGCACTTCCCAATTGCCGCGAGATCACACGGCTCATGACTTCAAAAAGATTCTCGCCGGTCTTTTCCAGGACAAACGCATTTTTGGCGTCGGACCAGGACAGCTTGAAACTGGTCGACAGCGCGGAAACCCAGATCTCGCGTACCGGAGTGTTCGGAGAAACCACGAACCTGGCGGGCTCCGGTTCTTCAAAGATTATTTCTAGCTTGCCGCTTTCGCCTTCCACGTCAAAACCGTGCTGGTCGCCGGCATTTAGCAAGCGCCGCTTCAGTTCTTCGAACGCCGCTTCACTCTTCTTTTGAAAGTCCCGTTCGTCCAGCACGCTCATGAAGCTAAAGCGCTCCCTCGATCAACTTGGATATTTCCTCTTCGTTGATCACTCCGGTCACTTTTTTAATCTGTTTGCCGTCGCGCGTAACCAGTACGCTGGTGGGATATCCAAGCAAGCCGCCAAATTTTTCAGCGACATCCTCGTTGCCGATCACAATGGGATAATTCATCGGCGATGGTTGGCCTTTCACGTCATAGCGTTCTTTCGCCACGAATGGCGCCACTACCGATTTGCCCTCTTCATCCATCGCCAAGCCCAGCACGGTAAACCCCTTGGGTCCATATTTGTCTTGCATTTCGATCAGCCAAGGTATTTCCTGCCGGCACGGCTCGCACCAGGTGGCCCAAAAATTGATCAGCACCACTTTGCCTTTGTAATCCGCCAGCGTTACGTTTTTGCCGCTCAAATCTTTCACGTTGAAGTCCGGCGCCGGCGTACCCGCTTTCAGCGCCACCGGCCCGGACGCGGTTACGCGAACTCGCGTCGCTTTGTCCGCGAAATACACGGCGGCGGTTGCCGCAATTACGATGACTAATAGCAGGATCGTTTTTTTCATCGCTGATTCCAAAGTTGCCGTTTTCTCGCGCTTCCTCTTCTTTCAGTATAACGCGGCTGTCCGTTTTTGTCGGAGTTGGCCCTGGCGCAGTCTTACATGCTTTATTTTCCGTGCGTCAGCGTGCGTTCCAGCCACAGCGCAATGCTATTCAAGAAACTCAATTTTCCCACCAGCCAGGTCAGCTTGTTGAAAAAGACCAGTCCGCCTACAAACAACAGCAGTACGCCGCTACCGAGTTCGACGGCGTGCAAGTACTTTCGGAAGCGCTGATAAAATTTCAGGAACTGCACGATCCCCAGCGCCGCCAGCAGGAATGGGATGGCCAGTCCAGCGGAATAGATTGCTAGTAGCAGAACGCCGCGCGCGATTGTGTCGCTCTGTGCCGCCAGCGCCAGCACCGTGGTCAAGATAGGTCCGATGCACGGTGTCCAGCCGAACGCGAATGCGAAGCCCAGCAAAAATCCGCTCCAAATGCCGGGCTGCTTGCTGGTACTGCGCAGATGTACATCGCAATTCAGCCATCTCGCCAGTGCCGGCCCAAAAAAGCCGATGATGCTCAGCGAGAAGAAATGCACGGCGCCAAGTCCCGCGAACAACACTCCGCGATGGATCAGCGCCGCAAGCGCCAACGCGGACAAAATAATTCCAAGGAATATTCCGGCACGCGGGCTCAGTTTCATGAGCGCGCCGGTCAGATGCAAACCAAACAAAATAATCAGCGCGCCCGCGATGGGTGCGAGCGCATACCGGTTTTGCTGCAGAAACGAGCCCACTGCGCTTGCCGATGCTCCAAACGCGATGAACACCACGGAAAAACCGACCACGAACGAAAGCGCAGAGGAAAAAAGACTGCCGCGCGGCTGCTGCCCTTGGCGAAGCTGCTCAACGCCGATTCCGCTGAGCATGGAAACGTAGCCGGGCACCAGCGGGAGGACGCATGGCGAGAGAAAAGATACGAGGCCGGCGAGAAACGCTGCGGCAAGCGAAACGTCTGAGTTCATGCGCGGTTTGGCTCCGAAACGGATTCGATGTCCGCGACCTCGATAAGTGTCATGGAATTTTCAGCGGGTCAGCTTGAATCGCCGCCAACATTCTTGCACACTTTCAAAGAACTCGGTGACGAGCGGTCCCCGAGCCGGGATCACGCAAGGACGACACCCTGCCAGCCGAATTTGGCGGTTCCCACGCGGCACAATCTCAAGGTCAATCATAAGTACAATGGAATCAAGCGCTTGTCACGGTGTGTTCTGGCGACTCGATTGCTCCCTCTCCAGCGAGGCTTGGATTCCAATGTATTGGACGCCCAACAAGGTAACTGCGCTTCGCGTGGCGGTCGGATTTGCCGCAGTGGCGCTTTTTGGCCATGGTACCTGGGCCAACCTTGCGGCAGTCATGCTCACGGTTGCTGCCATAGCACTTGATGCTCTTGACGGTCACCTCGCCCGCAAACAACGGATGGCCACGCCGCTGGGAGCGCAACTGGATATTCTCGGCGACCGCATGATCGAAAACATGTTCTTCACATATTTTGCGGTGGTGGGAATGGTTTCTCTGTGGCTGCCGGTCTTGTTTTTCGCGCGCGGTGCGGTCACCGATTTTCTGCGTGGACTGGCGTTAAAGTCGGGGTACTCAGGCTGGGGACCGAGCGCCATGCTGCAAACCTGGTGGGGACGCGCGCTGGTGGCATCGCGATGGAGCCGCGGACTCTACGCAACATTGAAGTGCGCCTGCTTTTGCTATCTGGGATTGGAGCTGGCATTGACGCGCGGCCCGGTGGCGCTGCTGGGCACTATTGCCGGCCAGACACATCTTACGATTCGCGCCATCGCACAGATTCTTAGCTGGGCCACCGCGGTGTTCTGTTTATTGCGCGGGTTGCCGGTAATCCTGGAAGGCTGGAAATTTTTTGCTCGGGAAGCGATCGGGATTCGCGGACGAAAATCCTCGGCGGAGGCGGCATGAGCATCGCGTTCTTCGACATTGATGGAACCCTGCTGGCCAAGCCTTCGCTGGAGAGGAGATTTTTCCACGAACTCCGGCGGCGAGGGGAAATTCCGGCAAAGAATTATTTTTCTTGGTTAGTGGAGATGTTTCGCCGCGGGCCGCGCGGTTTCCGGCTGGCGGTTCACGCGAACAAAATGTATCTGCGTCACGTGTCCGCGGGAATTCTTTCCCGTGCGGAGCGAAGCGCTGTCCGGGTGCCGGAATTGCTGCCGGAATTCTTTCCCGCTGCGCTGCAACGTGTCTGGTGGCACGCGCTTCGCGGCGATTCGATTGTGCTGGTCAGTGGAACCCTCGCGCAACTTGCGGAAATCGTGAAATTTGCGGTCGAGCGAGAACTTCTAGAGCGCGGCGTCGAGACCAAGATTGATGTGCTAGCGACGCAACTGGAGATTCGCGACGGCTTGTGGACAGGCCATATTTCCGGGCCTGCCCTGTTTGGCGAAGCAAAATCAAACGCGATGAAAGCCTTTGCAAACGCACGGCAAGCTCCGCTGTCCCAATGCAGCGCATATGGAGATTCTTCGCTGGATCGCTGGATGCTCGATTCGGTTGGCCATCCATTCGCGATCAATCCGACCAAGCGCATGAGACGCATCGCGCGGCTGCGTGGCTGGCATGTGTTGACGTGGACCTATAAGCCGTTGCGCGCCGTAACCGGGCGGCGCCAAATGCCAACTGAAGTGAGTGACGCCACCGACCGGCTCCACGCATGGCCCTCTTGGAAAAAGAAAGATTTGGCGGCACGATGAATATGCAACGAATTGACCGCCGCGGCGCAAGGCTGCTCACGTCCTCCGGAAACTCCGTCGAATTGGATTCGTTTTCACCCGCGGAATCATGGCGCATGCAAGTGTCCCGAATCTGGCAAACAATTGGCGCGTTCGAATGGATTGCACTCGGCTATTTGACGCTATCGAGCCTGATGATCTTGGCGTATTCGCGCAATCTTTCACATCCATGGACGCTGATCGGCGCGCAGGCCCTTGTGGCTGCACTTATTTTCTTGCTGTGCGGCGTGGCAGCGGGTGCCGAAAAGCGCTCCCGGCAAGACGGCATCACGCTCGCGACGCGCTTTTGGCATTTTTGGCGCTACTGGTATCCGCATCTATTTTTTCTATTTTGCTTTGAGGAATTGGCTTATCTCGTTCATCTTGTCAATCCGAATTGGCAAGACGCGAAGCTTATCGCGTTCGATCACCGGATGTTTGGAGTGCATCCCGCAGTGTGGCTGGAACAATTTGCCACGCCAGTACGCAACGACCTGTTTCAACTTGCTTATCTGACTTATTTTGTTTATCTGCTGGTGCTGGGAGGAATTCTTTATTACCGGCGCGAGTGGCGCGCCTATTGGTCGGTAATGACTTATTCCGCCGTGGCCTACGCGATTGGCTATGTAATCGCGATGTTATTTCCGATCGAGAGTCCGTGGTTCGCGATGGCAGGCGCATGGCATGGCGAACTGCACGGTGGACCGATCACCGCGACCATCAATTTCATTGAACATATAGGACGAGTCCGCGGCGCGGCATTTCCCTCCGAACACGTAGCAGGTTCCGTCGCTGCATTATGGGGAGCATTCCGGTTCCGGCGCTGGCTCTTCTGGGTGATGCTGCCGCTGGTTGCCGCGATGTGTTTTTCAACCATTTGGGGCCGCTACCACTACGTCGCGGATATTTTCGGCGGCATTGTGACCGGCACGCTGGGATATGTAATCGGGAATTGGATCATGCTAAGAAAAGATGCTCTCTCAGGAGAACGCCAGGCAGCCGTCCGTGCGTGAGACGAAGCATAAGCCTTTCATAAAATAGTGAAAGGTCTGAATACGCCGAAATTCAGTAGAGTCAGAGCGCGGCCCTTACGGCATGACAGGAAGAACGATGTGCGATGGCAATTTGGGCGATGAGTAGATGCGCTGCGTGGCGGAAACAAAGTCCGCGGCGGTCGCCTTGTATATGCTTGGGACGAATTTTTGTGGATTGCGATCGATCAATGGAAACCAGGTGGACTGAATCTGGACCATGATGCGGTGACCTTTCAGAAAAACGTGATCGTGATCACGTAGCGGCACAGTCCATTCAATGGGTTGATTTGGAGCGAGAGCATGCGGGTGCTCGAAGTTTTCCAGGTAGCGGCCCCGGCGGACTTCCATCGCGATGGGCAATTCGTAGCCGTTGAGCGACTGCGCATATTGGCCGGGTTTGGGGCCGGCTTCGGGATTCCAATCATTTTTCTGCGCGTTGTCGGGATAAACGTCAATGAGCTTGACGATAAAATCGCTATCGCTTCCAGACGTTGAAGCAAACAGTTTGGCGGCCAGCGGCCCCGTGATAGTGAGGTCGTGTTCGAGCGGCGCGCTGACGTAGCTTAAAACGTCAGGGCGATGATCGACAAATCGCTGGTCGGCAACTTCCCAAGTGCGCCAATCTCCGGCTGGATATGTGGGAGAAATGGGCCGTTGACGGTAAGGAACCGGATTCGCCGGGTCGGAAACATACTCGCGGAACTCTTTGGTATCAGCTGAGCCCGGTGTGCCGCTCGGCGGGGCAACGGAAAGCGTGCCATCCGCGTGAAGATAGAGGTTGGTGAGTTTGGCTTCTTTCGGCGGCCAGGCGGCGTAAGTGTGCCAGGAATTTGAGCCGCTCTCGAAAGTACTCGCTTGCCACGCGGATTTTTCTCCTTCGCCGTGCAGATAGTAGCGAAAGAACGGAGCCTCAATCTTTTCGCGAAACTCCCGTGCGGTCTCGTGTCCTGCGAAGGGAATGATGCCGATCGAATCTCCCTTTGGAGACTGCCACTCGCCGTGATACCACGGTCCCGCAACGATGAAATTCGTATGATCGGGATCATGCTCGGCGGCATGCCGGAAAATTTGCCACGGCCCCCACGGATCTTCCTGGTCCCAAAATCCGGCGACGTTCAGATTGGGAACGGTTGAAGCGTGAAGCTGGCTGACCCATGCTTCTTTTTTCCAGAATTCGTCGTAATCCGGATGAGCGACGGAATCATTCCAGTAGGGAATCGAACCGTGCAGGTATTTATCATTGATATTGGAAAGCGGGCCGAGGTTGAGGTACCACTCATAGCCATCGTAAATTTCAAAATTAAAATTCGTGTTTTTGTTCTTGTCAGCTTGTTCCAGGACCGCGTATTCGAAATCATAACTTTCGCGTAGCGCGCCGTAGCGATGATCGTCGTCGTTCATCCATTGATCGACGGGCGAAGCTTGTTCACTCATTGCTTTTAGCGCCGGATGTGGATGCAGCAGCGCGAGCGCGGTGGTGAGACCGTCGTAGGAAACTCCATACATGCCGACTTTGCCGTTGTTATTGGGGACGTTTTTAACCAGCCATTCGATGGAATCGTAGGCATCAGTGGTTTCATTGGTGGCTTTCGGATCCTTCAGATCGACCCAGGAGGAAAGCAGAAAAACGCCCTCAGACTTGAAACGGCCGCGCAGATTCTGAATGACAAAAATGTAGCCGTCCTGAGCGAGTTCTTTCAGCGATGCGGGCATCTGCTCGGGAGCTTTTTCCGGTACGCCGTAAGGCGTGCGCCGGAATAATATTGGTAATGGTTTGGTGGCTCCCACCGGCGTGAGGATCACCGTTTGCAAATGCACTCCGTCGCGCACCGGTATCATCACTTCTTGCAAATTAAAAATAGGAGCGGTAGCGGGCGCCGAGGCAGGTTGCTGCGCGCAAACAGGCAATGCCAGAAAAAAAACCAGAGGCACCAGGGCGGCGATTCGCATCGGAATTCTCCTGTCTTTTCACACAACCGTTTCGGTAAATTTCCAAAGAACTGCGCGAGAGTATACCAGTAACAATCAGACTGTCTAAAAGTTTTCCGAGGATTTGCCGTATCCACCGGCGGAATTTGCAGGCAAAACAGGGCCGCAACCGCGCTAAAAGATTTTTTCCTGACGCCGTAGATTGCCCAGCGTACCGATATTGGCGATGTTAAAAGCCACGCGGAATTGGTTTTCCGTGCGCACTTGGCCAAGAGCAATCCGGCGGTATTCGAAAGACAGCCCGCAGCAATTTCCGTTGTAAGTGACCTGCGCGATCTGGTTCTGCAGCGCGCTGTTCTGGACGTCGTAACTGACGCCGCCGGTAAAGTTGAACCCCTTGCGATTAAAACTTCCGAACCCCAAGAGGGCGCGGACCTGGTTCGAAAGCGGCTGGAGAATCGGGTCATCCTGAATGTGAAAGTGCGCCAGAGTCACAAAGAATTCACTGTAGGGCTTTACTCTTACCAGGGTTCCCTCGGCCACGATTTTGTTCAGTTGCGGATCGTATTCAACGAGCTGCTCGGCGTCGTATCTGCCCCCGGGGGTCACTTTCAAGTCGCTGACAATCGGCGACGAATTCCGCGGTCCCGTTGCAAACGCAAATGGCGTAATGGAGTTCAACGGCTGCAAAACATTGCGCTCGCCGTCCACAATTGCGCCGCCAAATGTCGGATCGAAATAATGTTTCTGCACCACACTCCACGACAAGAACTCCAGCGGTTGATCATCACCGCTTTTCACATACAGTCGCTGCGCGAATCCGTATTCGACCTCGTTGGTATTCGAAAGCGTCGCGTCCGAATCGAACCGGATAAAGCGTTCGAAATCGTTGATGCCGGAAACGTAGCGGTAAGTAACTTCCGGCTCGATGGTGTGCTTGTATTTTCGTTTCGACTTTGCGCGCCGAAAATATCTTTCCAGCACCGGAGGCCGCAGCTCCAGGGTAAATTCGCCGTCGTTCCTGGTCACCGACTGCTCGCTCAAATTACCCGTCGCGTCAAGCGACGCCCCATAGCGCGTCGTGCGCACCGCACCGCTTGCCGTAACGCCAAGCCAGGGACCAAAATGCAGCGGCACGGTCACCTTTGGCGCAAACTCCGTTCTTTGCACCGCTGCGTCGGTCGTCAAAAACTGATCTTGCCGATGCAAAGTGCCAACGAAGGAATCAAAGCTGAAGTAAATCGGAAGATTGCGCCATGGCGCTTGTTCCACTGAGCCAAATCGTGCTTCGGGCAAATTGCGCAGCGATACGCTGGTTTCCGGGAAAATTGTCAGAAAACTTTTGTTGTTCAGGCCGGCGAGATTCAGGCTGAACCCGTGAAAATTATTGCTTAGAAAGACTGCGCTGTTCACTTCGGAGGTGATCGCGTCCCCGTACGTGTCGGCGAACGCCAGCCGGAACGTGAGCGAAGAAAGTTGGTTGAAGTCCGCCACGAATCGCCAGCCATGCGGGAGTAGCGATTGCACTTCAAGCTGCTGCTGGTGCCCGCCTTGCGATTGCAACAAGCCGTTGGCACCCGGCACTCCGCGATCCACCACTCCGTAATACGTGTACAGAAACGAAGTGTTCTCGAAAGGGCGCATGCGTACTTCAGCGCGCTGCGAGGAACCCCGTTTGGTCAAATCTTGCGCACCGATGGTTGCATCGGCCCAGGTGGTGGGCGCCCAGTAGTAGGCATCGCCCAACACGTAACCCTTGGTCGAACTGTTTCCAATATCCGGCAGCAGAAATCCCGATTGACGAATTTTTTGTCCGGCCGGCGCGGTAGCGTAAGGCAGATAAATCAGCGGCACTTTGTAGAGCCGGAAATTCGCATTCACTAGTGCCACCGATTTGTTTAAGTGAATCCTTGCGCGCGGCGCATACATTTTCCATGTTGGCCGCTCCTGATCGCAGACGGTGATCCACGCCTGATGCACAATGAAAATGTCATTCCCGTAACGATCGACTTGGCGCGCTTCGAAGTACAGCGGATTCACCGAAACCAGCACCATCGGATTCGGCCGCCGCGCAATTTTTATGTTGCCGCGCACGTTTGTGAATGTGCCCGCGCCAGTCGCGAAGTTGTAGCGCCCTTCCTCCGCTTCCAGATGCTCGTTTTCGTAATCAAACTGCACGTGCCCGGTTGCCCGCGAGTCGTGGGTCGTATCGTTGTACTCGACATGGTCGGCGCGCAGCCGCATCCCGTCATACTGCAAGTCCACATTTTTATCGGCCGTGAAGACGTCGCCTTTTCGTGATTGCGGGCCATCCGAGGAAAGTTCCGCGTACTTTCCTTTTCCCGAGGGCAGCCGTAACTGTTGTGCATCGCTTCGTGCCGCCCACAATGCCAAAGTTGCCGCGCAAACGGCAAATACATTGCGGCGGAAGCCCATTTTCCTTGGTCTCAAAGTTAAGCGAATGCGCTGCATGCGGTAACAAACAAAACAGTTCGATAGCTTAGCACGCAGTTTGGGTTGCGTGCGGCCGCGGCGATTCCCGCTTGCCGCCTCGCTATTCCTCTGGTACGCCTCCCGCGTACGAAACCAAATCGCCGCCCGCTACGTCACTCCCAACAGTGTCGAGCTCTGTTCACTAAGAATTCACATGCTGCATCTGGACGTTCCACGCGCTATCATTCGCGGCTCCGCTCCGGTTTCAGCTGAAATGTTTTTCGGGAGGAATTATGTCCAAGCGGTACATCCGTATGATTCTGGTGTTGTGCGGAGTTTTTGTTATCGCCGCGGGTCCGCTCGCAGGTCAAAAAGGCAAGAAAGCCTCCGAGCAAAAAAAGAAGGCTGACAAGGCTAAAGAAAAACCTGCTTCCACGGCTGCAACCGGCGCTGCCAGCGAACCGGCGCCCATGGACAAATTCAAGTCTCTCGAATTCCGCGAAATCGGGCCCGCTGTTATGGGCGGGCGCATCGACGATTTCGCCGCCGTCGAAAGCAATCCAAATATTGTGTACGTGGGCGTCGCATCCGGCGGTGTCTGGAAAACCACCAACAACGGCACCACCTGGGAGTCCGTTTTCGACAAAGAAGGAGTGTCGACCATCGGCGATATCGCCATCGCCCCTTCCGATCCGTCAGTGGTATGGGTCGGCACCGGCGAGCCCAACAATCGCCAGAGTTCTTCCTGGGGAGATGGCGTCTATAAGTCGACCGATGCGGGCAAGACTTGGAAGAACATGGGCCTCGCCGAAACCAGGCACATCGGCCGGGTCGTCATCCATCCGAAAAACCCCGATGTCGTTTACGCCGCTGCTCTCGGCCATCTTTGGGGACCCAATCCGGAGCGCGGCGTGTACAAGACCACTGACGGCGGCAAGACTTGGAATCAAGTCCTGAAAATCAGCAATGACACCGGCGTCAGCGATATCGCTATGGACCCGGAAAGCCCGGACACTCTTTATGCCGCCGCGTATCAGCGCCGCCGCACTCCCTTTGGCTTCAACGGTGGCGGAATCGAAAGCGCCATCTATAAGACCACCGACGGTGGCGTGACCTGGAAAAAACTCACCAAAGGTCTGCCATACGAAAATGGCGGCGAAACCGGGCGCATCGGGTTGGACATCTATCGCAAGGATCCCAACATCGTATACGCGCTCGTTCAACACGATAAGGGCGGCATCTATCGCAGCGAGGATAAAGGCGAAACCTGGAAGAAGATGAGCGACACCAATCCGCGCCCCTCTTATTACAGCCAGGTTCGTATCGATCCCAACAACGACTTGCGCATCTGGGCATTGGGAGCGGCGATGTTTTTTTCCGAGGATGGCGGCAAAAGTTTCACCACTCGTCGCGTTCAGAAAATCCATGGAGACTTCCACGCTCTATGGATTGATCCAGCCGATTCGAATCACATCCTCGCGGGGAGCGATGGGGGCATTCACTGGAGCTACGACAACGGAAAAACGTGGGACTTCCTGAATGACATTGCGATTGGCCAGTTCTATGAAATCGGGTTGGACAACGAAAAGCCCTATCACATCTGCGGCGGTCTGCAGGATAACGGCAGTTGGTGCGGGCCCAGCCGGACGCTCACGCGCGACGGAGTGACCAACGATGATTGGACGCTGATCCACGGCGGAGACGGCTTTTACGCCGAGATTGATAATGTCGAACCCTGGATCGTTTACACCGAATCGCAGGACGGCCATATCGCGCGTCGCAATATGCGTACCGCGCAAGAGCGCTCTATCGAGCCGGAGGCCAAATATGGCGACCCGCACTACCGTTTCCAGTGGAATTCGCCGGTAGCTGTTTCCGTGCACGATCACAACACCATCTATTACGGCGGGAATTATTTTTTTAAGTCCACCGACCGCGGTGATTCATGGACTCGACTTGGCAACGATCTCACGACCGGAATCGATCGCAATAAGCTGCAAATCTGGGGAAAAACACCCGATAAGCAGACTCTTTCGCGCCACGATGGCGTCGAAGAATTCCCGACCATCACCACCATCAGCGAATCGCCGCTCACCGCTGATGTGCTGTGGGCGGGCACCGACGATGGCAATGTGCAGGTTACGCGGGACGGTGGCAAAACCTGGAAGAACGTCGCAGCTAACTGCCCGGGTGTGCCCAAAGGCACCTACATCAGTCGCGTTGTCGCTTCCAAATACGGCGAAGGCTCGGCATATGTAACGTTTGACGGCCATCGCACTGACGATTACGCAATCTACATTTTCGCCACGTCCGATTACGGCGAAACTTGTAAGCTCATCCGCAACGGGATTCCTGATACTGCCGGAACCGTTCACGTCGTCCGCGAACATCCCCGCAACGCCAATCTCCTTTTTGCCGGCACCGAATTCGGCCTTTGGATTTCCTGGGACCGCGGCGCCAATTGGAGCGCCTTCAAAAATAATTTTCCGACGGTTCCGGTAGACGATATCGAGCTGCAAGCTCGCGAAAACGATCTGGTTCTCGCTACGCATGGCCGTTCGATCTGGATTTTCGATGACCTGACGCCGCTCGAGAAGATGGACGCGACCGTTGCGGCGAGCGATCTCACGTTCTTTCCGCCGCGCACCACGGATATCTGGCGCAATGTTCCCCGCCGCTGGAGCGCTGGTCAAAAGATGTTCAACGGAAAAAATCCGCCGCCTGGCGCGATTATCAACTACTACCTGAAGGCCGCCCTGCCTCCTCCGGAGGCCAAAAAGGATGCGGCGCAAAGCAAAGAAACGGCCGACGCCGAAAAATCCGCTGAAAAGCACGACGAAAAACAAGAACCCAAGAAAGAAGCCAAAGTTAAAATTACGATTACCGACAGTGCCGGAAAAGTGGTTCGCGAACTAGACGGCCCCGCCGCTGCGGGCGTCAATCGCACAAGCTGGGATCTTCGCTACACTGCTCCCTCGGAGCCAACGCCCGAACAACTGGAAGCCATTGCCGCTGGTTACGGTTTTGGTCCGCGTGGGCCTTTCATCGAGCCTGGTGAATATACGATCAAGATCAAGGCCGGCGAAAAGGAGGCTACGCAGAAATTTACCGTTGAAGAGGATCCGCGACTGCAACTGACGGCGGAAGACCGCGCCGCTCGGCATGCTGCCATCGAGCAGTTGTATGGAATGGCAAAAACTGCCGCAAAAGACCGCAAGACAGTGCTTGGCGTGCAAGCTGCGTTAAAGACGGCTCGAGAAAATTGGAAAAAAGAGTCCGCAAAGCCCGACGGAATGAAAATTCCCGCCGACATCGTCAAAAGCGCTGACGATCTCCAGAAGAAAGTGGACGAGATCGCACTGAAATATCAGCGCGAGCAACAGGGCCTTGGCAATGCCGGTCCTCCATTCGAATGGAAACCCGATCCTCTGCCCAATCAGGTTCAGGAACTCATGGCGGATTTGGATGACTTTGCCGCCGCACCCGGTGGCCAGCAAAAAGAAAAACTGGCCGAATTGACGCCGCTGGTCGTTGACGGTTCCGCTCAAGTGAAAAAGGTGGCGGAAGACGAATTCGGCGCGCTAAACAAAAAGATGAATGACGCCGGAATTCCGCATATAGTGCCTGCGCCCCCTGCTCCGACTGGCCGAGGCGGTGCTGACGACGATGATGAGGGTGTCATTTGACAACACCGGTGCCCGGCAGCACGGTTGTTTGCACAACCTGGCACTCTGCAAATGACCGGCGCCAGACAAGACCATTCCTTTGCCGGTGCGTCTAATGCCCACCAGGGGCATGGTCGGCCTTTCCGTTTGAATCTGGTTTTGGCAGCGGCGGATCTTTAGACCCGTTCTTGTTCTTGCCGTGCGTTCTTGCCATCCGCTTGATGGGTCATCGTGGACTTTGTCTGGCAGTGAGATTTTTGCACCGGCGGCTCTGCCGCCGCTTTCTGAATTTTTTGAGTCCGGACCAGCCGGACTCTTGTAATTTTGCTTCGAAGGAGAAAGAACGCATGAACGCAATCACGTCCCGGCTCCGGTTAATCCTCGTCCACGCGCTGTTTTTGGTGCTGGCTCTTAGCGGTTTCGCACGCGCCGCTTCCGCCCAATTGCCGGAACTCCCTCAGGTCTCACCACAATCTCTCTCCGAGAACGAAGCCCAGGACAAAGACAAAAACGACGAAAAAAAGGACGACAAGAAAGACGAGAAAAAGGGTCTGCCCCTAAAGTCTGACCGCAAGGTCACTTTCACCACCGATGAAGGGACCTGGCTCTCGCTCGATGCTTCTCCCGATGGCAAAACCATCGCGTTCGAGCTCCTCGGCGACATCTACACCTTGCCCATCGAAGGAGGCAAAGCGAAATTAATCGATGGCGGCATGTCCTTCGATAGCCAGCCGAAGTTTTCGCCTGACGGCCAGTGGATCGCATTTCTTTCCGACCGCGAAGGCAGCGAAAACCTTTGGATCATGCATCCGGACGGCACCGCCGTGAAGCAAGTATCGAAGGATCCCAACAGCGAATTTGCCTCGCCCAGTTGGGACCCGAACGGCAAATACATCTACGTTTCCAAAACACATTTCGGAATTGGCCCGCGAGAAATCTGGATGTATCACATGGACGGCGGCACCGGCATTCAGATCACCAAGTCCAAACCAACCCCGACTACAAAGCGCGAGGATCGCACCAGTGTTATGGGCGTCGTGGCATCACCTGACGGGAGATATCTTTATTACGCTGAGCGGCGTCGCGATTTTTCTTACAACTCCATGTTTCCCCTCTGGCAGATCAAGCGGAAGGACCGCAAGACCGGCGACGAAGACACCATCATCGAGCAACCGCGCAGCGCCATGCGTCCAGGAATAACACCCGACGGAAAATCCCTGCTCTACGTCACGCGCCGCGAAACCGAAAGCGGCTTGCGCCTTCGTAATCTAGAAACCGGAGAGGACCACTGGGTCCGCTATCCGGTCACGCGCGACGATCAGGAAGCCATTTTTTCGCGCGATCTGTTTCCCGGCTACGCGTTTCTCCCCGGCGGCAAAGAAATTATTTATAACCAGGATGGAAAAATCCGCAGGCTCAACTTGGAGTCTGGCGCCGAATCCATCATTCCGTTTTCTGCCGAAGTTTCCCAGGAGTTGGGCCCCAAGCTTGATTTTCCGCAAAGGATCGAGCAGGGCCCGGTTAAAGTCCGCTTGATTCATGATCCCGCGGAATCGCCCGACGGAAAGAGATTGGCTTTCTCCGCGATGACCCATCTCTATACGCTGGATTTGCCCAATGGCAAGCCGCAGCGGTTGACCACTGATAAGTCCACCGAATTTCAGCCCGCATGGTCTCCCGATGGAAAATGGATCGCTTACGTCTCCTGGTCCAACGAAGGTGGTCAGCTTTGGAAGATTTCGGCGGATGGGGGAACACCGGTCCAGCTTTCCAAATCCATTGCCGTTTATAGCAATCCCGCGTTTTCGCCGGACGGCACAAAAATTGTTTTGCTCCGTGGCAACGCATACGACCGTGAGAACAGCACGTTCGACGGCGGACAAACCGGCAATGCCGACCTGGTCTGGATTCCCGCCGACGGCGGCGACGCAAACTTGATTCTCCCCGCACGCGGCGCGGGTGGCCCGCATTTCACAAACGAAAAGGACCGCATCTACGTTTACACCCCCGGCGGGCTCGTCTCGTTGCGTTACGACGGGACGGATCGCCGCAATCATCTGCAGGTCAAAGGCCAGGGTCTTTATTTCTTCGAAGAGCCGATTCCTGCCGACGATATCGTCCCAAGTCCCGACGGTCAGTGGGTTCTTGCTCATGTCCAGAACCAGCTTTACGTATTGGCGATGCCTCCGGTCGGCGGCGAACCCCCCACCATCATGGTGAGCGGACCGGCCGTTCCTCTGAAGAAAGTTACCGACATCGGTGCGGATTATTTTGGCTGGGCCGATGGCGGCAAAACAGTTGCGTGGGCCGTTGGCTCAAGCTATTTCCGCCAGCCGTTCAGTTCCATTTCGTTCGAACCACCCAAGGACGAAAAAAAGGAAGGGGAAAAGAAAGACGAAACCAAGGACGCGGACAAAGATAAAGACAAGAAAGAATCCGCCAACGCCCAGAAAGAAGAAAAAAAGGACGAAAAGAAAGAGGAAAAAAAGCCCCAGAAATTCAAGGAACAGGAAAAAGACGTTCAGGAAATCGCTATCGACCTGGAACTTCCCCGCAAAACCCCCAAGGGCACAATCGTTCTTCGCGGCGCCACAGTCGTCACCATGAAAGGCGACGAAGTGTTGAAAAACGCGGACGTCGTGATCGAAAACAATCGCATCACACGCGTTGGCGCCAAGGGCAGCGTCCCGGCCGGCGCAAAAATATTTGATGTGAAGGGAAAAACCATAACGCCTGGATTTATTGACACTCATGCGCATTGGTTTGAAATTCGCCGCGGCATTTTGGATACGCAGAACTTCGCGTTCCTTGCCAATCTGGCCTACGGCGTCACCGCCGGCCTGGACGTGCAGACCGGAACCAATGACATGTTTGCTTACCAGGATCTGGTGGACACCGGGGATATCCTTGGCCAGCGTGCTTTTTCAACCGGCCCCGGCGTCTTCTCCGACAACAATTTCCAGTCGGAAGAAGAAGTTAAGGGCGTACTCACCAAATACAAAAAGTATTACGGCACACACAACATCAAGAGTTATTTGGTCGGCAACCGCAAACAGCGGCAGTACATGGTGCAGGCTTCGAAGGAACTGGAAATGATGCCCACCACGGAAGGCGCGTTGGATTTGAAACTTGATCTGACGCACGTTATCGACGGCTTCCACGGCAACGAGCACACCCTGCCTGTTACACCTCTATATAAAGATGTGTTACAGATCTTCGCGCAATCGGGAATCGCCGAGACGCCCACGCTCATCGTGAATTACGGTGGGCCCTTCGGCGAGGATTATTGGTACGAATACAGCGAGGTTCACGACAACACCAAACTGAATCACTTCACGCCGCACCGCATCATTGACGACAAAACCAAGCGGCGCCCGAGCTGGTTCCGCAAGGACGAATACGAATTTCCGAAACTGGCCGCGCAAGTCGCAAAGCTGGAACGGGCTGGCGGTTTGGTGGGAGTGGGCAGCCACGGGCAATTGCAGGGCCTGGGTTACCACTGGGAAATGTGGATGCTCGCCAGCGGTGGCATGACTCCACTGGAAGTGCTGAAGTGCGCGACGGTGAATGGTTCGAAAATCGTTGGCAGGCCCGGCGACCTCGGTACCATCGAACCGGGGAAACTAGCCGACCTGGTGATTTTCGACAAGAACCCGCTCGATGACATCCACAACACCAACACCATTCATTGGGTGGTGAAAAACGGGGAAGTCTTCGAAGGCGATACGCTGGATCAAGTGTGGCCGGAACAGAAAAAGCTCGAGCCGCTGTATTTCTGGAACCACTACGACGAGCCGAAATCCGGAAACGAACTGAGTTACGGAAAAACTGCGACGCCGTAGGGAAGGGACCAGCGATCGGTGAGGGGTGAAGATCCGGAACGGCTCAATATGAGCATTTGTCCTGCTGAGGAATAGGTTCGCCGAAGGATCTCAGCTGACGCGTTCTGGCTTAAACAGCCAGTCCAGATTTTTCACGCATCTTTGTCGGATGCGTTCAGAAGGGGTCGGATCGTTCAATGGCAGCTTTCTGGTTGGGCGAGAGACGGAGAACCCGGATCCTACCAAGCTACTCAGCGGTTTTTAGTTTTGCGGCGGCTTTGGCTTCCATTTCTTTGTACCAATCGAAGGTGCGGCGGAGGCCCTCAGAGAAATTCACGGCGGGTTCGTAGCCCAGGAGTTCGCGAGCTAGAGCGGTGCCGGCTTGCGAATCGCGAATATCACCTTCACGCGCCGATTCGTATTTGGCTTGCAGCTTATTCCCGCTGAGCTGGCGCAAAAGTTCGAGCGTTTGATTCAGCGAAATTCGCTCGCCGGTGCCCACGTTGATGACTCTTCCATTGGCGCCGGACGCTTCGCAGGCCAGCAGATTGGCCTGCACGACGTTTTCGATGTACGTAAAATCGCGAGTCTGTTCGCCATCGCCATAAACGACGGGCTCCGTGTTCTCAAGGAATGCGGCGCAGAATTTTGAGAGTACGCCGGAGTAAGGCGAACCGGGATCCTGCCGCGGGCCAAAGACGTTAAAGTAACGCAGACTGACGTTTTGCAGGCCGTACACGCGTCCAAATACTTGCGCGTAGATTTCGCAAACGTATTTTGTGACCCCGTAGGGAGAAATCGGTTCTGCACGCATGGTCTCCACTTTGGGAAGAGCCGGCGTTTCGCCGTACGCGGAGGAGGAAGCGGCCAGGACGACACGTTTCACTTTGGCATCGCGGGCGGCAACCAGAACATTTAGCGTGCCCTCGATGTTTACCTTGTTCGTTTCGATGGGATCTTTCACCGAGCGAGGAACCGAAGTACGCGCGGCAAGATGCAGGACGTAATCGGCTTCGTGCATGGCACGGCGCACGGCTTCCAGATCGTTGATACTGCCTCTGATGAAGGAAATTTTGTTGCGAATTTCCGAAAGATTTTCTTCCTTGCCCGCGGAGAGATCGTCGAGCACCACTACGCTTTCTCCGCGGCGGACGAGTTCGTCCACGGTATTGGAGCCGATGAAACCCGCGCCACCGGTAACGACGTATCGCATTCGGGCAATCCTCTTTCACTCAGGGCCTGCAAGTACAGACGCTGAAACCCGCGTGAGCCGCTTCGCGATCCGCCGTGCGGCCCGGCCGTTTAGGCTGGCGAGCGGGATGGCAATAGCGGGCGCTTTCCGAAAGACGCGCGAAAATGCTTCTGGTAACCTGAGCTTTGTTTCCTCAGGGTTTGTAAAACGGCTACTACTTCGGGGTCTGCAAGAACAGACCCTGAAACCCGGCGCGCACGAAGATTTATTGTACGACGAAAGCCGGACTCGCGAGATTTTGCTAAACGGAAAGGGCGCAAGAGAAGCATGAGCCGCCGAATCGTCACTGTGCTTGCTGTAATTTTCGCCGTGGTCTGCGGGGCTGCCGCATTTGTGTGGTTGCACGCGGGCGGCCAGAGCAGGACGTCGGTGACTTTCACGCCCGAGCCGCCTGCGGCTCGCTCCAGCGCAACGCCTGAATCTGGTTCGGCGGAAATCACGAAAAACGGAAATGCAAGGACGAAAGCAGCGAAGCCGGAACTGGACGCCGCTGCCACGCCCGCGGAACCGGCCGGATTTGCGCCACCGATCGGGGAGACGCTGGAGTTTTCCGCGAATGTGGCGAAGGTGAGCAACGTGGCGACGCTGCGTTTGTCCGTGAACGGGCGCAAGGAGATTGCGGGGAAAGACGCGTGGCATTTGCAGGCATTTGCCCACACGCAGAATCCGCTGCGCATGGTTTTTGAGCTGGACGATCAATTCGATTCCTACAGCGTGCCGGGCGACTTTGCGAGCGTGCAATACGAAATGCATTTGAGCGAGCGCGGTCAAAAGGTGCAGTCCATTCAGTGGCTGACGGCGACGGGGCGGGAGCCGGCCCCCGCCGGAGCATCCGCGGCGCGAGTGCTGCCGGGAACGCGCGATCCGCTGGGGATGATGCAATATCTGCGCAGCGTGGACTGGACGAAGACGCCGGAGGTACACGGGCCGGTCTATGACGGGCGGAAGCTGTATGAAGTGAAAGCGCGGAAGATCGGGTCGGCGGAAGTGCAAGTGCCGGCGGGACATTTTTCGACGACTACCGTTGAGATCCGGGTGTTCGACAACGGCGCGGAAATGAAGGACGCGCATTTCACGCTCTACCTGGCGAAAGATTCGGCGAGGACACCGGTGCTGCTGGAAGCGACGCTGCCGTTCGCGGAAGCGCGGGTGCAGCTGATGAAGAAAAGCGGGCAATGAACTAGATCGTTCGGGCGTTAACTCTTAGCTGTATTGCTCAGCAGTAAAACGTGCAAGCGCTCAAGACTATCGGACTCGGGGTGGCGTTCTCGTTCGCCGGATTCGTCATTTTGTTAGTCATCTCAATCATGCGCGGCACGGTGAGTTCCGAAACCAGCCACGCGACCGGATTAAGCGCGATGGTGGGCGGCGTCATCGAAGCGCTCTTTAGTCCGATCACCTGGCTGGTCATTGTGATCGCGTTCGCTGCGACGCTGGTAACGCGAAAGACTTCCAAACCGACTTCCACATAGCGCTGTTCGAGTGCTAAATGCACTTAGTGCAGGCCCAGGGCTACTCGGCGGTGAAGCCGAGTTGGCGTCCCTGCCGCACGCGGTGTCACCAAGGCGATGCACTGTGGGGCGTTGTACGAGGGACTCCGTAAGCAAGCTTTGAAATGGTTGCAAGGAAAAAGGGCGGGAGCGTTCTAAGGGGGAAGCCGAAGGAGGTATCGCATGAAGAATCCTGTTTTGGTGCTGGTGAAGAAGTGGCGAGGGTGGAGCAAGGTGCAGCACGGGTTGGTCGTCGTGTTGACGGCGGGATTGGGCGTTTTGCTTGTGGGGAATTGGCCGATGAGGATGAAAGGACCTAAGGACACGGCTGCGCCGGCATATCCGCCGATGAACTATCAAGCGAATGATCCGGCCACGCCGGGCGCGGGGTCGCTGGACGCAACCACTCGCGTGGACGCCGAGAAACAATTCTCCGACACGAAATTGCAGGCCAATGAGCCGCGCGCTACGGCGGTTGGAGCGTCGCCGTATGGAACACCTGCGCCGCTGATTGCACATACAGCGGAGCTGGCTGTGGCGACGAAAGAGTTTTCCAAGGCGCGGACGTCGCTGGAAGAGATTTTGGAGCGGCACCGCGCGTACGCGGCGAAGCTGCGGATGGTTGGGCAGAAGAGCGGAAGCGTGTTGAATGCTACGCTGCGAGTGCCTTCGGCGGAATTGGCAGCCACGGTAAGCGATCTGAAATCTCTGGGCGAAGTGGAGCAAGAAGCGCAGTTGGCGGACGAAGTGACGCAACAGCACGGGGATCTGGAGGCGCGATTGGCGAATGCGCGAGCCACGCTGCGGCGGCTGCAGGAGCTGTTGCAGAAGCAGACCTACCCTGATGGCAACGTGCGAGAGTTGCAGCGGCAGATCGGCAACGCGAGTGGCGAAGTGGCGCGGCTGGAGGCGGAACGGCAGAGTTCGGAGCATCGGGTGACGTTCGCTAGCGTGCAGTTTTCGATGCGGGAAGTGTTGGCTCAACCGGAAGAATCGTTGGGGGCGCAGCTTCACAGCGCCGCGACAGCAGGATTTGGCGAGGCCGCCGCAAGCATTTCCGCGTTGTTGTTGTTTCTTATAGGGCGCGGGCCGGTGGTGGTGTTGTGGTGCGCGATTTTATTTTTGCCAGCGCGGTATTTGTGGAAGCGGTGGCAGCCCATTGCAGTGCGGCCTACGGAGGCGGCGCAAGGCGACTGAAGTGTGGGCGACTGACGTGTGTGACGCCGGCCCTTAAGGCTAAGGATTCGGCACTGACACGGGAGTGATGCCTGAAGAACGATTCGGGTCGCGTCCTTTGAACGGGAGGCTACGAAGCGGTGATTTGCAGTTTTTGTAGCTTTTGTCGCTAGGGAATGAAAAAGGACTACTGGAGTTTGTCGTATTCGGCTTTGGCTTGTTTGAGGATGGGGATGTCGGGATCGGCGTCTTTCCAGAGGGCGAGAAAATCCTGATAGGCGGTGCGGGCCTTGGCGGTGTCATTCTGCATGGCGTAGGCGCGTGCGAGTTGCAATTGGGACAAGGAAATCAGTTCGCTGGTCGCCTCGCGGCCAGGAAAATCGAGAATTTTTTGAAACTCTACTGCGGCCTTATCCGGCTGTTTCGATTGCAGGTACGCTCTTCCTCTCACGTACAGAATCGCGTAGGGAGCGTTTGGGGGCGTGCCGGCAAGTTCAAATCGTCGTGCTGGTTCCAATGCCGCGACGGCGCTTGAGCCATCGCCCCTTTGCAGGCTGCTGCTTGCTTCGACCAGAGGCACATAAATGCCGCGAAGCACGGAATCCAGCGGAGATGCTTTCAACTCAGCTTCAATCATCTTGCTTGCCGCTGTGGCGTCACCACACTGGGCCAGAACAACTGCAGCCAATCTGCGGTTATCTCCAGTTGGCACTTGCGCGAGGGATGCCTGCACGAAGGCTTTGGCGGTGGCGCAATCGCCGTAAGTCGCTCGTCGGGCGCCTGCTGCCGTCTTCAGAACGGCCGTGAACTCTTTCATGCCGTTGTGCAATGAGGCGGTCTCGGCTTCGCGCAAGGAGCTTTCTGAAAGCTTTAGCTGACCTCGGGACGACTCCGCCTTCACCTTCAGCGCCAGGAGGAATGGCTCGTTCTCAGTACCCTTCGCCCACGCCAGCTCTTTGTCCATGCCAGGCTGATCTTTTTTTAAGAAGGCGAGCACGAATAAGTGGTTGTGAACAGGTCCATTATCAAGTTTTTTTGCGACGCTGTCTTCGGCAAGGGCCCGAGCCTCAGCAAGACGGTTAAGGCAGAGATAGGAATAAATCATGTGTTCGCGAGCGTAGCTATCGGTGGGATCCGCATCAAGGGCCTGCTTGCCGAGAGCGAGAGTTTTCTCAAACTCTCCGATAGTCAGATATGCGAGGCCGAGGTTGTCCGCAGGAATTGAGTCGCGAGGATAGGTCTGCAGCCATTGCTCGTAGGCAGCGATGGCTTTATCGAGTTCCCCTGTCACCTGGTCGTACAAGTGGGCTTGGATGTAGAAGCGTTCGGGCTCGGTGGCGCGATCCTTGAGAGCAAAGGCTTTTCTGAGATTCTCCTGGGCCGCGGCAAGTTCAACGGTATTGCCGTAGGCGACTCCGAGGGTTGCATAGGCCAAGGCAAAATTCGGATCGAGTTGAGTTGCGCGGATCAGATGCGGAATGGCGGCGACATCATTTTGCGTTAAGTGATCAGCTTCGCCAGCGGTGTACTCCTTCAGCGCGTCCAGTGAAGAGGTGGTCGCCAGGTCAAGCGGTTTGGCGAATTGCTGGACGGAGGCCAGAGATTCACCGAGTTTCTGGCGGAGACGCGATGCGCCATGGTCGAGCGATTTGAGTACCTGTTCTTTGCTTTCCGCTTCGGCCTGTTCGCTGGCTAGCGTGTCGCCGTTTTGCGCGTTTACCGCTCCAAGCGTGATCACGTAGTGCGTTCCCAGACTTGCGATCGAGCCGGTAAGCAAGGCTTTTACACCCGTACGCTGGCAGATTTCGCGGCCGATGTCGCTGGTGATGCGCTCTCCTGGTGGCCTGCCCATGTACTTTAATGCTTCCTGAATCCGGGATTGCGGGAAGACATTCAGGTACGGCGATTGCTCGAGCTGCACGGCGAGAGCCTGTTTCAGAGTGCCGTCAAAGACAGGGTCGCCGGTGGTATTTACGAATTCGGTGAGGAGGATGGAGTCCTTTTCGGTAAGCGCACTGGTGCGGCGCGTGAAGAGCAACGCAGTGGCAACAGCCAGGATCAGGACTGCTGAGCCCGCAATGTACAACCAACGCTTCGATTTTGCGGGGATGGTGACGGAGCTGCCGGAAGGCTGTGCATTGACGCCTGTGGAAACGGTGCTGGTCGGCGGCGCCCCACTGGCTGCAGATGCGGACGCGAAAGAAGAACTTGGATGGGCGCCCGCGGCGCCGGTTAGTGCAGGGGGCACCGCTCCAGAACTGGCGGTGGATTCAGGAACGATGTGGACGGAACCGGAGCTGCGAGCGGAATCGAGTTCGCGTTTGAGGCGTTTCAGATCGCTGCGCAAATCGGCAGCGGACTGATAGCGAAGCTCGCGGTCTTTTTCCAAAGCTTTACGGATGATGCGTTCAAGTTCGGGAGGCAGATCGGGATTGAGGCGAACCGGCGAGATGGGAAGGCGGTTCATGATGGACTCGAAAATGACGGCGGAGCTTTCGCCGCGGAAGGGCAACTGGCCGGTGGCCATCTCATAGAGAACGACGCCGAAAGAAAAGAGATCGGTGCGCGGGTCCAGTTCTTTGGCGCGAACCTGTTCGGGCGACATATAGGAAACGGTGCCGATGGTGCTGCCAGGGCTGGTAAGGTGCTCGGGATCGACGCCTTGCGTGACCATGGTTTCGATGCTGGAAGCGGACTCCGTGCCCGGAACGGAGCGCAACTTAGCGAGGCCGAAGTCGAGGATTTTTGCGTGGCCGCGCTTGGTGACGAAAATGTTAGCGGGCTTGATATCGCGATGAACGATGCCCATGGAGTGCGCGGCGTCGAGAGCGTCGGCGACTTCGATGCCGATGTCGAGAAAAACTTCCATATCGAGCGGGCGGCCCATGATGAGGTGCTTTAGAGTTTGGCCGTCGAGATACTCCATGGCGATGAAGGCTTTGCCGTCCTCGTTGCCGATATCGTAGATGGTGCAGATGTTGGCGTGATTCAGAGCGGAAGCAGCCTGAGCTTCGCGTTGGAAGCGGGCGAGGACTTGCGGATTTTTTGCGACGTCGTCAGGAAGGAACTTTAGAGCGACAAAACGATGAAGGCGGCTGTCTTCAGCTTTATAGACTATGCCCATGCCGCCGCCGCCCAATTTTTCTGCAATTTTGTAATGGGAGAGGGTTTGTCCCAGGAGAGATTGCGGATCCGGCATAGTGTGGCAATTCTAGGTTGCGAGAGAAATCAAGTCAACGAAATGGCGCGGCAATCACTGTTGAGCCCGCTCGCCGCCTTAGCGTGGCCAAGAATGGACCAAGAATGAATATGCTGGTTAGCAGGGGACGATGCGATTGCGGTTACGTGTGACGCGGCGGGTGGCGTTACGGGTGTCAATGACGAGCTTCGAGCCGTCCACGATGGCGTGGTAATCGTAACTGGAATGATCGGTGGCAATGATGGCAGCGTCGTACTTACCGAGCGATTCGGCGGAGATCGGAACTGACTTCATATTTTCAAAATTGTAGTGGCGCATTTTATGCATTTGCGGGAAGTACGGGTCGTTGTAATCGACTAGAGCGCCGCGTTGCAGGAGCAACTGCATAATTTTGAGAGAAGGCGATTCGCGCAGGTCGTCCACATCTTTTTTGTAGGCGACGCCCAAGATCAACAATCGAGAGGCATTCAAACTTTTTTTCTGGCCGTTGAGCGAGTTGGCGACGGTGTCGACCACGTGGTAGGGCATGGAAGTATTGATTTCGCCGGCCAGTTCGATGAAACGGGCGGCAAAGTCAAATTCGCGTGCTTTCCACGACAAATAAAAGGGATCGACGGGGATGCAGTGCCCTCCCAGACCCGGGCCCGGATAGAAGGGCATGAAGCCAAAAGGTTTAGTGGAGGCAGCTTCGATGACTTCCCAGATGTCGATGTTCATGCGCGTGGCAAGGAGTTTTAGTTCGTTGACCAATGCAATATTGACACACCGAAAGATGTTTTCGAGGAGCTTGGCCATTTCCGCCGCGCGGGTGGAGCTGACCGGTACGACCTTCGCCACGACTTGCGCGTACAGAGCAAGCGCGGCGCGGCTGCTTGGCGGATTGATGCCGCCAACAACCTTGGGAATTTGCGCCAAGCCATACTGTCTATTGCCGGGATCTTCGCGTTCGGGGGAAAAGGCCAGGAAAAAATCGCTTGGGATATTTTCGCTCTCGATCCCGGAAGCGATGGGGCATTTCAATCCGCTTTTTTCGAGAATGGGCAGAACCAGCTCTTCGGTCGTGCCCGGGTAGGTAGTGGATTCCAAGACCACGAGCTGTCCTTTCTGGAGGTGGGGCTGAATGGAGACCGCGGTCTGTTCGACATAACTGAGGTCGGGTTCGCGACGTTCGTCGAGAGGCGTAGGAACGCAAATGAGGACGGCATCGACTTCCTTGAGCCTGGAAAAGTCCGTGGTGGCGTTGAAATGACGGCTGATGACGAACTGCTGAATTTTAGTTTGTTGAATGTGTTCGATATAGGATTTGCCAGCATTGAGCAGCGAGACCTTGGCGGGATCCGTGTCGAAACCAGTAACTTTGTGACCGGCTTCGGCAAAGCGAAGGGCCAAGGGAAGGCCGACATAGCCACATCCGATAATTCCAACCTTTAGCTGCGCACCTTTGAAGAATTCGGGTCTCCGGTCGGTCGGCATCTGAATCTGATCGCTCCTCGGTCCAACAAGAATGAAATGAAAATGAAAACGCGCGCGCCCGCGGCGCCAGAAAAGCTGCGCTACTAATATAACAGTTTCGGAAGAAGACCCGGCTCGGCTGGAAGAAGTGTATGTTACGCATGGCCTGAGCCTGAGAACGTTGCGTGATCGGAGTGAGGCTAAGAGAATGAATATCGAGAGAATAAGTATCGGGCGGAATTTAGAGCGGTTTTCAGGGTGGATGGCTTGACGATTGTTCTGGTTTTGGCGCTGGGCGTGACTGCGGGAATTCTGGTCGGGCTGCTCGGAATCGGCGGCGGCATCGTGCTGGTTCCGGCGATGGTGCACGTTCTTGGTATGGACCAGCATCTCGCGCAGGGGACTTCGCTGTTTATTTTGCTTCCGCCCATCGGTTTGGGCGCGCTGTGGAAATACTGGAAAGCTGGGAATGTAGACCTACGCGCAGGAATTTTATGCGCAGCCGGTATGCTGCTAGGGGCATACATCGGGGGAAAAATTGCGGTGCCGATGTCGACGCAAATGCTGAAAGGATTATTTGGCGGGTTCTTGATGTTTTCGGCAGTGCTGCTGTGGATGAAGGCGCGACCGGCAGCTCCCGTGGAAGCCGAAATAAAGGAAAATAGGGCGTGAATCGCCGGGTGCTTTTGGACGCCGGTGTCTTGCTAGCTGGAGTGACTGCTGGAATTGCCTCCGGACTGTTTGGAATTGGCGGCGGCGTGATACTGGTACCGATTCTGGGATTGTTGCTTGGATTCAGCCAACACCGCGCGCAAGGAACGAGTCTGGTGGCGTTAATTCCACCGACCGGCTTGCTGGCTGTGATCGCCTACGCAAAGGCGGGCTACGTGTCATTTCCGACGGGGCTGCTGCTGATTCCTGGAGTTTTTTTGGGAGGAATCGCGGGCGGTAGCCTTGCCAAGCGCATTCCTGCGGCGCGGATGCGGCGGATCTTTGCGTCATTGATGTTTTTGTTGGGGCTCTATCAGATTTACAGCGCATCACGAGGATGACGGTTCCGCGAAATCATGGTTGATTTGCATTGTCACATCTTAAGCGGGATGGACGACGGCGCGAGAACTGTCGAAGAGTCAGTGGCGATGGCCGAAATGGCCATCGCCGATGGAATTACTCACGTTGTCGCTACGCCTCATTCCAGCAACGAATATCGTTTTGACTTTGCGGCGGTGCGGCGGGCCGCGGCCGAACTGCAAGAGGCGGTCGGCGACCGGCTGAAGCTTGCGACCGGATGTGATTTCCATTTGAGTCCAGAAAATATTGTGGCGCTAAAGAGAAATGCTTCGCCGTTTTGCATTCATCAAAAAGATTACCTGCTGGTGGAGTTCAATGAAGTCTCCATTCCGCCGGCCATCGACAATACGATTTACGAAATTCAACTGGCGGGACTGCGGCCAATCGTCACACACCCGGAACGAAACGGAATCATGCGGTCGCAACCGGAACGGCTGGAGAGATGGATTCGCACCGGATGTTATGCGCAAGTAACCGGCGGATCATTACTCGGAGTGTTTGGCGCGGCTGCGCGGCAGACAGCGTTTGCCTGGATCGGACGCGGCCTTGTGCATTTTGTCGCCAGCGACGCGCACAACTTAACGGGACGCCCACACAAACTTCGCGCGGCGTACGATCTGGTGCGGACGGAATTTGGAGCCGAGAAGGCGGAGGCGCTATTTGTGGAAAATCCGCTGGCGGCTTTTGAAGGGCGTGGTCTGCCGTACGTACCGGCGATCATTGACGAGCAGCCAAAGAAGAAGCGGTTTTTGTTTTTTTGATTCCGACAAGGCTGACCCACGCGCGATTGCTTGCGGCCATCATTTTGCGTGTGTAAGAGGCAAGCCGGCCCATGCGTTGAGCAAGCCGAGGTATTCGCGCACGACGTTCAAGGCGTCATTGGTGGTCCGCCACCAGTGCTGCTCATCGAAAGGATCGTCCGGAGCGGCGCGGACGAGCATACGCCCAGTGTGACTCTTCGAGATTTTTCGCCAAAGCAGCCGAACCCTACGGGTGTGGGCTTTTGAGGTGACAACAATGATCGTTGCGCCGGGTTGCTGGTCCAGGGTTGCGGCGAGCACGCGAAGTTCATCCACAGTGTTGAGGATAGCCGGTTGCAAGATACGAATATTCGAGGTTGGGACGCCCTTGTCGATCAGGACCATGCGGCTGTATTGCTCCTCGCCGGCGTATGGCAAATGAAGTTCTTGCATGGATGCGCCAGGCTGCAGTGGCTTCGTCAACCAAACTTCTTTGGCGTAGCCTGCACGATAAATTTGCGCCGCCGCTATTGCGCGGTCCGGGAGACCGCCGCTGAGAACCAGGATCGCTTGCGACTTTTGCAAAGGATCCTCGCGCACCAGCCAATAGCCGGCGTGGGAAAATGCGTACGAACCGGCCAGCGCCAATAGCGAAATACCGATTCCAGCCGTCATCAGGAACCGACGAGTAAAAAACATTCTTGCGAGATGTTCGCTCATTCAGAGGAAAGTCATTCAGAACGCGAAATGGTAATCTCTGGCCGCGCCGATGGTCAATCAAGGAAAGCAACGATACACTGGCAAGGGAATTTTCGGGAGGAATCATGCGGGCGGTGGTGACGGGAGCAGCCGGATTCCTGGGATCGCATCTATGCGATCGGTTGCTGGCGGAGGGCTGGCCAGTGCTTGGCCTGGACAATTTTATTACCGGGCGAGAAGAGAATCTGCGGCACCTGGAAAATAATCCACAATTTTCTTTTGAGGAAGCGGATGTGTGCGATCCGCTGCGGGTGAAAGGCGAGGTCGCTTATGTGCTGCATTTTGCTTCACCGGCCAGTCCGCCCGATTATTTACGCCATCCCATCGAAACCATGCGAGTGGGGTCAGTGGGAACGCAAAATGCCCTGGAGTTGGCTCGCGAAAAGGGCGCCAAATTTCTTCTTGCGTCCACCAGCGAGTGTTATGGCGACCCTGAAGTGTCGCCGCAATCCGAAGAGTATTGGGGCCACGTCAATTCGGTTGGACCGCGCAGTGTTTACGATGAGGCCAAACGCTTTTCCGAAGCGCTGACCATGGGATACCACCGGTATTACGACCTCGATAGCCGCATTGTGCGAATTTTTAATACGTATGGCCCGCGCATGCGACTGAACGATGGCCGAGCATTGCCGAATTTTGTCTTTCAAGCATTGAGTGGAATGCCCATCACGGTGTACGGCAATGGCAAACAGACGCGAAGTTTCTGCTACGTTTCTGACCTGATCGATGGGATTTACCGCTTGATGCTTTCCAAAGAACATTTCCCGGTGAACATAGGAAATCCTGTCGAGATGACGATTTTGGAGTTTGCGGAATGTGTACGGCGACATTTTCAAGACGCTGGGCCAATTGTGTTCGAGGCACTGCCGCAGGATGATCCGAAACGCCGCTGCCCGGATATTCGAAAAGCCAAACACCTACTCGGGTGGGAACCGAAAGTGGATCTCGCCGAAGGATTACCGCTAACGATCGATCATTTTCAAGGACAGTTCCGCGCGCGGGCTGCGAAGTAACGAGAATGATTAAGGCAGGGCTCTGGAGTCCGGTCAGTCCCGGCCGAAGGACTCGTATTCAAACCCGAGTGCTTTCATTCTTGCCGGAGAATAAAGGTTGCGGCCGTCGACGATGAGCTTTCGGGCCATAAGTTTTCCCGCGCGTTCCCAATCCAATGTTTTGTAAACATCCCATTCGGTGCAAACCAGGGCCGCATGAGCGCCTTCAAGGGCCTTATAGGGATCCTCGTGATAGTGCGCCTGCGAAAATTGTTTTTTTGCTTTTTCCAACGCCTCCGGATCGCACGCGTGTACATCGGCGCCTTCTTCGAGAAGGCGTTTCATCACTTCCAGCGCCGGCGCAAAGCGGATGTCATCGGTATTGGCTTTGAACGCCAGGCCAAGAAGAGCAATGCGTTTGCCTTTGACGACCCACAGCGCCTTGATGACCTTTTCGAGGAAACGATCGATGCGTTGCTTGTTGACGCGTTCGGCGGCTTTCAGAATTTCGAAATCGACGCCGACAGTAGCCGCCAAACTGATAAACGCCTGGATGTCCTTCGGAAAACAAAAGCCGCCAAATCCCAATCCAGCTTTCAGGAATTGAGTGCCGATGCGCGGATCGAGGCCCATCGCGTGGGTGACTTCCTCAACATTCGCGCCAAGTTTCTCGCACAGATCCGAGACAGCGTTGGCGTAGCTGATTTTCAGGGCGAGAAAAGAATTGGAAGCGTGCTTGATCAGTTCGGCGCTGCTGATGGTGGTGACCAGGAATTCGGCTTTGTAGCTATCGGGGCATCCGCCGCCGTGAATGGGGCAAGTGAATTTGCGTTCCAAGATGGGCCGGTAAATTTCGTGCAACTGCTCAGCGGCGGCGGGATCTTCGACGCCAACCACGATACGATCCGGATGGAAGAAGTCTTCGACCGCCGTACCTTCGCGCAGGAATTCCGGATTGGAAGCGACGCGGAAACCGCCGTTACCGCGGCTGTATGCAGAAAGGACGCGCTGCAGCTCAATTCCTGTGCGCGCGGGCACGGTGCTTTTTTCCACGACCAGCTTCGGTGAACGGGCTTCGGCGGCGATTTGCTGGGCCACGTGGTCGATTGCGGACAGGTCGGCGCTGCCATCGTGGCGCGGCGGAGTGCCAACACAAATAAATATCGCATCGCCGAAGCGAATGGCTTCGGCGGAGTCGACGGTATATGAAATTTTTCCGGATTTGCCGGCGGAGACCAGAATCTTGTCCAAGTGCTGCTCGTAAATTGGAACCTGACCGGCCTTCAGTTGCGCGATGCGGCCGGCGTCAATATCCGTGCACATTACATCGTGGCCGGCCTCGGCCAGACACGCCCCAGTCACCAGCCCGACGTAACCGCAGCCAATCACGGATAAGCGCAACGTAAATCTCCCTAATGCAGAGTGTGGTGGCGAATGCGGACACCACGAACAAATTCCAAAGCGCACGCAAAAATTAGCGCGGCTTTTTGCCCATAAGCAGGCCACGCAGACCAAGCAGCACCAGGCGGGGTTGGCGGCGCAGCACGGTCCAAAGCAATCGCGTGGAATGATCGCGATGAATTTCGCCGAGCGAGTCCCGCGTCGCGCTGTTGAGCAAATCCACCAGATACGAATAATCCCTCTGCTGAAAGTGATGCAACGTTTTGCGAATCAGCCAATGGGTATCGAGTTCGCGGCGCAGAGCACGAAGTTCGCTACTTTGTCGAGAACCGAGCAGCGCGTCGGCCACTGCTTGCGCGCCCCGAAATCCGGTCACGATTCCGCCCACCGTGGTGACCTTCACTTGAGCCGCTGCGTCACCCACCAGAAAAACTCGCCCGTTGCCTATACGCCGCTCCACCGGAATCCATTTGCGGTAGACGGGAATGCGAGCGCCTTGCCATTCCAGCGGATCCATATTTTTCTTTTCCAGGAAACGCTCGATTCGCTGTTTGGTTTCTTGGCCGCTGCCTTCGCCGATAATTCCGAGCGCGCCGCGGTTCTCATTCTCGGGAATCAGCCAATAAAAATAGGGAGTATCGTCGGGCACGAACCACACGCGTGTGGTATCCGTGCGGCAATCCTTTGGCAGCCGGACGATGGCTTGGACCAGCGGAACGGTTTCGACCGGCGGCCATCCCGCTGAACGGCCCACACGAGATGTTGCACCATCCGCGCCCACAACGTGGTCCGCATGCAGCTCCTCACGCTTTCCTGCAGTTTCAACGTCCAGGCGCAATCCGCGCGAGTTCGGGCCTAAACCAAGAAAGTGCGAGTCAAAGGAAAGCTTAGCGCCGGCTCGTGACGCCTCGGCTGCCAGCGCCGGAATCAGCCGCGCACGCTCGATAATCAGGTCCGGGCGGCGGAGCGCAACCTCCGCCGAGCGCCCGTCAGTGAACAATTCGAAGCGCCGGATTTCGTTGACAATGCTGGATGCCGCGACTTCGCGCAATTGCTCGCGAAAATGATGGGTCACGATGAGCGAACGCGGCGCGGGGTCCAGACCCGATTTCGCGTCGAGCACGCGGACGGTCTGGCCACCCGCAGCCACTTTTGCCGCGGTCAGCAACCCCGCAGCGGAACCGCCAACAACAATCACTCCGCCCGTTTCACATTTGGTTCGAAGGCTCTGCTTTTTTTCACGCACTCGTTCGATTCATCCAATCACCCCAGCCGCGGGGCAACCCGAGCCGGGAAGTCCAAGAAACACTTCTAATTACCGCTTGCGAGATTGCGAGCAATCAAATCCCGAATTCAAGTAAGAAAACTCTTGGCGCCTAGAGTATAACGAATCCAAGTTTAGCGGGAAACCGAGGCAACAGCAGATCAATCGGTCGCCGGAGCGGGCTTGCGGGTCTGCCGTTCGTACGGAACACGTTCGAGATATACGATTCCGGCAAGCGCAACGATCACCGCGAACGCGACCACTCCGAACGAGAGCGGCGCTGGCCAAAAACTAATCAGAAGGGCAAGGAGACCCGAAATTGCGCCGAGGACATACATCACGAGCACCGCGCCGCGCTGGCCCAAGCCGATATTCGCAAGGCGATGGGCGGCGTGATCCTTTCCGGGAGTCGTGAAAGGAAGCAGTCCCCTTCTGCTGCGCGAAATGGTGATCAAGGTGGTGTCAAAAATGGTTGCTCCCAGGACCAGCACGGGCACCAGCCACGCAGAAACCGGGTTGGAATCCACCAGGCGAAGCTTCAATCCCAGCGTAGCCATCAGAAAACCGAGGAACATCGCGCCGCCGTCGCCCATAAAGATTTTCGCGGGCTTAAAATTCCAGCGCAAAAATCCGGCGGCGGCGCCAAGTACCGCCGCTGCCAGAACGGTCACCAGTGTTTGACCGCTCAGATATGCCAGCAAAGCGAAAAAAGCGGATGCCATCGCCGCAACGCCCGCGCACAATCCGTCCATGTGATCCAAAATGCTGAACGAGGCGGTGATGCCCACGACCCAGACGATCGTTAAAGCGATGTCCATAAGGTCGCCAGTGCGGCCGCCAAAAAGGGCGCCGAAAACCTGTGCGCGAATACCGCTAAACAGCAGAATTCCAGCGGCCAGTGGCATGCCGACAAAGAGTTTTACCTGATGATGCAGGATCCCGCGATCATCCAGAATTCCCACGGCAGCGATCAGAGTTGCGCCCGCGAGAATTCCTTCGATTTGGGCGCGCGCTGGGCCGCTAAACACCAGGAGCACGCCAAGAATCACGCCTGCGTACATTGCCAATCCACCAAGCAAAGGGATCGGCTGCAGGTGAACTTTGCGCGGTCCCGGAAGATCGACCATGCCAACTCGCAAGGCCAAAGCGCGTACGGGAACAGTCAGCAACAGCGACACAAATAGAGCGATGAAGAAAGCCAGAAGGCCAGCGGCCATTCGTCCTCAGATTTCAGAGCTACGGATCCGGTCCGGGCGGCACAACCGGATTATGCACGCGACTCGCTGCCGGATTTGGGGATCCGGCTCCCAAGTGAGAACACTAAGTTGACTCTGGGCGGTCGACTTCTTTTTTGCTACCGCAGAGCGGCCATTGCGGGAATGACCACAAAGCGTTCACAAAAACGCTGCCCCACGCAGCTTAATTAAAGATATCCGGAAGCGCAGTTCTAATCCAGTAAAAATGTCGTGAAAAGACCGTTTCCGCCCAAATAATAAACGGGCATCGCGACCAACATATCGTACAGCGTTTGCTGTACTATTAACAAGCGGATAATTCATCGCTCGGTAAGCATCCGGGCAAAGATACGTTTCACTTCCTGGCGATCCTTGGCATGGAAATACCAGTCAATGGTCCGCTTCAAGCCGTCCTTGAAGGACACCTTCGGTTCCCAATTTAACAATTTCTTGGCCAGCGAATTATCGGCCACGCGATTCAGCGGTCCGGTGGGCATATCCTTGCGAAGCTTAATTTCCGGTTTGTGACCGGTCTCTTCGCAGACCATGTGAACGGCATCAATTACGCGAATACGCTCCATGGTACCCAAGTTGACCGCCGTGCCATCTTTAATTTTCTCGCCGGCCAGAATTGTGCCTTCGACGATGTCGTCGATAAAAGTCCAGTTACGAATCTGTGTGCCGTCGCCCCAGACTTCGAATGGGGTCTGGTGGATGAAGGCTCGCGCGATCATAGCAATGACTGCGTGATTTTCCACGCCGCGCGGGCCGTAAACGGTGAAGTAACGGCATGACGCCGCCTCAAGTCCGTGTTCTTTGTGGTACGCCTTTAGGGTGAACTCGGCCATCAATTTCGCCCAGCCATACGTATTGTCGGCGTCATTCGGGCCGTTGGTGAGGTCTTCCGTGAGATAGACGACTTTGTTGACGTCGGACTGCAGGAAATTGGGATAGACGCAGCCAGACGAAGCGAACACAACCTTTTTTGCTTTCGCGCGAAGTGCTTCCGAGAAAACGAGTCCATCGAGGAAAAAATTCGATGCCGGCCCGGCTTGGTGCAAATCGACATACCCGCGCCCGCCGTGGTCCGCGGCGAGATGAAATACAGTATCCACGCCGTTCATCGCGGCGCGGGTAACGCCCGGTTCGCGCAAATCCGCTTGCATGAATTCGATTTCGCCCTTGGCCAGGGGTTGTCGCAAATTGTCCAAGTGGCCGCTCGTAAGGTCGTCCACAATGCGTACCTTCGCGCCGCGCGCCAACAATTGATCGGTGAGCGTCGAACCGATAAACGAAGCTCCGCCCGTGACCAAGACTTTTTTTCCCGTCCAGAAGGTTTCCGCTGGCTTCACGTTTTTCGCATCCTTCGCATTTTGTATCTCACCGCGGGCGGGCTCGGGTGACAAATAGCACAAATTTTTTCAGCTCTTTGACTCTATCATAGGCCGGGGCCGCGGCTAGAGCTGCCCGGCCCATTCGCTGGACGAGGGCGGGATCGCAGGCGAGCTGGCGCACGGCGCTAGCTACGTCACTTGGACGGTCCGGGTCAGCGCCTATACTGAAGCCGAATTTTTCCCCGAGAGCGACGGCATCGGTTCCGCGCGGCGCAACCGCAACCACAGGCTTGCCCGCGGCCAGAATTCCGTACATCTTGCTTGGAACTACCACACCTTCGAGGCCGCGCTTCACGGTAATCAAATGCGCGTCCGCCGCGGCCAGCACTGACGGGATTTTTGTGCCAGGGAAAAACGGCAGGAATCGAATATTTGACACACCGTTTGCCGCTGACTCTATCTGTGCGCGTTGTGCGCCCTCGCCCACGAACACAAAGCCGATGCCGTCACCGGCAAGCTGATTCGCCGCAGCGATCAAAGTTTCCCATGCGCCATAAAAACCCATATTGCCGGCATGCAGCAGTACAAAACGAAAGCCGTGGCGGATTTTCTCAATCACTTCTGGGTCTAGTTGCGGCTGGGGGGAGTCCGCTCCGGCGATTTCGGCGCCATCACGGATGATCTCAATGTGTTCTGGGCGCACACCCTTGCCAAGGATGCGTTCGCGCATGTCTTCGCCAAGCACGACCACGCCGGTCGCGCGGCGCATCGCCCATTGGTGCAGCTTTTCCCAAACGCGAACGAGCAATCCCGGCGCTACGATCGAGCCTCCTATTGCCATATCCGGATACATATCACGGATGTTGTAGAAATATGGCTTGCGCTTCAGCATCGCCACGAAGGCGCCAATGATTCCTTCGAATGGCGGATCAGTCATCGCCAATATGGCATCGCATGGAGTGAATAAAGCGCGGGGGAGCACCAGCGCGGTGTAGGTCAAATAATTCAAGACGCGCTTCTTCATGTCAAAGCGGGGAAAATCCGTCGAACCGGCGCGGATCACGCGCACATTTTGTTTTTCTTCAATCTGAAAAAGCCGCCATTCTCGGCGCTCCGAGGGATCGTAGGACGGTCTACCGCATAGAATGGTGACCTGGTTAGCTTCAGTCAGCGCATGCACCACCGTTTCCGCCATTTTTGCGGTAGCCGATGTGTCCGGCGGATAATAAAGATTCAGAAGCAAGATGCGCATTGACCGATTGTACATGCAGGCTGCCGTATTCTTATTTCGTTGGAGCGGCGCCTCCGTACCAGATGCGATGTTTGGTCAGAAGTCAGTCCGCCATTGTTGGCGGTTTTGGTGTCTCATTGGAAGGTATGCAAAGGATCTGCAGTCTGCTCTTGCCACTCACTGGGCTGATTTTGTTTGGGTTGGTGAGCTACCGGTCCATGCCCGCGAACCCTCAAACCGAGGATGCGCCTCGCAAGTATTACTGGTGGTCATCGCTGCGATTGGATACCGACCCGCTGAACGAAAATTCGAAAGTTCCCAATCCTTGCGGTAGCAATCGGAACTGTTCAGGCGCCGACGCTGCAACTAAAGCAATCTGGCCCGGTTGGCTGGACCGAATCCTGGTGGTGTCAGCGCTTCCTGCGTTCCTGACCGGCGCTGCCATCGTGGTTGGCCTGAGCACGGCCGGAATTGATGAAGTTCTGACCTTCATGGTCTTCATGCCCGTCTTATTGTTCGCTTGGTATTACTTTGTGGGTAGAATGTTAGATCGGGTGATCAATCGTTGGATCTACCGGCGAAGGCAGGCAAAATCCGTGCAGCAGCTCAAGATAACCTGAGATTTTGTTTAGGGATGTGCACAGGGTACACAATGCGGCTATGATCGCGTGATCAGGAAATCGCCCAGCGCTAGGGCGTCCATCCGAGTTCGTTCAAAACAGTCAATGGCCTCCTGAGGTTTGCATACGATCGGCTCATTGTCGTTGAACGAAGTATTCAAGACCACCGGAACGCCGGTTTGGCGTTCGAACGCGTTGATCAGCTTCCAGTAACGCGGATTTGCAGTCGGGGTAACGGTTTGCAAGCGTCCCGTTCCGTCCACATGCGTGGGCGCAGGAATCTTGTCGCGCATCTCGCTCCGCACGGCATAAGCCATGGTCATAAACGGCGAAGGATGCGATTGTTCGAACCAGTCACCGGTTTTCTCGGCAAGAATCGAAGGCGCGAATGGCCGAAAAATCTCGCGGTGCTTGATGCGCTGGTTCAGAATCTCTTTCATTTCCGGCCGCCGCGGATCGGCGACGATGCTGCGGTTACCGAGGGCTCGCGGCCCCCATTCGGCGCGGCCCTGAAACCAGCCAAGGATTTTTCCGCCAGCGATGATTGCAGCGGTTTCTTCCAATAATTTTTGTTCAGGCAATTCCCGCATCACGCAGCCATTTTCGGATAGCCGCGATCCTTTCAGCACAGCGCCAATTTCCTCGCGCGAAAATTCCGGCCCCCAGTAGGCATGCTCCATGACAAAATCGCGCGGATTTCCCAGCAACTGATGCCACACATACTGTGCAGCACCCACCGCAAGTCCAGCATCGCCCGCGGCGGGATGTACATAAACATCCTTGAACCCAGTCGAAACTGGAATTTTCCCGTTGGCCACGCAATTAAACGCCACGCCGCCCGCAAGGCACACCGATTTCATGCCGGTCTCCTCTTGCAGGTGCCGCAACATTCCCAAATAGACTTCTTCCAGCCGCGCTTGCAGCGAACACGCGAGATTCTTATGCCGCTGCTCGATGGGAGCCGCGGGATCACGCGCCGGGCCTAGCCTCCGCGGCATGGTATCCGAATACAGTTGCCCCAATACTGGGGTCTTATCTGCCTCTGCCCAGGTCATTTCCGGTCCCGTTCGGTGGTGCGTGAAGTATTCCAGGTTCAGGCGAAATCCAGGGCCCTTTAATCGCACGATATCGCGCAATTCCCGCAGAAATTCCGGTTCGCCGTATGCGCCCAGGCCCATCACTTTGTATTCGTCGCCGAATTTCAGGAATCCCAGATATTGGGTTACCGCGCTGTAATACAGTCCCAGCGAATGTGGGAATGCTATGGACCCATGAATATTCATGCGCCGGCCGAATCCGGCTCCCCACATCGAGCTGGCAAAATCGCCGAGCCCGTCCGCGGAAAGCAATGCCGCTTCTTCAAATGGTGAACAAAAAAATGTGCTGGCCAGATGCGCGATGTGGTGTTCAATGTGATGGAATTTTGCCGGCAAAGCTTGTGGATCGGTGTCAAATGCCGCCGCCAGCGCTTCGCGAATCCCGGTGAATTTGGCCAAAACTTTCAATCGCTCCCGCGCAAAGGATGGCATCCGCAGCGCGTAAAGCAGCTTGGTGCCCATGCGCGCATAGGGGTTGCGCGGAATCGCTACGTGATGCACTTCTTTCAGCGTGATGCCCGCGGTTTTTAAACAGTAGCGAATGGCCGCGGTCGGAAAACCAGCGGCATACTTCACGCGGTTGAAGCGCTCTTCCTCAACCGCGGCAATCAGTTTTCCGTCACAAAGGATCGCCGCCGAAGCGTTGCCGTGATAAGCGTTGATTCCGAGAATGTTCATGTGCCGGATTTTCAGTGTATCGCAGACTGCGCCAAGGGCACGTCCGAGCGCCTCGGTCCTATCGCTTCGCCCATTCGTTCAAGACAAACAGCGACCACGGACGCGACCACGAAGTCTTACCGGACAGGAAGGATCGCCACACGGATTCAACTCCACCCTTTTTCAGTACCAGTGCCAGGGCTGGCGCAAGGGACGACAAACTATGTTCGACGCGCACTCTCAGTGGCCCGCGCAGCCACTGTTCCCACGGCAGCGTAAAAGTCTTCTTTTTCTGCGCCGTGATCTCCGTTGGCAACAAATCGCCCAGCGCTTCGACAAGCAATGCCTTTTGCACGCCGGGCTTATGACGCGCCTCGTCCGGCAATGCCGCAATGAATTCCACCAGGGGAGTATCCAGCAGCGGCACGCGCACTTCGAGCGACCTCGCCATACTTACCGAATCGGTGTCGCGCAGCAACGTGCTTGCCATATAAGTTCGCAGTTCCAGCCAACTGACCGCTGCGACCGGTCTCATTCGGCGCGATTCGTCAGCCGCGAGCTGCAGCCAGCCAAGCCAGGTGGGCTCCAGCGTGTAGCCATCTGGCGCCAGAGTACTTGGGCGGAATCGCGGTTCCATTACCTTTTCGATCTCTCCGGGCGGAAAGAGTGTTCGCGCAAAATAATAAGGATGGGGCAGGCGTTCCGGATTTCGCCAGGCTGCGGAAGCTTTGACGCCGGCATCATTCGAACGGCCGGAGGCCAGCAGCGAACGCAGCATCCCAGCCGTTGTACCGCGAAGGGCCGAGGGCACAAACTTTGCCGCGGTGGTGAGTTGCGAGAGTTTTGGCGTGTCCGCGAAGGTAGAGTAGCCGGCAAAGAGTTCATCGCCACCCAGGCCCGACAGCGCGACTTTCAATCCCACTTGGCGCGCCGCCCAGGAAACAAAATAGGTGTTGATCCCGTCCATGGTGGGCTGATCGAGAGCGGAAAGTGCTTCGTCAAGGCGCGAAGGAATTGCTGTACCGTCCAACGGAATTTCGGAATGTTGCGTGCCGCAGCGTTTCGCCACTTCGCGCGTCAGAAGGGATTCATCGTACGGAGTTCCTGGAAACGATAGCGTAAAACTCTGGATGCCCTGGTGCTCGCGTGCAGCAATGGCAGCGATCGCGCCGGAGTCCAGTCCACTCGATAAAAATAATCCCACAGGCACATCCGCGATCAGATGCGCACGCACGCTGTCCTCAATCAATGGCCGCAATGCTTTCGATGCTTCAGAAAAGTTCCGTGGCCGTCGCAAATCTTTTGCCGCGGGACTTCTTCTCGGATCCCACCAGGGATGAGGGCGCGGTATACGTCGCCGGTCGGGGATATAAAGCAGCATGCGATGGCCAGGGGGAAGAGAAAACACGCCTTGGTACATGGTCACCGGCTCGCTGACACTTCCAAATAAAAAATAAGCCGTTAGCGCGTCCTGCGAAATTGTACCGGCCGCGGTTCCGCCGGCCATTAATGCGCTAAGCTCCGATGCGAACGCGAATCCCTCTGCGGTTTGCGTGTAGTACAGGGGTTTGATGCCGAGCGGATCGCGCGCCAGAAACAGCAGTGGGCCGGAAGTGTAACGCTGGCGAAAATCGGTGATGGCGAACGCGAACATTCCCCGTAGCTCGCCAAGGCACTCTTCGCCCCATTCCTCCCATCCATGCACCAGAATTTCCGTGTCCGATTGTGTCGTGAAACGATGACCGAGGCTTTTGAGCCGCTCGCGTAGTTCCCGATAGTTATAAAGCTCTCCGTTGAAAATCACGGCCACGTCCCGCGCTTCATTCCAAATCGGTTGCTGTCCACCGGGAAGGTCAATAATACTGAGACGGCGCATGCCAAGGGCAAGGCCCGGCGCGCGGGAATCGTTCAGAAGAAAACCGTCGCCGTCCGGCCCGCGATGACGCATCGCCGCGCACATTGCGCGGACACGTGATTCGGTTTGGTCGTCTCGCTTTACGAACGCGACACCGCAGATCCCACACACGCGGTTACTTGATCTCCGGCGTGGTGAAGAACGCGGCGCCCGCTCGCAGCAGGTGAGTCCGCAGATGGAAGCGCGGCAATTTCAATCGCTGATCCGCATACCAGGCCAGCCACAATCTCAACATCAGCAAAAATAACGTCGCGAACGCCGCCGTTGTCATGACGAAAAATGATTCGCGCTCCAACAGCAGGCTCCAATCCGCGCTTTCGTCCCATCCTGGCAGCATCTTGTCCAGCATCGGACGAAGCTTTAGCCCATCGAGCGGAAGCCGCGCGATCCGCACATGCGCGAATTTGTCGTAGTTATACGAGGGAGGGTAGCCGGGAATTTTCGCAGTCGCCTCGGCGAAAGTTTGCTGGTTTTGCAGCTCTTCGCGGGTCAGCATCTTGCCTTGCTCGTTGCGCATCACCGTTCGATAGGTCGGATCCACGACGATCCACCGGCCATCGATCTGCACTTCCGCCACTACATGTTTCGCTGTGCGATCTGGAGAGAGCAGCAGTAGCCGTCGCACCGGCAAACCAGCGCTTCGCGCCAAATTCAAAAAGGCATTGGTCGCCGTTCCGCAGACGCTAAGCAGCTGTTGGAAGTTCAGAGTTGTTTCAGGATCGCGGAACGCGAAGCTGCCTGGATTCGTCTGCGATGACCGTGGCGGTCCATCGCGCATCCAGTCCAAAATCGCTTCCACGCGCTCTTCCGGTGCGCTGTCTGCAGGAATGATCGCGTCCGTGAAGCCATGCAGATACCGCCGCACGGAGTGTTCCCATCCGGCCGAATATACAAATGCCAGCAACGACGCCACCAGCACGACGTTTACACTGCGCCAGACGAGCCGAAAGAGTTTCTCTCTCACCCTGAGACCTGGAACCGTACCGCGCTTCGAGTCCTACCCTAAAGATTGTCCAACGACATGCCGCCGGGCTGCAAGCGTCGCGTAGATCTGTTCCATCTCGCTCACCGGCTCATCCCAGGCCAGTCCTGCGGCTGCCTTTTTTCCGCCTTCCGACATGTGCGAGCGTAATTTCGCATTGCCTAGTAGCTCTTCAACGGCTCGTGCCACCGCTTGGGTTTCATGTGGCACGACTCGCGCCGCAATCCCCTCCAGCAGGCGGGCCACTCCGCAATTTTGTGTGATGACGACCGCCGTGCCGCACGCTGCAGCTTCCGCTGCCGTATTTCCAAAATTTTCGTTCCACGAAGGCAAAACAAATAGATCCGCGTCGCGATAGGCAGCCCATTTCTTGTCGTCAAAAATCGCGCCGCTGAAAACGACTCGCGATTGTACTCCCCGCGCTCGCGCCAGCTCTTCCAGGCGCGCTCGCATTCCCGATTCGTCCGGCCCGGCGAAAGACAGCCAGACCATCCTTCCCGCAATGGTTTCTGGAATCTGTGCGAAGGCTTCTAACAGCAAATCCGGACTCTTCTTTTGTGATAGACGGCCCAAAAATAAAATCAGCAGCGCATCGGCAGGAATTCCTTGTTCCGCGCGAAATCCTCCAGATGCAGGGAATTGACGCGGCACAGCAACTCCATTGCGCCGCAGCCGAATTTTCTCACGCGGAATTCCGCCTGCTGCCAGCTCCTCCACTTCCTGCTCCGCTGTCGCGATCACCGCAGCGGCTCCGCGGAGCATCTCCTTGCCCCACCGTGCATGATATATGCGCTTCAAAAAAATATTTCGCACAATCGGCACGAACATTCCAATGGGTTCGATCACATAAGGAATTTGCCGCGTCCGGCACTCGCTGGCCACGGACGGTCCCAGCAAATCGTAGAGGCCAAAAATGTGCACCACTTCGAACGTCGCGAGCTGCGCGCGGCAATATCGCCTCATGGCGGGATTCCACGTCGCGGCCCGGTAGCGAAACCACGTCTTCAAATAAATGGTTTGCACGCCGTTTGATTTCCTGGTCCATCCGAACGCGGAGCGTTCCGCCATGTTCGCACCCTGTTGCATCCGCTGCCGGGATTCGAATCCCCAGTCAGCGGTAAGCACCGTCACTTCGTGCCCGCGCTGTGTCAAGCCATTTGCCAGCGCCTCCACTTTTATGGGCGGTCCGCCGAATTCATAAAACGGCGCGTACGATTGTGTGACGCTCAGGATTCGCATAGCTCGCGCAGAATTTTCCGAAAAGATTTTGCAAACACGCTGAAGCGGAATTCGTTCTCAACACGCTGCTTGCCGCGGTGGCCCATCTCTCGTTCCAGCGCCGGATCAGCCAGTAAAGTCCCGATCGCGGTTGCCAGTTGACCCGCGTCGCCATGTGGTACCAGGTAACCAGTCTCGCCGTCCCCGATTACTTCTGGCGCGCCGCCGTGAGCTCCGCCGATTACCGGTTTTCCACATGCCATCGCTTCGAGGTATACGAATCCAAATCCCTCACCGCGGCTCGGCAACGCGAAAATCTCGCAGTGTGCGTAATATCCCGCGAGCTGTTCGTAGCTAAGCCCGGAAATAAAATGTACGCGGTGCCGCACCCCATTTTGTTCCGCCAGATCTTCCAGCCACGCGCAGTCGTCGCCTTCGCCCACTGCCGCTAGTTGCAGTTCTGGCCAACGCGGCAACAGCCTGGGCAGCGCCGAAATCAGCGTATCCATTCCTTTATAGCGTTCATCCGCGCGCCACCTTCCCACAGTCAACACCACTCGTCCGTGGGGAAAGTTTGCGGGTGCGGAAGACTTTGCCGCGCGCGGCGCCAACGTTTCGAATTGCGGGTCGAGCGCCCACGGCAGCACTCGAATTCTTTCCGTGGCCACTCCCTGCACCGCCGCCACATGGTCGGCAGTGTACTTGCTTGGAGCTAGAACAACATTCGCTCGTCGTAACGCCATCCGCCGCATGCGCGTCAGCGGTTCCCACACCTCTACTCCGTGCGTGCAAACAATGGATTTCAGGCCGGGGGCTACAAATCGCATCGCGCGAACGACGGGAGCCAGATTAGGATGGCCCGCAATAACCAATTTCGTATTGCTTTTGCCTTTTGCTGCTTGCCGCCGCGCTGCGCGAATCGCCGTCGTCAGAAACCTTCCCTTTGCGCGTTCGCTGCCAGTAAAAACAATTTCCCGACCCGCTACATTCAGCCGCTTCAATTCCGGCCCGTCGTTCAAAGTCAGAATGCGGCATTCCATTCCGCGGCTGGCCGCAAATTCCGTCAACACGGAAGCCAGGTGCCGCCCGGCGCGTTGCACTCCACCAGGCGCATCCAACTCCGGAAACAGTCCAATCAGCACGCGCCGAGTCTGCCTTGTACACTCTGTCTTCGCAAGTATTTCAATGGCCTGCGCATTTACTGTTGCTAAGTGGGCCTTCAGTTCTTGCCCTAGCGGTGATTCCAGATCAGTGGTACCAGCTCTTCCATCCGATCTAGATAAATGTCGGCCGGGTAAGCTTTGCGGTCGTGCGCACCGAATCCAAAATTTACAATGGCAGAAATCATGCCCGCGTTACGCGCGGTTTGCACATCTACTTCCGAATCACCTACCATCGCGGCTTCCGCTCCGGTGACGCGCAGTTCGCTCAGTAGCGTGTTTGCTCCCAGCGGATCAGGCTTTTTCGTCGCGAAGCTGTTTCCTCCATAAATTGCCACAAAGAACTCGGCGAGCCCGAGTCCCTCTAAAATCCGGAGGCTGATATTCACCGGCTTGTTTGTCAGCACCGCCATCGGAACGTCGCGCAATTGCTCCAAAGCCTCGCGCACTCCGGGATATGCCCTCGTGAAATCCAGTTTGTGGTCTTCGTAATGAGTGAGAAATAGCTTCAAGGCATTCTGCAACTCTTCTGGTGAAGCCGCTCCGCCCAGCACCCGGCTCATCAGGACTGGCGCGCCAGATCCTACGTAACTAGCCACGATATGAGCCGGCAAATCCGCCCGGCCCATTTCGCGCAGGGTTGCGTTCACACTCTCCACCAAATCCCGCTTCGAATCAATTAGCGTGCCATCCAGATCGAAAACAAACGCCTTCACCGCGCCGCGAAATTTATCATTCATATCTTTTTATTTTAATACCCGCGTCGCATTCCGCGCTTCTCTTCGCGTAAAATACTGGATTCCACTCTTGTGTAACAGCCCACTTGGAGAACTCATGGCTCAGGTATTTCCTTTTCGCGCTTTTCGTTTCAACCCGAAACTCGCCCCTTTCGAGCGCGTCCTCACGCAGCCCTACGACAAGATTTCTCCTGAACGCCAAGCCGAATACTATGCCATGCATCCTCAGAATCTGATTACCGTGGAAAAAGGACGCGTGTTTCCGGAAGATTCTCCGCAGAATAATGTCTACACCCGCGCCGCCGAGAAAGTGGAAGAATGGATCCGCGATCAAGTAGTGCTGCAGGATCCGGCGCCCGCGTTTTACGGCTATGCGCAGGAATTCACCATTCCTGGCACAACAACAAAAGCCGTCCGCCGCGGTTTTATCGGAGCCGGCCAGCTGGAAGAATATTCTGCCGGAGTTATTTTTCGTCACGAGCACACACTCTCCGGACCGAAAGCCGATCGCCTCGAACTTCTTCGCCGGACCCGCATCCATACCGGCCAGCTCTTCATGCTTTATTCCGATCCGCAAAGGCGCGTCGATGCCATCCTCGCTGAGGCCGAATCTTCAGCATCCCCGGCCACCGAGCTCACTGACGAGTACGGCGTCATCCATCGCCTCTGGCCCCTCACCGAACACGAAAGCGTGCGTTTAGTTCAAGAAGCCATGGCGGAGCAAAAACTTGTCATTGCCGATGGCCACCATCGCTATGAAACCGCGTTGAATTATCGCAACGAGCGGCGTGCCGGCGCCCCTTCCGCCGATCCCAACGCGCCCTACGAGCGGGCCATGATGACTTTCGTGAACACCCACAGCGAAGGCCTGATCATTCTTGCCACGCACCGCGTCGTCGCCAACGTTCTCGATTTTTCCTGGTCCGCCGTACGGCGCTATCTCGAACCCTGGTTCGCTTCCGAAGTTTTTCCTTTTGCAAATGAATCAGAAAAATCATCCGCCCGCGAAAAATTCCTTTCGCGCCTGGCCGCCACCGGAAGACAACATTCCATCGGCGCCTATCCTGTTACCGAGGGCCACCGAGCGTTTTATCTCTTCGGACTGCGTCCGGGAGCAGTACTCAGCGAGCTTCTGCCGAGCGTTCCAGCTCTGCAACGCGATCTCGATGTCGTCCTTCTCCACGACGGAATTCTCGAACCCGCGCTCGGCATCACCCTTCAAGCCGCAACGAAAGAAATTAATCTCGCCTATGAACGCGAAGCTGCCGCCGCCATCGCCGCCGTGGATTCGGGCCGCGCTCAAGTTTCCTTTTTTCTGAATCCCGTGAATGTCGAAAAAGTGATGCATGTGGCCACGTCCAACGAGGTCATGCCGCAAAAGTCTACTGACTTCTATCCAAAACTTCTCAGCGGCATTACCATGTACCGCGTCTGAACCTTGCTTTTTCGCGTTTTCTGTTTTTCTTATTTTTGTGGCAAGAAACGCAAGATCCGTCCTCTCTAAAAAACAAAGAGAGGCGCGCTTGCGCGCCTCTCTTGAATTCTTGATTGTGTACTTCCAGCTGCCCTATTTCGTAAAGCTGGCCACCGCTTCCGCTTCGGTGTTCGAGACGTCAAACACCGTCAGCAGCTTGGTAATCTGCAGTACTTCCTGGAACTTGCTTCCCAAATGACAGAGCCGCAACAAGGCTCCCTCTTTCTTTGCCGTGTGGTGAGACGCCACCAGCGTGCCCAGGCCCGCGCTGTCAATGAACGTGATATTGTCCATGTTGAGCACGATTTTTTTCTTGCCTTCGGCCAGCAGTGTTTTTACTTTTTCGCGCAGTGCGTTGCTCTCTTCGCCCAGCACGATTCGCCCGTCAAGCGCAACCACCGTCACGCCGTCCACTTCGCGTTGACTCATTTTCAATGCCACGTTTGTTTCCTCCTCATCGAAAAGCAGGTCCGGCGGCAAGCTGTTCCGGCCCAAAATCATACATCACTCAGTAGTAGTCCGCGCAAGACATGTAGTAGCCGCAGACAGTGCAGATCAGCTTGCACTTTGTTGATTCCAGCCGCTGCGAGCAGACTGGACAATACCGCGAAGGGTCCTCATAACCGGTCGCTACCGCGGGCACAGCAACAAGATTCGAAGGAGCGTGAGCGGCGCCTGCCGAACCGCCTACCTTAATTACCGGTCGCATAACTACTTCGTGCGTACTGATTGGCTTCACGCCTGCTTCAACCCGTTCAAGTGCTGTTCTACGGCCGCACCGTTATAGCACAACCTGCCAAAACCGGGTAGCCGGGGCAATTCTTAATCCTTCGGACTCCACGCTCCCTGAATCAAATCGCGCGAAAAGCCCGGTGGCACCGCCTGATCGCATGCATAACGGTAAAGCGCCGCGTTGAAAATCCCCTGCACCGCGGAACTGGTCACCGACAGCACCAGAAAATAAAGCCCCATCACAATTCCGCCAATCAGGATTCCGCTTGGTCCCCAAAAGCGCGTTGCTGCCAGCCACAAAGCAATTCCCGGCAGCATCGCTACAAAAAACACCAAGCCCAGGCTGAATCCTCCAACTACTCTCTCTCCCCAAGTTTCGGTAAACAACTCGGCTGACCGGTAGAGCGCCGCTCCAGGGGACAAATCTTCAAAAGCCAGCACCGGCACCACGAAATAACACGCTATGTTCCACGCCACTCCGATAATTCCCACCACGATTTTTCCGATAAAGGCTGCCCGTTCAGAAAGAATGCGCAGCACCATGCCCACGGTGGCCGCCACAAAGGCCCATTGCAGAATCACCCATTTACGCCGCCACGCCAGTTGCAGTCCCTGATCAAACGTCCAATTTCCGCCCGTCAACCGGCTATTCGCCACACCCACCAGCGCCACGTTGAAAAAGACAATCACAAAATAATTTGCCAGATAAAAAACAAAAATCGCCGCCGCTAATTCAGGCGACCTGGCGGTGTGCTGAAAATTCTGCGGCGTGATTCCGGCTTCCCGCAGGGCGGGCAAGAAAATGGCGAGCCCGCCAGCACCCAGCAGCAGCGTAACAATCAGACAGCTGATTCCAGACAAAACTGGAAACAGCATCAGTTGTTTGTCCGCCCACAATACCGCGAAGCTTTCTTCCACCAGGTTCCAGCTCCGGGAAAATCGTCCCATGGCTTCCCCTCCTGCTACGTCACGATGGTCCTTTGCGGATTGTAAGCTCTGCGCGAACTTCCGCCATCTTGTCAAGAATTTTCGCAAAAGACCAGCGTGAGCACGCCGAAGAAATCTACTTGCCGCCGGTTCAAGTCTTTCGGGGCCATTCAATGGATTTGCGAATGACGATTCCGCTACGATTCGTTCGCGCCCACGTCGCGCAAATCGGGGATGTCCGTCGCTTCGAATTTCATTCCACTCGCGAACCTGTCTGCCTTGCGGCCGGATCAACACCGTAGCCAGTTGCTAATTCCATTCAGCGGAGCTACACTCCGCGGCAAATCGGGACCATCTGCTTCAAAACTTCAGGAGGAATTATGAAAGTAAGAGCATTGCTCACCAGTCTGGCAGTTTGCTTAGTTGCAGTAGGATTTTGCCTCGCCGCCGAGGGATTTATTGCCTCATGGAAGTTGAACGAGGCTAAGTCCAAGTTTCCGCCGGGAGCGCAGAAAAATACCACCGTCGTTTATGAACCGGCCGGTGACAGTGTTAAGGTCACCCTTGATGGCGTAGGCGCCGACGGCAAACCGACACATTCTGAGTGGACCGGAAAGTTCGACGGCAAGGACTATCCCTCGACCGGCAGCACCACGGACGATGCGCGGGCGTACACCAAGATCAACGATCACACCCTGCATGTAGTACTCAAGAAGGACGGCAAACCAGTAGCTACTGCTCACATCGTGACATCAGCTGACGGCAAAACTCGAACTGTCACGGTCTCAAGCACGGATGCCAAAGGAAAGAAGCAGACCAGCATCGCCGTTTACGACAAGCAGTAGCCAGCCAAGCCTGCTAGAAGAATAAAGGGCGGCGCTCTCGCCGCCCTTCGGATTTAGCTCGGTCTAATTTCTGTCGTCTCAGGCTGGCTCCTGATAAAGACCGATCACATTTCCCGCAGGATCGCGAAACCGGGCCGTGATCTCCGGGGAATCTGCGCCGATCGGCCGCACGATCACGCCTCCATTTCCGACGACCGTTTCAAGAGTCTCCGCGACGCTGTCCACCATCACGTAAAGCAAAAGCCCGGGGTTAGCAGCGGCAGCACGTCCGAGCACCCACGCGCCACTTACCTGGCCCGTCGTATCATCGAACGCAGTGCTGCCGTCTCCGCGCGTTCGAATGTTCCAGCCGAACACTGTCTTATAAAAATCCGCCGACCGCACAATATCGGTCGCGGGTATCTCGATGTAGCAGATTTTGCCGTTCGTGAGCCTCGGAGGCATGAGTATTCCCTCAGTGGCTGCCAATTTAATCGCCACACATACAGGTGGCAACGGCAGCTATGCCGCTCGTCATGAACACGCCGTCTTATTGCTTGGAGCGCGAGGATTCCTCGGCGCGAGCCAACACAAATGCCTCGATCGCCCGCAGCTTATGTGGGTCCAGCACGTCCTTGAATGACGGCATGCCACGCTCCTCGCGGGTACCGTCCAGCACAATCGCTGCGAACTGCTTATGGACTTCAGCGCCGGCATAGCGCAAGTCGGGCAGCGCTCCCGCCACTGCATTCACTCCATGGCAATAGAGGCAGTAATTGTCGTAGAGAATTTCGCCTTCGTGCACCGTTTCCCGCGATGCATTCATGCGGATTGCCGGCTTCGGCAGACCGCTATGGCCGAATTGAGGAATCTCCAGCTTCGCATTGCCGCCGATCGCGAACGTGAGGATCCGGCCAAATCCAGGCTTGGTTGTCCCTTGTCCCGGCGGATTGATTACGCCGGGCACTCCACCCCATCCCGCTGTTACCGTGACATACTGCACTCCGGCGACGCTGTAGGTCACAGGCGGTGCCATGATTCCCGTTCCGGTGTCGTACTCCCAAAGTTTCTTTCCATTCGCTGCGTCGTACGCGAGGAACATTCCGTCCGGGCGTCCCTGGAAAACCAAATCCCCCGCCGTCGCCAACACTCCTCCGGATTCCAAACTCGGATGCATCACGTGCCAAACCTCACGCCCCTCCGCTGGATTCCATGCGACCAGTTTGCCGACTGCCGCCGGAGCTGCGCTCAATTTGGTCGCTAGAGGGCCGTCGTAACTGTCGTCTTGGCCCCGATTCCAACTCTTCGGATCGTACTTCCAACCGGGATCGGGTGCATGTAGGAAAGCTGTTCCTTCTTTCGCCGGAACGTATACCAACCCTTCCTCTGGGTCAAAAGCCATCGGAAACCAATTGTGCGCCCCATCAGTGTCTGGAGAAACGATCACTGGATGCAGACCGTCATATGCCGTAGTAGACTCCATCGGCCGCCCGCTTTTCGCGTCGATCCCAGTGGCCCAGGTAATGCCGTTCACAAACGGTTTCGCCGAAATAAACTCGCCCGTTTCCCGATCCAGCAAATAAAAAAATCCGTTCTTTGACGCTTGCATAATCACTTTGCGCGAACACTCGTGGATCTTCAGTTCCGCCAGCATCAGCGGCTGCGTCGCGTCGTAGTCCCAGTTGTCGCCGGGAGTCACTTGAAAATGCCAGACCAGTTCGCCTGTGCTGCCCCGCAGCGCCAGAATGGATGCAAGATAAAGGTTGTCTCCCTTGCCCTCGCTGCGCAGCGCACGGTACCAGGCGCTTCCATTTCCGGTTCCTGTATAAACGAGGTCCAGCTCCGGATCGTAAACGATGGTGTCCCACGGAGTGCCTCCACCGCCGGCAACCCACCATTTGCCATGCCAGGTTTTCGCTGCCTCTTCCAGAGCCTTGGATTCAAATCCCTCTTTCGGATCGCCCGGGACCGTGTAAGTGCGCCACGCTAGTTTCCCAGTCTCCGCGTCGTACGCGGAAATGTATCCACGCACTCCATATTCGGCGCCGGCATTCCCGATCACCACCAATCCTTTCGCGATGCGCGGCGCTCCGGTAATTGCGTAAGCTTTGGATTGATCGAATGTGAGCGTGTCCCACACCGGAGCACCGGACTTTGCATCCAGCGCAACTAGTCGTCCATCCAGCGTGCCGACATACACTTTGCCGTTGTGCAACGCCACGCCGCGATTCACCACGTCACAACAAATTCTTCGCGCTCGATTGCGTGGCACCTTGGGATCAAATGTCCACAGCACCTGTCCGGTCAGTGCGTCTATCGCGTACACCACGCTCCATTCGACTGTTGTGTAGATGACTCCGTTCTCCACCAGGGGAGTCGCTTCCAACCCTCGATGCGTCCCGAACTCGTGACTCCACACCAGCCCCAGCTTGTCGACATTTTCCGAGTTGATCTGCTTCAGCGGACTAAACTGCTGCTCCCGGTAATTTCCTCCATGCATGCTCCAATCATTCGAATCGCCTGCGGCCTTCCCGGAATTCGACGATTTGCACGCACCGAGAGCCAGAAAGATGAACACTACAAAAAGTGAAGAGGTGCGAACGCGCATGATCACCGCCGATTTCTAAGATTCACTAGTGTTCCGGTATGGTCGAAAGCTGCAAAGCGCTGAGACGAATTGTCGCGATTAGAACCCAGTGAAGAAGTCGTGTCAAATGATAAAGCGCTGCCGATTGCCGTACGCCGTGTCCTGTGCCGTCACTTTGGAGATAGCAAGACCGCCACCATCAGAGGTGGCCGACGAACTAAGGCGTTCTTTTTGCTGTTTTTTCCACGCCGGAAATTCTTACCGAAGCAGTGCTTCGAACCTCGCTTGCACAAAATGCTGGTTTTCATTGTTTCGCGGCTTCAGGCATCACATATCCGGATTGTGACGGCAATCCCGCCCGTTCTAATTGAACGGTCACATGCCCAATCGAAAAGTCCGCCGCGAGCATCGCCTTGATTTCAGAAAGCACGCTCTCGCATTTATCCAAATGCATATCCGGGACCCGTGCATGGCAGGACATAGCGATCTCTCCGCCGCCCAGCGACCAGATGTGCACGTCGTGCACTTCCATCACACCCTCCACTTTCAGAATCGCGCGCGCCACTTCTTCGATTCCCATTTCTTTCGGGCGCCCCTCCAGCAAAATGTGCGCCGAATCACGCAAAATTCCAATACTTGACCACAACACTAACAAACCAATCGCCAGACCCAGCACTGGATCGACCCAGCGCCATCCGGTTACTCCAATCACAATCGCGCCGGCGATGATGGCCACGTTCGAAAGCGCGTCGCCAAAGTTGTGCACCAGAATGCTGCGCAAGTTCAGATCATTGCGTCCGCGTACCAGCGCCAAGGTTATCCCGCCATTGACTGCCAGCGCCGCCAGAGAAGTCCAGATCATCCACGCCTCAATCACTTCCACCGGTGCGCGCAAACGCTGGATCGATTCCCATCCTAGCCACAACGAAAGGAGCACCAGCAGTACGGCATTCGTGAACGCCGCCAGCACCCCCGCCCGGCGGTATCCGTAAGTTTTCTCGCTGTCCGCGGGTTTCTGGGCCCAGCGCATCGCCAGCCATGAAATTCCCAGCGCCGGGACGTCTGAAAGGTTGTGCACCGCGTCGTTCAACAGCGCCACGCTGCGTCCCAGAAATCCGCCAAAAATCTCCGCCACCACCAACCCCAGAGTCGCCGCCATTGCCCACGCCAGCACCGAGGGCTCCATCGGGGGATGCGCGTGTCCCGTGTGCCCCTCGCGCGGATGCGAGTGCGCATGTCCATGCGAATGACTGTGGCCGTCACCATGCTCTTGCGAATGATTGTGCATACCACCGAAATCTTCGTGCATCGTCGCTATTGTACTCGCCCTTTCCGCTGTTCCGCTTCCTTCCTGCCTCTTTATTGCTGCCCTTATTACGCAGTTTGACAACCTGTTGCGCGAATTCGTTGACGCTCCTCTCCGCCGCTGCGAGTATCAGTAAGCGCACTGTAATAGGCGTTCTGAACGCTTGATAACGAGTGACAACGAGCGTTCGGCCAGGGAAGCGCGTCAAAAAAATGGCAGGCCCGGTCACAAAGCTGAGCTTCTGGGGAGTTCGCGGTTCTACACCAACCGTGGATCCCGCAACTTGGCGTTATGGCGGCAACACGCCCTGTCTCGAACTGACCGCACCAGACGGTACGCAATTTATTCTCGATTGCGGTACCGGGCTTCGTGTTCTTGGCAGCCGCTGGACTGCTCCTTCTTCCGGCGTAATTGCCTCCGGCGTTCGAAATCCCGAAACGCACATTCTGGTCACGCACTATCATTGGGACCACATCCAGGGAGTCCCTTTTTTCGCGCCGCTGTATGCTGAAAATAATGCCTTCCACTTTTGCAGTTTCCGTTCCAAGCATCTCGGGCGCGACAGCCTGAAACAAGTATTCGAAACACAGATGGCGACTCCGTATTTCCCCGTGAATATGTCGGCCATGACTGCAAAAAAGAAATTCATGGAAGTCAGTGGCGGAGATACTTTCACCGTTGGCGAGAACAAAATCACTGCGCGCCACATCAATCATCCGCAAGGCTGCCTCGGCTACCGCATTGAAACTCCCGGCGGCACTGTGGTTTACGCCACTGATAACGAACCCGGCGACGCGAAGCTTGATGAAGAGTTACGGCAGCTCGCGTCAGGCGCGGATATTTTTATCAACGACGCGCAATATACTCCGGAACAACTGGCCACAGCGCGCAAAGGCTGGGGACATTCTTCCTGGCGCGAAGGAGTAAAAGTTGCACGGGAAGCCGGCGCAAAGACTCTCGTGCTGTTCCATCACGACCCGGATTCCACGGATCGCATGGTGGATGGATTGCTGCGGCAAGCTCGCGAGGAATTTGATTCGGTCTTCGCGGCGAGCGAAGGCATGGTCATCAAACTTGGTTCCTCGGACGGAACGCTCGAAGCACATATGCCGGTAACGCGCACCGCGCTGCGGCGCGAAGCGCATTTCCGGGCGCGAGTCAGCGGCATCACCGAAGGCGGACATTCGTTCGAGGAAGAAACCATCGTGCGCGATCTAGCATTGCAGGGAGCGCTACTTTCCATGCAGCGTTGCCCTCGTCTGCAATCGGAATTGCAAATCACCATGGAAACTCCCGGCGTGGACGGACCAAAAACGATGAAGCTGCGTGGATATGTGGTGCGGATCGATACCAACGAAGAGGGGGTAAACAGGTCAGTCGGAGTAGTTTTTACTGAATAGCCGGACACTAGTCGTCAGCCATTTTACTCGGCGGCTCCCAACGGCAGAAAATACTGCGTCCCTTTGACCGGCTCCTGCAATCGTCTGAGTAGTTGCTGCAAATCCTCATTTCGCGCAACGAAGTCAATTTCCGAGGTATTAATGACCAACAAATCGGACGCCTCGTAGCGAAAGAAAAAATGCTCGTATGCTCGAGAAACTTCCTCAATGTATTCGGTCGAAATCTGATTTTCGTCTTTTAGCGCTTTTTTCTCGATGCGCACGCGCAGCACCTCCGGCTTGGCCTGCAAATAAATCACCAGGTCGGGAGGGGGAATATCCTTGGCGAGTAACTCGTAATAGCGTTCGTAAAGTTTCAACTCTTCGTCATCGAGATTCAGATTCGCAAAGATGCGATCTTTTTCCATCAGGAAATCGGCGAGCAGCGGCGCGGGCGAATCGGCAGCCAAAGCCTCTCGCAATCGCTTTTGCCTTTCCATCAAGAAATACATCTGCGCGCGCAGGGCGGAACCAGGCTGTTCTTTATAGAAATCGCCGAGAAAAGGATTGTCTTCGCAATCGTAGACCCGCCGCGCGTGCAATCGTTCGGCAAGAATCCGCGCCAGCGTGGATTTCCCAACACGCAACGGACCTTCGACGACGATGTGTTTTGGAGCGTGCGGACCACGCTGCGTCTTTGGAGCACGCTTGGCTGAGGAAGATTCGCGCGCGGTCATTGGCTCAAGGGGCGGTTGAAGAAACTGTGCCGGCCGTGGCCAAGAGTATAGCAGAGAGGCGCTTGAGAAAAAGCGAGGGAGCGCGGCAAGTTTCCGCCCGCTCGCGCTCCCCGCGTTCCTCGGCAAAGCAAAATTCGACTCGATCTCTATCGCATTAGCATCAACACTACGAAGGAATCCGGCTTCATTTTTCCTCGCCGTTCACCCGCTGCTGGCGCGTCGAAGTCCGCCGCTGGCAAAAAGATGTTGTGGGTCTTCAAGTCCACCGCCATAGTCCGCGCGCTTTTTTTCGTCGGCACATTCTCCACTACCGTGAATTTGTCCGGAGAATCTTCGTGCACCACGGTCAAAGTGCCCTCGCCATTAGAGGAAAAGGCAAATCCCGTCGCCGGATCGAATCCGTTGGCATCGGTGCCATCGCCCGTTGGCAGCGTAGTGATTATTTTCCCCGTATCTGCGTTTATGATGGCCATCATTTTGTTATCGCAACCGACAAAAAGCCGTCGCGTCTTGGTGTCCATTGCAAGCCCGGAAGGCTCAGTACACGGAGCTAAGGGCCATTTATGCAGTACCGTGAGTTTTTCTGCGTCAATGTGCGCGAGCTCGGACTTGTCTTCAATGTTGACAAAGATCGTGCCTTTGCCATCGGCTGCGGCAAATTCCAACTTGCCGCCAACCGCAATCGTGCCGACAACTTTGCCGTCGGCCGCATTTATTGCCGTGATGTCTCCACTGCGTCCATTCATCGCGAACACGCGTTTCGTGGCCGGATCATAAATGATCGCGTCAGGATTGGTTCCAGCTGGAATCGTGCCCAGAGTCTTTAGAGTTTTCAGGTCAAACATAGTGATATTGTTAGCGCGGCCGTCGCTGACAAAGCCGCGTCCGGCCTCGGAAGCAATTGCGATGCCGTGTACGCCCTGCGTGTCGGGAATGTCTCCCACTACCGCCTGAGTATCGGCGTCAAGCACCACCACGTGCGTGCCATGCGAAACGTAGAGCCGCCGCCCATCCGGATCCATCGTGGTGTAGTCCCAGAAACCTTCCCCGCCGACGGGGATCGTCTTGCTGACGTGATAGCCGCTAGCCCCGACGGCGCCCGTCTCATTCGGCGAGAGCTTTGCCTGCAACGCAATACCAGAAATCGCCAGCATGAGAGTCAGCGTTGTGAGTGCGCCAGTCCATCTAAGTTGATTGATCATCGAAAATCCTCCGCTCTGACACCGAGAATGCTGCAATCGCGCCTCAACCATATCGCATCGCAGATAAACCGAAGATAAATGAAAGGATTTCTGCTCAGATTCAGAGGCCTTCGAGTGCACGACGTGCTCTGAGTGATGGCGGATTAGACTCGGCGCGACGTTCAGCCGTTGTTATGAAGATACGCAGTACCGCGGCGAGAGCGCACTGTCACGCAAAAGCGCAGGATGACTTGTGAAGCGGCGACCTCGTATCGCGCACCGAACATGGCGAAGTTCCTGCGATGGCAGAAAATGACCTCGTTTTGTCATTGCTGCCATCGATACTCGAACAGTAGCATCTGACCATGAAACGCTCACAACCGCTACGCTCCCCGCTCCACAGCTGCAGAACAGTCGTCTTCCTCGCAGCGCCAAACAGCCAGATCCTCGATGTGACGGGACCATTCCAAGTCTTTGTTCGCGCAGCAGAGTTCTTTGTGCGAGAGAACCCCGCTCAGACGGCGCCTTATAAAGTAGTTCTTGTCAGTTCAACTCGCCGCACATCCGTACTGACAAATTGCGGCCTGGTGCTCGCTGGATCGGAGACCTATCGCACTCTTCGCGGACCAATAGACACTTTGCTGGTAGCAGGCGGGTCGGGAGTCGAAAAAGCTGCGCAGGACAAGGAACTATTACGGTGGCTTGGAAAAATCGCTCTACGCACGCGGCGCATAGGGTCCATCTGTACCGGAGCTTTCCTGCTCGCCGCAGCAGGGCTTTTGGACGGCAAGCGCGCCGCGACACATTGGAAATGGGCCGCAGATCTGTCAAAGCGATTCAAACGAGTTGCTGTCGACCCGGACCCGATCTACATACGAGACGGCAACACCTACACCAGTGCTGGCGTGACAGCCGGCATGGACTTGGCGTTGGCCTTGGTAGAAGAGGACCTGGGAACAAGAGTAGCGCTGCAGGTCGCGCGCGAGCTAGTGCTGTACATGCGCAGGCCTGGAGGTCAATCTCAATTCAGTGCCGCGCTTTCTCTGCAAGCCTCTGACCGGAAGCAAATCGAAGAAGTCCGCTCCTGGGTCCTCGATAATCTCAAGCAGGACATGCCGGTGGAAAAACTGGCCGCAAAGGCGGCCATGAGTCCTCGTAACTTTGCACGAGTCTTCCTTAAGGATACGGGCACAACGCCGGCACGATTCGTTGAGCGCATTCGGGTCGAGGCAGCCCGCCGCCGACTAGAGGAATCGCGCGATAAGTTGGAAAGAATTGCGAGCGACTGCGGTTTTGGATCGATGCAGAGTTTACGGCGATCATTTCTTCGAATTCTCCGAGTTGCTCCAAGCGAGTACCGGGAGCGGTTCGCGGACTTGCCGACCGACGCATCTCGATGAGGTTGAAAGTGCCTCTCCATGAATAGAACCGAAGCCAACCTCAAGAAGCTGCCGATATGAATCTCTCACTGGCGGGCAGAATCGGTTTCGTTCTCGTTCTCGCACTGATGTGCGAACTGACCCATGCGGGGCTCGCCCGGGAAAGAGGACCTCGAGTAGAGCTAGTCTGTCCGTGGCAGCCGATTCCTTTCCCGATCGACCAGCGGACAGTGCTGGCGTACGAGCTGCACGTCACCAATTTCGACTCGATGCCACTAACGCTAAAGCGCGTCGAGATTTCCGCCGATACGGAAAATGGCGGACCGATACACGTTCTAACCGGCGACAGCTTAACCATGGCGATGCACCGGGCCGGGGCAATGAGCTCCCAGGGCACAGGCACTATTGAGTCCGGCGCTCAGGTGATCATTTTTCTTTGGATCGAACTGCAACCAAATCACACTGTTCCGGCGGTCCTGCACCATCGTATGATATTTTCATCGGCGGCTTCGCCAAACGACCGAGGCAGTTCGGCGGATGCCGTCCTCGAAGATTTTCCGGTCCAAGTTAGCCGGCATTCAGCTCCCACCCTTAGTCCTCCCTTTAACGGAGGCGTTTGGCTGGCAGGCATCGGCCCCGCGAACAATTCCGACCATCGTCGTGCGATCACTGCGATCGATGGAAACGTTCACCTAGCACAAAGGTTCGCCATCGACTGGATCAAAGTAGGGCCCAATGGGGATTCTACTCATGATGGCACCGCGCGAAATGATAACTGGTGGGGCTACGGCGAACCACTCCTTGCCGTAGCGGATGGAGAAATCACCGCGGTTGTCGACGGCATCCCCGAGAACACGCCGCGCGTTTTGCCGAGCTCGTTCACTCTCGACAACCTTGCGGGCAACTACATTATTCTGCGGATTGGCCCTCAACTCTACGCCACGTATGCCCATCTGCAACCAGGAAGTATCCAGGTCCGGCTGCACGATCGCGTTCGCCGAGGAACCATCCTAGCGCGGCTTGGAAACAGCGGCCAGGCGACTGCTCCACATTTGCATTTTCAGGTCACTGATGAGAATTCGGTGTTCCAATCTGAAGGAGTCCCTTTCGTGCTGGAACAGTTCACGTACTTCGGACCGGGCTCAAGCTACGAACTGGATAAACATCCATCAGTTCCTTGGGTACGTTCCATCCCACCCGGCGATGCAGTTTTGGAATTCAAGCCCAACTCCAATACCCAGTGAGACCGACGCGCTCCACCGATGTCCCAACTAGGTGGTCTTGGCCGGCACCATCTCCGCAACTTTTGTCTCCATCGTAACGAAGGATGCGTAATCGTTCGACGGCGCGTCGGTCCAGCCCAGCATCGGGATGCACGTGTTTAGAAGAGGTAAATTTCTCGCCTTGTTTATTCCGGGGTTAGTCGTCAGTGCTTCGCGATTGGTGCGGGCATTTTTCGGGCGAAATGGTCGACCACTACACGAAGATGTTGCGCCAGCATCACGCTCGAGAAATGGCGAAAGGGAAGCCGTTGCTTTGTCGAGGTTGGACTCCAGTTGCCCCATCTGCCGGAGAGGGGAGTGGCACACTAGTGCATCGTATTGTAAAATGGCGGTCTGAATTGCTGTTCCCCGGTAGCTCAATGGGATCGCGAGTCGCCCCGAACCACCCAAGACCAGTTCAAAAATTAGGACGTGACGTCACGGCACGGTTCGTTTCTCATAGGCGGAAGTCAGCCCGCAGCAGCGACCTGAGATTCATTGGTGGCGGCAATCTGGCAGTACACCTTGATCGCGCCTTTTGTTTCCGTGAGTAAGCGAATCATCTCGCCGTAATTCTCGAGCCCTTTGACCGGATGGGTCAGCAGCTTCTCGAGCCATCCCGGATACTGCAGTTCAGCGGTCGAAAGATCCTTTACGCCTGTCTCGAAATACTCGCGATTCGCGTTGACGCTGCCAAACGCAACTTTGTTTCCCAGGACAAAACCCAGATTGATCTTGTCGGACGGAACTTCCAGCTGTCGTGCGCCGCCGGTCACGCTCACCATGGCGAGCACATTCATGGCTTCAAACACGAGCGGAGAATATCCAGTTCCCTCCAGGATCAAATCGAAAGGCCCATGCTTCGCGGAAGCGTCGGTGAGTGACAATTCCTTCGTACTCACATATCGTGCGCCGATTTCTTCGATCAGTTTTGAATTCAGATACGGAGGCATGGTGTTGCCGAAGGTGGTGACTTCGAGGCCGCGCAACCGCAGAACCAGCGTGGCGAGCAGGCCGAGTGTTCCCGATCCCAGGACGGCGGCGCGCTTGGGCTTCCAAACGCGAAGCCGCTGTTGGATTCGGTAAGCTTGTTCGATCGCTTTTTGCGCGACGCTCATGGGCTCCATCAGGACTCCCACATGCTTCAGGTTTTCTGGAACGCGAATGATGTATTCCGGCTCATCGACCGCGTACTCCGCGAGAAATCCGTGCCGTAAGTTGATCCCGCGCTCGAAATAGACATCGTCTGTCGTCATATCGTAAGTGCCGATTTGGTCGTAGAGACTCGAACCCGGACGCCGCACGGTAAGCGCGACGAAATCGCCTGGACGAAACTCACTAACGTTCGGACCCACCGATTCCACGCGTCCGAAGCTTTCGTGCCCGATGATCAAGTAATCGTCACCTGACGGCGCGGCGCCATATTCGGCGGCATTGATTTCCTTGTCGGTGCCGTCGACACCGACGTTCAGAATCTTGATCAGCACGCCGCGTCCTTCCGGCACGTCCTCAACCCGAGGCTTCGGAACCTCGCGAAGGTGAATCGTATTCGGCTTACCCGGAATAACCGCCAAAGCCTTCATAAGACCTCTTTTCTGCGTTGCTGCTTCCTTCGTTCTTTCCATCGTTGATTCCATGTTGTCCTCCTCAAATCTCAGTTGACCCGATTTCGAATTACATTCCACTTCCGCTTTGTTCAATCAGCTTGGCAACCAGCCCCGTCCAACCCGTCTGGTGACTCGCCCCAATGCCGGCGCCGTTATCGCCATGAAAGTATTCGTGGAAATAGATGTGGTCGCCCCACTCCGGCTCGGTCTGGAATTTCTGAAGGCCGCCGAACACCGGCCGACTCCCGTCTTCCTATCGTGAGGCAGGGCCAAAAGACGCGCCAACCGTCGTTTTGCTGCACGGGTTTCCCAGTTCTTCGCATATGTTCCGCGAACTGATCCCCCCGCCTGAGCGACAAATACCACGTGGTCGCCCCCGATCATCCGGGCTTCGGCTACAGCGATGCGCCGTCGCCAGACCGATACGTATATACTTTCGACCATCTTGCAGAAACCGTTGATCATTTTTTCGACCAGAAGGGCATCACCAAGTATTCGATTTACATTCAGGACTATGGTTCACCGGTAGGATTTCGGCTGGCGACACGGCATCCCGAGCGCATTCAAGCGATAATCACCCAGAACGGCAACGCTTACGACGAAGGCTTGTCTCCCTTCTGGGCGGAGTTTCTCTACCCGTATTGGAGGGATCCGAACCCAACGACCGAGGCGAAAGTGCGCCAGCTACTGACTCTGGACGCGACGAAACTGCAGTACCTGCAAGGGTTCCGAAACCCCGATGACGTAAGCCCCGACTCCTACTTGTTCGATCAATCGAAACTCGACCGTCCGGGCAACGACAAGATCCAGCTCGCACTCTTCTACGACTATCGCAACAACCCTCCGCTGTATCCGGCGTGGCACAAGTACCTGCGTGAGAAGAAGCCCTCCGTGCTCGTGGTCTGGGGCAAGAACGACCCGGTATTCGCTCCAGCCGGTGCGGAAGCATTTCTGAGAGACGTGCCGCAGGCAGAATTGCATTTGCTCGACACCGGGCACTTCGCGCTCGAAGAAGACGGCGCGGAAATCGCCCAAATCATCCGCGCGTTTCTAGCAAGGAACATTCGCTGACCGATTCAAAGTTGGAAACGAGTCGGCGACGCGGCCACATTTCCAAGCTGCGCCGCCGACTTTTGCGTTTGGGAAACAAACTGTGAGGAGACACATGATGCACGTAAAAGAGATTTGGCGCTACCCTGTGAAATCCATGGCCGGTGAGAGTCCCGATCGTGTCCAAATCGAAAGGCTGGGCCTGGCTGACGACCGCAAAGTACTTGTATGCGACGCACAGAGTCGTGTGATTACTTCCCGAACTCACCACGGGCTGCTGGGTCTCAAAGGTTCACTCGGTCCGGACGGCCAGCCACATATTGACGGTCATCCGTGGAACGCCCCCGAAGCTTTGGCACTTGTTCGAAGCGCGATTGGGCCCGCCGCCCAGCTTATCTATTACGAAGGATCGGAGCGATTCGACGTGCTCCCGCTCCTCGTGGCGACGGACGGCGCCATCGACGCTTTCGGTCATGACGGACGGAGGCTCCGGCCAAACATTGTTGTCGGCGGCGTCGAAGGATTGGCGGAGCGCTCATGGCCAGGCAAATGTTTGCGCATCGGAAACGTTCTGATTGGCGTGCAGCACTTGCGCGGTCGCTGCGTGATGACCACATTTGACCCCGACACCCTCGAGCAGAATCACCGTGTACTCAGGGAGATCGTCCAAAAATTCGGTGGCGAACTTGCGTTGAATTGTTGCGTGATTCACGGCGGCGAGATCCATGTGGGCGATGCCGTTCAATTGCTTGGCGAGCATGAATGTGAAATGAACCTCGCGAGCCACTAGGAAAGTCGTCCGCGTGGACAACAAACCACGTGGGCGGCACTCGGCGGAATTCGCAAGGCATCTAACAGTTTCACGGCTGACAGCCGGCGAGGTCCAAATACACTACCCTTCCCGAAACCTTTTGCACGTTCGCGAATCTCATGGCCTGCGGACCACACTACGAGTGTTGGAGACACCTATGAAGGAACAAGCAGTCGCAGGAGAGCGCTCTATATGGGCAAATGTCGCATTCGAAAGCGCGGGCGCCGTAGTTTCGCGCTACGGATTGGTTGTGATTCTCTTGCTTATCGGAATCTTAAAGTTCACGCCGGCTGAGGCGGACGGGATACAGCCTCTTGTCGCCCACAGCCCGTTCATATCGTGGATGTATCTCGTTCTCAGCAAGCAGGGCGTCTCCAATTTTATAGGCGTCGTTGAACTTTTAATCGCGTTGCTTCTGGCGCTGCGACCCATTTCTCCACGCGCTTCATTCATCGGAAGCCTGGGAGCCATCGCAACTTTCTTGCTCACCACTAGCTTCTTGTTTTCCACGCCAGGCGCGATCCAGCTTGGACACGGCGTTGAAATACTTGGTGGTGCCGGTCAATTCCTGATCAAGGATTTGGTCCTCTTGGGAGCGTCGTTCTGGACGGCCTCGGAAGCTTTGCAGGCCGCAAACGCCAGAACCGGAATTCTTACAAAATCCTCATGCCACCGCATGGCAGTTCGCAGACTTTAGAACGCCGTCGGCGGCGGTGCGCGCTTTTGCGAAGTTCTCGGAGAGAAGCCATGCATTGCTCAATTCGAGCTGCGCCGTCATCCTCCACTCCCAGTTCATGAAGAATTTTGTGTGCTCATCAAGGTCTTGTATGTGCGTGGGATATTCGACTGCTTCAAGGTGTTTGCCTTGCTGCAGCGCGATGTTACCGGCGGCGATCTAGTCAATCGCGAGGTATTGCGCGTCGGGAAACTCTCCTCCCCTGGCATTGCGGGCGGCTCGGCAAATCTGCCTGGCACCTCGAAGTCAAAAACGTTTGCCCGAAGCATGGCTTCGCGAAGAGTTAGAAGCAGTATAACGACAAGTTCTGATCCGGAGAAGTTCTGCCAGCTTTGGTAATCTGCAACACTTTGTGGAACTCCTCGCTGCTCCAACCAAGACGCAATTGTTTCACTAAATGCTAAATAGAACGCAATTGTCGCAGTCGTCGCGCAGATTGCATCGAATTCATTTTCTCTTTCCACTGGAAAGACAGTTCCAACGGCAAGCGAAGAGTTCAAAGGCCATCGGGTCCGGGGGATAGATTGCCGTGGGACTCAAACGGTTTGCGGTTGACGGCAAGGGCACGGCGCTTGCTACTCGCGGAGCAGGCGCTACAAGTTCAGACAAGCTCAGCAGCGAGAGCCCCGAGACAAGGCTAGTCACCTGATGATCGGGACGGAAACGCAATTCCGACAGAACATCTCGCGCAACTGAAGGCCTCACAGCGACGACGATCGTATCGGAATGATCGAGAACTTCTTGGTTATCGGAGGCGACCGTTATTCCAGGGAAACGATCGGCAAGCGAATTAGCGATAGCGGAATTGCATTCTTGTTGCCGCTGTCGGTGGGACGTCTGCCCGGCGTGGGCAAGGTGACGGAAGAAAAGTCGAACAACCTCGACATACGAGCGGTGGCGGATTTGCAAACTTCACCTGAAACCGGACTGGCTCTGTCCTCGGACACGGCGTCCATAGTGTTCCGGACCTTCCTAGCTCTTCGTGGCTTCTCGGCGCCGCCTTTCGCACGATTCCGCTGATTTCAATAACTGTCTTTTTCGAATGCCGCGGTGTGCAACATTTACTCGACCGTGTGAGGGTTGTTCCAGCCCGGTGGAAGCTCGTTCTGCAACTGTTCCTCAAGCGCTTTTAGCTTTACCACGAGGTCCTTCAGCTGCTTTGGAGTGTTGCCTTCCGCGTAAGTAACGGACTTCTTGGCGTGGTCGCTGAATTTCACCTCGACGAATTCGTCCACGCCATCAACGCACGAAGCACATGAAGTCCGATCTGGAAGAGCAATGAGTTCGTCGCGATCCACCAGCGCCTGAA
>DATDFA010000015.1:0-3394 GCA_036522855.1 Candidatus Acidiferrum sp. | reverse complement strand
AAGCTGCGCGCGGCCTGGCCGAAATAGTTGAGAGCTGATCGTTGAGAGTTGAGAGAAATGTCATCCGATTGAATTCAAGCGGAGCGGGCAGCGCCCAAAGTCCAGCACCCGTTTTCTTCGTCGGTGAGGAATCGGGGAGTGCGATTTAGTAGAGAGAGGCGGTTGCGGCCTTAGATGACGATCCGGGACAGACCGAAGGCGGAAGCCTGCGTAGTCCCAAATGGCAATATCCAAGTTCCAAAGGAATCTCTTCTAAAAGAATTGTCGAGTGTCAGTTGCTCGTATAGCACTGGCTAACGCATAACCCCGACTCCCCGATCGAAGATGCCGGCCCGCCCCTCATATGATATCCCGACGGTTGGTTTTGCCGCCGTCCTCAACCTGAACCAGACGCGATGGAGCGTCCTCTTTTTTTGACGACCATGCCGTTTGAAGGCGTAACCCAACACTTAACCAATCTCGATCTGCACGTTCAGACGGGGTCGGAGTCCCGGGAGCTGGTGATCGTTCTTCATGGGTGGAGCAGCACGCCGGCGGTGATGAAGGATGTGCGTGCGGTAATTTGTGGCCGGGCTGAAACTGGGGAAACGGCCGCGCTTCCGCACGCGGATCTGATCGTGCCGACCTTTGCTTCTCCAGGAGCAATCCGGGCGGATGGACGGCTGAGCTTTGTCGGTCGTATTCGGTCTATTTTTTCCAACTTGTCCTGTTACGAGTTGGCCTGGGACCTCGTATGCCTGATCGAAGCAGCGCTGGACGATCGAAAGAAACGAGACGGGCGCGAATACGAGCGCGTCATCCTGATTGGGCATAGTATAGGCGCCCTTATCGTGCGCAAAGCAGTCGTGTTCGCGCACGGCAAAACGGAGGACGCACCGCTGGAGCCCGCACCGGCGGCGAAACCATGGGCCTCAAAAATAGAACGCGTGATCTTGTTTGCGGCGATGAACCGAGGTTGGAAAAGCAATCAGCGGCTCAGCTACATGCCGCGATATACGTGGTTCGCGTTACGATTTCTCGATTTCCTGACCCGGCGCCTGCCGGTCGGGAAACTGATCCGTGGGGCGAAACTCGGAGCGCCATTCGTCTCTGATCTGCGTATGCAATGGCTGCGTCTGGCCCAGCAAGATCCGTCGCCGTTACCGGCGACCATTCAAATCAGGGGGACGAAAGACGAAGTCGTCACCGAAGACGACAGCGCCGATCTGGAGGCGGCCGGCGGTTTCATCTATCGCACCTTCCGCGGTGGGGGCCATCTCTCCATCGTGCAGCTTTCGCCCCTCAAGCACCCGGCGCACGCTGCCTGGCGCAAAGCATTTGTCGAAGTTCTAACTGCCCCGCGCGCTGCCATTCCCGGAGATCCTATCCTTCGACCGCTCCAACCGGACAAATCCGTTGAGCGCGTTGTTTTCATCATGCATGGCATCCGCGATTACGGCGCATGGACAACAAGGGTGGCGGGCGAAGTAACTCGGCTTTGCCCTGGCAAGGTTGTGCCGCTGACACCGAGCTACGATTATTTCCCCATGGGTCGATTCCTTCTCTTCGGCAGCCGGCAACGCAATGTCCGCTGGTTCATGGATGAATACACCGAAGCAGCCGCGCTTTATCCAAGGGCTGCTTTCAGTTTTATCGGACACAGTAATGGCACTTATCTGGTGGGAAGCGCTCTCCGCCGTTATAAGACGCCCGTTTTTGATAGGATCGTTTGCGCCGGTTCAGTGCTTCCACGTAAGTTTCCATGGGACGAGTTCATTATTGGGAAGCGCGTTACCGCAATTCAAAATTATGTGGCCACGGCTGACTGGGTGGTCGGATTTTTCCCGGGCTTCTTTCAGTGGGTGTCAGAAGACGTATTTCGGCGTCAGCGCGTCCCCGATATCGGAAGCGCCGGACACAATGGATTTACGAACGGCTCCGCGCGGACTCATGAGATCGATTATGCGCGCGGCGGTCACGGAGCGGCGATCGTTCCGGGCAACATGGTGAATCTCGCCCGCTTCGCTCTCGGTGAAGATGTCACCTCGGCAATGGTGCCACACGTCGCTGGGGAAGAAGATCGTTCGGGATTCGTCGATTTCTTTTCAAAATTCTGCGTGTTGGTGTGGCTGATTATCGTCGCCATTCTGGTCGTGGTCATCTTCGGACCGCTCTTTCTTGGTCTCTCCTGGGCGGTTACCTGGACGATCGTAGGTTGCTTGTTACTCTGGTTGACTCTTACGCGGATTTAGGCCGACGATCCAAGCGCCACGCGGAACTGGGTGAGGGCCGGGAAACCGTTATCCCAGCGCTAACGCGCCGGACTATTTTCAGGGGAGCGACACGAGCATTTCTTAGAACTGCGCGCTGGTCACATGTCAGGGGTCACTTTTTCGTCTCCTCGAAGCGTGGATTATTTTAACGCGGCTCAGCAGCAGCCAAACCGTTTACCATTCCCATTTTCACGTCATACCCTCGTTTGGAGGAAAAGCGCCGGGAACTCCCGCGCCAAGGAGAAAGCTGCCCGAGGCGGAATATAACGAGATCGCCGCGAAGCTGCGGGCGGCTTGGCCCAAATAATGAAGTGACAAGTGACCTGTGACGAGTGACGAGGCTGAAAGAAGTTGAGCGGCTGAGAAGGTGAGAGGCGAAAGCAAACGCTGCAGCTGAAAGACGAAAGGGGCGCTTAATCCGAGTTTAGATTTTTTCCCAAGCCCGGTTGGCCACTGGGTCGCGGCCTTCATCGAATTCGATGTGGTCGATGAGGGTTTCGATCGGTTTGCCGGTGAGGCCGCTTTCCTGGATTCGCTCGGGAAGGACGTGGCTGCGTTCGTCGCGCCAGCCGAGCTTGGCGATGAAGCGATTCCAGACGTGGCATTCTTCGTCGCTGCGCGGAGTCCCATGGGTGTGGGCCCAATTCAAAACGGATTCGTCGGTCTCGCCGGCGAGCACACGTTTCTTGATCTCCGAGTGGGGAACGCCGAGGAAACGGCAACAGCGTCCGTCGAGGGTGAAAAATTTCTCGTCGCCGATGAAATCGTGGTAAGCGGGCGGGAGTTTACCCGCGGCGTGGAGCCGGATTTTGTCTAACATCCGCCCGAAATAAATGAGGCGCCCGACTTTATCGTAGCAACTCCGCAGACCTGAAATGTTCGGCATGAACAAACGTCGGTCAGGTCGGGTGCGGTTGCCAGCTTCGAAAGAAGTGACAAGTGACGTGTGACGAGCGGCAGAAGTTGAGAAGTTCCTCCTTCACTGCAGCTACGGCGGACACGTGAGAAGTTGAGACGGGGGGATTCCTCGATTGCCAGCGTCGGCCGCAATCGACAAGATCGACATCGTCATGAAAGAATTTGAAGGAAAAGTTGCGCTGGTAACGGGTGGGGGTTCGGGAATCGGTCGTGCGACGGCGATC
>DATDFA010000014.1:0-37085 GCA_036522855.1 Candidatus Acidiferrum sp. | reverse complement strand
GATGTTGCGCACCTGACCAGTCAAGTTGCTGGCCATGAAGTTCACGTTGTCGGTCAAATCTTTCCACGTTCCACCGACATCGGGCACCTGCGCCTGCCCGCCCAGCTTCCCTTCCGTGCCCACTTCACGTGCCACGCGGGTCACTTCGCCCGCGAACGCGTTCAACTGATCCACCATGGTGTTGATGGTGTTCTTCAATTCCAGAATTTCTCCCTTTACGTCGACCGTGATTTTGCGTGACAGGTCACCCCGCGCCACGGCCGTTGTCACTTCGGCGATGTTGCGCACTTGCGCCGTCAAGTTTCCTGCCATTGCGTTGACTGAGTCCGTCAAATCCTTCCAGGTGCCTGCCACGCCAGGGACGACGGCCTGCCCGCCGAGCTTGCCGTCGGTGCCGACCTCGCGGGCCACGCGCGTAACTTCCGACGCGAATGACCGCAGCTTGTCCACCATCGAGTTGATGGCTTCCTTCAATTCCAGAATGTCGCCGCGTACGTCAACGGTGATTTTTCGCGACAGGTCGCCGCTGGCGACCGCGGTGGCCACTTCCGCGATGTTGCGCACCTGACCAGTCAAGTTGCTGGCCATCAGGTTCACGTTATCGGTCAGGTCCTTCCACGTGCCCGCTATGCCAGGAACCCTTGCCTGGCCTCCTAATTTCCCTTCAGTGCCAACTTCGCGAGCCACGCGCGTAACTTCCGCCGTAAATATTCCCAGTTGCTGAATCATGGTATTAACGATATTCGCCAAGCGCAGGAATTCGCCTTGAAGCGGGCGGCCATCCACATCCAATTGGACGGTTTGTGCAAGGTTCCCCTGAGCGACCGCGGCGATCGCTCGAGTTACCTCTGTAGTCGGCCGCAGCAAATCGTCAATCAGCGTGTTGACCGACACTTCCATGTCAATCCAGGCCCCGCGAGGCTGATAGAAACGGGTCCGCTCTTTGGTTTTGCCTTCTTTCCCCACCACCAAGCCGACACGCTGCAGTTCCTGCGAAATACGCTGGTTGGCAATCGCGATTTCATTAAAAGTGTCGGCAATTTTCCCGCCGACTCCCGTCCACACACCAGGCAACCGGACAGAAAAATCACCATCGCGCATCATTTGCAAACCGGCCAGGACCGCGCCTAGATCGGCCTTAGAAATATCAGCAGCGGCAACAGCACCGTTTCCGTCCGCAGCGTGGGATATTTTCGTTGCGGCTGGCTGCTCTGCAGCGCTACGTTGTTCCGTTCGTTTCATCCCTGTACTCCGATACCTCTAACAATCAGATAACGCCAGTAGCGACGGCGTGTTTACGATCGTTTGAAAAAGCTTGGATCACACGGCCAAATTCAGGTCTTCCAGAATTGTTTTTACGCGATCTGCATCGAAGCTGGGGCTGGTATAAAAGCCATTCGCAGCGACGACGTTCAGCGCCCTCACCAGCTCTCCCTCGGTGTCAGACTTCAACAGATAACCTCGAGCCCCGGCGCGAAGCGCAGCTTCGACGAATTCCAGTGAATCGTGCAGGGTGAAAAGCAATACCTTCGCTGCCGGATGCACCTTCCGAATCAATCTGGTGGCTTCAATGCCTCCCATGCCAGGCATCGACATGTCCATCAGCACTATTTCAGGCTTCAAATCCTTTGTCAGCTGAACCGCTTCTTCGCCGTTTGCGGCCTCACCGGAAATTTCCCATTCTGGCCAAGCGCGCAAGATACTTTGGATTCCTTTGCGAATGACCATGTGGTCATCCACGACCAAAACCCTGGTCATTACGCGCTCCAAAAACTATCCAGCGCACTGAATAGCCAGTTCAAAGGAAGATTTTGTGACGAACGGCGTGCCGTCTTGTGCACACAACCTGGATGGCCTGAGGACATGCTCATCATTCCCCGTTACGAGCGTCTTCGACACCGCGCTAAGCTATGCATCTGGAGCCAATTCGCGACATCAGGTGCTACATTTCGGCTTTTTTGCCTGAACTGTTGCGCGTTGAGCGGTTTACTTATTCCCCTCGCGACTGTCTGACTCCTCCGCAAGTGCGCCAAACAATGCCTAGGAATGCCCGTGCTCTATGCCCACAATCGATGTCCATAACTAACCTTACGACAGCGTTAAATACATACCCGAAAGCCTGTATTTTGCCTTTTTCATAAGGCTTTTCACACGAGTGGTGACCTGCGTTCTCCACGGGAGGCCATTTTTAGGTGGGATCAAAGCGAACCTCAAAGAGCCCCGTGCTCAGAGGGTGCGAATCGAAAATCTGCCGGCGCTAGTTGAGACCGAACCAAATTCTTGAGGCTGATAAGGCCTTAAGGCGGTGGTGGCCTCTAGAATCTCTTGTGATATTTTCCGTCGACAGCGAAACCGCCGTTTTCATCCCGAGTCACACTACCTGACCACCGCTTATTGAATCGATATTCGCCTTGAATGATCTCGCGCTGAGCGGAAGTCACATCCGTTGCGAAGGTAAACAGGAAATTATTCGTAACTCGCTTTTGCATGGCGATGCGAGCGCCAGGATCGGAATTGTTTCCGCCCAACGTGGGATCGATGGACAAGCTAGAAAGGCCGGTCAATTTTTGGACACCACTGCTGACTTCACTTGCAGCTCCTTGCGCTAGAAGGGAGCTTGCCCCCAAGTTGGAAGGCGAGGTCGCGGCTTGTTCTGCGGTTTGCCCTCGAGCAATCAAATTAATAATGTCTGCGGTCGGCAACTGCGGATCGGAGACGTAACTGGTCTGGAGTTTGTCCAGTGGCCCACGAAAGCTCAAGCTCAGGTTGTACTGATTTATGGTAGTTGTGAGGAGTACGTTCAGCACCGGTTCCGTGCGGTTTGGATTCGAGAACTGGATGATTCCGCGCTCAATTTGATAGCGCTTATTCATGAGGAAAATATCGCCAGCCGTAAACTCTGTTCTCCCAACGACGACTGGATCGGCCGCGGTACCGACAATGCGCAAATTCGCTTGCCCTTGCAGGCTTACGGCACTGCTCGTAAGGTTCAGGTCTCGGGCAGTCTGCACGGTGATGTCCAGCTTCACCTTATTGCCTGGGCCCGGGGTGGAGGAGACTTCAGGTCCGGATTGAACTTGTCCAGCGAAAGTTGCCAAGTCAAAATTCTGCGTAAAACTCAAGCTATCGATAAGCACCCGGCCGCTAAGTGTGCCCGCATCGCTCGTTCCCACGAGATTCAAGTCGCTATCGAGAACGGACCTTATCGCGTCCTGGTAGCGGATGCGTACGCCCTTACCTTGAACAGCGACATTCATTTGGAGTCGCGGGCGGTAGCCAATTACTCCTCTAGCGGAAATCTGCCCCCCACCTGCTTCGCCCGCAAGTTGGGTGATCGTTATTTGATCGTTCCTGACGTCAAGGACTCCGTTCAAATTGTGGAGTCCCAACGGCGCGTCGGGAGTTATCAGTGAGATATTTTGTAGTCGTAGTTGGCCGGTGAGAGCTGGATGATCCGCCACCCGAGTTGCGCGAACGTCAAGCAGAAGTTTCCCCGAACTCTGAAGATCTGGTTGGAAAAAACGCAGTAGCTGCAGATCGACCGAGCCGACGGCAGAGAGCGTGGCGGCTGAAGTACCCTGTAACGGAAGCTGACCCTGCAAACGGACTGTAGTGTCGGTTCCGGTGATCTCGGCCGGGTCGAGAGCAATGATCGAATTCGCGTAGTGAATTTGAATGGGATGGGTATTCGCGATCTGCAAGCCTTGGTATTCAGCTTTTAGAGTTGGAATTGTTACCTGTGCCTGCATACGACTCATGTCGTCGAGTGGGCCTTCCCCCGACATATGCACTTCGATTATGCCGCGTGGTCCATTTGTTTTCGCCGGCGCGAACAGCGCAAGCAGACCTTCGACTGGTATTCTGTGCGTATCGAGCGCCGCATGCGTATAGTGTCCCGGACTGAGATCTACTGTTCCGTGCGCCTGGACAGAGGTTTGTGCTACTTCCGAACCTAGAGCGACCTCCGCCTTGTGATTCGCCATGCTGAGGTCTGCTTTAACTTTCGAAATGCTCGTCTGATGGACGCGAAGCTCCGGAAGTTCCATCGTAGCGGTCAGCTGAGGATCGTCCAGCGTTCCGCGTCCGCGAGCGGTGGCGGTGAGAACGCCATCGATCCCGACATTCCTCTCTTGCAGGGATTGCAGTTGCGCCAGTTTAATGGCTGGGGCATCGAAATCGAGTTTGTAGCCTTTATTTTTCGGGTAGAGAACGAGATTGGCCTTGGCCGAGCCCGCAGGCATGTTTACCTCAAGCGAAGAAGTTAAGGCGTTACCGTTTCCTTTGACCTGCACTGCGAGTTGCTGCAAAGGTTCACCATAAATTTTGGCTTGCACTAGCCGTATCGACGCCGTGCCCTCGGGACTCAGCCCCGATCCTTTCATCGACACATCCATCGATATATTGCCGAAAACCGGATAGTCCATTCGTGCGAACTGCAGCAACGGATGTATTGCCAGATCCCGGGAATTCAATTCCAAAGCGATAGAATTGGACGGTGAATAGTCCCAGTTCGAAAGAGCAGTACGAAAAGCGAAATTGATATGTCCCTGATTCGCGTTTACGAGAGAGCCATCGCGTAACGACAGCTCAGACTTGCTGGCCTCTAATCGCGAATCCAAACTGCGCCACTGCGTATTCTCCACCTGCAGATTTCGGCCAGTCAATTGCCCGTGGATGCGAGGATCATTCCGGTTACCATCGATAGATAATTGCAAATCCGCAGAACCCGCGAGATTCATGTAATTCCCGCGTCGCGCACTTGTTGAGCTGCTCGCACTGGCGTTTTGAAGCCCGGCCGCCAGCGAATCCAGCTCTGCCAAATCCGCGGCATGAGTCCGCACCTTCAGATCGAGTTTCTGGCCCGCCGTCCCGCTGACGTCCACTCGTGTCTGGGGCGTGCGCACAAACGTATCGGTCAAAGTCAGCACACTCGATCTGCCTTGGTAGTTCAAGTGAAGCGAACCATCGACAGGAATGGCAGTGGGCTCGGCAGGAGCACCACTCACAGCAGCTTTCAACGCAACGTCGGCGCGGGCCTGAATGTTATTTATATTGCCGGTCCACTCCGCATCGACGATACCGTCAATGTGTCCGTCAATTGGCACTTGGTTAAGATTTGCCGTTCGCACCGCCGCTTTGGCAGCGCCTAACGAAATCGCCTGCAGCGACGTATGCGACTTGAACCGCGGGTTAGCGTCGATATGTTGTGCCGTCGCAGCGGCCGACACGTGTCCATCGAGGACGTCTGCTTCAATTCCGTGCGCGTCGAGGTTTCCGTTAACGAGTTTGAATTGCCCACGAATATTTCGAATCGCCGTATGGAGTTCAGGTTGATTAAGCGTCAACTCGCGGCCGTACAGCCGTCCATCGAGAATCAGTGAATGCAACGCCGGAACATTGGCTTGGTACCGATAACGAAGGGAACCCGCCATGGTGAACTCACCAGCGGGAATAGAGGAATCATTTACCACAGGTCCTGCGTCCTGCGGATGGATCGTAAGCTTGTACGCGGCATTGACGGACGGCTCAGTGTAATTTTCTACTTTGCCTTGCAACTCGAGAGTGGAGGAAGCAACCGTCAGGACCAGCGGTTTCAAAGTGAAGTCCGAAGGACTCGCGTTGAAGCTGGCGGTTAGATCGTGAGGAAGCGCTTTGCTGTTTCCGTATCGAATGCGACCATCGCGATAGGAAACGCTGCCGTCGTAAGATTTCCCTAGCAGTCCAGATTTCACCTCCAGCCGCAAATCGTGCAACTCGGCGTTTAACGGCGTTTTAACATCGTTGTAATAGATTTCGCCCTTTTCCAGCAGAACGTGCTGGATGCCGAGATCGAATGGGTTGGTCGAGCCATTACGGTTCAATTTCGGGGGCGTCGGAAGATTTGTGCTGCCGTCCTTCTTCACTATCAGGTTCACTACGGGATGACGGAGAACGATCTCGTTCAAGTCGATCTTTTTACGCAGCAAGGAAACAATCCTGACACGAACCGTGAGCTGGTCTGCCTGCGCTAGCGGCTGCGCCGATGCCGTTTCGTTGCCCCGAATCGTAATTCCATACGCGTCGGCGGCGAGTGTAGACAGATGCAGCGCGAGATTTTGGATTCGCACCTGGGCTCCGGTAGATTCACTCGCCCTCTGCTGAATTTGGGTCAGTAAAAAGTCGTGGAATTTCTGACTGCGGACCACAATGTGCCCCGCGATGCCGACGGTTACAATGGTCGCGACAAGAATAATTGCCAGCCAACCAATTTTTCTTTTCCACGTCATATCACCACCGAAAGTTGGCCTTTAGAATGCTTGACCGAGGGTGATGTAGAACTGGGTGGCCCTCACCCCGGTGACAGGGTTCAAATTCTGTCCGACGTCGAAGCGAATGGGCCCCACAGGCGTGTTGTATCTCAGCCCTACGCCGACCGTGTTGCTGTAGTCCGCGATGAAACGACTGATCCCAATGGCGCCGTACACATTGCCGCCATCGTAAAAAACCGCCGCACCCAAACCTTGTTTGATGCCCAGAGGAAAACGTAATTCGGAATTCAGAATGAACAGTTGACGGCCGCCGACGGGAACTTGCAGGTTTACGCATGTCGAGGGATCGGCCGGATTGGTGCACGCAGGCACCGTACGTTGAGGGCCGGCTCCGTTGATCGGGAAACCACGAAGCGTCGTTTCGCCCCCAGAGAAGAATCTTTCGCTCGTAGGCACGTCGCTGTTTCCGAAAGCTTTGGACAATCCCAATGTAACGCGATTGGCCCAGACGGTTGGTCCGAACGGCTTGTAGTAGGAACTCTGGCCCAAAAAGCGCGCGAAGTTTACGTTAGACCCCAGCGGTTTTCCGGTGATTCCCAAGTCCAGAGTCTGGTAGAAGCCACGGCTTGCATCGAGCGGTTTGTTTCGCGTGTCTCGAATCCAGGTGGCGGAGAGCGTCGAAAGTCTTAGCCGCTCGTCTTGCGGCAACACAAGCCCAGGGATCAATAGCTCGGAAAGGATCGTTCGGCGGAAGCGGTATCGTAATTGGATCCGCCTCGTTTTATCTTTATTAAGGGGTTTCTCTAATTGCCAGGAACCTTCCGCGAGGCGAGCGGCAAAAGTGGGATTTTCCGTTGTGCGCTCGATCGATGCGCTGTACAAAGAGCTCCAGCCCGAACCTCTGAAGTGCGGCTGGGTGTATGTAGCAAGGACGCGTTGATCAAGGCGTGAAAGCAGAATCGAAGCCGACACCGATTCCGCCAGGCCGCGAAGGTTGTAACGCGTAAATGTAACGGAGCCTCGCGGACTGACAAAGGTGTTTTCGGCGGCTGTGAAGTTCGGTGCGCCGCTGGTAATGGGTGGCAGTCCTGGCAGTGCGATCGTGCCCGAAGGAAGGTTTCCTCCGCGCCGAGCTATTTCAAGGCCGAAACCGTACGTAATCTCATTGGTACCCGCCTCGTGCAGCTTGACTAGTACGTCTTCGTTGTCCTGATCGACAATCGGCCGACGTGGTTCGACGCTGGTCCAATCAAATACGCCAAGGTCCTGTAACTTGCTCTCTCCGTTTAGCAGTGCGCGCTGGCTCAGCGGCGCTTCCTCAGCGATGTTTACAGTTTTCTTTACTAACGATTGTCGAGTCTTCTTGTTGCCGAGCAGAACGACGTGATCTACACGCACTTGTTGCTTTTCCGTAATTTTGTAGGTGACATCGACCCTGTGCGGATCGTTCGGCAATCGCGTAACGGTGGAGTCGAATTCCGAGTTAAGAAATCCTCGTTCCAGGTAAACCGCCATGATATGAGTGCGGTCCTCGGCCAGGCTTCTTGGAGAAAACGCCTGACCTGGTCCAAGCCGGAAATGTGCTCTTGAGGCAAGCTCCGACGTTGCGATATGTGAATTGCCTTCAATCGAAAATTTATCAACGAGTGTTTGCGGTCCTTCGGTGATTTTGAAAGTAACGAAGACCTGTGGTTCGCGATCCACCACGTCGCTGTCGACTTTGACCTCTTCGAACCCAAGATTCTTGTAAAACGCCGTAATGCCACCCGCGCTTTGCCGCAGCAGCTTGTCGCTGAAATGGCCTCGCGAGAGCAATAACCCATGAGGCTTGACTGCAACCTGCCGGATCAGTTCCTTGTTGCCCGCATGCTGGTTACCTTGGAATGCCACCGTCTCAACCCTGTGTCGCGCGCCTCGTTCCACGCTATAAACCAATTCGATTCTTGAACTCTCGTTTCGCTCATTCGCCACTACTTTCACATCGAAGTAGCCCTTGCTCTGGAAGAAATCGATCAGATTTCGACGACCCTCTTCCACTAAGTCCGGATCAATCGCTCCTTCTGAAAATATGGGGATCAGCTTCCTCATCTGCCTTGCGCGAAGGAAAGGAAGCCACGAGAGTTTCGCGCCATTGACGCGTACCTTCACGATCGGACCGGGGTGGACATCCATTACGAGGTCGGCGTGGTTCGTATCTTGGTTGTAGTTTGGATGATCCAGGCGCACTTTGCTGGCGAGGTAGTCATGATTCGCCAGATCTTTTTTCATAAGTGCGACTCCTGAGTTGATTCGTTTTTGGGTATACGGTTTGCCAGGTTTGAGAGAAGCGCCCGTAGCGGTAGCTCGAAGCGAACGCGTGGCGTGACGCAATCGATCCGCTTCGCTCGGTTCGGTTCCATTAATTTCTGTCTGTCCCAACTTGGCGCGTTTCCCCAAATTGATATGGAACACTACATTTGCCAGGAAGTCAGTCTCGTCGAACGACGACTCTGTCCGTACTTCTGCCTGAAAATATCCCGCTGAAACCAGGAAACCGAGGAGCTGTTCTCTAGCCTTCGAAACAACGTCCTCCTTGTACGGCGTTTGGTTCGGAATATCGACAACTTGCAGCAGCTTTGTGTAGGAAAAAGTCTTGCTCGCGCCGGGAAATTCGAATATTCCAAAATAGAGCGCTGGTTCGAGTGTGAAAGTCAGGCGCAGCCCACCCTGATCGGGCTTAACAGCGACTTCCACGTTGCTGAACCTTCCGGTCGCTCGCAAAGCGGAAAGCGTATTTTCTATCTTCGAGCCCGAGTATGGCTCCCCAGGCTTCTGCTGCACCAACGATCGCAGAGACTCGACGGAAATTTTCGGATTGGCCACTAGCTCAACCGCCACAACCTTCTGCCCTTCGTAGGAAACCTTGTTGCTTTGGGCGGTCTGCTGGCACCAGCTGTAAGAAGGCCAGACGAAAATCACCAGCATGGGAATTATCCAGCCGCGCATCGATCAGGATCTCGGGGTACAGCCAAGCACGATTCGAAACCAATCCCGAGCTAGTGAATCGAAGAGTGTGAGTGATGCTCGGAAATTCATTTCTGCCAAACCCGGCGCCTTCTGGGCCGATACCAACCGGTTCTCTAAAGCTTAGTGCCGCCTCAAGTTGTCGCAATCCCAAGAAGACTGTACGCACGAGAGAGGCGACAGGCAGTTGCGAGATCAGTGAAAGAAGATCTTAGGCAGGCACGGGCAAAACGCCGATTGACTGTCCAGTGGCAATCCTTGCGCTACTTTCGTGAATCTCTGCTATGTCGGTAAAGCATGGTATGGCCAACTTTTCCTCAGTCACCAAGAATTTCTTGGCCGTGATTTCGCAAAGGTGCGGAGGTGCCGTCAATGTCTTCTCCGTCCGCCAGTCCACGCGGCACGGAAACTCGCTCAGATGATCTTCAGCAAGACCCTGGTCAAGCAGCACAGGAAGACCGGGCTTCACAGTTCGAGCGGCAAGTTTCCCAGTCCGACGGGGTGCTCAAGCCCAAAACCATTTTCAGTCTGCTTAAGACGGCTAGTTCGGAGTGGAGCAAAGACAACGTGCCGCGCATGGGAGCGGCTCTGGCGTACTACACCATTTTTTCTTTAGCTCCTTTGCTGGTCATTGCGATCGCCGTCGCCGGGCTGGCCTTTGGGATGCAAGCCGCGCAAGGCGAAGTCACCGGACAAATCCAAGGGCTGATCGGGCGAGATGGCGCAAGGGCCGTTCAGGCGTTAATCCAATCTGCTTACAACCCGGGCCGCAGCGCCATCGCCAGCATGATCGGTGTGATCGCATTATTGTTAGGCGCGACGGGAGTACTTTCCGAAATGAGAGACGCACTAAATACGATCTGGCATGTCAATCCGCAAAATGGCTCCGGCATTTGGGCGCTTATTAAATCCAGGTTCTTGAGCCTGGGCCTGGTCCTCGGTATCGGATTTCTTCTTTTGGTTTCGCTTCTGCTAAGCGCTGCACTTGCCGCTTTGGAAAAATACCTAGGCGGCTTTCTCTCAATTCCTGCAGTCCTTCTGCAGTCTATCGATCTTCTCTTTTCTCTGCTTTTCATCACTGTCCTTTTTGCCATGATCTTCAAACTGCTACCGGATATTGAAATTGCGTGGAGTGATGTTTGGGTAGGAGCGGGACTAACTTCGTTGCTATTCACAGTCGGGAAGTTCGCTATTGGCTTCTATATTGGCAAGAGTGTGCCGGCGTCGGCTTATGGGGCTGCCGGCTCCCTGGTAGTTGTCGTGGCATGGATCTATTATTCCGCGCTGCTTCTTTATTTTGGCGCAGAATTCACGCGGGTATACGCGATCAAAGTGGGTTCGCAGCGCAGCGGATAGCAACCAGCCGAGTGCCGCGAGTCCAAACTGCCTGGATTTTTCCCCCGAAACACTGCGAACAAGGGAATTAGTCTATCTGCACGGGCAGCGATCTTCCGTGAATCGTGGCGCCCGAAAGAGGAGTCTAGAGGATTGGATAAACCTGCAAAAATTCTAATTGCGGGCGTTCTTGCCAGTGCGTTGGCTTATGGGCTCGGACAAATGAACACGCGTCGGCTTGAGCGCAGGGTTCAAGAACTTCAGACGGCCTGTGTCGCCGAACAGGAGGCGGAAGCGAAGAAACAAGGAACGCTCTCCGCCTTGACAACCATCTTCACTGGAAGAATGTCGTGCGATCCAATCGAATTAGCGAAGTCCAGTAACTCCGTGGGTATTCAAGGACAACTGGCGAGGGCTGAACTCGAGCTTTCGCGCTGGGGCAATTGGCCGCTGGTCGTTTGTACCGTCACACTGTTGATATCTTCCGCTCCTTGGTTGTGGTACTTCTTTCTTCGGCGAATTCGCGAATTGCGCGAAGCTATTCTTGGTAGGTAGGTGCGTTTTGCTTCCTCTTACCTTGTATCCGGCTAAGCGGAATGCGCGTACATTTCCCAGCCGAGGTAACGCGTAGTTGCTTCGTGAACGGCGGGAGCCACGGAAGAAAAGTTCGCGGCGACGTGATGTTCGAAACCGTTTTCGCATATATAACGGAGCAGCCGCTGCAGTCCGGGGATTTCGACCACGCCGGCGCCTCCGAAAGTCTCGAGGGGATCGTCCGTAAACCTGCCGTTGCCGGAATATCCGCGGATTTTTCCGGAAGCATCGTCTGTGGAAAATCGGACGAAGCACATGGGGCCCGACTTCACGCGGCCCACGCAAGTACCAAAAGTATTTTCCATGCCGACGGTTCCAGCGATGATGGCCTGATAGTCCATTTTCACATCGCGGAAAAAATGTTTTGGAAGATTGCTGCAATGGAAGCAAACGGCTTTGTCCGCCTCCCCTCCATAGTTATTATTCCAATCCAATAGCGCGCTGGGAGATTCCGAAGCTAATTGCAGGGCGTGCATGCCGAGAACGCCGCAAACGTCAACTTCGCAGGCACTGGACAGAAGGGAATCGCTCATCATACTCATGACCGTACAAGGGACGACGCCAAGATTCTCTTCCAGCGAAGTCCAGCACTGCACCGCGCTGATTTGAATGTCGGCGTCCTTCATCCATTGATCGACGACGGCGCCAAGCTTCGCCATTTTGAGGAGCGCAGCCTGGGGAATATCGGTGGTCGAAACATAACGCTGAATTGACCGCAACTTTTGTACAGCGGAATCATCGTTATCCTTCATTCGGCTGATGCGTCCCAGAATCTCGGAAAGATCGAGTGTCTCGACCGAGATGCCACTCGCTTCGAGCAGCTTCTCACTGTAGCGCACGGTATTGAAGGCTGTGGGACGCGCTCCGAGCGCGCCAATCCGCAGATTGCGCAATCCTTTTGCCACGCGGCAAACAGCGCCGAACCATGCAAGATCTTTCGCGAACTCTGGTGAATCGAGCGATTCCGTATGCAGAGTAGTGAGGGAATACGGTATGCCGTACTGTTTGAGATTGTTGCAGACAGACATTTTCCCACAAAAACTGTCACGGCGATGCGTAATTCCCATTTTCGTGGGGGTGTCAGGCGTGGCTTGCACCAGAATAGGGACAGACAGGCGCGCCAGGCGCAACGTATCGGCAACGGCGCGCTCATCTCCGAAGTTGGGCAATGTTACAACCACTCCATCGATTGCGTCGGCTTGCGAACGAAAAAGTTCTGCACAGCGCTTGGCTTCCTCGTGCGTTTCTACCGCGCCGTATTTGCTCTGCTCCGGACTGAGGGCGACAACATCAAACTCCGCTTCCTGGAGCGCTTGAATTATTTCTTCGCGGCCAGATTTTGCCAGGTGATCCGGGAAGAATCCCCTGTTCCCCACGATTAGCCCCATTGTCATTTTTCTTTTGTTTGCCATGGATCTTTCCGTCGCTTTCTCGTTCAAGTACGCCTTTTCCTAGGTGCGAAATACATACAGTAGGCAGCTCCGACCACCGCCAGCAGTCCCCCCCACCAAACACTGGCGTGCAGATGAAAAAGGACCACGGGTGCTGCCGGCGGGAAAATCAGTTCGTAGATGCCCGACGCAAAAATGAGCAAGCCATTTACCAGCAGAGAGAGTCCGACAAAAAACCAAATCGAAAGTGATCCGCCTGCCTTCATAGAGCCTCACCAGAAAATGATATTAAGGATCACAAAGATCGCCCCCACCATCGCCGCCCAAAACCAGGGACGATGCAAAGTGGAGACGTAGGTTTCTTTGGGAATGTCGGTTGCGCCATAGACAAGCCCGGCCAGCTCGGCATCAGATTTTGGCTTGCCAACTAGACTGACAGCAATGGTGACAAGGGCGCACAGAAGACACGACCAGAGTGCGCGATACATATTCTGTGCCTGGTCCTGCGCCTTTGACGAAAGAGCGACATACCTGACGGCGAGGGGGTCGGCCTTTACCCACGCGTACATACTGATCGAGGATAAGGTTCCCGCGAAGAGTCCCCAGAAACCGCCGGCGGCCGTAGCCCGTTTCCACAACATCCCGAGCAAAACCGTAGCAAACAATGGCGCAATAAAAAAACTGAAGAGTGCCTGAACGTAGTCCATGATGCTCTGTGCCTGCATCACCAAATATGCCGTGCCGATGCTCACGGCCATGCCAATAAGCGTGCACCAGCGCCCCATTCGCACCTTTGACTCGTCCGAAGCCTGTTTATTGATCAGCGCGCCGTAAATGTCATATGTCCACACGGTAGCGAAGGCGCTAACGTTTCCAGCCATGCCGGACATGAAACCGGCAATGAGTGCCGTGATGCCGAGGCCGAGCAATCCCGGGCCGCAATATCGTGCGAGCATCAAAGGCAGCACTTCGTCGAACCCGTGCAATCCTTGCGCCTGTCCCGCCTGCGACCAAGCGATATTTCCGGGCACAAGCCGCAGCAGAGCGCCCGTATGCGGATCGCGCAACAACGCCAGACCCAACAGTCCCGGCAGAATGACGATGAAAGGCACCATCATTTTGAAAGCCGCGCCGATGATGGGAGCAAGCTTCGCGGAACGCAGATCTTTCGCTGAAAGCACGCGTTGGACGACGAGAAAATCTGTGGTCCAGTAGCCCATGGAGATGATGGCGCCAAGTCCAAAGACGATGCCGATCCAGTTGATGCCCATGGGATTTTTGCTGAAATCGCCGAGGGTTGACCACAAATGCGTATAAGAGCCCGGATTCGCCACCTGCTGGTCTGTTAAATTTTGCAGGATGCGCACCTTCAGGCCATTCCATCCGCCTGCTTCGACCAAACCAAGGATGGGAACCAGCAAGGCGCCCGCCCAGATCAGAAAAAATTGCAAAACTTCATTGAAGATTGCGGAGCGCAAACCGCCGAGAGCCACATAAATGGCAACGGTGATGGAAGAAACCCAAATGCTAAAATGAATGTCCCATCCAAGGACCACGCGCATCACCACCGCCATGGCGTACATATTGATGCCGCTCATCAGAACGGTCATCAAGGCAAATGAAATCGAGGACAAGGTCTGACTCGCAGGGCCGAAGCGCAGCTTCAGATAGCCGGGAACGGAATGGGTCTTGCAAATGTAATAGAACGGCATCATGACCAGCGCCAGAAAAAGCATCGCAGGGATTGCGCCGATCCAGTACCAATGAGCCGCAAGGATTCCGTACTTATAGGCGTTGCCAGCCCAACCCATAAGTTCCAGCGAACCCAGATTCGCGGATAGAAATGCGAGTCCGGCTACCCAGGCTGTCATTTCGCGCCCAGCCATGAAAAAGTCTTCGCCGGTATTGGCCCGTTCCTTTAGGTAGAAGCCAATCGTCAGAACTAATCCAAAATAGAAAACGATAATCGCAAGATCGACAGCAGAAAGATGAACCAGCCGCGGGGCATCCAGTACCGCAAAATCAGCAGTCATAAGGTGTTAGCGATTCTCCCGTCCGGAGCGAGAGCGAGAGGATACTTTCCCTGACGCCGAATGTCCAGGGACTCTGCGGCAGGTTCCAATTCCTTCTCATGTTTCGCTTGATTTTTATTTTTCTTCCGCGATGGCAAGATCCAGAGGCAGCAAGTTTAGCGACTTGCCCGGCACCACGGTAGGTGTTGAGAAAGCAGATCCGCGCTGGCGCATATGAAGAGCTGACTGTTTGCGGAAGACATGAGCAATTCAGGCAAAATGCAGGGTGTTCGGCCGCGATTCCAAACATGTCGGGACAAGTTTTTGCACCCACAATCGCAGAGGCAGTTCAGCTTAGTCTATGTGAGCGCGGGATTTAAAAGTGGTCGGGGCGAAAGGATTTGAACCTTCGACCTCCTGGTCCCGAAATGTGCCCGAAACCTCTAACTTCGCTTGTGACAGAAAATGAGAGCGGTTCACAATCCGAAGGAATCATTTTTTGCCATTCAAATTTTGGTTGCAGAGTTAAACTTGGGTGTCTCGTGGCGCGAAACTCCCAATTGGGAAAACAAGTCTCGAGGACGTACTCGCCTGGTAGCGCTTCCGCTATGAGGGCTGGCGCACCGCCATTACCCGCAAACCATTGTTATTGACCCGCGTGTCCGGCCGCACGCGGAAGCGATACGCACACCGTAGGGCGTCGGCGTGGAAGTCCCAGGACCCGCCGCGTTCGACCCGATGCGCCGAGTCCCCATCACTGGACCATGCTGAACCGTCGTTAGGTGCGCGGTCATAATTGTCATGCCAGAGATCGCCGCAAAACTCCCACACATTGCCATGCATGTCATACAGTCCCCATGCATTCGGCGGGAAGCTCCCGACCGGCATCGTCTTCTCTCGCGAAACACCTTTTGCCGCACCGCCGAAAGGAAATTGACCGTCGAAGTTCGCCTGGCCTGAGGACATCGAGTTTCCCAAGGCGAACTGCGTCGTTTTTCCGGCGCGGCAGGCGTACTCCCACTGCGCCTCACTGGGTAAGCTGTAAGTGAAGCCGTCGTTCATCGCGTTCATTCTGCGGATGAATTCCTGTGCATCGTTCCAACTTATCTGTTCCACTGGACATAGTTCGCAGCCCCTGAACTGGCTGGGATTGCTCCCCATCACGGTCTGCCACTGTGCCTGTGTCACTTCGTAGCGCCCGAGGTAAAAGGGACTTCTGAGTGTCACCTGATGCCGCGGCTGCTCTCGCGTAAACCATTCCAGCTTCGCCGCTGTACCCACATCGCGTTGCGCTTGCGCGTAGACTTCCTGTACTTCAGCGTTCGTCGATCCCATCATAAAGCTTCCCGCCGGCACGTAAACCAGTTGCATGCCGATGTTGTTCCTCACAATCTTTCCGGCGCTCGTCGCGGTCGCCGTTTTCTTGAGTGCCGCATCGGCTTGGCGAATGCCGCTGCTTTGTCCCCGCGAGTTTGAAAGCAAGAGCAACGCAACACTCCACAACATAAAGGACGCCTTGAGTACCGCATTATTCGTTTTCATCACAGATCCTTTCATCGCAGATCCTCTTCCTGCCCGAAAAAAACATTGATTCTTCGCTGACTGTCCAATTGGCTGGTCTGCACTTGACTCTGTAATCGCGAGATGCCTATCGCGATGGTTCGTAAATAGCGACAGGAACTCGGTTGACACACCATCGCCGCATGGTCGTAATCGACAATCCATCTGTGCGAGTCGCCAATCGCAAATACCAGGGGCGAGAACACCAACCAAAACTCACGCTGTGTCATGAGGTCATGCCGCGCGATAAAAGCCTTGGTTTCGGTGATGCGCTTCTCGTAATCTGATTCGGAAATCTGAGTCCACGGCTTGACGTACACTTGTTTAAGCGTGAGGACGTAGAAGTCGATGTCGGCGCACAACTCCGCCGGACCGAGTACGATTTCCTGGCACTTTCCTGTACCGGCCAAAATAAGAACCAGCCAGATCGCAGCCGCAATGCGTCTCAAATCCGCTCCCTACTTAGCTCCATACGAATTGCTTTTGCGCATCTGTTGGGCCAAGGCATTCGCCGAGGTAGACAGGCATACAAGCCAAATTAGAATTCTGACAAACATGAATCTGCGACCTTTCGATCCAGAATTGCGAACCGGCATTCCACGTGGCGCATCCAATAGACTCTCATTTTATCTGGAGGCCCTCTTACTGCTTGACCAATTTGCACGCAGCGATTCAATGCGTGTCCATCATCGGAATCGGTTGACGCAATGGGTGAATATATGGCCGCTCACCGTGAGCTGCCTGACGGCGCAACAACACCCGCGCAGAGCTTCGAAAACTCACGCCGATTTACGGAGTAATTCACTTGCACACTTACCGTCCCTCTGTAGCTTTTGCGAGCGTGGTTTCCGCCGATCGCTTTATCTCGAGACGAAGTTGTGCCGTATCGTTCCACGAAGACGCCGGCGCGGAATGCGAAGCAAGTAGAGACAAAGCCTTTTGGGCGTACTGGCGGGCTAAATCTTTTCGTCCGTCGGCCAGATATGCGTCTGCGAGATTACTGTTTGCGTCCGCCGAGTCCGGGTATGCCATAAGCACGAGGCTTAAGACTTCGATTGCAGTATTAGTATCTCCATCTCGCAGATAATCCGCGCCGACGATACTCGCAGTGATCTCTGGAAAAAGCTGCGTCTGCGGATCACGCTGCCGAGCTTCCTTCAATTCCTGCTCGATCAGCTTCGCCCCTCCTTCCGTTTCAAGCTGGTTCAGTATCGTCATTGCTCCCAATGAATCCATGGGAGCATGACCGGGCGTCCTAATTAATGTCGTCGCAAGCCAGTCAACTAGGATTTCTGGTAGCTCTGGGTGAACTTTGAACATATCTGTTCCATGGCCACCATTAGCCGGAGCTGTGTCGGCTTCTACGTTTATGCCAAGCTTGTAACCCTCCGCACTGAAACCCACCGGTTCATACCACAACCAAGGAGCTTCATGCACGGCGGGATAGTGCACGAGCTTCTTGCCCGGATTGGAAGCCGTGGCGTACAACAAATGCATAGCTTCGACAGTCGGCGGATATTCATCATTGTCATCCACGACAAACAATCCCGGAAGTTGCGAAGCCTGCCGGAGAAACTGCAAACCCGGCCTGAAAGTTTCGCCGGAGAGCAACACCAGTGATTTCACGTCGGCAGAATGCTGACGTGCCGTCCGGACGGCATTGTCCACGCCCAGCAATCCAGCGCCTCCAAGTCCTATGCGGTCGCGCATCACTCCCGTTTGTGAACTCAAGAACCTAAAAGCAGCGTCGAGATCTGCACTAAGAGACGCGCGTGCGTGTGTCCTGTCGGGATCGGTCCAAGCATCAAACTTGCCGCCGCTGTCGCCGTGTGCTCGACTATCAACAGTCAGAGTGTTGATCCCCGCCGCAGCCAACCGTTTAGCCACGTCATCCCATGAATGCCTGGTGCGATTGCTTTGATGGAACAGCAGTACGCCCGGACCGGGCTTCCGTGCTGAAAAATAGGTTCCCCTTAAGACGATGACGTCCGGAGTTCGAATTTCGACTTCTACCTGAGCAAAAGCTGTACATGCAAAAATCCCAATCAATACGGCCGTTACCGCGAATCTAAATCTCATAAAGGTCTGGATCCTTAACAAAAATCAAATTTGTCTTACATGTTCAGCGAGCCTTCAGTTTCAACTAACGATCTAGCTGCTAATGCAATCGCCGTCTTGGACAAAGCAACCCATTCTGGAACGAGTGCAATAATCTTTCGTACGAGGAAACGACGCTTCTAACTTAATTAGGCGCCATGCCTGTTGATGAAGCTTCCGATCTCTTCGTAGGTTGCTATCGGGTTGTCGTAAAACAAGAAGTGGGCGCTGTCGGGAATCTCGCGTACTTCTACGCTGCTATTGCGTAATCGCGAGAGATAGGAAAGATGCCGGTTCGCATCCCCATAAAGAAACAGTCGCGGAACTGGAATGTTGAGGAATTCATCAAGTAGGGTTCCCGAATCGGATTCCAACACCGTTTGGTGACTATATGAATGATAAGCACGCACATCTGTGTTGAGGGCCATGTTGTGCGCAATCATGTGGTCGCCTGGGTAGCGAGACGTTTGGAGTTGTTTACGTATTTGGTTAAACAGCTTGGTAGAGAGCTCATCCAAGCTAACGGCGGCTGTGCGTCTTGAAAACATGCAGTCTTCAGGAGCCAAGTTTCCTTCAATATTGATCAGTCCACGTAAACCCCCGTAACCGTTCTGGCGTACTAACAATAGAGATATAAGCCCACCCATGCTGGCTGCCACCACAAATGCGGGTCCCGGCACAATGGTCTGCCAAGCGAGATGCATAAGCTCGGCAAGTGAGCTGACGTCAGGCACTTCTTTTGGATGAAATTGTGAAAGTCCCGTTCCCGGCAAATCGACCGCGAGTAGATGGCAATCTCTAATCGCGGGACTTTGAAAAGCGGCGTAAAAGTTTTCTTTGGCGCCGCCAAGTCCGTGGATGAAAATCAAAGTGGGGCCGACTGTGCCCTTGCGGAACATAAAGGGCAATTGAATCTGGATGCCTCGCCTCGTCAATGTGACTTCGTCGATCTGCGGCAAATTAATGTTTCTCTTGTCATGCACGGTCCAACACTATTACAGTTCTTGCGATGGAACAAATGAATAGTTATAATACTTACTATGCACGCCATCAATACAACTAGACATTTTCCGATGCAACTTGAGATACGTGATTTGCGTTTAATCACGGCGATAGCTCACGCGGGAAGCCTAACGGGCGCGGCAAGGGTGCTTCATCTTACTCAGTCAACATTAAGCCACCACCTCGCACAACTCGAGGGTCGAGTGGATAAAGCACTGTTCTATCGATCTGGTAGGCGCATGTTTCTGACCCCAGTCGGCAAGTGTTTTCAAGTTGCGGCAACCCCTATTCTTGAGCAAATGGAATTGATGGAAAAGGAACTCGCCGACGATGCCGTGCTGCCGAACACAGAACTTCGTTTTGCTACCGAGTGCTATACGACTTACCCATGGTTCGGTCCAGTGGCTCGAGAGTTCAAAATTAAGTATCCAAAGGTCGATCTAAAGTTGATCACAGAAGCGACTGCTCGACCTATGATTGCCCTCGAACGCGGCTCGATCGATATTGCGATCACGTCCAGTCGACGCCACGACAAGAGCCTTCATTCAGAGAATCTGTTTTCGGACGAGATTGTTGCAGTGGTAGCCAAGGATCACCCGTGGGCACAGAAGAAAAGGGTAGCGCTTGAGGAATTTCGCGACGCTCATTTTATGACCTATTCAGCAAACCCTATGGACTCGGATTTCGTCCGAGAGGTTCTCTTACCTGCAGGAATTGTGCCTCGAAAAGCGTCGGGAATTCAGCTAACGGAAGGAATTTTCGAGTTCGCGCGCGCCTGCCTAGGAGTGGCAGTAGTTGCGAGATGGGCTCTTGGAAGTTTAAGGGACCATCAAGGCTTAGTCTCAATCCGAATCGGCCGTCACGGGATCCAGCGAAACTGGAAGGCGGCATGGATGCGCAGTCACCCGGACTCCAAGATGCTAAAGAACTTCGCTAGATTGCTTTGTTCGAGGCGCGGTTCGTCCTAGGAAGGAAGATCAGGTTGTTATTCCTCGCGGGTCAGGGCAACCGAGATTTCGCCAGTGAGCCAGCGCTTTTTCAATACGACATACCAGCACAGTCCGGGAGATGATACGCTGGTGCTGCGTGGCAACAACGGTGAGCCGAGCCGGACTTCATGTTCTGCCAGTTGAACCCAGACCGTACGGCGACGGAAACATACCTCATGATCAATTCAACGTCCTGTGCGTTCTCAACTTGCCATGCTCCGAACTCTGTTATTGGGTTCCGTATCTGTTCGCCGGCAAGCGGTGCGACGGTCACGTCACCGGTGAAATTCTCCTTCGGTGCATCGTGGCAAGTTCCGCTTCGCAAAGACCGAAGTCTGTGCTGACGGAGTCAAGCGATTCCAGAGCCGCATTGCCTTTAGCAATTACGGTTTCCTTGACACAAGCCCGACCCCGTCAATGGGCACTCTTTCGATTGTCATCACTTCGAGCGAGGGTGGGATAGAACTCTCCGCCAGAGCAAGAAGCACAACATCACCGTTCAATGAGCAGATGGAATCCTCGCTCTCTTGCCCAAAACCCTAAAGAATCATGATGCCCACACATTATATAGCGGTGCCTGCCATACATGTCGAAATTCGATGAGGGCTCCACCGTTCCGCGCAAGTTCCCCGGAGCATGATGGAGATGCATGCCTCTGCATGGGAGCGGTTCAATCGGCACAGTCTGGTCCGCAGCGAACTCCAGTTCGGTAATCGAAAAGAGCTGGAAGTTACGTTTCGAAAGACTACGACCATTGAAATCAAGCGATCTGGGGTCGCCTTCCAACTCTTGCATGTGCATCATATAATCTCGCCTCGCTCCCGACCCCTCTGCACAACAGACGTTACTCAAAGATTCAGGATTCACTTACTGGCAGGATTTCGACTGCAAACTAAGATTTGGTCGCGAATGGAACAGCGAGGTATCAATTCGCATCGGAAGTGAAGGGCAGGTTCGCAGTCCGACACTTTTCTTGGATTTACGTCGCGGCTTCACAGTCGCTGCACTTAACTGCTATATCTTCGACATCTTTCTGATGAACATTGTGAGCCTAGGCTTCAAGGGCGGTCTTCATTTTCTTCGACTGCTACGGCCGCCGCACTGTCTTCAATGGCGTAGCGCAAGAACCCGCTATGAGGTGTGAATTTGTCGTACAAAGCCCGAGCTCGATAATTGTTCTCTCGGGTGTGCCAATAAAGCCGAGCCCATTTCTTTTCTTTCATTTCGGCGAGCAGCCAATCAATTAAGAGTCCGCCAACTCCCAAGCCACGATGATCTTCCTCAACGATCAAGTCAGCCAGATAACACGAGGGAGAGACAAAAGAAGTATTGTCCTGAATCGTATAATTTGCGATACCAACGATCTCCGCGTTCTCACCATTAACCTTTTCGGCCACAATAGCGTGAAGGGGAGTAACGGGATCCATTATGCGCGTCCAAGTGGACCAAGTAACTATTTCTATAGGTTCCCTGTTGTAAAAGCGCGTGTAGATATCCCAAAGGTGACGCCAGCGCGTTTCGTCTTGTTTCTCAATCCTACGTACTCGAAATGTTGTTGTAATCAGGTTCATTTAGTAGCTCGATTCGGAAAATCCAAGAGTCGTGAAAATGCCAGATACTTGGTGTACTTCATTCAACCAAGTGCTCAATGCGCGGCTCTGCGATGGCGAAGTAGTCCTCAGTGTTCAATGCAACCGAACGGTCTAGGCGCGCGGCGTTAAAATACAAGCTCTCGGAACTTCGCAGTGAGGGATCAGCAATCAGCTCCATGTCCGGCGTAAAGGTAAAGGGAAGTATCGTTCCGGGTACGCTTCCAGCAAGACCCTGGGCGATTTCTGGTGAGGCAAACGAGACATAGGTTGCACTGAACAATCGCTTCACCGCGTTGAGACTTAATCTCCGGCCTCCGGGAACTACCGCTAGAACGAACTTCGTTGTTCGCTTGCCGATCTTCACAATGAGCACAATGCACTTGGCAGCATCATTGATATTATTGCCTCTCATAGGGCTGACAACCGCGGTACGGCCCTCCGGTGGGTGCTCGATTAGACGATATCGAGCTTTACGTGCGTCGAGCAGACTAATTAGCCTGGTGTAAGCGTCCTTCCCGTCTTGCGTTTCGTCTGGCATCTTCCTAGCCTCTCGTTATCGAATCTTCTGTGTGACGACGCCATTATGGCTTCCCGTGGGCACTATCGAAGCCGTTTCCATCATCAGCATCACCGTACGTTGTCGTGAGGAGGGGCGGTGCACCGTACCTTTGGGGATCACCACACCCTGCCTTGGCCCTAGCTCAATAGTTCGATCTCTAAGTTGAATGGATAATTCTCCTTCAATGACGTAGAAAAACTCGTCATCGTCTTCGTGCTGATGCCAGTGATATTCGCCTTCGACGATTCCTAACCTCACCACTGAATCATTTACGGAACAAAGAGTTTGGTTATACCAACGGTGCGGACATGCATCAGAAAGGCTCTTCTCATCAATGAGATCCAAGGGCTGAAAAAGTATGTTCAGTAAAGTTACGTACTCATACTGCGGTGCATCTGGCATAAGCTTTCTCGGCCTCTCGTTTCATCTAGAAATTACTGCCAAAGGAGGTAACAGTCTTGAACTAATTAAGCTATTCTGGAACAGTTGCAACAATTCGCGCAGGAAGCGCGATTCTGATACCCTCCCTCACAAAGAAGTCCTATGCGCATCCGATATCGTCCCCTGCCCGCAAGGGAAGAATTCGCACTCACGAGTGCGGCAAGTCCAAGCTTCCGCTTTGGTGAGGCTTTCTATCCCTCATGCCTTCGCGTCGATCAGCACGCTCACAAAAATCACAGCGTTACCCTTGTCCTACAGGGGTCATTAACCGAGACCTATGGACGCAGCCATGCTGAACGCTGCCCACCGCTTGCTGCACTTTTCCGCCCAGCCGGAGAGTCCCATTGGGACATCATGGGAGAACAGGGCTCCCTCAACCTGGAGATTGAGTTGGTAAACTATGCCATTCTGGATCAGGCTAACCCACTGTTTGAACGGCCCGTACGTTCCAAACATCCGCGCATAAGCGCAATCGGTCAACAGATCCATGTCGAATTGGGAGTCAACGATTCGGCTCAGGCAACCGTCCTGGAAGGACTGACGCTTGAGCTTCTCGGTGTAGCGATGCGCACGGATGGCGCGAGATATCGAGCCCCTTCGCCTGGATGGTTGATTAAAGTTCTAGAGGTATTAAATGATCGTTTTCGCGAGCCGGTAAGGATATCGGAATTAGCTGCGATAGCCGAAGTTCATCCCGTGCATTTTGCCCGCGTATTTCGCGGTCATTATGGCGTAACTCCGGGAGAGTACATGCGCCGTCTTCGTCTGCAATGGGCGGCTCGACAATTGGTCAGATTTAAGACACCACTTCGCGAGATCGCTGCGGAGGCAGGCTTCTCCGATCAAAGCCATTTCGGCCGCGCATTCAAGCAACAATACGGGATTCCGCCTGGCAAAATGCGCGTTAGTTAGGCAACGATCGGCTTTCAACTATCCGCTTCCTTGGCAAACGTCAGCCATCCAGGATGCCGCTAAGAGCCGCGCGGAATTCCTTCTACTCATCTCATTACTCAGCGCGGAAGTGAGCTTCAGATAGAAGAGCTTGGCGCTGACGAGAGGCACACATGCCATAACGATTGTCTCAGCAGGCTGGGACAACACGGTGCAAAGTAAGAAATACAACATCACAGTCCAGTGATTGACTTGCGGCCGCATAGTAAGTGATTCCACTTGCGGCCGCAGTTTTCGTAATGATCTATTGCGAATAGGAAAATTGTAGATGGAGCAGCTACGGTGCACGCGGAGACCATGCCTCGAGGACTTCCTTTCCCTCAGAGGGGATAAAGGTGAAAGGGTCTCGTCGAAGTCTTCCGCCGATATTGTCCAACAAATATCTAAGCTCTGGATCTGCACTCATCCCATGTCATCAAGCCAATCGGGATTGAGACCTGGAGCTACTACTTTGTAGTAACAAGCACATTGCGCAACATGCTGGGTCGGGTCGTCTGAATCGTAAAAAACCAGCATTGCCGATTGCTCTCTCAACATGAGAGTGGAATCGACACTCGTTCCCTCCACAAGCGCGCCGTGTTTGTCTCGAAATAGATATTGGACAGTCCGAATGTCGTCGTTTCGATTTACTTTGGATGGCGAATTAGATGTAGCAGTAACGGTAGCAATCGCAACTTCCCCATTCCGAATAAGTTCTTTCTCTTTTCTCAAACCCTGAAAGAACAGTACAGGCAGGAAAGGTAAAAGCAAAGCAGAGTAGGATGCGATTCCATCGCTGACGATTGCGGCCAGTGACTTCGTGTGAAGCCAGCGGCTGAGCAAGAAAATCAGCAACCCGGCTTCAACTGCAATGAGGATACTCGCGAGAAGTAGAACCCAGGATTTTCCTCGTCGACTCAGACATACCATGCGAGGCAGACGTTGCGAAGCTATAACCCTCTGTTTATCAGATATGTTCATCGTTACTGGCCAGCGCCTCTCAATCTCACGCGGGCAGTATAGCTGAATAACAACTGACTATCGTCGCGGGACACCTTTTCTCCTTCGTCAATGCCGCTCGTTCCATCAGCGCGGGCCAGCCCAGGAATATATCCTCAATTTTCAGCGCAACGGTGAAGTAGTCGAGCCGATGTGAGCAGGGCGGCGAGGCGGCGCAATTATCTTGGGCGGTGCGCGAGCATCGCATGAACAAGACTATACCGATGACCAGCAGCAGGATCGGTGGAAGGATCACCGTCCACGAGAAATAGGTCAGCCCGCCGTCCCACCGCAACTCGACCACGGTCAGTGAGACGAAAGGAATCGGCCGGCGCCGTCATTCGTGCCGCCGACTACCGCCCACAAAGGATGCTGATTTACGCGACATTCTGGTGGTGGTTCGTGGGATCGCAGTTGGCCTTTCTGCCAGTGATTGCTTTCGGGGCGGCGGAACGGGCGGTCCGCGCCGCTGTGTGGATTTACAGCAAAGCGCGTATGGCGTTACACCAACACTCTCCTGCTGCTGATGCCAACGCCTCTCTGCTGTCGTCCAGCCGCCGTCGCTTTCTGGAGCGGACCGCGGTGCTAGTCAGTGCCACTCCTTTCGTCGCTGCTGGCTATGGGCTTTTCTACGAGCGGCAGAAAGTAGAAATCGTTCGTCAGCGCGTCCGCCTGGCACGCTTGCCCAAACCCTTTGAGGGTTTTCGCATCGCCCAGCTCTCCGACATTCATATTGGTCCACTCACTAGTGCGGACTACATTCGCCGTTGCGTTGCCATGACTAACGGATTAGAACCAGACTTGATCGCGTTGACCGGGGACTACGTTTGTTATGACCCGGAAACCCAGGGTGAGGTGGTTCGCGTGCTGGCAGGCTTGCGAGCGCCTAGCGGCATTTTCGGATGCTTGGGAAACCATGAGGCGGACGTGGAGATTGAAGCGTCCATCACTCGCATCCTACGCCAGGAGTGCGCACCAATCCGGTCGCGTGGCGAAACCCTTAATCTGATCGGGGTAGACGACGGGGGCGAGCCTGCCCAGAAGCTGCAGAAGCTCAAAAGATTGGTAATGCCCAACACGATTAACATTTTGCTGACCCACTACCCAAGTTACTTTGGTGATCCTGAGCTAGCCATCGACTTGACGCTGGCCGGCGACATTCACGGCGGCGGCCAGTTGTCGCTCGATTTCGTGCACCGCGGGCTCAATCTCGGCAGCCTCATGGGGATACCTTACATCCGGGGCTGGTACGAAGACGCTGGCGCACAACTTTACGTGAACCGGGGCATCGGGATCACCGGTTTTCCCATCCGGGTCGGCGCTCGACCGGAAATCACGATACTGGAATTGTCCAGAACCTGACCCCGGAATAATCCGCATGCCTGGTTAACGCCGTAATCGTCCATGTGGATTTCAAGTTTCTGATCACGGACTGCGTAACGAAGTAAAATGAAATCCATGAACAAGAAAGCGATCTCCCCTGGCGCAGTACACAATGCACCTCTGGATTTGCGAAAGGTTCTTATCTCCGATTCCGTTGCACGGGCAAAATGGGAAGACATTACACCACTCGCGCGCAATGAGTGGATCTGCTGGGTTATCTCCGTCAAGAAACGGGAAACGAGAAGAGAGCACATTGAGCGAGTACGCACGGAACTTAAGGAAGGAATGCGCAGACCTTGCTGCTGGCCAGGCTGTCCTCACCGCTGAAAATCAGTTAATCAAGGAAATTGCGTGCCTGAGAGCCGCCGTACTGAAGTGAAACATTATTACGAGAATACCGAGGTGAGTCCGATGAATAGACTGTTAATCATCGTCGCGTGGAATACAGAAAGGAAGTCGCCGCCGAAGTAGGCTTGGGTTTTGAGATTCCAGGGCAAAAACCCGTTGTTGTACCTAATGTACCTAGATTTGCAGTTTCTCGTGTCGAACAAAATGTCGCGTAAAGTACAGATTCGAGAGGGGAAAGTTGGTCGGGGCGAAGGATTTGAACCTTCGACCTCCTGGTCCCGAACCAGATTTCATTTCGAATCGAAATCTATGGAATTCTGATGTCCTAAAATGCTTGATAACAAAATGTTTGTTACCCATGCGTTGAAATGCTGGGAAATGTTTTGCGGCAGGGTGCTCTCGCAGCTACAAAATTATCTACATCACCTCGCGGATTAGATTTTGCAGGAAACTAACTCTCAATCTGCATCAGAAAAGGGGGGTGCCGCTCACTATCTACGGAGCCACCTGTGCTGATACCGGCTGGGCCGGAACAACGGGCCATGGTAGGGAGAAACCGCGTGCGGCGATGCCCGGAAGAGTCACGGGAAGGGTAGCGTGGTTCTGAATTTCTCCGAAGAGAGCTTTTACCGCGCTAATTTCGGAAGTTGAAGCCATAGCGTAGGTACAGATGTACGTTTGTATCTGTGGAAAATTCGCGATCATGTAAGGGCTGCCAAATGCGATTACGACGGTCTTGTCGGGCGCATCAGCAAGGACTTTCCTGAGATATGCCCCAGTGGGTCCGCGCAGTCCGTACGACGTAATCGTTTGCCCAGCAACAGCCACTTGCCTAGCTCCCCCATGAACAATATAGGCAGCAACCACAATTTCATCGGCTTCTTTAATGGAGTGCAGCGCCTGGATTCCGCCGCCAGCATCAACGTTTCGACCGTCTACGTAGAAGACCCGCGCATCTGGTCGGCGGGCCAGGAGTTCTTTCTCAAAGTCGCGGCCATTGCTACTTTCCAGGGCCTCAGCTAACACAAACGCGATCAAGCGATGGTGACTAGGGGCCTCAGCCGAATCCGAGCCAGGATCTGCAGCGCCCGTGTACTTCCTGAGCGGCAGTAATTTTCGACTATCGCGAACGAGCGTGACTGCTTCGTCTGCGACAGATTGGGCAAGGCCATATCATCAGGCCTGCTAACACGTTCTTGCACATGGTCGAGGTCCACAAAACGGTTCTTATCGAGTCCCACCCTAGCCTTCATCCGCAAGATTTTTCGTACGGACTCATCGATCCGCGATTCGGAAATCTCGCCACTCTTTACCGCGCCAAGGATGGCATGAAACGCACCGTCGAGGTCGGTCGGAATCATAATCACGTCGCAGCCTGCCTTCACCGCATCAAGCGCTGCGAGAGCGGTCGGACTGCCTTTCTGAGGATCGTAAAGAGAAGTGATCCCCTTCATCTCCAAAGCATCTGTGACTACGACCCCTTTGAATCCCAATTGGTCTTTGAGAAGCCCATCCACGATCTTGGACGATGTTGTAGCGATCTTGTTTGGATCGGAATCGATTGCTGGTACGCGAGCATGGGCGAGCATGATTGAATCCACGCCAGCTTCGATAGCTTTCCTGAAGGGCGCAAGCTCGACTTTGTCTAGGTGCTCGCGATCATCTTCGATGGATGGGATACCGCGATGTGAGTCGATTGAACTGTCGCCGTGTCCGGGAAAGTGTTTGGCGGTCACGAGAAGACCATTTTCCTGGGCACCGCGGATATACGCAGCAACAAGCCTGCTAACTTGTTCAGGGTCTTCGCCAAATGACCGGTCGTTTATGACAGGATTTGCAGGATTGCTGTTTATATCCGCAACCGGTGCCATGGCCCACTGAATCCCGACAGCACTCGCCTCGCTTGCAGTGATTACGCCAATCCGACGTACCGTCGCTGGGTTACCCACGGCTCCCCAAGCCATCGGCCAGGGAAAAGCCGGGACATTTTTCAGCCGCGATGCAACGCCCCGCTCCACGTCAGCGGCCAAGAGCAATGGCAACTTGGAATCTCGTTGTAACTGATTGGCGACCTTGGCAACTGCTATCGCTGTGCTTCTGATTGGACCTAAACTGTTGAAATGCATGCCGAAAACAAGAGAACCGATGTGGTATTTTAGGATTTGATCTCGAACTTGTTGGTATTCAGCGCTTTCGAAGCTCTCGTAGTCGGCGTAGTAGCGTACCTGCAGCATCTGGCCGACCTTCTCTTCGAGCGACAGCGTGTTCAGGGTCCGCGCGGCCCAGGTCGTCTTAGTCTGTTCCTGGCCAATAAGACCAATTGCGCCGGAGGCAGAACCTTGGGTCTGACCGAGCACTAGGCACAACGTGGTCGTTAGGATTCGTCGAGAGTCAATGCCTAAATTCAATCGTAAATCCCCTTGTGAAACTCGCGGTCAACCTTGTCACAAAACCGTTGGGAATAGCCCTAGCACGAGGTCGTGGTCGTACCTTCCTCAATGCTCGGACCGGTTTGGCTTTGTTTGTGAGACCATGCAGCGAAAAGCCCAGCTCCGCACCGAAGTGAACGTCCGGTGTTGATGACGTTAAGCGCACACCTCTCGCCGTAAGTTTGCCCGGCCCAGCGGCGTAAGCCAGCCACACATCACGGGTTCATAGTCTGAAGCAGGCGGTCAGCACGTACCCGTAAACAGTGGCTAGAAGCACACACGCGAGGGCGACCTTTTGGCGGTCGCTTAAAGGTCGGGATCGCGATCTCCAGTAAACCAACCCGAACCAGATCGCCAGACCGACAGCAATAGTGATGATCGAACCGGGTTGCAAAAGCAAAGTGCGCAATGCCGCGTAGCCTGGATAAAACGACGAGGAATGTAGACCTTTGTCGTTACGAACTGAATAAAGCCATAGAGCATTTAAAGAAAATAATGCCGAAATTCCACCGACTGCGAAAATGTACTTCTGTCTTAAGGTCAGTTTCATGGCACCTCCCTTATTTGGAGCCGCAGTTCGTCGAAAGCAACTTCGGGACGGCGGTTCCGGTAATTGCGTACGCCGCGCCCTTCCCTCCTATTCCGGGACCGACGGTGACGGTCAAGGTATCGGCAGAGCCCGAATGAGCAACGTCCACTCCGATTCCTGCGCCCCCCAAACCTCCGCTGACACCTCCTCCGATGGACTGGCCCTTTAAATCAAAGATCGTAGCGCCGCTTGATCTGCTGAATTGGAGACCTCTCACGGCCCCGATACCGAAGACCCCAAAGCCTGGATTTCCGCCTCCGGAGAACGCAATTCCGGCATTGCCTTGTGGATCTGCGACTGCGCGCAGGATATGAGGGAGCCTCCATGATTGTGTCTTCCTCGCGAATACGTCGCTTTCCCACATGATCGTAATCAAACTCAGAACGTTCCGTGTGGCAAATTCCCTCAGGGCATTCCTGGCGTACAGATCTTCTGAGTTTGGAGGACTGCTCGGCAAGAAGCTGACCAGTGCATCAGTTGCAGTCGGAGCGCGCTTGCTGAAATTGAAGGCTTTGACCGTCTACAAAATCATCCACAATGCTGTAGACGAAAAACCAGAAATCGCGCGGAAGTGATTGAAAAGAATGGTCGGGGCGAAAGGATTTGAACCTTCGACCTCCTGGTCCCGAACCAGGCGCGCTAGCCAGGCTGCGCTACGCCCCGACAAAAACTCCAGCCACCAAAGGTGCCATAATCTTGAAAGTTAGAATAGCACAGATGAAATGAAAAAGGCGCGCCTCCGTGAAAGCAGGCGCGCCGAAGTTGAAGTGATTTTTACCTCACGATCAATAGTAAAACTTTAGAGCGAACTGAATCAGGCGCGGCCCACGCGTCTGGCTCACCTGGCCAAAAGTAGAATCGAAGCCGTTGCCGTCCGGATTCAGGAACTGGACGTGATTGAAAGCGTTGAAGAATTCGCTGCGGAACTCTAGGGAGCGGGATTCAGTGAACTTGAACCGCTTCAAGAAGGAAATGTCCCAATTGTTGATGCCGGGGCCGCGCAGGGTGTTGCGGCCGAGGTTGCCGAAGGAAGCCAGAGAGCCTATCGGGTTGTTGCCTGGCGAAGTACAGTCAAATGAGGTAGGGTCAAAAAAGAAGTGACCCGTAAGGTCCCCCGTCCAACCCGCACATGTCAAAGCGTCGCCGTTAAAAGTCTGCTCGTTTCGGGGATCGAACGTGTGGACTGGGGCCACCAAGTCGGGCCGGTCGAGGAAGTTGCCCTGAAAGCTGTTGTCGTTATTAGAGAAAACGGTGAAGGGCTGGCCGCTTTGAAAAGTAGCGATGGTATTTATCTGCCATCCGCCGAAAACGTTCCTGGACACAGCATTTGACTTAAGCCGCTGCCAGAGAGGTAATTCCCAACTCGCACTGACTACAAAACGGTGCGTGGCGTCAAAATCGGCCAAGCCGTGATCTAAGCCCGGGTCAAAAGGATCCGTGTAGGTTGAAGAGCGCGCCCGGAAACCAGAAGTGAGGTCGGTGGTTTTGGAAAGAGTATAAGCAGCACGGAAAGACACGCCATGGCTGAAGCGTTTGTCTACGGTCAACTGGAATTCATGGCTGGCCGAGATGCCGTTGCTCTTGTTGGTTTCCAGCGTGCTGATGTCCTGCAAGCTGCTATTTGGGTCGGTCGGGTCGGCACAGCCGGCGAAAGGACGCGCGCAATCTTCGTTGACGAAACCAAAATTGTTCAACTGCTGCTGTTCAATGCCAGGCAAAGGAGCATTGACGTCAATTGTGCTGATCAGCTTGCGTCCCAGGCTGCCCACGTAAACCGCTTCGATGACTGTGTTTTTCGTGAGCTGGTACTGGAAGCCGTAATTGAAATTTTCGGAATACGGCGTGCGGAAATGAGGATCCGTGACGAAAGCAAAAGAGATCTTGGGAATGAAGAACTGGCCAACGCGGCCCTGAGCGGCAAATGGATATGGATTCTCAAGGCCAATCGGGGTGAAGGGATCGGCCATGAAGTTGGGAGCCGAAGTAACGTCGGACGAGCCAAAATTCAGGTTCGAAACGTCGCCAAACGGCGGCTGGCCGCCAAATTGGAGGTTGAGCGCGCCGTCTTCCAAATCATAGAAGATGCCCGCGCCGCCTCGCATCACGAGCTTGGCGTTGCCAAAGATATCCCAGGCAAATCCGAAGCGCGGAGCGAAGTTGTTGCGATCGGGAAAAACCAAAGCGCGGTTTGGAGTGCCGGGGTCGCCAGGATATAGGATTCCCGGGGGGGCGTCGGGAAACACGGTGGACTGCGCTCCGGGGCCGAAGAAACCGATGATGTTGTTGTGCACGTCGTACTGCGGGCTGTTGTATTCGTAACGCAAGCCGAGAGTAAGAGTCAGACGCGGTAGAACCTTGTAAGTGTCCTGGAAAAAGTAGTACTGGGACGTGGTGCGAATATTGTAAATCGCGCTGGCGAACTGGAAGAAGTTGGTGGGGTAGCCCGCGACAAAATCTGCTGATGCGTCGCCGGTGAAGGTTCCGTTGTCCAAGGGAGCATTGGCTCCAAAGCCGAAGGTGAAGCTCCCATTATTGAAGAAATCGAAGTTAAAGTTGTTCTGAATGCGCCGGATATCGGCGCCGAATTTGAATTCGTGGCGGCCGTGGGGGATGGTGATGTGGTCCTGCACCTGATAGGTCATGTCGTGAAGCTTGGTCGGGCCTTGTGGTGAGGGACCGAGATTAAAACCCGGCGTGAAGATGAGAGGAGGTGCAGCACCACCGGCGTCATCGGGATTCACGTTGGTGAAGCCAAGATCGGCTGGACTCGTATTATCGCTAGGTTTCGCCTGCAGATTGGCTGTGCGATTGGCGGAGACGCGGAACTCGTTTACCCAGCCGCGGGCAAGACTGTGCGTCCAACCGACGGTGAGAATCTGGTTGCGGTCAGTGTCCGTAAAGCCTGACCCTACGGGAACGTCTCCGCCGGTGGAAGCACCTTTGTTGATGAGGAACGGAAAAGCATCGCGAACATCATTAATGATGTAGGTTCCGGTCAGGAGATCGCGACTTCCCAAATTATGGTCAACGCGTAAAATCCCTTGGTCTTCATCGATAGAGGCCGTTGGTGCAGAGAGAAACCCATTGTTGGCTTGGTTTGGCAACGGCAGGAATTTGTCGATATAGGTAGCGGAGATGGGATTTGGGGTGACCTTATTGAAAGGGATGACATTGCCGTTGGGATCGACTAATTGCTGCCCAGCGTTGCACGCACCCGAGCCGTCGAAACCTCCGGGGCAGAGCTCGCCAAAATCGCCAGTGCGTTCGGCCGGGCTCAGTACAGTCAGCAGAGGCGAAACCTGGCCCTCGCGCCGGCGCGCCCCCTGGTAAGCCGCAAAAAAGAATGTCTTATCTCTTTTGATCGGAGCGCCGATGGTCCCTCCGAAGACGTTGCGCTTAAACGAAGCCTTCGGGTCATCCGGACTCAGGAAGTAATCGCGAGCATTCAAAACGTCGTTGCGGAGAAATTCGAAGCCTGAGCCGTGAATCTGATTCGTTCCCGACTTGATGACCTGATTCACGATTCCGCCGGAGGTGCGGCCGAATTCAGCATCGTAGTTGTTCGTAAGGATCTTGAATTCCTGAACCGCGTCGGGATTAGGGTTTACGGCGATGTTGTTGCTTAAAAAATCCGTGTTGTCCGCGCCGTCTAGAAGGAAGGTGAGGGATTCGGACCTTTGGCCGCTTACGCTAAAAGGATTACCGGAACCGTCGTCCGGATCGGGAGCGAACACGCCGGCCTGTAGCAGCCCAAGCTGAAGAGTATTGCGGTCCACGAGCGGAAGATCCTGAATTCGCCTAGTATCTTCGACCTTTCCAAGGACGGCGCTGGTCGTATCGACCTGGGGCGGGGCGGCGTTCACTTCTACCGTTTCGCTGACCTGGCCGACATTAAGCATTGCGTCGACTCGGCCGTTCTGGTTCAGCTCAAGGATAATACCGCTTTGAACGTATTTCTTGAAACCCGTATGCTCGATCGTGACCCGATAAGAGCCCGGTTCGACGAGTGAAAAAAGATAATTGCCCTCCGAATCGGTTTGCGTCGTTTTGCTGATGTTCGTTCCTTCGTTCGTTAAGGTGACGTTAGCGCCGATAACGGTCCCACCGCTACTGTCTTTGACCAGACCAACGATCCGACCCGTCGCCTGACCATAGGCGGGACGGCATGCAAGCGACCACACGACTACACCGAAAATGAAAAGGCCAATAAGGCCTTTAGTAAGCCGTAACATTTACAACTCCTTTTCCGCACCGCACTACTTGTTGGAATGAAGCCGAGAAGTGGACGATCGACCAGAGCCTTCTCAGCGGGGTGGTTCGCGGTTAACGCAGAACTGGGCTTCGTCGCTATTACACCCCGGACACAAGAACTTCCTTCTTTTTTAGGACGAATTGTCCTCACCTGTCAACTGGAGTTTTGTTGTTTATGTATCGAGGAAGTTAAATTTGGCCTTTGCTCCTGCAATCCACTGACAAATTGGCCTGATTTGCGGCTATCGCATGCAAAATAGTGGACGCGGCACTGCCCGAAGAGGCCGATACGAACAGCTAAGTTTAGAGGCGGCCTGGGGACCGCCTGAGATCTACTCGGCGATCCGCAAAATCTTCGCTTCCGTGATCGCCTTGATCTGGCGAATATCACCCAAGATGGTATCCTGCACTTCGCCATCAACCCGGACGAGGGAAACTGCCTCAGCTCCACGCGTTGCCTCTCGCCTTCCCAGCGCAAACGTCGCGATATTCACGCCCAACCGGCCCAGCGTGTTTCCCACTTGGCCGATCACTCCCGGCTCGTCGTGGTTCCTCAAATACAGGATCGTTCCTTCCAGTTGAGATTCTAGCGAAATCCCATCAATCGCCAGCACTCGGGGCGACCCGTCAAATAAGACCGTTCCTTCCACCATAAAACCTGCATCACCTGCTTTTTTCGAAAGCGCCGAGACTTCCAGCGTGTTTGGAAACGCGTGTTCGCGTTTCCGCGTTTCCTCTTCCACCGTTAGTCCTCTCGCTGCGGCCATCGCTGGCGCGTTCACCACGTTCACCTTTTCGTCCAACACCGCGTTCAACACACCTGCCAGCACCGCGCTGCGCAACAGGTGCGTTCCTACTTCCGCCACTTCTCCCGCGTAGCGAATCCGGATCCGTTCCGGCCGCGTCGCGGCGGCCTGCGACACCAGCGATCCTAGCCGCTCCGCCAATTCCAGGTACGGCCGCACGCGCCGATACTGGTCCGCTGAAAGCGCTGGCAAATTCACCGCATTACGAATAATTCCATCCGTTAGGTAATCACGAATCTGTACCGCCACCTGCGTACCAACCTCTTCCTGCGCCTCCGTCGTCGACCCGGCGATATGCGGCGTACAAATCACGTTCGGCAATCCCACCAACGGCGAATTCTTAGGTGGCTCTTCCACAAAAACATCCAAAGCGGCCCCTGCCAGCCGCCCATTCTTCAATGCGTCCGCGAGTGCGGCTTCGTCCACCAGTTCTCCGCGCGCCGCATTTACAATCCGTGCTGTCTTTTTCATTTTTTGGATTGACTTGGCATTGATCATTTTCTGGGTTGCGGGGCTCAGCGCCGTGTGCATCGAAATAAAATCGCTTTCCGCCAGCAGTTTTTCCAGCGTCACCAGTTCCACCTGCAGTTCTTTCGCCGCGGTTTCGCTGATGTACGGATCATATGCGATGACCTTCATGTCGAAGGCTTCCCCTCGTCGCGCTACTTCCCCGCCAATCCGGCCAAGTCCGATAAGCCCCAGTATTTTCCCGCGCAACTCCGTGCCGTTTGACGATTTTTCCCAGCGCCCTTCACGCAACGCGGCATCCACCTTGGGCACTTGCCGCGCCAGCGCCAGCATCAGCGCGAAGGTATGTTCCGCCACGCTCACTGCATTTCCACCCGGCGTGCTCATTACCAGCACCCCGCGCTTGGTAGCTTCCGGCAAGTCAATATTGTCAACGCCCACGCCTGCGCGGCCCACCGCGCGCAATTTCGGCGCCTTATCCAAAAGCTCCGGGGTCACCCGCGTCGCGCTCCGCACAATCAATGCATCCGCATCGGCCAACTCCGCGGCGATCGTCTCCTTCGTCGTCAGCACGGTATTTAGCCCCGACTTTTTCAACAACTCGATTCCGCGCTCGCTGATCTTGTCCGCTACGATGACTTTCATGTTCCTTTTTGCCCTCGCATCAACCTCATATCAATTGTCCCAGTGCTTCGGCCTTACCGCAAATTCTCCCCTCTGCTCTAATTTGACGCTCGCCGCAGTGCCGCCGATATACACGGAGGCCACCTGTTTTTTCGCCTGCTTTCTTCCTGATGTAGCGTTCGGTTTTCTGCCGACGTTTCTCGGCATGCAACTCTAGGTCCCAATACTCTCTGTTATAGTTAGCCGGGAGAAAAAAATGAGCCTCGCGGAAAAAATTCAATCGGACATCGTCGTGGCCATGAAGGCCCGCGACGATTTCAAGCTAAGCGTTTTGCGCATGGTCAAGGCCGCTATTCAGTTGAAGGAAGTTGAAAAACTTCGCAAGCTTGACGACGCCGAATCCATTCAACTTCTGCAAACCATTTTGAAGCAACGTAGAGAATCCATCGATCAATTCACCAAAGGTAATCGCCCTGAACTCGCTGAAAAAGAATCCAAAGAAGCAGCCCTCATCGAACAATACCTTCCAGCCGGCGCATCCGCCGGCGAAATGAACGCCGCTATTGACAAGGCGATTGCGGAAACCAATGCCACTTCCATCAAGCAGATGGGCGGAGTCGTAAAAGCTGCAAAGTCCGCTCTGGAAGGCAAAACCGTCGACGGAAAAGTTCTCAGCGATCTCGTGCGCGAACGCCTCTCGAAACTCGGCTGAACCCCTCAGTCCGGCCTAGGCGTCGAAATGCTGAAATTCCTGGTGGTCCTTTACAAATTACTTGCGCTCAGCGAAGCGGAATTCGCGCATTTCTTGCGCGAAATGCACGGTCCTCTGGCGGAAAAACGCCCCGGCCTGCAAGACTTCGATGGAAGCTGCCTGGCGCTCGCCAAAAGGCACTGCAGCCACCGAGGATCTGATAATGTTTGCCGATCTTGAGCGCTCTACGCGGTCAGTCGTCGAAGAGCGCCGCCTACGTCGATGCCTATAGCTAACTCACACTCCGCAAATGCAAAGGCGCTCGCCTTCTTGCGCATGGCTGTCGGAGTTCTATTTTTAATTTTCGCCCAATATAAAGTTTTCGGTACTCAATTCACTTTGCATGGCGGTTTTCAATATTGGATCGACAAATTCCTCACAGACGGCGCGTACCCGTTCATTGTTCCGGTGCTGCGCGGTTTTGTACTGCCACATGCAACCGCGATCGCGTTCCTGGTCGCCTATGGCGAATTCGCTATCGGCTTAGCTCTGGTATTCGGCCTGCTGGTGCGTCCGGCAAGCGCTTTCGGACTGCTCTACATGCTGACGTTGCTGTTTTCTTCGAATTATCCAGGAGCGCACGCTCCGCTCTGGCACTATTTCGGCGCCTCGCTCGATCATTCCGTACTCGCGCTCTGCTTCGTCACGTTTCTGATTGGAGATTCTGCAGCCGTATGGTCACTG
>DATDFA010000013.1:0-177696 GCA_036522855.1 Candidatus Acidiferrum sp. | reverse complement strand
ACCGACGCTTCTGGTGCCGGAGAGAGAAACGACTTGAGCGAAAGGTGTGAGGAAACGGATAGTCGAGATATAAGGGCCGTATTGAGGTTCGGGAAGGGATTTCGCGTACTTGGCGAAGAAATCGGAAACGGACTGATCGTGGCGTTGACCGAGAAAATAGGCTTCGCGGACGGCGGTGTTAGAGAGCGGAGTCTGGAAGGCGAAGAGGGGCTGAGAGATCAATAAAGCTGAAATTGTGAGAGAGATTACTGCGCTACGAAGGGTTGAGGTAGGCATAGCGGGATTCCTTACTAAGTAGACACCAACATAGTAACGCTTTTCAGTCCGCTTTGGAGGCGATCAGCACTGAGCAATCAGATGCGGCGGGTGACGTTGGGGAAATCGAGCCAGACTTTTACGCCGCAGAAGTGGGAGCCTTCGGTACAGATGGGAGTGGCGACACCGGCGCGGAGATAGCAGGGCGGACCAATGTGTTTTGTGAGTTGGGGATGGACTTCGCGGACCTGGGCGATTTCGTCGAGCGAGGATTGGTAGATTTCTTCCTGAGCGTTGAAGCAGGTGCGCATGGTCCATTTGTGGAGGAGATGAAGAAGGGAGCCGGATTCGACGAGGCGAATGGATTTGGCGTTGGGCAAGAGATAGAGCGCGATTTCTTGCGGGACTCCGCGATCGAGAAGCTGATTTTTCGCGTGCCAGGCATCGTGCATGGCGCGGTTGTAAACTTCCCTGGCGCGCGGATTCTCTTTTAGCAGAGCTGGGGTGATGTAGTCTGGTTCGCGAGTGTCGGCCAGCGTGAGTAGAGGGCGCGAGCCGGGAATCATGCGATGGCGCTGATCCTGGCTGTCCGCCGTGTGGCTGATTTTTTTGGCGAAAGTGTAATTGGCGTGCTGAAGAGCGCGCATCATGGGCGCGTGGACACCGACGTTGAGAGTTTCCAGGCGATAAAGATTGCGGGCAGGACTGAGAAGACGGTCGAGGGCTTCGGTGTCAGAGCAGCCGGCGGCGGAGAGACCGAGGACGGCGCGGTAGGCGGAAGCGACTACCGCGGGGGCGTTGGCGGAGTGGTCGAGAAGTTTGGCGGTGCGGCCGTCCAATTGCGCGTCGAATTCTTTTGCGAACTGGTCGCCAGTTTCGGCGGCTTGCGAGAGATCAAGCTGCGATTGAGGTTTCCATTCGGGAAGTTCGTCGAGCGGTTCGGTTCCGAAACGTTCAAAAAATTGCGGGTCTATTTCTTTTATGAGGGCGACCATTTCGCCGATAATAGCGCGGGCTTCGCTGGGGGTGTCCGAAGCGGCGCACATCCGCCAGAGCCGGTGAAGGACGATGCCGGAGATGGTGTGAACCATGGTGGTGAAGGCAGCGATGGGCAAAACGTAGCGAGCGATTTCGATGGCGCGTTTTTCGGCGGAGCGTTCGATTTTTTGCAACCGCTTGGGATGAGACATCGGACCGACGTGCCAGATATCCAAAAGAATTTCGCGGGCTTGCGGAAGAAGGAGAGAAGAAAGTTCACGGTAGTAGGACCAAGCGCGGGCGATGGCGCGCTCGTAGATGGCGCGGGATTCAGCGTCAAAGAAAAGCGAGAGTTGCGGGACGTAGGCTTGGGTGCGGTCCATGCGGACATAACGCTGGCTCTGCTGTTCGGAATTATAGAAAGGATGGGCGTGAAGAAAAGACCAGACAAACTGGCGGCTGATATTTTCCAGGCCGAATTCGAAATGCGCGTGCTGATAGACCGTGTGATGGCCGCTAAAAAAAGTGGCTGCGCCGATGTTGAGGCGCTGTTTGTCGTTGACTTCTTCCGGTTGGATGAGCCGGGGCGAATAGCAGGTGCGCGCGGCGGCGATGGCGGAGTCGAAAGGATGCGCAAAAGCGTTACGGAGAGTAACGCGCGGTGGAGCGGACTCAACGAGTTCGCCAGGGTCTCCGGATTGAAACATGCGCGATTGAGTGGCCACGGTGGGAGTAGTTTACATGGACGAGGAGGAGAAGTTGCCAGTTATAAGTAATAAGTTTTTTGTTCGAAGCAGGCAAGAGCGACTGGTGAATCAGTCGGGCACTAGCGAGTTGCTTGGTCGAACCTTTACGGGTTGAGATGCTTCGCCTCGGATGAGGACATCGAGGGATCAGGATGGCAGTGGTTTGGGGCGATCGGTGTTTTAGCCGGCCAGGTTTGTGTGGGAGGAACGAACGGGTCTGTCCGGCAGGAGCACGGACCGCAAACATCGCGCAAGACTCGCCACTACGAACGCTGGACCAGCACAGACAAAAAGGACAGCCAGTCGTGGCTATCCCTAAACTCCGCCTGAAGAAACGGGGTGTTACTTTTTGAGAGCCGCGGTTTTGGCGGCGGCGTCGGCGTATTTTTTGGTGAAGCGTTCTACGCGGCCTGCGGTGTCCACGAGTTTTTGCTTGCCAGTGAAGAAAGGATGGCAATTGGAGCAAATCTCGACACGAAGCATATCGCCCTTGATCGTGGAGCGCGTGGGAAAGGTATTTCCACAAGCGCAGTGTACGGTGACCGCGTGATAGTCGGGATGAATACCGGGTTTCATGAAACTCCATTCTGTCGCGGCCGGTCTGCGCCGGATCCTGCGGTGACAGGATATATAGCGGCGTCGCTAGGTCGCGTGCAACTTCTGATTATACCGGGCGCGGGGTAATTCGCAAAATCGAAGGCCGTTTAGTCGCTTGGAATCACGACCATCACTTCATTTGAGTTGGGGCTTTCGGAACCGCCACCTTCCCCGACTGCAGTGACAACGTAGAAATAATGGGCGCCTGCGAGGACGTCTTTATCAACATAGCTGAGGGCCAAGATTGTTCCGCGATTAATGCGTGCAAATGGGCCGCCGGAAACGTCGCTGCGGTAAACGTGATAGCCGACATCAGCCTTTGAGCCGGCATGCCAATCAAGGGTCACGGAGTGATTGGAATTGGCCGTGGGACCGAGTGTGGAATTCGTTGCGGCGCCGGAGACGGCAAGTTTAGCGGGCGCTAAAGAGGCGGTGGTGCCGAGACTGATAGTCGCAGCGGAATTGCCGGATGCGACCGGATGAAACCAGACCTTGAATTCAAGTTTCTGATCGGCCGACAACGAAACTCCTTTGGCGAGGCCGGAAACAGAAAACGCGGAATTGGGGACGCTGATGGAATTGATCTTGAGCGCGATGTTCCCGGTGTTCGTCAAGGTAACCGATTCGGATGTGGAGCTTTTTACGGCATGAGTCCCGAAATTCAGGGAACCTGGAGAAATCGCGAGACCGGGAGCGGCTTTTTCTCCGGAGCCGGATAGCGGAACCTTGACAGGCGATTTGAAGTCGGAACTGGAGATGAGCAGTGAGCCGGATTCGGAGGCGGTGGACGCGGGAGCAAAGGCTACGCTGAGGTTGAGGTGTTTGCCGGGGGCAAGGATAACGGGGGTTTTCGTGGAAGAAAGCGCGAAACCAGTTCCCGAAACTTGCAGGCGTTGAAGGTCGAAGGGTTCCTTACCGAAATTAGTGATCTTAACGGTCTGTGAATTTTTTTGGCCGACGACAACGTTTTTGAATTCGACGGCCGAGGGAATCACCGAGACCTTCGCGGCAGCAAGTTCAGCGGCAGAATTCTCGGCGGAAACTGAAGCGCAGCCCGAGAAAATAGCGGAGAAAATAATGGCACAAAGGGAAAAAAGGTAACGAGAATTGAAATGGTATTTAGCCGAAATCGCGCGGGATCTCGGCTGAGAAAGTGATCCACGCATGACGGTAACGGTAGAGCGTGATGAGCAATAACAACAAGTTGGCCAGAGGACAGCTTTGGGGCAGGTACGTGCACCTGTACATATGAACGGCAAGAATAGCGAGTCATATGGCCAGTTACGGGAATTGAAATTAAGAGATGAAACAGCAGCCGACACGAACAGTGTCTTCGCTAAGCTGCTTGGTCCAGATCCGCTTCAGGCTGACGCGAACCGGCGGAAGAATGGGAACGTGGAGAACGGCAAGAAGGGAGTCTGGAATAGTTTCGGAACTGGAGAAATCGAGGGCCACTCCGCCAAATCCCAGATCGACAACGCGGGCGCGGTGAGAAGGTTGGTCGCCCAAAACGGCGTACGCGTTGGTGCCGGCCATGGAGACGCGTTCTGCTTTACGCGGGACGGTAAAGATGCGGGGTTCCACGGGCGCAACGGGGAAACTTGGCTGGGCTGTTCGAAGCGGAGAAACAGCTGGCGGTGGAGGAGGTGGAGCAGTGCTGACCTCGGGAACAGTTGCTGCTGGAGCGGGAGACTCTGCTGATGTAACTGGAAATCTGTCTGGTGCAGGCGCGGAGGGCGGAGGCGGTTCTGGAACATTTTGGGCAATATCGTGGGCCGCCGATTCCGCCGGGCCGGCAGCAGGCGGAGTTGAGGGCACGGCATCGGCAGGAGGAGTTTGTGGAGCAGCTTCTTTCGGGGCTTCCTTGGGAACTTCCGCAGAGGCCTCGGGCGAGGGTTGAACCGACTTTTGATGTGTAGCCTGTTTGGCGGAATAAAGCCGTTCATCAGCGATGCGAATCAAGAGGTCGCGTTGGTCGCCATCTTGGGGAAAAGTGGATACTCCATGATCCATGCTGACGGATATTGTGAGTTCGAGGGGACGAAGAACTTCCGAGAAGACCACGCCAATACGGCGACTGAGGCCGGAGGCTTGCGAAGAATCGGTTTGCGGAAGGAGGAGGGCAAATTCATCGCCGCCGATGCGGAAGGCAGAGTCGGAAGTTCGCAAAGCTTTTTTTAGCGTGACCGCGGCGGCACGCAACACTTCATCGCCGCGCGGATGGCCGTACTTGTCATTCACTTCCTTGAAGCGATGGAGATCGAGAGTGACCAGGCTCAGCGGATGCGCATAGCGGCGTGCGCGGTTGAGTTCCTTGTCAAACGTTTCGTTAAAGAGGCGACGATTATAAAGACCGGTGAGAGGATCGGTAACGGCGCTGCGGTGGAGATTCTTGAGTTCATCGTATTCGAGGACAACAGGAACTTGAAACATTCCGGCGGAAGAAAAGACGTCAACAAGGGCCGTTTGCATCGAGACTGGAGAATCGGCCCGTTCGGAGAGTTGAGTACGGCGAGCCAGGACTTCATCCCAGAGAGCGATCGCTCTACTTTCTGGAATTTCGACGTGAGCGAGGGAAAGAAAAAAGCGCTGGAGGAACTGTGCGCGAGCGCTCGACTCTAAACCGTCGAGTGTGTCTGCAATAAGTTCAAAATAGGCGTCATTCGGACGCATGCGCGCGGATACCGGAACGCCGGAGCTGGGAATCACCGGTGTGGACCTTACCTCGTATGTCCCCGCGGGGAATGGGGTGAAGCGATGTAGTGCAAGAGCAGTGGAGCATGTGAAGTGCCAAGAAGAAAAAGCAGCACTTCGAAGTTGCAAAATCCGCTTCTTGCAACTGCAGTGGGCGTAACGATAACACAAAGAAAGATTTACTTCAGAGAATTTTTGACCTAGCCAGGAAGATCAGGGGACAGGAGGTCCGAGGGACGGAGTGATGAGGACAGAAAGGGGTCAGGACAGAGGGTGAACGAATTCCAAGCCGAAGAGCCGAAGGTCTCCGGCGGATTCCTGGCGCAGAACACGGGCGGAAATCGGAGGAGTTTCGTGAGGAACCAAGCCGGCTGTGGAAGGAGATGGAGTGGGAATCGTTAACTGAATAAGCTGTTCGGTTTGAAGCAGATGGGATGAGGCGATGCAGGCGCCGCTGGAGCTGATATTGAGGGTCTTGGTGAGCTCAATGAAGTCGACACCCAAAGCATCAGTCCCCCGAACGAAGACGGGAATTTGGATGCGGATGCGGGGATTTTGCCGCTGTTGAGAAGAGGGCACCGGTTTTTGAGCATTCAGAATTTGACTAGGCACTTGACTCACATTTAGTACGGTTGAACTAGTACGACGTGAGCAGATGGAGTGCCAGAGTGAAAGACGACAAGCTTGTCCTGAACTGCGGTAAACAAATGAAAAAAAATGATTTACACGTCGACCGCAATGACGAGCCCGAACTGGCGTAGGACGGAATTCGGCAAATGTGTCCACGGAGTTTCCCCAATTGTGCAAATGGAACGGATTTGCCATTGACAGTCCTAGGCCCTGATGGGAGCATGGCGAACACGAGATGGGAAAATTTTTGCCACTCGGCAGAGAGCGGGGAAGATCAAGGATGAGCAGTCGGATAGCGTCGACGACAGACAGCTTACTCCGCTCGGCGCTGACGGTTGATTCTCTCCGCGGAATTTTAGAAGCGATTGAAGTGCCGCTGTTGGTAGCGGATCGGAGAGGCCTACTGCTAGCTGCAAATCTGGCAGCCAAGGCGGCTCTTGGGGTGCCCGAGCAACAAGATACTCCGATAAATGTCTTTGAGAATTTGTTCCATAGCAATGGCATTGAAATTCTGGACGAGCTGTCGGGCGGAAGGGCGTGGACGGAACGCGAAATTGCCGGCACCGAAAGCCATAAGGTTGCTCGAATGCGACTGACGGCGGAAGCCGACTGGCTGATTGTAGAAATCAAAGAGCAGGCAGACGATGCCGCGGCGGCTAACGACGCAACGCAGATAACGGTACAGGAACTATTACAAGAACGCGAGATTACTTATCGAAATCTGCTGGCGGCGTATTTAAAGCTGCAAGAAGTGAATCGGCAGAAAACGGTGTTCCTGGCTTCAGCGGCACACGAACTGAAGACTCCCCTAGCGGTAATCAAGGGATACTACGATCTTCTGCTGGCGGGTTCGTTGGGACGGCTGACGGAAAAACAGAAGGATATTCTGGAGGAGTCGAAAGAGAGTTGCGAACGTCTGGTGCGCCTGGTTTCCATGTTCTTGAATTATTCCGCATTGGAAAGCGGAAAGTTGGTGCTACAGCTTCGCGAGAACGATTTGCGAGACTGTCTGGACGAGATGGCCAAGAGGTGGGCGGAGGCATTCCAGAGAAAAGGCGTGAGACTGGAAGTGCAGTTGGATCCTTCGATTCCTACGTTTCGATTCGATTATCAGAAAGTTCAGCAAGCCGCAGCAAACCTCCTGGACAATTCATTGAAGCATACCCCGGCGGGTGGAAATGTGACACTGGTAGCGAAGCCGCATTTCTGGGAGAGGCGTGTCGCAGAAGCGCCGCCCAACCTAGAAAGACGAAGGTTTCGTTTGCCGCGGCCCAACAGCGTGGAAGTAAGTGTGGCTGATTCGGGCGGGGGCATTCCTCCGGAGCATCATCAGGAAATATTTGAAGATTTTGTGCGCGTGGACCGGAATACGTCGGGTATGGGCCTTGGGCTAGCGATCGCGAAGCGGTTGGTGCAGGCGCATCGCGGGAAAATATGGGTGGAAAGCGAAGCGAAAAGAGGAAGTACTTTCCGATTTTTGCTGCCGATCGAGCAAAGCTGATAACGGTTTTTGGAAAGGACCAGGGTATGGCGGCTAAAGAGAGAGTCTTGGTGGTGGATGATGAGCCAAGCATCAGAAAGTACCTGCAGACGCTGCTGGAGGTGGACGGATTTGACGTCGAAACGCTGAGCAGCGGGCGCGAAGCGATCAAGAAGATCAGCGAAGGCGAGAGACCCGATCTGATCATTCTCGATGTACTGATGCCGGAGATGAACGGAATTGACACGCTGACGGAACTGATGCAAATGGACCGGTCGCTGAATGTGATCATGCTGTCGTGTTCGAACGAGGTAGGAACGGTGGTGGAGGCAATTCGAATCGGCGCGCACGATTATCTGACGAAACCGTTTGAGAAATCCGAACTGGACGCCGCGATGCTGAAATCGCGACAAAAAAAGGAACTGGTGACGGAGAACCAAGTACTGCGGGATTACTGCGACCAGGTTACGGAAGATTTGAGTTTCCTTGCGGCAAGTCCGCAGATGGTTCGGATTCGCCAACAGATCCTGCAGATCGCACCGGTGGACGTACCGGTATTCGTGTGCGGAGAAAGCGGAGTCGGCAAGGAAGTGGTAGCGCGCATGATCCATCTGCGGTCCAAAAGACGAAACCAGCCATTTGTGAAAGTAAACTGCGCTGCGCTGCCCGGAGAGTTACTGGAATCGGAGCTTTTCGGGTTTGAGCAAGGCGCGTTCACAGGCGCAGTACGGTCGAAGCCCGGCAAATTTGAGATGGCGAACAAGGGAACGATTTTTTTAGACGAAATTGCCGAGATGAGTACGCATTTGCAAGCGAAATTACTGCATGTCCTGCAAGATCATCAATACTCCAGGCTAGGTGGCCGGCATTTAATTGAAACCGACGTTCGCGTATTGGCTGCGACGAACGTGGACGTGCACGAGGCAATGAAGACCGGACGGTTCCGCGAAGACCTTTATTACCGGCTAAATGTGCTGTCGATTCTGGTGCCGCCGCTACGCGAACGAACTGCGGAAATTCCCCTGCTGTTCCGGCACTTCCTGGACAAATACAGCGAGAAATTCGGGAAAGAGGCGATGCAGCCATCCAAGCATTTGCTGGACGCGGCGTTAAACTATCCCTGGCCGGGCAACTTGCGTGAGCTGGAAAATTTCGTTAAGCGTTACGTAATTCTGGAAGATGACGAAGGAAGCCTGCGTGAGCTGGTGGAGATGGCAGCGACTCGCCAGAGAACTTCGCCGCGGCAGGAAGTAACGGTGCCCAAAGAGCAGGGGCTGAAGGCGTTGGTGCGCGGCTTAAAGGATGAAGCAGAGATGGAAGCGATTGCCGATGCTCTGGAAAAAACGCGCTGGTGCCGCAAGGATGCTGCAAAAATGCTGGGAATCAGCTATAAGGCGCTGTTATATAAGATGAGACAATTCAATTTGGACACGCCACGTAGCCGGCGCACGGCAAGTGCGGCAGTGAAAAAGGAAACGGTAGCTGTCCCAACAGCCTCTAGCGAATCGATTTAGTCCCCGGTGGCAGAAGGTGGCTGTGGCTATTGATTTTCAGAGCACTAAGTCGAGATTAGAAAACATTCAGAAATAGTAATCAGAACGGTTTGCTGGCAAAATCAGTGCGAAAGACATCGAGAGACCGAGGGTAGCAGTCCGCGAACTTGGGGGATGAATGGGCTTAATGTCTGAGCGTCGGGGAGCAAGGCGCTACGATTTATCGCTACCGGTAATGGTCCGGATTCCGGCGCAGGGGTTTGTGGGAACGCAAAACGGAAAAACGCGGGACATTTCCACGCGGGGGCTTTATTTTGTGATCGATCAGAACGTTCGGGCAGGTTCAGAGCTGGATATTATGTTGACGTTGCCGCGCGAGATGACCAAGGGTGAGGATGTGCTGGTGAAGGCGTCCGGCAAAATTGTCCGAGTGGAGTCGCGGCTGGAAGACGGTAGCGAGCGACAAGGCGTAGCGGCTGTGATAGAGCGCTACGACATCATGCGCGGAGCGGCGAGCTAGAGAATTAACCCAGGTATATCCAGTTAAGGATGCCTAGGTTTGACGGAAGTGCGATTCTCCCGCGCGGCAGATTCTTTCTCTTACCAAGAAACGAATGGACTACGGAGGCGACCGAGTGTGAGCCTCCAGTACCATTACTGCCTTTCTGGCTTTTCTGTATCTCTCACGATATAAACAGTTTAAATCTGACTCAGTGTGACGGAGGTACGGACTTGACCTCTGGTGAGGTGGTTCATGGAGTGCAATCCTTTTATCGAGGGAAGAATGCACCGTCTGAACCATGTCAACTAGAGCTGCCACAAGAATGGTGAGGACCGAGTCTAAGACGGGGATTCCGTCTGACGAAGTCGTTTTCGGAAGGTCGGCAGCGATGGAAGAAGTACGGCAGAAGGCTCTCAAGATTTGCCGGACGGACGTGACCGTACTACTGACGGGTGAGGGCGGCACGGGGAAGGAAGTTCTAGCACGGTGGCTGCATGCCAACTCGCGATTCGCCAGCGGCGAGTTCGTAAAGGTGAATTGCGCGGCGATCCCCGGTAGCCTGCTGGAGAGCGAACTTTTCGGCCATGAAAAGGGCGCGTTCACGGGAGCAAACGCCTCGAAACCGGGCCGAGTCGAGAGAGCGCATCGTGGCACGCTGTTTCTGGACGAGATCGCGGATCTTGATCCGAGCTTACAGAGCAAACTTCTACATTTCCTTCAAGACGGATATTTTTGCAGGCTGGGTGATCAGACCGAACGGACCGTGGAAACACGAGTGATCTGCGCGACGGGCAGACGTTTGGAAGATGAGATAGCAGGCGGGCGCTTTCGATCAGATCTCTATTATCGAATCAACGTACTAAAGATTGTGATGCCCAGACTGGCAGACCGGCGAGAAGATATCCCGCAGCTCGCTGAATACTTCCGTAAGATCCATTCTCAGCAATTCGAAAAAGAGTGCGAACCGTTTGGGGCGGAGTTGCTAAGCTACCTGCAGAATTTGATGTGGCCGGGGAATTTACGCGAACTTTCCAATTGCATCGCCCGCTATATCGTTGTGGGCCCAGAAGGTCTGATGCAACGAGACGTGGTCCGTACAAGGTCATCTTCATTTAACGGGCTAACGGATGCAAGGGATGGAATGCCACTGAAGAAGATCGCGAAGGAAGCGATTCGCGAGATGGAGCGCAACGCGATTGTCGAAGCGTTGCGGGCCAATCACTGGAACCGGCGAAAGGCTGCGCAAGAGCTGAAGATCAGCTATCGCGCACTGATTTACAAGATTCGGGATGCCGGACTGATTGTGAAGCGTCCTGGGGCACAAGGGCGAAATGGAAATGCGCCGAGTTCGTCCTCTCGATCGTGATTCGTCGAACCGCGTTTCTCTGCACATAGAAATACGTAATCAAACCTAAAGCTGGGCGAGCGTACAGTAAGCCGTCCTTCTGGACAGGCGAGCTGCAGAAGAAATCGTGCGATTTAACAGGGGAAAATCACAAAAAAAGTACGGGGAACAAGCGATGGTCGCTCGGACAGGGGCACGCCTGTCCCTTAATTGAACATCTAACCAGTATTTTTTACACGAACCAAAGCCGTAGTCTGCCTCACGGAACGAAGGGCCGGAGGGGAAGACATGGCAAGGGCGACGAGAGCGGGAGAAGTCGAGGGGCAGAAGATTCGAGTTAACAAGCGTGGCGGCTGGGGGGCCGCAGCGCTATTAGCTTTCACGTGCGGGGCGGCCGGACTCAGCGGTTGCGCGGGATTGGCGAGCACTTCGAACGCGACCCCTGTACCGGCGAGCGTGCAGATCAGCCCATCGGACATTACTTTCCCCAGCGTAACTATTGGACAGAAAGCTACACAGACAGCAACGCTGACCAATACCGGAAATGAAACGGTAACCATAACGCAACTAGCCTCCTCGGCAACCGAATTCGTGGCTTCCGGCGTTCCAACTCCGTTATCGATCGGTCCGGGTCAATCGGCCAAATTTCAAGTGGTGTACACGGGAACAAAATCGGGAACGACGTCGGCCACGCTCACAGCGATGGTCGCGCATGGAGGATCTTCGTCGAAGGCGAAACTAAAGGCAGCAGCCGCAGCAACGTTGCCGCAGCTTTCATTGAGCACGACAGGACTGAATTTTGGAAATGTACTGGTGAACGGAAGCAGCACTCAGGCAGTGACGTTGACGAATTCTGGGCAGACTGATCTGCAGATTTCGCAGATCGCCGAGGCGGGCGGCGCATTTAGCGTGAGCGGAGTGGCGGTCCCGGTGACGATACCCTCAGGTCAGTCCATGGCGTTGCAAGCGAAATTCGCGCCTACCACTGCTGGAGCAGCGACAGGCACAATCACGATTACAAGCAACGCCGCGAACCCCACCTCAACGGTCACGTTGAACGGAACCGCGGTTTCGGCGACGTACACGATGGCACTATCGCCGGCAAGCGTAAATTTTGGCAATGTGAACGTGGGAAGTAGCGCAACACAGAATGTGCAGCTTTCGAATACCGGGAACTCGAGCGTAACACTGACGCAAGTCGCAGCCAGCGGCGCGGGCATTTCCGTAAGCGGAGTGGGTGCGCCATTAACGCTAGCTCCGTCACAGAGCGTGACGCTGACGGTGCAGTTTGCGCCAACCACCAGCGGCGCGACAGCGGGCAGCCTGGCGGTGACGAACAACGACGGAGTGAACGTAGTGGAAGCGGTAACCGGAACCGGCGCGCAGGCAGGCTTGAGCCTGACGCCATCGAGCGCGAGCTTCGGATCAGTGGTAGTCGGCAATACGAACTCGCAAACAGTGCAGGTCAAAAACAGTGGAACCGCGAGCTTGACGATTTCGCAAGCTACTGTGACGGGCGCGGGATTTACGTTGAGTGGAATGGCGCTGCCGATGACGCTGGCGGCCGGCCAGGCTACAAATTTCAACGTTCAATATGCTCCGCAAGGCTCGGGCAGTGCGAGCGGCGCGGTCTCGATTGTCAGCAACGCGCCAAACTCACCAGCGACGGTTGCGCTGAGCGGAACAGCGACAGCAGCGACTTACACTCTCAGCGTGAATCCGGGAAGTTTGAACTTCGGCAGTGTAACTGACGGGAACTCGGCGGCACAGGGATTTACGGTGACGAATACGGGCAATTCAAACGTTGCGATTTCGGGAATGACGGCAACGGGAACGGGATACTCGATCGTCAGCGGCGCCGGGGCGGTAACGCTCTCACCAAACCAGAGCACCTCGGTAAGCGTACAATTTGCTCCATCAACGGCGGGCGCAGCCAATGGAGCCGTGAACATCCTAAGCAATGCAACTGGCTCGACATCGAGCATCGCGCTGAGCGGGACCGGTGTAGCGCCTTCCGTGACTCACTCGGTTGCACTGAACTGGTTCGCCAGCACTTCGTCGGTCTCGGGCTACAATCTGTATCGCAGTTCAGTAAGCGGGAGTTCGTACGTGAAGCTGAACGGAACGCTGGTTAGTGGCGTGACTTATGCCGACTCTAACGTGCAGAGTGGGCAGACCTACTATTACGTGGCGACGTCGGTGGACTCGACCGGGAAAGAAAGCGTCTTCTCGAACGAAGTTAGCGCGATCGTTCCCTAAAGAGTGGTCCTAAGAGACGGCAGAACTGCTGCGTTCCTGCAAGAATACCTGTAAGGCAGCTTGCCAGGGGCGCAGCCGCAAGCCGTAGGCGTGCAAACTAGCCGGCGAAAGAACGGAATAGCGGGGGCGGCGAGCAGCACGATCGGATTGAGCGGTAGAGATGGGCAGAACCGGAATTGAAGCGCGTCCGGAGCGGGCAAGAATTTCGCGAGCGAAATCAAACCAGGAACAGAACCCCTCATTCGTAATGTGCGTGATTCCACGCGCATCTTTCTGTACCAAATCACGAATAGCGCCAGCAAGGTCGCGAGTGTAAGTTGGAGAGCCTGTTTGGTCGTTGACCACGGAAAGTTGGGGACGGGTCTCCGCGGCGCGAATGATTTTTTCCGGGAAAGACGGGCCGTGGACACCGAAAAGCCAGGAAGTTCGGCCGATGCACCATTGCGAATGATGTTTTCTTAAAGCCGCTTCGCCTGCGGCTTTCGAAGCGCCATAAACGTTCACAGGCGCGACAGGGTCACCCGCTTCGTATGGAGCGGTGGCATTGCCGTCGAAAACGTAATCGGTGCTAACCAGGAATACGCGCGCGGAAATGGCTTGAGCGGCGCGAGCGACATTTTCGACTCCAATGGCGTTGACGGCGAATGCCTGTTCGGGATTCCGCTCGCAACCGTCAACGTCGGTGTAAGCAGCCGCAAGAATGATCCAATCGGGATGGACTTTCCTGATGAATTTTTCGACTGCATCGACCTGACGCAAGTCAGCCTCAACCGAACCGGCAGGAATCAATTCATCGGATTGCCATTCGTTAAGCAGGTCGGTGCCGAGCATGCCTCGAGCACCCATTACGAGGACACGCATGACTACTTGTGCTGAATTTCCCAGTCGTAGGCGATGTCCGGATGATCGTAGGGGAGGCGCAACTCGTCAGCGGGATTGTAATAGCGATCCGTAAGATAGACCAATTGGATGGGCTCGATACCCAAAGCTTTGTAGCCATGCGCAACGCCGGGAGGTATCAGGATTTCCCAAGGCTGAAATCGTCCGACGAACATTGTGTTGATGGCACCGAAAGTAGGAGAGTTGCGGCGCAGATCGTAGAGGAAGACCTGAAGCATGCCCGAAACCGGAGCCCAAAGATCGGTTTGTTCGGAGTGATAATGGATTGCTTTTATGGTGCCAGGATACGTGAGGGTGAGCGATATCTGAATTTTGCGACTGTCGTCGGGGATCATTTTCGCGGCCAAGCCCTTGCCAAGGCGCGCCAGTTCGGTGAAAAAACCTCGATCATCCGGATATACCTGAAGAGATTCGATGCGGACGCCGTCGATCAAGTCAGGGGAGTCGATCTTGGCGATCACTTTCCCCAGGGTTTTCGTGGTTCGGCGAGCGATAGCCAATTCAATGCCGTTGCGTGTTCCCAAGGGAATGATTTGCGTTTGCACTACCTGAGTCGCCTTCACGTCAGCCGCCATCGCATTACCTCGCTTCCATCAATTGAAAGCCAGGATCCTTCGGGTGTAAAGAGCCAGAGCGAAATTAAGTGCCGGCAAGTTCACTTAATGCTTTGCGCGCAGCCTGAGCTGAAGGACTGTCCGGCTTCGCTTTGATGGCCGCTTCGAAGGCGCTGCGGGCGTGAACCGGGTCATTCAATTTCTGATAAACCATCCCCAGGTGGTAGCGATACGCAGGATTCGTAGGCGCCTTCTTTACCGCTTCTTCAAGCAGTGGCGCGGCCATGGAGAATGCTCCGGTGTGGAAATACGCCCAGGCCAAGGTGTCGGCCGAGTTTGGCGAATCGGACATGCCTCGGCGGCCAATCTGGGCCAAGCTAAGAGCGACATTCACGTCACCGTCGTGCTCGAGAAACAGGTACGCCAGGTTGTTTGCAGCGGCTGCATTATCCGACTGAATCGAGAGCGCTTGCTGGTAAGTAGACTCGGCAAGGCGCCAGTCATCTTTGGATTCGTAAAGCTGGCCAAGGGAGACGAGCACCTGGGCGCTGGAAGGAGCCAGTTGGAGGGCACGCTTGTAGCTGGCGATGGCGGCATCGATTTCTCCGCGATTGGACTGCACTGAGCCCAGAGCGATGAAGGGACCGGCACTGGAGGGAGAAAGTGCCGTAGCTTGCGAGAAGGATTGTTCTGCGTCAGCGAGCTGAGAATTGCGCGCTTGCGCCTGACCGAGAAGAAGAGCAAGGCCGGTGTTGTTAGGCGATTTCTGGAATTGATCGCGAAGACGCTGAATCGCAGCGGCGGGTTGCCCGCGCCGGAAGTCCAGATCGGTAAGGGCTTCCTGAGCCTGCAGCGATCCCGGGTCGCGCAGTAAGGCCTGCTTGAAAAGAGAGTCCGCATCTGCCCAGCGTTTTTGTTGGACCCGTAGTCTTCCCAATTGAATGTAGCCGGCGGAATTCTGCGGCATGGATTCGATCAGGTGATTCAAATCGGACTCGGCGCTCCTGATATCGCCTTGATTGGCGCGGGCGGTCGCGTGAAAAACGTAGCCATCGGGGGAGTTCGGAGTGATCTTGATCAGCTGCGTTCCAATCGATTCCAATTCATTCCAGTCGCGCCGTTTTCCAGCCAGTCCGGCAAGCGCATGCAGTCCTTCAGGCAACTTCGGTTGTAGCTGCACGGCTTTGCGCCATTCGGCTTCAGCTTCATTGGTGTTGCCTTTGAGTTGCTGGGCGAAACCGAGCTGCAAGTGTCCGGAAGCGTTGTCAGGCGAGCCTCGCAACGCGTCCTGGAGGGTGACAATCGCGTCGTCAGGTTTGTTCTGCTGAACTTGCATCTCGCCGCGAAATACCAGTGCATCGGTATCGCGTGGCGCAGACTTGAGGATGGAATCATTAACGCGAGCGGCTTCATCGAGGTTATGAGAAAGGATCAAGAGTTGAATGTAGGTTTTCTTGACGGCCAGGTCTTTCGGATGGTTTGCAACGAGAGATGCAAATTCCGCCAGCGCCTTGGCGGAGTCATTACGAGCGATGTAAAAATCGCCGAGCATACGGTATCCGGCGGGAACGTCGGGCATCTGAGCCTTAGCGTCCGCAAGAACCTTCTCGGCTTTATCGATTTCACCTTGTGCAAAATAGACGGTGGCAAGAGCTGTCCAAGGCCCCGGGTTTTTCGGTTCCAGTTGTATAGCCGCTTCAAATTCCTTTCGTGCATCTTCGGGACGCTTCTGGTTTTCGTAAAAAGCCCCAAGGTACATTCTGGGCGTAACGGCTTTCGGATCGAGTGACTGGGCCTTGTTGAAACTGGATTCCGCTTCGTTATAACTACCCCACTTTTGCTGAAGGAGTGCAAGATTCAGGTAAGCACTCGCAGAGTTGGGATCTAGAGCGATCGCGTCGCGCGCTTCAGCCAAAGCTTCCTTTTGCTTGCCTAAAGCAGAGTCGGCGCCAGAAAGCAGAATCTGTGCCTCGAGGTTCTTGGAATCGCTGCGCAAAATAAGCAGAGCGCGCTCTTTCGCTTCCTGCGGGTTTCCGGCACCTAGAAATATTTTCCCCAGGTCGAGCTGAGCCGCCCAGTTGTCGGGCTGGAGGTCGACGGTTCGCAGGAGATCGCGGTACGCGGCATTCCAATTCCCCAATCGTTCGCTACACTGAGCACTCTTGTAGAGAGCCACGGTGTACCGTCGATCAAGCTGGAGCGCGCGGGAGTAAGAAATCTGCGCCTCTGGGTATTTACCGTCCTTGAAGTACTTATCGCCTTCGGCGACGAATTTTTGTTTGCGGACATTTGGGTCCCGCGAGCAGCCAGCGGGCAGAATTGCCGCGAGAGCAAGGAAAGCAAGGGGTGTGATGAAATGAGTCCGACGGAGTCGGCGTAAGGTGACGTAAGGTCGCTTAAGGGTGGGCATAGTTTTTCAGCCTCGCGAGTTGCAATCTTATGCCCTCCAGAGACCAAGAGCCAGTCCCTGGAGTGGTTCTTGTATCTCACGTATTCTGAGTGATATACGAAGTCTCTGCAAACGAACTGCGATGTTTGACGCGACCGAACCGCAGAAAGCAGAGGGCTTCAGCTGTGAAAAGGGCTAAAATATGGGACAAGGTGGATAGAATAATTCCACTTTACAATGGGACCTTGGATGGGGAATCGGCTATGCGGTACAGGAACCTCAAGCGAACAATGGATATCGTCAACAAACTAAATCACTTAAAATGAGTATTCAATTGGCGATCGGCGCCCCCGCATGGCACCGGGCTTGCAACCCAATTTACGGGAAATTGTGGGCTAAATCGGTCACTCACAGGATTTAGGCTTTATCCGCAAGAACTGTCAGCCGCACGAACAGCTGCCAGAACGATTGGAATCAGCGTCGAGGAAGAAGAAATGATTCGAAACGGTGAGTTAAGCGCGTCCGAGGCAAAAAGGGTTCTCAAACGCTATTGGTGGGTTCTGCCTTTGATGATTATCGGTGGAGTGTCGGCGGCGCTGGTCAGCACGATTTTCATACCCAAGAAATTCAAGTCGGAAACACTGGTGCTGGTGGAGCAGCCCAACGTTTCGCCGGACCTGGTGAAACCGGTGGTAACCGAAGCGACGAACCAGCGCCTGGCTTCGATGCAGGAACAGATCTTGAGCCGGTCGCGCTTGCAGCCGATCATCGAAAAGTTCGGGCTGTACATGTCCGAGCGCGATTCCGTGCACATGGAAGACCTGGTAGAACGATTGCGGTCGGCAATTGAAATAACAGCTTTGGAGCCCATGCAGGGGACGCAAAACCGTCAGTTGCCTGGATTCCATGTGAATGTGACCTACGACGATCCGCAGACCGCACAGCGGATCTGCAGCGAGATCACAACGATGTTCCTGCAGCAAAATCAGAAATATCTGGATGATCAGGGAACGCAGACGACCGATTTTCTGGCGCGCCAGGTGGAGGAAGCAAAGCGCAATTTGGATGAACAGGACGCGAAGCTGGCGGAATTCAAATCGAAATATATGGGTTCCTTGCCGGACCGGGAACAGACCAATCTAAGCCTTTTGGGTGGAATGAATTCGCAACTGGACGCGATTACGCAGGCGCTGAGCCGGGAACAACAAGAAAAAGCAATGAATGAATCATTGCTCAGTTCTCAGTTGGCAAGTTTGAAAGCCTCCAGGACCGGTGAAACTGCACCGGAAACCATGGATCAGCAGCTCAATGCGCTGCAAGACCAATTGAGCATTCTGCTGTCCCGCTACACTCCCGACCATCCGGACGTAATCAAGACAAAGAATCAGATTGAACTGTTAAAGCACCGGATGAACGAAGCCCCAAAGGTGAAGGATACGCCGACGACGGCGCAAAATAATACAGTTGAACCGCCCGCGATCCTGCAACTGCGAGCGCGGCTGCGGCAAAACGACATCAGTATTGCCGAATTGTCAAAGCGTCAAGGGCACATGCAGGCCCAGATCACTACCTTGCAGGGACAGATTCAATCCACGCCCGCGGTAGAACAGCAGTACAAAGAACTGAGCAGAGGCTATCAGACCGCGCTGGATGGCTACAACGATTTACTAAAAAGGCACGATCAAGCGGCAATTGGCCGGGATTTGAACAGACAGCAGCAAGGTGAACAATTTCGTGTGCTAGACGCGGCCAGCCTGCCGATGACGCCATCCTTCCCGAAAAAACCAGTTTTTGGGGGAGTTGGCGCCGGAGCAGGATTGGTGCTGGGCCTGGTAATTCTGTACATGCTGGCTGCACTTGACTCTTCAATGCACACGGAGCGGGACGTCGAAGTTTGCATGCAGCTTCCCGTGCTGGCAATGGTTCCAAACGTCACGCCAGCCGGAAAGCATGTCCGGAAAAGTGGAAACAGTTTAGGGCTGGCTGGAACATAGAGAGCGGAATCAAGCCAAAGGAAACAGAGAATCTATGAGCAGGATTCACGAAGCACTGAAAAAGGCCGCGCAAGAAAGATCTGCACAGCTTGCGGCCAGCGGGCAGCCGGCTTTTCTGGAAGTAGCGGACGCACCCAGAACCATCGTTCCTTTGCCAGAGCTGGATGAGGTTGCGCTTCGTACGCACGTTCCCATGGAAGCGCCTTCGTACCTGCGCTATGAAGATTTGGTGAAACGCTGTGCCTCGCCGCGTTGGAACATTGACCCGCGAATGAGCGTTTTCGAAGGCGGAGATGAAGGCAGTGTGGGAGCGGAGCGATTTCGAACCTTGCGGTCGCGCATGTATCAAATCGGCGGATCTCGGCCACTGAAGCGCGTGGTGGTGACGAGCAGCGTGCCAGCGGAAGGAAAAACTTTTGTCGCAGCGAATCTAGCGCAGTCGATTGTAAGGCAACCAGATCGCAGAGTGCTGTTGATTGACGCGGATTTGCGGGCTTCACGCCTGCATCAAGTCCTAGGAGCGCCACGGACTCCTGGGCTATCGGATTATTTACGCGGCGAGGCGGACGAGTTCGCGGCGGTGCAGAGGGGTACGAATGCCCATTTGTGTTTGATGGCCGCAGGGAACGAGGTAGCGAATCCAAGTGAGTTACTGCTGAATGATCGGATGAAGAGGCTGTTGGAAGTAATGACGCCAATTTTCGACTGGATCATCATCGACACTCCCCCGGCTTTGCCAGTACATGACGCGAGCATGATGGCGGATCTGTGCGACGGGGTATTGTTCGTTGTGAGAGCGGGAGCGACGGATCATGGGATGGCAACCAAGGCGGCGGCTGCATTCCAGGAGAAAAACCTTCTGGGAGTTGTGCTGAACCGCGTGGATAGCGACGCGGGATACGGAAGCTATTACTACAGCTATCCGGCTGGAAACGGCAAGAAGTAATTACGAAAATCTATTTGGCGGCACGCAAAGCTGATTTCTGCTCGCCGCGCCTTAGCAGCCAAACTACCGGCACAAGCAATAACAATCCAAGCATAAAGAAAAAGACGCCGCCCTGGTGGTGGAGCCTGCCATACAAGAAACCCGGATCGACGTAACTGGCCAGCAGCGTCAATGTGACGATTCGCACTCCGTTTTTCAAAATCATTACGAATAATCCAGCAATAACCAGAACTGCCTGTCTCCAGAAGGAGTCGAGGTAGAAATACGCAACCAGTATGGCGAGGATTAGGAGAGCCAGGCTGGACCGGATGCCGCTACATTCGCGAGCCACTTCAATGTTGACGTTGGCGAGGTGAAATATGAATCCCTCGCGCAGAACGGGCACGCCGCTCCAATCAAAGAGCACGGCGGCGATTTCCGCGGACCCCTTCTGGAGCAAATAAATGATCTTGTCGAGGACAAAATCAGGAATGGGAATGGTTAGCAAAAGAAAGACGAGAGGGAATTGGGCGTTCCGTAATGTCTGCCGGCCGAACAGAAATGCAAAACCCGCGACCCAAAAAAGAATCAGAGCGAGGATGTAAACGCTATAGCGGTTTACTGCGTTCCAATGGCTGCCCGCAAGAAACGTGAGCAGGCTTAGAGCCACGGCGGGAACAAGGAATAAGGAAGCCAGTGCCGCATCGCTGCCAAGCGTCTTGAAGATGCGGCCGCGTTCGAGAAAAAGAACCCAGGCACTAATGAAGGGAATCAAGACAAGGTGAGATGCATTGTCGTTGGAAAGAGAATAAGAAACGAAGGCGGTGAAAGGATGCAGAAAGATCAGGCAGGTCGCCAATACCCAGCCCAGGTATAACGCGATTCGCGTGGTGAGAGATCCGGGCCAAATAGCGCCGAGGGGCTCCGTCGATGACTGTGATGTTTCAGACATGAAGTCAGTCGTTTCCGTTTCGTCAGGCCGCGCGATTAGCGGCTGAAAGTTTCGGCGCGATTCGTGTAGTGACGATCATAATAGTTACGATATTCGCCGGATCTCGCGTGTTCAAGCCAGCGCTGGTTCGTCCGGTACCAGTCAATTGTGCGACGAATACCATCCTCAAAGGAAACCTGTGGCTGCCAGCCTAGCTCCCGCTGGATTTTTGAGCTATCGAGTGCGTACCGGCGGTCGTGGCCCGGACGATCTTTAACGTGCTGCATCAAGGATTCGGGTTTACCGAGGTATTGAAGAATGGTCTTCACGATTTTCAAGTTGGGCAGCGGCGCACCCGCCGAAACGTTGTAAATCTCGCCGCACTTTCCAGTTTCAAGCGCTAAGAGAATGGCCCGGCAATAATCTTCGACAAAAAGCCAGTCGCGCTCCTGCATACCGTCGCCGTAGATAGGAAGAGTCTTACCCTCCTGGGCGTTGGCGATCATCAACGGAATCAATTTTTCCGGGAACTGGAACGGTCCATAGTTATTGGTACAACGGAGAATGATTGCGGAAACGCCGTAAGTGTTGGCGTAGGCGGTCACAAAGTGATCAGCGGAAGCTTTACTGGCGGCGTAAGGGCTGCGCGGGTCGAGGATGGTCTCTTCATTAAAGCAGCCTCCGGCTGGCGCGCTTCCATAAACTTCGTCCGTACTAATGTGTATGAACCGTGGAAGTTTAGTGATACGGGCCGCTTCAAGCAGGCACTGAGTGCCGAATATGTTGGTGCGGAGAAAGGGCGAGGCATCTTCTATGCTGCGGTCAACGTGAGTCTCGGCGGCGAAATTCACAACAGAGTCGAAACCGCGCTTGAAAATATCCGCGACCGCGGTGGCATCGTTTATGTCGCCGCGAACGAAATTGTAATGCGGGTTCGAGGCCAGATCGCTGAGACTCTCGGGATTACCCGCGTAAGTCAGCTTGTCAAAATTGACGATACGAATATCGCGGCGGGTGGTGAGCAAGTGGCGAATGAAGTTCGAACCGATAAAACCTGCGCCACCGGTTACCAAGAGGTTCAATGCGATTCTCCTTCCATCCGCTTGAAGAAAGCTGCAATAGATAAGCGCGTCGACTGGTCAATCCGAATTACGGGTGTGACGCGGAGGGCATCCACGCCCAGGGATCTTGTTCGCACCAGTTTCAGAAACCATGTTTGTGGCACGCAAAAGGGATTCGAAAGTCCCGGCATCGGTCCACCACCCATCCAGGATACTGTGCGAGAGCGTGCGTTCCTGTAAGTACATATTATTGACGTCGGTGATTTCGAGTTCATTACGGCCGCTAGGCCTGATTTTGCCAATTTTCTCGAATACCGTGGCATCGTAGAAATAAATGCCGGTCACAGCAAAGTTTGATTTGGGAGACTTAGGTTTTTCTTCTATCCCGAGAATCCGTCCGTCGGAAATTTCGGGGCACCCGAAGCGTTCAGGATCAGGAACCTCTTTCAGAAGGATGTGAGCGCCGGCTGATTGTTTTTCGAAAGCCTGTTTCGAAGCGATGATGTTATTCTCGATGATGTTGTCGCCGAGTATGACGCAAATCTTTTCGCCCTCAACAAAGGGCTCGGCGAGCCTGAGGGCGTCCGCGATACCGCCCTCACCCTCCTGATAAGTGTAGTGGATGCGGTGAAGCTCGAAGTCTTTGCCATTGGAGAGCAGGCGGAGAAAATCGCCGGAGTTTTGCCCACCCGTAACGATAATGATGTCCTTGATTCCTGCATCGACCAGGGTTTGGATCGGATAAAAGACCATAGGCCGGTCATAGACTGGCAAGAGATGCTTATTGGTCACGCGCGTCAGCGGATAGAGGCGAGAACCTTTTCCGCCTGCCAGGACAACACCCTTCATTCCCGTTAATTCTCCTTTGTTCGAAAGGAGCTCCGGGGAGCTCCGCCTGAAACCGAGCAGTTTACAAAATACGCGAATTGCGAGGCTTAAGGAATGCGTTATGAGACTAATACAGAAGGAGTTGAATCTCAATCGTACCCGCCAAAGTGGTTGTGAGCTTGCCAGTGCAGGACATTGACTGGCGGCAGCTCGACCGGTAGTATCGTTTAGTTTTGATCCCAGACCTCTAGCGTTGATCCCCAGGTCCCGAACATGTCGATTTCTCCCCCCACCGGAAATCATGCATTTTTCGTCGTTTCCGCGCTTTCCCGGTAAGCTTGGAATCGGATTGCAACAATAGGGCACGGCTTTTCTCTCACGGTGGCTAGGGAGTTACGCTTGGGGCAGTCAGCCTTAGGTTACCGCTAGATAAGTCCTTATTTTATATATGGTTACGGTAGTCCGGGTCAGGGCAGTACGCGATTTTATGGTGCTGGTTATGGCAGGTGAATTGCCCGTAGAAGCGGCAGTTCTAGGAATTTGGGTGTTTTGTGGCGGTAGCCCATCCAAGGGTGTCCGAGTTTGGAAGTAAGGGAGAATAGTTAACTTGGCTACTGCTTCTGTTAACTCCGTCGCACATCAGCTGCCGTGGTATGTGCTGCAGTGCTGGGTTCGCAAGGAGAGCATGATTGCGAATCAGTTGGAAGGCCAAGGATTTGAGTGTTTTTTGCCGAAATACAAATGTATTCGGGAGTGGTCAGACCGAAAGAAGGAAGTCGAGCAGCCCCTTTTTCCGGGGTACATTTTTTGCAGGTTCGACTATACGCGGCGGCGTGCGGCTGTGGTTACGCCGGGGGTGCTGCAAGTGGTTGGATGCGGCCGAACCCCAATTCCCGTCGAGGACAGGGAAATTGAGGCTATTCAGCTGGCGATAGCTTCTGGGATTCCGAGCCAGCCGTGGCCGTATCTTGAAGTTGGAGAGCGGGTCAGGATCCATACCGGCAAGTTGTCAGGGTTAGAGGGGATTCTGGTCAATTTTAAGGGTAACCATCGCGTTGTGCTTTCGGTTTCTTTGTTGCAGAGGTCAGTAGCCCTGGAAGTAGATTTGTCATGGGTGGCATCTCTGGAGAAGGCTCGAGACGTGAAATTGCGCCATTCACTAGCAGGAACCCCGGCGAGGGTCATGAGTTAAGCGTAAGGCGTACCGGGTTTGGGGTGGATGCAGGGTAACGAAAGACAGGCCATGAGCGTGCTTAGAACGGATCTGCAAGCAAGAGACAGCATGAAGCGACTGAATACCGACGCGCACATGACGTTCGAAAACCGGGGAGTATCGGCAGGCCGGATCGTACTTCACGAAGATGCTTTCGTTTCGATGTTGTATCTGGAGCGACGGCGCGCGGAACGGGCGCATAAACGTTTCGTTCTGATGCTTGTTGATGTTAAGGGCGCCATCTCGGACGGCCAAAAGAACCGGACGCTTTCCAAAATCACCAATGCCTTATTGAGCGTCACTCGCGAGACCGACATTATTGGCTGGTACCTTGAAGACCATCTTATCGGGGTGATTGGCACCGAAGTCGGAAAAGCCAAGCCAAAAACCGTGCAGAGCAGAATGCTGGAGAAAATTCGCACCGCATTTGTGGAAGCTCTGCCGCAGGAAAAGGTTTCGCAAATCACGCTGTCCTTTCATTTCTTTCCGGAGGAGTGGGAGGAAGACGGCACGGACCATTCAGCAAACATTACGCTTTACCCGGATCTCTCTCGCAAGGAAGAATCACGGAAATTTGCTCTTGGCGTGAAGCGTTCAATGGACGTAATGGGAAGCGCAGCGGCGCTTCTGCTGATGTCGCCGATTTTCGGAGCAGTGGCTCTGGCGATTAAACTGACCTCCAAGGGTCCGGTGCTTTTCAAGCAGGAGCGGCTTGGCCAATACGGCAAAAAGTTCACCGTTTTGAAGTTTCGGTCGATGAGCACGAACTGCGATCCTAAGATCCACGAAGACTACGTCAGTCAGTTCATCAGCGGACAGATTGATGGCGCACCGGATGGCGAAAAGCCGGTGTTCAAAATTCAAGAAGATCCTCGGGTCACTCCGATTGGCCGGTTTCTTCGCCGGACGAGCTTGGACGAATTTCCGCAATTTTGGAACGTGCTAGTAGGCAACATGTCGCTCGTCGGGCCGCGTCCGCCGGTTCCTTATGAATACAAGGCCTACGACCTATGGCACCGGCGTCGTGTGCTCGAAATCAAGCCGGGGATCACGGGTCTGTGGCAGGTTGAAGGCAGGAGCCGTACGCGCTTCGACGAGATGGTGCGCCTGGATTTAAAATATGCCCGCGGCTGGTCTATCTGGCTCGACGTAAAGATCCTTCTGCAAACACCCGGAGCAGTTTTCACCGGCGAGGGCGCTCACTAAGATCGATTCTCGCTTCAAACTATCCGAACGCCCAGGAAAAGTCTTCTGGCAACCCGCAGCTGCCCGTTGAATCGTGACCTCTGTCCCCGGAGGGAGCAATCGAATGGAACATAACCGCCCAGCGTCCAAGCCGCCAGAGAATTCGCAGACGAGTTTTTTTGCCGTACGAGGCAAGAAGCGCCGTTCGTAAATCCCAAGGAGCAATATGATTCGCATCGGTGTGATTGGATATGGATATTGGGGACCAAACATTGTCCGCAATTTCCACACTCACGAGGGTTCGGAAGTTGTCCTGGTCTGTGACAAAAGCACGAAGTGCCAGCAGCGCTTGCATAAGGCACATCCTTCGATCGCGTTTACGATGGATGCGAATGATGTGTTGCAGTCCCCGGATATCGATCTGGTGGCCATCGTTACGCCGGTCTGGACTCACTATGAACTGGCAAAAACCGCTCTGGAAAATGGCAAGCACGTGTTCGTGGAGAAACCGTTCACCTGCAGCGTGCAACAAGCAGAGGAATTGGTGGAGCTGGCAGACCGCAAGAATCTGAAAATTATGGTCGACCACACGTTCCTTTTTACGGGAGCGGTTAAGAAGATCCGCCAGATGGTGGATGCCGGGGATCTTGGGGACCTTTACTACTATGATTCCTTGCGAGTGAACCTGGGTTTATTTCAGCACGACGTGAACGTGATTTGGGATCTAGCGCCGCATGATCTTTCCATCATGGATCATGTGATCAAAGAAAAGGCCGAAGCGGTAGTCGCTACCGGCGAAAAACACTTGAACGGCGTGGAGGACATCGCGTTCATTACAGTCTATTTCCCGAAGCGCATCATCGCGCACATCAACGTCAATTGGCTGTCGCCGGTGAAGGTGCGCACGACACTGATTGGCGGTGAAAAGAAGATGCTGGTCTGGAACGACCTGGAAGCGGACGAGAAAATTAAGATTTACGACAAAGGCGTAAGCATGTCCACAAATCCAAGCAACCTGCACCAATTGCTGGTTAGCTACCGCTCCGGAGACATGTGGGCACCACAAGTGGAACAGATCGAAGCTCTGCGCGCCGAAACAGGTTATTTTCTGAAGTGCATCGAGGAAGGCAAGACGCCATTCAACGACGGTGTCAACGGTTTGCGGGTTGTCCGACTACTGGAAGCGGCCGAAAGATCCGTCAGCCAGCGCGGCGAGCTGGTGAAGCTGTGAACGAGTTCGTTTCGATCGCGCCAAACGTGAAACTCGGCAAGGACGTCAGGCTCTCCAAATTCATTAATCTTTACGGCTGTGAAATCGGAGACGAGACCAAGATTGGCGCTTTCGTGGAAATCCAGAAAAACGCCAGTGTGGGAAAACGCTGCAAGATTTCAAGCCACACGTTTGTTTGCGAAGGGGTGGAGATTCAGGACAACGTATTTATCGGCCATGGCGTAACCTTCATCAACGATTCATATCCACGCGCCACCACGGCCTCAGGCGAATTGCAGACGGAAGCTGACTGGAAGGTCGAAAAGACGGTCGTCAGCAAGGGCTCATCGATCGGCTCCGGTTCAACAATTCTCAGCAACTTGTCTATTGGCGAAAACGCGATCGTAGGCGCGGGAAGCGTTGTGACGAAAAATGTTCCAGCGAACGCTGTGGTCGCGGGAAATCCGGCAAAGGTACTGCGATATCTAACAGAGGAGACGAAACAACCGAAATGACCAGAACATCGAAAGTCCCATTTCTCGATTTGGTGATGCCGCACCAGGAGCTGAAAGCAGAGTTGATGCAGGTGGTGGAAAAGGCGTTTGGCAATGCCGGCTTCATCGGCGGGCCGATGGTCGAAGAATTCGAACGAGAATTCGCCAAATTTTGCGACACAAAATATTGTGTCGGAGTGAACAGCGGCACGGACGCCTTACGGTTTGCGTTCATGGCGGCGGATGTGAAACCGGGCGAAGTCATCGTTACCGTGCCGCACACGTTCATCGCAACTACGGAAGCCATTTCGCAAGTAGGCGCGCATATCGCGTTCGTGGATATCCACGAAGAGACCTACACGATGGATCCAGAGAAGCTGAGAGAATATCTCGAAGTTCGATGTGAATTTGACAAGAGCCGCGGAAAGTTGATCGAGAAGTCGAGCAAGCGCGTGGTGTCGGCTGTGGTGCCTGTCCATCTCTATGGGCAGACGGCGGATATGGACCCGCTTCTCGAACTTGCCAACAAATACAATTTGGTAGTCATCGAAGATGCCTGCCAGGCACATGGCGCCGAATATTTTTCTCGAAAAGAGGGCGTTTGGAAGAAGGCCGGTTCAATGGGCCGCGCCTCCGCGTTCAGTTTTTATCCCGGAAAGAATCTGGGAGCGTGTGGCGAAGCGGGTTCGGCCAATACCAACGATGAAGAAATGGCGAAGCGCATGAAAATGATTCGCGACCATGGCCAAGCAAAAAAGTATTACCACGATATCGAGGGCTACAACGGCCGACTGGACTCGATCCAAGCAGGCTGGCTCAGTGTGAAATTGCGGCACCTTCCAAAGTGGAACGAATCTCGCCGGAAGCTGGCGCACCGCTATCACGAACTGTTCGCGGACGCGAAAGACTCCATGGTGATCCCGCAAGAAGCCGAATGGACCAAAGGCGTGTATCACCTGTACGTCGTGCGTGTGCAGGATCGAGAAGCGCTGCAAGCTCGCCTGGCGGAAGCGGGAATTGGCACCGGCATCCACTATCCAATTCCACTCCATCAACAAAAAGCTTACCAACACCTAGGGCACAAAGCGGGAGATTTCCCGGTGACTGAGCGCGTCGCGCGGGAGATCGTGTCGCTTCCAATGTTCCCGCAACTCCTGCACAGCCAGCAAGATGAAGTCGTTAACGCGGTAAAGGAATTCCTGGGTGCACGCATCGCGGTACGTTAACGGAATCACTTCCCACTTCCGGGTTCCCAGCTACATCGTGCCATCGCAGGAGTGAAGGTCAGCGTACATTTGGCATCCCACTCCCTGCATTCCTTCGTTCGATATTTCGCGAACACAAAGAAAATGCCCTTTCACGGATTTCAAATGCCTCGGATCGACCGGCTGGCGACGGTTTACGTCTCTCATCCGCTTGCGAGGCTGACTGGCTGGACGTCGAGATACTGTGTGCCCGTTCTGGCGTACCACAGCATTTCTGAAAACCTGTTTGGGAAATTGCATCCCTGCCATCAGATCAATACTTGCGCTTCCGTGTTTGCGCAACAAATGAAATGGCTCCGCCGGGCTGGATATCGGACGATCGATCTCCCGGAAATGAGCAAGGCCCTGGAAACCGGTCAGGACTTAAGCAAAACCGTTGTGCTCACATTTGACGATGGCTACAAGGATTTCTATACGGACGCATTTCCGTTGCTGAAGCAATGCGGCTTCACTGCGACGGTTTTTCTGGCCAGCGACCGCATCCGAAATACCGCTGCATGTATTGAAGGCGCGGACTACCTCACCTGGCGCGAAATACGCGAGTTACATTCACAAGGAATCGCTTTTGGCTCTCATTCCGTTACTCACGCCGATTTTCGCTCGCTGGGACCAGAGCAAATCGATTACGAGCTCGGATATTCCAAAGAGACGATCGAACAGCAAATTGGCGCCCCAGTCGACTCTTTTTCTTATCCCTTCGCGCTACCGGAAGAAGATCGCGATTTCACGCGCTACCTCGCAGACACCCTGGAAAATCTTGGCTATACCCTCGGTGTTTCATCAGCCATTGGAAGAGCAAATCCCAAGGACCCGCTTTTCTTCCTGCCGCGTCTGCCCGTAAATTCGTGGGACGACATAGAACTTTTTAGAGCAAAACTTGAGGGTGGCTACGACTGGCTTCGCTGGCCGCAATGGATTTACAAGTTTGCTCACCATAGCGTCTCGTTGATGGCCCTGCAATCGAGAGATCAGGTCGGAAGCACGAAGTAGGCGCCTAAATCTTGAATGTTACCAAATGGAGGTCCGTGGACATGAAGGAGCAACAAAAAGTTGTGATTGTGGGTCTGGGTGAAGTGGGGAAGCCCTTGTTCGAGCTTGCTCGCCGATATCACGAGGTCATCGGCGTAGACATTGAGCCTCCTAGGCAGCAGGTCGAGAGAGTGGATGTGCTTCACATCTGCTTCCCCTATGAGATTAAAGATTTCATCGGCGAGACGGCTCGGTACATTGGGCTCTTCAAACCTACAGTGACGATCATCAACAGCACGGTGGGTGTTGGGACCACAAGAGCTATCGCGGAACGCACCGGCACTCCTGTAGTGAACAGCCCAGTGCGTGGCAAGCACGTGCGCATGCTCGAAGAGCTGCAGCACTACACTAAATTCGTAGGCGCACTAGATGCGGACGCTGCCCGGCTCGCCGCGAAGCACTTTGAATCCATGGGTTTGAAAACCAAGATTCTTTCGGCACCCGAGGCGACAGAATTGGCCAAACTGACGGAGACGACGTATTTCGGGTTGATGATCGCTTGGGCGCAGGAAGTTGAGAGGTATTGCAACCGGGCGAACCAGGACTATGCTGAAGTAGCCTCGTTTTACGATGAAATAAAGTTTTTTCCGCCAGTCAAGTATTTTCCCGGGGTTATTGGTGGACATTGTGTTATGCCGAACATCGAGATCCTCTCGAAATTTGAGAGTTCGGCACTACTCAAGGCCATCAAGATGTCCAATCAAGAAAAAGTGGCGCTGGAGGCCAGCAAGAAGGCGAAGGCAGAAGATATGAAGAAGGTTCCGGCGGCGTCAGTCAGTTAAGATCTTGCGGGTAATCTTCTGTATCGAATTGCCAATCGTCTATATCGAATTGCAAATCATGGGCAGGATCGCGACCTAGGTCTATCGGATGGAAACGTTCACAACAACGCAGCAGTCCGTTATTTCTGCGCCCACTAATCCTTCGATCTCTCGAAACGGGCACCTCCGAGGGAAGCGGGTCGCCATGGTTACCTATTCTCCCTACCCTGACGATCCGCGTCCGCGTCGCGCCATAGATGCACTCAGAGGCGCGGGAATGACCGTTGACCTGATCTGCCTGGGGCAGGGTAACTCCAAGAAAAACGAAAACCCCGATGGGGTCAGAGTACTGCGCGTGCCGATGAGGCATCGCCGAGGCGGGAAACTAACCTATGCTTGGCAATATGGGAGCTTCATACTCATCTCATCGCTGATTTTTGCCCTTCGTTCCTTCATTCGCCGGTACGATTTGGTGTATGTCCACAATATGCCGGACATCCTGGTGGTGAGTGCGCTCGTACCCAAGGTTTTCGGAGCTAAAGTGATTCTGGATCTGCATGATCCAATGCCCGAGCTGATGACCACGATTTTTAACCTGGACAAGGAAAGCTTCAGTGTCCGGCTAATCCGCGGGATGGAAAAATGGAGTATCGCGCGGACGAATCTGGTAGTCACCGTAAACCTGGCCTGCAAACACATTTTTTCTGGGCGCAGTTGCAAGCCAGAAAAAATCGCGGTGGTTATGAATGCTCCGGATTCCAAGATTTTTCCGTTTCGTCAGGCGCAGGAAGAAACCTCGGTTCAGCAGGGTCCTGCCAGGCCATTCGTTTTCATGTATCACGGCTCGCTCGTGGAACGTAATGGCTTAGATCTTGCCGTAGAAGCACTGGCGTTGGCGCGAGACAAGATGCCCGGCGCCGAACTGAGAGTGTACGGCCCAAGCACGCCGTTTCTGGAGCGCGTGCTGGAAACAGTTCGCGCGAAAGGCATGCAGGACATTGTTCATTATTTCGGACCACGGCAGCTCGAAGATCTCGTTAACGAAATCGATGCGTGCGATGTGGGCGTGATTCCGAATCAGCGAAATCCGTTCACCGATATCAACACACCCACAAGAATTTTCGAGTATCTGGCAATTGGAAAGCCGGTAATCGCTCCAAGCACTCTAGGAATTCAAGAGTACTTCAACGAAGAGTCTCTGGTGTTCTTTGAACCGGGCAACGCCGCAGATCTTGCCCGGCAGATGCAATACGCATATTCGAAGCGTAGCGACCTTATCGGAATCGCACAGAAGGGTCAGCAGATATATCTGGCACATACCTGGGAACAGGAAAGACAGACGCTTCTCGATGGTGTGGGCGGCATCCTCAATTAAGACAAGGAACACGACGACTCTGATGAAAAGGACTGCACTTGTAACGGGAGGCGAAGGTTTTATTGGGTCTCACCTTGTCAGGTTCCTTCAAGCCAGGGGCTGGACGGTAATCGGGTCGTATGTTCAGCGGAGCGCGATTCCTTTTCCCGAATTGCCAAATCTTAGTTTCGTGCAGTGTGATTTGCGCAATGGTCAGCGCGTTACGCAGCTTCTTTGCCGATACGCACCGACTCACATATTTCATTTGGGGGCGCAAAGCCTCCCCACAGCGTCTTGGGCCGATCCGGTTACCACATTTGAATCAAACGTAATGGGGTCCTTGTACCTGTTTGAAGCGGCGCGCCATTCGAAGCTGCGACCGACCATCGTGTCTGCTTGCTCGAGCGCTGAATATGGGAACGTGCCGGCCTCCGCCATCCCGGTTACGGAAGAGCAACCGCTAAAGCCTCTGCATCCCTATGGAATCAGCAAAGTCTGCCTGGACCTGCTAGCGCGGGAGTATTACCTTGACCACCAGATTCCGACTGTGAATATCCGTCTTTTCAACACCACCGGACCCGGCAAAACCAGCGACGCACCCTCGGATTTTGTGCGGCAATTAGTGAGGATTAAGAAAGGTTTGCAGCCAGCGGTCATCGAAGTCGGAAACTTGAAACCGCGCCGCGCTTTCCTTGATGTGAGTGACACTGTTCGGGGATTCTACCTCGCTGCGATGAAAGGAAAGCGCGGGGAGTCCTACAATCTTTGCGCTGTGCGCACTCATCGGATTCACGAGTTATTGCACACGGCGATTCGCCTGTCGGGCGTGAAAGCTGAAGTTCGACCGGTGGCCAGATTGATGCGTCCGTCTGACGAGAAAATTATTTTTGGCAGCACGCAAAAGATCCGCAAGGATACCGGCTGGAAGCCATTGAGTTCAGTGGAACAGACGCTCAAGTCCATGTTGGCTTACTGGGATGCAGTGCTGTGAGAATCTTTTCTAACTTACTTTGAACACCAAATCAGAAAACGTGGACGTTCTTCCGGGAAATATTCCCGCTCTGTTGCTCGTGGGCGGTCTGGGAACGCGTCTGCAATCGGTATTGCCGTCCACGCCTAAGCCGTTAGCGCCGGTCGGAAATGCGCCGTTTCTTCAGCTCTTAGTGAGACAACTGCGATCGCAAGGGATACGGCGCCTGGTTATGTGTAGCGGCCATCTCGCTGCTCAGGTCGAAGAAGAATTTGGTGATGGCCGTGAATGGGACGTTGAGATCGATTACTCGAAAGAATCACGCCCACTAGGGACGGCGGGCGCAGTGAAATTCGCTGAACGTTTTCTTTCCGGAGTTTCCGATTTCCTGGTGTTGAATGGCGACTCATTTTTACAAATCGATTTGATGCAATTCATGAGTTTTCATCGGGAACATGGCGGGATAGCGAGCATCGCTGTCCGCAGAGTTCCAAACGCTACGCGTTATGGAACAGCTGAGGTGGATGCAAAGGGTCGGATCACGGAATTCACGGAAAAGAGCGAAGCCCAAATTCCCGGCCTGATCAATGGTGGCGTATATATTTTTCGCCATGACATCTTGCCGCATATTCCGGAAGTGCCGGCCAGCCTGGAAAAGCAAGTAATCCCGAACTTGTTGCAACATGGCGTCTATGCGCTTGAGCAACATGGAATGTTTATAGACATTGGGACGCCGGAAGATTACGCGCGCGCACAAACGCTCCGTCAAAGCCTGGACAGTGCAGCCGTTCCAGAAGTGCGCCGCGAACGGAAGGAACAAAAAGCAAACGTATGATCATTACTCGCACACCACTGCGAATTTCGTTCTTTGGCGGCGGCACTGATTATCCTGTTTATTACCGCGAGTTCGGCGGAGCTGTGTTGTCCACTACGATCGACAAGTCTTGTTACATTACTTGCCGCCATTTGCCGCCTTTTTTCGAGTATCACAGCCGCGTCTCTTATTCCAGAATCGAAAACGTCGATCAAAACAGCTCTTTTGAACATCCATCCGTTCGCGCTTGCCTTCAGTTTCTAGGAGTTGAACAAGGGGTTGAGATTCACCATGTCGCGGACTTGCCTGCCAGAACCGGTTTGGGGACAAGTTCCGCGTTTACGGTGGGACTTTTGCTCGGTCTTTACGCTCTGAGAGAGCAGACGCGCAACAAGCACGCTCTTGCCATTGATGCTATTCACGTTGAACAGAACGTGATCGGGGAAGCGGTTGGATCGCAGGATCAGGTGAGCGCGGCGTACGGAGGTTTCAATAGGATCAACTTCAACACCGACGGCAGCCTGGAAGTGAAACAGATCGTCGCTCCGCGAGCGAGGTTGGCAGCGCTCGAACAGTACTGCGCGCTCTTTTTTACCGGATTTTCGAGGACCGCTTCGGAAATTGCCAAAGAGCAGATCAGATTGACGCCGCACAGGAAGCAGGAACTGGGAACGATGTTTCAGATGGTCGACGAAGCCGAGTCGATTATCACTGATCCGAAACGTTCTCTTAACGAGTTCGGCGAATTATTGGACGAAAGCTGGAAGCTGAAAAGAACGCTGACGCGAAATATCACAAACTCCACGCTGGATGAAATATATGAAGTCGGCCGAGGCGCCGGAGCAATTGGTGGCAAGCTTTTGGGAGCCGGTGGTGGTGGTTTCATGCTGTTCTTCGTGCCGCCTGAACGGCGCCAGGAGCTCCGGACGCGTCTAAAAAATCTTCTGTGCGTTCCGTTCTCTTTTTCTAGCCGCGGAAGCCATGTCGTCGTACACGAGCCCGAGCAACAGTATGACGAGTCGCTTACTTCTGAGCGGTCAGAAGTATATGCCCAGCAACCGAGTCGTGAAGCTAGCTTGCCAAAGAAGTGAGGGGCGTTCCCAGCCGACATGACTCAACAGCTCCCTACCTACGTTCTGGTCACTCCTGCTCGCAATGAAGAGGCATTCATCGAGAAGACCATGGAGTCGGTGGCTAAACAGACATTTTTACCGGCGAAGTGGGTAATCGTGAATGACGGTTCGACAGACGCTACCGGAAGTATCGTGCAGAGATACGCCGAGCGGTACGATTGGATCGAACTGGTAAACCTTCCCGTACGGAGGGAGCGAAACTTTGCAGCGAAAGTTTATGCTTTCAATGCAGGCCAAGAAAGACTGCAAAACGTCCCCTACGAAGTTATCGGCAATTTAGATTCAGATGTTTCCCTGGACGCTGATCATTTCGAATTTTTATTGGGTAAGTTCAAAGAAGATCTCCGGCTGGGAGTCGCGGGGACAGTTTTCAAGGAAGAGGGAGGCTACAATTCTGAAACGGACAGCCTTGAAGGGCAGCTGCACGTTTCAGGTCAGTGCCAACTGTTTCGCCGCGAGTGCTTCCAGGAGATAGGCGGATATTTCGCGAATAAAGCCGGCGGCATTGACTGGATTGCGGTTACAACCGCCCGCATGATGGGCTGGAAGACGCGATCTTTCAGAGAGAAATGTTTCTTTCATTACCGGCATTTGGGAACCGCAGAACGCAGTGTTTTCGCCGCGGCATTCTCTTACGGCGAGAAAGACTACTATCTCGGCGGACATCCGGTATGGGAACTATTCCGCGTCTGTTATCGAGCGATAAAACCACCTTATATTATCGAAGGTGTTGCACTGGGCTTGGGCTACGGCTGGGCGATGCTGCGAAGAACGAAAAGGCCTATTTCAGACGAACTCATGAAGTTTCATCGCCGGGAACAGATGCGGAAGCTGCGCGTGATTATGAAATCGATTTTCACTTTCAAACCCATCGATAAATTCAAGCTGCTGTCGGAATAGATTTGTTTCGAGATCAAACATTACTTATGGCCGAAACACAACTAGAAAAAATCGGAACCCTGCGTGAAGCGATCCTCCGTTTTGTAGCATGGTTGGATCGTTATGGGGAGACTTCCTACGATCATCAGAGCTATTTCGCAAGTGATCTCGGACGACGTGCAAAGGCTCTCTATTATCGAAAGCCGCTATTGGGAACCCTGGCCGTTTCTCCCATGATTTTTTCCGAGGCGTTCATTCCCTCGGCGCGACGCCTTTTCTGGAAGCAGCAGCGCTTTCCCATAGCGGACGCCCATTATGCGATGGGCTTTGCGTTTCTATCTCAGACTCTAGATTCCGAGCCTTACCATAATCGGGCAGTTCATTTTCTGGAAGTGCTCAAGGAAACCCGCACTAAAGGCTTTAAACACTATGCCTGGGGTTACCCCTTCAACTGGGAAACGCGGGGTGGCACGATCAAAGCCTGGACTCCATACATTACGACGCTTCCATATGCCTACGAAGCGTTTCGGGATGTTTATCAGATCGATGGAAACCCACAGTGGCTTGAAATCATGCAATCGATTGCGATGCATGGCCTTGAGGATTACCGCGATTATGAGACTTCGCCTCTTGCTTCAACCTGTTGTTATAGCCCTGGCCCTGATAATTCCAGCGGAGTTGTAAATGCTAGCGCTTACCGGGCATTTCTTTTGACCGCGGCCTCGTTGGACTTCTCAGACCAAGAGTATCGGAAAGTAGCCGACCGGAATTTGAACTTTGTCTTGGAATCACAAAATCCCAACGGCTCCTGGTACTACTCGATGGATAACAAAAGGGATTTTGTGGACCATTTCCATACCTGCTTTGTGCTGAAGGCCCTAGCGAAGATAGAACAACTGACCGGGAGCGCCGACTGCCGCGGCGCCATCGAACAGGGCGTCAAGTATTACACGGCAAATTTGTTCGATGCCGAAGGATTGCCAAAACCATTTTCGAAGCCTCCGCGACTCACGGTTTACCGTCGAGAGCTATACGATTATGCTGAGTGCATAAATTTGGCCACGCTTCTGCAAGGCCGCTTTCAGGAGCTGGACAGGATTTTGACCGTGGTTCTCGACGACTTGTTTACCCGGTGGCAAAAAGCCGATGGTTCATTTCGTGCCCGAGAACTTCTGGTTGGTTGGGACAACGTGCCGATGCATCGCTGGGCGCAATCGCAACTGTTCCGCAGTCTCTGCTTTCTTCTGAAGCAAAGGCTTGCGAAGGCCCGGGACGCAGAGGCTCAAGGACTGCCGGTACAACAATCTCTCCAGCCAAGCGTCGGTAAGTAGCGAGCGCAAAAACATGTGCGGAATTTGCGGACAATATAATTTTGGGAACGCCGAGCCTGTCCGGGTCGCGGACATCAAGGCAATGATGGACTCGCTCGTTCATCGAGGACCTGATGATGAGGGCCAGTACATTGCCGGGCCGCTCGGCCTCGGTTTTCGCAGGTTATCGATCATCGATCTTTCTGGTGGACACCAACCGATGTCCGATCAGGAAGAATCGGTTTGGGTCGTATTTAACGGAGAAATCTATAATTTCCAGGAATTGCGCCGCGAACTGCAAGGCTATGGTCACATTTTCCGAACCAATTGCGATACTGAGGTCATCATCCACGGCTATAAACAATGGGGCGACGAAGTCCTGAATCGCATGAACGGTATGTTTGGCTTGGCGATCTGGGACGCTCGCCAGCGGCGGCTGGTTGTTGCGCGCGATCCGTTCGGAATCAAACTGATTTATTACAGAATCGACGGAGAGCGTCTGTACTTCGGGTCGGAAATGCGTGCTGTTCGCGCGGCGATGCCGGGTAAAGCGGAAATTGACCCAACCTCGCTGAACCTTTTCCTCCGGTATCGTTATACGCCATCGCCTCACACGATCCTTAGAGAAGTACGCAAACTGGCTCCCGGAACTAAACTCACGGTACAAAACGGTTCGTGCCAAGTCAGCCGTTGGTACAACTTTAAGCCTGAGCCGTTTTCACCGGCAAAATCTTCCGAAGAGGCGAAGGAAGAGCTGCTGTCCCTTTACAAGGATGCAGTGCGGCGGCAACTCATCAGTGATGTGCCACTAGGGCTGCTCTTAAGTGGCGGCATCGATTCCGGGCTGTTGCTTGGCCTGATGAATCTCAACGGGGAATCCTGGCCAACCTACACGGTAGGTTACGGTTCGAAGTACGCCGATGATGAATTGAGCGATGCCGCGGAAACCGCTCGTCTGCTTGGATCAAAGCACTCGAGCATCACCATCACGAAATCCATTTTTGAAGAGGCGCTGCCGAAAATTGTCCTTGCATTAGAAGAGCCCATTGCCGCTTCGTCGATTGTTCCGATGTATTTCGTTTGTAAACGAGCGCGGCAGGACGTCAAGGTGGCCCTGGTTGGGCAAGGTCCAGATGAATTGTTTGGCGGATATCGCCGCCATCTCGGCGTGCGCTATGGGGCGATGTGGGCTCGATTGCCTGCTTGGATGCGAACTCCCATTTCCTCTACGGTTGCGGCGCTTCCGAGAAATGAGATGCTCAAGCGAGGAGTCAATTCGCTGGCCATACCCGATCGCATGCGCCGATATCAATATGTTTTGTCGCTGCTGCCCGAAGGGCAAGTGGAAGGACTCTTCCAGGATGGAGTCCTGAATCCCGGTTCAGGCGACGCCATTTTGGATTCCTGGGAGGACATGGCCGGTCTAATGGAATCCACCGACGAATTGGGAGGGCTACAATTTCTGGAGATGCGATCGACGCTGCCGGACGAACTCCTGATGTACGCGGATAAACTATCGATGGCCCATGGCTTAGAACTTCGTGTGCCTTTTGTTGATAAGGAAATTGTCGAGTACGTTGAAAGATTACCGGCGAATGTTAAGGTACGGAATGGATCGCGTAAATGGTTACACCGACAGGTGTGCGGGTCATTTCTCCCGGAGTCGATTTTGAGACGGCCAAAACGGGGATTTGGCGTAAACGTGGTGGATGATTGGTTTAAATGCACAATCGATAACAAGATGGCCGATGCGCTGCGTGATAGCGGCTCCAAAATTTATCAGTACCTTCGCCCGACCGCGGTCAAGGAACTGTTCGAACAGCATGCTTCCGGGCGACAGGACAACCACAAAATTTTGTTCAGCCTCGTCCTTTTCGAAGAATGGCTCCGGGTACATGAGGAACCCGTGGCGGCGTTGACTTAGGGATCCGGGGCAATGATAGGCGTCATTGCAGATGCTACAGAGCGCAGTGTTGTCAGTGAGTTCTTCGAACTGTTCAAAACTCCCTGGGAATTTTTTCGCGACGATCAGCACTATGATGTGCTGCTCTGTTCCGGCGACCGGCAGGTTGAAGCAACCGCAAAGCTTTTGATTGTCTTTGCGGGGAGAAAGTTGCGCTTTGACGAGCAGTGGTTGATCCAAACTGGGCAACAGCGGAACGGTCGTCCTTGCCTTCTTTCGTATCTTGGAAGCCGGCTTCCAATCTACGGAGATGCCATCACCTTCCCTTGTCAATCGAATGGTCTCCTCAAAGACGAGGAGTCCAAAGAATGCGTGGCTATTCTCACCAGGGCAGCAGACAAATTCGTCGCGCGGGTCGGCTATGACCTATTTGCGGAGATCCGCACATTGTTTACGGTTGGCCAGCCGGCGGCAAACGCTGAGCTGCCGGCGGTCGAACTGCACATTGCTTTTTTGAGAGATTTAATGACCGGATGCGGAGTTCAGCTGATAGAGATTCCACCGGTCCCAGATGGGTATCAGTTTGCAGCTTGCTTGACACATGATGTCGACCACCCCTCGATCCGCCAGCACAAGTGGGATCACACGATGTTCGGATTCTTGTTTCGAGCTGTCTTCGGTTCTCTGCGAAGAGTCGTCCGCGGACAACTAACCTTTCACGATTTATTCAAGAACTGGGCGGCCGTATCCAAGCTGCCCTTCGTGTATCTGGGGATGGCGAAGGACTTCTGGCGCGAATTCGATGACCGCTATCTGGAATTGGAAAATGGTCTTCCCTCGACTTTTTTCCTGGTTCCTTTCCGCGACCAAGCAGGAAGAGGCGCTCACGGACCGGCGCCAAGGCTTCGCGCTACTCGCTATAGTGCGCAAGACCTCGCCGATACGATTCGAAAGTTAACGGCCAGCAATTGTGAAGTGGGACTGCACGGGATCGATGTCTGGCTTGACAGTTCTAAAGGGTGCCAGGAACTCGAAGAGATTCGTGAACTTGCTGGTCGATCGGAAATTGGCGTGAGGATGCACTGGCTTTATTACAACCAGCAATCGGCTTCGACGGTGGAAGCGGCTGGCGCGGCCTACGACTCGACCGTTGGCTACAACGAAACAGTCGGATATCGGGCAGGGACCACGCAAGTCTACGGGCCGCCTGGGACGACTCATCTGATGGAATTGCCGTTGCACGCAATGGACACGGCCCTTTTCTACCCCAGTTATCTAAACCTGAGCCAAAAACAGGCGAAGCTACTTCTGACCCAGATGGTGAATACCGCCGTTCGCTTCGGAGGCGCTTTTACGGTCAACTGGCACGACCGTAGTCTTGCCCCTGAAAGGTTGTGGAACAAATCCTACCGAGAATTGATTCAGGAAATGCGTGAGCAAGGTGCCTGGTTCGCAACAGCCGGGCAGGCGGTGTCCTGGTTTCGAAAGCGTCGGTCCGCCGCATTCGAAAAGGGACCTCTGGGCGCGAGCCAGATACGCGTCAAGATGCCTGTCCGCAGCGATAATCTGCCGAGTTTGCGGCTGCGAACTCACAAGGCGAGAAATTTAGACGCAATTGGCGCTCAGCATTCTGGAGACTACGTTGACGTCGCGATCGACGAAAACGTTGAACACCATGTTCCCCTTGACGCTGGCCTATGAGTTCCTTCTTGGCGCGTCTTCAGGTGGAGCAGCCAGATTACAGCCCGGTTAATTAATCTATGCCTTCTTTTATAGCTCTTATTCTTTGGGTGGTTCTCCTGTTGGCGCTGCTGCGTTTTGATCCCGCCAAATATTCTGGAAATTCATTCGCCTTATGGGTGCCACTCATTTGGATGTTTATCACCGGATCGCGGCTGCCCTCGCAATGGTTCGGTTTGCGGGTGGGGTCGGCGAATCAAGCGCTCGAAAACGGAAATCCGTTAGACCGTACTATTTTTCTATTCCTGATCCTACTGGCCATCAGTGTCCTGATGGCGCGAGGATTCAATTGGGGTGGTTTCCTGGGCCGCAATATTTTCCTTGTAGCTTTCCTGCTCTTTGCGCTGGTCAGTGTCCTTTGGTCCGATTTTCCTTTTATTGCGTTCAAACGGTGGATTCGGGATCTCGGCAGCTATTTCGTGATTCTTGTGGTTCTTTCCGATCCTCAGCCGCTGGAAGCGGCCCGTACTTTGCTTCGCCGCTTTTGTTACCTGCTGATTCCGCTTTCGATCCTGCTCATCAAGTATTTTCCGCACTTGGCCAGGCAATATGATGAATGGACCGGTGTTGCCATGTTCGTGGGAGCCGCCACAAGCAAGAACATGCTCGGCGCTGTGTGCCTGGTCAGCGGAATCTTTTTCTTCTGGGATACCGTCACGCGGTGGTCCGATCGAAAGCAACGAAACACTAAGAGAATAATCATCGTGAACGCGGTATTCATGATGATGACATTGTGGTTGTTAAATTTGTCGAGCAGCGCCACGTCCAAGGTGTGTTTAGTCATCGGCTGCGTGGTGATTGCCGCAGCGTATAGCAAAACGGTCCGGCGCCATCCTGCTCTTCTGAAGTTGGCGATTCCCACGGTTTTTTGTTCTTATCTAATTTTGGCGCTTGGTTTTGGCCTGAACGGGCAACTGGCCAGTCAACTGGGACGCGATCCGACGCTGACGGACAGAACCATTATCTGGAACGCTCTTCTAGGGTTGCATACCAATCCGTTGATTGGCACTGGATACGAGAGTCTCTGGCTAGGTTCCAGATTGCAGAGAATTTGGCAGCAGTTGGGGACTATAAACGAAGCGCATAACGGTTATTTGGACATCTATCTGAATTTGGGAATTATTGGCTTAATCTTCCTAGCCCTATTCCTGATCGCTGGTTACCGGACGATCTGGAAAAAGTTCGCTAGCTCACATGCGCTTACCTCGCTCGCTTTGGGGGTGTGGACTGCGATACTTTTTTATAATGTGACCGAGGTGGCGTTCAAGAGCGGTCTGCTATGGCTGGTTCTGCTCGTTGGAGCGATGGCGGTTCCGGCGCGTAGTGAAGCAGCTGTTGCTGAGAACGTGGGCGCTAAGCGCTTGCCCGGATCCAGGGATAAGAATGGCGTTGAGAGTCTGGCGCCCGCCTCAGCCAACCCGATCCTTAAAAGGGCTAATAGCAGGCAGCGTATTTCTCATTCCAGCAGCGGAATCAAGTAAAAAAGTAGTCCCATTTCTGCAGTCGAATACAGACTTTCGCGGTTTCGCGAAGCGAAGAAAGGCTCGTGGTCCTTGGAGATTTGCGGCAAGGAAATCAGGATCGATGGAAAACTGATCCGTATTGCTTTCATCGACGGAGAGGGATTTCAGTTTCTGGAAGACCCGGAAGTCGCTATCAAATCCCTGCGAAATTCCGGATCGCGCGTCGACCTTTTTACGTTTATCCAGCGGCTTTCGGACACCGCGCCAAGATATAGCTACCCGATGGAGTGGGATAACATGGCCGCTCTCCGCGTAACGACCTACGATGATTGGATGACGAACCAGATCAATTCCAAAGTACGGAATATGATTCGGAAAGCGGCGAAGAATGGTGTGGTTGTTCGCGAGGTGCCATTCGACGACGCTTACGTTCGAGGAATACAGGCAATCTACAACGAGTCTCCGGTTCGCCAGGGGAAACCATTCTGGCATTACGGAAAAGACCTTGACGCCGTCCGAAAAATGAACGCGACTTTCCTGGATCGAAGTGTGTTTATTGGCGCCTATTTCGAAAGCACACTGATCGGTTTTGTCAAACTCGTGTTTGACGAAGAACGAAATCAAGCGGGTCTTATGCAAATTGTTTCCATGATGGGTCATCAGGATAAGGCTCCGACGAATGCGCTGATCGCCCAATCCGTTCGGTCCTGTGCAGACCGTGGAATTCCTTATCTTTGGTACGCGAACATGTCATACGGAAAAAAGCAGGCCGACGGGCTGGCTGATTTCAAGCGGCACAATGGTTTCCAGAAAATTGATCTGCCTAGATACTACGTCCCGCTGACCGTGGCGGGTCGGATGGCTCTTCGCCTAGGTCTTCATCGCGGCATGTTTGAATGGATTCCCGAACCTGTCAGCGCGGCGTATCGAAAAATCCGCAAGCAATGGTATGAAAAAAAAATTCCCAGCGCAAAAAACTCGGAGCAGAAAGTGCTGCCGGGAGTCACTCCGCAATCTTAGGCCAGCTACCTTGGAGTAATCGTCGACGCAGCCAGTGTTTCGGCTATCAGGCAAGTTACAAGCATCTGAATTTGCGCGCCTTGAGTCGCCGCCATCAGCAGCCTCTCAACCAATAACAACAAGCTATGCCAGGAATAGTAGGTTTGATAACTCGGATGCCACGAGAAGAAGCGCAGCGAGAGCTTCTCTTGATGGTCGCAGCCCTGCGTCACGAGGAGTTCTACGTGACCGGAACGTGGTCGGACGAATCGTCAGGAATATACGTCGGCTGGATAGCACGAGATGGCTCGTTTTCCGACGGAATGCCGCTCCGAAACGAACGGGGAGACGTGGTCCTCACCTTTGCCGGTGAGGAGTTCCCGGAACCTGGGACTTCGCAACGTTTGAAGGAACGAGGCCACGATTTTGATGTGGCTGGACCTTCCTATCTCGTTCATCTTTACGAAGAAGACGCTTCCTTCCCGGCTGGATTGAACGGTAGGTTTCAAGGGTTGGTTGCGGATCGGCGTCGCGGCTGCGCGATGCTGTTTACTGACCGTTATGGCATGCACCGGCTCTACTTCCACGAATCAAAGGATGCCTTCTATTTCGCAGCCGAAGCCAAAGCCATTCTTGCTGTGCGTCCTGAGCTAAGGAGCATGGATGCGCGCGGTCTCGGAGAGTTCATCGCTTGTGGCGCGGTGATGGAAAACCGGACACTATTTGAGGGCATTGAAGTCCTGCCGCCAGGTTCGGCGTGGATTTTTCGGAACGGATCGCTCGAACACAAGAACAGTTATTTCCACCCAAAGCAGTGGGAAGGTCAGGAAACTCTTGACCTAGAATCATATTACCGGAAACTCCGGGAAGTGTTTACACGAAATCTTTCGCGGTATTTTAGCGGTCCAGAACAAATCGCGATGTCACTAACGGGCGGATTAGATACCCGGATGATTATGGCGCATCAGAAGTCGTCACCGGGATCTCTGCCCTGTTATACGTTCGGCAGCATGCTGCGCGAGAATCACGACGTACGCGTGGCTCGGTGCGTGGCAAAGGCTTGCAAGCAACCATTTCAGGTGATTACCGCTGGCCAAACATTTCTTTCCCGGTTTCCCCACTATGCGGAACGAGCGGTTTACCTCACTGATGGATGCGTGGACGTGAGCCGTTCGCCTGACGTCTACGTAAACGAGCAGGCGCGCCAGATCGCAGGGGTCAGAATGACAGGGAATTACGGAGGCGAGATCCTACGAAGGGTTCGCACATTTAAGCCGGTCGATCCTTTGCCGGGACTATTCCGCTCTGAGATTCTGCCGTACGTTCGCACGGCAAACGAAACATATTCGGCTCAAACTCACGGGCACCCGGTTTCTTTTGCGGCTTTCAAGCAGTGTCCGTGGAATCATTACGGCATACTCGCGCTGGAACAGACCCAGCTCTCCTTGCGGTCTCCTTTCCTCGACAATGATTTGGTTCGGACCGTCTTTCAAGCTCCACAGTCTGCCTTTGCTGGCAACGAAGATTCTCTGCGATTAATTGCTGACGGGAATAGGGAGCTGCTTGGGATTGCGACCGATCGCGGCGTGGGAGGGCGGCAGGGAAGGCTTTCGGGTGCAGCTCACCGGGGCCTTCTCGAATTCCAGTTTAAAGCAGAATATGCCTATGACATGGGAATGCCGCAGTGGGTAGCCAAGATGGATCATACCCTTTCGGCTTTAAGGCTTGAACGGCTGTTCCTAGGCAGGCACAAGGTCTTTCATTTCCGCGTCTGGTATCGCGATGCCCTGGCCGGATACGTTAGAGAAACACTCCTGGCTCAGCGCAGTCTCAGTCGACCTTATATCGAGCGAAAAGGACTCGAGGCAATTGTTAATGGCCATTTGGCGGGAAATCGAAACTATACAAACGAGATTCACAAAGTTTTGACTCTGGAAATGATTCACCGCCTTTTTCTGGATAATCCAGAAAAAGGCGGTGTGGGAGCAAGGCATGGAGCAGTCGCAGAGACTGCTGCGCCGACTACTGGACGGTAGCCGCCAGATTGGTCGGAGCGACAGGATTGCTCGAACTAGAGCCCTGAACCAGTGGGTGAGGATATGTGTAGGCCGTGTAACCTGGTTTCGGCGAACCACCGAGCCCGCTGACACTGCCTCCTGTTAATGACAGGAGAATGGGAAGCAGGAGGCTGGCGTTCTCTCCATCGCGACCCCATTGGAAAAAAGTGTTCCAGTTGAAACCGCACGGATTGTTCCAAGTCCAGCCCCCGGATACTGATATCACTGTTCCCGTATTCCCCCAGAACCGTATGGGGTCCGTGAAGCTACTCGTTCCATTGTGGTTTTGCCCTAATTGATGTGGTACCGGATAGGTGACCTGGCTGCACGTTCCCTGCGGGCGGTCGTCTTCCGCGCCGCGTAGACTGAGTCTCACTTCAGTCTTGGTGCCCCAACACGTGCTTTGCAGGTGGTCAAAATTGTTGTTGAAAATGACGCCCGTCCCCCCACGAATCCAAATCCATTGATTGATGTTGGATAGGCTGCTATTGCCAGCAGCGCAGCTTTTGTCGGGAAACAGGAACGAATTGTTGTAAATCTCAAAATGCCTCATGCCCTGAGGAGAACTATCCTCTCCGTGGCTATTGATTCCACCGGAATCCTGACCATTCGCGCCAAACGTATTGTGACGAACAACCATGCGGCAGCTATCATCGCAATCAGTGATGCCGTTGGAGCCGCCGACGAATTGGTTGTCTTCAATGTAGATATTGTTCCACCCGCTGGTGTCGCGGCTCCCCATCGTGTCGGCAGTCGTCCAAGAGGTTGTGCCAGTGTCTTTGATTACGATGAGCCGGGTGTCCCAGGTGCCATTGAACGTATTGTGCGAGAGGATCACTCCGCCAGGGGTGGCAACGCCAATCATGTCGGAACTCACGGTAACAAAGGCATCATTCTGAAAAATAACTGGCTGGCCATTCGGCCACGGCCCACCAACATTAATCCCGAAGGGGAAAACCGCATTGTTTGGGCCTGCAACAAAAGTAATGTTACTAATACGGGTAACTCCGTTGGTCTGCTTGGTGATTTGAAATATCGGGCTTAAACTGCCCAGGGTTATCTTAGTCACTCCGGCCCCGGCGCCATTAAGCGTGATGGCCTTGGAAAGCGTTACCAAGTTCGACCACGTACAGTTTCCGGGTGGGACGCTGACCGTTCCGCCTGCTACCGCTGTATTGATTGCGTTTTGTACGTCCGTCGATGAGCAACTCGCAGCATTGACAGTCTGCGCCTCTGCAGCCAAAGGAGCACTTAGTAGAAATACGAGCAAGGCCAGCTGTTTCGTGAATCCAGTCATTAGAACCGTTCCTCTCAAGCCCCCCATAGAGGCTCACTTCAGGGTACAGTCTGCTAGGGAACAAAACGCAAATCCACTGTACAGGCGGACAGATTTGGGACAGGTTCGGAGTAAACGTGATCGCCAACCGCAAGCTTTGTGCCGCCGGAAAACGGCAATTTCCCGTGAATATTTCGCAAACCTCGCATATAGAGATATCGATTTCGGTTCCTGGCGTTTAACCGCATAGGGTACATTTATTGTAGATGATTGCTCCTTCGATCTTCGAGCCGAGATAGCGACGGATCTGGTTTGGCACAGATTCCGACTCAAATGCTGTCGCATTTTTTCGCGTTCAGACTGTCGCTAGAGATACATCCTCCGAGAAAGGATCTTGCGTAATGGGGTCGCAGCTGCTGAGAAGAGTACAAAACAAGATTCGGCTGCCACTACCTCTTTTCAAATTGTGGAATCGCGAAAAACCTAAGTTCGTATGTCCGATTTGCAATTACGAGGGTCCGTTTGCTGACTTCCGCTCCTTTGCCGGAGACCGGAAATATGCGAGATGTCCACAGTGTGGAGCGCTTGAAAGACATCGCCTGCAGTATTTGGCAGTGGGGAGTGCCCTTAAGAACACCAGCATTCCGGAAACACGGATGCTGCACTTTGCGCCAGAAGCATTCTTTAAACAGATATTTGTCCGACAATTTCCCAAATACGAGACCGCTGATTTATTCATGAAAGGGGTCGATCATAAAGTGGATCTGCAAGACCTACCCTTCACGGATGGAAGTTATGATTTAGTTTTTGCTTCGCATGTGCTCGAACACATTCGTGATGATAAGAAAGCTATACGGGAGATTCGTCGAATTCTAAAGCCTAATGGGGTTGCGATCCTGCCAGTACCAATTGTCTGCGCCCACACGATTGAATATCCTGAAGCCAATCCTCGAGAAGCTGGCCATGTGCGAGCGCCGGGCCCGGATTATTTTGAAAAGTACAAGGAATCTTTCAGCAGGGTCGAAATCTACTCTTCTCAAGCCTATCCAGAAAGGTACCAGCTTTTTGTGTATGAAGACCGTAACGCATGGCCGACGGAAGATTGTCCATTACGTCCGCCGATGCCAGGCGAGAAACACCTGGATTATGTTCCGATTTGTTACGTGTGACCGTTTTTCGACTAGGGCGAAATACGCGGACCCACGCCACAGGCGCGATCGCAAACAGGCTTTGAAGTTTCCGCAAAATATTGAGGAGCTCTGGCATGAAACCGTTGGTTTCGATTTTAATTCCGGCCTACAACGCGGAGAACTGGATCGAGTATACGATTCGATCCGCACTCGACCAAACCTGGAAACGCAAAGAGATCATCATTGTAGACGACGGGTCAACGGATGGGACCGCCGACGTGGCGAAACTATTGGCCACAAAAGAAGTAAGAGTCGTGTCCACGGTGAACCAGGGTCTTTCTGCAGCCGTGAACCATGCCTATCGGCTCTGCCAAGGCGATTATATTCAGGAGCTCGACTCCGATGATCTCATGGCACCCGACAAGATCGAGCGGCAGCTCGCCGCGCTGCGCGAAACGGATAGCAAGCGGATATTGCTTTCTTCGCCGTGGGCTCACTTCTACTACCGGACCCGCACCGCTCAATTTGTTCGAAATTCGTTTTGGCAAGACCTCACTCCAGTGGAATGGCTCTTAAGGAAGATGGGCGAAAATCTTCACATGCAAAACGCCACCTGGCTGGTCAGCAGAGAACTGGCCGACGCCGCTGGGCCCTGGGATACCAGCCTTCACTACGACCAAGATGGCGAATATTTTGCGCGAGTTCTGTTAGCTTCCGAAGGCACCCGATTCGTGCCCGAGGGCAGGGTTTTCTATCGGGCAAACGACGGAAACCGTATCAGCTTCATCGGCAAATCACGAAAGAAAAAAAAATCACTGCTACGATCAATGAAGCTCCACATTCAGTACATCCGTTCGCTTGAGGATAGCGAACGTGTGCGGAAGGCTTGCTTGACGTATATGCAGAATTGGTACGGGAATTTTTATCCGGACGAAACGGATGCTATTGCCGAGTTACAGGCGTTGGCTGCGGAACTTCAAGGGCATCTGGAGATACCGAGTCTACGTCGGAAATATGCCTGGATGACGCCGGTGTTCGGGCGGCCAACCGCGGATTGGGCGCAAAGGGTACTTCCAGAGCTAAAAACAAAATTGAAGAGGAACTGGGACAAGAGAATGTTTGAGTTCGAAGCTCGGAGAGCGTCATCGACAAGGTGACGAACGGCGAAGGTAATCCGAAAGAATTGAGACAGGAGCTTAAGAGCGTGGCAAGTCCCACTCAACAAGTAGACAAGATTTTAGCTATTTGGAATGAACATTTGCAGATAGCCAAAACTCTACCGACCCTTGCGGCTACCGTTTCCAGTGCAGTTGATCTTATCTATTCCTCGCTGGCTGCGGGCGGTCTGTTGCTTGTCGCTGGAAATGGAGGATCCGCCGCCGATGCACAGCACATCGCCGCGGAACTTACGGGCCGCTTCTTACTCGAGCGGCAACCACTCCGGGCAGTCGCTTTGCATGGCAATACTTCGGCGCTAACAGCGATTGGAAACGACTACGGCTATGAACACGTATTTGCGCGCGAACTTTGTGCCCATGCCCGGCCGGGTGACGTTCTCCTGGCAATTTCCACCAGCGGTAATAGTGCAAACATATTGCGCGCAATCGAGGCCGCTCGGCAGCGCAAGGTCGCCGTCATTGGCATGACGGGAGAGTCGGGAGGACAGATGCGTGAGGCTTGTGACCTATGCTTGTGCGTCCCTTCAAAATCTACCGCACGTACGCAAGAAATGCACATCACAATCGGGCATGCGATGTGCGAGCTGTTGGAAGCGAGGCTCGCGAAACCATGAGCATGCCCGAAGGTTGCGGCCATGGAAAGAGCCGCTGCGAGAGACATAGGGAATTTTCATGCCAGCTAAATCGCCGGGGAGGCCGCTAATTTGAAGTCGCCCGGCTCGGCTCACGAAATGGACGTGGCTCTACTTACGGGTGGCAGCGACAAACCTTACGTTTTAGGCCTGACGGCGGAGCTCCTTTCAAAGGGGGTATCGCTGGACGTCATTGGCAGCGACGAACTCGCCTGCGCGGAATTACGTGACAAGCCCGGATTAAATTTCCTGAATCTGCGAGGCGACCAGCGGTCCAATGCCAGTTTCACAGCCAAGATGCTCAGGGTCATCAGGTACTACGCAAAGTTGATTGGCTATGCTGCGACAGCCAAGCCGAAAATTTTTCACGTCTTGTGGAACAATAAATTTGAGACGTTCGATCGAACGCTTCTCATGCTTTACTACAGGTTTCTGGGCAAGAGAGTTGTTCTCACAGCCCACAACGTCAACGCGGATAAGAGAGATTCGAAAGACACCTTCGTCAATCGCCTCACGTTGCGAATCCAGTACCGGCTCGCCGACGCGGTCTTCGTTCACACGCAGAAAGCGAAGATCGAACTACTTAACGCCTTTGGAGTAAAGGAATCGCGTGTTACGGTCATTCCGTTCGGAATCAATAACACCTTGCCAAATACGCGTCTCACGCCCAGCCAGGCTAAGGAGCAGCTTGGCCTTGGGAATGGAGAGAGAGCGATTCTGTTTTTTGGCAGAATCACTCCTTACAAGGGCCTCGAGTACCTGGTAGCCGCGCTTCGCATTCTTTGGGCCCGCAATAATGCCTATCGGTTAATCGTGGCGGGCCGGCCGGATAACTGCGAGAGCTACTGGAACACAGTCAGAGAATCGATCCGGGAAGACGTGCAGTCGGGCCGGATAATGCTCAAGTCAGAATTCATTCCTGATGAGGCTGTCGAGATCTACTTCAAAGCTGCGGACGTTCTGGTGTTGCCCTATAGGCAAATCTATCAGAGCGGGGTCTTGTTCCTGGCATACAGCTTTGGCTTGCCAGTACTCGCGGCGGACGTGGGATCGCTGAAAGACGAAATCGTAGAAGGGAAGAGTGGGTTGGTGTTTAAAGCCGAAGACGCTGGTGAATTGGCTGTGACCATCGAACGCTACTTTGGAAGTGATTTGTATGCAGATTTAGCGACGCGAAGGCAGCAAATAAGACATTTCGCGGTTGAACAGTACTCGTGGGACTTAGTGGGCCAAAAAAGTGTCGGCACCTATGCGAACCTTCTTCGAATACCTCACGGAAAGTCATCAGAACAAGGCGAGCCTCAGCCTCGCTCGACCTCAACTCTCCGCGATGAAACGATCGACAAAAGTGTCGCTGGCAAAGGACCGGATCCCAATTACCAATCGACAAGGTGAGGGCGGTTCTACTTTCCGGACCACGAGGCGAAGGCTTGCAAAATGATTCCTAAGGTATTGCATTATTGCTTCGGTTTGTCGGCGGGTGGTGGCGGCAAGCCCTGGAGCTTAGTTCATTACGCCTGTCTAAAAAGCGCCGTCGAACGGATAAAGCCGGCCCAGGTATTTTTTTATTCGGAGTATGAACCGACCGGGCCGTGGTGGGAACTTTCACGCGGAATGGTCACGGTAGAGAAAATAAAAGCTCCGCGCGAAATCTTCGGGAACCCGGTAGCGCATTTTGCCCATCGCGCGGATATCGTCAGATTAGAAAAGCTGCTGAGCACCGGAGGAATCTATCTGGATGCCGACGTCTTCGTGCACAGAAATTTCGATGATCTGTTGGGGCACTCAGCCGTACTTGGCAGACAAGTGGTGAATGGCAAAGAACTGGGCTTGTGCAATGCGGTGATCCTTGCCGAGCCGCAAGCGCCGTTCCTCAGAAAATGGCACTCTGAATATCGATCATTTCGTTCGACAGGTCACGATATCTTCTGGGACGAACATTCGGTACAACTTCCAAACCAACTGGCCAAGAAGTTTCCCGACGAAATTACGGTACTTTCACCCTCGGCTTTTTTTTGGCCCACATTCACCAAACCAGACCTTGAGTTGATCTTCAATTCTTCCGCGACCATTGACCTGTCCCCTGCCTATGCAACTCATTTGTGGGAAAGCCTCGCATGGGAACTCTACCTGGAGCACTTGACTCCTGCTCAGGTTCGCTCCACGGACACGAACTTCCACCGGTGGGTGGCACCGATGATCGAGTCGCTACCCGATAGCTACGGCGCACCGAGTGTCACGTCTCGTGTCACTCGCAGCCTGCGCCAGCTAAAACGCCGCGTTCGATCTGCTGTTCCTTTGTGAGCGGGCATCTTGTCGCATCGATTCCTGGGAAGGTTGGGCCGCTCGTCCTAAGGACACGGTTGTGTTGGGCGGTCTGGTCCCGCCGGTCTCGATTGTGAGACCGAAGGATAGTACAAGTGCGCGCACAGGCAGTTACGAAAGAATCTGGAGGGACATTCAACTCAGTTATTCTGGATTCCGAGTCCTGCATCTGATGTCTCTGATTTGAAAGCAACGCGATAATTGCGCCACCGCGATCTGCTTGGCTCGATCGATTTCCTGCTCAAGGAACATACATGTCGTCTCAGTATCAGGTATCAGACGCGCTCAGCACGGAGCATTTGCACGCGGACCTAAGGGGCCGGTCTGTTCGCGGCGGGCTGCTGTCGGTAGTGGCTCAGGTCACGACGGTTCTTCTGCAATCAGTCTCTACCTTGGTATTGGCAAGGCTTTTGACACCGGTTGATTTCGGCTTGGTGGCGATGGTTACTGCTATCACGGCAATCGCCGCAGGATTCGCAGATCTCGGTCTTACAGAAGCGACGATTCAACGTAAGGAAATCACACACAATCAAGTCAGCACTCTCTTCTGGATCAATGTTGCGATCGGGCTATCCCTGACGCTGCTTACGGCGGCAATGGCGCCGATACTGGCCAAATTCTATAGAGAGCCGAGACTGATCGGGGTCACGCTCGTGGTGTCGCTCTCCTTCCTCATCGGCGGGTTGAGGGGACAGCACAATGCGCTACTCAAACGGCAGATGCGTTTTTCGTCGGTTGCCATACGAGACATAAGTGCGTATTTCGTTGGGGTTTCTGTGGCCGTTACGATGGCTTGGCGCGGAGCTGGTTACTGGGCGATTGTCGCTCTGCCGCTAACCCTGAATTTTACTCAGATGGTAATCACCTGGTGGATGGTCAAGTGGAGGCCGGGACTCCCCCATCGCGATCCCGAAATCCGTTCCATGGTGGGCTTTGGCGGCAAGGTTGCCCTCTCTTATGTAATTTTCAATTGGATTCGCAATGCCGATAATGTCCTGATTGGCTGGTATTGGGGAGCCGGCCCGCTGGGATTGTATTCGAGAGCCTTCAATCTGCTTACACTGGCCGTAGACCAAATCACCGCGCCATGCGCTAGCGTTGCCGTGCCCGCGTTTAGCCGAATTCAGGGAGACGCGGAGACCTTTGCGCGATATTACTTGCGCATTATCAATTTAATCGTCTGGATCAGTGCGTCGCTGTTTGGTTTTCTCTTCGTCGCCGCAGGACCATTTATCGTATTCTTGCTCGGAGAAAAATGGCGGGAAGCCGCGCCTGTTTTCCAAATTCTTACAATCTCCTCTCAGGGCCAATTACTTCTCGAATCGACGCTATGGCTATTTGTGAGCCGTGGGCAATCAGCGCAGCTTCTCAAACTCATGCTGATCATTTCTCCGATCATAATCGGAAGCTTCGCTATCGGTCTGCCGTTTGGCATAAAGTGGGTAGCCTTGTCGCTCTCTGTGGTTCTGCTTACCATGCTTCCGTGGATACTTAGCTTCACTTTTCGTGGCACGAACCTGACATTGTCGCGCCTTGCGACGGCGCTCCGATGCCCAGTTTCGCTGGCCCTCTCCGGGGTCATTTTTGCGGAATTTGTGACGCATCTCATAGTCTTGCAGCACCCACTTTCCCAGCTATTGCTTACAACATTTGCTTTCGTGGTGGTTTATTCGCTTTCGTTTTTTTTAGCGGCGGTACGAGAAGAGATACTTTCCTTCTGGAGACTATTGAGCGAATTACGGCTCTCCAGAGCAAGTAGTTAGCGAGTTGCGCCGAAGAGATTGTGAGTGGAAGTGGCGATGTCCTTGAGAGATCTCAGCAATTCATAGTGAGGGAATGGACGATGCTAAACACCGAACAAATCAACGAGAAGTTCCTCGAAGAATACGGTTCCGAGGATGCGGTAAGAAAATATTCCACTGGAACCGCGGGCTTTGGGATTGATTACCTGCTGCGCAACGACTATGCCAAGGAGTATCTGAACGCGGTGGATTCCTACTTGAAGATCTCTCCACCTCGGCCACTCCGCCTATTGGAATTCGGCTGCGGCGCGGGGATGAATATCATCACTATGGTTTCTCTCCTGGAACGGAGAAGAATTCCCGTGGAATGCGCTTACGGTACAGACTTCTCCGAGCGCTTGGTGCAATCTGCGACGCAAGAAGCCAGTTCGTCTCTGCCACCCGATCTCAGGAAAAAATTGAACTTTTACGTTGCTCGCAACGAGAAGCTGGTGGAAGACCTGGCTGCGGCGCGCGGTAAGCCCGCTGAAAATCTGATCGGATTCTTCGATCTGATCATTGGTGTGAACACATTTCGATACTGTCATCGCCTTGGCAAGGAAAATGACTGCGCCGCCGACATTTATCGAATGCTGCAGCCGGGAGGAGTATGTGTCAACATCGACATGAACGATCGGTTCCCCGCCTTTCGCAGTCATCTAAAAGGCTCAACGGAGGATCCGGCTGAATGTTATCTTCCTTCGTTGGAAGAATATGCAGCTCCGTTTAAGGCCGCCGGATTTGAGATCGTGAAAAAGGGCAACTTCTGCTGGATTCCACACTCGGCTGGGCGTGCGCTTACCCTGGCGTGCCGGTTCGCGAGTCCGATATTGAATCTAGTGGTGCCCAGCCGGGCTATGCGCTCTCTTGTAATAGCCCGGAAGAACAGTTAAGCCAGGTACGGCGGCTTTCACCTAGAGGAAGGCATGGCAAGACGCGCGGTCATCTTGCACGAGGGCAGTCCGGGACCGAGAGAACTCCGGCTTGGGCGCATTCTCGATTTTTTTGGAGTGCCCTGGAAACTGGCTGAAGCAGGCGGGCTGAACCACATAGGAGGGATTGATTCGGAATATGCTGTTTTCGGATCGATCCAAGTGGTGGCGAAGGTCTTGGAACGCGGTTACGCGGCCAGTTCACTTGTGACGTTTTACGCGTACCTGGACGACGAACGAAGTCTTTGTGTAAGTGCGCTGCAGTCTCTGTTCAAAGATACACAACTCTCACTTCAAGACCCGCCCATTGGCAAACTCCCCGTTCGCGTATCAGATGAACTGGATGATGTAGCAGGACCAATGGCCGGTATTAGTTTTCCGTTGCAATTGGCGAGCGAAGATACTGTACTCACTGGAGCTTCAGCCAACGGAGCGTCCACATTCTCGACAATCATCTCAGCTGGAAATGCTCCGCTATTTCTCCAGCTCCAGCATAATGGCGCGTCTGTCTTTTTTTGCGCGAGCTCGCAAATGGTCGATATCGACCAGACCGTAGGACGCGGCTTTTACGACATCAAAGACCATTTCTGCTCCGCCGTCTCCCTGGTTATGTTCATTAAGTTTGCTTTGCGGAGCGTAACATGGCGGCCGCAAGAACTCGGCGCTTGCTTGATCATTGATGATCCCCTATTGAAGCTAAACTATGGATTTTGCAATTTTTCCAAACTGCGCGATCTCATGGGTGAATACGGCTTTACAACGAATATCGCTTTTATCCCCTGGAATTGGAGGCGCACCTCTTCGGCCGCTGGCAAATTCTTCAGTCACCAGTCGGGATTATTCTCAGTATCAATCCATGGCTGCGATCACACGGGGGGTGAATTTGCTTCAACCTCGCCTGAATTCTTGCAAGGCAGAGCTCAGATGGCTCGCTCCAGAATGCAATCGCACGAACTACGAACGGGCATTCGACATGATCCCGTCATGGTATTCCCGCAAGGAGCTTTCTCATCCGCTTGCCCGGAAGTCCTGAAGCGCAACGGGTTTCTCGCGGCAGTCAATACAGAGATAGCCCCGATTGATGCCCAAAATGTCGGGACGCGAATCAAGGATGTCTGGGACGTCGCGATCATGACCTACGGCGATTTCCCCATTTTCACCCGGCGCTATCCATTTCACGGCCTGGAGAACTTCGCCTTCGACCTGCTTCTTGGAAAACCGTGTTTGATCGTAACCCATCACGAATTCTTTAAGGACGGCTGCGCCGCGTTAGTCGAACTGATTCGAAAGATCGCGTCTCTCAACTGCCGTATTCACTGGCGCCCTCTTGGAGAAGTTATCCGCAGGGCCTGCCGGCGCCGTTACACGGGAGTTGGCACGGAAGAGCTGGAGATGTACGGCAACGAATTGCGGGTCGATAATCCTTCGGACCAAGCGATCGAACTGACGGTACGCAAACGAAAGAGCCAGGATGATATTGATTTCGAAATACTTTGTGATGAAAAGCCCGTGGCCTACGTGACCGAGCCTCGGCACTTTGCCTTTCATCAGCGGATCGCACCTCACTCGGAAACGTATTTTCAAGTCGCCTATCGAGGGCAGGCTTCTCTGTCACCGCAGCGCAGCTCTTTGCGCTTTGAACTGGGCGTCGCAGCACGGCGCATCCTTTCCGAATTCAGAGATGAGTATCTATCCACCAACCGCTTCCTGAGTGTTCCCGCTGACAGAATCAGAAACATATTCGGGAAGGCCGGTTAATTTCGGCTTGGCAGTGATCGTTATGGCTATCGTGCCGACCGCTGCCGCCTTTACCGGTCTGAAAGAAACCGAGACAGCACCGGAGCGCGCAACTTAGCAGCCCATATAGACGAAGACTCCAAGTGAAATCGTGAGGTCGCTGAATTCAACATCTGCAAGGTTGAGTGCCGCGTCTATTTTACTTCGATCCATGTCGTGGAATGCCCAGACACAGCCATGATTTGAATGCGCGACGACGTGCGGGAGGTTGAGTTCCAGTTCGTGTATATCGTGCGTTGCGTCGCAGAAAATCATGTCGTATTTGCTGCTGTCCAGATCAATAAAGTCCCCTGAGATGAGCCTGACGTACCGATCCAGTTGCAGAGCTTTAAGGTTTTGCCTGGCAATCTCCGTGGTCGTTGTATTCTGCGAGAACACGACGTCACTGTACAAGGCCGGCACCGGGATATCCGACTTGTGGACCTTATCGTAGTGTGCCTTGAACTGCTCGGGTGATCGGAATCCGAGATCATAGGACACAAACTCTCTTGGCTTCCCTATGTCGTGAATGGCCTCACAGATACAAGCCGTGCTCCTACCAAGGAAATGACCAATTTCCAGGATTGGTCCACTGGTCATGGCTGCAAGCAGGTAGAGTCGATGGCACTCAGCAGGCAAAAACCAACCTGTCAAACCCTCAGCCTTTAGGTTCCTCTGAGGCGGAGCCGGTTCTGTTCTGACAAGATCGAAACCTTGACTTCTGAGAGCACGATGGACAGTTTGCTTTGCGAAATGCAACATGAAGAATTACACGTCTGTCGAGCTGCGGGGCCAGAATTTAGCCTATGCTAGGCTATTGATATTTGACTGTCAAGGTTTCCTCGCGCACCGCTGCTGGCGCACGTAAAGCGCATACAATTGTGGGGCGCTCAGGGAATGCCGCAGTTTTTAATCGTTTGCTTGAGGGATCGATAAGCAATAAGAGATGAGCAGTCCAACAACAATCGACGGCCCTCAGTGTACTTCTCGCCTCTCTTGTTTCGAACTTGATCCAACAAAGGATACGCGCTGGGGTGACTTCGTTGAGAATCATCCGCAGGCGTCCGTCTTCCACACGGTGCCATGGCTCCAAGCCCTTCGCAGTACCTACGGATACGAAGCTGTAGCCTTCAGCACCTCGCCTCCCGGCGCTGCACTCAAAAATGGAATCGTGTTTTGTCGTATTAATAGCTGGCTGACGGGACGGCGCCTCGTCTCCTTGCCTTTTTCAGACCATTGCAGGCCTTTGTGCGACTCAATTGCGGACCTGAAGATACTAATTCAATATTCGCAATTAATTCTGCAGAGGGAAAAAAGGAAATATTTCGAGGTTCGCCCCACCTGCCAGATTTTAGGTCGGTTGGCTGAGGAGACCGGCTGCGTGCCCGCCGCAACTTATTTTCTTCACACGCTCGACCTTCGTGCCGACCCAGATCAGCTTTTCCAGAGTTTTGATAAAGATTCCGTTCAACGCCGGGTTCAGCGGGCAGAGCGGGCCGGGATTCTCGAAAAGTGCGGTAACTCTGAGGAGTTGCTGGGAGAGTTTTACTCTTTGTTTGTCCTCACGCGGGGGCGTCACCACGTGCCTCCGAGCCCCTATGCCTGGTTCCAAAACTTGGCTCATTGCCAGGGAAATGCGCTAAAAGTCCGGGTGGCTTATAAGGACAATCTTCCGATGGCCGCGATTCTCACCTTAAGTTTTAAGGATGTTGTCTACTATAAGTACGGTTGTTCCGATCCCCGTTTTAACAAATTCGGCGCAACTCCCTGGCTTTTTTGGAAAGCCATCGCGGCCGCTAAATCGAGTGGAGCGATCGCTTTCGATATGGGGCGAACGGAACCGGATAATCTCGGGCTCCTTGCGTTCAAAAACCACTGGGTAGCCGAACCAAAGCGCCTGACTTATTGGCGCTACCCGTCCGCCGCCTCTCGCGACCTGTCCAACGGCTGGAAAGCGCAAGTAGCGAGAAAAGCCTTCTCGCTCATGCCGGGCAGCCTGCTTAAAGTAGCGGGCAAGCTGATTTATCGCCATATTGGATAACAAGAGCCTTCGTGACGTGTCGAAACAGTTGCTCTCTTTTTGAGAACTGTCCCGGGTCATAGGCTCCGATGAATGTTACATTGTAAATAGAGGCAAAATTTGGGCCCGCCGCCCGGACCAAACCGTGATCCAAACCCTCCTCGACTATTATCGCCTGCCTACAGAATCGCTCGCTCGGATATCTCAGAGTGCCGATTCCTCGTCCGACATCGGTTACTTTCAATTTGGCACAAACAATATTTGTTACGGAAGATCTCAATCCGGCGTTTCGCCGGACGTAGCGGGATCTTCGGCGTTCGACGTTTTCAAGGAGGTTCGCTCCGATAGCAGTGGCACGATTCAGCTGCCCTTTAGCTTTGCCGAAGTCGTTCAAAATCTTCGAATGGAACGATACCGCCAGAAAGGCACCGGAGGACTGGAACTGTTTGCCGAGAGCGAGCCTGTTCGTATGCTCTACTACATGGTCAGAAAGGGCTTGCCGTTCCGGGTTCGGCGTCAGTTGCAGAAAATTTACTTTGGAGATTGGAGGCATCTGCAATTCCCGACATGGCCCGTCGACTTTACGGTTGATAATCTCCATGAACAATTGTTGCGGCTGTTAATCGAGGCCAGTGGCGGCACTAGAATGCCCTTCATCTGGTTTTGGCCTGACGGTGCGCCCAACGCACTGATCCTCACTCACGACGTAGAGACTTCGGCTGGACGCGACTTCACGTTCAACTTGATGGACCTGGACGATTCCTTTGGCTTCAAGGCATCGTATCAGGTCATCCCGGAAAAGCGTTACCAAGTCCGCGATGAATATGTCTTTGGAATTCGGAATCGCGGCTGCGAATTTAATATTCATGATTTGAATCATGACGGCCACCTCTACCGCGAACGGACAGAATTCGAGCGCAGAGCGGCCGGAATTAATGGTTACCTGAAGCGATATCATACGAACGGCTTCCGTGCCGGGGCGATGTACCGAAAGCAAGACTGGTACGACGTTTTTGAATTTTCCTACGATATGTCCGTTCCCAACGTTGCGCACCTGGAGCCGTTGCGCGGTGGCTGCTGCACGGTTATGCCTTATTTCATAGGAAAAATTGTCGAGCTGCCGCTCACGACTACGCAGGATTATTCGCTCTTCCATATCCTGGATGATTATTCGATCGACCTTTGGAAGCTTCAGCTCGATCTGATCAGGAAAAGAAACGGGCTGATGAGCTTACTGACCCACCCCGATTATTTGATCGAACCGCGCGCGCGCGGCGTTTATGCCTCGTTTCTCGGTTACCTTCAACGGATGATTGCGCACGAAAAAATCTGGGCGGCTCTCCCCGGAGAGGTTGATCGCTGGTGGCGAGCGAGAAATGCGATGAAACTGGTTCCCTCCGGAGACACTTGGGAAATTGTTGGGGCTGGGAAAGAGCGGGCGCGGTTGGCGTATGCGGTGCTAGAAAATGGTCGACTTAGCTATAGGGTCCAGAACGCCCCGGATGGTCACCCTCGACCGACTGAATAAAGCTTGTCCCGGGTCGCCAGTTAACATCGCCACATTCTACTGTAAACAAAAGAGTTATTTGTATAGTGCTGTTTGTCTGCGGAATGCTGCTAACAGTTAATGGCAAGTGTTTTCCTCAATCAGTGACAGCCGAGCTTAAAAGGCCATTTGAAGGTTCAATCCGCATCCTCCTTGGCGGATCTAACTCTTTTGTTTTCAGTGGATCCCCCGCTACGTCAGTCCGTCAACCTACCGAAATATCTGCAAATCTGGTAGCGTGATTGCAGAATATTTGTGAACTCTGGTGGGTGATTCCAGGGGCGGTAGCTTGTCTTGGAACGTGCCTGTATTATCCGGCTCAAATGCCGAAAGCCGCTGCCACAAAACCCCACCTACACGCTTCGACCTAAACGTATCCGCCAAAGAAATGCCGCCATCTGGCCGGGTACGCGGCCAAGCGCACAGGTTTCGACTTTAAGGGCTTAGCCTTAAGGGCGTACCTTGAGGGCGCAAGGAAAGGAACGGCCAAGGTGCGTTTTAGGGAGACCGGCTTGAGCGGCGCAAGAGTCATTGATCCGAGTCCGCACGAAGATGATCGCGGACGGTTTATGCGCGCATGGTGTTCCCGCGAGTTTGTCGACTACGGTATCGACTTTCAGCCTGTCCAGGCGAACATGGGATTTAACGTGAAGAAGGGAACCGTTCGAGGCATGCATTTTCAAGTCGCTCCAGCCTTGGAAGCTAAGCTGGTCCGCTGCACTCGGGGATCGATATTCGATGTAGTTCTTGATCTTAGGCCCGATTCGCAGACTTTTCGCAAGTGGTATGGAACTGAGCTGGGCGCCGAAAACGGACGTATGCTCTTCGTGCCCGCCGGATGTGCTCATGGATATCAGACTCTTGAAGAGAACACAGAAATGCATTATATGACCTCTGCTTTTTACACGCCGAGCGCCGTCCGCGGAGCTCGGTTCGACGATCCTTTTTTTGCTATCGAATGGCCTCTGATCCCCACTGTTGTTTCCGACCAGGATCGCAATTGGCCGTTGATGGCGCAGCAGAGAATAAATTTATGAGCGATAAACACTCGAAATTCGAATTCCGACTATCGCAGGCGAAGCTCTTTACACTGAACCGATTGAAGCACAGGGGACTTTCGTGAAAGTCGTATTGTTTTGTGGCGGCTTGGGTATGCGTCTCCGAGACTATTCGGACACGGTACCAAAGCCGATGGTACATATCGGAGATCGTCCGATCCTTTGGCACGTAATGAAGTATTACGCGCACTATGGGCACAAAGATTTCATTCTGTGCCTGGGGCATCGAGCGGATGCCGTAAAGAATTATTTTTTGAACTACAACGAATGTGCTTCCAACGACTTCGTCTTATCCGGCGGCGGAAAACTGAAGTTGCTCAATAGTGACACCCATGATTGGCGGATCACCTTTGCAGATACTGGCATCAACTCTAATATTGGCCAGCGCCTCAAGGCAGTCGAAAAATATTTGGAAGGGGAAGAAGAATTCCTGGCGAACTATAGCGATGGCCTGACTGACTTGCCGCTCCCGATTCAACTGGACCACTTTCATCGGCAGAACAAAATTGCCAGCTTTCTCTGCGTCCGTCCCAATCTCAGCTATCATCTGGTTTCGCTGCAAGAGGGCCAGGCGAACTTGGTTCTGGGAATCAATGCCATCAACAACGGCTCGGTTCGAATCAATGGCGGATTCTTTATTTTCAAGAAGAGGATTTTCGATTACATACGAACGAAAGAGGAACTTGTTGCGGAGCCCTTTCAGCGGCTGGTGGACGAGCAACAACTGGTCGGTTATGCCTATGACGGGTTTTGGGCGAGCATGGATACTTTCAAGGACAAGCAGCAGCTGGAAAGCTTGTGCACCAGCGGCGCGGCTCCATGGGAAGTCTGGAAAAACAATGGCAATGGCAACGGCAAATAACGCCATTGCGCAGAGTGCTGTACCGTGCTGTCTCTAAGCCTGCATCCCAAGCCGGGCACTCCCCTGCAAGTTCTGTGTTTGGGAGCGCATTCGGACGACATCGAAATTGGTTGTGGCGGCACAATCCTGCGTTTGTCGCAGCAGTATCCAGACTGCGTATTTCACTGGATCGTCCTCAGCGCGTCGGGGACTCGAGCTAACGAGGCTCAGCAAGCTGCGGCGCTGTTCGCAGGAACTTCTCGCATGAAAGGACCGCTGCTTAAGAATTTTCGGGACGGATTCTTGCCTTTTGTGGGCGCTGAAGTGAAAGCCGTCTTCGAAGAACTAAAGCAGTCGGTGTCTCCGGACGTTGTCTTCACCCACAATCGCAACGATGCTCATCAGGACCATCGGTTACTGGCCGAGCTAACTTGGAATACTTTTCGGGACCATCTGATCTTGGAATACGAGATTCCTAAGTATGACGGCGACATCGGACAACCGAGCGTCTTCGTGCCTCTCTCCTCTGACGTGTGCGAAAAAAAGATCCGATTCATCTTGGACACGTTCCGTTCTCAGAGCTCCAAACAATGGTTTCAGCGTGAGACGTTCCTCTCGCTGATGCGTTTGCGCGGTATGGAATGCAATGCTTCCAGCGGTTACGCCGAAGCTTTTTTTGCTCGCAAACTGGTGCTCTAAGTTGTTGAACAGAATTCAAAGCGAGACCGGAAATATATCGAGATTGATTTCTTTATGATTCTAGATACCGCCCTTCAAGAACGTGAATTGTCCGGTCGTCCTATCCGTGTCGGAATAGTCGGAGCCGGCGCCACCGGCCGGGCCATCGCGTTGCAACTTGGAACTCCGGTGCCAGGGATTCGGCTTGTGGCGATTGCTAACCGAACGCCAGAGCATGGCGAACGTGCATTTCGTGAATCCGGGATCGCGAAATGGCAGCGAGTTGGGGCCATTCGCGAAGCCGAACTGGCAATCGCGCGAGGCGTGCCGGTGTTGACGGATGATCCCTTCCTGTTAACCGCATGCGAGCCCATCGATGTAATTGTTGAGGTGACTGGCACCGTAGAAGCCGCTGCCCGCGTCGCACTGGCAGCGTTCAGTCATGGCAAACACGTGGTTCTTGTGAACGCCGAGCTAGATTCGTTGCTTGGCCCCATTTTAAAAGCAAAGGCCGATCAGGCCGGAGTTGTAGTTACGCACACCGATGGTGACGAGCCGGGCGTTGCGATGACCCTGCTTCGCTACCTTCGATCGGTCGGACTTTCTCCTGTTGCCGCGGGCAACATTAAAGGCATGGTCGACCACTATCGGACGCCTGATACACAACGAGCGTTCGCGGAGAAGCACGATCAGGATGCGAAAAAGGTCACCTCGTTTGCCGACGCCACCAAGCTTTCCATGGAGGCAACCGTACTATCCAATGCGACCGGATTCCATGTCGGGCGCCGGGGAATGTTCGGGCCATCTTGCAATTATGTCCGAGAGATCGCGCAACTCTTGCCCCCTGATCAGATGCTGGCCACCGGACTTGTTGACTACGCGCTGGGTGCTGCCCCGCACACCGGTGCGTTCGTGATTGTTCACGAAGAATCGCCTCTCAAGAAGGTCCAGCTCGCCTATTACAAACTCGGCGACGGCCCTTTCTATGTTTTTTACACTCCATTCCATTTGCCTCACATCCAGATCGCTTCAACGATTGGACGCGCGGTCATTCATCGCGATCCGACAGTAGCTCCGCTCGCAGGTCCCGTGTGCGAGGTATTGACGATGGCGAAACGCGATTTGAAATCGGGCGAGTTGCTGGACGGTATCGGTGGATTCTGTACTTACGGGCTCATTGACAATACTGCCGACGCCCGTGCTTACGGTGCCTTGCCCATTGGTCTATCGGAGGGTTGTGTGCTTCGCCGCAATATTTCTAAAGATGAGGCATTGTCCTTTGATGACGTCGATTTGCCCGCCGCCGGCTTGATTCAATCGTTGTGGCGTGAACAACAGTCCCAATGGCCTCTCGTCTCGGGAGATTCACGGCCGTTGTCGATGCAATCCGCAAATTCGTCGAAAATCATATGAAGCGATTCGCCGGCAAACTCGAGTTCGGTCCCGTCCTCGCTTCATTCGTTGCAAATCGCGAGCTCGTGCCCATGATGAGGCCGATCATCCATGCTTAATCGTTCGTTTTGGAAAAGCCGCAGGGTCCTGTTGACCGGTCATACCGGCTTCAAAGGCAGTTGGCTGTCGTTGTGGCTGGATGCGCTCGGCGCGAACGTAACCGGATATGCCCTTGATTCGCCGACTCAGCCAAATCTGTTTGAACGAGCATCCGTCGCCAGCTCGCTTCGTTCTGTTTGTGGTGATATTCGTGATTTTCCGCGACTCAAATCGGTAATAGCCGAATGCCATCCTGAAGTAGTTATTCATATGGCCGCTCAGTCGGTCGTTCGCCGGGGTTATGAAGATCCTATAGAAACTTACTCCTCGAACGTTATGGGCACTGTGAATCTTTTCGAAGCGCTGCGACAGTTAAAGCAATCTTGTGCGGTGGTCAATGTTACGAGTGACAAGTGCTACAGAAATCGCGAGTGGATTTGGGGATATCGCGAAAACGAACCGATGGGTGGCCGTGATCCCTATTCGAGTTCGAAAGGCTGTGCGGAGCTAGTAACCACTGCCTACCGAGATTCGTTCTTCTCGCCGGAATCGATCACGACTCACGGCGTGGCTCTCGCGTCTGCCCGCGCAGGAAATGCCATTGGCGGCGGTGATTGGACCGCGGATCAACTAATACCCGATCTCCTGAGGGCTTTCCTTGCGGGACAGCCATGCTTGATCCGTAATCCCTCGGCGATCCGGCCGTGGCAATTTGTTCTGGAGCCCTTGTGCGGATACCTGATGCTCGCCGAACGGCTTGCCGGCGAACCGTCCCGCTTTGCATCTGCTTGGAATTTCGGGCCTGCAGAAGCAGATGCCAAACCTGTCTCTTGGATTGCCGACGAACTCGCTAGGTCTTGGGGGAATCGCGCATCCTGGAATCGAGATGGTGCAATTCACCCGAAAGAGGCGCATTTCCTTAAACTGGATGCCTCTAAGTCGCGAACTTGTCTGGGATGGCGTCCTGTGCTGCCTTTGAATTCAGCGCTTGGCTGGATCATTGAGTGGTGGCGTGCCTTCGAAGCAGGCGGCGATCTGCGGCGCGTCACCAGCGCGCAGATACAACGCTACGAAGCGCTTTTGCAGAATTGACCGGTCGATTTTAAGCGCTAAAGTTTTTTCGCTTGAGGTCCAAGAAGTAGTAGCAGAATCGAGAATGCACGGGGAAAGATTATGCACAATCCCAATATCCTCATACTTGGAACTGGAATGGCCGGATTCGGTGCCGCTTATCGGCTGAACCAAGAGGGCATTACACCCGTCTTGTACGACAAGAACGCCTACTACGGAGGGCACACGGCCTCGTTTCGCAATGATAGTGGGTTCATGTTTGATATTGGCCCGCATATCTCCTTCACCAAGGATCCCCGTATACAGGACCTTTTCGCCGAAAGTGTGGACCAGCAGTATGAAACCCTACCGATCAGTTTGAATAACTACTGGCGTGGCCATTGGCCGAAACATCCCGTGCAGCTTCACCTTCACGGGCTACCCGACGACGTAGTTGTAAAGGTGATTTCCGATTTTGTCGAAGAGCGGCAAAAACCAGACCAGCCGCCGAAAAATTATGCGGACTGGTTGGTATCTAGTTTTGGTCGTTCCTTTGCCGAGCTTTTTCCTATGCAGTACACGCGAAAGTATCACCTGACCACCGCCGAGAATATGAGCACGGACTGGCTCGGGCCACGGATCTACCGGCCAAGCCTCGAAGAAGTGTTGCGCGGCGCATTGTCGCCGTCCGCGCCACACGTTCATTACATCACCCACTTCCGTTATCCGAGCGCTGGTGGCTTCATGAATTATCTAAAGAAGTTCGTACCACTTGGGAATCTGAAGCTCAACCACGAATTAATATCCATCGACCCTCGCGCAAGGCAACTTCGCTTTTCGAATGGACATAGCGCGAACTACGATGGACTGGTTTCCTCGGTGCCGCTCCCGGATCTTATTCGAATGATCGAAGGCACGCCGCAAGACGTTCTCGAAGCCTCACAACGGCTCGCCTGCTCCACTTGTGTGCTGGTGAATCTTGGCGTGGATCGCCAGGATCTTTCCGATGCTCACATGACCTATTTCTATGACGAGGACGTCTGTTTCACACGCCTCGGCTTTCCGCACATGCTTTCGGCTCGCAATGCGCCCGCCGGCACAGGCAGTATCCAAGCCGAAGTTTATTTTTCCAAAAAATACAAGCCCTTAGACGAATCGCCCGACACGCTGATTGACCCGGTAATCAAGGATCTCCGGCGTGTCGGCCTTCTGCGCGAAAACGATCGCGTTTTATCCAAACACGCCATGTTGTTGCCCTATGCCAACATTATTTTCGATTTGGACCGCGCAGCGGCTCTCAAAATAGTTCACGGTTACCTCGACGATTTGGGCATCGCATATTGCGGACGCTATGGAGATTGGGGCTATATGTGGACTGATGAGAGTTTCATCAGCGGAGAAGAGGCTTCCGCGAAGGCTCTTGTTCAGGCCAGGCGTCTCGCGGTCGCTTAGCGCGGTTGACTCGGGACCATTGTCACAGGGCTCGCCAAAAAGGTAGAGCCTAAGGTAAGATGGGCGCGCCCAGGTGCCCAGTGAAAGTCGCTTTTGTATTTCCGCCCATGTGGCCCCCCCATGTGGACGGTTCGTTGCAAATATGGAACAGCCAAGTTACCGCAGGTCTGTCGAGATTCTGCGATGTATCGCTGTACTCAGGTGCTTTCTCTCTCGAACCGCACGGCTACGTAGGTGGAGTGCGCTGCCGTCGCTTTTCCACCCATTGGGATAGCCGCCTCCTGAAGTATTCCCTTTTAATTCGTAAGGCCCTCGGCGTCCGGCGTCTGCCATTTTCTTCCGACCTGTGGTACCCGTGGTATGCGCTCAGGGTCGCCTTGGATCTTCGCAAGCAAGGCTGCGACGTCGCACATGTATACAACTTTCCTCAGTTTGCTGCTCTGATCAAACTTCTCAGTCCCTCCACTCGGGTTGTTCTGAACATGCATGGCGAGCTGCTAACGCAAGTTGACTTTACCAAACTCGCCAAAAGGCTCCAGAAGGTCGATTCACTGATCGCCTGTAGCGACTTTGTTTCTAACCCTGTTCGCTTTAAGTTTCCGCAGATAGCGAGTCGCTGCAAGACCGTCCCGATGGGAGTTGTGCCGCAAACGTTTTCTCGGTCGCTTCGTTCCTGCTCAGATAATCCCTGTCCAACGCGACTTCTGTATGTGGGAAGAGTTTCCCCGGAGAAAGGCCTTCACGTTCTACTCGATGCATTCGAGATAATTATTCGACGTTATCCGGATGCGACTTTACAGATTGTCGGGGCCGAGTGGATTCTCCCGCGTGAATTCCTGGTCGATCTCTGTCTGGATCAATCGGCAGTGGAAAGCCTTGCGCCCTTTTATCAAGATAGTTATTTGCAGCAACTTAAAACAAGGCTTAGTCCAGAAGCTGCGAAGCGGGTTACATTTGCCGGGCTTGTTGATCATGCAGACGTCCCTGCATATTACGCGAAAGCCGACGTCTATATTAATCCGTCTTTCTACGAATCGTTTGGTATGAGCATTATCGAAGCGATGGCCATGGGTGTGCCCGTGGTTGCGACACGAGTTGGCGCGGTTCCAGATTTGATTTCTAATGGCAGCAACGGCCTGCTTGTTGATGCGGCTAGTCCGTCGGCCATTGCCGATGCTGTTGGCCTATTGTTTGACAGCCCCAGCCTGCGGAATTCAATTTCCCACGCGGCCCACAACATGGTTAACGCAAAGTACTCTTACGAAGTGATTTGCTCCGCGATCATGCGAATATACGAGGATTTGCTAACGAAGGCACCTCTCTCTCCGGAAGCCAAAGGCTTGTCTAAAGATGCTGCTGCAGCCTGACCCACGTCCTCCGCGGCCCAAAGTGCGACGTTTGTTATGAAAACTGAAAAGTTAAGTTCTGCAGGTCGAAAACTTCTTTCCGGGTCCGTGCTGCGGCTCGGCAACCTTGCTGCCGCGGCAATATCTTCTCTCTTTTTGATGCCTTTCGTCGTGCATCACCTCGGGGATCGCCTTTACGGATTCTGGACCCTCGCTGGCACGTTCATCGGTTATTACGGACTTCTGGATTTCGGGCTCTCCAGCGCGGTGTCTCAATATCTGAGTATAGCGATTGGGCAGAACGACCCGCGTGAGCGCAAAGCTGTTTTCAACGCAGCGCTGCGCATCCAGTCACTGTTAGGATGTGTCGCCTTGCTCGCGACGGCAGTCATTGCCACTGCCGCCCCATGGTTCTCCCATAGTCCAGAGGATGCAGCTCTTTTTTCGAAAGTGATCGCCATCCTGGGTGTGAATGTGGCGTTTGGGTTTCCGGCGAGAGCTTACGGAGGCTTGCTGGAGGCTGAGCTTCGTTTTGATATTCTGTCTGGACTCGGAATTCTAGGACTAGCGCTTCGCACGGGTCTCATTGTATGGGCTATCCTGGCGGGAGGCGGACTTCTAGCGCTCGCGTGGATGACGTTGTTTGCATCTCTGCCGATCCTTGGCCTCCAGACTTGGTTAGCGCGGCGCGAAGCGCCTTGGGCGCAATTTGATGGCTCGCCCATCGATCGCGCAAGAGTGAAAGGTTTTTTTTCCTACAGCATCTATACGTTCTTGTCAGTGATCGGGGATGTTTTTCGGTTTCAGTTAGATTCTGTAATTATTGCGGGCTTTATTGGGTTGGCTGCCGTCACTCACTACAGGGTGGCTAATGTTTTCATGAGGTACTATATTGATGTCATCGTATGCGTAATCGGAATTATTCAACCGCTCTTGAGCCGCCTTCACGGCGCGCAAGACCGGGCGAGTCTCGAAAGAGTGTTCTTTTTTGCGACCAGAGTTTCGCTTTCTATTTCTGTCTTCATAGGTCTTAGCCTCATTTTCTGGGGAAAACCATTTATCGCTCGCTGGATGGGCCCTGGATATCGGGATGCGTACTGGCCGCTGGTAATTCTTTCGCTTGCGGTTCTGCTGGACGTAGGTCAGAGCCCATCCATCGCGCTGCTCTATGCCACGTTCAAGCATCGCTTCTACACATATTTGAACTGCGCCGAAGGCCTGATCAATTTGGGGATTAGCCTGGCGCTCGTCCGGCCCCTCGGTGTTGTTGGCGTAGCACTAGGCACCCTGATCGCCGCATTTTTAATTCGCGTCGTGGCGCAGCCATTTTGGGTGTGCAAAGCTAGCGGACTTCACTACGGCGATTACATGCGGTTCCTCGCGGTGACCCTGTTCCGCTGTGGCGGCCTTATCGGTGCGGTGATCGCGGTCACCGCCTGGGGTTTAAGATCCAGTTATTTCTGGATGATCAGTTCAGCAATTTGCGCCACGGCCATCTATGCCGCTGGATCTTGGCTTGTTGTCTTCAGTCCGCCGGAACGGAGGCAATTGTTGGCCGTCCTGGCCAGTCGCAGTCGGACGAACACCGAGTCTGCCGTCGGGGCAGCCGTCCCGTGAGCGAGGAGGGCAAGAATCCCTTGGCAATCAAATCTGGACCCCGCGAGACGAGGTCCGACCGACCTATAATTTTGAACGGAGCACAACATGGTCAGGCAGCCCGATAAGCCACGCACTCTCATCTTTTCCCAAAGAAATATTTTTAAGAAGGCTCTCTTTCGCTGTGCTCATTATGAATTTGAGGACATTATTTCTCAGATGGATTCCGTAGAGATGCTGGCGCCACCTGCCGACCCTTCCAATTTACGGCACCAGGTCGCGAGGCGAATTGCCTACCACGCTCCTATTGCATTGAATCCAGGCATTCACAAAACACCGGCAAAGGGAAGCTATGACTTGTTTTTTGCGATCTGTGGCGCTGCAACTGACCTCCTAATGATCAACGCTGTCAGCAATTGGAGAGAAGCCTGTAAAACTTCAGTGTGCCTGATCGACGAGCTTTGGGTGCGGGAGATGGCCGGCTCTCGTTACTTTTTGCGAATTCTTGAGAAATTCGACGTTGTCATGCTTTATTACAGTCAAAGTGTTCGTGCGCTCAGTGAGCGGATTGGACGCAAATGCGTTTTTTTGCCGCCTGGCGTTGATGCAACTCTCTTCTGTCCATATCCTGACGCGCCAGCTAGAGTCGTGGACGTCTATAGCATCGGACGCCGGTCAGAAATAACGCATCAAGCGCTTCTAAGGATGGCGGCCGAACAGCGCCTCTTTTATCTTCATGACAGTATCGCTGGCGATCAAGCAATTAATGCAACAGAGCACAGAGCTCTGTTCGCCAACGTGGCGAAGAGGAGTCGTTATTTCATTGTGAACCCCGGCTTGATCGATCGACGCGATAGGAGGGGCGATCAAATTGAGATCGGTAACCGCTACTATGAAGGCACCGCAGCGGGAGCCATCCTGGTGGGAGAACGTCCTGATAATCAGGAATTTGAGAAGCTCTTTGACTGGCCCGATGCGCTGGTTCATCTTCCCTATAATTCCAGCGAAATAAATATGGTTATCAATGAGCTCGACAGACAACCCGAAAGACAGGACACAATACGGCGAACTAATGCCGCGCAGGTCTTGCTGCGACATGATTGGGCGTACCGCTGGGAAACCATACTCAAGACCGTCGGTCTTGAACCGATGCCAGAGCTTTTACAAAGGAAGCAACGTCTCGCAACCATCGCCGCCGCGGTATCGCAGAACCTTCCGGTCCAGGTCCGCGAGTCCCACCAGAACGTGACAAAATAATTCGAAGCATTTTCGCTGCACCTCATCTAACATAGGATAAGCCCTGGGTCCGCCCCTCTATACGGTGCGGTCCAGGATGACCGGATGACGGGTTTAGACTTAGCTTCTCACCACAAACGGCAAGAAGATCTTACTCAGTACGGACAGCATGAGGACTTGAAGCCAGAACCGAACGGAACTTCCTGGTATCTCTTTGCCGTTCTAGTGCTTGCTCTGTTGCTACGGCTGGCTCTCTTTCACACTTCGCCCAGCATCTACTGGGCTGATGAGATCTTTCAAACTCAAGAACCGGCGCATCACTTGGCCTATGGACCGTCTGTGGTTACTTGGGAGTATCGTCTCGGCCTTCGATCCTGGGTCTTGCCCGCGCTCATCGCCGTTATCATAAAAAGTACTGCATGGCTCGCTCCCGGTTCTTCGGGCTACATTTTCGGTACTGCCTTCTTTTTCTCGTTGCTCTCACTCGCCGCCGTGTGGTTCGCTTTCGCTTGGTGCAAAAAATATTTTGGAATTCAATACGCCGTATTGGCGGCCTTCAGCGCTGCGATATGGTTTGAACTCGTCAATTTCGGTCCTCGCGCACTGAATGAGCTAATGGCGGGGTATCTTTTTCTCCCCGCGATTTATCTAGGTTCTTTGCAATCGGACCAAAAGTCGCAAAGCAAATGGCGGATGGCTTTGGTCGGGTTGCTTTTGGGACTAACCGTATGTCTTAGGATCCAATACGGCCCGGCCGTTCTGTTCGTCGGGCTGTGGATCATGTCTCGCGACTGGAAGACGCGCTTTCTGCCGGTGGCCTCGGGGATCTTCCTCGTCGTGATTGCGTTTGGTATCGTGGACTACATTACTTGGTCCGTTCCCTTTTATTCGTACTACGCATACTTCCGAGAAAATATTGTTCACGATAGAGCCGCTGATTTTGGCGTTCTACCGTGGTACTACTATTTTTCCTCGCTCTTCGTTCATACCGGGCCCATAGCGCTTTTCGCCCTTCTCGGCGTTCGCCGCTCCCCAATCCTTGGTTGGATAAGTCTGGCCATTCTGCTCCCACACTCTGTGATCGCTCATAAAGAGTTCCGGTACATCTTTCCGGTTTTGCCCATTTTGATGGTGCTTGCTAGCGTCGGACTTATTGACTCCCTGCAATTTCTGGAGCGAAAAATAAAATGGCGCAGCTCTGAGCAGACAAGATGGCTGATCGCTGGTGGTTTCGTCTTAGCTTGTTCGTTGGCGCTCGCCAGTCAGTTCCCACGCTGGCACAAAGCAAGTGGGGGCCTTCGGGCATTCAGTCGTTTGAGCAAAGAGCCAAACGCTTGCGGTGTCGCTATGTTCAAAATCCACTGGTGGGACACTGGCGGATACGCCTACCTTCACCGTCCAATCCCGATTTTCGTTTTCTCTGATGTTGGCGACCTAAATTCGGTCGCTCAAGCCTTTAACCGAATCATCGCACCAGAATCAGAAGCCGCGCCGCTTCCAGGCTATTCGCTCTCAGCGTGCCAGGACGGGGTCTGTGAATATCAGCGTGGAGGATCTTGCCAAGCAGGCGGCAGCCAATTTGAAATCAATGAGTACTTAAAACAGAAAGGGCAGTAGACGTCTGATTTTGACCCAACAGCCCGGAATACGTGCAGGATCGGAGGGATTTAGATCTCCATTCACGCTGGGCGGTATTTGTTGGCGAGCGCTCTAAGCTGCCGCGCGGCGCTTGGAAAAATGGCTCAGCTTACTGTGTATCCGCGCGAATGGCTTGGCGGTTTGGGCCATCGCGCTGCCTCTTCTGACAACAGCCGATGCGGCTAACGCCAACATCTCTGGATGCATGGGATACTGGTAAGTGAAGCCCTCAAATGTGTGCGTCACATAATAAATAAGCGGATAAAAAAGCAGCACCGCAACGAACAAAAATGCATTCTTGTCGTTAGACCGCAGTGCGAGTCCCGCGCCGATAAACGCCAGTATTGAAAACATTAATTGCGGCAAATACTTCACAAATCTCAATTTGCCGAGGTGTCTCGATTCCATCGGATTGCCGATCCACCAGTATCCAAAACGGAGAACCACGCTGCGGAAAAACTCACCTGGGCGAGCACGGATGGTCTGCAGCGCCTCTTGCCCGCACGTACGGGAATATCCAAGTTCTCCCATATGAATGACGCGGCCCAATTCGTAGTCGCTCCGATCGGGATGTAGCTCGCCGCTCCATCGGCCATTCTGGCCCGGTTGGTTGCCAACCCTTAGTTCAACTCCCAGATTGTCGCGAATAAAGACCGGCTGGTGAAAGACTAAGTAGTTGCGTATCAGCCACGGAGCGATGCACAACATTGCCACGAATCCCGCTGATCCGAGATACCGCCAGCCTTTTCCATTTCGAAGCTGCCAGATTCCAAAGGCTGGCGCCACAGCCAGTACGGTTGGATTCAGGAGAGCTGCGATGCCCCACGCCATCCCAAGAAGGGCCCAATGCGGAGGGCGCAAGGTCAGCCAGATCAATAGCACGATCGCCAGCTCTGACATGTGGGTGTACCAAATGATGTTCGGCGAGATGAATAAACCAGTGCCTCCGTATCCGCCTAAGACATGCAGCACCACCAATGGATAGAACAGGAGCGGGAACCCGGCTAGCGCACAAGCTGAGTAGAAGCCGACTCGCGGGCCGAACGCCTGTCCGGCTGCTCGATACAAAACGATGCAAGTAAAGGCATGAATAATGAGATTGATTCCGACCGCAATGCAAAGAGACGTGACCGTGAAGACTCCAAAAACAACGAAGATACCCGCAAGCAGATACGGATACACTGGAGGAATCCACGCGGAAGGCCCGGTTGATTCCCGAAACGGAGAACTGAAGCCTTGGCCGTTGGCGATTGACGCGGCGATCCTGGCGGTTTCGCTGCTCCAACCATCAACTTTTGGCAAGACTGCGGCAAGGATCACATTGGATATGATCGCGAGTAACAGGATAAAGATGACGCGGCGAGTCATCAGGTTGCAACTATCCTTTGCCCGACGGGGCGGCGAGAATATCTTGGTCGGAGCTATTCAGTCGAAAGTCGAATACTCATATGGGGCCTCGCTCACAGTGCTATTGAAACTGCGATGCTGCCCTACTCGCTCTGGGGAATTTTCGCACCCTCGGCGAGCACGATACCGCTTGCCTCCAATAGCGACTGTGCAAAACGATCGCTTCCCTGGCTTTCCGCTGAAGAGTCTGCAGTAATCAGCATCGTGCGGCAGCCTGCCCGCCTCCCGGCCTCCACGTCGCTTTCGGAATTTCCGACCATCCAGGATGCGTTCAGGTCGATCTGGTGTTCCCGCGCCGCCGTCAATAACATTCCAGGAGCAGGCTTGCGGCAGCTGCAAGGCGGTTCTTTTTCGTGGGGGCAGTAATAAATTCCGTCTAACTTGGCCCCCGATCTGGCAAGTTCCTCGTGCATTTTTTGATGAATGGTCTCAAGCTCCGTCATTGTCAGCAAGCCCTTTGCCACGCATCGCTGATTGCTGACGACGATCACGTTCCAGCCTGCCCGGTTTAGCGATGAAATCGCTTCAGCCACACCGGGAAGAAACTGGAAATCTTCCCATCGCGTCACGTATTCGCCATCGACTGCCGGCCGATTTATGACTCCATCGCGATCCAAAAAGACTGCTCGTTTCATTAACAGCTCCGCAATCTATCGATCAACATGAACCGAACAAAGCCGCGCACGACTGCCTGCCCTTTTTACCGACTTCCAAGCGCGATCTTCGATTTAATTTTTATCGTGAGCTACTTCTTGAATCGGTCGTCTTGCCGCGCCTACTTACGTTCGCGCGTCGACGACGGTACCGCTGAGCTCATCCGGAAACGCGACAACGCTTCGCCCAAATTTTGGATAAACTGCTCGGATTGAAATACGTCGGCATCTGCTCGCGCGCTTGGCGGTGGGGCGATCGGCTCGACCTCGTCCAATTGGAATTCCCGCGCTACATCCTCGATCACCTTGGGCTCCACAACCTGCTTCTGCTCCACAAACGAATTAATTAGTGCGTGCTCGCACAATAAATTGATTACTCGCGGGATGCCCATCGAATAGAGGTACGCCGTATCCATCGCCTTCGATGAAAAAATGGACGATTGGGGCGCCGCGCCCGCGATGCGCAGTCTCTCCTGGATATACTCGTGCGTCTGTTCGTTCGTCATCGGTGTCGTTCGGCAACGTAGCGTAATTCGCTGCCGTAATTGCCGCAGTTGCGGCAACTTCAGTTTGTCTTCAAGTTCGGGCTGGCCGGATAGCACGATCTGGAGCAATTTTTCTGTCGAAGTCTCTAGATTCGTCAGCAATCGGATTTCTTCCAGCACCGGAAAAGTTAAATTCTGCGCTTCGTCCACTATCAACACTGCGGTTTCACCGGCTCGGTACCTTTCCAGCAGCCAGTGGTTCAACTTCATCAGCTGTTGGCTCTTTGACCGGTTGTCGCACGGAATGTCGAACTCCGCGAGAATGAAATCGAACAGTTGGCTCGAGTTCATCCGCGAATTGAATAAAAAGGCGGTCTTTGTCCGGCGCAAGTGCAGCCAGTCCAGAAGCCGGTTTACCAGCGTTGTTTTCCCGGTTCCCACTTCGCCGGTTAGAGTGATAAATCCTTTCCGGGTCTGGATGCCATACATCAATCCGGAAAGCGCCTCCTCTATCTGCTTTGTCAGAAAGAGAAAGCGTGGGTCGGGATTGACATTGAACGGATTTTCTTTCAGCCCGAAAAAACTTTTGTACATGGTGTTATGCGTGTCTCCGTTGGCTCTGCTTCCCGGGTCTGTGCCGTTTCTCCGCTTTCTAGTGCAACACAAAAGGACGCGTGTGCCAGCTCAATCCCACCGAAAACTGGTGTGTCGTGAAATCTGAAGCGCAGTTGCTGCCCGCGCAGACGGAGCTGCTGGCCCGCTCCACATAAGCTGTATACCCGAGCGAGAGATTGGCATTTCGTCCCAGCGGCCGCACCGCCGAAACGCCTCCATAAAACGTGTTGAAGTCGATGTTGGATCCGCTTACGGCCACCGCGGATTGTACGCTGCGGTTACGCGAAAACCCGAGGTTTGCGGTTCCACTCCACACTCGCGAAATCTTCCTGACGCCGGTTCCCGTTACCTGGTCCGTTGTCGCTCCCACAAAGACGCCGCTACCGGCGGTCACTCCGTGAAAATAGCTCCCTGCTAAACTTCCTTTTTCGACTTGGTAAGTCAGCGTTGCGCTCCCGGTACCCGCGACAAACTGTGTCTTGGTGCTCGTTCCCTCTGGAACCCGGAAATGAGTGATTTCTGGGCCACCGGTCAGCTGCAGTGCCAATCGTCCGGTTATCTTTCTTCCGTATGCCAGTTGAATCGATTGATCGCCAATTGCTTGCGCCAGGCCCAGGAAATGCAATGAACTGTACCTGTAGACGATCCCTATGGTGTCCAAGCGCGTGATTTGATAGTTGTAGCCTGCGTTACCCAGGTACTCATTGCTTTCAATATTTCCGGCGTTGCTGAACCGCAAGAGGCTCATGATCCCGCCAAGCGTCACCGAACTTCTCCGCGTCAGCGAATAGTTAATCTGCGTCCCAAATGTATTCGTGTATCGCGGACCAATTGCGGTGAAAATCGATTGGCCCGGGTTGAATTGACCGCCTAACCCTGTTGTAACGCCCCCTAGCGTGCCGCCCACTCCTGGCAATGACAGTCCGGTACCGCTGCCAAATCCAAACTGCGATTGTGGAAGATAAGCAAAGTCATCCAGTAGCGTTAATTGCCACCGCTGCCAATTGAATGTCTGTGTCGCGTCAAATTGCTGAAACCAGCCATTACCGATCACTGAGTCCGTGGAAAAATTCCCGCCACCAGAATAGTTCAACGTCAGTTGCGAACGGCTCCAGTTCTGGAGCAGACTGACATTTCCGCTTAGGTAATTGGTTGAATTCCAGCCGTTCCCGCCACCCTGCGAACTTCCATTCGACTGGATGAAATTGTAGTAGGACACTCCAGGCACCCAGTAACTGTGCCGCTCCGTCGGTGTTCCGACCGTGGGCAGTTGGAACCCGGTAAGTGGCCGTTCATCGGGCTGCAAAGTCTCCGCGGGCGTCTGATTCTGATCCTGATCTTCGCTTCCGATCGGCCCATAAACTTTTGCCGCTGGCTTCGGCTTCTCCTGCTCTGGAGGGCTCTGCGGGTCCTGCGCAAATCCAACGCCGGCAAGGAACAACAAACCGGCCGTCGAAATTGCGATTTTTCTTGTGAATGTTAGAGAATTTCTCATAAGCCCTTTCCTACGGCACCACGATCGTATCGCCGGGCTGGAGGGCCACATCATCTGATTTTCCATTCACTACGTCTTTGTAATTGAAGGGATGTTTTCCCTGCTTACCGCTTTCCGTGCGCAAAATATAAATACTTTTCAGTCGCGCGAATTGAGTGAAACCGCCCGCGCTGGTTAGCGCCTGCAGCGCTGTCATGTTTGGCAACAGCGGATAAGCTCCAGGTTTATTCACTTCGCCTGTCACGTAAACTCGCCGGCTGTTGATCTCGGACACGCTCACTGTCACTTGTGGGTTGTTTATGAACTTCTTTAGGCCTTCCGAAATCATGTTGGCCAGTTCCATGGCCGTTAAGCCTGCGGCTTGCACGTCGTTCAGCAGCGGCAGTGAAATTTTCCCGTCTGGCCGCACCGGAACTGTTCTCGAAATCTCCTGCTCTTTCCACACATCGATCCGCAGCACGTCTTGCGGACCGATCCTATAGCTGGCATCGGCTGTTCCCGTTGCCGGTGTGGTCTTTTGCGTCGCAGTGCCAGCGTTCTTGGCCGGTTCTTGCCCTCGCAAACTCCCCGCTGCAAGCATGGTCCCAAGCCCGATCCATAACAACGCTCTCATCACTCGTCCCCCGGCAGTCTCTTGTATTGGGCCCCGTCCACATCCATCTGTTTTATCTTATACAGCAATGCCTTATAACTGACCTGGAGTTCTCTGGCCGCCTGTTTGCGGTTCCAGTGCGTTCTCTCCAGTGCCTTTAAAATCAAGTCTCGTTCTGCAACCCGCGATGCTTCACGCGCCACCACTTTCAGCGATTCGCTCCGCGCATACTCTGTCTTCTGGCTTCGCGCCGGCTCCGGCGTCTTTAATTCGTTCATTGCTGTATGCGATTGCCCCAACGCCACTATTTTCCTCGCCAAATTTCCGAGCTCCCGGATATTTCCCGGCCAGTCGTGCGTCTGAAGCAGTTCCTCTTCTTCCTCGCTCATCACGGGAGCTGTTTTCCCAGCTTCCAGGGCGTGCTTTTCCAGAAAGAATTCCATCAGCATCGCAATGTCTTCTTTTCGCTCTCGCAGCGGGGGTAGCTTTATGCAGACTCCGTTGATTCGAAAATAAAGCTCGCGCCGAAAACGGCCAAGTCCAATCTCTCGGTCGATATTCCGGGTGGTCGTTGAAATCAAGCGAAAGCCCATTCGCCCGCCCGATGTCGTTTCCCACTCTTGTAGCATCGCCAATAACGCCCTTTGGCAATCCACATCTAGCTCATCGATTCCATCCAAAAAGAGCGTTCCGGAACTTTCCTGCGATTCTCCGGCGCCGCCTCCCAACGAAGCCTTTACTCGCCCCAGCAGTTCTCCAGGCTCCAGAACCGTGCAGCTCAATTTCACAAATGGCAAGTCTCGCAGCCTCGACAGGCGGTGGATCAGGCTCCCATAGACGTCTTTTCCGCTGCCGCTTTCTCCCTGCAGCAGGACTGGAATATCCGTCCGCGAGATTTCGCCGACGATGCCGTTCACTGGCAAAATTGCAGCGGACCGGCCATACACGAATCCAGCCTCGCTCACCGGTTCAAATGCTTTAGTTACACCTGTAACCATAAGACTCCGGCTGCTATTCAGCAACTCCTTCGCCACGCGTGCTTGCCCGTTGAGCGCCACGATCTACGGTAACACCCTGCATTTATAATAAGTTACGGTATCGATCGTTTTGGCCAGATTGGAATGGAGTTTCGGATCGTCCCGCTGTCTTGCCACGAAGTGGCAAAACTTTATCCTTTTTCGGCTTTACAACACACCCAGATCGTCTTACCGCTATCTTATCTGTCTAGAATCAAGCGCTTACGGCGAATACAGAACTATTCTTCACCAACCGAAAAATACGTGCAGTCTGGATGAATGAATGCCAGCGCGCTTACGCTGGCTTCGGGATCCATCATGAACCCTTCCGTCAATTCGATACCGATCTCTTCTGGTTTCAGTAGTTTCCAAATGCCAACTTGATCTTCCAAGTCCGGGCACGCCGGATATCCGAAGCTATACCGCTTGCCGCGATATCGCGAGGTGAAACGCTGATGCATCGTCATCTCCGGCGGATCGGGAAAACCCCAGTCTTCCCGAATCCGGCGGTGCACCCACTCCGCACAGGCCTCGGCCGTTTCAATCGCGAGCGATTGCAGGCCGTGCGATCGAAAATAGTAACCTGCATTTTTTGCCGCTTCCGATCGCTCCCGGATACCTTCACCAGCCGTCACCACGAAAACCGCAACATGATCGCGCTTTCCATCCTTCGGGGCCAGGACATAGTCAGCCAGACATAGTCGGTCGCCAATCTTCTGCCTCTTCAATTTCCATGTGTGTACGGGCGTTTTCTCGTCTGGCAGGAAGACGTGCAGTGACTCGCCTTCCGCTTCCGCTTCAAAAAATCGCCAAACGGATCGCACTTTCATGAACGTCGCTGCTTCTGCTTTTACCTCTTCCATCGCGGCGAACAATTCCACGGCCTTCGGTTCTCGGGCCGCAAGCTGCTTCTCAAAATCCCCCTTGTAGCCCAAGTGTCGCCCGAACAACATGAACGGGTTAATGTAACTCCACACTTCTTTCAAATCCGGCACCAGCCGTACTTTGCGGTCCAGATAAGCCACCGGTTGAATAGGCAGATCTACGCGCACGCTTGGCGATCGCGTTACCGCGGGCAATTCTTTCACCGTAACGGTCGTTGTGACGCTGACTCCGGTGCTCTTCGCCTCGCCGTTCGCGCGCAGCACCGTTTCTCGCGTAGCCGGATCCATCAATTCGTTCATCAAACGCAACCCCGTCATCGCATCTTTCGCGTAGCACACGGCATTCCCATAGCTGGGCGTGATTTTCGTCTGCGTGAATTTCGCGGAAAGCGCCGCTCCCCCCACCAGCAGTGGAATCGCAATTCCCGCATCCTTCAAGTCGTTCGCCGTGATCACCATCTGTTGCGCGCTCTTCACCAGCAATCCGGATAGCCCAATCGCATCCGGATGGTGTTGCTGATACGCCTTTATCAGTTCTTCCGGTGGCACCTTGATTCCCAGATTCACCACGTCGTAGCCGTTGTTCTTCAAAATAATTTCGACGAGATTCTTCCCGATGTCGTGCACGTCCCCCTTCACGGTAGCCAGCACGATCCTTCCCCGCTTCGCCGTGTCCGCCTTCTCCATGAACTGTTCAAGGTGGTTCACGGAAGCCTTCATCGCCTCCGCGGACTGCAGCACTTCAGCAACAATCAATTCATTCGCATTAAACAGCCGGCCCACTTCCGCCATTCCAGCCATCAGCGGCCCGTTGATGATGTCCAGTGGCGCCGCACCCTCACCCCGTTTTTTTTCCAAATCCTCGATCAGCCCGTCTCGCGTCCCCTGGATAATATAATTCGCAAGACGTTGATCCAGAGGTAGATCTTCCGCCCGCACCTTGTCTTTCTTCTTCGCTGTCCGAAAATGTTCCGTGATCGCGGCAATGTGCAATTGATTGATCGCTGCGCGTTGCTCCTTGGTCTGTTCTCGCCAGTCCGCCGGAGCGCCTTTCAGCAATACCGCACGCGGACTGTTCGCATCCACTTTTTCCGGCGGATGCTGAAACAACAGATTTTCCGCCAACTCGCGCTCATGCTCCGGAATCGAGGCGAATCGATCCAGCTTTTCCGTATTCACGATCGCCAGGTCCAGTCCCGCTTTTGTGCAGTAGTACAGAAAAACCGAATTCACCACTTCGCGCGCGCCGGCAGGCAATCCAAACGACACATTCGAAATTCCCAATATGGTCCGAACTTCCGGCAATGCTTGCTTGATGAACCGAATCCCTTCAACCGTCTCTACGGCGCCACCGATATAATTCTCGTCACCGGTGGCGCAAGGGAACACCAGCGGATCAAAAATAATATCCTCGGCAGGGATCCCGTACTTCTTGGTCAACAGTTCGTAAGACCTCTTCGCAATCTCCAGCTTCCGCTCTCGCGTAAACGCCTGCGCCTGCACCTTATCTTCATCAATACAGCCCACCACCACCGCCGCGCCATAGTCGCGCGCAATGGGTAGCACTTTCTCGAATTTCTCCTCTCCATCTTCCAGATTGATCGAATTGATAATCGCTTTTCCCTGGCAGTAGGTGAGTGCTTGCTCAATCGCCGACGCATCCGTCGTGTCCACCATCACCGGAGCTTTTACTTTTCGGATTAACTTTTCGTAAAACGGCGGAATATCCTTCTTCTCGTCGCGCTCGGTGCTTTGCAGGCACACGTCCACAATCTGTGCGCCGCCCTTTACCTGGCGCCGCGCAATCTCGCTGGCTTCTTCCCATTTCTCCTCTGCTACCAGATTCTTGAAAAGTCGCGACCCGATCACATTGGTCCGCTCGCCAACCAGCAACGGCCGCGTACTGTCCTCCGCCTCCGCCGTCTCGATGCCGGAGTACACCGCGCGATGCGTCCCGTTCGGCCGCACTCGCGGTTTTTTGCCGTCCACCATTTGCGCAATCGCTGCGATGTGCTTTTCTGTGGTTCCGCAGCATCCGCCCACGATGTTCAGCCATCCATGGTTCACGAATTTTTCCAGTTGCAAAGTCAGCGATGTCGGGGTTTCCAGATATTTTCCTTCTTCGTCCGGCAATCCCGCGTTCGGGTAGCAGGAAACAAATTCCCCCGTCAGCGAACTCAATGTTCGAATGTGGTCCGTCATGAATTCCGGACCGGTCGCGCAGTTCATCCCAAACGCCAACGGCTTCGCATGGCGCAGCGAAGCCCACATCGCTTCCACCGTCTGCCCGGCCAGCATCGTTCCCATCGGTTCAATCGTCACGGAAACGATGAACGGAATCTGCTCGCCAATTTCTTTCGAAAGCCTTTGGATCGCCAGCAGCGCTGCCTTGATGTTTCGCGTATCCTGGCAAGTTTCCACCAGCAGCAGGTCCGCGCCTCCATCCGCTAGCCCTTTGGCTTGTGTGTAGTAGTTTTCCCGCAGTCCTTCAAACGTCACTCCGCCCGTGACGGTAATCGCCTTCGTTGTCGGCCCCATTGAACCTGCCACGAATCGCGGCCTGCCCGGTTTTGCAAACTCGCTCGCCGCCGTCCGCGCCAGTTCCGCCGCCTTCCGGTTTAACTCATATGCCTCTGCTTGCAGTCCATACTCGCCGAGTACCAGCGGCGTTCCGCCAAAAGTATTCGTCTCCACGATGTCTGCGCCCGCCGCAAAATATTTCCGGTGAATATCCAGCACCACGTCCGGCCGCGTGCGCACCAATACCTCGTTGCAGCCTTCCAGCGCAGCTCCGCCAAAATCCGCCGCCGTCAAATCGCGCTGCTGCAGCATGGTCCCCATCGCGCCATCCAGCACCAGGACACGTTGCCCCAGCAGCTCCCGCAACTCCTTACTTATTTCTTTGAAGTTTCGCATCCGAGGAAGAAAGGCATGCTCCTTGGGGCCCAGCCGTTGGTCCGTCCCACCAGCGGGTGACAGCCAACAGCTCTATTTTACGCAGCTTTCGCTTAAGAATCGAATTCGTAGCCACTGGCGGCCATCAAACCGTCATTCCGTGCCCTTGCTATTGTAGAAAGGAGAGGGAGGGATTTCTCTGTTCCTGAAGTGTCCAGCCTTGCCGGCTACCCCAATACGCTCAATTCATCAGTAACAGTTCGTGAACACCTGCCCCAAAGTCCCTTGCCCACTCGGCCAGTTTTCACTACCCTTGCGATAGTGGCTACCAAACGCGCAGCGTCTCAGAAATTATCAATTTGTCTGCTCTCGCCTCATCCACTCGTGTTGAGCGAGTTCGAACGCATTTTGTCCAAGCCAGATTTCAAAGTCATCAGCAAGCAGCTTGAATCCACTCTGGCCCCCGATCTGCGCTCTTTCGAGCCGCCCAAAGCTCAGGTCTACGTCATTGACGCGCATGCGGCTCGCCAGGCTACGGGCGCTTTGCTCTCTAATATTCTCGAACGCCATCCCGACGCCCGCCTCATCGTCGTTGGTGAAGCTCATCAGGATTCCAATAGCTTTTCTTTGCTCCGCCTCGGCGTAAAGGGCATCCTCACCTACACCGAGGCCCGCGATCAGTTGATCCGCGCGTTGCCTCTCGTCGCTACTGGCGGCTTCTGGGTGCCCCGTACCGTCCTCTCCGGTTTCGTGGACTCGATTCTTTCCGGCCAGACGCGGCGCCTCAAATCCGATTCCGTCGCCAATCTCAGCCGCCGCGAACAAGAAGTCCTCGATTCGCTGCTCGAAAATCTTTCCAATAAAGAAATCGCCAGCAAACTCAACATCGCTGAACGCACGGTTAAGTTCCACGTGTCCAATCTTCTGAACAAATTCGGCGTGCGCCGCCGCGCCGACCTCATCCTCCTCACCTTCCAGCGCCGCATGGCCCCCGAACTCTGATCCTTTCCTTGCGCCTCTGCGTTGATCTCTCCCCGCCGTAACTCATTCCCTCTCCCCGCAATCCAATCTGCTTTACTCGACTTCCATTCCGCCGCTAAACTCATTCTCCAATCCTATGGCCCACGTTCGCCACAATCCCCTCGCTCTTGTCGATCCCAAACTCTCCGTCGTCATTCCCGTTTACAATGAAAAGGCCACCCTCGAAGAAATCCTCCGCCGCGTCATCGACACCGAACCTCGCAAAGAGATTATTCTCGTGGACGACTGCTCTACCGACGGCTCCCGCCAGATCCTTGAAAAAATGGTCCAGCTGCAAAACTCCGGCGAAGCTTCGGCACCCGCTTTCGACAGCGCTGATCCCATCGACCTCCGCAACCTCCGCATCTTTTTCCAATCGCAAAATCAGGGAAAGGGTGCGGCCCTGCGCCGCGGCTTTGCGGAAGTTACCGGCGACATCATCCTCGTCCAGGATGCTGACCTCGAATACGATCCGCGCGATTACAACAAACTTCTCGAACCCATCCTCGATGGCCGTGCTGATGTAGTCTTTGGCTCCCGCTTTCTCGGCGGTCCGCAGCGCGTCCACTATTTCTGGCATTATGTCGCCAACAAATTCCTCACGCTGCTTTCTGACATTTTCACCAACCTGAAACTCACCGATATGGAGACGTGCTACAAAGTTTTCCGCAGCGAGGTCCTCCAGGGCATCCAGCTCAGGTCCAATCGCTTCGGATTCGAGCCTGAAATTACCGCCAAAGTCGCAAAAGGGAATTGGCGCATCTACGAAGTGCCCATTTCCTATGCGGGACGCACTTATGAAGAAGGTAAGAAAATCACCTGGAAAGATGGCGTCCAGGCTCTTTGGTGCATCATCCGCTATCGTTTTCCGGACTGACTTTTCTTTGCTCACTTCCCCGACTGGTTCTCTCGTTTTCGTGGGGCCAACCTTCAGGTAGGCTTTTTTTCGTTCCGCTGCACATAAAAATCTCTCGCGAAACCGGATTTTTCTATTGACAAGTATGATATAATACTGTTTGGGAACCTCTTTGTTAGTTGAGGGCTCGCTTTTCTCAGGCTTAACTCGTTTGGAATCAATAAAAGCCTGGCATGTTTTTCGTAACTCTTTTAGATTCTGCAGTTACGCAAATCTTCGCCCGTAACCCCTTTATCATCTGCAGTTACAAAAAAAGGGGTGGGGGTAGCCGAGCTTAGGACCCCAGATTTGCCTAACTAAGCAAGCAAACAACATGATGGGTTCCACAACCGGCGCGGGAGGCGCCGGCACCTCAGGCTGGCGTCCCGAAACTACTGATTCTGGCGTGCGCATCCCCGCGCTCTCCCGGCCATCCGAGTCCCCCCTGTGAACTGTCAACTGTTGACGGTAAACTGAATTTGTCGTGTCTACCTTCTATATCGAGCAGTTTGGCTGCCGCGCCACTCAAGCCGACGGGGCTGCCATCGAACGTCAGCTCACCAACCGCGGGTTCACCGTCGCGAAATCCGCCAGCTCTGCCGAAGTCGTTGTGATCAACACCTGCACTGTCACAGCTGCGGCCGATGCTCAAGCTCGCGAAGCCATTCGCAGACTCCACGCTGCCCGCCCGAATACGCGCATCATCGTCACTGGCTGCTACGCCCAGCGCGCTCCAGAGGAATTGGCCGCCCTCCCTGGCATTTCCTTGGTAGTAGGTAATTCTCACAAGCCCCAAATCCCCGATTTGATTTCTCCGCTCTCTCCGCCAACAAACCCTGTCCCGCGAAATTTCATTCCACTTGGAACACTCGAATCGCGGATTTTGTTTCCCGTAGGGGCGCGGCACGCCGTGCCCGTTCCGGCGATCGATCCAGATTCAATTCGCTCTGCGCCGCCCGCCCCAATCCTTACCGGCAACATCTTCGACCAGCACGAAGTCCTCGCCGCTTCAGTTCTTGGCGGCGAATCCAACCACACCCGCCCCACCCTGAAAATCCAGGACGGCTGCAGCAATCGCTGCGCCTTCTGCGTCATTCCGTTCGTGCGCGGAAAAAGTCGCAGCCTCCCGCCCGAAAAAATTATTGACGAAATTCAGAACCTCTCCAACGCAGGCTACAAAGAAATTGTCTTCAGCGGTATCAATCTCGGCGCCTGGGGCCGCGACCTTTCTCCTCGTGGCGATTTTCTCGATCTTCTCCGCCAAGTCCTGGACAAAACTCCCGTCGAACGCCTCCGCCTCAGCTCCATCGAACCGCTCGACGTCACGCGTGACATGGTCGACCTTTTCGCGTCCTCTCCGCGGCTCGCCGAACATTTTCATATGCCGCTACAATCCGCCTCGGACCGCATCCTCGCCGCCATGCACCGCTGGTACCGCTCCGAACACTACGCAGGTCGCATCGAATTCATCCGCGAGCAGCTCCCCAACGCCGCTATCGGCGCCGACGTCATCGCCGGTTTTCCCGGAGAAACCGAAGAAGACCACACCGCTACGCTAAATTTCATCGAGTCCCGCCCATTTACTTATCTCCATGTTTTTTCTTACTCCGTTCGTCCCGGCACTCGCGCCGCCACGCTTCCCAATCGCGTTTCCCCTGCAACTATCAAACGTCGCGCCCGCGAACTCCGCGCCCTCAGCGAAAAAAAATCCGCCGAATTCCACCGCTCGCAGTCTGGGCGCACGCTTTCGCTTCTCACTCTCCGCCACTCCGATTCGACTGCCAACTCTTGCAAAGAATGGACACCCGCGCTCTCCACCAATTTCCTCAAGGTCCGCGTGGCAGGCGTCTGGAAACCCAACCAGTTTGTGACCGCAGTTTGTTCCGCCATTCCGCAGGAATGCCTGCGGCCGCAACTTCAATCACCTAAGTCGGCATTTGCCGAACGCCATGCCGGCGAAATTTCAGTGTCGTCTTGAATATTCTTCCGGCCTTTTTGGGTTGTCATTCTGAAAGGCGATGCGTGCGGCGTTCGATAGTTGTGTCATCCTGAGCTTATCCGGAGAGGGTCGGCGAAGTATCTCTGCGTGCGATTTGGCAACGAAGCCTTGGGAAAGGAATCATCTCGGTGAACATTCTCGGCATCGCCACTCCCGGCCCTGGCGCATCCGTCGCACTCTTCGACCGCCACAGCATCCTTGCCGCCATCGAAGAGGAGAAACTCAGCCGCGGGAATGGCCCGCGCACGCTCCCGGAGCGTGCGCTATCCAGCGTGTTGGCTTCGGCTGGAGTGAAAATTTCCGAACTGGACGCCATAGCGCTTGCGAACTGGAATGCCACCGCCAAGAAGGCCCGCAGGAATTCCTTTAACCATGCCGCCATTTCTCGCCTTCGCCAATTACTCGGCGGACGCCGCTTCTCTCAATTCGACCACCACCTCTGCCACGCGGCCAGTTCCTTCTACACTTCTGATTTCTCGCGTTCGCTTGTCCTCAGCCTCGACCACGGCGCCAGTGGCCAGGCAGGTCTTGTTTCGCTCGGTGAAGACGACACCATCAAGCCGCTACATTCGCTCCCTTTCCCAAATTCTCTTGGTTGGTTTTATTCGCGGATAACGGAACTCGTCGGTCTTCGCCCGCAGCACGATGAACACAAATTGCAGTGGCTCAGTAAGGACGGTGGGCCGGATTATCTCGATACCTTTCGCAAACTGTTCGTCTGGAATTCCAAACGACTGCCGGTTCTCGATCGCAAGTATTTTTCCTCCGGCCCGGACAACACGGGTGTCTTTGCGCCTCGTTTTTTTCGCGAATTGCAGCTCTCCCGCACCGCTCCGCCCATCGATCGCGCCGTTCATGCTGCGCTCGCGCGCAGTGCTCAGGATCTGCTCGAAGAATTAGTCTTGCAACTGGCCGAATATTTCCGTGAATCAACAGGCGAAGACTCTCTCTGTCTCGCCGGAGGAGTCTTCCAAAACGTGTTGCTGATTCGCGCACTCGAGCAGCGCAGCAGTTTTCGCAATGTTTATGTCCAGCCTGTTGCCGGGAATGCGGGTACCGCTCTTGGCGCCGCCTTCCTGGCGCGCAAGAAAGCGACGGGTCGTTCCGGTCGCGCTCCGCTCGCTTCTCTCGCGTTCGGTCCGGAGCCAACTTCCCAGGAGATCAAATCCGTTCTCGACAACTGCAAAATTGTTTATCGCTACCCGTCCGGCGAGGACCAACTAGTCGAAGAAACGGTCCATCTGCTGGACCGCGGCAAAATCGTGGCTTGGTGCCAGGGACGTTCCGAATTCGGCCACCGCGCACTCGGTAATCGCAGTTTGCTCGCCTCTCCATTCAACGAATATGTCCTCGACAACGTCAATCAGTTCATCAAACACCGGGAAGAGTTCCATCCCTTTGCGCTGTCCATCCCGGCCGAACGCGCCCACGAATTTTTTGATTGCGGTCCTAACTGCCGCTTCATGGCTTCGCTGGGCGACCTGAAAAATCCCATCGCCGGGCTCGGACGGTTCGCTTTCAATGGCAATGCCGTGCGTGTCCACACCGTCGAAAAACAATCCAACCCATTATTCTGGAGGCTCCTTCACAAATTCGGCGAATCCGCTCCCGCTCCCATTCTAGTCAACACCAGCTTCAACCTCTTCGGGGAACCTCTCGTTACCGATCCTCGCTCCGCCGTTCGCAGTTTTTACTGCGCTGGCATTGACGCCCTTGCGGTCGGCCCTTTCCTCGTCGTGAAGTAGAAAAGAAAAATTGTGATCGCTTGAGTCCTTGCCTTTGTAGAGCCAGGCTTCAGCCCGGCATCTTCGATGCCTCTTCGCCTATGCGAGAAAAGGAACTCGGGGACTCAAAGAACCTTCAAAACGCCATTTGCTGACAACCGCTTCGCCATTGAGGATTGCAGACACTATTCACCTTCGAAAATTACCTGCGCCATAGCCTGTTTCGACGTATGTGTAATACTGACGGCGATATGCTTCACGCCCAACTTGTCCGCAATCTTCCTCGCTTCGCCCTTTAACTCCAGCATTGGCCGCCCCCCGCGCTGCCGCACCACTTCAATATCCACCCAGCGCACGCCGCGGCTCCAACCGGTCCCTAGCGCCTTCATCGCCGCTTCCTTCACCGCAAACCGCCCCGCGAATCTCTCATACTTGTTCTTGAACAGCTCGCAATACGCTCGCTCCTTCACCGTAAAAATCCGTTTCAGAAATCTTTCTCCCTGGCGCTCCATCGCACCCTTCACTCGCTCCACTTCTTCCACATCAATGCCCATGCCAATAATCATCGGTCGATTATACTGAGAGGATGCCACCAGGATTAAAATCTTCCCGTGCGCCCCAGGAGCCCGGAAAGCCGTTGCCGGTTCCCATGCGCCGTCCGAAAATCTCCGCACCCTGGTCGATTCGCACCGCACGCGGTGTACAAGTTCTCGAACTAGCGCCTTTCAAAAAATTTCCGTGGCTAATTCACGGTTTCAGCACGCGAAGCGGAGGTGCCAGCGGTCTCGATTCCGGCGATCGTATTCTGAATCTGGGCTTCACCGAATGGGATTCCCGCGAGAACGTCCTCAAGAACCGCGCAATGTTTCAATCGGCACTTGGTGCAAGGGATTCCGCGCCTGTTTTGCTGAAACAGTTTCACTCAGCAGTAGTGCGATCTTTCGACGAGGCTTCCGCTGAACCTTTAGAAGGCGATGCCTCTTTCACAAACGCACCGGGACTATTGCTCGGTGTGCAAACCGCCGACTGCGTGCCTATTTTACTGGTTGATCCAAAGAAGCATGCCGTCGCGGCGATCCATGCCGGCTGGCGTGGCACTCTCGCCCGCATCGCACAAAAAACCGTCGGCGAAATGTGCATGAAGTTTGGCTCGAACCCCATCGACCTTTTAGCGGCCCTCGGTCCGGCCATTGGCGGTTGCTGCTACGAGGTCGGCACCGAACTGGTCACCGAGTTCACTTCACAATTTGCCGACGCCGAAGATTATTTCGACGAACTGCGCACCGGCGAAGAACCCAACCCGTTGCAATGGCTCAACATGATGCCCCCCGGCCACCAGCCTCCGCCAAAGAATGTCCATCTCGACCTTCGCAAAGCAAATCGTTCACAACTTCTCGGGGCCGGCCTCCGCGACGTCAACATCTTCCTCAGCGACCTCTGCTCCGCCTGCCGCACCGACCTCTTCTTCAGCTACCGAAAAGAAGGTTTCCGCGCCGGCCGCTCCATTGCCGCAATTGGAATTCACGCATCGTGAAAGTGAGGGCGAAGTAGGCAGTGTCTCTAGCTGAGGACAGTCAAATGATCGCCACTGACTTCCTTCAGGGCCAACTGGCCGCAAGCGGCCATTACATCGCGGCCGCGCGAATATCGCGTAAACGCGGGAATTCCTTTTTCCAACAGGGTTTTGTGGAAACGCTCAATACTTCCTTCCGTCGGTTCCTTGTAGGGCAGGGAACCGGGATTCCACGGAATCAGATTCACTTTGACGCGACCCAAATCCGCCATCAGCCGCGCCACTCGCCGCGCATCCTCCGGCGTATCATTCACGCCGCCCAGCAAAACATATTCAAAGGTGATGTACTCCCGCGAACCGCGGGGGAACTCTTTGCATGCCGCCAGCAACTTGTTCAGTGGATATTTCTTATTAATTGGCATCAGCAGGTCGCGCTGCGCGTCGCTCGAAGCGTTCAGAGAAACTGCCAGCTTCGGCCGCACCTTTTCTCGCGCCATTTTTTCGATTCCCGGCACGATCCCGCTTGTTGAGAGCGTAACGTGTTTTGGTGGCAGCCCGATTCCCGATTGGTCCAGCAAAATTCGCATCGCGGCCATCACATTTTCATAATTCAGCAGCGGTTCGCCCTGCCCCATCAGCACCACATTCGTCTGCGGTGTCAACGCTTCTTTGTGCTCTTCCAGTGGCAACAAGACCTGCGCCAGAATCTCTCCCGCCGTTAAATTTCGTATCAATCCCAGTTGTGCGGTCATGCAAAACTGGCAGTCCACGGCGCATCCCGCCTGGGTCGAAATGCAAATCGTCTGCCGTGCCTCACTCGGCATAAACACAGCTTCGACCGAAGCAACTCTCGTTTTTCTCTTCTCCGTGCCCGCTGCGATCTCTGTGGTGAAGTCTTGTTTTTCGCCTAAGCCAAGCAAATACCGCACCGACCCGTCGTTCGAAACGTACCGCTGCCGCACCGTCGGGAACGTCACTGTAGTTCGCGCCGCCAACTTTTTTCGAAATGCCGCAGGCAGATTCGTCACCTGCGTCAGGTCAAAAGTCCGCTCAGCATACAACGCGCGATACAACTGATCGCCGCGATAGGCAGGCTCGCCCATTTCGACGCACAGTGCCCGCAGCTCTTCCCTCGATTTGCCCAGCAGTTCCATAGTTCCATGTGCTCGCATAAGCCGAGCCATCCATTATCTCACCGGCGCTATGATTTCTCCTCCGGGTCCCTGCCTCCTTGACTTCATTAGCCTCCTTTACACCGCTTCCCGCGTTATACTTTTCTCTCGGAGGCATTCATGTCCGAACAACTCGCCATCGAACAACTCACGATTTCCGATTGGGTCAAGAATCTAGCCGCCATTCCGGAACGAAGCTTCACCCTGGAAAATGTTCAGGACTACATCCTTCATCACGCCGTCCGGCCCGAATCACTCGAGAAGTTTCTCTTCTTCTCCAAGGGCTGCTACACCCGCAATCTGATCTACAAGAACGAGGTCTTCGAATGTATGGCCATCTGCTGGGAAGTCGGCCAGTTCAGCCGAATTCACAATCACCGCGGTCAAAATTGCTGGATGTCCGCGCCGATCGGCCGCTTGAAAGTTCAGAATTTTCGCGTCGAAGGAAAACAATCGGAAGACGAGCATTGTGGCACCTGTCGTCTCACTCCTACAGACATCTACGAAATGGACGCCGCACGCCCCGCTTACGTCAATCCCCTCGAACCCGTTCATCAAGTTCTGAATCTGCCAGAATACAATCAACGCGCGGTCAGCATTCACGTTTACTCGAAACCATTCGACGTTTGCGAGGTCTATTACCGCGACAAAGGAACCTACGCCGACGTTCCACTCCATTACACGAGCGAATATGGCAAATTGCATCCTGACGAAAAACTGATTTAAGTCGGTGCCAGACGCGGCCCCTACCGGCCGGGCTTGGGCGCTTTCCGATCCGCTCGCGGTAGCTCTTTAGGCGCACAAGCGCTCTATAACTCATTAATTTCGCCAGACTTGCAATTTTTTCGCCGTTTTCGCACGCGACTCTCGCTACACCGCATCGGCTGTGTCACAATCTGAGTACGGAGCGCTTTGCGGTCACAAACTTATGGTTGCCGAACATCGCGATATCCGGCGTCATGTTTTGCCAAACGGTCTGGTCGTCGTGACCGAGACCATGACCCATGTCCGCTCTGTTTCTGTCGGCGTTTGGATTCGCAATGGTTCCCGCCGCGAATCCACCGAGCAAAACGGCCTCGCTCATTTTATGGAGCACATGGTCTTCAAGGGCACCGAGCGCCGCTCCGCTGAATCCATAGCCCGCGAAATGGACTCGGTTGGCGGAATGCTGGACGCTTTTACCTCCAAAGAACAAATTTGCTTCAACGCGAAAGTGCTCGACGAGCATCTGCCGATCGCCTTTGACATCATTTCCGACCTTTGCCTGCGCCCGCTTTTCGATTCCGAGGATGTAGACAAAGAGCGCCAAGTGGTTCTCGAAGAGATCAAGATGGATCTCGATAACCCGGAGTCGCTGCTGCACGAAATTTTTACCCGTGGCTTCTGGCCTGAGCATCCACTGGGCCGGCCAATTCTGGGAACACCTGAAACCGTGAAGCAGTTTTCGCGCGAAGCGTTGCAGGCGCGCTTCCGCGAATGGTTTGCGCCGAATCATTTGCTGGTCACCGCCGCCGGCAATGTGCCGCACGAAGAAGTTCTAGACCTGGTGCAGCAGCAGTTTGGCAACTTGAAGCCGACGGACGGCCTGGAACAAGACGAGGCGCCAAAAACCGGCGCTCCCCTGCACATCGAGCGCAAAAAAGATATCGAACAGGTTCATCTCTGTATCGGTGTTCCGTCGCTCCCCATCGCTCACGAGCGTCGCTTTGGCGTCGCGGTGTTGAATAATCTTCTTGGCGGCGGCATGTCCTCGCGGCTTTTCCAAAATATTCGCGAAAAGCGTGGCCTGGCCTATGCGGTATTCAGCGAAATTACGCCGTACTCCGATACCGGAATGTTCAGCGTATACGCCGGAACCGCGAAAGAAACCATCGGCGAAGTTCTCGATCTCACCCTCGCCGAATTTCGTTCCATGAAAGAATCCCCGGTTAGCCCTGAAGAGTTGCTCCGCGCCAAGAATCATCTCAAGGGATCGCTCATGCTTTCGCTTGAGTCCACCAGTTCCCGCATGTCCAACCTTGCTCGCCAGGAGCTCTATTTCGGCCGCTATTATTCGCTCGACGAGATTCTTGCTTCTATTGAAGCGGTCACCCGCGAGGAGGTGCAGATCCTCGCGCAGGAATTCTTCCGCCCCGAACAAATCTCCGCGGCCGTGCTCGGCCCGGTCAATGGGTTCTGCCTCGACCGCGCCCGCCTCGCTTGCTGACATTCAAACTGATCACTACCCGCCCGTCTTCTCCGTTGACGCCTTACCCGCGCTCTGCCATCATCTTAAAAATTTGTTTGGCGTAACTGCCTTGGCAGGAGTCCGGCAAATTTTGGGAGAAACTTCATAGGTTTGCGCGTCTCCATCCTGGCGTCCGGCAGTTCGGGCAATATCACGTTGCTCGAAACGGAGCGCACTCGCCTCCTCATCGATTGTGGCCTCGGTAAACGCGAAACCCTGGCGCGGCTTGCAGCTTGTGAAATCAATCTCGATCAAGTTGACGGCATCCTCGTCACTCACGAACATTCCGACCACTGCAACGGCCTTCCGCAAATGCTGGGAATGTACAAAGCGCCGCTCTACGTCACCGAACCGACATTGGATGCTCTGAAACGGGCGCTGCCCGAGCGCCTGGAGAAACGTCTACGCGGTGTCGAGACACTTCGCACTGGCCAGCATTTCATGATTGGCGATATTGACGTTCACGCGTTTGCGATTCCGCACGACGCCGCCGATCCCGTTGGTTTCACCTTCCGCGTCGACGGCATAAAGATGGCTATCGTCACCGACCTCGGCTACATGCCCGAACTGGTCAAAGTGCATTTACGCGACGCTGACTGTCTGGTTCTGGAATCCAATCACGATCTGGAAATGCTCAAGGTAGGTCCTTACCCGTGGGTTGTCAAACAGCGCGTTCTCTCCCGCACCGGGCACCTTTCGAATCACGCTGTCAGCGAGTATCTGGCCGACCCCGAAGGCTTCGACGCGCGCGCGCGCTATCTCGTTCTTGCGCACATCTCGCAGGAAAATAATAATCCCGATGTCGTAAAAATTTCCGCCGAACAGGCTCTCGGCTGCCGTCCCGCCGATTGCGCCTTCACCGGCGAACTCCTCCTCGCCTCCCAACAAGTCCCACTCAAGCCGTTGCAACTTTAATTCGCCGGCACCTCTGCACGGCTTCGCGAGATCGGCGCTTCTGTAAGCTGGAAACCGGGAACTATTTGGAGAGCACCTTTTCAAAAAATTCCAGCGCGCGTGGATCATTCGATTGGCCCAGCCAGAACATCGCCTGCTTGCGCACTTCGGGGTTGCGATTGCTCTCCGCCACTTGAATGAGTCTCGGCACGCCATCGTCTTTCGGCATCTGGCTCAAGGCAAATACCGCTTTCTTTTTCACTTCCGTGTCCGGATCGTTGTCAATCGCTCCCGTAATTGCGCCGGAGGCTTTCTTTCCCGCCTTCTGCGCCAGCCAGAAAAGGGCTTGTCCGCGAACGTGGCCGCTTGCATCTTCGCGCGCCATGCGGATCATTTCCTCCACTGCCGCGCCATCGCCGTTCAGCGATAGCGCAAACGTTACATGAGCGCGAACATCGCTGCTCGGATCTTCTTTGGCCATGCGTTTCAGCAGTTGCAATCCCGCCGGGCCGCGTGCTTCACCTGCCCAGAACGCCGCTTCCTTGCGCATGCCCTCCGGCTTATCTGGCGCCGTAAAGTTCGCCATCGCCTGATCCGCCGCAGGGTCACCAGTAAGTGCAATCGCCGTTAACGCGCCTCGGCTCAGCCGTTCTCCTCCACGCTCATCCAATTCCTTCGCGTTCACAAATCGTTCCAGGAATTTGACGCTTTCCGCGGCATTGGCTTCCCCGAGCCACGTCACCGTCAGCCCGCCAGCATCAATCGTGCAGTCGTCGGAAACCACGCGAATTTTTCCGATCCGCCGGCTTTCCGCGCGGTAGAGAACAACCATCCGCCGCGGCCCTTCCAGATTGACCTTATCGCTCTGAAAATTAACGTTGTTCCCGTGCTTGCCGCCTTCCAACCTGCACGGCCCGCAGTGTCCGCCATTCCAGTCTCCGCAGCAAGCCTGCTGTTCCTGGCTGACCGCCGGCACCGAGTATCCGAGCCATTGCGCGGTGTCGGTCGCTTTTGTCCATCCATCAATGGTCTGCGCCAAACTGCCTGTTACCGCAAGCTGCTCGACTTTGGTATTTTGCGTTTTCGGGGCGCCAATGGCTTGTGCCTGCTGATTCGCACCCTGCAGGTTCAAACCGATCGCGGCATTTAGCATTACAACCGCGAATGTTCCAGCGATTGTGAATTTCCGTCTGAATGTCGGTTTCTTCGCCATGATCTCTCCTTAGCGTCGTTCGAGCTGATCGCCGATTTCCCGCTCGCTCTCACTTATTCAACAGCTCCATCAAGTACTCACTGCCCTCTTTCGAATTCATCAACGAAAGTTTTTCCACCGCGCGTTTTTTGAGTTCCGCATCTTTCTCGCTCTTCGCGATCGCCACCAGTCCCTTGGCATTTCCACTGATGAAATAAGCGTTCAGCACTTCTCCCTTGATTTCGCGGTCTGATTCCTTGGCGTAAATTGCCTGCAGCACGTCGGTTTTGCCCATCAATCCCAGATTGCGTACGGCGGAGCGCCGCAGCTCCGGGTCTTTATCGGTTTGCGCGATCTGCGCCAGTTTGTCGGATTGCCCGGAAAGGAAAAATCCTTGCAAAATCTCTCGTCGCACTTCCGTTGACGGTTCGGAGTCGTAAAGTTGCTGCAATTCGCTCTGCCCGCCTACCAGGCCGAGTTGACGAATCGCGTCGCGCTTCAAGCCTTCCTCCTTTTCGCCTTTGGCCAGCTTGAAAAGCTGTTCCTTGTTCCCGGAAATCATGTAGCTTCGAATCACTGCGCGCTTTACTCCGGCGTCATTGCTGCTCGCATAGACGGCGGCCAGAGTCTCGCCGGCGTGGCTGCCTCCAAAGATTCCCAGGTATTCCACCGCTTTGCGCTGCAGTTCCGGATTGTTTTCGCCCCGGGCGATTTTGGCCAGCACTTCTCGCGCTTCTGGCGAACCATTTTGTGCCAACACGAACAACATCTTTGATTTGTCCTTCGGTGAAGCCGGGCCCGCCAGCCGCTTTTCGATTGCCTGAATTCCGCGTTGTGGATCGCTGTTCATCAGGCCCTGTAACGCCAGTGTTTTCAACTCTTCATCGCTCTGGGATTCCGGGTTTACTGGATGTCCTGTGGACTGACGCACTTCGATTTCCAGAGCTTCCGCATCACGCTTCCAGCGGCTTTGCGGAAATTTGGTCTTCAAGTTCGTAATGGTCGCCAGCGCCGTATCCCGTTTGCCGGACTGGTTTTCGGCATACGCTTTCCAGTACAGTGCCGCGTCCGTCTGTGGTCCGTTCTTCTGCGCCAGTTCGTTGAATTTGTCTTCTGCCTGTTGATATTTGCCATCGTCCAGTGCTTCCCGTCCGTTGTCGTAGAGTTCCTGCATCCGGTCGATCCGCTCCTGTTCGCGATCTTTTCTCTCTTGCTCGCGGTCCTTTTTTTCCTGTTCACGCTCGCGTGCTTCCTGCTGCCGATCGCGGGCATCCTGTTCCGCGTCCGCGCGATCCTGCTCGCTCTCGGTCACCGCCGTGGACTCGGGCACTTGCTCAGCGGGGAAAAAAATTGCAGCGAACGCCGCTTGTCGACCCTGTGCCCATACCGGCGAGGCCAACAGCCCAGCAACCAGCGCTGCGACCGCTACTCTGCGCATCCCAGATCCCATCCCGATGCCGCTACTCATACCTTGTTCCTCGCTTTCGTTGTCGAATCATTTTGTGCAGGCTCGCTTTTTCTCGCACCGGTTTCCGCTCGCAATTCCTGCCGCACTACCCGCACCTTTAACAAAATTCCTTGTGCCGCAATCCGTTTTTGAATTGATGCGAACTGCGCTGGTGTAACTTCCGCGGGACTGTTGGCCACGTCGAGTAGCACGCGTTCCAGTTCGTCCAGCGTGCTAACCATCGCGTTGTCGCCGCCGCTCAATGCCGTTTGGCGATACAGGCGGTTTTGTTCCACCAGATCCTCGGCGCGTTTTTGCTCAGCCGAAATGTCGATCAATTGTTTTCCGCTCTCCGCCGGCTGCGCGTTCGAAAGTTCCATCAAAATCATTTCGGATTTGCCCAAATGTTCGCCCACCGCAACCACCAGCACCCGTTCGCGAATCTTCCCCGCATCCACAACTTCTTCGCCGCCGGATTTCGGTCCGGTCTTCCTTCCCGCATAGAACGCGAGGATCAACAACGCCGCCGCAGCTCCCACCGCCATCAATCGTCGCGGAGCAAAAAATCCAGCCCACCAGTTTTTACGCTTTTCCGGCAGCCGGTCCGCAATGTGCCGCCACACCTTGGTTCCATATTCTTCGCCAGGATCCGGAACAGGCATCGCGTCCAAGGCCTGAAACACTTCTTCAATCCGTGCCAGCTGTTCCCGGCACTCGTCACACTCCTGCAAATGCGCCGCAATCGCGTCGCGTCCGTTCATCTCACCTTCCCGGTAATCAAGCAGGTCTTCTTTGCTCACGTGTCTCATGATTCCGTTCCCACCACCTTCGCCGAGCCACGTCCTTCTGCGAACGGCTTCAGCGCTTCCCGCAATTTCTGTACGGCTCGAAAAACCGTGTTCTTTGCCGCGCTGCTATTCGATTTCAGCACTTCCGCGATTTCTTCGATCCCGCAGCCGTCCCAGTGCCGCATCACGATCGCTGTGCGTTCCGCGGGAGTCAGCGCGTCGAGCGCTTCCTTCATCTTTTTTGCCAATTGCATACTGCCCGCCAGCCGCTCCGGCGATGGCGCCGAATCCTTCACCTGGCTTAGGGGATCGATTCCCGTTTCATCTTCAGCCCGCCGCGACGGAATTTCGCGTCGCGCATCCTCCGTCCTTTTTTGTCGCAGCCGGTCAATTGCGTAGTTCGCCGCAATCCGGTAGACCCAAGTCCCGAAATTCGCCTGCCCGGCAAACTGCTGCAATTTTTGGTAGCCCCGCAAAAATGCTTCCTGCACTACTTCTTCCGCGTCGTGCGAATTGCCCGTCATGCGATATGCCAGCCGGTACACATAATTGCTGTGGCGCTCCACGAGCACACGATATGCTTCACGCTCGCCAGCCAGCGTCCGCGCAACCGCGGCCGCGTCGCTGAGGCCGATTGCGTCAGCCATTTCGCCGCTCTTTCGCATTCTCACGATTAGACAGGTTTTCCCCCTCGCGGTTAGGTCCACGCAGCAACAGCAATGGCGACCGGCCTCAGGCTTAACCACAGGCTCTCAACTTGTACGGTATCACTTTGGAAGGAAAGGACTTACGAGCTACTTATTGAGCACGATATTTGGCCACGATAGATCCAGAGTCGGGTCACAACGATGTAGCCAGCAATATTTCGAATGGGCCCTGTGCTCTCAGCCGCACTACTCATACCGCAGCGCATCCACCGGATTCATCCTCGCCGCACGTCGAGCTGGCATCCAACAAGCCGCCAGCGATACCGCAAACAGGAGCGCAGTCACGCACGAATATGTCAGCGGATCAGACGTCCCTATCGCGAATAGCATGCTGCCCATCAAACGCGTCAGCGCCAAAGCCGCCACTAGCCCAATCACCATTCCCAGTGCCGCCATCCTTGCGCCTTGCACCAGCACCAATCGCAAGACCTCGCTGGGTTGCGCGCCCATTGCCAGCCGCACTCCGATTTCTTGCGTTCGTTGTCCCACCACATAGGACACCACCCCATAAATTCCTATGCTTGCGAGCACCAGCGCCAGCACGGCGAAGATTCCCAGCGCGATCATCAAAAATTTCCGCGCCGACAGCGACTTGGCAATCACCTCTTTCATGGACTGCGCTCCAAACACTACCTGCTCGCTGCTCATCTGGGCGCTGATTCTTCGAATGGATTCAAAAATTGGCGATGAACTTTGCGCTCGCGCCATCACGTTCAATCCTGTCGCGGAAAGCGCCATCGCCTTATCCGGCAGTTGCATGAGCGGGGTATAAAGTTGCGCGCGCAGCGATTCGCTATCATCGCTATCCAGACCCCACTGCTTGACGTGTCCGACTACACCAATAATCTCCGCCACCAGACCGGTACCCTGGATGTGCAACCGTTTGCCGATTGGATTTGCATCTCCAAAAAACTTATGCGCCAGCACTTCATCGATCACTGCCACAGGTGAAGCGCGTTCGTCATCTTGCTCTGTGAAGAATCTTCCGCTATGCAAAGGAATGCCCATCACTTTCAGATAGTCCGGTTCCACTACGTAGCTGAGCGCCCACTTCATCTCATTGTCATTCGCAGGCTTCGTCTGTCCGTCGATCCAGAAAAGCCATTCGTCATCCGTGAACATGGGAATTGCTCCCCAGGTAAAGGACAGTGCCTGTAAACCGGGCGCGGATTGAAATCTGTCATGCACTTCGCGGAGACTGGCCCGGACCGAATCCGCGTTCGCTTTTGCCATTGATGGCGGCAGAGAGAATGCGAATGTCACTACCTTGTTGGCATCGAAGCCGGGATTGACGTTCCATAGCGCTCCCAGTGTTCGGATCATCAGTCCTGCGCCGATCAGTAACACCAGCGCCAGCGCCATTTCCGCCGTTACCAGGGCATGTTGTACGCCATGCCGGCCTCCGATTCGGCCCCGCCCGCCCTCCTTCATTGTGGCCTGCCATTTGGCCTTCGCTGTTTTCAGCGCAGGGGTTAGGCCAAAGCAGACTCCCGCAAACAAGGAAATGACGGCGGCGAAGATTAGCACCCGCGCATCCACTCCAACTTCTGCTGCGCGTGGCAAGTCCGTTGGCAGCGCCCGCAGAACCGCCCGAGTTCCGAAAACCGCGACCAGCACTCCAAGACTTCCGCCGATTGCCGCCAGCAAAATACTCTCGGTCAGCAATTGCCGCAGGATTCGTCCCCGGCCCGCGCCCAGAGCAGCGCGCATTGCGAATTCATGCGCTCTTCCGGTGGACCGCGCCAGCAGCAGATTGGCTACATTGACGCACGCAATCAAGAGCACAAATCCCACCGCGCCAAATAACAACAACAGATAGGGTCGCACATTCCCAAGCATCCACTCGCGGAGCGGAATCATCGCCGCTCCAATTCCTTGATCCGCGTCCGGATAAGTCGCAGCCAGAGTTTGGGTCACCCTTTGCATGTCTGCGCGCGCTTGTTTAATCGTGATGCCCGGCTTCAGCCGGCCTATACCGTGAATCCCCAGTCCGGCCTTGCGGTTCATCAGGATCGGATTGTTCCACTGCGCGAGGGGCACATAAATCTGCCGGTTGCGTAGCGTTCCCAAGAGATCGAAATTTCCCGGAATTACTCCCACAACCACGTAGCCTCTGCCATCGAGCGTGAGGCTTTTTCCCAGAACATCCTGCTCCCCGGCAAACTTTTTCTTCCAGAAACTTTCCGTAATCATTGCCGTCGGTGCCGCGCCGATTCGGTCCTCCTCCGCCTCAAAGGTTCGGCCAATCACCGGAGTTACGCCCAATTGCTCGAAATATCCTGACGTCACAAATAGCGCATCCACCTGCTCGGCTTCACCAAGTCCGGTAAGAATGAACGAAGTGCCTCTCTGTACCGCCATGGAAGAGAACGTTTGGTTGTCCTTTTCCCAATCCAGAAAATTCGCGTAGGAAATGGATCCTGTCGCGAAGTTCGGCTTGCTTTCGTGCAGTGTTACCAGTTCCTCGGGATGAGGATAAGGCAGCGGGTTCAGCAAAACTCCGTTCACCACTGAAAATAGCGATGTATTCACTCCAATTCCCAACGCCAACGTCAACACTGCCACCGCCATAAATCCCGGACTCTTCGCCAGAATCCGGGCGCCAAAGCGCAAATCGTCCAGCAAGTCTCGCCACCAGCGCCCGCCCCATACGTCCTGTGTCAGTTCTCTTAACAACGTGAAATTTCCCAATTCCCGTCGTGCCGCCTGTGTTGCCGCGCTCGCCAACGCACCGCGATTCATCAGATCTTCAGCCGCCATCGTCAAATGCGTTTCGATTTCCTCGTCCAACTCTTCAATTCGCCGTTTCCTGTTCGGCCAGCGGATTCTCATGGCGTGGTCTCCTTCTGCGCGGCGTTCAAAACCCCCGCAATGGCTCCGGTCAATCGCTGCCAGCGTGACCGCTCGTGCGCCAGCTGCCGTTTTCCGGCTGCCGTCAATCGATAGTATTTTGCCCGTTGTCGGTTCTCGGAAATCTTCCACTCCGATGCCACCCACTTCTGCTTTTCCAGACGATGCAGTGCCGGATAGAGCGAGCCGGTGTCCACCTGCAGAATTTCCCCCGAACGATTCCGGATCGCCACGCTTATGCCGTACCCATGCTGCGGACCCCACTGCAGCGTTTGCAGGATCATCAGGTCCAGCGTTCCTTGCAAAAGTTCCATCCGGTTTTGGTATCGGACTTTGCCCACTAGGATGTCCTCGCAATCTCTTTCATTTTATCTTTAGGCGCCAAGCATGTAGAGAGTCTACGTCCATCCATGTAGAGTGTCTACCTCCTATAGGGTGATGTCAAGATACGGTATGATGTAAAGGCAAAAGGAGATCCGCTTGATTTCACGCTATACCCGCGACGAAATGGGCCGCGTCTGGAGCGACGCCAACAAGTATTCGAAGTGGCTCGAGGTCGAACTTGCCGCCACCGAGACACTCGCGGAATCCGGCGAAGTCCCAAAAGACGCCGCAGCCACGATTCGCGCACGCGCCAAAGTGGACGCGGTTCGAATCAGCGAAATCGAAAGCCGCGTCAAACACGATGTTATTGCGTTCACCATGAATGTCGGCGAATCCATCGGCGATCCCGCGGCCGCCCGCTGGCTGCACTATGGAATGACTTCGAACGACGTGGTGGACACGGCGCAGGCGCTGCTGGTTCGCGACGCTTCGCGTTTGATCGCAGCGGCGCTGGTGAAATTCGGTGAAGTGCTGGCGCGGCGCGCGCAACAATTTCGCAACACTCCCCAAATCGGCCGTACCCACGGAATTCACGCCGAGCCAATCACCTTCGGATTGAAAATCGCCAATTGGTATGCGGAAAATCAGCGCAACATCGAGCGATTCGAAGACGCCGCGGCCCAGATGCGTGTGGGAAAACTTTCCGGCGCGGTCGGTAATGCTTCGCACCTCGGCCCGGAAATGGAAGAGCGTATTTGCCAGCGTCTCAGCTTAAATGTTGCCCCTGTCGCCTCTCAGGTAATTCAGCGCGACCGCCACGCCCATTACCTCAGCACGCTGGCGATCATCGCCGCAACGCTGGAAAAAATTGCCGTTGAAATTCGCCATTTGCAACGCACGGAAGTTCGCGAAGCGGAAGAGCCGTTCGGCGGCGAGCAGCGTGGAAGCTCCGCGATGCCGCACAAACGCAACCCAGTCGTTTGCGAACAAGTCAGCGGCCTTGCGAGGCTGGTGCGTTCGAACATGGTTGCCGCGTTTGAGAATATCGGCTTGTGGCACGAGCGCGATATTTCACACAGTTCCGTCGAACGAGTCATTCTTCCCGACTCCACGATTCTGATTGACTACATGCTGGCAAAAATGACTACGGTGATTGCCGACATGCGCGTCTTTCCTGAACGCATGATGCGCAATCTGAACGCCACGCAGGGTTTGGTTTTTTCCGGGCAGTTGCTGCAGGACCTGGTGGAAAAGGGAATGCCACGTGACGAGGCCTACAAAGCGGTGCAAGAAAATGCGATGGCCGCATGGGAAACAGAAACCAGTTTTCGCGAACGCGTCAGCAAAGATGTCCGCATCACCAAATACCTCGGCGCGGCCGCACTCGAACACGCGTTCGATTTGCAACGCCATCTGCGCTACGTTGACGCGATCTTCGCCCGTGTTTTCAGCGAAAAGCCGAGCGAGAAAACCGCGGCGACCAAAGCTTAGAAGATTTCTTAGATGCGATTTCTCGTCTTCGGAAGGGCGCAGCAATGCGGCGATTCCACAGGTTGAAATCAAACCTTGCCGACACTAAAACAGAAGCGAGCCGACCCTTTCGGAGCGACTCGCTTTTTCACCTCTTCTGAACCTGACTTTCGCCCGATTCAGCTGCGGAGGCGGAAACTCTGAGAGCGTTTACAGTTTGCTGTTAGCGGTTCGCGGTTAAGTCTAACTTTTTTCCGCTCTCGCCTGAATTAGCAACACCCAACTGTCGTACGGTAAACGATGAACGGCAAAAGCTACTTTATTCGACGCGCTGTACGTAGCGCGCTTCCGATGTGTCTACGCGGATCCTATCACCTTCATTGACGAATGGGGGAACAGGAACGACCAGGCCGGTTTCCAACGTTGCGGGTTTCATCACGGAGCTGGCGGTGGCTTTTTGGATTGTCGGCTCAGTCTGCGTGACCTTCAAATCCATGGTGTCGGGGAGATTGATGCCGATGGCTTTTTCGTCGTGGAATTCGACTTTCACGACCGTGTTGGGAACCAGGTAGTAGGTGGTTTCGCCAAGTTCTAGGCGGGACATCTGCATCTGTTCGTAAGTTTTCGTATTCATGAAGTGGAAATCGTCACCTTCACTATACAGATATTCGAATTCGATTTCGTCCAGGATGGCGCGCTCCACGAATTCTTCCGCGCGAAAGCGGTAATCAATCATGGTACCGGTGCGCAGGCTCTTCAGCCGCGTCTGCATGGACCCGCGCTTGTTTCCCGGCGTGCGATGATCGGTGCTGAAGACCGTATAGAGTTCATTGTCATGCAGGATGACCATGCCGGGGCGGAGTTGTGTCGCTTTAATGCTGCTCATTTTTGTCCAATGCCTTCACTTTGATTTCGTAAATTCCAGCAAGGCGCTCTGTGAGGAGCGCGAATGGAATGCCTGCCTGCGGCGGGCAAGCAACGAGGCGCGCAGAACAGAAAAACATGTTCAACGCGAAGAAACAGTATAAGGGCCGCTCGGCAATGGGGTCAATTGCAATGGCGTCGATGGATGTTACGAGTCCAACTCCGCGATAACCGTTCCCTGCGCCGAAACCAGGCGCCAAGCCCCCGCATTTCTGACGTATACGTGGAGAAACCGCGATTTGACTTCGTTCACAACTTCTTGAAGTTGGGCCTTCATATCGGTCCAACCAGTGATAATGCCCGCGTCGCCGTACCGCTGGACAGAAAGCTCGTGCGGCACAATTCCATGAAACCGCAGTGCGCCCGATTCCAAATAGCTTAATAGTTCGGACCTGGCGATGACGCCGCCCATGAAATCGTTCAGGAAAAACCGTTCTCCCAAGATGCCGTCCAAGGCGGCAACGTCGGCGGCGAGCAGGGCAGCGTCGAAGCGTCGTTCGATCGTCAGCAACTCTTCGGTGTCAGGATTCAGTGACGCTTTTGTTTGCGACATGAAAGACTCCAATTGGTTCAACTAGCGATTGGATGCACCTTCAAGGCGGACGTTGCGTCCTTTTCTCCATCGTCATTTTCTTTCGTCGTCATTTTCTTACTTCGGGGCCTTCGCCATAATCTTCTCGATCTCATCGGGATCGCGCGGGAGACGCTTGCTCAGAAGTTCGTAGCCGGTGTCGGTGATCAGGACGTCGTCCTCAATGCGTACGCCCAGATTTTCTTCCGGAATATAAACGCCGGGTTCGACGGTGACGACCATGCCGGCCTCCAAGGGTTTGCAATACTCGCCAGGATCATGGACATCCAGGCCAATATCATGTCCCAGCCCATGGATGTAGTACTGACCGAGCTTCTTGCCATGCAGATCTCTGCCGTGGGAGTTGATGTAGTCGTAAGAAATTTTGTAGAGGCTGTGGTCTCCAGATTTGCAATAATTCGTTCCCGGTTTCAGGGCGGCGAAAACCGCGTTTTGCGCGCCGAGGACAACATCGTAGATTTCGCGCTGGCGTTTTGTGAATTTTCCGTTGGCGGGAATGGTGCGGGTGATATCGGCGGAGTAGCCGGAATACTGAGCGCCGACATCAAGAACCACGATGTCGCCGTCTTCGATTTTGCGAGCCAGTTTGTCATAGTGCAGGGCGGTGGAATTCGGGCCTGCTCCGACAATCGGAGCATAGCCTTCGGCTTCCGAGCCGCCCATGGCGTGGACTTCCACCATTCTTGCGGCGATCTGATATTCGTAAAGTCCGGGGTGCATCATTTTCATAGCTTCCAGGTGCGCGTCCAGCGAGAGATCAACAGCGCGTTTCAGAAAGGCGATTTCGCCGGCGGATTTGATCATGCGCAAACTTTCGATGGCACCGCGAATGTCTTCTAATTTGGCCGCAGGGGCCGCGAGCTGCAGCCAGGCCACGACTGTTTTTTCGTGCGGGTAGCCACCCATTTCTTTTTCATACGGCAGAATGACGGAGAAGCTGGAGTAAGCCTTGGCTAATTTTTCCACTACCGCGCGCATTTCCGAGAACGGCTGAACGGAGGCGAAACCGGTGCGAGCGGAAATATCCGATTCGGTAGGCGACATTCGCACGCCATTCCATTTTTCTTTCAGCGGATCTTTGGCGGGGAGAAACAGAATTTCGCGCGGACCCTCCCACGCGCTTTGCTGTTGCCCCGTCTTTTGCGCCGGCAGAATGATCAGGCCGGCTTGTTCCTCGTTGTGTCCGGTAAGGTAATAAAAATTATCTTCCTGGCTGAAGATGTAGGCTTCCGAAATTTCTTCGCGGCCGGTGAATCCCCACAAAATTACGGGCGCGTCGATTTGTGCCGCAAGCCGGGCGCGGCGCGCAGCGTAGACTGCGTTGGGCTCGCGTTCGCGGCGCTGCTGGGCGGGCAACCTGGTTGATAGACCAGCGAGCGCGAGTAAGAGCAGAGCCGCGCGCAGTACGTCAGATTTACGTGGTGAGAGCTTCATCCATTGACCCCTGTTGAGTCGAAAATCGTCCGGCCCCGGACGCGGCCAGGTAAATCCTGTCTTCGGAAAGGTAAAGCAGTCGCGCTACGGCGACCGATTGTAGCCGATGTCAGATGCGCGGATGAAATCCAGAGTGCAAGCGTACAAAGCTTTACGTTCCGGCGTTCCTATCGTCGAACCCTTTGGGATTGAACTCAGCTCAATAGTTATTTGAGCTCGACTTCGATGATCTGGCCCGGAGTAGTTCCAATGTTGGCGAGGTTGTGGGTGATCCTGGCGTCCACGTAGCGAAAATCGCCGGCGGCGACTTCGTGGGAAGCGGATTGACCGTCGGGCGAAGCCATCTTCAAGTTAAGCGGCGTCACGGAGACGATGACGTAAGGCCGCATGTGAGTGTGCATGGCAGAAGTCGCGCCGGGAGCGAGAACCCAACTGTAGACGCGCGCGCTGGGATTTTCCGCAGCGATCGGCCCGGCAACGTCAGGCGAAGGAGTGGCGGGGCGTTGCGCGGGTTCAATGTCCAGAACTTCATAAGGGGTCTTGCCTGCATTACGGACACGGTGGGTATAAGAAGGGCCCTCTAAAGTGAGAGAAGAAATGTTGCCAGGTTTGGTGGCGGTGGAGGGCCCTTCGGGTTCGTTGATTTTCTGTTGGGTGATGGTGGCGGCGGAAAGATCGATCGCCACTCGATCGTGAGTGTGACTGTGATAGAGAGTGGTCTGACCGGGCGGCAAGGTGACATGGATCACAGTGACGAAATCGTTCTTGAACATGACTTTGTGTAGTGGTTCTTCTTCGACTGGAACAGGGACGGGATTTGATGTTCGTTGGGCGAAAAGCATCGAGGGCAAAAGCAAGAGGGAAACAAAACGGATTCTCATTTAGATCACCTGTTCGTGATTCGAACGAAAGAACCGCCAATATCGTACAACGGTTCAGGCTACAACGGTTCGGGCGCAACGTGCTTTGCAAAGCTCGGTCGATGGGATTTGTAAAGCGAAGTTAGAATCCGGGGGCGCCTGACGATGCCGGGCGCATTTCCGGAGCGTTCACGCCAAAGCGAAGATGGGCAAAGTAGGTTTGTCCGAGGGACATGAAGCCCGTGTACAAATAACCCCAGACGAAAAGAAGAAGGAAAGGAATAGTGGCAAAGTTCTGGTTGGTCACCGCGTAGACCACCGTAAAAGCGAAATAAACGCCGAGAAGGATTTCGGCATAGGGCATCCAGCCAGCTTTGTTGCGGTATTTTTTGGCGATGAAGGTATCTCGTTTCCCTTCGATTTTAAATTTTGGCGTGCGCGCGAAATCGCTTTTTACTCCGAAGATTGCTTCGAGTACGGCCTTGGCATTGCGAATCGAGATGCCAATCCCGGTGGCCATGACAAACGGCATGTAGAGAAAAGTTCTCCACCAGCTCCTCGGGCGAAGCTCTTTTTGCGCGACCAGGTAGAAGCTAGAGATGGAGCAAGTGGAAGCGAGAAAAAGCGGCAAATCGATAAGCAGCATCTGGAGCCAGCCTTGATAGAAGCGCACGATCATTGCGGGGAGGAGCATGGCGGAGAACAGCACCATTAACGGATAGCTGATGTTTGCGGTGAGGTGAAAGAAGGCTTCAGCTTTGACGTGCCACGGCGCATTCGAACGAAAAACTTGCGGCAGGATTTTTTTTGCGGTTTGCATCAGGCCTTTGGCCCAGCGGGCTTGCTGCGCCTTGAAACCGTTCATCTCCACAGGAAGCTCACTGGCACATTCAACGTCGGGGAGATAAAGGAATTTCCAGCCTTTCAGCTGCGCTCGATAGGAAAGGTCCGTGTCTTCCGTGAGAGTGTCATGCTCCCAGCCGCCAGCAGACTCGATCGCGGCGCGGCGCCAAATCCCGGCAGTGCCATTGAAATTAAAAAAAGTGCCGCGGCGGGACCGCGCGCCGTGTTCGACGACAAAATGTCCATCGAGCAGAATGGTTTCGACTTGTGTGAGCAGCGAATAATCGCGATTTAAGTAAGTCCACCGCGTTTGCGCCATACCGATCGCGGGATTCACAAAATAGGGAACTGTGCGGCGGAGAAAATCGCTTTCGGGGATAAAGTCGGCATCGAAGATAGCAATAAATTCTCCGCGCGCGGTTTTCAGCCCATTTTCGAGAGCACCGGCTTTGAAGCCTTCGCGACACCTCCGGTGAATGTAACTGATCGGAAGCCCTTGCGCAGCGTGACGTTCGACGCAGGCGAAGGCAACTTCGCGGGTTTCGTCGGTAGAGTCATCGAGGACCTGAATATCCAGTAATTCGTGCGGGTAATCGAAACGCGAGATGGATTCGACTAGTCGTTCGATGACGTAGCGTTCGTTGAAAATGGGAAGCTGCACAGTGACACGGGGCCACTCGGTGACGGGCGGCGGAGGGCCGGGAACATTCTTGCGGTACTTGTAGTAATCGTAGACCAGCCAGTAGCGATGAAGTCCGTAGACCGCGAGGATAATCAGGACGATGAAGTAGGGAATCATCATCATCAAGTCGAAGCCGTTGACGTGGTAAATGCCGGAAAAAGTGCGGTCGGTGGCGCGGTGCCAATAATTGCTGAGGGAGCTTTGCGCGATAAAAGCGACGATTGAGGGAAGAAACATGGATGCAGATAGTTTACGAAGTTTGTGCGAGGTGCGCCAGAGGCGCGGAAATTTGCGATGGAGCGCGATTCCATGTGAGATCGCGGCAGTGTTGCGCTGAAAGATCGGCAAATCCTACGGGATAAGGACGATTTTGCCGAAGGCACCGGATGGTTTCATGACATCGATGTGCGCTTGCGCGGCGTCTTTCAGCTGAAGTTCGGCGCCGACCACCGGACGCAGGGTGCCGTTTTCGAGACCAGCGATGATGCCAGCGTGGATGTCGGTGGCTTCCGACTCGGTGACGGCCCAAAGGGTGAAGGCGCGGACGGAAGCGCGGCGAGACATGAGATCCCGAGGAGTAATGGTGACATCGCCACGGCTGCCGATGACGATGACGCGTCCCATTTGCGCGAGAAGTTTCAAGTCAGCGCCAAGATTTACGTTAGCGAGCATTTCCAGGATGATGTCCACGCCGCGTGCGCCGGTAGCCTTCATGATTTCGTCTTTGTAGCCAGGCTTCGAATGGTCGAAAACCTGGTGCGCGCCTTCGCGCGTGACGAGTTCCAGGCCTTTTGCGGAGCCCGCGGTGCCGAAAACAGTGAGCCCGAGAGCTCGCGCAATTTGCACCGAGGCAATTCCTACGCCGCCGCTGGCTCCGTGAATCAGCACGGTCTCGCCGCCGCGGGCGTTCGCCTGATGATGGATTGCATGGTACGCGGTACCGTATGGAATGAAAATGGTGGCACCCTGGGCGAAAGAGATGCGTTCTGGCAGCCGTTGCACTTGCGATTCGAGTGCAAGGGCGTACTCGGCGTAAGTGCCGGAAAGACTTTTTGCGACGTAGACGCGATCTCCGGCTTTTACTTTTTTCACGCCATCGCCAATGGAATCAACGACGCCCGCGCCATCTGTGCCGGGCGTATAGGGAAGCTGCGGCAAAATGGCGTAGTTTCCAGTGCGTGCGTAGGTGTCGGCGGGATTCACTCCGGCGGCGTGAATCTTGACGAGGACCTGTCCTGGGGCGGGCTTGGGGGTAGGGAGTTCTTCGAGCTTTAGGACTTCAGGGCCCCCGAATTGACGAACGAGAATGGCTTTCATGATTAGCTCCTAAGAGACAAGATGCCGGCCTGAAGCCCCGCGCTACGAGAACAAAGTCAAAAGTCGAAAATCAAATCAAAAAGTCCAAAGTCCAGCGTCGAAAGTTCAAGAATCGAGAATCGAACCTCCTTTTCGCGTTAGAAATGGTCATCTACGGCAACGGCAGGTTGGCGTTCCACCAAACCGGCAGTCTGACCCCAGGCTGTGGTTTGCCAATTGTCCTTGCCTTTTTTCTGAGGAATCCACTGTGGCAGAGATTGGTTCAAATAAGACGCCAGAGCAAAGATGTATGGCTCATACATGCGGCGCAAGTCGATAAGGCGCTGATCGGCGGCAGAGTCGTCATGCAGCTTCAGGCCATGTTGGGAAAGGACATCGCGAATGTGCCGCAATTCGGCAACAGGAAGGCGATCTTTCTCAAGCTGCCGCGGCGAAGTATTGAAAACTTGTGAGAGGTCTACGACCGCGTGACGGGCAATGGCAAAAGTGAGTTCGGCCTGACGTTCGCAAGCGCCCTCGATGCCGACCATGATCAAGGCACAGGCGTCGAGAATGGCGGTGAGTGAGGCGATCCATGACTGGTTATCGTGCTGCGAGCGAAAAAAGGCAAGAACCGGATAGGAAAGATGGCTTTCCATGAGTTCGGCGCACCAAAGTTCCCACTCTTTCAGAAGCTCGCGGAGGGCATTCTGTCCTTGGGGATAACTATGTCGCCGCAGCAACTCACCGGCGGTGGGCGGAGTACCGGCACGAGAATCGAGCAAGGTGATGTTGACTTCACGTTTGGAGAACGAACCGTAGATGAACGGCAAATATCCGATCACCGCAGCGAGAAAACCAAAGCCGAGGCCGCCTTCGATGACAACCAGTCCCCGGGCCATGCCGGAGCGCGGAACGACATCTCCAAGACCCAGGGTGAAGAACGTGGTTCCGCTGAGATAAAGGTCCGTCCAGAAGCTTTGCGACATCCCGGTAACGTTGAGCGCGGAGCCCGCGCCGTATTGCATCAGGCCGAAGCCGAGCACCAACCCCAAAGCCCAGATCGCAACAAGAATAAGGAGCGACATCGGGCCGAAAACGCTGAAAGCCGATTCGCGGATCTTACTAGCTGGTACCAAACGCGCGCAAAATCTCCACACTCTCCACAGACTCTTGTAGAAGAGGCGGCTTAGCCGGAAGCGGCGCGTGACACGACGAGGGAGGATGATGACCTCGAACGCGTCCCAGCAAACAATGATCAAGATAGCGAAGCCGGCGACGAACGCGGCTGGAGAGGTGCGCATGTGCGGAATTGTACCTGTTTAACTGGCGAGCGTGTGACAGCTCAGCTGTTGAGCTTGGCAGTGACAGTGATTTCAGCTTTGAAGAGTTTGGAAACCGGGCAGCCGGTCTCCGCGGCTTTTACGGCTGCGTCGAACTTGGCTTTGTCGGCTCCGGGAATGGTGGCGACCAGATCGAGATGACTTTTGGTTATGGAAAAGCCGTCGCCAACCTTATCGAGCGAGATAGTGGCGGTGGTTTCCAGTTTCTGTGCGGTCATGCCGGCGCCGCCAAGTTGCGCGGAAAGCGCCATGGTGAAGCATCCGGCATGTGCCGCGGCGAGAAGTTCTTCCGGGTTGGTGCCGATGCCGCTTTCGAAACGGGAATGAAACGAGTAGGGAGTCTGCTTCAAGACGCCACTGTCGCTAGACAGAGTGCCTTTGCCGGCCTTCAGATCCCCTTGCCAAACTGCTGATGCCTTGCGCTGCATGAGTGAATCCTCCATTCGAATGTTCTGAGCGTTTTGAATCTATCGATTCGATTCGGGTTGCGGCGTTCCGGGTATATTAGCAGAGCATCTTTGCAGCAAAGAATGCGAACAGAATGCATGCATCGCTCCGACATCGATCGCTACGTGTGGTGACCCATCGTCCGTGGCCGCTACTGCGCGAGCCCTGGATCATGGCGCAGAACTGGCATGATCTGCTGTTCGCGCACTGGCAAGTTCCGGCTGAAGAGTTACGCAGGCTGATTCCTGAAAGATTGCAATTAGATATTTTTGAAGGGAAAGCGTGGATCGGAATCGTGCCATTTACGATGAGCGGCGTGCGTTCGCGCTGCACTCCACCGATTCCGGGATTTTCGAGTTTTCCGGAGCTAAACGTGCGCACGTACGTAACCGCCGGCGGCAAGCCCGGCGTCTGGTTTTTCAGTCTGGACGCGGGAAGTCGGTTGGCAGTGGAAGCGGCAAGGTTTTCTTTCTGTCTGCCCTATTTTTACGCACGCATGAAGGCAAAGTCGGGAGCAGGGGGCACCATCTATTCTTCACAACGCAAAGACTGGCGCGGCGGCAACGAACGACTGCAGATGAGTTACAGGGAGTCCGGCGCGGTGTTCGAGCCGCAGCCTGGAAGTCTGGAATATTTCTTAACGGAACGCTATTGCTTATACGCGTCGCGGCCGGATGGTCAGCTCTTGCGAGGCGAGATACACCACGCGCCGTGGAGGCTGCAGGAGGCACAAGCGTCTTTTACCGTGAACACTATGACGGAGAGCCTCGGCGTCAAAGTGGAAGGTCCGGCAATACTTCATTACGCAAAACTGCAGGAAATGATTGCGTGGGCTCCTTACATCGTTCGCAAGTAGTGTCACCATTTGTGAAAGACAAAAAACACACCGAACGCCAGACAGGCGAAACCCGCTGCATGATTCCACCTGAACTTTTCGCCGAGATAGGCCACAGAAAAAACGGCGAACACCGCCAGGGTGATGACTTCCTGAATGGTCTTAAGCTGTGCCGCGCTAAATTGATACGAGCCGATGCGGTTTGCGGGAACCTGAAAACAATATTCGAAAAATGCGATGCCCCAGCTGGCGAGGATCACTTTCCAGAGCGCTTCGCTCCGGTACTTGAGGTGGCCGTACCAAGCGAAGGTCATGAAGACGTTGGAAATGGTCAGCAGAACAATGGTGCGCATCGGTCTCCTAATAAATAAAGGGCAGAGCATTCGAGAGACGAACCCCTCAGAGGGGTGGTTACAGCCGAGTTCGGAATCATTCGATCTTGTCGCTTTTCGCAAGATTGTGCCGCGCGCAGAGCAAACGAATGTTCAAGGCGGTGAGAGAGCTCCCGCCTTTCGAATAGGGAAGGTCATGGTCATAGTGCAAATTTTCCGTGGAACCACACAAGACGCATTGGCCCTTGTCGCGCTTCCAAACCTTAAGCTTCACAGTGGAGGGAATGACCCGCGTCTGTTCAAGCTCAGCGTCGGCGACGAACTCAAGGTTAGACTGAGATTCGTCAAGCTCTAATTGGAATTTGAAAACCTTACGCTTCGAGTCCGTTTCCTGCCAGGCATCGGTGAGGCGAAACAAACCATTAAATGTCCAGATGCCATTCTGGATTTTCTCATAAACGGCGACCACCTCGGGCCCTCCCTGTCCAGACTTGGCACGGAGTGCAGCGTCTTCAAAGAGTCCGTTCTGAGTGAGGCGCCCCGCAGGTGTCAGCCGTGGTTGGTCCACAGACTTTGGGTTTGGGGACCTCACAGTCTTTGCGATGTCGTGCCCCTCGTAAATGAGCATGCGGCCATTGTCTTCAACATGATCCCGATAAGGAGCATTGGTCCGACGACTCATGAGGACCACGCTGCGGTCTGGCCGCAAATGGAAGTTCATGCCTTTCTGAAGGCTCGCGCTCCAGGCCTGGCACATCTCGAGGTAAGAAATGATTTGTCCTGCTGCATGAGGAAGCTCGGGCACGCTCTCGTCCTGTCAGACGTTGAGAGTGAGGGAGACCAGGCCGGGAGGCGTGGCGGGCCCTTGGACGACCGGCGGCATTGGGGAGCGGTCTACGGGGCGGTAAAGAGTGTCGCGTTCAACGGGAATGCGGCCTGCCGCACGAATCAAGCGCTCCAGTTCGGAACGCGGTGTGAATTCGGACGTTTTTGCTCCTGCGTCGTGATAAATCTTTTCTTCTACGACCGTGCCGTCCAAGTCGTTAGCGCCGAAGCGCAGCGCGATTTGCGCGATGCTCGGAGTCAGCATGATCCAATACGCTTTGATGTGTTCGAAATTATCGAGCATCAGGCGAGAGACGGCGATGTTGCGCAAGTCGAGATAGCCGGTGGTTTTCGGGATGTGAGCAAGAGCCGTGTTGTCGGGATGAAACGCCAGCGGGATGAACGCTACGAAGCCGTGAGTCTGGTCCTGCACTTCGCGCAGCTTTACCAGATGATCGACGCGCTCTTCTTCCGTTTCCACGTGGCCATAGAGCATAGTGGCGTTTGACGGCAAGCCAATTTCGTGCGCTTTTTTTGCGGTGTTCAGCCAAACCTGGCCACTGACCTTGTGATCGCAGATGATACGGCGCACTCGAGGATGAAAAATTTCAGCTCCGCCGCCAGGGCAGGAATCCACGCCGGCTTCTTTCATACGGCGAAGAGTTTCTTCGATGGAAATTTTCGCGATACGCGAAAAATAATGCACTTCGACCATCGTGAAGGCCTTGAGGTGCACACGAGGGCAGCGCTGCTTCAAGCCGCGAATCATCTCCAAAAAATAGTCGAATGGCAGGTCGGGATGCAGGCCACCAACGATATGAAATTCTGTGGCGCCCTCTCGAACTCCTTGCTCGGCGCGCCGGTAAATTTCCTCGAGCGCGAAGGTATAGGCGCCCGGTGAATCCGGATCGCGGCCAAACGCGCAAAGTTTGCAATGCGCTACGCAGACGTTTGTCGGATTGATGTGGCGGTTGACATTGAAATAGGTGACGTTGCCGTGTTTTTTCTCGCGAACGTGATTGGCGAGCCAGCCGACAGCGAGAAGATCTGGCGAACGATAAAGTTCAATGCCATCTTCAAAAGTAAGGCGCTCGCTCGCCAGAACTTTGTCGGCGATGGGCCGCAACCTTCCGTCGGTGAGAATCAGTTCGCTCACGAGCCTTGGTCTTCTCCGATGGCGCCGCGTCAGCGCCTTTCGCGGCAAATGGTTCGAAAGTTTCAAACCTTCCAGAGTGCGGCCGCTGCTCCCCAGAACAAAAGAAACGAAATACTAATATAACCGTTCATGGCGAAAAACGCAGCGTCCAGCCTGCTTAAATCGTCGGCTTTTACCAAAGAATGTTCATACGCTAGCAGCGCGGCCACAACCGCAATTCCCGACCACGCCGGCCACGGCAACGAAAAGCTCGCAGCGAGCCAAACGAGCAATGCGGTCACCCCGATGTGCATCGCGCGCGCGATCAGAAGGGCGTTTGCGATTCCAAAACGTTTGGGGACCGAAAATAAACCTGCCCGGCGATCGAAGTCCACGTCCTGGCAAGCGTAAAGCACATCGAAGCCGCCGACCCACAGAGTGACCGCAGCACAGAGAATCAGCATTCGTAGGTCGAGATGTCCGGTGACGGCTATCCAAGCAGCTGCGGGAGAAATGCCCAGCGCAAATCCCAGGAAAAGATGGGACCAGTGGGTAAAACGCTTGGTGTAGGAGTAAAAAAACAAAATAGCGAGTGCAACCGGGGAAAGCTTGAATGCCAGCGGATTCAATCGCCACGCCGCCACAAAAAATACCGCCATCGCCGTCATCGTGAAAATCCAGGCAAAGCCTGTGGAAAGCGCGCCCGTGGCAAGCGCGCGCTGCGCGGTGCGGGGATTTTCCTTGTCGAAGCGAAGATCGGCGATGCGGTTAATGGTCATTGCGGCGCTGCGTGCCGCCACCATCGCGATGACAATCCACAAAATTTGCCGCCACGCAGGCCAGCGATGCGAGGTAAAGCGCGCAGCCAATAACGCCCCGGTCAGGGCAAATGGCAGAGCAAACACGGAGTGCTCGAACTTGATCATTTCGAGGACGGTGCGAAGACGGTTGCTCATGAGTGTTCGTGGTTACGCCTTGGCTTCTCTCGCGACTGCAGAGCCGGTCCAGCGGAACATTGCTTCCTGCGGTAAATCCATTTGCGCCAACACCCGGCAAACATATTGGGTCACCAGATCGTCGATCGTTTTCGGTGCATGATAAAAAGAAGGAATCGCCGGCATGATCATGGCTCCGGCTTGTTGCGCGCGCAACATATTTTCAAGGTGAATGCGGCTGAACGGCGTATCGCGCACGCAAAGAACCAGCTTGCGGCCCTCTTTGAGCATTACGTCGGCGGAGCGCGCCACCAGGTCATCGCAAGTCCCGGCCGCGATTTTTGCCAACGTGCCCACTGAACAGGGAATCACTGCCATGCAGTCGACCGGATAACTTCCTGACGCGATGGAAGCGCCAACGTCTTTATTGGGAATGACCGCGATTTTTGGGGACGAGTGACCGAGTAAGCGTTGCACTAACTGATCGGATGTACCGGAGGGTATTCCTAATTCTTCGGCGAACAGGCGCGCTCCCGTTTCGGTCACGACCAGATGGATTTTTTCAACACGGTCGTCCGCGTCCATCAGCGCGAGCAGTTTTTGAGCAAGAACAGCGCCGCTCGCGCCAGTCACACCCACAGTAACGGTTTTTTTGCCGGATTGCTGCATGTTATCGTCGCAGACGAATTCAGTCTCGCAGCGCGACTTGTCGCAAGTCAAGGAGCGGCAGGTGGCAGACGAGGTGCTAGACTTCTGGTGCGACAACGATCATGAACTCTCAGGAACTTTTGAAACTCCTGGAACTGGTGAAATCGGGGAGCCTTGCTCCGGACAAAGCCATCGAGCGGCTGAAGCACCTTCCGTTTGAAGACCTGGATTTCGCGAAAGTGGACCATCACCGCGCTTTGCGGCAGGGGTTTGCCGAAGTAGTTTTCGGCACGGGAAAGAGTCCGGAGCAAATTGCCCACATCGTGGGCGCGATGCTGGCCAAAAAAGACAGCAAGCACAACATCCTGGTAACCAGAGCCGACGCTAAGATATTTTCCGCGCTGAAAGGCGCTGCCGGCAAAATCGCGCGAAGGGCAAGGTTTTATCCGCGCTCCGGTGTTATTACTATTGAACGCAATTCGGAAATTGTCGGCAAGGGCACCATTCTGGTCGTGTCCGCGGGAACCAGCGATATTCCCGTCGCTGAGGAAGCGCTGTTGACCGCGCGCATCATGGGGAATCGCGCAGAACATCTTTATGACGTAGGAGTCGCGGGGATTCATCGGTTGCTGGAAAATCGCAACGCCCTCGCAGAGGCCCGCGTGATTGTTTGCGTCGCGGGAATGGAAGGCGCGCTGCCGAGCGTTGTCGGAGGGCTGGTTGCTGTGCCGGTGATCGCGGTGCCGACAAGCGTTGGATACGGAGCGAGCTTCGGCGGAATAGCGGCATTGCTGGGGATGTTGAACTCCTGCGCTTCGAATGTGACGGTCGTGAATATTGATAATGGTTTTGGCGCTGCGCGGGTGGCGGCGTGCATTAACAGGTTGTGAGCTTGCTCTGGGCGGCCTTTTTAAGGCCGTAATAATACTTTCATCACGCCGGGTTTCTGGGCAAACGCGAGCGCAGCCGCGGCTTCTTGTAAAGGAAACGTACGGGTTATCAGCGGCTGCGGATCCACTTTGCCGGATCGTAGCAAGGCGATGGCTTTATCGAATGGTCCGCATCGCGAGCCGACGACCGTCAATTCCTTTACGACGACCGGCCAGGTCTCGACCGTCGCGGCCCCGTGGAAAGTTGATTTCAGCACCAGCGTCCCACGCGGCTCAGTCATGCGCTGCGCCAGCGCAAAGCCGCTCGGAGAGCCTGTCGCTTCCACCAGGAGCGCGAAAGTTTTGTCCACGCGTTTCAGGTTGCCGGCATCGCCGCGAACGTTTTTCGTTTCGATGCGTGCATCACGCGCGAGCGCCAGTTTCTTCGCGTGCTTGCCGTACATCGCCACACGCGGCAGCGCGGTACGCAGCACCCGGGCAATCAACTGCGCCAGCTTTCCGTCACCGAGTACAGCCGCCTCACGAAATTGCTTTACGTTTACCTGCTCTAGAATTTCGCAGGCAGCGGCCAGAGGCTCGACAAAAACTGCCCTTTCGTCGCTGACGGAATCTGGAATTACATGCAAGTTTTCCAGCGGTAGCGTCAGAAATTCCGCGAATGCGCCATCTTGCGCCACGATGCCAAGAACTTTGCGGCGCTCGCAATGCCGGGCCAATCCGCGTTTGCAATAGCGGCAAACCGGATCGAAACCGAGTGCATGGCACGCGATGTTAATTTCGCCGGCAACACGTTTTCCGAGCCATCGGCGCTTGGTGCTTGCGGAGACTCCCTTTACGTCCTGCACCTCGCCGACGAATTCGTGCCCGGCAGTTCCGTGAAAATTATGATAGCCGCGCAAAATTTCGAGGTCCGTGTTGCAAATGCCCGCCATGCGGACGCGCACCAGCGCCCAGTCGGAACGCAGCACGGGCAAATCGCCCCGCGACCTGACCAATCTCTTCCCGGTCACGCGAAAAGAAATCATGCAATGGCTATTCCTGCTTTGTATCTGGAAGCGCGCGACGCGCAGAACCCACGCGTTCGATCAACTCAAATTTCGCTTCCAGCCGGACCAAACGGCGGTCCAGATCGGCGTAGGAATCGGCAAGGTTTGTTACTTGAACGGTGAGGCTTTCGACGCGGTCTTCCAACAGAATTATTTTGCGGATCGCGCCGTACACTTCGCCGACCCAGCTCACTTATGCGCTTTCTTGCGTTCCTTCAGAACGCGATCGACATGCGCGATGGTTCGATCGAAGTTCTTGATCATTCGATCCGTGGCTTGGTTAGCGGTCTTGGCGAGTTCGCTGAGTTCCTTTTGGGTTTCCGGAGGTACGGACAGATAAAAATTGACGGCTTCCTTTACTTCGTGCGACAGGGATTTTCCTTGCCTTTTGGCTCGTCGAGCCAGGCGCTGTTTTTGCTTTGGATCAAGAGGAACCAGTGACGTTGCCATAGTTCGTTTACTAAACCATTTTATACTAAACCATTTTACCATACGTATCGTTCCATTGATTCAGACGGAGAATTCGCGCCGACTTCAGCGAAGCGCCGCAGCCAAGGCTTCCACGAGCGCCGCTTCCTGTTCCGCGAAAACGGTGCGCAGATCAATGACTAGACGGTCGTCCTCGATGCGCGCAATTACCGGCGTTGCGGCCCCGCGGCGAAGCCGCTGCTCCATCTGCGATGCCGTGTAACGGCTGCTTTTTATGCGAATTACTTTGCTGGAAATCCATTGCGAAGGTGTCGAGCCGCCGCCGGCCAGCGATTCGCCATCTGCGATTTCAATATCCAATTCGTTCATCGAAAGGGACGGCGTCAGTTCGCGGATGAAATTTCGGCTACGCTTTTCCATGTCCTTGGTGCTCAAACGAATCATGGCCAGCACGGGAACTTCATCCAGGGCTCCACGTTGATAAGCAGCCAGCGTTACTTCCAGCGCGGTGATCGTTAATTTATCCACGCGCAGAGCGCGAAATAGCGGATGCCGGCGCACCCGTTGCACAAATTCGCGCTTGCCGGCAATGATTCCTGCTTGCGGGCCGCCGAGCAATTTATCTCCGCTAAAAGTGACCAGCGAGACGCCCGCTTCGACGCTTTCCTTCACTGTCGGTTCGTGCAGACCATGTCCGGAAAGATCGACCAGGCATCCCGAGCCGAGGTCTTCGACCAGCGGCAGATTCGCGCGATGGCTCAACCTGGTCAGTTCTGCGAGAGACGGTTTGTCCGTAAAGCCCGATATTTGAAAATTGGACGGGTGCACACGCAGCAACAGCCGCGTTTTTTCGGTGATCGCATGTTCGTAATCTTCGATGCGAGTGCGATTGGTGGTTCCCACTTCGCGCAAAATCGCTCCGCTTTGCGACATCACTTCCGGGATGCGGAATCCATCGCCAATTTCGATCAGTTCACCGCGCGAAATAACCACTTCGCCGGCGTCCGCCAAGGCTGTAAGCACCGCGAGAATTGCGGCGGCGCAATTGTTCACTACGATGGCATCTTCGGCGCCGGTTAAACGAGTCAAGAGTTCCGCGGTGTGAACGTCGCGTTTGCCGCGAGCGCCGAATTCCAGATCGTATTCAAGATTGGAATAGCGATTCGCGGTCTGGCGTAGCTCATCGAGGATAGCGGGAGAAAGTGGAGCGCGGCCCAGATTAGTATGTAGCACAACTCCAGTGGCGTTAATGACTGGCTGCAGAGTTCGCGACAGAATGCGTTCGACTTCGCGTGCGATCATGTCTTCGAGGTCCGCAGGAACAATTGGTATGACCGACACGCCTTTTTCCCCGGTAATTTCGGCACGTATGCTGGAGAGGACTTCGCGCGCTACCTCAACGAGCAACTCGCGTGGAATGCGTCCGGCAAGTTTCGCCATTCGCGGCTGGCGGAGCAACTCGTCCACCGAAGGAATTTGCCGCAGCAATTCCGATTTCTCGGGAGCCAAGGGGCGTTTTGCGCGCAATTCCATTTGGGTATTGGAGCACAGCCGGACTTGGCCCGCAACGCGATAAACGCGCGCGGCCATATGTACAGCCCCCTCGCCAACGGCATCGTACGATCAAGAACAGTTTTACCTTGCGCAGCGCAGCTGCTGGCAGCGGTTGACGCTTCCCGAACCGCCTCCTACCATTGAAGTTAGAGACCCGCCCTCATGGCCACCATTGACGAAGAACTCGGCCAGCTGGAACGCGACATTCGCCAGCTCAAGATCGAATACGAGCAATTTTTTGGCGGAGGGCGCAAACGTCCGCCTAATGAAATCGAGTGGCGTATCGATCTGATCGTAAAGAAATACGGCGAGCGGTCCGGCGACATGAAGTATGGGCAGCGGTTCCGCTACAACAACCTCACGCAAACCTACGCCAAGTACAAGGATATCTTCCGCAAGCGAATGAAACAAAAAGAAGAGAGCACGGTGCAGCGTCACTTCGGAGCGGCCGCGAGGGCCATTGAGGCGGAGCGCGCGAAGCAGCTGGCGGAAGCCAATGCGCGATACGCGACCGCTACTGCCTCCGCTCCATCCATTTTTCGAATGACCTGTTCCGAGCCGGAACGAGAATCGGAGAAAGTGGAAAAACTGTTTCAGGCTTTTGTGCAAGCTAAGAAGCAGGCCGGGGAAGATACCGCGCGCCTGACGCACGCCGGATTCACGGAATTCGTACGGAAAAAAACCAAAGACCTGAAGCGGCAAAAAAATTGTAATGAAGTCGAGTATGTAGTCGAAATGGTGGACAGCCAAGTGAAGCTCAAGGCCTTGGTCAAAGCCTGAGCAGAATTCTGCGTTGCAAGTCTCGGTAACGCTGCAATTTTCCCTTCGACCGATTTCCCGTAAAACTTTCCACAGTCAGTCGCTTTTCTATTAACGGCTTTCCCGCTTACACTGAAGTGTTTTCGCGCAAGGGAGGAATTCGACATGGCGGTGCAGCGCGCGCTCATCAGCGTATTCGACAAAATGGGAGTGGTGGAGGTCGCAAAGCGGCTGGCCGCGTTGAAAATCGAAATTCTTTCCACTGGGGGAACCGCGAAGTTGCTGCGCGATTCTGGAGTTACCGTGAAGGACGTTTCGGAATTTACCGGCTGGCCGGAAATGCTCGGTGGTCGCGTCAAGACGCTGCATCCAAAAGTTCACGGAGGCCTGTTGTATCGAAGAAATCTTCCTGAAGACCAGAAAGAGGCTGCGGCACACGGGATATCGCCGATTGACTTGGTCATCGTTAATCTTTATCCGTTCGAAGCGACTGCGGCCAAAACTAATTTGACCGCCCTGGAGTTGATTGAAAATATCGATATCGGCGGACCAACCATGTTGCGGTCTGCCGCAAAGAATTGGGAGAGCGTCACCGTAGTCACCGATCCCGCGGATTATGACCGCGTGGCTGTGGAACTGGAATCCACTCATGACACTTCGCTAGCCACTAGGCTGGATCTGGCGCGAAAAGTTTTCGCGGCGACTGCGCGTTACGACGGAATGATTGCCACGGAATTGGAACGCCTTTCAGTTGTCTCCCATTCCCCAACACTGATTGCCAAAGAAACTTTGCCTCAGCGGATCTATCTCGCGTTAGAGAAGCTGCAGCCACTGCGCTATGGCGAAAATCCCCACCAGTCCGCCGCGCTATATACAGCTGCTGGACGGCCGCCGTCGGGACTCGCGCGTGCCACGCAACTACAGGGCAAAGAGCTCTCTTACAATAATTATGTCGATCTGGAAGCGGCGCGAAGCATAGCGGCTGAATTTCAGCGGCCCGCCGCCGTCATCATCAAGCACAACAATCCCTGCGGCACGGCGGAGCAGCAAACCTTGCTCGACGCATATCTGAAGGCCTACGCCTGTGATCCGATTTCAGCGTTTGGCGGCGTGTTGGCTTTCAATCGCCCGGTGGATGCGACTACCGCCGAACAAGTCGCGAAGCTTTTCGTCGAATGCATTGCGGCGCCGGGATTCGAAGATCGCGCCAAGGAAATTTTCTCAGCCAAGAAGAATCTTCGCTTGCTGGAGCTGCCGGCCGGCGGTCTGGAACACGAACGCGAACTGCAGTTGAAGCCCCTTCTCGGCGGAATGTTGGTGCAACAACCGGATTTGGGCGAACTGAAAGCCTCCGAACTGAAAGTAGTTACAAAGCGGGCTCCGAGCGCGGAAGAACTTGCCACCATGCAGTTCGCGTGGAAAGTTTCGAAGCACGTGAAATCCAATGCGATTGTCTTCGCGAAAGAGGGCGCAACGCTCGGAGTGGGCGCCGGACAGATGAGCCGGGTAGATTCCGTAAAGCTTGCGGTGATGAAGGCGCAATCTTCGTTAGAAGGCTCGATCGTCGCGTCCGATGCGTTCTTTCCATTTCCCGACGGCGTGGAAGAGGCTGCGAAGGCCGGAGCAGTAGCGGTAATTCAGCCGGGCGGTTCAGTTCGCGATAACGACGTCATCGCCGCCGCTGACCGTCTCGGCATGGCTATGGTCTTTACTGGAATGCGCCACTTCCTGCACTGACGCGCGAATGTTCAACCAGCGAAACAATAAGAGCGCTGCAGCCCCGCCGATAATTTCTGCGAATACAAATCCCGGAACGTCGCTTGGCCGGATTCCCGCGAACGTGTCCGTAAGACATCGCGCCACGGCAACTGCTGGATTGGCAAATGAAGTCGATGAAGTAAACCAATACGCTGCGGCGATATATCCTCCGATTGCTATCGGGATTGCTCTGGCATTTAGTTTCGCGCACGCCGAAATCACTGCCACCAGCCCGAACGTCGCAACGATCTCCGCATATAATTGAGCCGGCCCGTTTCGTGCGTGCCGCGATAACGAAATTGCCGGCAACCCAAACATGAAATGCGAATTCAGGGTTCCAGCAACTCCTCCGGCGAACTGCGCCAGAATATAGGGGAACACGTCTGTCCAGGCCAACGCGCCTGAAAACGTATCCGCGACCGTTACCAGGGGATTGAAATGTGCTCCAGAAATAGGCGCGAAACTTGCGATGAGAGCCACAAGCGCGGCACCGGTGGCAACAGAATTTGCCAATAGCGCAATCGCCACATTCCCGGCAGCCAGGCGCTCACCCATAATGCCTGAACCAATCACAGCTGTGACCAGCAAGGCGGTGCCTATAAATTCTGCGCACGCGCGCCGCGAAATAGAGAACCTCATTGTCGGCCGATCCGGTCAACTTCTTTTTTGATGGCCATTCTGTCGAGGCTCGAAAGTGGCAAGCTTAGAAACAATCCAATTCGGCGATCGAGCAACAGGTATGCTTCTCGAAACGCTCGTTCGATCTCCGGCGTGGAGCCTGCCACCGCGGCCGGATCGGGTACCCCCCAGTGCGCGGTCACAGGTTGCCCGGGCCAAATCGGACAAATTTCATTCGCCGCGTTATCGCAAACGGTAAAAACAAAATCCATCTTGGGAGCGCTCGGTTTGGCGAACTCGTCCCAACTCTTGCTGCGCAATTGTGAAACTGGCATTTTCACTGCATCCAGCAGCTTTACCGCGAATGGATTCACTCGCCCCGTAGGCTGGCTCCCTGCGCTGTAAGCAATGAAGTTGGGCCGGCCTTTTTGATTCATGATTGCTTCGGCAAAAATCGAACGAGCCGAATTTCCGGTACATAAGAACAATACGTTGTAGGTCATCTTTATATCCCTGGCCTAAGAGATTTCGCCTTGCGCGCTCAGTTGCAACAACCCGGCGCGCAGCATGAAGGTCCAACCACGTTCGCGGGCGCGCTGGATTTTGTTGCGCGTACGAATGCACTGATGAACTTGCCGTCGACCAGCGGCGCGACCTTTTCCGCGTCAAGCCCAGCGCTCGTCAGGAAATCGCGCGCTTCGTCACTCTTGTAGACGCGAGTAGGCTCAATTTCAATCGCAGTGAAGCCCGCGGTGAAAAGTTTGTCGCGATATTCGTATTCTTCCAGAGCACCCGCGATGCAGCCGACCCACAGTTCCATGCTCTTGCGGATTTGCGCGGGGACTTCTCCGCGCACCACAACATCCGAAATCGCCAATCTTCCTCCAGGTTTCAATACCCTGAACGCTTCGCGCAATACGCGATCCTTGTCGCCAGAAAGATTGATCACGCAATTGGAAATAATCACGTCCACGGAATTGTCGGGCAGGGGAATATTCTCAATCGCGCCTTTCAGGAATTCGACATTATTCACGCCGGCTTTTTTCTGATTCTCGCGCGCCAGAGCCAGCATTTCATCGGTCATGTCCAAGCCGTATGCTTTTCCCGATGGTCCGACTCGTTTGGCCGATAGCAGCACGTCAATCCCTCCGCCCGAGCCAAGATCCAAAACGGTTTCTCCGGGTTGCAATTGTGCCAATGCAGTTGGATTTCCACAGCCCAGCGATGCTGCCACCGCCTTTTCCGGCAATCCCGCTATTTGCGAGGCATCGTAGAGATCACGCGTAATCGGATCACAGCATGAGAGTTCTCCGCCGCCCCCGCACGAGGCGACCCCACCTGCCGCGGCGTGTTTCGCGGCTTCGCCATATTTCTGTTTCACCTCTTCCTGAATATTCCGTTCGCCCATGATGTCTCCTGCTTGAATTGATTTTGTATCGCTGTTTACCGCGAGATTTGTACAAAGGATTCTGGCGCCACCGCGTGGCTCCGCGTGCAGCACTCTTCATACAGAAACCCAAGTACTTCGCGCAGTGCATCCGTGTTCGCCGAATACCACAGGAATGTTCCTTCGCGGCGCACATTCACCAGTCCCACCTGCTTCAATTTTTCCAAGTGATGGGAAAGCGTGGATGCTGGGATTTCCAATTCTTCCTGGACTTCTCCAGCGATCAGTCCCCCAGGGTGCGCCGAAAGCAGCAGCCGCAGGATTGCCAGCCGAGCCTCCGCGCCCAACGCCGCAAAGCGGTCCGCCGCACGGGTCACCAGCAAAGGATCAGGCTTCCGCATATTTCGATAATTGCAGAAATATGGAAGGAGTGTCAAGTGCTTTCTCTCCAGCCGCAATTCTCTCCTGCATTTTTGGGTCAACGCACCGCTCCTTGCCCGCATCCAACCGAAGTCGGCCATTCCATCTGGCTCTGGAAATGTTCGGCATTTGGCTTTTGACCGTCCCATGCTCGCGTGGGATACTTTAATTTCCAGGGCGAATATGAACTTTCTAAAGCTAAACTTATTCCTAATCACTACAGCTATTGCCGCAGTGACCGTTGTCGCGCAAACACCCGCACTTCCGCAACAGCCTGAAGCTTCTCAGAATCAGCCTCCGAATCAGGAAACCGCTCAAAACGGTTCGGCCTCGCCAACGCCGAAAGACGGCCGCGCCGACGCTTATTTCAACTACACCATGGGCCATATTGCGGAGCTGCAATATGAGTCGACCAGCCGCAGCGAATACGCCACCCAAGCCATTGACTATTACAAAAAAGCCTACGCGCTAGACCCCAAGTCGCCTGTCATTGGTGAACGCCTGGCAGAAATGTACTGGAAGGCGCAACGCGTTCACGAAGCTGAAGTCGAAGCGCAAGCTTTGCTGAAACGAAATCCCGATGACGCGCAGACGCGCCGTCTGCTCGGCCACATTTATCTGCGCAGCCTGGGCAACACCGGGGAAGCAACCGGCCAGTCTGAGACCGTCAACCGTGCCATTGAGCAATTTAAAGAAGTCGTCCGGCTTGACCCTTCCGACACGGAATCCGCGTTGTGGTTGGCACGGCTTTACCGCCTGCAGAATCAGCATGACAAAGCGGAAGAAGTCCTCCGCGGATTGTTGAAAAACGATTCGGAAAACGAAGCGGGAGTCGAACAGTTGACACAACTGCTGCTCGATGAAGGCAAATCGTCCGATGCGGTAGACCTTCTCGAAGGAATGACCTCAAAATCGTCTTCGCCCGCGTTGTTCGACCTTCTAGGTGATGCTTATACGCAGACGAAGGACCTGCCGAAAGCCGAAGCCGCTTATCGCAAGGCCGTGGAGCTCGATCCCGCCGAAACCAATCACCAGCGCGGTCTTGGCCAAACGCTTCTTGCGGAAGAGAAATACCAGGAAGCGCTTAAGGTTTATCAGAAACTTTCTGATTTGATGCCCGATGATGCCGATGTTTATCTGCGCCTGGCGCAAGTCTATCGCGAGCTGCACCAGATGGACAAAGCAGAAGAGACGCTTGTCAAAGCGCGCCAGTACTCGCCCGGTAGTCTGGATGTCATGTACAACGAAGCGATGTTGTACGAAGCACAGGGCCGTTATGAAGATGCGATCCGCGTGTTGTCGGAAGCGGTCACAGGAGTCAAGGGACAGTCGGCATCGATGCCGACGCGCAAGCGTTCGCTCGCCGTCCTCTACCAGCAACTCGGCCAGCTCTATCGCGAAACGCAGAATTTTCAAGCGGCCGTGAACACCTACGAAGAGCTTGGCCGGCTCGGCGATGAAGAAGACCGGCGTGCTCGGCTGTTTACCATGGACACCTACCGCGCCGCGAAGGATTTGCCTAAGGCTATACAAGCAGGCAAGGAAGCCATCGCGAAATATCCAAAAGATCCTTCCATAAAGTCCAGCTATGCTCTGCTGATCGGCGAAACCAAACAGACTGACGAAGCCGCCAAGCTGCTGCAAGCGCAGCTGAATGGCAGCGGCTCCGACCGCGAAACCTATCTGAACATCGCGCAGATCTATGAACGCGCGCGTCGTTATAAGGAAGCGGAGCAATCGGCGCGCGCCGCCGAAGCTGTTCCTGGTGCGCCGCGCGAAAATGAAATGACTTGGTTTCTTCTTGGCGCGATTTACGAACGTCAGAAGTTTTTCGACAAAGCCGAGGTTGAATTCAAGAAAGCTCTGGCTGTGAATCCCAAAAGCGCGGCGGTGTTGAACTACTACGGTTATATGCTGGGCGATCTTGGGATTCGTCTGGACGAAGCGCAGTCGCTCGTGCGGCGAGCGCTGAACGAAGAACCTTATAACGGAGCCTATCTCGACAGTATGGGTTGGGTTTATTACAAGCAGAACAATCTGCCTGCTGCGGAAGCGACGCTGCGTAAGGCGCTGGAGCGCGATCCTCACGACCCAACCATGCACTCACACCTCGGCGATGTTTATGCCAAGTCCGGCCGCCCAGAAATGGCTGCCGCCGAATGGGAAAAGTCGCTGGCTGAGTGGAAGCGCGTGCTGCCGGACGACGTCGAGCCGGAAAAATTAGCCGAAGTCGAGAAAAAGGTCAGTCAGTTCAGGCGGCGCGTGGCGCAAAAGTCTTCTCCCGAAGCTGTGAAGCCCTGAAGATGAAGTCCTGACCCTCTTATGCCCGAAGTTCGCGTCCCAGCCCTGGCGAAAATCAATCTGCGTTTGGAAATACTTGGCAAACGTGCCGATGGATTTCACGAACTTCGGACCATCTTCCAAACGATTTCGCTGAAAGACGAATTGCGGCTGAAGTCCACGCGTACGCCGGATATCGCCTTGCGCGTCAGCGGCAACGATTCACTTTCGGGCGAGCCGATTGAAAAAAATCTTGTGTACCGTGCGGTGGATTCGTTGCAGCGGGAATTGAAGATTCGCGACGGCGTCGCCATCGAACTGCTGAAGAATATTCCCGCGGGCCGCGGTTTGGGCGGCGGCTCCAGCGATGCAGCCGCAGCGCTGATCGGCTATCTCCGGCTCGTCAAGAAACAATTGCCTCGCGAACGATTATTCGAAATCGCAGGCGCTCTGGGCGCGGATGTTCCTTTCTTCCTGGAAGGCGGCCGCGCGCTTGGCATCGGCAAAGGCGATGAGGTCTATCCTCTGCCTGACGTCTCAAGACGCAATGTGCTGATCGTTTCACCGCGATCAGTCCACGTGCCTACGCCGGATGCTTACCGCTGGCTTTGCGCTCCTCAATTGACAAATTCCGCTGGAAACCCTAAACTTTACAGGTTCTGTGCTCTCGCTTGGAGCCTGCAGGGCAGCCCCCTTCTCAACGATTTCGAAGAAGCGGTCTTCCAGCAGTACCCGCGTCTGGCCGAAATCAAACGGGATTTGCTTCAAAACGGAGCGACAGAAGCCTTGCTGGCGGGTAGCGGTTCGGCGGTGTTTGGAGTTTTCCCGAGCCCAGCTAAGGCGCGCCGAGCCGCTGTTGGGTTTCCGCTGGATCAGACTTTCGTTTGCGAGACCGTCTCTCGCGATTCGTATCGTCGTCTGATGCAAAGCCGTCCCGTCCGCGGGTAGCTTCGCGATTAATCCTCAGCGTCTTTAGCCATAACCTGGGAAATTTGCATTTGCAGGCTGTTTTCCTCGCGGTTTGTAAGGGCCACTTGTTTTTCGAAGCTGTTTAAAACAAACCCTCGAACCCTGAGACCGGCGTGGTGGAGATCGCTTCGTGAACGACGAGCGTTTTAAAATTTTTTCGGGAACTGCCAATCCCGTGCTCGCAGAGGCTATCTGCAAGCACCTGGACGTGCCGCTGGGCAAGGCCATGCTCGGCCGCTTTAGCGACGGCGAAATTTATTTTCAGATTTTGGAAAATGTGCGTGGCGCGGATGTTTTTGTCGTGCAGCCCTGCCATTATCCGGTGGATAACCACCTGCTTGAACTTTTATTGATGATCGACGCATTCAAACGTGCTTCCGCCTGGCGAATCACCGCGGTGCTTCCTTATTACTGCTATGCCCGGCAAGACCGCAAAGACAAGCCGCGCGTTCCGATCTCGGCAAAGCTGGTCGCTGACCTGCTGGAAACCGCGGGAGCAAGCCGCGCGTTGACGCTTGATTTGCACGCGCCGCAAATTCAAGGCTATTTCGACGTTCCGGTGGACCATCTTTACGCTTCGCCGGTGCTCGTCGAATATTTCCGCCATCTGAATTTGCCGGACTTAACCGTGGTATCGCCGGATGCCGGCGGTGTCGAGCGCGCGCGTTTCTTTGCCAAGCGCCTCGATGCTCCTCTAGCCATCGTGGATAAACGCCGAGTCGATGTGGACGTCAGCGAAGTCATGCACCTCATCGGCGAAGTGCAGGGGCGCAGCACATTGATTGTGGACGACATTATCGATACCGCGGGCACCCTGGTGAAAACAGCGGAAGCTTTGATCAAAGAGGGCGCGACGCAGGTCTATGCAGCGTGCACTCATGCCGTGCTTTCCGGACCGGCGATTGAGCGCATCGCACAATCGCAAATCAAGGAAGTGGTCGCGACGGATTCGGTGCCGTTAACCGATGCCGGACGCGAATTGAAGAAAATTCGCGTCCTCAGCGTTGCGGATTTGCTGGCTCGTGGCATTCGCTCGATCCACGAGGAATCCTCGATCAGCGAACTGTTCATCTGATCTTGAGTAATTGAATGAAGATGCTGTAAGTGAATGAAGAAGGGAAGAAGGCAATGGCAGACAAGATTGTAGTAGAAGCGGCAGCCCGAGCGTCCCGCGGCAAAAATGAAGCTCGCCGCCAGCGTTTGGCGGGAAAGGTTCCTGCAACGCTGTATGGCGGGAAAGACAGCGCGGTATCGCTTACCGTGAACGCTAAGCAGGTTGGTCAGATTCTGCGCTCGGCCAGCGGACACAATACCTTGTTCCAGGTCGCCATGGACGGTAAGGAACAGCCGGCCATCGTGAAGGATTGGCAAGTCGATCCGGTCAGCGGAAACCTTTTGCACGTGGATCTTCTTCGCATCGCGATGGACGTTCGCATGCGCGTCAAGGTTCCCGTGCACACTTTTGGCGAACCTTCAGGAGTGAAAGTCGAAGGCGGCGTTTTTGAAATTGTTACTCGCGAAGTTGAAATCGAATGTTTGCCCGGCGAAATCCCCACCGAGTTCAAGATGGACGTTAGCAATCTGAACATGAACGCGCAGTTGCGCGCCGGCGACATTCCTATCGACACCGCCAAGATGAAGCTGGTTACCGAACCGGAACGCGTTCTCGCCCACGTGGTCGCTCTCAAGGTCGAGGAAGAGAAGCCCGCGGAAGCGGTGGCGACTGAGGCAGCCGCTCCGGCCGAACCGGAAGTCATTAAGAAGGGCAAGAAGGAAGTGGAAGGCGAAGAAGGGGCCGAGAGCGGCGAGAAGCAGGAAAAAAAGAAGTAACTTTCTTTCTTTTTTTCCGCTGCAACTTTTTTGTGGTTGCAGCGACTTGTGGTTTCAGGGTCTTGTTTTGCAACCCTGAGGTGATGAAACGCCTATGCGGCTCATTGTTGGCCTTGGCAATCCGGGCCCGGAATATCAGTGGACGCCGCATAACCTCGGGTTTCTCGCCGTGGACGAACTGGCCAATCGCGGCAGCATCCGCGTCGAGCGGCCGGAAGCGAAGGCTCTGGTAGGTTTGGGTAAATTGGCGGGACAAGAAGTCATCCTCGCCAAGCCGCAGACTTATATGAACCTGAGCGGCATTTCGGTGCGGGAGCTGCTCGAAAAATACGAGCTCGGTCCGCAAGATCTGCTCGGGATATGGGATGAAGTGCAACTGCCTTGGGGCGCGATTCGCATCCACTCTGAGGGCAGTGCCGGTAGCCACAACGGCGCAGGCTCGCTGTTGAGTTCACTTGGCACGCCGGCGATAGCGAGATTGCGGCTCGGCTGCGGCCCCGATCATCCGTTGAGCAACAGGAAGGAATATGTCCTGCGGCCCATGAAAAAGCCGGAGCTGGAAGCTGCGGCGGAAATGATTGCCGATGCCGGTGACGCCGTCGAAATGCTGCTCTCGCGGGGCATTCAGGCGGCGATGAACAAGTACAACCGGCGAGAACTTCAGGAGGACGAAGGCGACTGTGAGTGATTGGTTTTACGGTGCCCGTCCTTCAGCACGGTGCCTTTAGGTTTATTTTGTAGCGGCGAGTTTACCCGCCGTCAGTGAAAGAGAAACGAGGAACTATGGAAGAACGTCTGTACGACCTAATCTTTATCGCCCGTCCGGCCACGCCGGAGGATGAAATAAAAAAAATCGAGCACACGGTTGAGCACGCCTGCGCCGACAAAAGCGCGAAGATTGAGAAAACCGAACATTGGGGCACTCGCAAACTCGCTTATCGTGTCTCCAAGCACCGCGAAGGCATCTACGTTTATTATCAGATTCGCACGACTCACAACGACCTGATCGTTGAACTCGAGCGCCGCCTCAAGGTGCAAGACAATGTCATCAAGTATTTGACCATCCGCCTTGATGAAGACCTCAAGCGCCAGAAGAAGCTGACTGCGATTCGCGATAAGCGCGCTGCGCGCCGCCCGAAACGCCCGGCGCCCGCTCCTACTCCTGCTCCGGTAGCCGCTGCTCCCGCGCACCATCCACCAGAGCAGCCCGCGGCCAGCTAAGCGCACAGTATTTGTGCCTACTGTTTGATTGCACGCAGTTTCGGTTCTTCGGCTTATCCGGAGCGCCATTGGAATAAAGAAAGAAAGGGTAAACGTTATGGCAGACGAACAGAATCAAACACCGGCGGCTCCGCAAGCTCCGGCCTCAGCAGGGTCCCCGGCTCCATCTCCTCGCCCAAGCGGGCCGGGCGGTGGGCACGGCGGGCACGGAGGTCACGGAGGAGGCCGTCGCGAAGGCGGTCCAGGCGGTGGCCCAAGACGTGAAGGTGGCGGACCCGGCGGTCCAGGTGGTCCGGGCGGACCTCGCCGCGGCAAACGCCAGTTCTTCCGCAAGAAAAAAGTCTGCAAATTTTGTGTCGAGAAGATGGACTTGATCGATTACAAGCGCGCCGACATTCTTTCCCAATTCGTCCAGGAACGCGGGAAAATTCTTCCTCGTCGCATGACAGGCGTTTGCGCCCGTCATCAGCGGTGGCTGGGCGTCGCGATCAAGCGCGCTCGCAACATCGCTTTGTTGCCCTTCGCGGGCAGCGCGGCGGGCAGCACTGCGCCTCGTGCAGTGGAAGCAGCCAAACCCCCATCGGCGCCCGCGGCGCCATCCCCCGCTCCGCCAACGACGCCGTCGCCCGCAGCCTAAATTTTCGCCCGGCAGAATTTGCACCGGCTGACATTCCTGTTTTTGAAGCGACGAATTTGGAAAAAGGAATTTGAATAAAAAGGAAACTTAATCATGCAGATTATTCTTCAGGAAGATGTCGAAAAATTGGGCCACCGCGGGGATGTAGTGAGCGTCAAGCCTGGTTACGCGCGCAATTTCCTGCTTCCGCGCAAGCTAGGCATCGAAGCCACGCTCGGCAACATGAAAGCTCTCGAACGCATTCGTACTTCGCTAGCCAAAAAAACCGCTACCGAATTGGATGCCGCTCGCAAGCAGGCGGAGCTGCTCAATGGCGTTGCCGTCAGATTCGCCCGCAAGACCGGCGAAAACGATCAGATGTTCGGCTCCGTCACTTCCGCCGACATTTCTGAAGCGCTCGCCGCGCACGGCTTCAAGGTTGACAAGCGCCAGATCCAGCTCTCCGAACCCATCAAAGTCATCGGCGAACTTGAACTCACCGTAAAAGTTTTCCGTGACGTTGTCGCATCCATCAAAGTTGCTGTCGACAAAGAAGTATAATCGCCCCGATCTTCCGGAAGGTTCTCGCCGGTGCGGGTTTTTTCCTGACAGGGCGCAGCACGCTGCGCCCTTTGTTTTTTACGATTGGCCCTATTCCGCTAATTTGACGTTGCCGAGCTCCGCCATTCTGCCACGTGGGCCAGAACCTTTCTTCGATTTTCTTGCGCTGCGCGAGGTCATCCGAGCGCGCAAAAAACTTTTCCACTCCTGCCGAAATTTTGCACAGCGCTTCATATTGACGCTGCGCCCTCTCGCCATCACAATGCAGGCAATCCTCGGACAGCAAAACCGCGCCGCAACGATTCTCCGCATTACGGTCTTGTCTGCCGCGGGTCAAAAATGTTATAAGCGAATAAAAGGCGAATACGAAGACTACTCTTATGCCTGCCGACGCTACTCTCGAACGCCCATTGCCTCAGAATCTTGACGCCGAACGCTCGATTCTGGGCGCCATTTTGCTCGACAATCACGCGCTCAACGCCGCCATCGAAAATATCAAGCCCGAAGATTTTTTTCTGGAACAGCACCGTCGCGTTTTCAATCAAATGATCGCGCTCGGCGAATCTCAACAGGCCATTGACCTGGTCACTCTCACGGAATCCTTGCACCGTGTTGGCGAGCTCGAATCTTCCGGCGGTGCGCCGTATCTGGCTTCGCTGGCCGACGGCATGCCGCGCGTCAGCAATGTCGAGCATTATGCTCGCATCGTGCGCGAAAAGGCGCTGCTGCGCAATCTCATTCACGCCACGCACAACATTCAGCAGCGGGCTCTGGAAGGCGAAGACGGCGCGGACACCATTCTGGACAACGCTGAGTCTTCCATCTTCGCGCTGGCCGAAGACCGCGTAAAAGCTGGTCTCATCCCGGTCAAGGACATCGTCCGCGATAATTTCGAGCGCCTGGAGAAAATTTTTCGTGAAGGCAAAAGTATCACCGGTGTTTCCACCGGCTACACAGAGTTGGACAAACTTCTTTCCGGCTTGCAGCCTTCCGAACTACTGATTCTCGCCGCGCGTCCTTCGCAGGGAAAAACTGCACTGGCTCTCAACTTCGCCGAAAATATTGCCATTCGCGCGGGCAGTCCGGTGGCCTTCTTCAGCTTGGAAATGTCAAAGGAATCTCTTCTCCAGCGCCTGGTCGCCAGCGTGGCCCAGATTGACGCCCACAAATTTCGCTCTGGCCACTTGAGCCGCGAAGATTGGCGCCGCATGACCGAAGCTCTCGGCACCATCTCGTCCGCTCCGCTCTGGATCGATGACGCCGGCTCGACCAGTGTCCTCGAAATTGGCGCCAAGGCTCGCCGCCTCAAACGCGATAAGGGACTTTCACTCGTCGTCGTCGATTATCTTCAGTTGATCACCGGCCGCGGCCGCTTCAACAATCGCCAGGAAGAAGTTTCCAGCATTTCGCGCGGCCTCAAAGGTCTCGCCAAAGAATTGCAGCTCCCCGTCCTCGTTCTCAGCCAGCTCACTCGCGCGCCCGAACGCGAAGAACGCGGCCCGCAGCTCTCCGACCTCCGCGAATCCGGCGCCATCGAACAAGATGCTGACGTGGTTATGTTTATTTACCGGCCGCATTGGTCGAAGATGGAAGCTTCTCCTGAAGAACGCGATCAAGCTGAAATTCAAGTCGCAAAACAGCGCAACGGGCCTACGGATAAGGTGCGCTTCGTTTTCCGCAGCCGCCTGACTCGCTTCGAAGAGGCCGCACCCGACGCCTTTTCCCAATTTGCGCCCGACGACCTGTGAGTCCTCGGCCCGCGGCACCTTGCGTTAATCTCGTCTAGCCTCCCTTCGGGGAGTGCGGGACGCTTGCTCGGCTTTTGCAGCGTACCGGCTGGGTGTCCAATACAGGGTGCTCCGGACTCCCAGCTCCGCACGCGCTTCTGTGCGCATTTGGCATCTCTGCGTCAGGCCGGACACATTTTCAAATTTGCGTTCTGGTCTAACCTTACTCTTTTCAATGCTTGGCTCGCACGCCCCTTCGGCGTGCCTCGTGCATTTTGTTCTATTGTCTTTCTCGCGCCAGCCGTTTGCCGATTCGAACGCCGCCGCCAGAATGGCTTAAAATAGAAATTCACGAAATTACATTCGAACCCGTTCTGGTAATGGAATGACCGCTCGCACAAAACATCAAAATGGAAACGGCCGCCCAGTCTGGGCCGACGTTTCGTTGTCGGCTCTCGCGCACAATCTTCACGCCATCCGGGATTTCGTAAATCCAAAATCCGAAAAGCGCCCCACTCCGCGAAAAGTTCTTTGCATCGTCAAAGGCAATGGTTACGGTCACGGCGGCCCGCAAGTGGCCAAAGCTCTCGAAAAGGCAGGCTCGGATTGGTTTGGCGTCACTGGTGCCAGCGAAGGCGAACAGCTTCGCCAGGCTGGTGTGCGCAAGCCCATTCTCGCTCTCACCAGTTTCTGGCCCGGCGAAGAAGCGCAACTTCTTGCGAATAAAATCTCTCCCGCGATCATCCGTTGCGAACAATTAACCGCGCTCGATTCCCAGGCGTCACTGAAGAAACTGGCCAAACGTTCGGTCGGTTTCCATTTGAAAATCGATACCGGCATGAACCGCCTTGGCATCGCACCCACGGACGTAGAATGTTTTGCGCGCCAATATGAAAAATCACCCCGGCTTAAGCTTGAAGGAGTGTTTACTCACTTCGCTTCCTCGGAAGTATTCGATGGCCCCATCGCCTCGCAAAATTGCCGCCAGGAAGAAAGCTTTCACAAAACCATCCAACGTCTGCGCGAACTAGGTATCGACCCTGGGATCATCCACCTTGCGAACAGTGCCGCCATTGCCTCTCGCCCGGAGACCTGGGCCGACATGGTCCGTCCCGGCGCGATTCTTTACGGTTACCATCCCGGCTACGACCCGATCGAGCGCCGCGCACAAGCGGAAAGGGATTTGCCTCTGCGTCCCGTCATGAGCTTGCGCGCACGGATCATCAATCTCCGCAATGTTCGCGTGAATGACGGTGTCGGCTACGGCTCAAAATTTTTGCCCAATCGTCCCACTAAAATCGCAGTACTCGCCGCCGGGTACGGTGACGGCATTCATCGCTCGCTTGGCAATCACGGCAGCGTGCTGGTGCGAGGCGTGCTTGCTCCCATCGTCGGCATCGTTTCGATGGACGTCACCATGGTCGACGTGACGGACGTGCCCGATGTGGCCCTCGGCGATGTCGCTACCATCTATGGCACCGACGGTGAAGCTGCGCTCCCTGCGAATTTGGTCGCTCGGAGTATTGGCACCGTCACCTCGGATCTTCTCTGCGCTGTCAGCGCCCGCGTTCCGCGGCTGTATCTCGCCTGATTTCTACCGGATCGTTCCGATTGTTAAAGGATCGTTACTATATTGACGGTGGAACCTCTCTTCGCGTATATAAAACATCCAGGGGCACGTTGCAGCATATTGGGACCCATTCGGTCTTTTTCCATTCGAAAGACTTGGTGGGCAGCGATACCGATTTTGCAGTGATGCAGCATCCTGTGAGGTCGCATGAGCCGCAGTCTGCCCGGACAATCTTTGGGGCCCGATCGTCGTTCGCCGAACCTCGCCTCCATTCCAAAATCGTCCTCGCCGCGCCATGCGAACGCTTGGATCTTTCGGCTCCTCCTGGCCATCGCCTTCTGCGGCGTAACACTCAGTCTTTCGCCTTTTGGACTGCAGGGCTGGGCTGCGGCCGTACTGGGAGTTCTGCTTTCCTTCGCGGTTCTTGCTGTCGAACATCGCCTCCACAGATCGACGGCCACCTCCATTGTTGGTGGCGCGTTCGGTGGTCTCTGCGGCGCATTGGCTGCATTGTTTGTCACGATCATTGTTTCCGGCACCTCGGAACCGGAATCTGCAAAATCCTTTTTCGCGTGTGCCGCCCTTCTGGCATTCGGCTATACCGGTATCATGCTCGGTTCGCAAAAAGCCGCCTATCTCAAACCCGAAGCGTTACAGGGCCTTTTACGCGCCCGCGGCGCCGCCGCTTCGCTCCACGAAGACGGCAAGCTCCTGGATACCAGCGTTCTGATTGATGGCCGCATCGCCGAAATTTGCGAAGCACATTTTCTCGATGGCCCGCTTCTGGTCCCGCAGTTCGTGTTGCACGAATTGCAGATGATCGCCGATTCTTCGGAGAGCCTCCGCCGCCAGCGTGGCCGCCGTGGCCTCGAAGTCCTGCAGCGCATTCAGAAAATGCAGACCCTCGAAGTGCGCATCATCGAGGACAATCCCAATTCTTCGAATGAAGTGGATCGCAAACTAATCGAACTCGCTCTCCGCTTGCGCGCCAAAATTGTCACCAACGATTTCAATCTCAATAAAGTTGCCAGCGTTCAGGGCATCAGCGTCCTCAACGTCAATCTGCTCGCCAATGCCGTGCGCCCCGCATTTCTTCCCGGCGAAGGCATGCGCGTTTTTATCTTGCGCGAAGGTAAGGAAGTGAATCAGGGCATCGCGTATCTTGAAGACGGTACCATGGTCGTTGTGGATGGCGCGCGCCGCCTGATCAACAAGACGGTGGACATTGTCGTAACTTCCGTCCACCAGACTCCTGCAGGGAAAATGATTTTTGGGCGCTTCGACGACCACGCCAGCGAAACCCCCCTTCCGCCCGGTAAACAGCCCGCCGCCCGCGCTGTTCGTCCAAATTTTTCGGACACCTCGTCGGAGTGAGTTGCCGGTCGTCTCCGGTTTTCCACCATTGCACCGCTTAAGGTAAACTCAAACTCTTGGGATCGCAGCGGCAGAGCCGTCTAAAAGCCTCTGCAGACAGAACCCAAACTCGATGACCAGAATCACTGCCATTTTGCCCGCCGCCGGAATGGGTACGCGCATGGGTCGCGAAACACCCAAACAGTTCCTTGAACTGGATGGCTCGCCAATCTTGCTGCACACGCTGCGCCGCCTCGCGTCCTGCGAGGCCATAACTGAAATCATTCTGGCCAACCGCGCCGACGAAGTCGGCCGCGTTCAGGAACTTTGTCGTCAGGAAAAATTTCGCCAACCCATTCGCGTCGTAAAGGGTGGCGACACGCGCCAGGATTCCGTCGCTGCCGCGCTTGGCTACGTCGGCGAAGACGCGGAGCTGGTTCTCGTGCACGATGCAGTTCGTCCTTTCGTGACCTGCGAGCAGGTTTCCCGCGTCATCGAAGAAGCGCGCAAGTGCGGTGCCGCCATCCTCGGTGTCCCTGCTATGGACACGGTGAAAGAGGTCAAGCGGAGCAGCCTCCCGCAAGATGTCGCGTTAATCATCGGCACCACTCCGCGCGAGCGCATTGTGCTGGCGCAAACTCCGCAAGTCTTTCGCACCAGCTTGCTCAAGGAAGCTTTCGCCAAAGCGGCCGCCGACGGCGTCAACGCTTCCGACGAAGCCGGCCTCGTCGAGCGATTGGGCCACGACGTTCACGTCGTCCACGGCACCGAACGCAATATCAAAATCACCAAGCCCGCGGACATGGAACTCGCCCGCTTCTATCTCGATCTCGAACGCGGCAAGGCCCATCAAGCATGAGCACAGTGCGCTGCGGAATCGGCTACGACTTGCACCGCCTTGCGGAAGGGCGCCTTCTCATCGTCGGCGGTGTTACCATTCCATTTGGAAAAGGTCCCGTCGGCCATTCCGATGGTGACGTTCTCGCTCACGCCTTGTGTGACGCTGTGCTCGGCGCAGCGGCGCTCGGTGACATCGGCACTCATTTTCCGGACAGCGATCCTAGGTGGAAAGACGCCGACAGCCTGAAATTCCTGGAGCACACGCAAAAACTTCTCGACGAAAAGTGCATACATATCCAGTACATCGATGCCGTGGTTATCCTGGAAAAACCAAAGCTCGGCCCGCATTTTCCGAAAATGCGCGAAGCTCTGGCAAAATCTCTGCGCGTTTCTGAGGAAGTAATTCACCTGAAGGCAAAAACCAACGAAGGCGTCGACGCTGTTGGCCGCGGCGAAGCCATCGCGGCCCATGTGGTTGCGACAGTAATCGTCGACTAAAATAGCCGCCCTCTTACGAGGCGGTTCTTTGCTAAAGTTTTTGTAGCGGCCGCCTTCCGAGGCGGGCGGTTGTGGCTTTCAGTAGCACACCCGTTCTTAGCCGTACACGATGTGGCCCGCAACAAAAAGTTTCCGTGGTCCAAACGCAGCCTTCGATGTCAGCCCCGCGACAAATGCCGAACCTCGAACCCTCCACACCGCTGCAAAACGAATTCGGCGCAGCCGACATCGTCGCGATTCTGCGCGATCACAACTGGCACGCAGATGACCTCTCTTCGGCACAATCCGCCTGGTGCGAAGAAGCCGCTGCTCTCCTCGGCCCCCAGTCCCCGGACCGCTCCGCGCTCCAAACTCTGCTAACTCTGATTTTCCATTACGATGCGAAGGAAATCCTCGGTCAAGCAGACTCCCACGCGGCGCTCTCTCGCTACGCTGCTCGCGACGCACTACGCCATCTCGCGTCGCTGCTTCTCGATTCCCCTCCGCTCAACAGCGATCGCTTCCGCGAACTGATCGACACTATGAAAACCAGGCTCGACATCCGCGGCCGCGAACTCTTCCAAACTGTGCGGCTGTCGCTAGCCGGCCGTGCGGGCGAAGGCGACCTGGACCGCGTAATTCTTCTGCTCGACGGGGCCGCCGCCGCCAATTTTTCCACTCCGGTGAAGTCCGCGCGCCAGCGCATCATCGAATTCTGCTCCGCAATGGACTAGCTCTCACCCCGCGGCCCGCGCACTCGGAAACTTGGCCAGATACAGCCACGACGTGCGGAAAAAGTGTCCCCAATTGCAGAAATAAGTCACTGAACGATTAGCGTCAGTGTAGTGGTACGCGTTAGCGCGCCCGAGGTCCCAGTAACGGTGACTGTGTAGGTGTTTGCCGGCGTACCACTTGGTGGTGGTGGTGGCGGCGGTATGGTCGTCCCTCCGCCACCTCCGCATCCAGCAGACTGCATCAGAAGAAAAAGCAGCACGCCGGCGATCGGAAAGGAAAGAGCAAGCCGTGCGCGGTGCCTGCGCGTGAACCGCCACATCAGAAGCATCGCAATCAACAACGTTGCCGAAACAAAATGCGGGCTCGGGCGGAAATGCCAGCCTTGGGGCGATGGAACTACAAAGCCGCGAGCCGTGGTGGTCACCGACACTGTAGCCGTTCCGCTGCCAGACGCCAACGAACCCGGGCTAATCGAACAATGCGTCGCCGTAGCGTTCGATGGCATCCCGCAAGTCAGTGCCACTGCCGCGGAAAAGCCATTCTGTGGTGTAACCGAAATAGCGTTTGTGAAAGTGCCCGTGGTTCCTGCTGCGACGGTCGCGCTCGTAACTCCCGTCGACGTAATGGAAAAATCCGGCGGTCCGGTCACCGTCAAATTGAAAGCCGTCGATGTGCCGCCCGGAGCCTGATCGACTGCAAAAATGGGATATATTCCGGGTGTGCCTATAAATAAATTCATCAAAGTAAGCTGCGTGGAAGTGCTGGATGTGGGAGCAATAAAACCAAAATTGGTGATGAACAGACTCACTCCCGGCGTGAATCCCGTACCCGTAATGGTAACGGAAGTCCCCGTGCCGGCCGGTATCGAAGAAGGACTGATCGAACTGATCGTGGGCACAACGGTCGGCACTGTGATTACGAACGGCTGCGCTCCCGAAGGCCCGCCTCCTGGCGTCGGGTTCGTCACCGTGACTTGAACCGAGCCTGCCGCGGCGATATCCGCCGTTGAAATCATGGCGGTTAAAAACTGCGGATTGACAACCGTTGTCGGTTCAGCGACGCCGTTAAACTTCAGCACCGCGTTGGGCGCAAAGTTTGTTCCGGTGGCGCCAATGCTGAACGGCAGAGAACCGGCAATATCGGTTGCCGGGAAAATTGAACCGAGCGTCGGAACGGGATAAGTGCCGACGTTGACGGTGAATGGCAGGGAATTGGACACCCCGAAATTAGGAGTTGGATTATTCACCGAAACGGCAAACGGCCCAGGCAGTACGATCGCCGACGCGGGAACCGCCGCCGTGAGTTTCGTGGAACTGACGAAAGTCGTTGTTAAAGCGCTTCCGAAGAATGTCGAGGAATTTACAAACTGTACTCCGGCACCGCTAAAAAAGCCGCTGCCGGTCAGAGCCAGCGTGAATCCGGCATCACCCGAATTCGCGCTGGTCGGAGATATGGACGTCAGTACGGCCTGAGGAAACAAGCCGCTGTTGTATAGAAAACTGAGCTGTGATCTTCCGCCCAGTGCCACCGGATTTCTGTCCGGGGGCCCGAACGAGCTAACCATGATGTAATATGTCGTGCCGGCCGTTAATGTGACTCCTGACACCGCTGATTGCAGCTGGACGCCAGAGCTAATGTCATCATTGCATGCAATATTTGTCAGGCTTCCCGGCGTCCCTTTCCACACGGAAAGCACCGTGTCGTAGCTGCTGCCGCTCGTGTCCAGCGATAAATTCGCCGAAAATTGCGGTGTGAATTTGTACCAAATCGTGTTGTAGTCACCATTTGGATGACCCCCACTATTCCCATTGCCGCTCGAAAACTGGTTTACGCATGGCGGAGTGGGGTCGGCCGACTCGGTCGTCGCCCCCGAAGAATCTTGCACATCGATAAAATTCAATGTTCCAATATTGGTTGCATTGGCAAAGTTGTCATTTGCAGGTGCGGGCGCGACAACCCGGAAAGCCTTTGCCTGTGACGGCCCGCCTCCGGGCGGCGGATTCAGCACCACAATGTCGTCCGTGCTGCCATAAAATCCAAGCAGGCTGCCCGGCAGCGTCGCTTTCAGGCACGTAGGAACCGGACATGCGACACTGGGCGTCGCTACCGTAATTCCATTTTGCCCGCCATTAAACAGTACCTTTGCATTGTTTGAAAAATTGGTTCCCGCCAGCTGCGCCGTTACACTGGTGCCCGGGAATGCAGGCTGCACCGGCGTGCTCGACGGTGTGATGGTGGTAATCGTTGGAGCCAGCGCCAGTACCGGAAATGGCAGCGCATTGCTCGTCGCGCTGGAAATTTTCACCGTGATTTGCACCGTGCCTGCCGTCAACAGCGATGTCGGTACAACTCCCGACAGCGAAGTGTCGGATGACGTTCCTGTCGCCGTCAGCGCCGTGCTTCCGAATTGAATGTTGCCGCCGGTCAATCCCGAACCATTCACCGTCAGCGTGAACTGTGTCCCTCCTGCATTCACTGACACCGGCGTGATGGACGCCACATGTGGCCCGCTGAACGAAAAGTTATTCAACTTCAGGTCCCACGCTCCGCGCCCGTGTGTCGCAGCGCGCAGCGTACGTGATGCCTCGTGCATGCGCAACGAAAGCACCGCCACGCGCGGAAGGCCGCTGCTCAGCGTGGCCCAGGTGCACGGAAACGTCGAGCAATTGCCGATAAACACGCCTAGGTCCGTTGCTGCATAAATCGTTCCCGGCACATCCGGATCTACAACAATGTCGTTCACGGGAATGTTCGGCAGGTCCGTGGCGGCCGGCTTCATACAATTCGCCACTGAACAACTCACATCAACCCGCGGGCCCGCAAAACTGGTACTCCTGAAAATATGACCAAGAGGATCGTTGATTCCGAGACTGGAGTTCACGTATGAAAAACCGGATGAGGCGACGTAGGCAGTTGCGCCGGTTTTGTCCGCGGGATCGACAGCGATGGCGCTGATTGTGCGCGGAGTTATCGCCACTGGTGTGAAATTTCCGAATCCGCCTGCAGACACGTTGGTAGCGATAAAAAGCTCTCCGCTGCTTGATCCTGCGTACACCACCTGCGGAGCGTCCGGCGCTACGGCGATCGCCGTTAGAGATTCAAAATTGCTGCTGTTCACCAGATCGTTCGAAATCGCCGTCCACGTATTCGCCGCATCCACGGACTGGTACACCTTCGTCGTTCCCAGATAAAGCGTGTTCGCCGTGTTCGGGTCCGCCGTGAGAGGCGCGACAAAATTCGAAAAATCAGAAAGGTTTATACCGTTGCTGGCCGGCGCGAATGTGCCAGTTGCTCCATTTTGATAGGACGAAAAAAGGAAAATGCCATTGCACGTCACATAAACGGAACTAGGGACAAAAGGATCCACTGCCGTGCCCGTTCCATCCCCGCAGACTCCAATGTCTGCCCAGTTCTGCACCCCGGAATAAATTTGCGTCCCGTTGTCCTGGCTTCCCGCAATCGAAAACAACGGCGTGCCCGGGTGCATGGAGATCGCCGGATAGAACTGTGTGAGCGTCAGCGAAGCGTTGTTAAGATTGGTCCATTGAACGGATGCCGCTTCGTCATCGTCGGTCCTCCACATCCCTCCGTCGTTCCCCAGATACATTCGCATTTTGCCTGTTGGGAGCTTTACGAAAGCCATCGCGTGATTATCCACGTGCGGCAAGCCCGCGCTCCCGAGTGGAAGCACGGGGATCACGGAAGACCAGGTAGTTCCCGAATTCGTTGAACGAACGACCCATGCAGGATTTCCGCCGTTATCCAGGACCGCGCCGCCGCCCCAAAAAACGATTCCTGCGTTTTGTGGATCCACTTTCACGACGTCGTCGTACCAGCATTGGTTTTGGCAAATATCAGGAGCGGAAGTTTTGGTCCAGCTGCTCCCTCCGTTGGAGGAGAAATAGACGCCAAGATTTGTTGCGGAGGCATTGCTCGCGTCCGCGATCGAAGCGTACAGCGTATTTCCAGACGCGTCACTCGGTGCGATCCCCAAATCAATCCGGCCCATCGCAGACTGCGGCGGCAGCGTGCCGGAAGTTAAATGCGTAAAATGCACAGTCGAACACGTAGAACCAATGGACGTCGCTTTGTAAATTCCGTTTCCGTTGGGCGCGTTGGGTGAACTCCCAAACGTACTCCCAAAGGCCGCGTACGCGACGCTCGACGAAGCGAAACCCACGAATGTGGACATCTCATCCGGCAGAATATTGGTCCAGGTTGATCCTCCATTATCGGAGCAATACACGCCCTCCGTCGTCCCTTCGGAAAACTGCGTTTGCGCGCCTACTAGAACCATCTGTGGATTCGTCGGATTCACAGCCACGTAGCTGATGCGCGTCCCGCCAAGCGTGAAGAAACCGAACGGCGTTATGTCGTCATACGGACCAATAAAGGGGCACGTCGTCGACGGAACCGAACACGTTTGCGTCCAGGTCAACCCGTGATTCGTGGACTTCAGCACTCCGGCTCCGTAATAAATGTCGAAGCCTACGCCTGCTTGTTCTCCCGTTCCCGCATAAACAATGGACGAATTCGATGGTGCAAACGCAATCGAGCCCATGCTCAGCGAAGCGTTTTGGTCGCCGACTGCGGTCCAGGTTGCGCCGGCGTCTGTCGAACGCCAGATCCCGCCTTGTGCTCCGCCGATGAGCACTGTGTTTCCAGTCGTATCGCTTGGGTCTACGGCTATGGTTGTGACTCTTCCGCTGACCGGCGAAAAGTCTCCGCCCGTCGTCGGCCCCGGTCCCACGGACGTCCAGGCTGGAAAAGAGGACGGACTCGTCTCAGGAGAAATATTCCCTTCGGCATTTTGGACATCGCCGGAAGCGGATGATGGAGCCAGCCTGCCTTCGGCTTGCATCATGTTCCGCATGTGCTGCAACGCGCGCAATCGCGCGCCCGCGGGAATTCTTCCTTTTGCTGAAGCGCGCTGTTTGTAAAACCACAGTTGGCGTTTTTGCAGTTCCTCGGGTCCGTCCTGAGATGCATTCTTCTTGCTGTCGCGGCTGCTCGCCGCTTCACCAGCCTCCGCACCGGTCGGCGCAGACTGCTGTTTTACGATCGGAGGTTCTTTCGAAGCGGAAGCTTGTTGGCTGGCTGACGCGCTGGATCCTTCCTGCGCCATGCCAGCGACGGCGCAAAACAAAAGAATGCAGGCAGTAACGGGCAAAGCCAGGAAAGGAGACACACAGAGTTTCTTGAGCATGTTGGGCTGGGCACCCTAAAGCTGTCAGTTTCTGGAAAACGCTTATGCGGGAAGCGTTCTCGTTTCAGGAATCGGCGCCAATATAGCCAAATCCAGTAACCTTGTAAATACCTATTCTCTAAGATTAACTAATTCTGCTTATGTTGTTATTAGCTTTACGCGATTCTGTAGTATTCCTTAATTCTTGATCGCCGCTCATCCAAAACGGCTCGTTCAAACGAGGAGCCTGGTGGAGAGTTAATTCCAATTTTGCAGAGCGCCAACTGCGACGTTACACTGTGTGGCTTACGCCAGATCGATTTCCATGGACAAACTGACCGGAATACACGCGGTGAAAGAAGCGTTGCAAGCGCAGCGGCCGCTGGAGTACGTGCTGGTTGCCAAAGGCCGGCAAGACACGCGCGCTGAAGAGATTATCCAGCTTGCGCGTCGCAACGGAGTCGCGGTGCGTTTCGAAGAGCGCGCGCAAGTGGATCGCACCGCGGGAACGCGCGATCACCAGGGAGTGGTGGCGATTGGTTCAGTGCGAGCGCCGGCGACGCTGGAAACTATTCTGAAAAGCGCGAACCAGGAACACGGCAAGCCCGGTTTAATTGTCTTGCTCGATGGCGTTGAAGACCCACACAACCTGGGCGCGATCGTTCGCACCGCGCTGGCTGCCGGCGCGCACGGCGTGATTATTCCGGAGCGTCGCGCGGCGGGACTTACGGATACTGTTGCCCGCGCATCCGCTGGCGCGCTTGCGCATTTACCGGTTGCCAAGGTCACGAATCTTGCCCGCACCATGGAAGAGCTGAAGGAAGCCGGCTATTGGCTCGTTGGTTTGGACGAGCGCGCCGACAAAAGCTACACCGAAGTGGATTACACTTCGCCGACGGGAATTGTGCTTGGCGGCGAAGGCGGCGGACTGCACGAACTCACCCGCAAACGCTGCGATTTTGTAGTGTCTCTGCCAACGACTGGTCCAGTGAAATCGCTGAATGTTTCCGTCGCCAGCGGCGTCGTCCTCTTCGAAGCTCTCCGCCAACGCCATACAGCAAAACGGAAAATATAAAAACTGAAAACTGCTCATTTATTTGTCGTATTGAATGAGGGAGAAGACGTCGAGGCCGGGAAGCTTGGAGCGGCCATTTAGAAAAGTGAGTTCGACGGCGAAAGCGGTGCCTTCCACTTTGCCGCCTAGCTTTTGAATGAGTTGGGCGGTGGCGGCGGCAGTGCCTCCCGTAGCCAACAGATCGTCGCAGATGATCACGCGGTCTCCGGGCTGGATCGCGTCTTCGTGGATTTCCAGAGTATCCGTTCCATACTCAAGCGCGTAGGAAATGGAAGCGCATTTGGCGGGCAGTTTTTTTGGTTTGCGCACCGGAACAAATCCCGCTCCGAGCCGATACGCCAGCGCGGGGGCGAAAATAAATCCGCGCGCTTCGATGCCAGCCACGATGTCAATCGTATGACCTTTGAAGTGATCGCAGAGCCGGTCGATCAGCACATGAAAACCCTGTTTGTCTTTCAGCAGCGTGGTGAGATCGTAGAAAAGAATTCCCGGCTTCGGATAGTCCGGCACTTCGCGAATCAACTTCTTCAAATCATTCATCCCACGCTCCCTGTGATTCGAGATGCATTTTCAATCAAAAGCACACAGACAAGATTGCCTGTGCTACTGAATCTGCGACCTGTCGCAGCTAATGATCGTACGTGATGCTGAATTCTTCCGCGAATTTTGCATCCACCTCGGCGGGCTCTTCCACAACGTGCTGGACCATGGCGCCGCGCGGGCCGCGTTCCAATATTGCGCGCATCCGCGCGAGTTTTTCCTTCGAGCCAATAACATACACTTCCACGCGGCCATCGCGAAGATTGCGCACAAAGCCGGAAAGGCTCAGGCGTTCGGCCTCGTCCTGCGTGAAGTAGCGGAAGCCGACCCCTTGCACCATTCCCGAAATGAAGTAGCGCCGGGCGATTTGATCCATGGCCATTAAATTCGAAATTGTAACATTGTCAGTTTCAATCCGGGGTCAGTTACAAATCCGAGCGGTGCGGGCAACCGGGTCTCGCCACCGAGTCCTCACCAGCAGGGCGGTTTTTTGCGCTCGTCTGGCGCGAGCAGTAAACTGAATGGATGCCGAAACGCTCATTTATTGAGCCGAAAAGCGCCAAGCTGCCATCATCCATTCCAGTGCATCTTACAAAGAGATGAAATCAACGATGATGAAAGCAGAAAAATATCACAACCACAGGAATGCGCTCAGAAACAGCACGCTGGCGGCTACGCTCGCGTTTTTCGCCGCTTCCGGGTTGCGCGCGCAAGATCCGACCGGGCCGCTGACGCCGCCCCCGGCAGCCGAACATGATGTGCATCGCGTGACTACGACGGAGACAATGGAAGCGCCACCTTCTTTGCCGCCCGCGGAAATCATCAAGGCCTTCGCGGAAAAGGAACAGCAATATGTGCAAGCGCGGCCAAAGTTCGGATACAAGAAGTCGATCAAGATCACCGAGTTCGGCCATGACGGGCAGCCAAGCGGTGAATTCCAACTGACCGTCGCAACAGTAATCGATACCGACGGACGAGTATACGAAAAGATCCTGGAGCAGCCGCCATCCACGCTGCATGCGGTGCAGCTCTCGCCGGAAGATCTAAAAATTATTTCGCGAATTCCGGCGTATGCCCTGGTGCCGAGCATGCTTGCAAAATATGATTTGCGTTACATGGGCACGGAAAAAGTAGACGAAATTGACTGCTACATTTTCGATGCAAAGCCCAAACTGCTGGAGCGGGCGAACGGGCTATTCCAGGGGGCGGTGTGGGTAGACAAAAAATACCTGGAAGTGGTGAAGACTTACGGCAAATGGGTGACGGACCTGGGCGACCAGCACGCGCCGGAATTGCCGTTTGTGAATTTCGAGACGTACCGCGAAAATGTGGAAGGGAAATATTGGTTCCCGAATTATTCACGGTCGGACGGCTATCTGCACTTCAAGGATAGCGGGGATATACCGATGCGGCTGGTGATCAAGTGGACGGACTTTAAACCATTGCCAGCGAGTGCGCCACCGCCTCCTACGCCGGAAGCAGCAAAACCGAAGCCCTGAGAGAGCAGGAACGGGTCCAGATCAGGCAGAACGTGGGTCTCGGCATGATGTGGCAAGACTCGGCCGATCCACAACGAGACCCTACCCCCTCCCCCCTTTTTTCGTAAGGGCAATAATATACCTGACTGACTTTACTTCCACGTCGCCATTTTGTTGAAGGCTCCTCCATTCTTCTCCAAAATTGGTTTCCAAATCGAATCGCCGAGGATTGGTTCGATACCGTAATAATCAATCAGCGCGGGTGACCCATTTGATGCCATTAACCTTCTTAAACGACTGGCATTGGCCATCCTTCTGGTAGAGGACGTGGGCACTAGAAATAATAGAATACATGACTTCGTAAAACTTACGCTTTTTCTTCGCTATTCTGCCGTCGCCCGACGTGACTTGTTCGGATACCACGAAGCCAACCCCCACAGCGACCTCCCGACGCGAGTGACGGGACTATCTCCGTTATCGCTTCGACGCAGAATCGTGGACACGCTGCCCTGACTGACCGTCAACCCACCTTTGTTAAGTCCTGCGGCGATCTGTTCCGTTGTCTTGGCTGGCCTTCCTACTATCTGGAGATATTTCTCCGAGGCCTGCAAGATGTTCAGGCCGATGAACGTGTCGGCTTCAATCGCCTTGGAGGTTGAGCCGCCATTCAGGACCGTGGCATCGCCGAGTCCGCCACCAACAATCGCCTCGACCGCAGCAATCGCTTGTTCTAGACTCGCTTTTTTGGCCTTCAAATCTTCCAGTACAGCCTTGTAATCAATCGTTTCGGCCATCGAAAATTCCTCCCTTTCCACTAAAATCCTGTGCTATAAAAGGAAAAGGTGATTATTGAGAGGCGGATTTCTCCGCCTCTCGGCGTGCCCGTCGCGGCGGTAACCGCTCAGGGCACTTGGCCTCTCATAGGCCATCACCTTCTTCCTACCTACGGGCGGTCCCAAGTCTAGCACGAAAGGACCGCCCAGCTTTATACCTTATAATCCTGCGCGAGTTTCTCTGCAACAACTAAATTTCCTACGTTCCTTCTTATTTTTCATGGCCTATCTCCTTTCGTTATCCCTTCGCCCTTATTGTTATAGAATGTTGCGATATGTTGCGATTGTTCTCGACAAGATAACATGGAAAGAACAGAATAGCAACATCATGCAAACCCCAGCCACGTTGCAAGAAGCCATCCAATACTTCGCGAATTATGATAATTGCCGCTCCTTCATGGTCGAGCTTCGGTGGCCAAATGGCGTGATTAAGTGCCCTTACTGCGGCTCCGAGAAGATTGCGTATTTGGCCAAAGCACGCGTGTATCGCTGCTACGGCGACCATCCAAAACAAAAGTTCTCGCTAAAGGTCGGGACGATATTTGAGGACTCCCCAATCCCGCTGGAAAAATGGCTTCCTGCTGTCTGGCTTTTGGTGAACTGCAAGAACGGAATAAGTTCCTACGAGATTCATCGCGCACTCGGTGTAACACAGAAATCAGGATGGTTCATGTTGCAGCGCATCCGTCTTGCGGTTCAGACGAAATCATTCTTAAAACTCGGTGGGGACGGAAAGCCTGTAGAGGTAGACGAAAGTTTTATCGGCGGGGCCGCTCGCTTCATGCACGCAGGGCGGAGGAAGCGAATGATTACCGCTCGCGGCGTAAAGGACAAGGCTGCCGCGTTCGGCCTTTTAGAGCGTGGTGGCGAAGTCCGAGTATTTGCTGTGCCCAGCCGTCGCAGGAAGGCGCTACAAGGCCACATTAACGAGCACGTGGCCGCTGGGAGTGCGATCTACAGCGATGCGTTCATGTCCTATGTCGGGCTGAAACAGCAAGGATTCGCGCACCAAGTCATTGACCACGCGGCACAGTATGTGGACGGGCAGGTGCATACGAATGGGATGGAGAACTTCTGGAGCCTGCTTAAGCGGAGTTTGAAAGGCACCTATATTTCGGTTGAGCCGTTCCACTTGTTTCGGTATCTGGACGAACAGGCGTGGCGCTATAACCACCGCGCTACCAAAGAAGTGAAAGTTACGGACGGCGATAGATTCCGCACAGCACTATCTCAGATCGTCGGCAAGCGCCTGACATTTGCAGAGGTCACTGGCAAGGTGGGAGAAAGAGCGGCCTAAGACTTTGCGCTTGCCTCGCGGGAAGCGGAGCGCCGCTTAGGTCTCCGCTTCTTTTTCTTTTCCAGAGCCTTTACTTCCGACAGTGGCACGTTCACCAGCCGCTTCATTGTCTCTTTGAACTTGTCGAATTCGGATTTCGGTTTAGAATCCATCTCAGTTGGAGTGTCATGCATTGGGTGGGCGAAGTCAAACGAGAACGGGGGAAATATGAAAGTCAAAAAATTTGATGTTGGTGATTGGCTGGGCGAGGCGCTTGATCCCGTACTCGGACAGAAACTTTCACGATTCACTTATCGCAAGGCATCCAAAAGGCGCGGGCGAAGGTTTGACACACTCGAACTCGTTTTCCCGAATGGTAAGGTATTGATTTCTCCCGACCCAGTCGAAAAAGAGCTAGAACTTGTTGTGTCATTCCAGCCGAGCAAGTAAAGTCAGTCTGCTATATTATTGCCTTCGTAAGTATTCATTCTAGGGAAGTTACGGGGGCCATTTTCTCTAAGTATGGAGAATAAAGGACTTAGCGAAACCGTAGTGCAGCGATCGCGGAGCTTCCGAAGGCCCGACCGAAAAGCTTTTAATTCCCGTAAGTCTCGCATTTGCTAGCAGACTGCTGAAAAAAGAAAGATTTTTTCGGGGTCGGAGGTTCAGAACTGTGGGAATAGGCGCGTTTGACCGCGAAAATTTTGTTTTCAAAGAGCTATTCAGAGAGCGGGCCAGCCGCTTCTGTTACCCAGAATCAGGAATTCTGAAGCAGGTTAACGGATCGCGGAAGTACTTTCTACTGAACTGAGGAACAGTAAACGGCCAGGACCGCGCGGGTCGGCAAATGAGTGTGCCCAAAGCGCAGCCGGCAGAGTGTGCTTGCCACTAGGTTTCGCGCGGCATGGCGCCGGCGAGCAGAAGAACGGCGCCGCAAAACATCAGCGTGTCGCCCAAGTAATTGAGGCCATTGCCGAGGCTGGCGCGCTGCACTACGGCGATCGGCACGTAGACGACCAACTCGACCAAGAGAACGGTCAAGCCGATCGCCGTTGCGGCTGCGCGGGTTTTCTTGCCAAGTAGCAAGGGGATTCCCGCGACTGCGTAGCCCACGGCGGCCAGATACGTCCAGACGGCGTGTCCGTAAATGTAATCGGGAGTCAGTGGTTCCAGGGGAACGCCAGGAACGTGACTGCCGTGCATGAATTGCTCAAAGCTGTAAAACAGGACGGGAATTGCGACAAAGTATCGCGCAATCGTGGCAAGGATGTGCGTGCCGCGCTCGCGCCATTGCTTGGTAAGGCTGGCCGCCAGTGCGAGAGCGCCACCGCTGAAGGCTAATTCCCGGAGCATGAGTATCGGCGCAAACCGATTTCGAGGGTTATGCGCCCAGCCTGGAGCGTCCATCAGAACTACGAAAAGGAAAAACGTCAAGGCGAGCAAACTGGCCGAGAGACGCGCCTGAATCCTGGTCACCAAACTGAGCGCGGCTGCGATGAAGCAAGCACCTACGAAGTACGCCCAAAACTGATGCCACGGGATCCACTTCGGCACCAGCGATGCGACGGCCGCCGTCAGTGTGAAATGTTCGGTCCCGAATGCCGCAAGCGGCGCCGCGTAAAAAAGCGGCCCGAGGAGAATCAGCTTGTCAAATCCCCGCGCCTTTTGCCAATCGCCGCGAATAAAAATTGCGACCAGCCCAATTGCAAAAACCAGTCCACCGACGAAATACGACCAAATCACTTCGCGGGGAATCGCGAGGAGAAGCATGACCGCCGACGAATTCATTAAGCTGCTGCTCATGACGATTCCTTTCGGCCGTTGCGCTCGAACGTGCTCATCATAATTGATGCTGATACCGTTTTGCAGGCGCGCGTCAATCAGGCGCTGACCATTTTCGACCCATGCACATAGACTCTGCTTAAAAGCGGAGTCAGGCCTGCGTACGAAAAGCAATCATACCGGCTACCTGCCCTGCGTATGTATAGCATTGCGTACGTTTGGTTCTTAGTACTAGCTGCCAGTCGCCATATAATCCGCTGTCTGAGAGGGCACGGGGAGATGGCAGTGGATTGCGATGCGATGGCGGAGCAGAAGGATGCAACTGGAAAATGAGGGACTCTCTCTTACCAGGGCCACCACGCAGCGAGGGGAGCAAGGAAGCATCAATCGCGGAAAGTGAGGAGGGCGGCAGGAAGTTCGGTGATGGATTCAAGGAGGAGGTCGGGCTTGGCGGCGCGCAGGCGCTTCTCCGTGGGGAAAGGGCCGAGGATAGCGATGGCGGCGCGGACGCCGGCGCTGCGAGCCATTTGCAAGTCTTCTGGAGAGTCACCGACATAGACCGTCTGGCTTGCGCGAAGGCCCATGTGGCGAAGCGCGAGGCGCAGCGGGGCTGGATGCGGTTTGCGGAGCCGAGTATCTCCGCTGCAGATGCGAGCGGCGAACTGATGCCAGAGATTGAAATCATGGAGCTGGCGATGGACGCGGTCGCGGTCGCCGCTGGTGACAAGGCCCAAAGCGTGAGTGCGCGCAAGTTGCTGGATGACGCGGCGCGAACCGGGCAAAAGTTTGGGGCGATGCTTAGCATAGTGTTCGCGCCAGAGCCGATCAGCGGCGTCATATTTGGCGCGCGGAATGTTGGCGGCACGATAGACGTGGTACCAGTTGGGAGAGTAATTGCGTTCGAGATCGGCGAGGCTCCACGGAATTTGCAGCGCACGAAACATGGCGAGATAGGCGGCGGAGTCCGCGGCGTAGGAGTCGAGGAGCGTGCCATCCCAGTCAAAAAGGACGCCGCGGAGCGAAGAAGTGCTAGAGGGGGATTTCACGAGTTGAGAGGGTATTTTACTACGGGCGGCGAGAATGGAAACGTACGAGTGCGAAAAATAGAAAAACAGAGGTAGAAACACCGGTCATGAGGACGCCATGCTGCCGCGGCTTATTGTCGGCGGGTGCGACGCGGAAAGGCATGTCGAGTCGCCGCATTCCAAAACAAGAGGGGCGCCGAGCGTCCCTCTTTTTGCGTCCAGCACAAGATGTCGGGCAATGAGAACGAAGAGGGGCACGATGTATGGCGCCCCTACGACGGATTAGAATCCCAAGCGCAGGCTAGAATTCGAAGCGGACAGAGAGCTGCGCTTGGCGCGGGTCGCCGACTCCAACGCGGAGGAAGCCGTTGAAGTCGAAAAGCTGCGGCGAGGACAGCGGGTTGACATTGTTGGTGTTGTTGAAAGTGTTGAACATTTCGAGCTTGGGGATGAGGGCATACCGTTCGCCGAAACGGAACGGCCGTGCGACGCCGAAGTCGAAGGTGAAGAAGGCGTTATCCTTGCGCAGAGAATTGCGTCCGGTATCCACGCCGTCCTGGAAGCGCGGTTCCGCGGTGATGGGCTGCGCAGAGTGGGCCTGCATGCGAACGTTTGCATCGAAGCCCCAAGGCAAATTGGCCACGGTGTAAAAATTGAATTTGTGGCGTTCGTCGCGATCCGAATAGGAATATTCCGAAGCCAAGTTGAAAAGATTGGCATAGCGGAAGGTGAAGGGATCGCGTTCGTTGGAATCGTCGTCGTAGTCCTTTGAATATGTGTAGTTGGCATCGAACAGGAAGCGGTGGCTCATGCGTTTGCGCACGCCAACGGTGAAAGCGCGATAGAGTGATTTGGCCGAGCTGACGGTATCGGTGATGGCGCCAAGGTTCTGAAAGGGAGCTGGACCTGGGTAGGTGACGGTGTCGCCATTGAGAGGCACGCAGACGCCAGGAGCGGTTAAAGTTGCGGTGCTGCCGCAGTCTGCATTGGGATCAGGCGCCACGTTAGGATTAATGAAGCGGGTAAGGTGAACGCCTTTGGACATGCTGAAGTCGAGATAGCCGGTGTAATCGCCGATGAGCTTCTGGTCGTAACCGACGTTGGTGCTATAGATGCGCGGGTTCGCATAATCGCGGCTGAAGACAGTGACGCCAGGCTGGAAGGGAACGCCAGGAGTGATGGTAAGCGTGCCCGGGTAAACTGGAGCAGGCCCAAGGACGGAGCTCTGCTGGCAGACGCCTGCAATCTTGAAGAGGCAGCTCGCCGCAGCGATTTCTTGCTGCTGAACACCGTTAGTGGTGATTGCGCCGGTTTGCGTGAGCATGTTCTGGCGAGCATTGAAGATGCCCCAGCTTGCGCGTAAAGCAGAAGTGCCCTTGCCGGTGATGTCCCAAGCGAAGCCGATACGAGGCTGGAACTCCTTGTATTGATTGGGAAGTGTGCCGTTGGACGGGAAATTGGGATCGCTCAGGTTGGAACCATAGGCGGTCAACGACGGATCCACGACAGGGTCAGGGAATTTCTGAGCGTCCCAACGCAGACCGTAGTTGAGCGTCAGGTTGCGAGTAAGCTTCCAAGTGTCCTGAAAAAAGAGCGAGTAGTCTTCGTTGGCGATATCGGCCTTGCCGGATTGATCGAGGGTTTCGCCCTGCATCGTGGGCCCGTGTTGGAGGTACAGGAGAAGCGGGCCACCCACACTGCTTCCGGCACCGCAGGTTTGATTGAAAGGCGCGTTCTGAGTGATCCATCCGGTGAAATTACCATTGGCATCAAGGCACTCGCCCGTGTTGGGCCCGAAGCCATCGGCCGCGGGAGCAGATGCGTAGCGCAAGAAGCCGCTTACGCTGTCGAAGATGTAGCGGCCCTCAAAAAATCCACGGAATATTTGGGTATTACGGCTGTGAATCCACTCGCCGCCGAATTTGAAAGTGTGCTTGCCGCGGATGATGGAAAAATTATCGCGAATGTCGGTACGGTAAAAGAGCTCGTCGACAGTGGGTTCCAAGAAAAAGGGCTGCCCGAAGCGGAAGTTGGGAGCAAAGCCGATGGCGGTGTCGGGCACGCTGGAAGTGTTGATCGCACTCCGTGGACGAGTTTCCCGAGCATAGGTGAAATGGGCTTCATTGAGCATGGAATTGGAAATTGTGCTGAACCAGTTGGTATTGAAGACCTGTATCTTGGAGGGACCTTCGATGCCGTTGGCGGAAGTGCCGTAAGTAGGCACATCGAAAGTTTGATTGGGATTCTTTGACCAATCGAAATTGTAGGAGCCAAAGATCTGGTTCTTGGAATTCAGGTTGTAGTCGACACGCCCGAAGACCGCAGCGTTTCGGACCTGATGATCAACCGGAAGCCCTTCGTCGGTGTTGCTGAAGCCCGAGGGGAAAGAGGCGGTCTTAAAGAAATTAAGGAGCGCGTCGCGCTGACATTCGGCGCTGCCGTCAATCAGCGCTTCATCGGCAGGATCACTGATCACCGGGGCGGTATTGGGGCAGGCCGCGCCAAGCGGTTGGCCGAGATTCTTGCGCGTGAGGTCTTCGCGAATCCCCTCGGTAGCAGCAAAGAAAAAGAGCTTGTCCTTGACGAGAGGGCCGCCGAAGCTGCCGCCGAATTGATTGCGGCGGAAATTGTCGAGCGGCTGGCCATTGGAGGCGGCCGCGGTCAGACCCTCGGTGCGGAAATATTCGAAGGCGCTGCCGTGGAAATTATTGGTACCGGATTTGGTGATGACGTTGACGACGCCACCGGCAGTCCGACCGAATTCGGCATTCGCGCCGCTGGCAACGATCTGGAATTCCTTCACGGCTTCGAGGGTGATGTCCACCGCAGCGCGCTGACCGCCCGCTTGTTCACCGAAGAAACCATTGTTGTAATCGCCGCCGTCCAGACTGACATTATTGAAAATGCCGCGCTGGCCATTAATGTTGATTTCATCGCCGTCGGGGCCCTGAGAAATGCTGACGCCAGGGGTCAAGGTAAGCAGGTCTTCGAATTTGCGGCCGAGAACAGGAGTCTGAGCGATGGCGGCCTCGTCGAGAGTGGAGGAGGACTCGGTCTTAGTGACTTCGATTACCGGCACATCGGACACCACGATCTGCTGAGCAACGGAGGAAATCTTGACGGTGACGGGAATCGAGAGGGCCTGCCCGACGGTGAGGTTGATATTCTCCTGGACGATCGTGGTGAAGCCGGTTTTGTTGACCGTGAGGGTGTAATGGCCGGGAGCCAGATTCAAGAACTGGTAATGGCCGTCAGAATTTGTGGATTCAGTCCGTACAAAGTTAGTGCCGAGATTTTTTACTTCCACGCTGGCGTCAGCCACGCTGCCGCCTTTTTCGTCGAGTACATCGCCTTGAATGGTTCCGGTGGTAAATTGCGATTGGCCGTAGACTACGCCAGAAAAAAGCACACACAGAGACAACACTACCGCGCAGCAAAATAGTTTCTTCACATTCCCCCCGTTATCCCCTTCGCTGCAGGCAAGAAAGTCACCAGAGGTTGGAGACCCCTGCAGTACCGTGTGGGGAAAGTTTAGGAGATGATGCGGGAAATGCGCAAGTGGACAGCCTGTGGAAAGTTTAGGATTTTCGGGGAAAGATGTTGCGAGCCGTCAAATCGGCAGAACTTTCGACGCAAAATCAAACTAATAAGGCGTTCTGGTTACACGTCGTACTGGTTTGCTGGAATGTTGTCGTCGCGGTCGAATTCGAGCTCTTCGAAGGAAGCGGCGATCCCGAACCAGCCGGGCATGGCGGCGGGTTCGACTCGGGTGACGCGAGCTTTGCTGACGATGACGACATTGCCGCGGCCCATGGGCCGGCTGACGAGAACGACTTCAAGTTCGATTGCTGTGTTGAGAGCGAGTTTGCGAGGGCACAGGAAAAAGACTCCCGTCGAGCTGATGTCGCGGGTGACCAGCGTGATGGGGAAATCTTCCGCGTGGCCGGCTACGCCGCGAAGACGAAGGGGAAGGCGCAAGGATGCTCTGGGATATTCGCGCAGTTCGGGAAAGACTCCAACGGCGTGAGTAGGCACGCGAGCAAAACGGCGCATTGGATTGACCGGCTGGAGAGGCATGACGCGAAGAGACGGCACACGCGGAGTCACGGCAGATGGCTGCGCGGGTGCGACAGCGGTGCCGTTCCCGACTGCGATGGCCACCGAGACGGTCAGCGCAGGAACGGCGACCGGTCCCAGGGTGACAGGCTGCGCAGATTGGGTCAGAAATTTTTCCGGGTGGTGGTGCCGCAAAGCTTGGTTGTGTGCACTCATGTTGCCCCCAGGTGCTACCGAAGCGCTGAACGGCCGAACGACTAGCGAGCTGCGAACTCGCGGGATGGCTGAAAAGCTAGTATCGAATCACGCTTCGAGACATACCGAGAAGACTGTACCAAAGCGGATTGCGAGGATGCCACTTTGGAAGGGTAGGAGTCAACCTGTGGAAATCGTGAGAAGTGTCTTATATTCAAACACTTGGTTTTAGTACCCGACTCACGGGCCGGGAGCCCGGGTTGCAATCGCCTGGTTCGAACCAGAAGGCTGCAACTTGGGCGCGTTCCCCTATTCCTGTGCGGGCCAGTGCGCGCCCAAATTGGCGCTCGACGCGTGGTTCGGTCAAGCTCTAAAGTCGAGAACGGTGGACAGTTGAGCGAAAACTCCCCGGAAAAACAATCCTCCTCCAAAATTGAGAGCGCCGGCATCCTGGCGCTGAGCTTTGCTACCGTTTATTTGCTGTGGGGCGGCACATTTTTTGCAATGAAGATCGGAGTGCAGTCGTTTCCACCGTTAATTTTGGCGGGGATGCGGCACTTCTCGGTAGGGTTGGTGCTGTACCCGCTGTTGCGTTGGAAAACCGGGATTCGCCCTACAGTGGAACATTGGAAGGCGGCGGCGATTTCCGGTGTGCTGCTCTTGTGTGTAGGGAATGGAGCCGTGTGCTGGGCCGAGCAGACCGTGCCGTCGGGGGTCGCAGCGCTACTGGTGGCGACGGTGACGCTGTGGATGGTCATTGTGGATTGGCTGAGGCCGCGCGGGCAGCGGCCTTCAGCGCGAATCTTGTTTGGAATCGTAATGGGCTTCACCGGAATGGTAATCCTGATAGGGCCAGCGCGATTGGGATTATCGGGAAGGATCGATCCAGTTGGCGCGGGCGTACTCATCGTGGCATCGCTGGCGTGGGCGAGCGGATCGCTGTGGTCGAAGCATGGCCGGTTGCCGGGTTCACCGATGCTGGGCGTGGCGATGCAAGGATTATGCGGGGGAGCGGCATTGTGGATTGCGGCTCTCACAAGCGGGGAGCTGGCGAAGTTTCATCCAGCGGCGGCTCCCGCGAGGGCTTGGCTGGCAGTTGGATATCTGTTTGTTTTCGGATCGTGCATTGGGTTCACCGCGTATCTCTATATTTTGAAGAAGAGCAGCGCGGCGAAAGTTGGAACATACGCGTTCGTGAACCCCATAGTGGCTCTGGTGATTGGCTGGGTGCTTGGCGGAGAAGTGCTGACGCCGAGAACATTGGTCGCGGCAGCGGTGATTTTGACGGCAGTGGTGCTGGTGATTACGGCGCCACATCGCGATCCGCACGAAGCGGCGGAGGCTTTGCCCGCTCCTGGCGAAGCATAGGAATCCCACGGCATATTTTTCGTTTGAGCGCAGATTTCGGATAGCGGCGATTTGCGCGCTGCGGTAACTTTGCTTTTGGTGAAAGTGATGAACACCGGCACAAATCGGGTTGAGCAACGGCAGACGCCACAAGCCGAATCGCGATACTGGCGAGCGGCATTGGCGCGCGATCCACGCGCTGACGGAGAATTTTTCTTCGGCGCGAAATCAACGCAAATCTATTGCCGGCCAAGCTGTCCGGCGCGGCGGCCGTTACGGAAGAACATGCTATTTTTCCCAACGGCGACCGATGCGATGCGTGAGGGATTCCGGCCGTGCCGGCGGTGCAAACCCGATGAAATTCCAGAAGCGGTTCGAATCGTGCAGCGCGCCGCTCGGGTGTTGGAGAGCGAGCAGGATGACGCCGTGAATGTTGCAGCGGTGGCGGGAAAGATCGGAGTCGGCACTGACGCGCTGCGACGTGCATTTCGACAGCAAGCCGGCTTGACACCGAAGGAACTGGCGGCAGCGCTGCGATTGCGCAAGTTCAAAAGGCTTTTGCGAGAGGGCAGCAGTATCACGGACGCGCTTTACGAAACGGGGTATGGATCGGCAAGCAGAGTTTACGAACGAAGCGACGCGCATCTGGGGATGACGCCCGCAACTTATCAAAAGGGAGGAAAGGGAATGAGGATCAAATATACGACGGCGAAATCATCGTTAGGAGAAGTGCTCGTAGCGGCGACGGAACGAGGAATTTCGGCGGTTTATCTGGGAGACGCCGCGCCAAAACTGGTGAACGAATTGAGAGAAGAGTATCCCCGTGCGGAGATTACAGCGGAAAAAGGCGCGTTTTCGCAGTGGGTACAGGAAATCGTGGCCCGCACGGAAGGCAGCGCTCCTCGGCGGGAATTACCGCTGGATTTGCAGGCCACGGCGTTTCAACGGCGGGTGTGGCAAGAACTGCAGCGAATTCCGCGCGGCAGCACGAGAACGTACAGCCAGATCGCTCGTGCGGTCGGTAAGCCGCGAGCGGTGCGAGCAGTTGCTCGGGCGTGCGCCACGAATCCAGTTTCGGTCGTGGTGCCGTGCCATAGGGTAGTGCGCGCGGACGGAAATCTTGCCGGTTACCGGTGGGGCGTGTCGAGGAAGGAAAGATTGCTGGAGCGGGAACGGCAATAGAAGAGAAACTAGCCATGAGGCTTAGTTTTGGTGACGTTCTTGGGCCAGTCGGCTTTAAACTTTGAGTCGTCGATTTTCAGATTCTTCTTCATGTCGCTGTAGTGGAAGATGAAATAATCACCCGAGCCGGCCTCAAAAAATTTCTGCTGCAGGGGCAGCCAGGAAGATTCGTCAATCCACATTTGAATCTTGTTGATCTGCGCGCGAACCTCGTCCGATTTGGGCGTTAGTTCCAGGAGCAATGTTTTTTTGCCATCGAGTTCCTGTTCGCCTTCGAAGCCAACCGTATAGGCCTTTTTCACGCCCTCGCTACGGGTGCCAAAGCCGAGAAGCACATACTGGTCCACCATGGTGCGATTCTTACCGAGGTCATATTCTTCAACGCGATTGATTTTAGGCGAATAGATCGAAAGAGAATCGCCGGAGCGGAGAATGGTGCGAGCATCTGGTCTTGAAAATTCGATGCGCATTTTCTCGTCTTTCTTGCGGAACCACATCTGGCCGGATTCGGTAGAGGTGTCCTTCACCACTTCGGTGTACTTAATGTTGTCAATATTAGCGGTGAGCGTGCGGAAATCACGAGCCCCGGCGTCCATCATATTCAGGACCGAGTCGGCGGTCCATTTCTGGCCGGATTGCGCAAACGCGGCGAGCGCGAAGCAAGAGAGCGCAGCAACGATTAGAGCAAGAGAGAAGCCGAACTTACTGGTCAATGGGGCCCATCCGTCGAAAATTCAAATTCAACTGAAAAAAATATAGTGAATTGATCGTAGCACAGTTAGTGGGACGTATTGCCGGAACGGGAAGTTTCCACTTGCCCGGCCGCAGGATATAGGGAATTTCGAGTATCGACTACTTTTTGCGGAGAGTTACCTGATAAGCGATAACTGCGCCCTGCGCATCGCGAACCGCTTCCACGCTGGTGATTTCAAATCGGCCGTTTTGCAGCGACGATTCCGCTCTTTGTAGAGCGCGGTGGAGTTCGTTTTGCAGTTGTGGCATCTGTTCAGGCGGGGTCAGGATGCGCGCGTCAACCTTGTACGTTTGCCGGCTTCCCAATTCGCTGATGAGTTCGATCTGCGTGGTGGCTGTGGACAGCTCGCGCGTGGGCTGATCGTGGAACCACCGACCGGGCGTCAGCAGAACAAATACCAGAATGGCGATAACGGCAAGGTCGTATTGCCAGGAGCCGCGTTCGTAGGCCCAGAAAAAAATCCGCGAGAAAATATGACTCAACGAAGCCATCTCAGTCCGCCGGAACGCCGTCCACAATCACTCCGTCGCGCATGTGCACGACGCGATCGAAATAGGTGGTGGCTTCGGGATTGTGGGTGATCATGACGATGGTCTGGCCCAGATCTTTGTTTAAGCGGCGCAACATTTCCAGAACAATCTCGGAATTCTTCGTATCGAGATTGCCGGTAGGCTCGTCGGCAAGCAGGATCTTGGGCTCGTTTATGATGGCGCGCGCGATAGCCACGCGCTGCTGTTCGCCTCCAGACATCTCCGAGGGTTTGTGCGACAGGCGACCTTCCAGGCCGAGCATCTTGGTGACGACCGCGAAACGATGCGGATCGAAGCCGTCGCCATGAATATACTGCGCGATGGCAATATTGCCGCGTGCGGTAAGTGTCGGGAGAAGATTGAAACGCTGAAAGACGAAGCCGATCTTGCTGCGGCGGAGTTTGGTGCGCTCGGAATCACGGAGTTCGGATAAATCGTTGCCATCGACCAGGACTTTACCGCGCGAAGCCTGCGCCAAGCCGCCGATGACGTACAGCAGCGAAGACTTGCCGCAGCCGGACGGGCCCATGACGGCAACCGATTCACCGGGAAGCACTTCAAAATTGACTCCGCGCAAAGCAGGAACTTCTACCTTCCCGGCGTAGTAAAGCTTCCAGAGGTGTTCGGTTTTGAGTATCGGCTCCACGCGTTGGCTTTACTTTCCCCTATCCCGCAATTCTCGTGCAGAGCGATTTGCGGCGCTGGTATTGTAGCCGCGATTCCGACCTTGCGGTAATCCCTCAGTCAAACGTTAAAGCCTCGACGGCATCTTTTCGACTGGCAACCCACGCGGGGTAGCTGGCACCAACAATCGTGCCGAATAAGGCAATGGCCCCGGCGCGAACGATCCATCCGGGCGTGATGAGAATCGAAAGCGTCGGAAATCCCGCGATGAATGCAGCGCGAACTCCATAGCTAAGCGCAACGCCGCCTGCGATTCCACCGAGGCAGAGCAAGGCTGATTCCATCAGCAAGGCGCGAATGATGAACGGCGGATTGGCACCGAGAGACTTCAAGACGCCGATGTCGCGAGTGCGTTCAATCACCGTGGTGTACATAGTGAGAAAAATGACCAGCAAGCCGATGGACACGGCCAGAGCGATCATGGCGTCAATAAAAATCTGCAGTCCGGGGATGTTCGTGGAAGTCATCAGCGAAAGTAAATCCTTCAGCGGCCGCACGGTATAGCCCGGGAAATTTTCCGGTTTGCGCATGTCTTCCATGACATCTTCCGCGTGTTCGGGGCGCGTGCACTTGATGAAAAAAATAGAAGCTTTGTCGTGAGCGCCCACCAGATCCTGAAGGGTTTTGATCGGCACAAAGACACGCGAACCTTTGCCGTGTTCGACGATACCCGCGACATGCCAATCGTTGTTGAAAAGATTGTAGGTGTCGCCGACGCTAAGATGTTTCGCCCGTGCCGCCCAATCGTCAACCAGAACATCGTTGGGCGCTTGCATGTCGTGACCCGCGAGAAACACAAATCCCCCGGTAACTTCGCGGAAAGATTCGGGATCGATGCCGTAAACGACCTCCACTCCGCCGGTGGAATTAAATTGCAGCAGCGCGGGGGCCACCGCTTGCACGTACTTCAATTTTCTCAATTTGTCTTCGATCTTGATCGGCATGGGCGAGCCGCTAAAGCCCAGAAAAATGGAAGCGGCGGGAGGCTGCAACATGAGGTCAGCGCCGATGCCTTCGATGCGTTTCGCGGTTTCCGTCAGCAGCCCGGAGGTGAGACCGACGATCAGCACGACCAGCGCGACTTCCACAGAGATGGCGAGAATACCGATGATCGTGCGAGCGGGACGATGGGCGAGATTGCGTAAGATGAGTTCGCCTATCATGGATGAGAATCCCCACCGGGCTGTTTCGAATTAACGGCGGAATCAACACGCACCAATTCCGAATTCGCCGGTTGCGCCAACTGGAAACGATCGGGGCCCAATTCGGGGTTCATTTCGATTTTTGTGATTTGCAGATCGAGACGGTAATCATCGTGCGGGCGATCGATACGAATCGAGCGGGGAAAATTTTGTGGATTGCTTGCGGCGGAAGGCTCAGTCGCAGAGGCTTCCGTTAGAGGCTGCCAGTCTGAAAAACGCGAGTCGGAAAGCAAAACGCCTTTCGGACCGTAAGACTGCAGGCGAACGACGTTCAGGTCAGCGCGGTCGAACCATATTTTGCGATAAATTTCCGTGGTATATCCACCGCGCAGAACCGTCAGGACGTAATAACGCGCATTTTCGTCGTTGAACTCTTCTAGCAGAACAGTTTCTCCTGTGCGGATTTCCGGCCACAACAGCGCGTCCAGCAAATGTTGAGGACGCAAATTTTCAAGAGGTTTTTCGCTATTTCGCGCCGCTGCAACGTCTCCGACCAGAAATTTATTTTTTGTCGGGAGCCAGACGCGGAACTGCTTGCCGTCGCTAGCCATATCAAAAATAGTTTTGCCAATCACCGGAGCCTGGCCGACCATGCGAACGTTTGCAGGGCGCGCCGCAAGTAGAAACGCTTTTACTTCGTGATATTCCTGAATCAATCCCGAATATTGCGAGCCGGCCGTGGTCTTCAATTCGACGGTTTCATTCAGCGATTTGACGCTAGAGGCGAGGTTGTTGTATTTGTCCAAAAGTTCTTCGCGCGTGGCGACTCTGGCTAGCGGGCGCGATTGCACCGGAATATTTTGCTGCTTCGAAACACCCTTATTCGCGGCGCAGCCGCCAGAAAAGGCCGCCAGTGTCGCCAGCGCCATCCATCGATTGGCTCGTTTGATCCTTGAATTTGGCACGGTTGAGCTCAAGTATAGCAATCTAACAACCACATTCTGACCCGTCAATCGAGTGGAAAACCGTCCCGGGCTCTTAGGAAAGGATGCTGGGGACTACTGGGGCCTTGAGATATACACATCGAAGATTTTTGCAGCGGGACGCACGCGGCGGATCACTTCGCTGGACCAGATTTTTTCGCTGAGCAGCGTGACCCAGCCATCTTCAAATTCGCAGACCGCACAGAAAGAATATCGCGTATACGCCGCTTGATAAGCGTCGAGGCCTCGATGGGAAAGTTCCCCGGTAAGCGAAGGGTCTTCCTCGAGCACGCGATCGCCGCTGCGAAAGCCGAATGTTTCCTTTTCGAACCGCTCGAACAGCTGCTGCAACTGTTGTTGTGTCGGTTGCGGAACGAGGATGCAACGCGGACCGGATTCGCGGAAGGCGATTTGCTTCGTAGCGCAAAATTCGCGAACGCGTTCCAGATGACTGAAGAAATCCAGCATGAACGGTTCGTCTCCCGCCAGCAGCGGAAAAACCGCCGACCAGAAATCGGTAGCTTGTTTTCCGCGGACGGGTTCGCGGCTCTCCGTTTGCAGAATTTCCAGGCTGACGGCTTTGATGTCCGCGCCCAGATCAAGCGCTTCCACGTCCAGGGAAAACGCGGGCAGATCCAACGCGCCCTTCGCAGCCGAACCGTTTCCAGGACGGTTCATTCCTCTTCTTCTATCTTGGGAAATTTTTCGCGGAAGTCTGGCGTCTGCTTGCGAACGTCCAGCCAGTCAAAAAACGCATCCGGATTTTCCAGCCAGACGCGGAACCAGCCGGCGATTTCTTCTTTTTCCTCGCGTTTGTGGACTTCGACCTTGTGGTTGCGCGCGATCATTTCCGCGCGGCGTTTCCCCAGCCGGGCGACTTCCAAGACCCGCTCCGACGCGGCGGTTTCGCCGTGGGCCCTGAAGCGCCGCAGCAGTTCGTCGAGCCGCATCAAGCTGACTTCCGCGTCGCCCAGCGTTTTGAAGTGCAGCAAATCTTCAAATTCTTCTTCGAACTGGTCTTCCGCTTCTTCCTGCTGGGTTAGCACCACTCGCCATCCGGCCGACTGCAAGACGTCCGCAATGTAGTCCGAGCTTGTCTTTCCTTCCGCGCCATGATCCGCCAGAAGTTTCCGGCGTAGCTGATCAATTTCCGCCGGAGTCCACTTTTCCGCGCCAATGGCGGCCGCCGCACGCAAAATCATAGCCTTTTTTGTTTCCAGCATCTCGGTCATCGTCCTGAACCTCTGCGCTTTTTCCCCTGCGACTTGCCATGTGCGGCTGGGGCGGCCGGTGGATCCGCCGGCAATCCCGCCAGCATCCGGCGATAGCGAGTCACGTTCTGATTATGCTGCGCCAGTGTTGCGCTGAAAAAATGGCCGCCCTGAGTGTTTGCAACGAAATAGAGAAAAGGCGTCTGCGTGGGAGCCAGCGCCGCCCGAAGAGAAATCTCACCGGGATTTCCAATCGGACCCGGAGGCAAACCCGGACGCATATAGGTATTGTACGGCGAGTCCTGGTGCAGATCTCTAGTGCTCAGAGTTCCGCTATAGCGGTCCTGTTGCTCAAGAGCGTAAATGACCGTCGGATCGGACTGCAGCAACATACCTTTTTTAAGGCGATTCTCAAATACTCCGGCGACCAGGGGCCGTTCATCGGGCTTCGGTGTTTCGCGTTCAATCAGAGATGCAAGTGTGATGGTGGAAAGCAGCGGCCGGCCGTGCGCCAAGCCGGTCTTGTCCGCGCCCAATGGCGAAATGTTTGACCATTCGTCGCGAAACTTTTGCGTCATTTGGGCAACCAGTTCATTCGCGGCTGGATGGCGCGGCAGCTGATATGTCGCGGGGAAAAGAAATCCTTCCAGCGTCTTGGCCTGCGGCGCCAGATCATGAATGATTTCCGGATTTTTCGCGGCAGCCAAAAATTCATCCGCATTGAGGAATTTTCCGTCCTGAAGTTCGCGCGCGATGTCGAACATGGTTTCGCCTTCGCGAACGGTAAACGGGCGCTGGTACACGTTGCCATTCGCCAGCGCCCAGAAAACGTCTTTACCACTAACCGGGCGATCGAAATGATATTCGCCCGCCTGCAGCGAGCGCCGGGGATGCTTGCGCGCGTAAATTTCGAAGGCGACCGCGTTGCGAATCACACCATTCTTTTGCAGTAGCCGAGCAACGGTGCGGCTCGAAGCGCCGCGCGGCACATCCACAAAAACACCTTCGCCGGAATAAACTCCGTAAGGTTTTTCGATCGCGTACCACCCGTAAGCGGCGATACCCGCGGCAATCAACAAGAGCAGCAAGAAAAGTCTGGCCAGGAATTTCATCAGCGGGCCTCCCGCGCCGAGCTATTCACGCGGTCCAAATATTCGCGAAGAATGACCGTGGCCGCCACGGAGTCGACGGTAATCATTCCGGTGCCTTTCTTTTTGGATGCGCCGCTGGTTTGTTTCGATTTGCGACCGAATTCTACTTCGAGGAGGCGTTCCGCTTGCCAACTGGTCAGCCGTTCGTCGGCCATTTCCACGGGCACGCCGATCTGCTTGTGCAAGCGTTGTGCGAAGCGTTCGGTCTCTTCCGCCATTTCGCCGCGCGAACCATCGAGTCTTAGGGGAAGTCCCACGAGAATGAACTTCACAAAATTATCGCGCACCAATTCGCGCAGATGCCGCAAGTCTTCATTGCGATTGATGCGGACCAATGTTTGGAATGGCTGAGGAATTCCCTGCAGAGAGTCGGCAATAGCCAGGCCAATGCGCGCGCGGCCATAGTCGACGGCCAGGATCTTGCCAGCGGTGAGCGCGCTGGACGCGGAGGGTCCCGTAAATGGAGGCGCGGGGTTCATATTGTCATTATATCGCCTATGGGTTGCGGCCTCGCGAGCCGCTTTGCCATTGCTGCCAATAACCCAAGAGCTTCATTTGCTGATCCATGCCAGTTTCCTTGACCATGGTTTCAATCTCCGCGCGGGAAAGGCGCTTGCCGAGTGGTTCGGCGCGATCGGCGATGCCCCATGCGGTCAGAGCGGCGATCAGCGTATTTATTTTCAGCTCGCGCTGATCGACTTTATCGAAAGTGTCTGAGGCCGCGTGATAATTGGCCAGGTAGTTTGCAATTTCGTTGTTCGCAACGAACGTCGGAACCCCTTGCAGCAGAAAATCAAAATTGTCCGTGCCGAACGACGCATCGGCGGTGTGCTGCGTCACACCCCATGCATCGAGAGGTTTCAGAATCTGATTCAGTCCTGACTGGGTGTCGCGCCGCCCGCCGAGAGAATAGCCGCTCACCCGGCCGCTGCCAGAATCAAAGACAATCACACCGCGAATTTTGTCGAGCTCGGACGAGTGTGCTTTCACGTACGCGAACGAACCGACGGTTCCTTGCTCCTCGCCACTGAACAAAATGAAACGGATGGTGCGTTTGGGTGCCAGCCCCGTCGCCTTGATAGCCCGCGCCGCTTCAATTACCAGTGCCGCATTGCAGCCGTTATCCAGCGCGCCGGTGCCCAATTCCCAGGAATCCAGATGCGCCGCAAGAATTACCACTTCGTCGGATTTCTCGTAGCCGCGAATTTCTCCAATCACATTTTCCTGCTCGACGGGCCCGCCGATTTGATTGGGCAGCGAAAGTTTCACATAGACCTTGCCGGGATTTACTGCGACGAGCCGCGCCAGCCGCAGGGCGTCTTCTCGCGCAAGCACAGCCTGCGGAATTTTGTCGATTTCTCCGAGCAGCGAATTGGTGTGGCGATAGAGCAGCAGTCGTTCTCTCGCGCCAGTCCACAAGATGGCTGTGGCGCCATCCCGGATTGCACGCGCAATAATCCCAGGGGGGCGCATGTATTCGGCAAACAAATCGGTCCACGTCGAGCCAATCTCGCTGTGCACCAGGAGAATCGCTCCTTTGATGTTTCCCGCTTTCGCGAACTCACCATCTGAGCCGTCGCCAATATCGATGAGATTCGCCTCAATACCTCCCGCCGGCGTTGCAGGGCCCATGGCCTCTGAAACTGCTCGCAACTGCGTTGCCGCCGCAGCGGGTGAGACAACGGTCAGCTGCGTTGCGCCCTCTTTCCACGTCACCGGCAGCAAGTATTTTTCGGTGTGGACGTCCACGCCTGCCGAGCGAAAACCGGCAATGCCCCATTGCACGGCCTTCGCCATTTCCGGACTGCCCGTGACGCGCCCGCCGATTTGGTCTGTCAAACGACGCAAATTCTCAAGCATCGGTGAGTCACCCATGATCAAGGGCATCAGCTTGCTTGCCGCTTCGGTGCACGACGAAGTTTCCGCGGCCGAGCATGCTACGCTGCTCTTCGAACCCTGTAGTTTGGTCAGCGCGTCGGTCTGTGACGGCGTCAGTTGCGCATTTGTGCGAAGAGAAGAGCTGCTACAAACGACCAAGAAAAAAACGATGCGAAATCGCATGTCTGGTTAGCCTCGTGGCTACAATCGACTTTAGAAGGGCCCGGGAATTATAGCCGTTCACGCTGGTGGCGTGAGCGCTTCTTCTCTGTGACCGCTGCGAACTTTGTGTTCAGGGAGCGGAAAAGTTCCAGGGGGCTTCACTTTTTTAGCCACAGCATAGGCATGGATGTTTTGTAGGTTTTGTTTTGACGCAGAAGGCATAGAGATCGCAGAGCGGAAATAATACTCAGGAGGGATCGTAGCGGCGCATCTCGTCCGCGACGCGTGCGACTTGTGACATTTCTGCTACGTCATGGACCCGCACGATGTGTGCGCCATTCAGGACGCTGGCAGCGACCGTCGCCGCGGTACCCCAGATACGTTCTTCTGCGGGAGCCGGCTTTCCGCGTTTCGCCAAAGTGGCGCCTAGAAAGCCCTTTCGTGAGGTGCCCACCATCAAAGGGTAGCCGAGCTTCGCAAGTTGGAACAGATTGGCCAGCAGTTCGTAATTTTGCGCGTAGCTCTTGCCGAAACCGATGCCCGGGTCGATCACAATCTGCGACTGCGGTACGCCAGATCGTTTTGCAGCCGCAATCGACTTTCGCAAGCCGCTGATTACGTCGAGCATCACATCGCGCGCAAACGGGCCTTTCTGCATGGTGCGTGGCGTTCCCCGCATGTGCATCAGGATGAGCGCAGCGCCGTGCCTGGCCACGACCCGTGCCAGATGAGGATCGTTGCGCAGCCCGGAAATGTCGTTGATGATTTGCGCGCCCGCGCCCAGCGCTGCCTCCGCCACGGCCGCTTTTTGCGTGTCCACTGAAATTGGTATTTTCAATTTGCCGCGCAGGGCTTGCAACACCGGCAATAACCGCCGCAATTCTTCCGCCGTTGAAATGGTCGTTGAGCCGGGTCGAGTTGATTCCGCTCCAATGTCAATGATGTCCGCGCCATCGTTTTGTATTGCCAGTGCGTGACGCACGGCACTCTTTGTACCGAAAAATTTTGCGCCATCCGAAAAGCTATCCGGCGTGACGTTCAGCACGCCCATCACTAGCGTGCGTTTGCCAAGCACGAGCGCACCCATGCGCAGTTGCAATCGAAATCTTTCCCTATGCGTCATCGTGGGGCAATGATACGAGAGACGGAGGGTTTAGACGAGCAACGACTTATGGAGCGCTAGTGACTCGCGTTTCAATCTAGATCAAAATCGCGAATTGGCTTTCCGGCGGGCGCATCCTTAGCCTTCTTCATGCCTTCTGCAAACTTCTTCGCCAGGATGTCCTCTTTATTCGTTTCCTGAAACCACGAATCCGCGAACTTATCTTCGCGCTGCTGCTTCTGCTTTTCCAAAATGCTCTGCGCCTGCGTCAAGTCCACGTCCGGCCCGGGTCTTACATGAGCTTCGTGCGACAATACCGCACCAAAAACCGGGTCAACGACCAACTTCGCTTGGCAGCATGGGCAAGTCACATTCAGATTTTCGCCATTCTTCAATCCCATAACTCTTCCCCATCCCTATTCTACGCCAAATCATCCTGCGATACAGATTGGTGCTCACCATTTGAGATTTCGGCAAGCGGGCTCGTCAAAAGCCACCCTGACACTGACGACGTAGAGTTCCGTCGACAAGCATCTGGTCCAAAAAAATAAAGGCGCCCGCCACCGGCAAGCGCCTTTGCTCATGGAGAGAAACGAACCCAAACTTGCGACTTTAGGCTTTCGCTGGGCTGTCGCCGCGCGTAAATCCCGGCGCTGGCCGAAGTTCTGGCCGCACCACCTTGGGATCCGCGGCGGGCAATCCTGGAGGAGGCGTTGGGGGCGTACGCGGCTTTTCCGGCAGCGTCTTACCTTCGATCAGCAAGCGAACTTCGTTGGCATCCAGCACTTCGCGTTCGAGCAACCCCTGCGCGATGCGCTCCAGAATATCTCGATGAGTATTCTGAATGCCTTTCGCACTTTCGTAAGCGATGTTGACGATACGTTTTACTTCCTTGTCGATGTCCACGGCAGTGGCTTCACTGAAGTCGCGATGCTGGGCAATTTCGCGGCCCAGGAAGATGGCTTCTTCCTTTTTGCCGAATGCCAGCGGCCCCAGTTCGCTCATGCCCCATTCGCAGACCATGTTGCGCGCAATGTCGGTCGCACGTTCGATATCGTTGCCGGCGCCGGTGGTGATATGGCCGAGGAACATCTCTTCCGCGGTTCGTCCGCCCATCAATACCGCGAGCATGCCTTCGAGGTGTTCCTTGGTGTAGGAATGTTTGTCGTCGGTGGGCAACTGCATGGTCAAGCCCAGGGCCATGCCGCGCGGAATGATCGTAACTTTGTGAACCGGATCGGCGCCCGGCGTCATAGCCGCAACCAGCGCGTGTCCCGCTTCGTGATAAGCGGTATTTTTCTTTTCTTCGTCAGACAAAATCAGGGACTTGCGCTCCACACCCATCAACACTTTATCCTTGGCCATTTCGAAATCGGCCATCAGGATGAACTTGCGATTCTGCCTCGCCGCCCACAACGCAGCTTCGTTGGCCAGGCTTTCCAAATCCGCGCCGGAGAATCCCGGCGTACCACGCGCGATGATGGAGAGGTCCACATCGTCCGCGATCGGTTTTTTGCGCGTGTGTACCCGAAGAATTTCTTCGCGACCCTTCACATCCGGGCGAGCCACAACCACGCGACGATCGAAGCGTCCCGGGCGTAGCAACGCCGGGTCAAGAACATCGGGCCGGTTGGTTGCCGCGATCAGGATTACGCCTTCGTTCGATTCGAATCCATCCATTTCCACCAGCAGTGCGTTCAAGGTTTGTTCGCGTTCATCGTGTCCGCCGCCCAGTCCTGCGCCGCGATGGCGCCCGACTGCGTCGATTTCGTCAATGAAGATGATGCATGGCGCGTTCTTCTTGCCTTGTTCGAATAGATCGCGCACCCGGCTAGCGCCAACGCCGACAAACATTTCCACAAAGTCCGAACCGGAAATCGAGAAAAATGGAACGTTCGCTTCGCCGGCAATGGCGCGTGCCAGCAAAGTCTTGCCGGTTCCTGGAGGCCCGACAAGCAATACTCCCTTGGGGATGCGCCCGCCCAGCTTCTGGAACTTCTGGGGATCCTTCAAAAACTCGATGATTTCCTGCAGCTCTTCCTTGGCTTCGTCGGTCCCAGCGACGTCCTTAAAGGTAACTTTCTTCTGTTGCGCGGAAAGCAATCGTGCCCGCGACTTTCCAAAGCTCAGCGCCTTATTTCCGCCAGCCTGCATCTGTCGCATTAAAAACAGGCAGAAACCCACCAGCAAGAGCAACGGCAGCGCGTTCAAGAGAATAATCAACCAATCGCCGCTTCGCACTTCTTTTACGTCGATGCGCACCGATTTCTCGCGAAGCTCTTTGGTCAGATTCGGCGCGTCCTCTTTAAAAATGGTGGTTCGGAACTTCTTGTTCGGCGGCTTGATGTATTCGCCCTGCAGTTCATAGCTGCTGGCTGACAGATACATCGTCACTTCCTTGATGTCACCCTGGTCCACGTGGGCCATGAATTCGCTGTAGCTCGGCGTCTCTTCACGGGCGGCTTGTCCGTTTGCCGACACCATCCGCCAGAGCACGACGCCAAGCAGCACGATCGAAAGCCAGAATAAAATTGTTTTTGCTGTAGAACTGGGATTCACGATTACCTCTTTCAACGATTGCCGATAAACCAAGACCGCAGAAAAACAGATTTAAGAATTCGCTTTGCCGCGCCCCGGCTTGCGGCGCCCCTTCTGATTAGACGCCGAATTCTTCTTCAATGGCCATGGCGCACCCCGCGTCGAAGTCTTCCCCTGCGATAGGCCACGCTCGTTCCGCCGCTTCCCAGTGCCATCAGCCAATCCGTATCCCGACCACACTCCGTTAGATGCGGCGCGGAAGCCGAAGTAATCGGGCTCCAGGGCCACGCGGCGGCCGGAGGGCTTGTCCAGTAACACCACCAAACGTAGCGAGCGCGGCTGACCCTCTGCAAGCCGTCGGAGCAAGAATTCCTGAGTCACCCCGCTATCCATTACCGCGTCCAGCAGCAGCACGTCTCGCCCTTTCAGGTCCGGGCGTTCACTGAAGAAAACTTCCTGCCGCGCGTGACTCCCCTGCTTCACGTCGCGGATTTGCTCGCGCACAAAGTGGCAGACTGTCGGCGATGCAACATTGCGTAACAGGTCTGCCGCAAAGACGAAGCCACGATCCATCGTGACCACTACGTCTAACCGGCGTCCGCGGTATGCGCGCGAAATCTGTTTCCCCAGCGCGTCAATTCTCGCCGATATGCGTTTCGCGGAGTAGGAAGAAACTGGCTTTGCGCTCACGTTGCAGTCTCCTGTTTGCGTTTGGAAACGTTTTCCAGGCGGCCCACGCAGGCGCTTCTCCCTTGCCTTCTACTTAATAGTGTCTCGCCTGTCGATAAGCGAGTCAATCACTGTCCAGCAGAATAAGCGTTTTGTTCCTTAACCGCTCATGCCCTTCTAATCGGCTTTTTTCGGAATTTTCAACAGCGAACGAAAGATTTTTTATCGACCTGCCGCCAAGTGCGCAGGCCGTTTCACACACAAGGCATCGCGCTGTTCTCTTTTGTTGGTTTTCAATTCAGATTTTCCGCGGCGCAAACACCAAGGCTTCTTTTTCTCTCAGCACGTCAATCCCTCCGGGCATCTGCAATCGCTTGCCGGGCTCTCCGTTTTTCGCAAGCCGCACGATGGATTCGATATGCCCGGCCAGCAATTGTCCGCGCCGTTGCCGGGTTCTTTCGACAATTTGTTGAATCACTTTGGCTCGTAATGCGTCGGCCGCCTTACTGTCACGCAGCCCGAACGGATCCAGCAGTTGAGCGATTCCGATTCGCGCGTTATTTCCGCCCAGGGTGACGTTCTTTTCCAAAATTTGCGCCGCCAATTGTTCCATGAAGGTCGTCTGCTCGCGCGCTCGCCCCGCCAGTGCCGCAAGATGTTCCACCACTGCGGGATTGAACTGCATTGCCAGCCACGGCAACAATTTCTTTCGCATCCGCGCTCGGGTTCTTGTGACATCGCGATTGGTCGCATCCTCACGCCATTTCTGTTTCCTCGCTCGCAAAAAGTTTCGCAGTTCTTCGCGACGAAAGTCGAGAAGTGGCCGCACCACTTTTCCCGCTAGCGGATGAATTCCGGCCAGTCCCGGAATTCCCGTTCCCCGCAAGATGTGCGCCAGCACCGTCTCCGCCTGGTCGTCCATGGTGTGCGCGGTGGCGACAACATCCAGCACTCCTTGCTGAGCCAGCCGTTCAAAGAATCCATATCGCGCGCGGCGAGCCGCGTCTTCCAGGTTGGCTTTTTCGCGTTTGGCTTTAGCGGCCACATCCGCCTGGCCAAGATGCAAAGTCACGCCAAGCTTTTCCGCCAGTGTCGCGACAAATTGTTCGTCCGCATCAGAGGCTCTGCCGCGTATTCTGTGATTGAAATGCACGGCGCTAAGCACGACGCCCAACTTCGCACGGAGCTCTGCCAGCAGCATCAGCAGCGCCACGGAGTCTGCGCCTCCCGAAACCGCCACGCCCACGCGTTGGCCCGCGCGAAGCAGCCCTTCCGTTTGCAATTTGACTAAAAAGTTTTGTGTCAGTGTTGAACGCATGGTTCAAGCCGCTTTTCGCGTCCCGGCGCTTCATGGTAGCAGCCGAACCATCGAAACTCACGCCGTCATTGCGATACCAAAAATCTTTTGAGCTCATCTTGCGGGGTCCTTGCTGCGAAGCGGTGCGCCACAGGAAAAAAAAGAGGCAGCCAGTATCGGCTGCCCCCCACCTCGAATGAATCAAGAACGGTTAGAACGTAATTTTGCCGAACACTTGCATAATGCGCATGCCTTCCGCGGCGGACGCAAACGCACCGTAAGGCGTCGTCGGCGAAACCGCGAGTGCCGTGATCTGCCCGAACGAACTGCTCAGATCATTATTCACGGGATTCTGGAAGTTCGGATGGTTGAGGACGTTGAAGAAATTGGCTCCGAGCGTGAACTTCATCCGTTCGGTCAGCGCAAAGGACTTCTTCAAATTCAGGTCAGTGTTGAAGTATCCCGGCCCGCGGAATGCATTGCGGGCGTTGGCGTTAAAGTCCGCGGGCGACGCGAAATCGCTGGCCGCGAAACAGGTAGTGTTCGCGCAGTTTGAGCCGAAGGTCCTGGCCATTGCGGCAGCTGGTTCATAGAGCACCGAAGCCAGAAACGCTCCATTCACCGTTAGGTTGTTCGATGTAAAGGCGCTTTCTTGGGCGCCATTGACGATGCTGAACGGGAATCCAGTCCGGTAGAAAAACGTACCGGCAACCTGCCATCCTCCGATGACAGCATTGAGGAAGTGATTCGACGGCTTTACCGGAAGATCCCATACGTAGTTCGCCGAAAACTGATGTCGCAAATCGTAATCGGATGACGCATAGCCGGCGTTGGGATTCGAAGGATCAATTTGCAGCAGGATACTGTCGAAGACGCTGTAAGGCAGTATGCCGCCATTGGACACATTGTCTGTGGCATGGCTGAAGCTGTAACTGAACCGGCCTGAAAAGCCGTGGAACAGATTCTGCTGAACGGATGCTGTCACGCCGTGGTAATTCGAGTATCCATTGTTCGTGAGCTGCTGAACTGCGGCCACCCGGGTATCAGGAGCCGCAAGCGGCAGTTGCGTGAAACCGCTGCCACAGACTACGGTCGTGCAGAACGCATTGAGATAGGGGTTGATGAGCTGGATGTCATACCCGTGGTTTCCAACATAGTTCACGGAAAACAGCGTGTTTCTTGAAAGCCGGTGCTGCACTTCCAGATTCCATTCCACGAATTTTGGATTGTTGAATTTGTTTGGTACGTCAAATAAAGGCGGCACTCCGCAGCCCGCGGGCGCGGCCGCCTGGTATTGCGCCAGGGTCTGACCGGTACTAAACGCAGTTTGGAAGGCCGAATTGCAGCTTTGCACTAGATTGACGCCGCTGCCTGGCTCGCTCAGATCTACTGTGCCGCCCGGGGTCGAAAAGCTGACCACCTGCGGGAAGTTAGTCGTAAAGTTATCCAGAATGGTGCCTGGATATAAGTCGGTAAAAAGTCCGACACCGCCGCGAATCACGGTCTTGTCGTCATGCGGAGTCCACGCGAAGCCGATGCGCGGTTCAAAGACAACATTCTCGACGTTGCGGAGAATATTGCTTTGGCCTCCAGTCACCATTTGATTGAAGGGAATAGTGGGATCGTGCGACAAATCCTGGAAGGGAAGTGTCGGCAGAGAAGCGCAATTGGTCTGGCAAACTCCGCCGGAATTGCGATCCGCCCGCGCCGCGACCGTTATTTTCAGTTTTGGCCCCACGCGGAATTCGTCCTGAAAGTAAACTCCCACGCTGTAAATGGCGACCGGTTGCGGAGAGCGCAAAGCGAAATTTTGGCTGGTGCTGGTATCGACCGTATCAGTGGCGAATCCCGCCAAAGATGTGAGCACGGCGGGTGGATTGGTCAATTCCGATGCTTTGAAGTCGCTGACATCGTCGCGCCGGAAATTGACTCCCAATTTGAAGTTGTGAGCGCCCTTGGCAATCGAAAGGTCATCCACTAGCTGCCACTGTTCCACGTTACGTCCTTGCGGAAAGAAGAATCCGAAAGGAAACAGGCCACCTGCCGCGCCCAGGCAAGAAAGGCTGGTGTCAGCCGAACACAGGATTTCGGGAAAAGTGGCATTCGCTTTGTTTAGGTCCGTCGATTGAAAAATCGCCGAGTAGTACAAATTGGAAAAAATAAAATTGTTCACCACTGAGGGGCTGAAAATGTGGGTGTAGTTCAGCTGGCCCTCGTCCTGCGGTTGATGGCTGACGGCATTGAACGCCGGATTGATCGGGTCGGCGAAAGTTGGCTGTGTGCCGCGATCGAATTTCACTCGCCCAAACAGCTTGTTGTTGTCATTGAAGGAATAGTCCACGCGCCCGATCAGCAGCCATTCCTGGTTGCCGCTCGCACCGGGAAGCGTTACCGATGCCAGACATTCACCGCCTGGCACGACCGGTCCCAAAGTCCCACAGGTGTCCGGCTGCGGTATGGCGTTGCCGGCGCCCTTCGCATTGTTGTAAAGCGAGAAAGCTTGTTGATAAAAGCTGGTGGCCGAGTCTGGAATCTGGGACAGCACAAAGCTCTGGAACGGCGCTGTCGGCAAGAACGACTCTGTCGCACTCGCGAAGATGTAACGAAGGCCTTCCGTATCCAGGAAGAAAAACGCCTTATCTTTCTTGATAGGGCCGCCGAGGTCTGCTGACCACTGGTTATTGTTTTGTTTGGGTTTCGGTTGGTTGCTGGATTTCAAGAAAAAGTCCTCGGCGTTCAGCGCACTGCCCGTGTAGTAGTAATTCGCGTCGCCGTGGAATGCGTTGGTGCCGGACTTGGAAGTCACATCAATCTGAGCGCCCGCCTGCCGTCCATACTGCCCCGTGTAACCATTGCTCACTACTGCTACTTCTTGAATGTCATTCGTGCCCAGCAGCAGGTTGCTCGCGCCCGAATTGTTTAGGTTCAAGAACGGATCGTTGTAGTCATTGCCATTGATCGTGAACAAGTTCGAAGTGCCGGGCAGGCCGAAAGCGCTGAAATTGCCATATCCGTTCCCGCTGGAGGTGTTCATAGAAACGCCCGGCGCCGTCTGTGCTACGTAGGTAACGTCGTTGCCGGGATTGGGAATGCTCTCCACCGTTCGTGTGTCTATCGTGGTTGTAATGTTGGCATTTTCGGTCTGCAGCAACGGAGTCTGTTCTCCCGTGACTTCAACGGTTGTGGATGTGGTGCCTACTTCGAGTGTCAGGTTTACTGTGGAATTCTGTCCCAGCTGGACGTTGATTTTGCGTGTGGAAGTATTGAAGCCGTCTTTGCTGATAGTCAGCGTGTATTCGCCCGGCTTGAGCAGGGAATACTGGTATGCCCCTGTCGCAGACGTTGTTGCGTTGAACGACTCGCCGGTCGCTGAGCTTTTCAATGCCAGGTTGGCGCCGGCAATTGCCGCACCAGATGGATCGGTGACGGTTCCGCTGATGCCCCCTGTCACGATGGTTTGCGCATTTGCCCAGCCACAAATGACGAGAAACATCAGCAGACATAGAAACAAGTCTTTGAAATACCGCATAGACTTTTGTTCTCCTTCAATTTGTATTCTCGGTCCCTGCACTAGGCGTGCCCACTCTTCGCGCCTCTTCGCCTCTACGCGATTGCACGCTTCGTCGCGCGCATCACGCGGCCACGCCAGCCGGCGCAGTTACACTTCCGCGTTCGCGTGAAGACCCCAGTTCACGCTTTGCTCCGTCCCTAGTTTTGCTTGACTTGTATTGCCAGCCGCCGTGGTCTGCCTGAGGACTTACGGTTCGCCGGTTAAAAGGCTGCGCAATACCCACTCGAACAATCTGGCGTGATGGTTGTTGCAAGCTCCATGCCAGCGTGCGCATGTTACTTAAATCCTTATTTTCTTGGAATTTAGCTCAATCCTCTTTTTTGAAGATGGCTTGGGTCTACTCGAAATCAAAGATTTCTTCTGAAATTTGTAATTTACCTTCCCGTACCAATTTATCGTTATACTTTAGAGTAATAGAATCTGACTAAGGTAAATGCTGCAGGCGTGGATTTATGCTTAGGAGAAAATAAGGAGCGGGGAGGAAAACAAAAACGAGAGGAGAAAAATCGACGAGCGAATTAAACCGGCGGAGCGAGAAAACGTGAGAGCGCGTATAGTCCAGCCCGTGCTCGATGTCGCCCGCCTCGCTTACGCGCCATTCTGGCGACTGTGGAAATTCTCAAGATTTCTTTTGCCAGGGGTTGACAACCTGAGTTGCCCCAGCTATAGTTGCAAAGTTGTTTGGACGCCACTCTGCTGGACAGGGAGGCCTTGCTCTTTGACAATTGATACGATGTGCCAGAATCCGTTCGAAACCATTCGGCTTTCGAGCCCGAATGGTTGAGTAACATCGAGCGATCAACAATTTGCTTGGCAGGCTGGTCCGGAATCAAATCCGGACATTTTTTTTCGCCAAGCGACAGGCTTCAAACGAGAGTTTGATCCTGGCTCAGAACGAACGCTGGCGGCGTGCTTAACACATGCAAGTCGAGTGCGCGTTCCGTAGCAATACGGAATGGCGCACGGCGCACGGGTGCGTAACACGTGGGTAATCTGCCCTCTGATGGGGAATAACTCGCCGAAAGGCGAGCTAATTCCGCATAATATTCCGAAAATTTCGGTTTTTGGACTGAAAGGCGTAAGTCGTCGGAGGAGGAGCCCGCGCACGATTAGCTAGTTGGTAGGGTAATGGCCTACCAAGGCTGTGATCGTTAGCTGGTCTGAGAGGATGGCCAGCCACACTGGAACTGAGACACGGTCCAGACTCCTACGGGAGGCAGCAGTGGGGAATCTTGCACAATGGGCGAAAGCCTGATGCAGCGACGCCGCGTGGGGGATGAAGCTTCTCGGAGTGTAAACCCCTTTCGATCCGGACGAAACCCCGCAAGGGATTGACGGTACGGATATAAGAAGCCCCGGCTAACTACGTGCCAGCAGCCGCGGTAAGACGTAGGGGGCCAGCGTTGTTCGGAATTACTGGGTGTAAAGGGTTCGTAGGCGGTGTGGCAAGTTGGGAGTGAAATCTCTGGGCTTAACCCAGAGGCTGCTTCCAAAACTGCTGTGCTTGAGTGTGAGAGAGGCGCGTGGAATTGCAGGTGTAGCGGTGAAATGCGTAGATATCTGCAGGAACACCCGTGGCGAAAGCGGCGCGCTGGACCACTACTGACGCTGAGGAACGAAAGCTAGGGGAGCAAACAGGATTAGATACCCTGGTAGTCCTAGCCCTAAACGATCAGGACTTGGGGTGCCACCCGTTCGGGTGTCGTCCCGGAGCTAACGCGTTAAGTCCTGCACCTGGGGAGTACGGTCGCAAGACTGAAACTCAAAGGAATTGACGGGGGCCCGCACAAGCGGTGGAACATGTGGTTCAATTCGACGCTACGCGAGGAACCTTACCTGGGCTCGAAATGCTAGTGACCAGCTGTAGAAATACGGCCTTCCCGCAAGGGACACTAGTATAGGCGCTGCATGGCTGTCGTCAGCTCGTGCCGTGAGGTGTTGGGTTAAGTCCCGCAACGAGCGCAACCCCTGCACACAGTTACTACTCGCAAGAGAGGACTCTGTGTGGACTGCTCCGGATAACGGAGAGGAAGGTGGGGATGACGTCAAGTCCGCATGGCCTTTATGTCCAGGGCTACACACGTGTTACAATGCAGGGTACAAACCGTTGCCAACCCGCGAGGGGGAGCTAATCGGAAAAAACTCTGCTCAGTTCGGATTGCAGTCTGCAACTCGACTGCATGAAGCCGGAATCGCTAGTAATGGCGTATCAGATCGACGCCGTGAATACGTTCCCGGGCCTTGTACACACCGCCCGTCACATCACGAAAGTGAGCTGTACTAGAAGTCGCCG
>DATDFA010000012.1:0-28543 GCA_036522855.1 Candidatus Acidiferrum sp. | reverse complement strand
GCCATTTGTGCAACGGTGAAGTACGGCAATTCCCGCTGCACGGTCTTAGGCGGTGCGACTTTCTTCCATTTGACCAGCCACGGCGACACGATGGGTTTGCCACTCTGCGCCATTTCGTCGAATTGAAAGTTGTAAATCGCTCGGACAATGCCGAAGAGATTCTTGATGGACTTGCGGGAGAGTCCTGCCCTCTGCCACGTCTGAATCAAACCGCGCACGAGCGGATAGGTAATCTCCTCGAGCGGAGTGTTCTCCAAATGTGGAAGGATGTGCTTGTTCAACTCGCAAGACATGCTGCGTTGAGACGAGCGCTTCTTGTTGACGGTGAGGTGAAGATTCTTCCAGCCACGGGCCGCCAAACCAAAGGTAAGGACTGGCGATTGGGAGAGGGCAAGATGACTTGCGTCATTGATACCCTGAACTTCGACAGCCATCTTTCGGCTTTCGGGCGCGTGAACTGGTCGATGCTTCCGATTTATCACTGTACGTCTTACCCTTTTGTTCTGGCCCGGCACATCGGCCCGATAGCGGCCGATATCCTGCGAGCCTTTTATGTATACAGAACCACGTTGTCCGGATCTGCGAGACATTGATCTCCTGTCTCGTTGATTCGGCACCGTAACCGTACTTACGGTTGCGGCCGCTCGGTCTCCGCTTGAGCTTTTTGAACCGTGAGGCGCGCATAATACAAGGGGTCCGGCTTGTCCGCTGCCCTATATTTCGCAATGCGTTGCACGATATCTTCTGGATCGTCGCCCCGAGCGAGCGCGCGTTTGGCGAATGCCCAATCACGCTCGGACTGACTGAGTCTTTCGCCGGTGGATTGGCGCTTCATTCTCGCGTGATAGTTTTGCCGCGGGGAATCCTGCCCGTCGATATGAAGTTTGAAATCGCCCAAGTGGTACGTGTCGGTCGAATGTCGTTCCGCCTCGACGTAGAAGTCCGCATCGTATTTCTTATTTGCAAAGCCCGGCAGCCGAAGCACTCTGGTGGCAGCCGTGGCTGCCGGATCGCCTCCGAATTCCCGCGCCAGCGCATGAAGTAGTGCTTCGGCGTCTTCCAGCGTGATGTCGTCAACTTTCCAGACGACTTGAAATTTGTCAGGAGAGCTCGTCAGAACGAAATTGGGCTTCGGGACCAGATCGGATTTCTGAATCTCCTTCAATGCGTTTTATCCACCGTAGTCGAGATCGATATACACGTGGCGAATTGCGTCGATTTCTTCCTTCGTTCGCGTCGCGGCGTCCGGCTTGAGCGGATTCATGCCTATATAAATGTCCGAGCCGCTGGCGTTTTTGTGGCGTAGCCATGCTTGGAACTCGGGCTGGCTGCTTTCTCGGCACGAGTGATGCATTGGACGGTCTCGCGCAAGTCGCGATTGAGCGCAAGGATGGCGATGCGCTGGGTTGCCTCGAACGCATCGAGAATATATTCGGCAGCTTCAAGAGTTTTGGGCTGATTCATTGCGGTTCCGCTGCTCGACAGACGGTAGAATGCGTCCATGTCGATGTGCACGATTTTGCGCGGTGCCATATCTGGACTATTTTAGGCCTGCCGCGAGGGTTCCGCCGAGTTGGTTCAAACCTGTGCTGTTGATACTATCTCCCCCGTGCAAGCCGCTTTAAGACCAACTCAGGCCGAGTCCACTCTCACCCGGAACAATCGTTGGATTTCCCTCCTCGAAGTCCTGCTCGGGGCGTTTATTGTGATTGGCCATAACGTTTTCCACCTGATCCCGAACGAAGTGCCGTCCTCTTCGTGCTCTTTTGGATATCGCCGCGGATTCGCCAGGGTAAATGGACCCTGCAAGGGCTCAACACACCGAACTCCTGGTTGAAAACTCTGGTTATGGCCATGGTCGCCGCGATTGTGCTGCAACTGGGCAGTGAACTCCTGGTCCAACCGCTGGCTAGCCATTTTTGGCATGGCCACCAACATGTCTCCTCAGTGATAAAGACATCCGCTCATGGCTGGAAGTTTGCCCTGCGCAATTTGGCTATCGTCTGGATATTTGCGGGATTCGGCGAAGAGTTGGGGTATCGTGGCTACTTGCTCACGCGTGCTGCCGACCTGGGTAACGGCTCGAAATTCGCCTACTTGGCGGCGATGGTGTACGTTGCGGTGCTTTTCGGCTTTGGGCACTTTTACAAAGGCCCGGCTGGCGTCGTGGACTCCATTTATTCCGGCCTGATACTCGGGGGCGCTTACCTTCTGTCAGGCCGCAACTTGTGGACGCCGATTCTGGCCCACGGAATGAGCGATACAATTGCGGTGGTTGCGATATTCATGGGGTGGGCAACGTAGCCCCGATTAACGTACAAATCGCAAAAGGTCCCCAGCGGCACGCAGAATCCGGCTGAAGCGGTGGCCAGATCCACAAGATGCAATGTATCGCAAACTCATCTGCACGGCCGCGTCCGCGACACATTTGAATCGTACAGCGCCTCAGAGCACGATTTGATTGTGGTTTAACGCCAAACGCGGCATCACAGTTGCCGCGGCTTTCTTGATACCTACTTTCAAAGTTCCTTTGCGTGGTGATGTTGGCTTAGTCTTATTCGGAACGATCGTTTTCTTAACCAGCGGGATGCTCCTTTTCATTCTCATTTACCGCAATCTTTCGCAAAGGGCGGACAGAGCGAGGTAGTGGACTTTACCGGAATGGAGCGGACTGGACTTGCTCCACTGCGCTCCGCCGCCTTTGCGAAAACCAAAAACATTTTGTCACTTATAGTCGCTACTTCAGCACAAACCGGCTCAGGGCCACCGTCGTCGAATTCCAAGTGAATAGCTGTGAGGCTGGCGTCGAGCTCTTGTAGCCCTTGGGTGGTGTAACAGCGATCGTATAGCTTGCGCCGGGCGCGAGACTGCCCGTTCCAGGAAAGTAGTAAAAGCCCACGGCATCGGTAGTCGATGTGGCAATTACCGTCTTCGACGAACTCAGCAGGTTGACGGTAGCCCCTGAAATTCCCGAGTTGCTCAAATTCACTACCAAGCCCAGGATCGGATTGGCTTGCACTTTTGCCGCGCCCGCGCCCGTCAGCAAATAGGTTGTGTCGGTAATCAAGGTTTGCGCCGGGCTGAAAGACGTGCCGCTGCCGTCTTTGCAGTTGGACGCGATGTGACGTCCCGCTTGTGCCTGTGCTTCGTATTGGAAAGAGGCGATCGTATTAACGGCAGCCCCCATGTGACCGCCCGCGGAGAGAGTTTGGAAGGCGTTAAGCTTTGCGTTCAGCGATTGCGCGATGCCTGAGTTGTCAATGCATCCAAGAGTTTGATTCTGGTTGACGACGTTGATGATGTCCGCCGCCGTGACCGTCATGTTCACTGACTCCGAGACGCCGTGACTGAGCGGACCGGAAAGGCCCGTGGACGAACCGGTCACCGTCTCGCTGAAATTTGTAGGCGTCACCGAGGCCCCGGCCGTGAAGCTGAGCGTTGCTGTGGGCGCGCCCCCTACCGCCGGGGTCAGCGACGTCGGACTGAGCGAGACAGTAACACCCGCCGGAATTCCTGTGCCCACGCCGGTGAGGGTAACTTTATCCGCGAAATTGCCCAGCGAAGTGACGGTTACGGTGCTCGAAGCCGTTCCGCCCAGTTGAAGGTTTAGCGGGCTCGGACTGGAGGCGATCGAGAAATCGTGGAGCTGGACGTTCGCCGTAATCGTTTGAGCCTGGCTCGGCATCACGAACGTGGTTGAGGCACTGCTTGTCGACTTAAGGTTGCTTGTATCGCCGGTCCATTTTACGAAGTAGTATCCGGAAGCTGGCGTCGCGGAAACATTGACCACGGCGCCAGGGTCCTCAAAAGCCGTGCCGGATGGGCTGGTCGTTCCTCCGTCGGCCGGCGATACCTGAAGCGTCAACGGATACTTCACCGTCGCCTCGTATGCGCCGATGTCCACGTGCGGCCCCTGTGGCCGCGAGATGCCGCGCTGGTCGGTAGTAATGCCGGTGATTGTATTCACGGCATCAACGCCGGCATCGACCGCTGGGCTGGATCCATACGGAATTGCCATGGTGGGCGTATTACCGGGAGCGTTAACCTGCAGCGGCCCGAGCTGGGGATCCGTGATAACGGCAGTCCCAGTCGTGCAGTCACTCTGTTGCGGCAAAAGAGTGCTGGAGTAACTAGGCGTCTTATTGTCCGTGATCAGATTTCCGTCAGCGGCGAATTCTACGGCACCTGAGACCGTGCCGATTAAACTACAGGGCGAGGTAGAGCCAGCAATGCCGTTGTGCGCGATGATCGTGTTGTAAAGAGTGAATCCGGCAGCGCCGACCGCGCCATCGCCGAATACGGTGATCCCGGCGCCTCCGGTTTTATGGTTTTCGTCATTCGAGGCGATCGTTGAAAATGCAACAAGGAGGGAACTGTTTCGGGCGAAGATGGCCGCGCCATCACCTGCGCCACAGCAACTCGGAGTATTGAGACCGCCCCCGATTGATTCGTTCTGCGTAAATGTGCTGTTCTGAATCGAGACGATACCGCCGTCGCTAAAGATTGCTCCGCCCAATCCCGCTCCGGGACCTCCCCAATTGGAGGCACCTTCTTTTCCGAAGTAACCAGGCACCCCTCCGATACCGCCACCGCCGCCGAAGCCGCCAGTACCACTTTCGAATCCACCACCGCCACCAAAGCCGCCGTTGCCGCCGGTGTTATTGCCGAAACCTCCGCCTCCGCCGCCGCCTCCGTAGCCGCCGGACCCTCCGTTTCCGCACGTACCGCCAAAGCCACAGAGGTCGGTCGTCTTCCCCCCTCCTCCGCCACCGCCGCCGGCGCATTTTGCGCTATGCCCATCGCTGCCGCTATCACCGCCATTTCCACCGCAGAAGGTGCCGGAGGCCCCGCCGACAGTGTTACTGGCATCGCCGCCGCCAAAAACGGTGCCGCCACCGCCGCCACCGCCGCCGGCGACGTCCCCACTACCTCCATCCCCTCTGGAGCCGCCGCCACCGCCGCCGCCATAATTGTTATCTGCGCCAGCTATGCTATTACCGCCTTTTCCCGACAGACCTCCGCCACCGCCGTTGCAGTACTGAGTGCCATTCACGGAAGTGCAAGTCGAGCCGGATCCGCCGGTCGCTTTATTTCCGTAAAAGGTGCTGTTCTGGATCGTTAAAGTGGGCACAGCCTTGCCCGATAACCGCCCGATGTATATAGCGCCGCCGCCGCCCATGCCACCACCGCCACCGCCGGCGCCGTCACCGCCCTCAATCTGGAATCCCTTGATATACACGTTCTGCAACGTCAAATTGGGAGCGACGACGTCATTACAGTACGTGCCTGTGGTTAGGTCACCTGATTTGGGAGAAATCGCCGCAAAGCCCACGGCGAACAAGCGAGATGTGCCGGTGCCGGTCCACTCCAGTATGGTTCCGTTACCAACTATGTTGATGACGTTACATACGATCGGCGTAGCGGTTGGCCCGAAGGGATTGTGTGCGTCGCCGTCCCAAATCTGACTGAACTGCAGCGTACCTCCGGGCAGCACGATCTGATACCAAAGCCCGGATATATCGAAGCACCCCGATACATATACGTCGTCCGCTTCCGTCCCAATTGCGTAGGGCCCGCCGAACATGGTTGCGTACATCGCCTCCTGCAGCGAGCAAAGGTTGTCATCAACGCCTGCAACTTTGGTGACGCCTTGGTTTGGAGTGTTGACATAAATCTGTGCACTGGCGATTGGAGCCAACATAATCGAGGCGAAAATTGCGAGCGACCACGCTCTTATTACACGCTTACTGGCGAGCGAGGAGAACCGCGCAAAGAAAGTAAAAGCAGCGGAATAAGGGGCGTGAAGGCTGGGTTTCCATGCCATGGCGTTTCCTTTCCGAGAAACAGACCTGACCGCAAAAATGGGCGCCAGAGAGCAAATTCGGGACGGAATCGGAGTCTGGGCTTCTATAGAGAGAATCGGAAACGAAGGGAAAAACACGACAAGGTCAGAGATTTTTTTGGGCGTTGCTAGATACAACTGGTGTGGACAACTCAGCTACTTGGAATCTGGGAGAGGGAAAGAGGACAGCAGTGTTCTAGATGGCGACTAATTGTTTGTTTCGCCGGCCTGACGTAGGAGGGCCATACGTTTCCTGGCGATGGCGATCACATTGGCCCAACGGGGATCGGCGTGAAGTAGCTCGAGATCCGAATCTGTAGCGATCTTGGGCAGGAGACGAGGTGGCAGGTAGGGGGTGGCTTCGAGCAATGTCGCCAGAGCGCGGTCCCGTTGCCCACGCCGTGCAGCGATACAAGCCAGGTTATAGGCCGAATGAGCTGTTTCCGGGTGCTGAGCGCCGAGTACGCGTTTCTGGATGTCATAAGTCTGTTGCAGGACACTCTCGGCTTCTAAGTCGCGTCCCATGAAAATCAAGGTGGCGCCCAGATTGCCCATGGCATTCAGGACCTCTGGATCGTCGGAACCGCGGACGCGCCGGCCAATCTCGATGGCTTCGCGTTGCAACTTCTCCGACTCATCCAGCCGATTGCTGCGAGCTAACATAATGGCAAGGTTGTTCATGGTCCCTAAAGTTCGGGGATCGCCGGGTCCAAACACCTGAGTTTGGGTTTGCAGAACGTCGCGAGCCAAACGTATGGATTCATCGAAGCGACTCTCTTCCATCAAGGTAGTTGCCAAGCCGGATTTGATGGAAAGAGTAACTTCGTGCCTGGGATCAAGCGAGTGTGAAGCCAACTCCAGTGCCTGACGCTGAAGTTTTTCCGCGTCGGCAGGGCGATTCTGCTGAACAAGAACAGTACCAAGATCGTTCATGGAACGAAGGACGGCGGGACTGGCCGGGCCCTCGGCGGCTTCAGCCACCTGAATGGCGCGTTCCAGCAAAGACTGCGAAACAGAATACAAACCGAGGCGACGATAGACGTTAGCCATAACCTGCATCATCTCGACTTGCAATCTAGGGTCGTAGTTGAGACCGGGATCCACTTCCCTTGCGGCCTTATCGAGGATTTCGCGAGCCGTGACGCTGTTGCCGCGTGCTTCACTCGGATCAGAGATCTTGAACATGTTGGTCATGAAATCGGTAACGCGGTTGGCTCGCGCCAGTTCACGGACGGCGGCATCACGCTGTTCGCGGGCGATGCGCGATTGGATGAGAGTGCCAGCCAGGCCAGCGACCAGCGCCGAAGCGGCCAGGAAAGCCAATGCGACTACTGCCCGATTTCTGCGAACAAACTTTACGGCGCGGTATGCGAACGTTTCTGGGCGTGCGCTGATCGGCAGAAGGTTCAAAAACCTTTGCAGGTCATCGGAAACGGCGGTAACAGAAGAATAGCGTTCGGCAACATTCTTCTTGAGCATTTTGCCGAGAATAGTGTCGAGGTCTCCGCGCAATTGGCGGCGCAGCTTTTCCCTCGTCGTGCCGCGTTTGCCTGCAATCTCCGCTGAGGCGCTCGAGGAGACAGCTTCAGAAGCTCGGCGAGGTTCGGTTTCCACGATGGCCTTGACCAATTCGGCGGTGGACTGGGTATTGGAGCCGGCTGAATGCTGTCCGGTGAGAAGCAGATAGAGAAGAAGGCCGAGAGCATAGATGTCGGTTGCGGTGGTGATAACTCCGCCAGTGACTTGCTCTGGAGCAGCGAACTGAGGAGTGAATGCGCCGGCCCCTTCGGCCGTGAGATGAGTAGCTATAGGGACGTCGGTCTTTTCCGCAAGCAGTTTGGCGATGCCGAAATCGAGCAGCTTGACCTGACCGGTATCACTGACCAGAACGTTCGATGGTTTGATGTCACGGTGGACAACCAAATTTGCGTGAGCACACGCAATGGCACTCAGAACGTCGAGAAAGAGGCGGATGCGGTCGACGATCGCGAGTTTGTGCTCATCGCAATACTGGGTAATCGGACGTCCCTGTACGTATTCAAGTACTAGATAAGGCTGGCCATCAGAAGTGACACCGGCGTCAATCAGTTCGGCGATATTGGGGTGAGTCAACTGCGCTAAGATTCGGCCTTCGCGCTTGAACCGGCTTGCTCCTCCGCTGGACGCCACCGCAAATCGCAAGAGCTTGACGGCAACTTGTTTTTCGAAACGGCCGTCGCTGCGTTCGGCGAGCCACACGTCGCCCATGCCTCCCTGGCCGATGTTCAGCAATAACTTGTAGGAACCCAGGGTTTGGCCAGCGAGTGAGGCGACCGGATGATCCGGCAACTGTTCCAAGAAATGCTCGTTCGACAAGACACGGTGATCTTCAAGGAGACGGCAAAGCAGTTCACCTAATTCCCTATTTTTGGTCCGCAAGGAATCGAGCCAGGCTGCGCGGCCTGATTCCGGGAGAGACAGCAAATCATCCAAATAACGGCTGACTTCCGGCCATTGTTCCGGATCGAAGGAGACCATAGGTTCTCAGTTCTCCAAGTTCGCGCGAATTTTCTGGTGCAAATAGATGCGGGCTTTCTCCCAATGCCGCTGGATTGTGCGTTCTGAGGTGCCTCGCATGGCCGCAATTTCGGCAAATGTAAAACCGCAAAAGAATCTCAAGTCCACGATCTGCGCCAGAACCGGTTCCAGCCGGGCAAGTTCGTCCAAAACCTCGCTAATGCGCGTAAGTTCTCGGTCTTCATTATTGACATGCTCGAGTTCAATTGGGCTGGAGGTGATTTCAAACTGGCCGCCGCGCTTTTGCGCTTGGCGCCGGCGCACGTGATCGATAATCAATCCACGCATCACACGCGAGGCGTAGCCCATAAACCGCGCACGGTCCGGAAACGAAGTGCCCTCGCGGGGCGCGATCTCAATGTAGGCTTGATGCAGCAGAGTGGTAGGACTGAGGCTGATAGGGACGCCCTGGCGAGCCAACTCGCGCGACGCCAGGCGATGCAGTTCGCCATACAGCACGCCAAAGAGCTGGTCGGCAGCTTTGCAATCACCTCTTTCAGCGGCCTCGAGCAAAATCGCGATAGAGGGAGAATCGTTGGCCAATTGCTCTTCCTGATCTAAGCGCTCGCCGCTAGGAACTGGCGCTTCTTCCGATGCCGGGATTCTAGCGCAAAATAACCGCCAGGACTCGAAAGTCCCCCAAAAGGAGGTCAAGCAATTGCTTGCCGGCGTTTTCCCTTTAGTTCGGCCGGATTGATGTGCCTTATTAGGAATTGGAGCACTCTCTCGAAGTTATGGCCGGACCACGACGGAAATCGCAATATTTAGTCAACCTGACGGTGTTAGTGGCGATGGCGTGCGCGAGTCCATGTTTTGAACGAAATACGACAAAGGGAATATCAATGAGAAAATTAATCTATGCAATCAACGTCACCATGGATGGCTGCTGTGACCACACGAAAATGGTCCCGATGACTTGAATTGTTCAGCGTGTGCTGCACAAGTGATTTTCATTTAAGGCGCGAGAATTCGATCTTGGCTTGGCGAAGAATCGGAATGTCCGAATCTGCCTCTGCCCAAGTTGAAAAGAACAGTTTATAAGCCGCCGACGCCTCATCGCTGCGGCTTTGAATGGCATAGGACCGCGCCAAGCCCAATTTCGCGAGGGCGTGGCGTGGCGAAGCAGCATTAATTCCCTCGTGATCTAATAACTTCTGGAACTCCGTCGCCGCCAGCGGACCAGATGTCGAGTGTAGAAGCGCCTGACCGCGAATGAAGGCGGGCGCGCAATTCGAGAACTCACTCAAGTCATATGGTTTGGCTTGTTCCAATAGTTCCAGCGCTTTCTTTGAATTGCCGTCCTGAAGAGCCGCCGCCGCAAGGATCGTGGGAATAGTCGCTGAATTGAGGGGTGTGTGTTGCGGGAAACGTTTGTGCAAAGCGTCTGCGATTGTGCGCGCCTTTGCTTGTTGCCCCGACAGAGATAACACCTCAGCGACGGTCGATTGGGCATCGATACCTTGACCCAACCGCGTTGATTTTTCCGCTAGAGCCTTCGCGTCCGAGTAGTTTCCGAAGTCAGCTTCAATAAGTCCTTCTTGTGCGATCAAATATGCTGCGTGGTCATGCAATCCCTTGCGTTCGTACTCCGACCAAACGCGCTCAAATAATTGTCGTGCTTGGCGCAGTTTTCCGACGGAAGCCAGTGCGAATGCTTCGTCCGAACGCATATCATCCTCTCGGTCGGTGCCAACCGCAGCGTCAACTTCGCGTTGCATACTTGCCTGGTCGTTCTGCAGAAATGCGATTTCATACAGAACCCGATGCGTGTAAGAGCTATCCCGCTTGACGGATGTTGCCCGTTCGCAAATACGTTTGGCTTCGTCAAAACGGCCCAAGGCTTCGAACGTTGTAGCGAGATTCGCATAAGGGACATAGTTGTCCGGATTGAGTTGAAGTGCTTCTTGCCCGGCGGCGAGCGCCTTTTCGTAGTCGCCTACAATTTGGTAACGCGCGGCCAATCCATCGAAGGGCTGCAAATCGCGAGGATAAAGACGGCTCCATAGTTCGTATGTTTCGATGGATTTGGTAGTGTCGCTCGTCGTCGCGTCTTGGAAGCGAACAGTGAGATACAGTTTTTCGCGTTCGCTGAGATTGGATCGCAACGCATATGCTTTTTTAAAGTCTTCGCTCGCCAGTGTCGTCTCTCCCAAATTGTTGTAAGCGGATCCCCTTCGCGCGAATGCCATAGCGAAATTGGGATCAAGCTCAAGGGCGTGGGTGAAAAAGGGGATCGAGTCTTTTTCCGAACCGCGCCTGCGCTGCTCCATCCCGACGGAGTAGGACTTCAAGGCTTCGAGTGAGGGGGTCGTCGCCTGCTCGATTGGAACGCCGAACCGCTCGACGGAACCGAGCGACTCGCCGAGTTTGGCGCGCAACTTGGCTGTGGCCCGGCTCAACGCAGGCAACAGTGATTCCCTGTTTTTGGCTACAACCTGTTCGCGGGCTATCGTCGTTCCGTCGGCGCAGTTCGCGGCTTCCACAGCAATGACGTAGGCCGTGCCTAGGCGAGAAACCGTGCCGATAACCGTCGCTTTCGCGCCGCTGCGCTGGCAGACTTCACGTGCAATCCCTGACTCTATGCGCTCGTCGGGTGAACGTCCCATGAAGCGCAGCGTCTCGCGAATGCGATCATTGGCGACCAGGTTCAAGAATGGAGATTGGCCCAGATTGACGGCTACACCTTCTTTCAAGGTGTCATCGAGCACTGGTTCCCCTGTGCTGTTTTGGAAATCTGCGAGAAGGATGGAGTCTTGTGGGGTGAGCCCAGGCGAGTGGGGTGCGCGGCGGAAATTGTATAGGACGATGATAGCTGCTAGAGCGATTACTGCGATCGTCGCTCCAATCCAGATGTTTTTGGAGTGTGTTCTGCCCGTCTGTTCTGAAGACGGTGAGCTAGGATCCGCAATCGTCTGAGTTTGATCCAGTTGGTTGGGAGACTCGACAGAAGATAGATTCGCGAGAGTTTCTTCTCCCGATTTTATTGGTCCTTCTTTTCTTGCCAACACGTTAACTTCGGCGACAAAACGATACCCACTGCCGGGAACGGTAACGATGTAACGACCGTCCTGGGGACCTTCCCCAAAGAGCTTGCGCAGGGTTGAGATATTGACCGCAAGGTTGACTTCTTCAACAAAAGCGTCAGGCCATATCCCCTTTAGAAGTTCATCTTTACTCAGCAGACGTCCACGATTGCGAATTAGGTAGACGAGAGTGTCGAACACCTTGGGCGTCACCGCCAAAGGCGTGCCATCGCGCAAGACGGTACGATCCGCCGGGTCCAGTGTGAACGGACCGAATTCGTATAACTCGTTTTGCGTCAGTGACATTGGAGCGTTGAGAAGTCTTTTAAGAGAACCCAAACCGATTCCAAAGACATTCCTTTTGCACTTCGGGTATTCGATACCTGCCGAGCATGGTCCAAGCAGAGTCTAACAGACTGTTTGGTCGGCAAGGGGCCGAAGGGCTCCCAGCGCGCGGAGAGGAATCGCACAGCGAATCCGAGATTTTGGGTAAGACGAGAAGCATGAGAATTCGATACGTTTTGACAGTGGCCACCGCTTGCATTTTGGCAAGCGGTTACTTCCTCGCGCGCACAAGAGCGGCGGCACAATCCGCCTCCAACACGGGCCCTGTGCCACTCATCTTGGAAAAGGAAGATGGAGAGCATCGGGTACGCCGGACGCGCGAAATACCGGTTCCCACGGGAGCATTCACGATCAAAGTGGATCAGCTAAACGGCGGCTCCAAGAATCTGGTTCTGGGAACGGAAATTCTAGCTCCTGGCCGAACCATTCCCCGACACAAACATATTGGTCAAGACGAAATCGTTTTGATTGAAACCGGTATCGCCCACGTCTGGCTGGGCGATAAGGAACAGGAAGTTCAGGCGGGTGCCGCTGTCTTCATTCCGGCAGAGACCTGGGTCAGTATTAAGAATTCCGGAAACGAAAATGTAAATCTCGCCTTCGTTTTCTCCGCGCCGGGATTTGAAACCTATCTGCGTTGCACATCCGTTCGCGAAGGCGAAACACTAGCCCGATGACAAGCGAAGAATGGCGTGCGTGCCAGCACGCCGGACACATGTCGTTCGAAGCTGTTCCCCAGCCAACAACCAGAAATGGCGCGGGCTAATCATCTTCCAGGGAGGCAGTATGAAGTTGGGTAACTCTAGACCTGCGAAAGGGTGTAATGAAAAAGAACCAGGGTTCACGGAACATAGAAACAATTGTTATCGGTGGTGGACAGGCGGGCCTCTGCGCCGGCTATCACTTGGCGCAGCGAGGATTTCCGTTCTTGATTCTAGATGCCAACGGGCGAATTGGCGACGCCTGGAGGAATCGATGGGACTCGCTCCGGCTTTTTACGCCAGCTCGATATGACGCTCTGCCTGGACTTCGGTTTCCGGCACGCGGCGACGAGTTTCCAGCGAAAGACGAAATGGCGGACTATCTGGAGTCTTACGCCCAGCGTTTTCGCCTGCCTGTTCAAACAGGTACCAGAGTCAAGCGACTGTGGAAGGATGGCGACCGTTTTGTGATGACAGCGGACGAACAGCAATTCGAGGCCAATAACGTCATTGTGGCAATGTCGAGCTATCAAGCTCCGCGATTGCCGGCATTTGCGAAAGACATCGACTCTTCGGTCAAGCAACTACACTCTTTCGAGTATCGAAGTCCTCTGCAGCTACAGAAAGGAGGAGTCCTTGTTGTCGGAGCAGGGAATTCGGGGGCTGACATCAGCATGGATATTGCGGCAAGCCACACAACTTGGTTGTCCGGAAAAGAAAGCGGATTCATTCCCTATCGTATCGAAGGCTTCATGGGGCGGTTTCTTATGGTTCGTTTGATGCGATTCATCGGCCATCACATTCTCTGTGTGAGTACACCCGTTGGCCGAAAAGCGCGTCCGAGCTTTCTGCACCGCACTGCTCCATTGATCCGGATCAAGCCAAAGGATTTGAGCGATGCCGGGATTGAACGCGTCCCAAAGGTGATTGGCGTGCGGAAAGGACTACCCTTGCTGGAAGACAATCGCACACTCGAGGTCAGAAATATTATCTGGTGTACAGGATTTGATCCCGGTTTCTCGTGGATTGATCTGCCCATTTTTGATCATTTAGGCGATCCAGTGCATGAACGGGGAGTCGTTGCCTCTGTACCTGGAATTTACTTTCTCGGATTGCAGTTCCTCTATTCGATGACGTCGGCAACCGTTACCGGTGTGAGCAGAGATGCGGAACATATCGTGAAGGCCATCGCTTCCCGTGCGCAGTCTGGTGCAGGAAAGGAGACGTGGAACGAGCGCTCTTCGGAGGCGGCGTAGCCATGGTCGATACGGTCCCGGAGGATCTCGTCTAGAGTTTCTTGAGTGGTTGGCAACAAAGACGAGAACGTATGAAGACGCAATGGACGCCCAGCGCATGTCGTGTCCTAAATTACCGGTGTGGGAAGACGCAAATGATCGCGGTCTTGTAAAGGCGGTACACGTAAATGGGCGGTGCGTCTTTAGAAATGTCGGCTCCTGGCCGCAAACATCTGGAAGTACAGAGACTGTTCAAAGCAAACCGCCGTGAAGATTGAAATCGAAGTCACGGCGCGCAAGCGCAGTGCGGAATAACAGTATGCTTTAGACCGAGCATTCCTATGGAGATGAAACTGCTCCTGTTCGATTCGCGGGTCACCCGTCAGCAAGATTTACAGACGGACCATGATGTCTTGAGTGAGGAGCCTAGGAACCATGAAGCAGATCGCGTTTCGCGGCACGATTATCGTGCTGGCGCACATGATTGTCTTATTGAGTCACGGAAGGGCGCATTCGCATCTTCACATTGAGCCGAGCCAATGGCAGAGTGCATTTATTGCGATCGTGATCTTTTCGAGCCCGGTACTCGCGGCATTCCTGCTCTGGACGCGCTGGCAGAGGACGGGAATAACATTTCTCGGAATATCTCTAGGGGGTTCGTTGCTCTTCGGTCTGTACTATCACTTCGTTGCTAGCGGGATCGACAGCGTCTTTAACCCTATTCAATCGCATTGGAACATTTGGTTCAGGGTTACATCGGTTCTACTCGCCGTGGTGGAACTAGCAGGATGCGTTTGGTGCTTCGTTCCGGGCCGGTTCGCCCTGAGTTCTCGTTGCCTCAGAAGGGGAATCCTCGGCCCGCGTTCCTAGGGTTTCTTGGGTCGGCTATCAGGCGGGATGATTCCGTTCATCCGCAGGTATTCCACCAACTGGCCGTAGTGATCAAAGGAATGAGCCACTGCATCCACTGCGAATGAAAGGCGCGTCTTCTGCCAACCAATCGCCATTGCCGCTGGTTCGGCCGCATTATTGCCGTCAATCGTTGCAACAGCTTTGTGAAGCGTCACGAAAGAACCCTTGAGATACGCCATGATTTCCGCTTTACTCTTTACCGAATCGGGTCCCGTCTCGTTATACTGTTCGTCGCTGGCCTTGTGTCCAACTATGAGTGCCGCCATCCAGTAGTTATTTGCGGCCAGGTGTTTCAACTGTTCCGCGAAGGTGCGCACATCCTTAAATTCGCCGCTGGTTTGAGATGGAGCAAACGAGTACTTATCCTCGGGCATGACCTCAGCTACCGGCACCACGTGCCTTTCGGCATTCGTGATCCAGGAGCCCAAGGCTTCGGTTACGGTAGTTGACTGAAGCGGTTTGCTGGCTTGTCCCAACGAGGCACGGCTGCACGCCAGCAAAACCAGAAGGGTGAGTACACAATTCGTTTTTCTCATCAATTATTCTCCCCTGAGAGAGCAGCCTTTGCTGCGCTGCAAGTCTCTGTGAGGAGCTTACGACTTCAAGTCCACCTTTAAGTCAAACGATATTTTGTGGTTCCGCGAGCCAGCCTGCATGCGCAAAAAACTACACTGAAGGATTTACAGGGCAAATGGCTTGCCGGGTATCATAGAATGCGATATGCCCTTGTTGACCATTTCCGAGGTGGCGCGAAGAGTTGGGCTGCGGTCATCAGCGATCCGCTATTACGAACAAATTGGCGTCCTTCCTCCCGCTCACCGGGTTAGCGGCCAAAGAAGATACGACGCGGCCGCGCTCTACCGGCTGGCGGCGCTCCAAAGAGCGCGTCAAATTGGTTTCACCCTCGACGAGATCCGGCAACTGTTCTTTGGCTTTCGCAACAGCGCCCCACCCTCAGAACGTTGGAAAAAGCTATCACAGCGAAAACTGGCCGAGCTTGAGGAATTGATGAATGGGATTAAGGCGCTGCAACTCGTGCTCCAAGGGCAAGGAAAGTGCGGATGCGCTTCTCTTGAGGAATGTGGCAAGGGGCTGCTTCGGAACGCATGCGGCGACGTTACCGTGAAATCTAGGGCTGTGAATCTCCGGCTAGGCCGATAACCATTGAAGCGTTGAGTGTTACACTGGCGCGCCCGAACAGAAACATTTTCTTGAAATACGTGTCTAAGGATTTACAAGGGGTGTGACGGTGCCGTCTGTCCGAGCGCCGTTGACCCGATTATGCAGACCAGCGTGCGCGCGAAGAATGCGAAGAACACTGGTGAAGCTTTGTTCATGTGCCGCCCTCCTCCTGGCGCATTATCCTCAAATGGGTAGACGCTTTGAAGGCGGGACTGGCATAAACAAGCGTTTGTACTCAGGACTGAGATTGAAATGTCCTAATTACTTTCCGGCTGATTCTGGGGCTGTGAGTGCAAAGGCGATTTAGCAACAGTTACGATCCGCCTAAGGCTGTTCAGAATTCGCAAGCACTCGCTCGGTTCCACGATGCTTGTTTAGTATTAGCGCCGCAACGCCAATGCACAGCATAGCGGCGACGGACTCTACCATCAGCATCGTCGAGGTGTTCCAGCGGTCATGGACCCAGCCAGACGTAACGGTCATGTATACCTCCGGAACATTTCCTAGGCCGGCGAGAAACGTGTACTTGGTTGCGGCTGTGGAGCGGCCGATCACACTGAGTGTCAGTGCGCTTAGCGCAACGTCGCACATGCTGACCACAAGTTTGTGCACTAGAGTCCCCGCAATGAATACCCCCGGGATATGCGGCCCGACAGCTAACGCTGCGCAGGCAACTGCAAGCAAGCCGCCGGTTCCGAGGTACACAATTCGACGATCCATCCTGTCGGCCCACCATCCGGCAAGCAGACAGCCTGCAAATGCAGCAGCAACAGTCGCGAAACCAATCACCAACACCACGGTGCTTGCCGCCACTCCCCATTCAGGTGCTATACCAGACCAGAAGTTATCCACGCCACTCACGCCAATTGGTGAAAGCGCAAGCGCAGCCACCAGAGCACCCTCACGCGATCTGATCAGCTGCCACAGGTCACGAAAAACTGCCATTACTCGCCCGACTGCATCTGCCGAAAGCCGCCGTTCTGGCTCGTGCAGTAATCGCAGGCCAAAGATGCAGCCAGCACAAGTAAGGCCGAGTACGAAACCAGCCGTTGCTGGCGTGGCTCGATGCACAACCAGCCACAGGCCGACACCTCCCCCAATTCCGCGGCCGACTTTTCCGCCAAGCTGGTACCAGCCAGCGGCTCGTCCCTTCAGCTTGTCCGGCATTGCCTCGGCCATCAGCCCACCAAGAGAAGGCGACAGCAGACTCGATCCGAACTCAGCGGCGACTAGCGCCAGCGTAACGAATGGAACCGTGCTGCGCGTGACGGGCAGCAGCCCTTGTAATAACAGCATCCCGCCGACGATTGCCGCACCGATTGCATACCATTTCTTCAGCGTTAGCCCGAAATCCGCGACTGGTGACCAGAGCACTTTCCATGCTTTTGGTGCAAGCGCGATTCCTACGATGGATGCCGCTGTAAACACCGGCAGACCGACCCTCGTTATCAAGAACGGAACGGCGACAACAATGTAGCCGCTCGTTATGCCGAACGGTAGGTTTAGCAGGAGGAAGACCGAAGATGAGGGAAGTTCGCGCGGTGGGATGGTGCTTCGCTGAACACAGTGAGTTTCCCGTCGTCCTTCGTGAAAGGCTGAATGATACAACAAGACCACCGGATCGGACGGTTCTTGAAATAAAGCGGCAGATTGGCATTAACAGGCGTTTGCACGTACGATCGGATTTGCTAGTCCGGATTCTGGTCGAGTCACGAGCAAACCTGAAGTAATCCCAAGGTAAGAGTCGCCGACCGCACGTCCAAATGGATGCGGTTGCGGCGCTCTCTCTGTGCAGGCAGACATTACCGGATCGACTCTCAGCCTGATTCTTGGACTCGTGGCACATAGCAGCACAGCGAGTCGGAGCACGCGCATATGCTTTTTGTTACTGCTGCTCGCCTTGCCCTTACTCCCATGTGGCCACTCCGGAAACTGTTTCTGCAAACTTCCCGTGTTCGTCAAGAGTTCGGGATTGCCAGAGGAGCTGACCAACACCGCGTTCAACAGCCCTGTCCACGTAAGGGTGGCGGAACGCACCCAGGACTTCCGTGTTGGAAACGAAACGCGCCTGAGCCGGTCACAGTCGGAAAATATTGCTGAGTTGGACCGGCGCAGGTGGTAGAAAACTTCGCGCACCGCGCGCCAGCTTTGACTTATGCTCACTGCTTCTTGTAAACACGGCTCTCAACCACGCCTGAGTCTGTCCCGATAGCTCGAAACTCTATCCCGCTGCTGACGATCACAAAGTCTGCGTGCACTGTAACACCCAAGGGAGATACGTTGAGTGTCATGGAGCCCGAACAGTCTGAATTGACCGCATATGTGCCTTGAATGGTGACCTTTAAGATGTTGCCGTTTGCGCTCAAAGTCGCGGTTGCAGAAGTATTGCCGCTCCCGTCAAAGGTCTGCCTACCGACCTCAGCGAAAGGGCCGGCAAAATGTTGAGCATAGACGGGAAGAAGAGTTCCTGTGCTGGTGTATCCGAAGCTACCTTGTAGTGTGGCGTTTGAGCATTCTTGAGCCTGAGCCCTGGACACGATGCCCAGAGCGAACACAGCGACAAAAGCAACAACGAGAGTCGCCCGTGCAATGACGCGTTTCATAACCAACCTCCTTGTGTGGAGGAGATCACTCTGAGAGCTTGTGTTCTCCTTCCGCTGATACAGGCGGAAGCCGACGGCCAAAGCGGCCACGTCTCTGGTATATTTTTTGTGCCATGGGGAGAACGGGTGGTCCATGGGTGCATCCTCTGCTGAAGTCACGAGCCTATTGAAAGCCTGGAGCAGTGGCGACCAGGCCGCGTTGGAGCGGCTGGCGGAGCGCGTGTATCCCGAACTGCGCCTCATGGCGCGCCGGTATATGAAAAATGAACGGCAAGCAAATACTCTCCAGACCACAGCATTGGTGCATGAGGTGTACCTCCGCCTGGTAGACGTGACCAAGGTCGATTGGCAGCAGCGCGCGCAGTTTTTCGCCTTGGCGGCACAGATGATGAGGCGCATCCTGGTGGACGCCGCGCGGGCACGTGGCGCACAAAAGCGCGGCGGCAACGCTCTCAAAGTGAACCTCGATGAAACAGCCCTTCTTTCGAGGGCGCGGGACCGATCGACTCTGGCCTTGGACGAAGCCCTGACAGCGTTCTCGCAGGTTGCTCCGCGACAGGCGAAGGTCGTCGAGTTGCGTTATTTCGGCGGATTGAACGAGGAGGAAATCGTCGCGACTCTGAAGATCTCAACGCGCACTGTCAGGCGCGACTGGGATCTCGCCAAGGCTTGGCTATTGCGAGAGCTAAGCCATAGGATAGAGCACACAGCACATGCACCCCGAGCATTTCCAGCAGATTGAAGAGCTATACCATGCGGCTCGCGAGAGAACCGCCGAAGAGCGTTCGGCGCTGCTGGCCCAAGCCGATCCCGAAGTGCGCCGCGAAGTAGAGTCGCTTCTCGCACAGCGCACTGGCGGCGAATTCCTGGAGCGCGCTGCCATTGAGAACGCCCCACAAGTGCTGGGGGACTCGACGGTCACGGAACTAACCGTTGGCTCATGCCTAGGGCCATATCGTGTCGAGGGCAAGCTCGGCATGGGAGGCATGGGCGAAGTCTATCGAGCGGTAGACACGCGCTTGGGCCGCGCTGTCGCCATTAAGATCGCGCAGAAGCAATTCATTGAGCGCTTCGAGCGGGAGGCCCGCGCCATTTCCTCGCTGAATCATCCCCACATCTGCACGCTCTACGATGTTGGACCGAACTACCTGGTGATGGAGCTGGTCGACGGCGAAACTATAGCGGCGCGGCTGAAAAGCGGGCCGCTTCCAGTCAAGACGGCGCACCTGTATGCCTCGCAGATTCTGGCTGCGCTGGCCGAGGCGCACGAAAAGGGCATTATCCACCGCGATCTGAAGCCCGGCAACATCATGATCGCGAAATCCGGAATCAAGGTTCTGGATTTCGGCCTAGCGAAATCGGGCCAGGATGAAACGATTACCGCCAGCCACATGGTACTCGGAACGCCTGCCTACATGGCGCCGGAGCAAAGGGAAGGCAAGCCGGCCGATGCTCGCGCGGATATCTATTCGTTCGGCTGTGTCCTGTACGAAATGCTAACCGGCGCGCGAGGCGCTTTCCAGCGGAGGCGCATCCCCTCGCGGAAATTGGAAAGAATCGTGAGCCATTGTCTGGAGGAGGATCCTGGACTCCGGTGGCAATCCGTCGCCGAACTGGAGCGGGAACTCGCGGGCGTCAGCGCTACCGGAAGCCGCGGGAATCGCTATGCCATGACCGTCGCTTCGCTTCCCGCAGATTATTCTTATTCTCACCGCACGCCCGAACTCTCGAACAAGAGCACGATTGTTCTGGCAGATTTCGTGAATGCTACTGGCGATCCGGACTTCGATAGCGCGCTGCGCCATATTCTGGCTGTGCAATTCGAGAATTCCGGTCGTCTGTCTTTGCTTCCCGACGCGCGCGTGAGCCAGACTCTCGGGCTAATGGGCCGGCCCGCGAATGCGAAGCTCACCTCCGATGTTGCGGCCGAAATCTGCGAGCGGACGACAAGCGCCGCGGTCGTGGAAGGCTCGATCACCAGCCTGGGAAGCAAGTACATGTTGAGCTTGCGCGCAAGGAATTGCCGAACCGGCGATATTCTGGACCAAGGGCAGGCTACCGCGGAAAAAAAAGAGGATGTCTTCAAGGCGCTCGCCCGTATGGCAAAACGATTTGGGGTGCGGGCCGGCGAATCGCTTCCACGTGTGGAGAAGGAACCTAGTCTGCCGGCCGAAGTAACGACACGCTCACTAGAGGCTTGGAGCTCCTACAGCGCGGCAATGAGGGAGTTCCAGGCGAGAGCACAGTCGGCGGAAGCAGTCTCACTACTGAAGCGCGCCATCGAGGTCGACCCGAAATTTGCGATGGCTTATGCGACCCTCGGGCGCGTGCATGCCGACCTCGGGGAGACGGAAATTGCGGCGGAGAATGTGGCCAAGGCCTACGAGCTGCGAGATGGCGTCAGCGATCGGGAAAATTACTTCATCACTTTCACTTACCACCGGCAGTTAACCAGGAACCTGGAACTTTGTCGACAGACCTTGGAATCGTGGACGCGAAAGTACCCCAGGGATCTCCATGCCCACGGATTCTTGTCAGGCTTCACATCGCCCGGGACTGGTCATTACGACAGAGCCGTGGAAGAAGGCCAAAAGGCGATCGAACTTGATCCGGACTTCGCCATCGGCTACGAAAATGTGGCTTTTGCCTATGTCCACCTGAACCGCCTGCCAGAGGCCGAGGCACTGCTTCACAAGGCATCGGAACGGAAGATCGAAGTCGTTCAGTTCTCGCTGCTTCGGTACTTCATCGCTTTTCTCAGGAACGACAAAACGGCAATGGAAAGGGAAATGACCCAACGGCGGGTAAAACTGGAAGCCCAAGGATGGTTCGAGCACCAGGAAGCTATGACGTTGGCGTATCAGGGCCGCCTGAGAGAAGCAGATCGGCTATCGGCGCGCGCAGTAAGCCTGGCTCGCCAGGGAGGTTTGGTGGGTCGGGCGGCCATGTTTCGAGGAGCTGGGGGGGTGTGGAATGCGTTGTTCGGGAACCGGGCTGAGGCGCTAAGAAGCGCGGCAACGGCGTTGTCGCTTTGCCGAAGCCGGGACGCCGACTATGGACCTGCTTTTGCGCTCGCGCTTCTGCAGGAGTCCGCGCAAGCTCGCGAGGTCGAGGCGGAACTCGAAAGGCGGTACCCGGAGGATACGTCTGTCCAATTCAGTTATCTGCCTGTGCTGCGCGCGCTCGGAGCTCTCAACCAGGGCGACCCGGCGAAGGCGCTCGAAATGACGCAAGCCGCCGCACCATACGACCTCGCCGTTCCGGGCACCGCATATTTTACCGGGGCTTCCTTCTTCGGAGCTCTCTATCCGGTCTACGTGCGTGGTCTTGCTTATTCCCGGATGGAGGGCCACCGCGAGGCCGCGGCTGAGTTTCGAAAAATTCTTGATCATCCGGGACTCGTGCTGAACGATCCGATCGGACCAATGGCGCGTCTTCAACTAGCCAGAGCGTTGTCCGCTTCCGGAGATCGCGCGAAATCGGCCGCGGCCTACAAGGATCTCCTCAGCCTCTGGAAAGACGCTGATCAAGACTTTCCGGTCTTGAAGCAAGCCAAAGCTGAATACGCACCCTTGCAGTAGCTGCGTACTCTTGTTTCGAGACTTGAAGGCCTTGGCGACCGTTCCGGGCGGATGACGGACAAACCGGAAGTTATTCTGAGTCAGAAGGCTCGTCGCGACATTCTGGCTTGCTAAGTCCTGATTTGTCGGCTTACCGGAGAAGTGGTTTTGGGCCCATTTTGACTTGTCCGGTTTCCGCGTTAATCAGGACGTACGGGGCCAGCCAGCTACTTTTGCCCGGCGGACGGTGAGCTCCAAGAGTTTCTTCGAAGGTTGCGAACCAATTGATATTTCCGCGAGTTCCGTCCATTCACCGCGCTCATTTATCCGCAATACGGAATTGGTCCTGATCTCTCCCAGAGCAAAGCCCCAAGTCATCCCCTTGCACTCTTCCAATATTTTCACTTCGGTTTCAAGAAAACGACCGTCGTTGAATGCCCGCAGGCGATACGTTTTGCTCTCGTCGTCGTAGGAGACTATTCCAAAAGCCTGCAGCAGGGGTTGGCCGCCGGATTTTGCACGACCGACTCCCTCGATGACAACGATCAAGCCATCGAGTTTGTACTGTGCTTCCTCCGATTGAAGCAATTCCACCGACTCAGCGGGCCCGCGCAGTAGGCGCGCCTCCCCGTCCCATTTACCGACCAGAAAGTCGAGCTTTTTCATTGCTTCGCGCTGCGCTTCAAGGTCCGGAACTCGGGGTAGCTGAGCCATTGGAAGGACGAATACTACCATCCAGAGAACGACTCATCAAACCACGGGCAAAGCCGCGTGGCCCTCCGGACACTTTATTGCAGCAATAGCCTTCTCTTTGCTGTCTCTCACGTCTTATTTCGGGGGTCAAGTTAGGCATATTCGCCGGACGAAAAATGTGCGAACGTGGCATGAAACTCCCTTGGTTGTTCAAACCCAGCGACTCTGGTGTTAACGAGCTTGTGGATTACTTCGAGTTTGTCACCCGACCGCTGTGCTGGCCTGCTCCTTCCATCGTTGAATGTTCACGCCCATCACCATGAGCCAGAATTCCACCGGGATTTCCCCGACGGCAGAGGCCGCAGCGATGAACGGGAACAGACGGTATGCGACCGGTGGAAATAGGAAAATCAGCCAACCCAAACCACTGATCACCAACAGCAACCCCAGGACTCGAGGTAGGAAGACCGACCGGAAAATGAGGTAACCAGTCAGGATGCACCACAATCCGAAGAACACTAGATGGACGTTGAGGGCGTAAGCATTCAATTTGAGAAACACGAGTGCCAGCGCCTGCAACTGTTCCACCGTAAATGCGCTGACGGAGCTACCGCCTTGCAGGATGAGCAAAGGAGCGAGATACAACAAGCCGGTGACAGCCTGAATCGCGGATGCGACGAGGAGCACGAGCAGTGCCAACAGTGAGATGCGCCGGTTCACGGGCTTGAGCAAGTCATAGAAGAGGAGGGCGTAGACAATGTGAAATACAACCGCCACGAGGGAGGAGGCGAACCCCAACCAAAACAACCGCTCGTGCCCCAGGATGTTGGTTGCTGTTGCCGCTGCGTTGCCAGAAACAACAAGCCTGCCGAGAATGATCACCTGGCCGAATGTTGCCGTCACGGATTCGAGCAGTTGAAAGAACCCAGCCATTCTCGCCCTGAAACGCGGAGACGTTTCTGCAATTCGTTCCATCATTTCACAGCCTCTTGGAGGGCCACTTCAGGCTACGTTATATCACAAATGCGTCGAAACGCCGCTAACACCTGGTAAGTCTGGTAAGTCGGAAAATCGGAAACTTAAAATCCACTTGTACGGTTTCCGCGTTTACCAGGGCCGGCTGAGGCTTCTGGGTCGTAGTCCCGCCACTTACGCCGGTCTGAAAGGAATCTGCTACTTAATCTTCGCGGCTTCGGTTTCGCCGCCGCAAATGACTTCACTCGTCCCCAGTGGCTGCTCACCAACATGAGCAAATTGGGCGTAGCCGATTCGTGGCTGACACCGCTAGGCATCCTCAAAGCGGCGGGCGCATTGGGATTGCTGGCCGGCATCGGCATCCCATGGATTGGTACAGCTGCTGCGGTTGGCCTCGCCCTGTTTTTTGTGGGAGCACTTGTTACTTACGTCCGCGCGCGAGACTACTCGCTTGGATTCCCACTCATGTTCCTCATGCTTGCTGTCGCAGCGCTGCTGATCGGACTGTATGCCAGAAAGCCGTTGTAGCAACCGGTTTCGGCACGGACTGCGGACTTTCTGAAACCGGGCGCCTCCGTCCGTAAATGACGGTTTAGACGGTCACCACAATTTTCCCCAGCTGTTGGTTCGACTCCATGTAGCGATGCGCCTCTTGAATCGCCTCCAGTGGAAATGTCTTTGCGATCGCGGGCTTGAGTTTTCCCGAGGCAAGGTTGGCGTTAATGAATTCCACAGCGCGCGAAAACGCTTCTTCGTTGCGCGGAATTCCGAGCGTGGCTAATCCGCAAAAGTTGTAGACCATGTAGGTGCGCAGCGTGAAGTTTCGCAGGAAACCGGCGAACAGCGGATAAGGTACGTTTGTTCCAGCGAGTGCCCCGTACAGGATTATTTGTCCGCCCCATGCGACGGCCTCAGCCAGCGTTGGCAGCGTATCACCTGCGACCGGGTCAAAGATTACGTCCGCGCCATGCTCTTCGGTAATTTGCTTTGTGCGCAAAACGAGATCTTCCCGATCCGTCACGATGACGTGATTGGCTCCTGCAGCGAGCAAAGCCTGCTTCTTCGAAGCTGCGCGTGTAGTTGCCACGGTTGTCGCTCCAAGCACTCGCGCGACTTCAATGGCCCCGAGGCCCGCGCCGCCAGTGGCTGCCGTGATGAGCACCGTCTGTCCCGGTTGAACCTTCGCAAGGTCCACAAACGCGAAGTATGCCGTCAAGTACTGCACCCAGATCGAGGCGGCTTGCTCGGGCGTGAGATTTTTCGGATACGCTATCGCTGAAGCTGCAGGAACAATAACGCTCTCTGCGTACGTTCCGTACTTGCCGATTGATTGACCCGTGGCAACACTGACTTTGTCCCCGACTCGAACGTTGCTGACTTGCGGGCCTATCGCATCAACGATTCCCGCTGCCTCTAAGCCAATACGAGATGGAAATTCCGGCTGTTCTAGGTACTGCCCGGTTCGGAACATGATTTCGGCGCGATTGAGACCGATTGCTTGCACCTTGATCCGAACTTCGCTAGTTTGTGGCTCAGCGACTGGCAACTCTTCGATTCGCAATACCTCCGGTCCTCCCAATTGATTGAAGCGAACTGTCCGCGCGGCAGCCATTCCGTCTCCTTGCTCATTTGATGCGTTCAGGAATCTTAGACGCCTTCATCTGATGCAGAAGCTACCGCGCAGGTTCCGAAAGTTTTCAATCATGCGTAGAGAAGCTGTTCGCGTGCCATAAGCCGTTCGACCTAGGTGTCGATCAGTGCGAACGGGCCAGAGGGAATTAACAAATCGCTCTCTTCAGCGTCTCGGGCACAGAAATGCGGGACTGCCAAATACCGCTCAAGTCATACAAGACATCGCATCTCGTGGGTTGGGTTGTGGGTCGGAAAGTTCACACCTGTTTAGTCTGGGCCTAAAGCGTCGCCATGCCGCCATCAATAATTAGTTCGGCGCCCAAAATGAAGGAGGATTCGGACGCCGTCAAATAAAGCACTGCTGCCGCGATCTCCTCAGGGGTACCAAAGCGTTTTGATCGGAACTTGGTTTTGAATCCAGTTTTTCGTTTCTTGAAGTCTTTCCTGGCTGACTCCATCTCGCGCCAGAAGCGCCGAGGTGATCGGGCCCGGACTAATGGCATTGACCCGAATGCCCTTCTCCAACAGATCGGCAGAGAGCGTTTTGGCCATGTTAATAACGGCCGCTTTGGTCGCCCCGTAAACCGTGGTCCCCGGCATGCCCAGGTGCGCGTTAATCGACGCGTTTAGCACGATTGCCGAGCCTTTGGACATCAGCGAGATTGCTTTCTGGACGGTAAAAAAGACTCCCTTCATATTGATACCGACCGTCTCATCAAAAAATTGTTCGGTGACCTCGGTAAAGGGAACAAATTTCCCGACACCGGCGTTAACGAACAGGGCGTCAATTCGTCCAAAACGCTGACTGATTTTCTGCATTGCAGCTTCGATTTCCTTCACTTTGCCACTGTCCGATTGAATGGCGAGCGTTCCCTCGCCGATTTCTTTGGCAGCAACCTCCAAAGTTTTCTCATTTCGTCCGGTGATGGCCACCTGCGCACCCTCCCGCGCGTAGGCTTTAGCAACACCTAAACCAATTCCACTGTTTCCTCCCGTGACAACGGCAACTTTGTCCTTGAATCGCTGTGCGCTCATAAAACTTTTCTCTCAGATTTGATTTGGAGTCCAAAAAGAACAAGCCCAAAAGCAGCAATACCGGTGGGGGCAGACGAATATGCAACGATTCTGATCAAAGATTCCTGAACTGTGCTGCCGCGAGCAGTTCCTGCCGTGAGAGAAAGTGTAGAGCCTCCTGCTCCCCAGAATGCTGCCATGAGATATGCTGCCAAAATAGCAATAGTCGAGTAGATCAATAGCCAAAAGACAGTTCGCGAAGCCGCGACACCCAGTATTAGTCTTGGCCACACCAGTCCGAGAGCTAGCAAGAGAACACTTTGCAAGGCACCCAGCCTGTGGGCAGCAAGCCCAATCGCGGGCGTTGCGAAATATGGGATCCCGAACCCTTCGAATGAAGCAAACAACAAGAGGCCAACGCCGATTTGAAGCAGACGGTGCCCTTGATCCAGCAAATACTGCGTGTTTGCATTCATTTGCTCCACGTGGACGAAAGCATCTAGCACGATGACCCGTGCTAGAGTCTCCATGATTGCGAACGACTTCTGGTACTCGGATGACTCTGAGGCCTTCAAGGTTTCATGGAGAGCGCCCAAGCGGCGACGGGTCGAGGAAGGGTCGCAGGGCGTGCATTCGGCTCGCCCACCACAGGAGAACTGAAATGGATGCAAGACCGAGTCGTTATCGGCATGCGGTTGTCCCGCATATCTATGTCGACGGTGCTTCAAGCGGAATCGACTTTTACAGGCAAGCCTTCGGAGCGGTCGAGTTGTTCCGGATCGCCCACCCAAACGGAAAGATTCTGCATGCTGAAATCTCCATCAATGGCTCGGTGTTGATGATCGGGGACCCAGACGGCAAATTCTACGGCGAGCCAAGAAAGCTTGGGCACACGAGCGCGAGCCTTCACATCTTTGTTGATGACAATGAGGCAATGCTGCGACGGGCGATCGAGGCCGGCGCAGAACAGGTCCAGCCCCCCACAGAAATGTTTTACGGGGCAAACTCCGCGAGTCTGCGCGACCCGTTTGGGCATGTCTGGGTTCTCCTAACTTGGAAGGAGGATCTCGATCCGGCTGAAATGGAGCGGCGCGGCAATGCGTTCCTTCGCCAGCAGAGCTCAGGCTAATCTGGGAAACAGTTGATTGGTAAGTCGCTGATCGGAAAATCCGTGCAACGCTTTTGGGATGCATGGCGGGGATGGCGGGACTCGGACCTGCAGCTTGCCGTGAAGGCGTTGCGTGATTAAGTTTTACAAAAACTTACAAAACACGCGGGGACTGGCAAACGCAGCGCAAGTCATCGCCGGTGACATATCGTTCGGCCCGGTCCTTGAAAAGTGTTCTGTTTCTCTCGCGTGCCGCTTTGTCGTTCAGAACAGAACGTACTGCATCTTTTTCCTGTGTCACAAAATCGTCTAGAATCCAGTTGGCGTCGTCGGCTTTAAACGCTGATCAGCCGTTCTGGCCTAATCGGCTGGTTCGGACTTGCCGTTTACTTTTGCATTACTCCTCCCCCATCTCTTTTTCTGTAACTGCAGGATTCTAAAGAGCTTGCCGATCTGGACGTTTTTGGTAGCGCGGCGAGGCTGCATCGGGAAGAGATCCGAAGGTGGTGTCCTTTATGTTCTGGTCCGTACATGCGGCAAAGCTTTGACCGGGCTGGCGCACGCCGTGCGGAACGCCGTTGACAAACGTCGAGCCTAAGGTACCCCACCAACTGCTATTGCCGCGTTGATGATGAACAGTCCGCAGAGCTTCACCCAATCACCGCTTTGAGCAGGGCGAGGACCACGAGTATGGCTGTGAAAACGGAAATGACGCGTATTTGCAGTGTTCTGCGGCGGAGGCGCTGTGCTAGGTGCCGGACGCTCTCATCGGCGGGGTCAGGGACGCCAGCGCTCTGTAAGAACCGTCGCGCCAGTTCTTCGTCATATAAGGGTCTTCCCCATCCAAATAGAGCCATTTTGTTAAGACTCCTCGGCGTTTTTCCATCGTAACCTAAGTGCACTCGCGTAGCCGGTATACACCCTCGGATCGTCCGGCGCGCTTTCGAGCGCGAGTTGCCAGACTTTCAACCCTTCGTCGCTGGACTTGTAGCTCTCGAGGCCGTTCGCCAGGAGCGCCACTTCAACGTAATAACGCTTCCATTCCGGCTTAAGCTCAATCGCCTTTCGGTAGGAATTGACCGCCTCTTCGGTATTTGTAGGCCTGCACCCGGCGCGGAGGAAATAGGCGAGGGCGTTTTGCGGGTCGAGGCGGATTGCCTGG
>DATDFA010000011.1:0-88943 GCA_036522855.1 Candidatus Acidiferrum sp. | reverse complement strand
CTGAGCGAGTGAAGCGAGTCAAAGGATCTCTTCCCAATGCAGCCTCGCCACGCTACCAAAACGTCCGATCGCTAAGCTCTTTAGAATCTGCAGTTACAGAAAAAGGGGTGGGGGAGGAGTAATCCAAAAGTAAACGGCAAGCCCGAACTAGCCGATTAGGCCAGCACGGCGGATCAGCGTTTTCGTAAGTCCTTCAGACTCGCTAAGTCCTTTAGATCTCATACTTACGAAAACCGTCGCCGCTAACTCCTTTATTCCTCATACTTACGCAAAAACACGGGGAGGGGGTAGGTAGGCGGGAGCAGAGTGGCAGCATAGCTCGCAACTTGAAGGAACGACGAAAAGGCAAAACGACTAACGCTAAACGGCGAACGGCAAATGATAAACGCCGAAACCCGGCGCAACCAGGTCGTGATTCTAAATGCCTCGCTCCGCTTCGGCTCGAATGTGCTCCAGCACTCTCATATGGATCCGGTGGATTACATAGTCCGACCACCAACTCCAATAGGTCTCGGGCCACATCGAATGCGAGTACCAAGTCGTGCCCTCCACTCGAGTGCGGCCGCCGGGCAATTCGGTCAGCAAAAATTGTCCCTGGTGCGACTCGAAATATCCGCGCAAATGCCGTGGCGCGATGTGTCCATACGGAGTTAATTCATTCAGCGGAGCCGGATTCGCCGTCACGCTGAAGCGCAACAAATGCGGCTCATCCCACACCACGATTGGTTCAACAAACGGCCCTGTGGAAAAAATGCAGTGCCGCACGGCGCCGGCTCCATGTCCCGTGATTTCCGCGCGAATGGGATATGCAATTCCCGCCAGAAACAGCGCTTCTTTCGGAGGCGGAATCACCGTGAACGCCACCACTTTTCCCCATACTCTCTGCGGAGGCGCGTTCACCTCGATGGCGCTTTTCACTTCGAAAATTCCCGGCTGTGGCCGCGTCAAATGTTCGACACCATAAAATCCCGGCGTCACCAACAACACCATGGACAACATTGCCGGAGCATGTCGCCTTCCCCAATGCGCAGCCTGAATGACATAACCCAGGCTTCCGCCGAGAAGCGCCAATATCAGCGCGAGAGGTGCCGCCATCAAGATGCAGATTACCCCTTCGACGGCAACCAGCAGCAGGACAGCCCCAAGGGTAAGCACGGGCAGAACGGCCATGGTCACGCACTCGCCGTAGCCCCTCGGTTCGTGATAGCTGTGCGTGAGTACCGCGAACAGCCCCAGGCAAAACGGCAAGCCGACGAACAGTCCCCAGCCGTAGGTGGCCACGACCTCTGTGCCAAGCAGCGTGAATCCCAGCCCGATGGCCGCGGTAATTGCGATGCTGGCAATCGCGCTTCCCGCCCGCGTTTCGGGAATCCATGCAGCAAGCATTTTGGGAGGCCACGAAACGCCCTCGTCCGCGCTCAAATTGCCGGCGGCGGCAGGTTTCAGGGCGAGGACCACGAAAAATAAAAGGTTCGCGATGGGCGCAAAAAAAAGCGCGGCAATCCACGTCGGCTCACCCGCATCGCGCAACCGTTTTACGGTCATCGCCAGTCCCAGCCAGATGAACGGCAACGCGAGAAACAGCATCGTTCCCCCGAACAGGCGGTTCTCCAGACTTAGCGCATGAACCCCGGAAATTGCGCCGAACGGCCGCCAATAATTCAGCAAACTCCAGGGACGATGAAACAGCCGCGTGACCACCACCCAGTCCAGCAGAAACTTCAACGCAAACGCGGCCACTCCAACCCCGAAGTACGTAGCTCTATCAACGCGCCCTTCCCATTGCCAGATATTCGTCGAACGCATGCGACCTCCGTTTCGATCTTCCGTACCTCGACTGAATGCACTTCGGTCGTGGCTCAAAGATTGCTGTGCACTTCACAGCTTTCGGCGACGCAACCGCGTCGTGCGGCAATCCATTTATAGGCGGCGTCCAGCAAAGGCATCACGCGGGGAAGAGCCGCCACCCATACCAGCGGTCGCGCCCACCAAATCTCGCGGGCCACCGCCAGTACGGCCCGCGCTCCGCCAAAATTCAATCCATCACCCAACAAAAACCGCATTTCCTTCAACAATTCGCGTTGAGTCATCCCGAGCAGCGCTCCAACGCGCCGATCCTGTAAAGGTGCAACTCCCAATCCGCGTCGCGCTAAAATTGGCGCCAGCCACCTCGCAATGCGAGTGCAAAATGCGCAGTGCGCATCAAAAAAGAGCCAGCCACGCGCGCGCCGCTCTTTGCGGTCCGTAAACTCGTCCACCAGCGTGATCATTGGTCAGTCACCCGGCCTTTTTATTTCCGCCCAGAATGGTCACCACTTTGCCTCGCAACTTCACCACACTTTTCAATGCGGCCGGCGGCATGCGCAAGATTTCTTCGAACAAGCCGGTCATCGCTGTCAGGAACTCCAGCATCGCCTCCAGCCGTTCCTTGGTGCGTGCATCGCTTTGTCCGCTTTTCGCCTCCTGCACACATTCGGCCAGTACTCGAAGAGTTGGATCGATCTCTCTTTTCTTTCGTTCCTCGGCGACGATTCGAAAAATTTCCCAAACATCTTTCAGTGTTTCGAAGTGGTCGCGACGATCGCCCAGCACATGCACCACGCGCACAATCCCCCACCCCTGCAACTCGCGCAGGCTGGTGCTTACATTCGAACGCGCCACCGACAAGGTGGTGGAAATTTCGTCCGCCGGCAGCGGCTTCGCCGACAGATACAGCAGCGCATGCACCTGGGCAACGGTGCGGTTAATCCCCCATTTCGTCCCCATCTCGCCCCAGTGCAAAATGAATTTCTCTTCCACCGGCGCCAACCTGGCATTTGTCTGTTGCCCCACGACTTCTCCTGTATGTGTACCGACTGTTCTTTCTGTCCTTACTGAATATACAGTATCAACGAGCCGTCGTCAAGAAGATTCGCAGCGTCCGACTTTTGGAGCCTCGGAAGCCGCCAATGCGGCATTTTTTCGCCGCGCTCGGATGGCTCTGGAAAGTGTTACCGACGATCAGGCTTACTTCGCTTACCAGGCTTGGTCGAAGTCCCGAAAAAGCCGTCATGCGGCGCGGCTTAATTTGGAGATTGTTTTTCTTGCGGAATCGCAGAGGCTTGTCGCTCGCGGAGGCTCGTGAAGAACCACTTTTATTTGAGGGAATCGATATTGCAACAAGGCCGATATTCGAGCAGCGATTTAGAAACGGACAATTTATCGCTGCGCGACGGTTTCATGCATAGCCGGAACCAGCTCCGGCACCTCGATACGAATTACAGTTCCCTGCCCGGGGCGGCTTTCAATCTCCAAACGAAAATCAGTTCCATAGAGCAGGCGCAGGCGTTCGCGGACATTACTCAAACCAATGCCTTCGACGTAGACATGGGGCATGCGTTCTTCGGAAATACCGACGCCGTTATCTTCGATCTCAACTCGGAGCCGCCCGTCGAGCTGTTCCGCGTGTAAGCGGATACGGCCGCCTTCGATCTTCGGCGCCAAGCCGTGTTTCAGGCAATTCTCCACCATCGGCTGCAAGAGCATGCTGGGGACAAACGCTTCCAGGGTCTGGTCGTCAATTTCCTTGATAATTTCCAGATTGTCTTTGCCGAAACGTGCCACTTCGATATCCAGATAGTCGTCAATGAATTGCAACTCTTCTTTCAACGGCACAAAGGTTTCGTGTTTGCGCAACAGCCGCCGAAGAATATTGCTGAGCCTTAGCACGACACCGCGCGCGGTATCCGGATCAAACCGAATTAAAGCCGAAACGGTATTCAGTGTGTTAAATAAAAAATGCGGATTGATCTGACTGGAGAGAGCATCCATGCGCGCTTTCAAGAGCAACTGCTGATGCCGCTCCAAGTTCATTTCGATGCGCGTGTTGTTCCAAATCTTCAGCGGCGCCGCCACCGACATCAGAGTAGCGATTACCGCGAGGCCAAGCCACCAGTCCCAATGCGGATCAACTGTAAACAGCCATTTCGGTTTGGTGGCAATGACCAGCCCAACGCGGCCCAGTTCCAGCCCAACACAGGCTCCCAGCGGGAGCATCTCCCAGGGAATATCTATTTTTCTGATGAATTTCACTACTGCTTTTGGAATGTTCAAAAACGTGAACGGACCGAAATTCCACAGCTCTTCTTTATCCGGAATCGCCTGCCGCATCAATCCGCCGAGAAGCCCGGCAGCTGAGGCTACGGGCATCGCCAGCCACTCATGAGCAATTAGCGCCGGTATAGTGATGATCGCTCCGCCGATCGGCCCGACCACGCGACCGCCGAGCAGCCCCATCAAAAACGCGCCTTCCATGGACAAATCGGCAAACCGGTAAGGAGCGCCGACCAGCCGCAAAATCACGCCCAAAATCAGCGGAGGGACCATAAAGAAAATCAGCTTTATTTTTTGGTCGACGTCCCGCTCTTCGGTGAACAGCACACGCCGGAAGGTGTTCCAGCGGGCCAGCAAGGCACCGATGGATGCCGCTACGCCGACCTTCAGCAGCAGCGTGAAGAGGAAATCCCTGGGAGAAAATGGTGCGTCCATAGGCTTCTTGAAGAACTCGCGATTTCAACGCTAGCCAATCCGCTCCCGTCTGTAAAGCCGGATGCGCAACCTGCGCCAAATCATTACCCTGTTATAATCGGAAATTCTCATGGTTAAGAAAAAAACGCCAGCACAACGCGTCACGCGAAGGTTTCCGGAAATGATCGCACACGCCGAGCTGCCGACTCGCTATGGGCGTTTTACCATTTATGGCTTCCGGGGGGCTGGTCCACTGGACGAAGCCGTCGCTTTAGTGCGCGGCAAAGTTCGTGGCCGGTTCAAATCCAAGAGATCGGCACCGCTGGTACGCGTTCATTCGCAATGCCTGACGGGAGACGTTTTGAATTCACTGCGCTGCGATTGCCGCGCACAGCTGGAACTTTCAATGAAACAAATTGGCCGCGCTCCGGCTGGAATTCTCCTTTATTTGCCGCAGGAAGGCCGCGGCATTGGCCTGATGAATAAATTGCGCGCGTACGAATTGCAGGATGGCGGAATGGACACGGTAGAAGCCAACGAGTCGCTGGGATTTGCCGCCGACGCGCGGGATTACGAATTTCCGGGTGAAATTCTGAAGAAGCTAGGAGTCCGTCAGATCCGGCTGCTCTCCAACAATCCAGAAAAAGTTCGCCAACTGGAAGCCGCGGGAATTGAAGTTACCGAAAGAGTTCCCTGCCAGCCGCGGATTTCCAAAATTTCACGTACTTATCTGCAAACGAAAAAGAAAAAGATGGGCCACTTACTGAAGGGCGTGTAGAGGCAATTCTAGGGTTTCACGGAAGCGTTTAAGCCTCGTCATCCGCCGCCGACAAACTGAACGATCTCGTAACGGTCTCCCGCCGCGACTTTGGTATCGTTCCAAACCGCGCGCGGCAAAATCCGCAGATTTCTTTCGATCGCCACGCGTCCACCGTGAATGCCAAGGGCCTGCAGAAGTTGCGTAACGGTGGCGTCTGACGGCGCTTCGCGCGTCTCGCCATTCACAACAATTGAAATATTGCCCTCCATTTTCCAGCCCTCAAGCTTTCGGTTTGGCGCGCAACTGAAATCGCAAATGTCCTTTGGCACCGTTGCGGGTGGCCTCGATTACCAGCGCCACTTCGTTTCCGCTCAACTTCGGCATTTCGAACCGCAAAATTGCGGCGCCGTCGTCTCCCGTATGCGCGGTAAATTCCGCCGGAGCGCCCAGACCTTCAACGCGAGCAGTCGTTTTGGCGCCTGCCACGGTATTTCCAACTGTATCCCTGACCGACACCTGCAGAGTCGCATGTTTCCCTGCAAGCCAGGTCTTCGGATTCGTTAAGACGACTTGCAAGGCCGGCGGCGGGACGACGACGGGACGCGTCAGGGGAACCTGCGTCCGGGGCTCAGGTGGAAACGTCAACGCTAACGCTCCCGAACGTATCTCATCGACTACGGCACGATGCTGATCATCGACTCGCGTCTTCAGCGCGTTCTCGCGCCCTGCGTCTAAAGGCAGCAGATCCGAATAATTGCCCGTCCGGCGATGGAGCACCCGGCCCTTCCAATGCACCGTCGTATCGATAAACGCATGGTTCACGCCACGATCCTCGGTTTGAACGTGGACCGTGTCTGTGCCCACAGTTACGTTGCTATTATGGCCAAACAACATTCGTAAAAGTCCGCTCCGGACGAAGAAAAACTTAACAACTTTTCGCGCAAACTTTTTGTGCTCCGATTTGACCGAAACCCTCGTACCCCGTTATTATACCGCTTCGCCTATGAGTAGTTCAGGCTTGCACACTTACGGGCCGTTGGTCCTTCATCTACTGGTCGCCGCCATCCTGGCCGGACTGATCAGCACCCTTTCCGTTCTGATTGGCTGGCGCCGGCCCAACCGCGCCAAACAACAGGCATACGAGTGCGGCATGGAGCCGACCGGCGACGCTCGCGAGCCTTTTTCTGTAAAATTTTACCTTGTGGCGATGGTTTTCATTCTTTTCGACGTGGAAGCCATCTTTCTTTATCCCTGGGCGGTGGTATTCCGCACGCTGGGACGTTACGGCTTTTATGAAATGATGATTTACATAGCCATACTGCTGGTTGGTTACTTCTATCTTTGGAAAAAAGGTGCGCTGGACTGGCATACCTAGCCGGCGGCGTAAATCGGATAAATCGTGGCTGAGAGTGACGGTCAAAACGCTGATATTGTTGCCGAACAGCTTCGCGCCTGGAACGCAAAGTCTGTCTCGGAGGTCATTGAATTTCGCGGGGAAACAACACTGGTAGTGCCTCGCGAGCTTCTGCGCGCCACAGCCGAATACTGCCGCAGCAATCTGCAATTTAATTTTTTATCGGACGCCACGTCACTCGACCGCTTTCCGACCGAGCCGCGCTTCGAGCTGAATTACCATCTGGTTTCCATTCCGAAGAAAGCCAAAATTCGTTTGCGCACGCGGGTCAGCGGCGCGGACCCGGTGGTTGATTCCCTTGTTCCGGTATGGCCGGGAGCGGGCTGGCTGGAGCGCGAAATTTTCGATCTGATGGGCATTCGCTTCAATGGGCACCCCGATCTGCGCCGAATTCTCCTTCCCGCCGATTGGGAAGGATACCCGCTGCGGCGCGATTTTCCGACCGAAGGCTATCGAGACATTCCGGCTACATTTTTACCTGGCTTCAAAAAGCAATAAACTAGAGTTTGCGGGCAACCGCGGCCATGAGAAATAAATGACGACGGTAGAGACAGCCACAGGCGAATCGAAAACAATGGTCCTCAACATGGGACCGCAGCACCCGTCCACTCACGGGGTGCTCCGCGTGGGGCTGGAATTGGACGGCGAAACGATCGTGAAAGCCGATCCCGACCTCGGTTATCTGCACACTGGAATCGAAAAATCCTGTCAGGATAAAACCTACTCTCAAGCCATTACGCTGACCGACCGGATGGACTATCTCAATCCTCTTGGGAATAACCTCGTGTACTGTCTAGCCGTCGAAAAGCTTCTTGGCCTGGAAGTTCCCAAACGAGCGCAGTACATCCGCGTGATGCTGGTCGAGTTGCAGCGCATTTCTTCGCACCTGGTCTGGCTGGGCACTCATGCTATCGACATGGGCGCGATGTCGGTTTTCCTGTACTGCTTCCGGGAGCGCGAAGAAATCCTGAAGATCTTCGAGCGTTTCACCGGCCAGCGCATGATGACCAGCTACATCCGCATCGGGGGTCTTGCTCTGGAACCTCCCGCGGGCTGGCGCGAAATGGTGAGCCGTTTTTTAAAGATGATGCCCAGCCGCATCGATGATTACGAAACGCTGCTTACAGAAAATCGCATATGGCTTGCGCGAATGCAAAACGTCGGGAAGATCAAACTCGAGGATGCCATCGCCTACAGCATGACCGGACCAACGCTACGCGCCGCCGGACTGGCCTACGACAATCGGAAACTTTTTCCGTACTCCAGCTATGAAGAATTCAATTTCAACATACCGACGCGCACCGATTCCGATTGTTATGGCCGCTACATGATTCGCGTCGCGGAAATGCGGGAGAGCCTTAAAGTCGTCGAGCAGGCCATGGCCAAGATCAGCGATGAAGGCCGGATTCGCGCCGAAGCTCCGGGGGTTGTGCCTCCGGACCGCGAAAAGATGAAGGTAGAGATGGAAGCTCTCATCTACCACTTCAAAATTTTCACGGAAGGTTTTTCGCCTCCTCCCGGTGATGTCTATGTCACAGTCGAATCGCCGCGCGGCGAGCTTGGCTGCTATTTGGCCAGCGACGGTTCGCCTAAGCCGCTGCGTTGCCATTTCCGAGCGCCATCATTCGTAAATCTGCAGGCGCTTCCGCTCATCGTTGAAGGACAGTTGTTGGCGGACGTCATCGCCTGCATCGGAACCATTGACATCGTGCTCGGGGACGTCGACAGATAGCTCGTTCAGCAAAAGCAGCAACAGGCCGTACAAAGTAAGAGTTGGAAGCGTTGCAAAACCGCAAAAAGGGCGACGACGAAAAAATAATTACGATGCAAATGTCTCCACAACTCGCGGCAAGGTTTGAAAAGCTTCAGAATGCGTATCCGGTAAAACGGAGCGCCTTGATTCCGATGCTGATGTACGCCCAGGATGAATTCGGTTTCATCAGCGATCAGATGATTGCGGAAATCGCGAAACGCCTGGAACTGCGGACCGTGCAGGTCGAGGAGACCCTGGAATATTATTCCATGCTGCATCGCAAGCCGATGGGCAAACATCACGTCCAGGTTTGCACGAATGTTGCCTGCATGCTGCGCGGTGGCTACGACATTCTGGCGCAGGCAAAAAAACGCCTGGAAATCGGGCATAAGGAAGTCACCAGCGACGGAGTATTTTCGCTTGAGGAAGTCGAATGTATCGGCGCCTGCACCGGTGCGCCGGCAATTCAAGTCAACTATGATTTCTACGAAAATCTGACGACATCATCGTTCGATAAGATCATCGAAGATCTCGATAAGGGCAGGAAGCCCGCGCCAGTGACGGTCATTTCCGGCGCGCTGCATCCGCGCGATCCCCTGGAAACACCGCTCATCAGCAAAATGTGGGGCATCAAGGATTCCCGCAAAATCGACGTCTATCTGCAGCATGGCGGATACCAGGCTCTGGAAAAGGCGTTGAAAGAAATGACGCCGGGTTCCATCATCGACGAAGTCAAAAAATCCAATTTGCGCGGGCGCGGTGGCGCGGGTTTTCCAACCGGAATGAAATGGTCTTTCGTGCCCAAAGACAATCCCAAGCCCAAATATGTCATATGCAACGCCGACGAATCCGAGCCCGGCACCTGCAAAGACCGTCCACTGATGGAAATGGATCCGCACCAGCTAATCGAAGGCATGATCATCGCCGGCCGGGCCATTAACGCGAATCGCGGCTTCATTTATATCCGCGGCGAATACCGCTACGTTCTTGACCTTGTGGAGGAAGCCATCGAGGAGGCTTATCAACGCGGCTACCTCGGCAAGAACATATTGGGCAGCGGCTTCGACTACGATCTTTTGATTCACACTGGCGCGGGCGCTTACGAGTGCGGCGAGGAGTCCGCACTGATGGAATCGCTCGAAGGCAAACGTGGTTATCCGCGCATCAAGCCACCATTCCCTGCGGTTGTCGGCCTTTACGGCTGTCCGACGGTGATCAACAACGTCGAAACACTCAGCGCAGTCCCGGCGATCATTCGCGAAGGCGGCGAGGCCTACGCTAATCGCGGCACTCCGAAAAACGGAGGCACACGGTTGCTCTGCGTCGCCGGTCATGTCAACAAGCCCGGTATCTACGAAATCCCGCTGGGCATGAACATGAAAAAGTTCATTTACGAAATGGCTGGCGGCATTCCCAACGGCAAGAAACTGAAGGCCGTGATTCCCGGAGGAAGTTCGTGTCCCCTAATGACCGCCACGGAAATCGACCTTCCGATGGATTACGACAGCGTCGCGAAAGCCGGCAGCATGATGGGTTCCGGTGGCATGGTGGTGATGGACGAAGACACCTGCATGGTTGACATGGCCCGCCGCATCATGCATTTTTACGCGCACGAATCCTGCGGTTGGTGCATTCCGTGCCGTGAAGGGACCACCTGGTTGCGCAAGATGCTGGAGCGCTTCCATGCCGGCCTGGGCCGCAGCGAAGATATTGATTTGGTTGCCGAGCTTTCGAAAAACATGCTTGGCCGGACGTTTTGCCCGCTGGGCGACGCTGCCGCGATGCCAACTATCAGCATCGTGCAGAAATTTCGCAGCGAGTTTGAAGATCATTTGAATGGCCGCTGCGCGTACAAGAATACCGATGCGCTTTTGGGTGCCCGCTAGAAAATCATGAGCGAACAGAAATTAGTCACGTTTAAGATCAACGACCGCGAACTACAAGTTCCCGCGGGAACGCTGGTGATTGAAGCCGCAAAGCAGATTTCCACCGAAGTGCCGTCATTTTGCTATTATCCGGGTCTTTCGCTGCAGGCTGCATGCCGGATGTGCCTGGTCGAGGTGGAAAAAATGCCCAAGATGCAGACGGCGTGCACTCTGGTGGCAACCGAAGGCATGGTGGTTCGCACGGACACGCCGCAAATCAAGCAAGCGCGCAAAGGCGTCCTGGAATTTCTGCTGACCAATCATCCGCTGGATTGCCCGGTGTGTGACAAAGGCGGCGAGTGCGAACTGCAGGACATGGTGTTCCGCTACGGCGCCGATACCAGCCGGTTCGTCGAAGAAAAAATTCATCGTCCCGAAGAGAAGTGGTCGGAAATTGTTTACTATGATGCCCCGCGCTGCATTCTCTGCTTTCGGTGCGTGCGCGTTTGCGACGAAGGCATGGACGTCAAAGCGCTGGGAGTCGGAATGCGCGGCGCCAACAGCGTCATCATCCCCAACCGTGGCGATCATCTCGACTGCGAAGAGTGCGGCATGTGCATCGACATTTGCCCGGTCGGCGCGCTGACCAGCGGCACCTATCGCTACAAAACGCGGCCCTGGGAAATGGAGTACGTTTCCACCGTCTGCGCGCATTGTTCGAACGGCTGCAAAACCACGCTTAGCGTACGCAATCACGAAATCATTCGCGGCAATAACCGGGACATGAGTGGCATCAACGGCGATTTTCTCTGTATCAAAGGCCGCTTCGGATTCGATTTCACCAGGCATCCCGATCGCATTAAGCAGCCGATGGTACGCAAAGGCGACAAGCTTTATCCCGTGTCATGGGAAGAAGCCGCCCAAACGGCCGCCGCGAAGCTCAAAGCAATTCATGCTCGTGACGGGGCGGAAGGCATCGGCTTTATCGGTTCGAATCGAACCTGCAACGAAGAAAATTATTTGCTGCAGAAGCTAGCGCGCGAAACTTTTGGGACCGCCAACATCGACCACCACCGCAGCGCCGACTATACGGGGCTGATCACCGCACTCGGAGAAAATGCTAAAGATTCGCTGCTGACGATGGGACAGCTCTACACATCACAGGCGGTGCTGCTTATTGGCAACGATCCGACGAATCAAAATCCGCTGGTGGCATGGCAGATTCGCAGCGGAGTTCGCCATCACGGCCTGAAGCTTTATGTCATAAATTCAAAAGAGATCAAGCTCGAACGGCAGGCCGATCAGTTCATTAAAGTCGGACCCGGAGAGGAAGCCGCCGCGGTCCGCTGGTTGCACAAGCAAAGTTCGCTTGACCCATCGCTGGTGGAGCAACTCACACAACTGAAAGCCGCGCTGGATGCGGCTACGGATGTCGCGGTTGTTTTTGGCTCCGAACTTTCCGGCTCCGCCATCGCGGATCTCGCCGGCTTCGGTTCGAAGCTGCATGGCAAAGTTCGCTACATGGCGCTTGGCGATTACGCGAACTCCCGCGGCGCGGCAGATATGGGCGTGCTCCCAGACTTCGGCCCCGGTTATGCTAAAACATCGAAGTCCGGCCTGACCTCTCCGCAGATGCTGGAAGCCGCGCAAAACGGCAAGCTCAAAGCGCTTTACGTGATCGGCGCTAATCCGCTGGGGCACTTTTCGCAACAAAAGGGCGGCCGCGGCAAAACCGAACTGCTCATCGTTCATGAACTTTTTATGACGGAAACGGCCAAGCAGGCCGACATCATTTTCCCCGCCGCATCCGCCTACGAAAAAGACGGAACCGTCACAAACACTTCCGGCGAAGTACAATTCCTCCGCAAGGCTGCCGAAGTCATGGGTCCGCGCAGCGATTTCGATCTCCTGCGAATTTTGTCGCACCAATTGGAGAAGCAGGGCCTGGGCAAAGCCTTCCATTATAAAAATGCGGCTGCCGTTTTCGAAGAAATCCGCAAAACCGTTCCCGGCTACGACCTCGAACTTACCAGCCTGCTCACCGGCGGCGCGGAACCCGCCCAGGTGCACGCCAAACGCAATGGCGCGCCCTATGATGTGCCAATCGAACTAATTCGCTCCGCGCAGGACACGCTTTTCACCAGCGGCACGCTGAGCCACTACCTGACGACCATCGAATCCGTGCCGGAGGCGCAGACGAAATCGTGAATGCGGTCACCACATTTCTGAAGCAAGACGGTGGCTTCTGGGTCTTGACGTTCATCAAGATCGCTTTGCTGCTGTTCATCGTGCTCACCGTCAATGCCTACCTAACCTGGTTCGAACGCAAAGTCGTCGCGCTCATGCAATCGCGCATCGGTCCGCATCGCGTCGGTCCTCACGGCCTGTTGCAGCCAGCCGCCGACGGTCTCAAGTTCCTGTTCAAAGAGGACGCCATGCCCGCCGGCGTCGACAAATTCGTCTATCTACTAGCACCATTTCTGGCGCTGACCCTTGCGCTCGCGTCGCTCGCAGTAATCCCATTCGGTCCGAATCCCCTTCCTTTCAAATTTTTTGGCCATCAAATCGATTTGTGGATCACTAACCCGGACATCGGGTTGCTCATTCTTTTTTCCGTCACCGCCCTGGGCGTCTATGGCGTCGCGCTCGCCGGGTGGGCTTCGAACAGCAAGTACCCGCTGCTCGGCGGACTGCGCAGCTCCGCACAAATGGTCAGTTACGAGCTTTCGATGACCATGTCCGTCGTCGGCGTTCTCCTGATGGCCAACAGCTTCAGCCTTACCGACATCATCCGACAGCAAAGTGGGCGCACGATCTGGGGCATTCTGCCCGCCTGGAATATAGTCAGTTTTCACGGCGGCTTTCCTCAGGTCGTTGGCTTCCTGTGCTTCCTGATTTCGGCCATTGCGGAAACCAATCGAGTACCGTTCGATTTGCCAGAAGCGGAATCCGAGCTCGTCGCCGGGTTCCATACGGAATATTCCAGCTTCAAATTCGCGATGTTCTTCATCGCCGAGTACACCAGCATGATCACGGTGTCGAGCTTGTGCGCAATTCTCTTCTTCGGCGGCTGGAATTCGCCCTTCCCCGCTTCATGGACGATCACACACTACCTGGCCAGCGTGATTCTGATTCCTTTCGGTTTGTGGGTCATCTTCGACGGCCTGAAATACGAAACCATCTTCGGCAAGTTAATTCTTCCCGGGCTGGGTACGGCCATTGCCGGGCTGGGAGCCTTGCTCCTCGCTGGACACTGGATCGCGCCACTTCACGAAGCAAATGAATACATCCAGGGGCCGTTCTGGCTCCTCGGCAAGATTTTCTTCTTCCTCTTTTTCTACGTTTGGGCACGCGGAACGCTGCCCCGCTTCCGCTATGACCAGCTCATGCACATCGGCTGGAAGCTCCTGCTGCCCGTTTCCATTGCCAATGTCATCGTAACCGCAGGCTTCGTTCTTTTCCGGAGCGCCCGATGAGCCCGCAGCTGATCGTATTCTTCGTCCTCGCGGCGCTTTGCGTGATTGGATCGCTCAGCCTGATCCTGCAAAAACATCCGATCCATAGCGCGCTCTCGCTGATCGTAGTCATGGTTTCGCTGGCGGGACTTTACCTGCTCCTGGGAGCGGAATTCGTCGCTGCCGTTCAGATCATTGTGTACGGCGGCGCGATTATGGTGCTCTTCGTTTTTGTCATTATGCTTCTGAATGCCAGCCCGGAGGAGCACACCGATTTTTCAAAATTGGCAAAATTCGGCGGGCTTCCGCTGGCGCTTGCGCTGACTGGGCTTCTGGCCGCCGCCATGATCCATCACGCCGGAGCGGTTCCAAACGCCACGCATCCCGATACGCTAGCCGACACTTCCAGCATCTCCATGATGCTTTTTTCGACTTTCGTGTATCCCTTCGAACTGACTTCCTTCCTCATTCTCGTGGCCATCATGGGCGCTTTGGTGCTCGCGCAGAGAGAGAAGAAGGTCTGACATGGTCCCAACGCAGTATTACCTCATCCTAAGCGCAATTCTCTTCGGACTAGGCGCCGTGGCATTCGTCGTCAAGCGCAACATCATCACCATTTTCATGTCCATCGAACTGATGCTCAACGCGGTGAACCTCGCATTCGTCGCTTTCAGCCAGGCGCGTGCAAGACTCGATGGCCAGGTGTTCGTGCTGTTTGTCATCGTCGTAGCCGCGGCCGAAGCGGCCGTCGGCCTGGGTATCATCATTCTCACGGCGCGCAATCGCCGTTCGCTCAACGTCGAGCGGGTGGACCTGCTCAAACTCTAATGCCCAATCAGCCCATTCTCGAACATTTGTGGATTATTCCGTTGCTGCCGCTGCTGGGAGCGGCCATCAACGGCCTGTTAGGCGCGAAATGGCCGAACAAGATCGTCAACACCGTGGCGCTCGGCTCCACCGGCCTCTCATTCGCCTGCGCACTCGAAGCCACCCGTGAATTCCTCACCTACGTCGCTCCCACTGGCCAAATCTTCCGTAAAGAATTCTTCGACTGGATCATCGCGGGCAATTTCCGGGCCGGCTTCGATCTGCAAATGGACCAGCTTACGGTGGTCATGGTCCTTGTCGTGACCGGCGTAGGCTTCCTCATTCACATCTACTCCACCGGCTACATGGCGCACGAAGGCGGCTACTACCGCTTTTTCAGCTACCTGAATCTCTTCATGTTCTTCATGCTGATTTTGGTGCTGGCGGCGAATTATGTTGTGCTGTTCGTGGGATGGGAAGGAGTCGGCCTGGCCAGTTACCTGCTTATCGGCTTTTACTTCCTCAGAAAATCCGCGGCCGATGCCGGCAAAAAAGCGTTCATCGTTAATCGTATCGGCGACTTTGGCTTCGTGCTGGGAATGTTCCTGCTCTTCCGGACGTTTCACACGCTCGATTTTTCTCAGCTCTTCGCGGCGGCATCGAATCCCGCCTGGCCGCACGAGGGCTGGGGAACTTTTGGCTCCTTTACTATCGCCTGCTTGCTGCTTTTCATGGGCGCTTGTGGCAAATCCGCGCAGCTTCCGCTTTACGTCTGGCTTCCGGACGCTATGGAAGGCCCAACTCCGGTCAGCGCGCTGATCCACGCTGCGACAATGGTCACCGCCGGCGTTTACGTCGTCGCTCGCTCGCACATTTTATTCGAACGCTCGGAAACAGCGCTGGTTGCGGTCGCCACGATAGGGTGCGCTACCGCGCTCTTCGCCGCCACGATCGGCCTGGCGCAAACCGATATCAAAAAAGTTCTCGCCTACTCCACTGTAAGCCAGCTTGGCTATATGTTCTTGGCCTGCGGCGTCGGCGCATTCGGCGCGGGAATCTTCCACTTGATGACCCACGCGTTCTTCAAGGCGCTGCTTTTTCTGGCGGCCGGTTCGGTCATTCACGCTGTCGGCGGCGAACAGGACATGCGCCTTATGGGCGGCCTGAGCAACAGAATCAAAGTGACTTACTGGACGATGCTGATCGCCACCCTGGCCATCGCCGGTTTTCCGCCTCTGGCCGGATTCTTCTCAAAAGATTCCATTCTCTTCAACGCGCTCACCGTCGGCGGCAACGGCGGCAAAGCGCTCTACGGCGTTGGCTTGCTCACCGCACTACTCACATCTTTCTACATGTTCCGGCTGATCTTTCTGACCTTTCACGGCAAACCGCGCTATGACGAGCATCACGTTCATGTGCACGAATCGCCTTGGAGCATGCTCGGCCCGCTCGTGGCTTTGGCAATCCTTTCGATCGTTGGTGGATGGGTTGCCGCTCCGCCATTCTGGGGCGGCGTCGATCAGTTCGCTGCGTTCCTGAATCCTGTTTTCGGCACGCATGAAGCCGCACAAGGCTTTACGGAAGCGCAAGCTCACGTCCTCGAGCTGTGGCTCGCCCTGGTTGCAGTCGTGTCCGCTCTGATTGGCTTGGGGATCGCCTTCTGGCTCTACCTCCGCCAGCCTGGCAAGCCCGAGCAACTCGCCAAATCGCTTCGTCCCATCTACGTCACTCTCTGCAATAAATATTACGTGGACGAACTCTACGCCGCCGTCATCGTCCGTCCGTTAGTGTGGCTCTCTGAAAACGTCCTCTGGAAAATCGTCGATGTTGAAGCCATCGATGGCACCGTCAACGGCGTAGCGCACGGAGCGGCGGCTATCGGGGACACGGTTCGCCATACGCAATCCGGCAACACCCGCAGCTACGCCGTGTGGGTCATCGTGGGCGCGGTAGCCATAATCATTATTCTCTTTTGGCCGACGCTTCATCCGGTCCTCGGCACGGTGACCAAATGAACTACGCCGAATATATATTGCCGGGGCTGACCTTCTTGCCGGCCGTCGGAGCGCTGGCCTTGCTTGTTCTTCGCGCAGACGACTTCAAATTCATCCGTGGCATGGCCCTAGTGGTGTCCACCGCGGAATTTCTGTTCTCGCTGGTGCTGATTCCCCGGCTCGCGCCTGGCCCTTCCGGCTACAGCCTGGAGCTCAATGTTCCTTGGATCACCTCGCCGCCCATCCATTTCCATATGGGCTATGACGGCCTCAGCATGTTCCTGGTGATCCTTACCACTTTCCTGACGCCGATCTCCGTGCTTGCTTCGTGGAGCAGCATCCATCATCGGGTAAAGGAATTCTTCATCGCGCTGCTGATGCTCGAAGTTGGCGTCGTCGGGGTCTTTTTCTCGCTGGACTTGTTCCTGTTCTTCCTTTTCTGGGAAATCATGCTGATCCCGATGGCTCTGCTGATCGGCATCTGGGGACACGAGCGCCGCATCTACGCCGCCGTCAAGTTCGTACTCTACACCATGGCCGGCTCGATCCTGATGCTTGTCGGCATCCTGTGGCTCTACAATTTCACCGGCAGTTTCGATCTCGTCGAAATTCAGCGCGCGCTGCAGACCGGGACATTGCCTCTTGCAACCCGCACCGAATGGCTGCTGTTCCTCGCCTTCTTCGCAGCTTTCGCCATTAAGGTTCCACTCTTCCCATTGCACACCTGGCTTCCCGACGCGCACGTCGAGGCGCCGACCGCGGGATCCGTCATTCTGGCCGGTGTGCTCCTCAAGATGGGAACGTACGGCATGATGCGTTTCTGTCTGCCGCTATTTCCTCGCGTGTCGCACCAAGCCGCGCCCGGTATTGCGGCGCTCGCCATCATCGGCATAATCTATGGCGCGCTTGTAGCGATGGTCCAGCCCAATCTTAAGAAGCTCGTCGCCTATTCCAGCGTCAGCCACCTCGGTTTCGTTGTACTTGGCATCTTCTCTTTCAACGCCATCGCCATGCAGGGGGCCATTTATCAGATGCTCGCGCACGGCATCTCCACCGGAGCGCTCTTCCTGCTGGTCGGTATGCTTTACGATCGGCGCCACACTTTCGAAATCAAGCAGTATGGCGGTCTTGCCACTCCCATGCCGCGTCTATCGGCATTCTTTCTGTTTGTAGCGCTGTCCTCGCTCGGCCTGCCCATGCTCAACGGCTTTGTCGGCGAATATTTGATCTTGCTGGGCACTTATGTTGTCCACTGGCAATGGGCGGCCTGGGCCTCTACCGGGGTGATTCTGTCCGCTTGTTATCTCTTGTGGTCTTATCAACGCGTTTTCTTCGGCGAAATCACCGTCGAAAAAAATAAATCGCTGCTGGATGCCACCCAACGCGAACGCTTTATCCTCGCCGCGATGTCCGTTGTCATCTTGTGGATGGGCATCGGCTCCGCATTTCTGACTCGACGCACAGAAACCGCCACGAAGACGATTCGCAACCAGATGGAACGCCAGCAATGGCCCGAAGAAGCTTCCAAACCTAAGACCGCCCCGGTAGCCACCCTCTTCGGAGAAGGGGTTGACGACAACTCTTCCGAAAGGCCGAGCGCTCGTTAGATGAACTTCGTCACTCCAAGCTCCGAAGACTTTTACCGCGTCATGCCGGAACTTCTCTGGTGTGGATTCGGCGTGCTGCTCATGCTTTTGCAGCCGTTTACGAAAAACCGTGCCGCCTTTACCGTCGTTGCGTTCATCGGAGCCGCCGCCGGCACCGCGTCGAGTGTCCTTGCCATGCGTTACCCAGGGCCCGGCTTCTTTGGCTTGATCCAGTCGGACACCTTTAGCCTGTTTTTCCACTTGCTCGTCGGCGGCGTGGCAGTGCTGGTGATTCTTGGCGCTGAGTCGTACCTTACGCGGGAAAGGCTCGATGCCGCGGAATTTTTCGCACTGATTTTTTTCGCGGCCGCCGGGATGGGCGTCCTGGCATCCGCGCAGGAATTGCTCACGGCCTTCATCGGCCTGGAGATGAGTTCCATCGCCAGCTATGTGCTCGCGGGCTATCGCCGCGACACGCTCAAGTCCAGCGAATCCTCTCTCAAATATTTTCTGCTTGGCTCTTTCGCCACGGCGTTCTTTCTCTACGGCATCGCGCTGGTCTACGGCGCTTCCGGCACTACTCTACTGAACGGCATGGAGCAGATTCCAGATTCGCAAATGGCGCTCATGAAGCTCGGCCTGGCCCTGATTTTGATCGGGCTCGGCTTCAAAGTCGCCATCGCTCCTTTCCAGATCTGGACGCCTGACGTTTATGAAGGCGCTCCCACCCCGGTCACCGCCCTCTTCGCCGCAGGACCCAAGGCCGCAGCATTCGCTCTGCTGCTAAGAATCTTCGCTACGGTTCCCAGCGCCACGCATTATTGGTTCTGGGCTTTCTGGATTCTTGCCGTGCTGACCATGTTCGCCGGAAATCTCGGAGCTCTGGTGCAGAACAACGTCAAGCGGCTGCTGGCCTATAGCTCCATCGCCCACGCGGGCTACATTCTGGTGGCCTTTGCAGCGGTCACCGGGATGAGTTCCAATGACAATTTCGCAGTATTCGGCGCGGCTCCCGCTTACGCCGCAGTCCTGTTCTACCTTTTGAGCTACGCGCTGGTGAAAGTCGGGGCCTTCACCATTGTTTCGCAACTTGGCGGCAAGGATGAAAAATACGTCACTCTTGAAGACTACGCAGGACTCTCCGAGCGCCATCCGTGGGCTGCCGCCGCGTTGAGTGTCTTCCTGCTTTCGCTTTTGGGCTTGCCGGTCACCGCGGGCTTTTTTGGCAAGTTCTACGTCTTCAAAGCCGCCATCAATTCCAATCTAATCTGGCTCGCCGTCCTGATGGCGGTCAACAGCGTCATTGGCGCCTACTACTACCTGAAAGTCATCGTAGCCATGTACATGCGCGAACCCGCGGAAGACTCGGCGGGCACCGCTCCCATCGCTTTCCCGGCTACGGTCAACGTCGTCTTAATCATCACCACGATCGGCACGATCTACTTCGGCCTCTTCCCCAATCAAGTTCTCCGCCTCCTTCTGGAGAAAACGCTAATCGGGGGGCTGAAGTAATCTCTTTCGTACGCTATCCATTTAGTGCGGGGCTTTAGCTCAGCGTTTTTTCGCGCGGCTGCGCCCAGCCCATCGACCTTTCTACTCCGTTTATTTGGAAAATAAAAAGGCCGGAGGAAATCTCCTCCGGCCTTTATCCAAAACGTAAGCCAAAAATTACAGCTTGAGATAGAGCAAGAAACCGAGCGCGAAGGTGAACAGCGTCAAGGTTTCCACGAATACGAGTCCAAGAATCATGGCCGCACGGACACCAGCCGTAGCACCCGGATTGCGCGCAATGCCTTCGCAAGCCGCGGCTGCTATGCGCCCCTGACCCAGACCCCCGCCAAGCGCCGCCACGGCGACACCAAAGCCTGCCGCAATCACCAACGTGGTTGTATTGATCGGTTGCTTGGCTGGAGCTGCTGCCTGAGCAAAGCTTGCAGGCGCGATCACCAGCACCACCGCTAGAATAAACAACACCGCAGCAACTCTTTTCATTTACATCCTCCTCGAAGTATCCGCCAGGAGGTGGTTCCCGGGCACCGAGCAGCCGGGCTCACGCTGGAGCGGTTCCTTTTCCGGTCAGGTTCGGACCGGCCAAGACTGTCTAGTGCTCTTCCGCTGTCGCCAATCCAATGTATACGGAGGGCAAAATCGTGAAAACGTAAGCCTGAATAATGGACACGAAAATATGCAGCCCGATGAACACCAAGGGTATCAGAGCCGGAAGGACCCCCACGATGACTCCGAACACCGGGCTCTTCTCCCACGCGCTGCCGAAACCCGCGGCGAACAGCCCAAGAAACAGACCGTAGATCATGTCGCTGGCAAAAATGTTCGCCCAAAGCCGCACCGAGAGAGACAGCAACCGGGCGCAAGTGCTGATAATTTCCACTGGAAAAATCAGCGGCGTTAGCCACCAGTCCACGCCTCCGCTGAATGTCTTCAGATAGCCAAGCGCGCCATGGTGCCTGACGCCCTGCCAGTTGGAATACAGAAAAGCGATAAGGGCCGCTGCCAACGGCACGCTATATGCGGACGTGGGCGCAGCGAGAAAGGGAAACGCACCGAACAGATTTCCCAGCAGAACAAACAGCCCTAAAGAACCAACCAGCGGGACGTAGCGTTTCCACTCGTGCCCCGTGTTCTCGGCCAAAATATCGTTTATTCCGAATGCCAGGGGGTTGGTGAGCAGAAATTCTGCTGCTTGTTGCATGGCTCCAGGCTTTTCCACGGAAAGGCGCGCACGAAGGATGAGCGCCAAAATCGTTCCGATGACGACCACCAAAAAGGCCATCACAACATGCTGAGGAATTGGCAATTCCTCGCTGCCTGGAGCGATGTGCAGAGCGTGGAGCAGGCTCAATGCCAACGGGCCAAAAAGCTGATTTACGAGTCTGGTTATCCCGAGTACGTGTTCTTCCATTCGCTCTTTCCGGTTCGAGGACTTACTTCTCAGATGCCAGGATTTCCCACACACTTGCAGCCATTGTCGCAATACCTAACGCACATAATCCCAGGATCATGCTGCCAAGAGGAACATGCAGGAATTCAAAAATACCATAGACCGTAAGTGCGAGCAACCCATAGCGCAGAAGCGCTAACGCATATGCCCAGAGCGGTACCCGCGGTTTTTCTCGTCCGCCTTGTGCCAGGAATGCGATGACGAGACCGTCCAGCGCCTGCTTTAGAGATTTGAAGCTAAACCAGGCCAGGATGGAACCAATTAAGAGCCCAGCAGCCCAATCCATCCGCCTAAAAAGAATCGCTGCACCTGCCGCTGCAATCCCTACGACTGGGGTTAGCCACAAAATTCGCCGTTCGGTTGGATGGGTCATGGCTGCAGGGTTTTTAGCGGCGACTTCCATGCGACCTACTCTTTTTCGTTGCCGCCGGGCAGTCGGCGGATCACTTCGCGAACGCCGGCGAAGAATCCCAGACCACCGAGAATCATCAGAAACCAGGGCGACGTGTGCAGCCACTTGTCCAGGAAAAAGCCGATGGCTCCAGCAAAAATCACCGCTCCCACGAGCGTAAACGGCAGCTCCAAGGCCAACGCCGACTGATTCGCGAATTTTTGCACCCGCTTCTGCGCCGGCGCCGATTCAGGTCCGCTATGCGAGCTTTGCTCTTCGGGCATGCGCTTACTTTTCAAACAGCAGTTCCCCAGCCCGGCTGGTAGCTTTGACTACCGCTTTAATCAACGTCACGCGAAGTTTCCCCTCTTCCAGTTCCAGAATGCCATCGATCGTACAGCCCGCAGGAGTGGTGACCGCGTCCTTGAGTAGCGCCGGATGGTCGCCCGTTTCCAGCACCACGCTTGCCGAGCCTTTCATCGTTTGCGCCGCCAGCAGTGTAGCCACATCGCGGGGCAGTCCCACTTTCACTCCCGCCTCCGCCAGCGATTCCAAAATAATGTAGGCAAACGCCGGACCGCTTGCGGAAAGTCCGGTTACGGCATCCATGTTCTTCTCGTCCACCACCACGGTACGTCCTACCGCTTCAAACATGGCGCGCGCAATTTCCAAATGCTCCGGTCGCGCATGCGAGCCCCGGCAAATCCCCGTCATCCCGCATCCTACGGCAGCCGGGGTATTCGGCATGGCGCGTATCGCGGGAATGTTGGGACCCAAATGCTGTTCTAAATAACTGGTTGGAACCGACGCCGCCATGGAAACAATCAGTGTCTTCTCGCTGACCTCCGGCGCAATCTCCTTCAATACTTCCGCAATCATCTGTGGCTTCAGGCCCAGCAGCACAATGTCCGCACCCGCAACCGCCTTTCGATTGTCATTGCTGACCGGCACGCCAAGCTCTTTCGCCAGCGACGCCGCTTTTTCCCCGTGCTTAACGGTAGCGGTCACATTCTTCGCGCGAAACAGTCCTTGCTTCAGGTATGCGCGCAGCAACAGGCCGCCCAGTTTCCCCGCGCCCAGCACCGCCAATTTCTTGTCCAAAAGTTTGTTCGCCATGAGGATTCATTGTTCCCGACGCTGCGCGTGGCGTCAACTCCGGATAGCCCTTTGCGCGCTTTCTTCTTTCGGCGGAAACGCCAGGATGCGAAAATCCCGCCGTGAGCACTGCCGCGCACATTCGAATCAAGGAACGGTTCCATGAAAAAACGCAAATCTCCGGGTTCGGCCGGAAAAGGCAAAGCCATTCCCAAAACCGTCGACGAATACCTCGCCTCTGTCTCTGGACCGGCGAGATCCACTCTAGAAAAAGTTCGCGCCGTCATCCGTTCGGCTGCCCCGTCGGAAACGGCCGAAGTCATCAGCTATCGTATGCCTATGTATAAATACAAAGGCACGTTGATTGGCTTTGCCGCGTTCGCCAAACATTGCAGCCTCTTCCTCGCGACAGCTTCGATGGACAAACTTTTCAAAGACGAGCTGCGGCCGTATGACACCTCGAAGGGTACGATCCGATTCCCGGTCGATAAGCCGCTTCCCGCCCGCCTCATAAGGAAATTAATAAAGGCCCGCGTCGCGCAAAACGATGCCCGGGAAAAATGACATCAGAGTTTCGCTGGAAAGGACCGTCAGGTCGGGTGACATGCGCTAAGTAGTTGTATCCGCAAGACTTAGAGCAGCACTTTAACAAATGCGGAATTATGCAGCGTATGTCGATTTCAACCCGCCTCATTCGACGAACCAGTAGAGGCAAGCAAACCGAACGCCTCCAGGAGTCGAACATGGCAAACCAACCATCAGCTCCCCAGGCACGCAGGGCAATCCTACGAGCTCTGGCGATCGCTCTCGTCCTTGGAATCGCATTCGCGAATCTCGACGTGACCGAGGCCAGATTGGCCCAGTTCTTTTTCAAGGCCGCTATGGAAGCGGCCGCGCAATTGCCAACCATCATCGTGACCGCCTGGCAGGCTTTGCAGCCCAAGGCGTTCCCCGATGATCAGACTTCACTGTGCGCTTTCCAGTTCTTGGTATTCTGGCCGCTGATCCACACCGCAGTCAGGATCGCTTAATGCAGCCAGTCGCTTCGAAGACTCAGACCACTTGTCGACTTCAGCCCAGCTCAAACGACGAATCAGTAGGGCCACAAATTGCACCACGTTTGCAGCACAAACTTTGCAGCAAACATCTAAAGGAGACCAACATGAAGTTCATGATGATCGTAAAAGCCAACAAAGAGTCCGAAGCCGGTGTGATGCCCAGCGAATCGCTTCTCAGCTCCATGGCCAAGTACAACGAAGAGCTGATGAAGGCCGGCGTGCTGCTGGATCTCAGCGGCCTGCAGCCCAGCTCCAGAGGTGCGCGCATCAAGTATTCCAATGGCAAGCGCACTGCGGTCGTCGATGGCCCTTTCGCAGAAACCAAAGAGCTCATCGCCGGTTACTGGATTATTCAAGTGAAATCCCGCGAAGAAGCCCTGGAATGGGCGAAGCGTGCTCCCGCCCCACACGAAAAACAGGATTGCGAGATCGAGCTCCGTCAATTCTTCGAACTGGAAGATTTCGCTCCCAGCGAAGCCATCGACCGGCACCGCGAACTCGGCAAGCAACTCGAATCAAAGAAATAGTTCCCTATCGTGTCGATTTCAGGCGTTCTCGTTCGACGCATGAATAGAACGGACATTTTCAACGGTCGAGCCGAAGTGATTTAACAGACGATCGTAAGTGCAACGTAAGTACAAAAGGAGACAAAAAGATGCGATTCATGATGTTGGTCAAGCACGCTCAAGAGCTTTCCGGGCCTCCGCCACAGGCTCTGATGAATGCGATGGAGAAGCTTACCGCCGAAGCCAACCGAGCCGGCACTATGGTAACCGGAGGTGGACTCGCGCCGGTTGCCGCCAGCACCCAAGTTCGTGTTGCCAACGGCAAGCGCACAACAATTGATGGCCCTTTCACGGAAAGTAAAGAGATCGTCGGTGGGTTCGCAATCTTCGACCTTAAGTCCAAGCAGGAGGCTATCGAAGGGGCGGAAAAATTCATGGAACTGCATCGCCTGCACTGGCCCGGCTGGGAAGGAACAACGGAGGTTCGGCAAATTTTCGGGCCGGAAGATTTCGAGCAGCAGTGCAAGTCATTCGAGAAAAAGTAATCGCGAGTTCAACGAAACTAAAAACAGGAGAAGAGAAATGAAATTTCTGAGCATTTACAAGGCAGCAGAAAGGAATACTCCACCATCACAGCAGGAGATATCCAGCATGGGCCAGCTTATCGAAGAAGGCCTCAAGGCAGGTTGGCTTGTTAGCACTGAAGGCTGCCTGCCAAGCGCACTCGGGGCGCGCGTACGGCTCTCTGGGAATAAAATCACGGTGACCGATGGCCCTTTCGCCGAAGCCAAAGAACTTGTCGGCGGTTTCGCCATCCTTCGCACCAACTCCAGAGAAGAGGCTATTGCATTGGCCAAACAATTCCTCCCCGTTGCCGGTGACGGCGAATGTGAACTGCGCCAGCTCTACGAAGCCGGCAAGGACACCTGTGCTGGAAAAGCGGCCGCGGCGTGATCGAGCATCGCGATCACTTCGGTTCCCTATCAGGTTTCTCCATGAAGCCCGCGCCGAGGTGCTGACCGGACGTCCGCATCGCGGTCCAGGCCGCGGCGACCCTTTCGCAACTGGATTTTTTCTCGTAACCTGATGCTTTCACCAGTTCGAAAGAGTCGCCGTGTCCGCCGAAACCGAAACTCAAGTCGCAGCCACGCATCGCGCGATCGACGCGGTCTGGCGTATCGAGTCCGCTAGAATCATCGCGGCACTCACTCGAATCGTCCGTGATGTCGGGGTGGCCGAAGAGCTGGCGCAAGACGCCCTCGTCGTCGCGCTGGAAAAATGGCCCTCGTCCGGCGTCCCGGATAATCCCGGCGCTTGGCTCATGGCCACCGCCAAGCATCGCGCGCTCGACCATTTTCGCCGCAACAAACTTCTCGATCGCAAACACGAAGAGCTCGGCCGCGAACTCAGCACCCAGCAGGAATCAGCCGTGGCAAACTACGAAGCCGAATTCGATACGGCCAATGAGCAAGATTTCGGCGATGATCTTCTCCGGCTTCTTTTCATTTCCTGCCACCCCGTGCTTTCCACCGAAGCGCGCGTGGCTCTCACGCTTCGTCTTCTCGGCGGCCTGACCACACAGGAAATCGCGCGCGCTTTTCTTGTTCCCGAGCCCACCATCGCTCAACGCATCGTCCGCGCAAAACGCACGCTCGCGGAAGCCCGCGTTCCTTTCGAAGTGCCTCGCGGTCCAGATCTTGCTGCGCGTCTTTCGTCCGTCCTCGAAGTGCTCTATCTAATTTTCAACGAAGGCTATTCGGCCACCGCCGGCGATGACTGGATGCGCCCCGCACTCTGCGAGGACGCGCTCCGTCTTGGGCGCATTCTCGCCAACCTCGCTGCTGACGAACCCGAAGTCCATGGCCTGGTCGCGCTCATGGAAATCCAGGCGTCGCGTACTCATGCGCGCACTGGCGCCAGGGGAGAACCCATCTTGCTCCTCGATCAAGACCGTTCCCGGTGGGACCATGCCCTCATTCGTCACGGCCTTGCCGAGCTCCACCGTGCCGAGCAACTCAACGGCGCGCAAAGCCCTTACGCACTGCAAGCCGCTATTGCCGCATGTCACGCCCGCGCGGGCTCTGCCGCACAAACGGATTGGCCCCGCATCGCCAATCTGTACGCGGCGCTCGCTCGACTGACTCCTTCTCCCATCGTCGAACTCAATAGAGCTGTCGCCGTCGCAATGGCTTTCGGCCCACAAGCTGGTCTCGAGATCGTTGAGACCCTCGGTTCCGAACCGTCGCTCAAGTCCTACCACTTACTTCCCGCCGTTCGCGGCGATTTTCTGAAAAAACTCGGCCGCCTCGAAGAAGCTCGTACGGAATTCATTCGAGCGGCCTCACTGGCGCAAAACTCCCGCGAACGCACTCTCCTCGAAACCCGCGCCGACTCGTGCGTGCCGGGGAATTGAGCGGCCCATGTTGGCGACGTAGTCGTGCTGGTGATTGTGTTTGCGGTCTGCACAGCGGTTCCGACCAAGGTGTTTCGGTGGGACTGGCGAGCACTTACTTTGCGACAACAAGTACTTGACACAGAGAAGCGTGTATGGGTACCTTAACGGCGTTACCTCAGCGCTCGCGGGGAACAACCGATGGACGCCACACATTCGTCCTTGTCTCACAATTTGGGCCGATCGCCCTCCAATCCATTCCGTACAATACTTTCCGACGCACTCCGCTTTTGGGAGCCGCGCCGCTTCCTATACAATTCCGTTCTCGCCGCCGTCGTTATCGCCTGGATTAGTCTAACCTGGCCTCGTTTTCGGCCCATGATTAATCGTTCCGCGCTTTTTCTTCTAATGGTTCTCGCATTGATGGCTAATGCCTGCTATTGCGCTGCTTACCTCGTCGATCTCCCCATGCAAAGTTCGCCTCTCAGCGCGACATGGAAGCGCCGTCGGTGGATGCTTTGGGTGGCGGGGACACTTTTTGCCATCCTGCTGGCAAATTATTGGATCGTCGACGAAATCTATCCCTTCGTCCACTGATGCGAGCTAACCGACTGCGCGCCGCGCCGAAAGCTTCTCGATTTCTCTGTCCTGTGCAATTTGGACGGCTTCTGTTTCCAGTGCTCTTGCCAGCCAAACAGCCTCATGGGTACACTCCGTGAACACAAAAGAGGCTCTGTATGCCCTTTCTAGTTCCGTTACCCGGTGAACCAAAATGAAACCACTAGACAAATCGCTGTCCCGCCGCGAATTTACACACAAGGCGGCTCTCACCACCGCTGTCCTTCTCGGTCTGCCTGAGTTGAGCCCAGCCGAAGGTAACACGACACCCGGCGCGAACACTGTCGAGCCCAGCTCCACTCAGGCACCCGCCGGCGCGCCCAAACTCTCTCCGCAAAGCCAGGCCGAAGCTGACTCGCGACACCAGGCAATCCTCGCGCAATATCCCGATCGCTTTTCCGACACGCAGAAAATTGACCTTAAGCGTCTTTGCGTCCTGCTTCAGCCCGCGCTTGACCGCATCCGTGCTTACAGCATCTCGAACGGTGACTTGCCGGCTCTCTATTTGAAACCGCTCGTTGATCGCGGTAAGAAACCGGCCGCAACTTCAGCCAAGCCATCTGTCCCCGCGAAACCCGCAACAGGAAAGTCCTGAGGACCCTGCGACATGCTCAGCGACGAAATACTCTTTCTTCCAGCCAGCGAGCTTGCCAAGCGTATTCAGTCCAAAGCGCTATCGTCCATTGACCTCACCAAGGCCTACCTCGACCGTTCGGAGAAATTCGGCCCCAAGCTTAATGCTTACGCGCTGCTCACTCCCGAAATCGCACTTGCCGAAGCGGAAGCCGCCGACAAGGAAATCAAACGTGGGCACTATCGCGGCCCGCTCCACGGAATTCCCTACGCCGCAAAGGATTTGCTTTCGGTGCGTGGACTCCCCACGACCTGGGGCGCCAAGGTCTACGAAAATCAGGTTTTCGATTACGACGCTACCGTCATTGAGCACCTGCGCCGAGCCGGCGCAGTCCTGATCGGCAAAGCGGCGATGATCGAACTGGCGGGCGGAATGAATTACCGTTTCGCCTCCGCATCGTTGCAAGGTGCGGCAAAGAATCCCTGGAACACATCGTGTTGGACTTGCGGCTCTTCTTCCGGCTCCGGTGCGATTGTCGCGGCAGGCCTCGCCGGGTTCGCCATCGGGACGGAGACCTGGGGCTCAATTATTTGCCCAGCCGCGTTTTGCGGCGCCAGCGGACTACGCCCCACTTATGGCCGCGTAAGCCGCTACGGCGCGATGGCGCTGGCTTACTCCATGGATAAAATCGGGCCTCTGGCGCGCTCCGCGGAAGATTGCGCGCACGTTCTCGCCGCCATCGCAGGGCACGATTTTAAGGATCGCGGCACTTTGGGGATCGATAAGGCCGCGTTCACCTACTCCCCTTCCATGGAGCTTTCCGCCAAGCCACTGCGCGTAGGCTGGCTCACCAACGCATGGAAACAATTGGATGGGCACACCGAAAAGCCAATTCACGCCGCCGAGCTTGTGCTTCGTAAATCCTTTCCCGGCACAAAAAACGCCACACTGCCGGAAGGGCCGTGGGAAGACGCCGCAAACGTGATTATGGGTATCGAAGGCGCATCTTCTTTTCGGGAATTGATTCGCTCCGGAAAAGTTTTGCAGCTCACCGACCCGCTCGGACAAATCAACGGTTACATTAATGAACAAATCGGCGGCGCGGATTACATTCGCTCACTGCAAATCCGCGAAATCGTGCAACAGAAAATGACTGATCTCTTCGAAACTTTCGACATTCTGGTCGCTGCGTCACAGCCCATTGCCGCTACGCCCCTCGAAACCAATCTCGAAACCGACCTCACGTTCCCAGACCCGCTTGGTGGCATCGGAAATCTTTGCGGACTTCCTGCTCTTTCCGTGCCCTGCGGTTTTACCGACAACAAACTTCCGGTCGGCTTGCAATTCGTCGGCAAAGCCGGGAACGACGCCGCCGTCATCCGCGCCGCGCGGGTATTTCAGCAGCACACGGAATGGCACCGCAAACACCCCAAACTGACTTAGAAACTAACAAGGAAAATGGCGCAGTTAGAGGAAAAAAGTCCGTCACGCAGCAGGGATGGGCAAAATGTCGCGGACCGCGCGGAGCAGAAGCGTGCGGCTGAATGGTTTGGTCAAAACGAGCGCCGCTGCGTCGCACTTGGCGGCTTCGCCTGCGGCGTGCTCGCTGTATCCAGACATATAAATTACGCGGATGCCTTCGCGCAGAGCACGCATCTTGCGTGCCAGCTCCTGCCCGCTGATGCCGGGCATCACCATGTCGGTGATCAGCAAATCGATTGCGCCGGAATGTGCCGCTGCGATTTCCACAGCGGCTGCGCCGCCCGCCGCTTCCAGGACGGTGTAGCCCGCGGACTCCAGGAATTCGCGAGCTACTTCGCGGACATCCTGTTCGTCTTCGGCAAGCAGTACGGTTTCCGTTCCGCGAGCGAGGCTGCTGGGAATGTGAACCACAGGAGTGGAAGCGGCCGGCTCGTCCACGCGAGGAAGATAAATTTTGAAAGTAGTGCCCTTGCCAAGTTCGCTGTAAACCCAAATGAATCCGCCGCTTTGCTTCACTACACCGTAAACAGTAGCCAGACCTAAACCAGTGCCCTTTCCCTGTTCCTTGGTCGTAAAAAAAGGCTCAAAAATGTGCGCCTGCGTTTCCGCATCCATTCCTGTGCCAGTGTCCGACACCGCCAGCAAAACATATTTGCCAGGCTGCACCACGGGATGTGAAGCGCGATAAAGATTATCGAGTTCGACATTGGAGGTTTCAATTGTAAATCGTCCGCCCTTGGGCATGGCGTCGCGCGAATTCACCGCCAGATTCATGATGATTTGTTCCATCTGGCTGGCGTCCGCGCGGATCGTTCCGAGGTCGGTGGCGCGGCGGACGACCAATTCGATGTCTTCGCCAATCAACCGCGGAATCAGGTTCGACATTTCTTCCACGACAGAATTCAGATTCATGGCGCGCGGCTGCAGCACTTGCATCCTGCTGAACGCGAGCAGTTGGCGGGTGAGCGCGGCTGCGCGGTCGGCAGAGCGATCAATCTGTGCAATCTTGCGGGTAACGTGGTCAGCAGGCGGCAAAACGTTCAAGAGCAATTCGGTATGACCTTTGATGACCATCAGCAAATTATTAAAGTCGTGGGCCACGCCACCAGCTAGGCGTCCAACTGCTTCCATCTTTTGTGCCTGGCGAAGTTGTCCTTCCAAGACGAGGCGTTCGCTGACGTCCTGAGCGACCACCAGGCGAACCGAGCGGCCAGCGTATTCCAATTTGTGGGAGATAACATCTACTTCGAAACACTTACCATCTTTCCGTTTGTGCTGCCAGTGACCATGATGTCGGCCGTCCTGCTTCCACTCCTCGACATGTTTGGCAAAGGTTGGCAAATCGCCGTCCGGATGAATTTCGCGAACCGACATGCGGCGAAATTCCTCTTCGGAAAAACCGTATTGTTTGGTGGCGGCTTCGTTGACTTGCAGGAATTGCAGAGTCTCGGTATCGAAAACCCACATGGGAAGCGGAGTATGCGAAAACAGCAAACGAAACATCGATTCGCTCTTGCGCAGCGATTCTTCGGCGCGAACGCGTTCGATGGCCAGCGCGATGTGAGCGCCGGCGGAATCCAGAAATTCAAGATCGCGCTGATCGTACGCATTTTCATTCTGATAATGCTGGACAACGAGCACGCCAATCGTGGCGCTGGGAGTTTTCAGCGGGACGCCGAGCCAGGCGGGCGAAGCTGAACCCACGAGTTCCATTTCTCCTTCAGCGGCGAGACGGTCAAATTCCAGCTGTGGAATCAAACAGGCTTTTCCGGTGCGGAAAATGTAAGCCATGCAGGTGCGGGTAACTTTTTGCGGAGTAGGCGGCGGATCAAATTGGTCGACGAAAAAGGGGAAATGAAACATTTCTGTTTGCGGGTCGTAGAGAGCGACGAAGAAATTCTCCGCATAGACGACTTTCTTGAGCGCACCATGAATCTGGTGGAGCAGATCGTCAAGATTGGAAGTTTCATTGAGAGCGTGAACGACGTCGGAAAGCACCATGCGCTGGGCTTCCATGCGCTGAAACTCGGTGATGTCCTGATAGCTGAGTAAAATTCCGTGAATGTCGGGATCGTGGAGGCGGTTTATGGCGACTACATCGAACCACCGCCACTGGCCGGACTTGGAGCGGAGGCTGCATCGGCGAGTGGCAGTGGCGCCGTCCTGCTCCACCAGAGCTGCGAACTCCTTGGTCAGGGACTGGACTTCCGCGGAGGGATGAAGCCAGGTGATTGGCTTGCCGAGCAAATCTTCGGGAGCATAGCCGAGAACACGGCGGAAACCTTCGTTGACAAACAGAAAATCGCCGCGCGCGGACACAATGGAGAGCAGTTCCCGGGTTACCGAGACGAGAGCGTTGGCTCGCTCTTGAGAAAATTCCACGAGGTTCTCGGGCATCAAACTCTTCGGCATAGTCCCAAAACAAAAATGACAGCCGCCGGGAGCATCCGCGTCGAACTGGTCCCGAAGGCGGGTAAAACAAGACTGGTCACGCCCGAACCGAACTGTGCCATTCGAAGCCACAACCGAGGACGAATGGATTTCATGATAAACCAGGCAATGCCGCCTGACCATGAGGAAAAACCGCGAGTTGCAGAATTATGACTGTACGGTTGGACAGTACTTTGGTTTGTACGGCGCGTGACATGCTAATCTCAGAGCCTAACGGCGACTTTTTCGTCGATTCCAGCGGCTAAACTCTGGCCCCACCTCTTCGAGGAGGAACGAATTCAATGCACGGCATATGGAAGGATATGTTTGTTCTTGCGGTTCCGATCCTAGAGAAAATTCTGCGCCCGATCTGTGTCTACACCTTTCTGGTTGTGGGGTTACGACTTTCGGGGAAACGCGAACTGGTGCAATTAAATCCATTCGATTTGGTAGTGCTGCTGACGCTGTCCAATACGGTGCAGAACGCAATTATCGGCGACGACAATACGGTAACCGGAGGAGTCATCGGGGCTACTTCACTGCTGATTGTGAATTATCTGGTGGTGAGATTTCTTTATAAGCATCGCGGACTGGACCAATTCATCGAGGGACGGTCGGACGTGCTAATTGAGGACGGCAAAATCAAGACTCACAATCTGAAGCGCGAATTGATTACCGTCACGCAATTGGAAGCGCAGGCACGGAAGCAGGGTTTCGATTCGCTGAGCGAAGTGCAGCAATGCGTGCTGGAATCAGGAGGAACAATTACGTTTATCGGGAAGAAGCCCGGTTCGGACGAAACGCGGCATCTGGCCCTGCTGGGACGGATGGATCAGTTGATGGCGGAGATCGCAAAGTTGCGCGGTGGAGAGCCGCCGTTGAAGGCGTGAAAAGTCAGGAGACTGCGGAGTTGTGCAGGTTGATGACCACCCATCGTCCTACTGCGTTAATGGTGAAGGAAAGCGGTTAACGCAGCGACGATGCCTACAGCGCCAATGAGCATGGCGGCGTACCAGAAAAACTTCTTGTCTGTTAGCAGCGTCAGCGAGCAGATGACCAAAGCGATTTCCAATATACCTTCTCCGGCATCGAAGCGATCGGCGCGCGCCCGGAGCACGTCACGTTCGTTTTCCAGTTCTCTGGCTTTTTCACTGATGCCTTCCTTATCGCTTTCATAGCGTTCCGCTTCTTTCTGATACTTCTCGCGGAGGAGCTCAGCTTTTTGCGGGTTTTGATTAGTCAAGACCCCAAGTTGGTCCACCATCACTTGCATCTCATGCATGCGGATATTTTTAGCCTGATAGAAATTCCATTGATCGGTTGCATGAGCTTGCAAGAGCAGCTCTTCCGTGTGGGACCGATGGCCCATGAGCGTGGCAGCAGCAACCAGCACGGCCAGGATGGACATGGTCAGGGAAACGGGAATAATTAGCGGATTTTCTTCATGCCCGGCGTGGTGAGTGTGAACTTCAAGTTCTGCCATAGCGTTCTTCGCTCCTTAGGATAATGCGACCAAGTGCAGGCTTTCCTGTGCGGCCTTTATAGCAGATTCAATGTCGGATTCGCTGTGCGCAACTGAGATGAAGGACGCCTCGAATTGGGAGGGGGCGAGGAAGATGCCGCGGTCGAGCATGTTGCGGAAATATTGGGTATAGCGTTTGGTGTCCGATTTCTTCGCGCCGGAGTAGTCGTTCACGGGATCTTGGGCGAAGAAAAGCGTTGCCAGCGATCCGATGGCGTTGACCTGCCCGGGGATATTTTCCGCGCGAAGAGCTTGGCGGATTCCCATAACGAGAATGGTCGCTAATTTTTGGATGCGTTCGTAAAGGCCCGGCGCAGAAAGCTGATCGAGGGTGGCGATCCCGGCGCGCATGGCGAGTGGGTTTCCAGCGAGCGTCCCGGCTTGATAGACGGGTCCAAGAGGTGCAACGCGATCCATGATGGCGACGCTGCCGCCGTACGCGGCCACCGGGAGGCCTCCGCCGATGATCTTGCCGAGGGTGGTGAGATCGGCTTGAATGCCGTAGAGATTTTGAACCGAACCGTTACGGAGGCGGAAACCGGTGATGACCTCATCCACGATGAGCAATGAACCGTTCTTGCGCGTGAGATCGCGGAGACCTGGCAAGAATCCCTCCTGCGGCAAGACGACGCCCATGTTGGCGGCGATCGGTTCGACGATGACGGCTGCGATTTTGTCCCGGTGCAAAGCGAAAAGTTTTTCGGTTGCTGGAAGATCATTATAGGGAGCGTTGAGCGTGAGTTGCGCGAGCGCCTGCGGAACCCCGGGACATTCGGCAATTCCGAGAGTGGCCAAACCGGAACCGGCTTGCGATAAGAAGCTGTCGGCGTGACCGTGATAGCAGCCCGCAAATTTTATGACCAGGTCGCGGCCGGTGAAGCCGCGGGCCAGGCGAAGGGCGCTCATAGTGGCTTCGGTGCCGCTGGAGACGAAGCGGATTTTTTCCATGAACGGGATGGCACGGCGAATCCGTTGGGCGAGCTGGACTTCGAGTTCAGTAGTTACGCCGTAACTACTTCCCTTTTGCGCTTGATCGGCAATGGCAGCGGAAACGGCAGGATTGGCATGGCCGAGGAGCATAGCACCCCACGAGCAAACAAAATCCAGAAGTTGATTGCCGTCAGCATCATAAAGATATTGGGCTTGTCCGCGGTCGATGATGAGGGGTTCTCCACCAACGGAGCGGAAGGCGCGCACGGGAGAGTTGACGCCGCCGACGAGAACTTTTTCGGCTTCAGCGAAGATTTCACGCGAGCGGCGGTTGTTGCGGCGCGGAGAGGGGTGTGTGGCGCTCATCATGAGTTCTCGGGTGTTTGGGTTAACATTTTCCTGAATACGATAGTTTAAACGCGATGCTCACACCATGCACTGCAAGGAGTGGCTGTGCTACCGTGCGCCGACGGCGACTTATTGTTTGAGCCAGCGAGCGGCGTCTTTTGCATGATACGTCAAAATGATATCAGCGCCAGCGCGCTGGATTCCGGTCAGTATTTCTAGAGCGCCGCGTTTTTCGTCTAGCCAGCCTTTTTGCGCGGCGGCCTTAACCATTGAGTATTCCCCACTGACGTTGTAGGCGGCGACGGGCACCGAGAATTTTTCCCGGACCCGAGCGATGACGTCGAGATAGGGCAATGCAGGCTTGATCATAATGAAGTCGGCGCCTTCCTCCAGATCGAGTGCGACTTCTCTGAGGGCTTCGCGGGCGTTGGCAGTATCCATCTGGTAGCTGCGGCGATCACCGAATTGCGGAGCGGAATCGGCGGCTTCACGGAAAGGCCCATAGAAGCTGGAACAATATTTGGCAGCGTAAGAAAGAATCGGCAAATCCTGAAATTTATGTTCGTCGAGTTTCTTGCGGATGGCGGCGACACGACCGTCCATCATATCGGATGGGGCGACAATATCGGCGCCGGCGCGGGCGTGGGACAGAGACTGCTCGGCAAGAATATCGAGCGTGGCATCGTTGGCGACTTCGCCATTTTCGATGACGCCGCAGTGGCCATGATCGGTGTATTCGCACAGGCAGACGTCGGTGATGACGACGAGATTCAATTTTGCCTTGCGAATGCCTGCGATGGCGCGCTGCACGACGCCGTCTTTTTGCAACGAGCTCTCTCCGCGCGGGTCCTTGGTTTCAGGAAGACCAAAAAGAATTACTCCGGGAAGGCCGAGGGATTCCACTTCGCGACAGTCTTCTACGATACGATCGGCGGATTGCTGGCAAACGCCGGGCATGGAGCTGACTTCCTGACGAACATTCGTACCAGAGCAAACAAACATCGGATAAATAAGGTTTGCGACAGAGAGCCGTGTCTCGCGAACCAGGCCGCGGAGGAGTTCTGTTTTGCGCAAGCGGCGTGGTCGTTGGGTGGGAAAACTCATTGAGAGTTCGCTCCGAAAACGGAAGGAGCCTTCGCTTTTTCGAAATGCACAACAAGGGCTGCAACGATTTCGCTCACGCCCGGCTCTGGCGCTTCGAAATCGCAGCGCAAACCGGCCTGGCGCAGAGCGGCACGAGTGACAGGCCCGATTGCCCCGATTGCGGTACCCGTCCGAAGGAATGAGAGTACTCCAGATTTGGTCAAGTCGAGAAATGCGTTTACCGCTGAGGGGCTAAAAAAGAGGATGGCGTCGGCTTGAAAAATCAATTCACGGCTGCTTTTGTCGATGGAATCGAGGGGAATCGTGCGGTAGGCGACAACTTCAGTAATGTAAGCGCCAAGAGCAAGAAGTTGAGCGACAAGTTCGGCGGAGGCGCGGTCGCTGCGAGGTAGGAATATGCGTTTGGCGCGGAGATCGTTCGCCAGATCGTGGACAAGATCGGAAGCGGTGCCGTTTCCTGTGTGGTCGACGATGAAGCCGGCGGCTTGAGCGGCGGTGGCGGTGGATTTTCCGACTGCTGCGATGCGAAGCGCGTCACGTGAGGGGGTTTGGGGATTCGATAGAGCGATGAGTCGATCGGAAACGGCGGTGACTGCATTTTGACTGGTAAAAATGAGCCAATCGAAATTGGAGAGATCACGAAGGGCTGAGTCGAGAGGCGCGAAATCGGGCGGAGCGATTCGAATCAAGGGCACCGAGATTGTTTCGGCGCCTCTTTCGCGCAGGGTTTCGATCAGCGCGGCGGATTGGGATTCCGCGCGGGTGATCACCACGCGCTTGCCTGCCAGTACAGATGAGGAATGATCAGCCACGCTGACGGTAAACCTGTTCAAGAATTTCGCGTGCGCCGGAGTCGATCAGTAGCTGTGCTACGCGATTGCCAAGTTCGCGAGCTTGATCGGCCGGAGCGGTGGCGCGCTGGCGAACGTGCTGCGAACCATCGGGAGAACAGACGACGGCATCGAGCGCGAGTTCGCCGCGTTCGAAGCGCGCCCATGCCCCGAGAGGAACCTGGCAGCCGCCCTCAAGAGCGGCGAGGAGAGCGCGTTCGGCAACGATGGATTGGCGCGTTTCGTGATCGTCAAGTGCGGCGAGAGTATCGGCGATTTCGTTGTCTTTCAGGCGTGCTTGAACTCCGAGGGCACCTTGACCAACGGCGGGCATACAGACATCGGGAGAGAGAACTTCGCTAATGCGATTGCTCCAGCCGAGGCGGTCGAGGCCAGCTTTGGCCAGGACGATGGCGTCATATTCGCCGCTTTCGACCTTGCGGAGACGGGTGTCGACATTACCCCTCATGTCTCGAACGTCAAGATCATTGCGCAGGTGGCGAATCTGTGATTGGCGGCGAAGACTGCTAGTTCCAATGCGGGCGCCCTGACGAAGAGTGGAAAGAGTTTCTCCCTTCGCAGCGACGAGGCAATCGCGAGTATCTTCGCGGCGGCAAATGACAGGAAAACAAAGACGCGACGAAACTTCGGTCGGAATATCTTTCACACTATGGACAGCAAGGTCGATTTCCTCGTTAAGGAGGGCTTCTTCGAGTTCCTTGGTAAATATGCCTTTGCCGCCGATTTGGGAAAACGACGACTGCTGGAGTTTGTCGCCGGTGGTCTTGATGATGACGATTTCGGCGTCAATTCCGGTGGCCTGGAAGATTTTCTTGCGGACAAATTCGGCTTGCCATTTGGCGAGCATGCTGCCGCGAGTACCGATTCGAACCGGTTTCATTAGTGTTCCCGGTCCGGTAGAAAGAGGTCACGAATGGCTTCGACCTGTTGAATTTTGCGACGCAGATCTTTTTCGCCTTGCAGGCGGCGAGCGGGGTCGAGAAGCATTTTTTCGAGAAGATCATCGATCATGATTTCGACATGCTGGCGCTGTTCGGCGGTGAGGCCGGGCACCTTTTGGGCGCGCTCGCGGATAAATTCGGCACGTTCGCACTTGAGTTTGTTTCGAAGCGCTTCCACGACACCGATGAGTTCGACGCTGGCTTGCCAGGTGAGAAATTTTCCGACGTGTTCGTCAACGATCGACTCAGCGCGGGGGACCTCACTTTCGCGTGCGCTGCGATTCTGCTGGACGATCTGCACAAGGTCGTCGAGGTTGTAGAGATAAAAATTGTAAAGGTCAGCGGCTCTAGGATCGACATTGCGGGGCACGCCGAGGTCCATGACAAAAAGCGGACGATTGCCGCGGGCAGCCATGGCTTTCTCAAGGTGCGAGCGCAGCAGGACGGGTTGTTCGCTCGAAATGCTGGTGACTATGACGTCGGGGAGAATCAGCGCGGATTCCCAATCGTCCCAGGCGATGACTTTGCCAGCGAACTGACGGGCGAGATGGTCAGCGCGTTCGAGCGAACGATTCATAACGAAGAGACGAGCGATGTTGCGATCGCGAAGTTGCGAGACGACTTGTTCGCTGATCATGCCTGCGCCCAGAACCAAGGCGGCGCGCTCCTGCAATTTTCCAAAAATGCGTTCGGCGAGTTTGACCCCGGCGGAAGCTACAGACATGGGACGAGCGCCAAGTTCGGTTTCCGAGCGGACTCGCTTGCCGACTTCGAGCGCACCTTGAAAAAGGCGATTGAGAATGGGGCCGGTGGCGCCTTGTTCGTAAGCGGCGCGATAGGCTTCGCGAACCTGGCCGAGAATTTCGGCTTCGCCAAGCATCATGGAATCGAGACCAGCGGCCACGCGGAAAAGGTGATGGACGGCGTGGCGATCGTAATGGTGGTAGAGCGAAGGGGTGAGGAGGTCGAGTTGGACAGAATGGAAACTGGAAAGGTAGTTGGAAAGAGCCGTGGCAGACTCGCACGAGGTTTCGGGCGGGACTCCGTAAACTTCGCTGCGGTTGCATGTGGAGAGAACTAGTGTTTCGTGGAGAATGCCGCGGGCACGCAATTCCTCGGCGGCCCGGCGGGCTTGGTCATTGGTGAAGGACACGCGTTCGCGCACTTCGACGGGCGCTGAGCGATGATTCAATCCAACGAGGACAATTTCCATGACCTTGAGTGCATTCCCTTAAAAAACCCTAGAAATACCGATGCGCACGCGAAAAAAACAAGTTCACCACCGTGAAGCTGAAAATGACAATGACAAAATTAAAAATGCAAAGCTGCGAGGCGCGCGCTCCTCGCCAGCCGGGATTGCGGGCAAGCCGCAAGTAAAAAATGTAAGCGACCAGAACCAGCAGCGTAATGACATATTTGGGGTCGTAGTGCCAGACGTTGCCAGTAAGGCGATCAACCCAGAGGAACCCGAGTGCTGTGCCGATCGCAATCGCAATCAAGCCGACAAAAACGCTGCTTTGACTCATGCGATCGAGAAGATCGAGAGAAGGGAGGCGCCAGACAACGTCGGCGACGCGATGTTTGTGAAGGAGCCGCTGCTCGGCGAGGTAGATAACACTTAGCACGCAGGAAAGGCCAAAGGCGGCATAGGCAAGGATGCTGAGAGTCACGTGGAAGGCGAAGGCGACGCCGGTGGCTGGAGGAGCGGCGAGATGGTCGGGCGGCGAGAGATGAGCAAAAAGAAAAAATGCCAAAATAAAAGGAAGGACGAACGCGCCGACGGAACGCTGGCGATGAAAGAGTTCGAGACTGAGGTATGTGAGTGCGAGAAGCCAGCCGAAAAGGGACATGGAGCCGGAGAGATCATGATAGGGAACGGTATGGAGGCCGCGGGAGCGTTCGAGGAGGGCGACGTAGTGGGTGATAAGTCCAGCGGCCAGAAAGAGCGAGCCGAGGCGACCTGACCAGTCTTTGCCGGCGACCAGATAGCGCATATAGGCGGCGAAGCTGCCGACGTACGCCGCAAGTGTAAGCAAGAAAAAGAGATGGTCCATTAGAGTGGGAAGACGCGCGGAGGACTAGCCCGGAAATACGCCGCGCACCTTGATCCCTGTCTAGAGTATAGCGTAGCGAGAGTGCGGTCGCATGGTGTGGCGGCCACGCGCATCCTCGTGCGCAATTTGATATCCTCAACTGACAAAGTCCATGCCGATAACTCCCGGATCATTGAATGTATCGTTGAACCGAAAAGAATTGTTCCTGAGCGCATGCCGGGGGGAGGCGCTGCCGCGTGTGCCGGTCTGGATGATGCGGCAGGCGGGACGTTATTTGCCGGAATACCGGGAGCTGCGAGCGAAGCATGCCTTTTTGGAGCTTTGCAAGACGCCGGATTTGGCAGTCGAGATTTCGATGCAGCCGTACCGCCGATTAGGCGTGGACGCGATCATCGTATTTTCTGACATTCTCATTCCCGCAGAAGCAATGGGGCTGCAACTGGAATTGGGCGACGGCGGACCGAACTTACCGAAGCCAGTGAGATCGCTGGAAGCGGTGCGGCGACTACGGCAGTTCGATCCGGAGATGGAAACGGGATTTTTGATGGAGGCCATCCGGCGAATTGTTCGAACCGCTGGGCCCGACGTGCCGGTGCTGGGATTTGCGGCGGCGCCGTGGACGCTGGCGTGTTACATGGTGGAAGGGCGCACGGGGGACGGCTTCGCGAAAGTGAAGGAGTTTTTGTACACGGAGCCTGCGGTGTTTCGCGAGTTGTTGAAGCGAATTGCGCAAGGAACGATTGGATATTTGAAGGCGCAAATTGCCTCGGGTGCTGCGGCGCTGCAACTGTTCGATACCTGGTGCGGAGAGCTGACGCTACCGGAGTATCGGGAGTTTGCATTGCCTGCGGTGCAGGAAGCAATTTCGGAGGTACGTGGAGCTGTGCCGCTGATTTATTACACGAAGGCTTCGCATCATTTGTTGCCGGCAGTGGCGCAGTGCGGCGCGGACGTACTGAGCTGCGATTGGCGCGTGAATTTGGCAGAACTGCGAACCGCGGTTGGGTCGAAGATCGCTTTGCAAGGGAATTTGGACCCAGCGGTGTTATTTGGGCCGCAAGAACATATTCGCGAGGCGACGCGGAGCACCCTGCGGCAGCTTGGCGGCGTGGGACACATCTTGAATTTGGGGCACGGAATTCTGCCGGAGACACCGGTAGAAAATGCGAAGATATTTGTTACGACGGGGCAGCAATTTTCGTTTACGGAAAAGGCGGCGGCCAAGTAGCCGCATGATTTTTACGGAAAGATGATGTCGCAACCGACACTCGAGCAAATCAGAGAAGAGCTGCGCGTCAGCGAAGAATTCCTGGCGCGATATAACCGGCCCGGACCGCGTTACACCAGCTATCCGACGGCTCCCGTGTGGAACGATGCGTTCGGCCCGGCTGATTTGGAGGTGGCACATGAAAGGGCAAATGCGGCGAACACACCGGTTTCGTTATATATGCACCTGCCTTTCTGCGAGAGCCTGTGCCTGTTTTGCGCGTGCAATGTAATCATTCAAAAAGATAAACAAGTATCGCTTCGCTATTTTGAGGTTTTGAAAAAAGAGATTGCGCGAGTGAGTGAATCAGTTTCGCACGGGCGCGAAGTTGTGCAATTTCACTGGGGCGGCGGGACCCCGACCTATTCAACGCCTGCGCAACTGGAGGACTTGTTCGGATACACGAAGCACCGATTTGCGTTTTCGCAGGATGCGGAAATCGGAATTGAAGTGGATCCGCGAGTGACCACGCGGGAACATCTGGAAATGTTGCGGCGCGCGGGTTTCAACCGGCTAAGCATGGGGATTCAGGATTTTCATGAGCCGGTGCAGTTGGCGATTCATCGAGTGCAGCCTTATGACATCACGCGCGATTTGATTAAGACGGCGCGAGAACTTGGTTTTGACAGCATCAACGTGGACCTGATTTACGGACTTCCTTATCAGACCGCGGAAACCTTTGCGCAGACCGTAGACAAGACTATCGGTCTGGCGCCGGATCGGATCGCCCTCTTCAGCTATGCGCATGTTCCGTGGCTGAAGAAACAGCAAGGATCGTTCGCGGCTCATCTGCCGCAAGGAATGCAAAAGTTCGAGATCTTTCGGACCGGCATGCTGAAGTTTGTTGAAGCGGGATACCTCTATATCGGGATGGATCACTTCGCCAAACCGGGAGACGAGCTTGCTATAGCCCAGACGAAACGCACGCTGCATCGAAATTTTCAGGGCTATACGACAAAAGCGGGCGCAGACCTGTATGGAATGGGAGTCACGGCGATCAGCGGATTTCAAGATGCCTATGCGCAGAATTTCCGCGAACTTGCAGCTTGGGAAAAAGCAGTAAACGAGAGCGGGATCGCGACGATGCGCGGTTATCATCTGTCGGCGGAAGACCGGCTGCGGCGCGAGGTGATAAGTAGGCTGCTTTGTCACACAGTGATTCCTAAGCGCGAAATCAACGAAACATTCGGAATAGATTTCGATGAACATTTCGCCGCTGAGTTACAACGTCTGGAGCTTCCGCGCGAGGATGGCCTGTTAACAATCGATCGCGAAGAAATTCGCGCGACCTGGCTTGGACGCATTTTCATTCGCAATCTCGCAATGCTCTTTGATCCTTATCTGGAACAACAGCAACTAACTGCGAAGCCGCTCTTTTCGAAAACTCTCTGAGCCGTGGCCTCCGCCCCTCTCACGATCGTCGTCGGTGCGGGAATCTCCGGACTTGCGTGCGCCTATCAGCTGAAAAAAGCCGGTCGAAATGTCGTAGTGCTGGAAGCCTCAGCGCGCCCTGGCGGCGTAATCCAATCGGTGGAAGAAGATGGTTATCTTTTTGAATTGGGACCGCAAAGTTTCAGCTCAACACCCGATATGGCCCAGCTCTGCGATGAACTAAGACTGACAACGAGCATGATCGAAACGCCGCGCGGCGCTCCGCGATATGTTTTGGTTGATCACAAGCTGACCGAGGTGCCGCTGTCGCCAGCACTGCTTGCTTCTGGTTTTTTTAGTTGGGGAACCAAGTTTTCTTTTCTTCGCGATGTGCTCGGGAAAACCTCGCCACCCGAAGAGGACGAATCGATTGCGGCCTTCGTACGACGGAAGTTTTCGGCAGAATTGCTGGAGCGCTTGGTTGGACCATTTGTATCTGGGATTTATGCGGGTGATCCCGAGCAACTGAGCTTGCGCGCAGCATTTCCGAAACTATATGAGGCCGAGAAGTCCGCGGGAAGCGTGATTCGCGGTGGGCTTACATTGGGTGCGAAGGCTGGAAAGCAGCGAGCGAACCGTCCAAAACCTCGGCCGGGATTGGTGTCATTTCGCGGCGGCAACGAGAGCCTCGTCAAAGCGCTTCGGAGCGCGCTTGGGCCGGCACTTCGATGCGGAGTCGAAGTCAACGACGTGGGCTGGATTGACGGCAAGTTTCGCGTGCGCGTGCGAGCTACTAATGTCGAAGAGGAATTGAGTTGCGACCGGTTCGTGCTAGCGGCCCCAGCCGCAGCGAGCGCAAAGATATTGCAAGGCCTCGCTTCTGTTGCCACTGATGCCCTGGAAAAGATTTCTTACGCTCCGGTCGCAGTGGTTTCGCTCGGGTACCGACGCGCGCAGGTATGCAATCCCTTGCAGGGATTCGGATTTCTTGCGCCGCGTTCATCGGGACTGCGAACGCTAGGCTCTGTTTGGAACTCGTCGCTCTTCCCTTCTCGGGCACCGAAGGGCCACGTCTTGCTGACGAATTTTATAGGCGGAGCGACGGACCCGTCAGCTTCGACGCTTGGCGAGCAAGAGCTGGCGGAACTGGTTCATCGCGAAATTGCGGCAGTTTTGCACATTGCGGGGAACCCAACCGTCGTCCGAGTCACACGATATACTCGCGCCATTCCGCAATACAATCTTGGGCATTTGGAACGACTGAAAGCGATTCAGGATGCTATCACTGCGATTCCGGGCTTGCAGATCATAGGAAATTATTGGAAAGGCCCCGCGATCGGTGCTTGCGTGGAACATTCACTGGCGATTGCCAAGGAAATCCAACAGGAAACATGTGGCGCGCGAGCGGCTGATGCAAATGCTACAAGCGGACAAGGCCGGCCAAATGCCAGCTAGACCAGCGATTCCGCTGTGGATCTGGGGAGCTCTCGCGGCGGCTGTTGCATTTGCGCTTTACAACGCCTACGAAGCTCGGACGACGAATAAGACGATACGGCATAGTGCAGCAGCGCTGCAGCAGCAGATTGAATTGCGGCGGGAATCGGCGCGGCAGCTTGCAGAAGCGCGACGAGAAGCGCTGATTCTGACTGATCCGGAATCGATCAAGATTGCGATGCGGCCGGCGAATACGGATTTGCCGGAGTTGCACGCGGCGTGGCATTCGGAATTTGGTCTGCTGGTGATGGGAGAAAAGCTGCCAATTCCGCCCGTGAGTCATACGCTCCAGCTATGGCTAATTCCGAAAGTGCCAGGAGCCAAGGCCGTGCCTTCTTTGACGCGGCGACCGAATGCGGACGGAAAATTCGAGCTACTGATCGCGACCCCACCCGATTTGCCAAACGGAACGAAGGTGCTGGCCATTACTGAAGAGCCCGAGGGCGGTAGTGCACAGCCGACGAGCACGCCGATTTGGGTTGGAAGGGTCGCACGAAAGTAAAAAACAGGAACCAGCAGGAATAAAAACGGAAAGCGGAGCCAGCATTGTCTGGGCCACAACGAAAATCGCAGTAAGTATCAGCCTAATCGATTCCGCGGCGTTTCTTATTTCTTATCGCCAGGCGGGATTTGCGGCGGACACCTGCTTCGCGCCAGCGGCGTTTTTCTTCTGCGGTTCTCAAGACCAAGGGTGCAACAAGGCGCGGTTGTTTGGTGACGGCGTCGATAGCAACAAAAGTCACATAGGCGGTGGTGGTGTGCTTCCGTTCGCCGGTCAGCGCGTTTTCGGAAAATACTTTTACACCGACTTCCATTGAAGTGTGAAAGACGCGGTTTACTTGCGATTTGAGAATGACAATTTCACCGATGTTGACCGGATTGCGGAAATCGATGTGGTCCACTGAAGCCGTTACTACATAGCTGTTCGAATGGCGGCTGGCAGCCATAGCTGCGGCGATGTCAACGAGATGCATCACATGACCTCCAAGCAGCTTGCCAAGAGGATTGGTGGTTGCGGGCAGAACTACTTCAGCCATCTCAGAACGTGACGCGCTGATTGGTTTTGGCTTGAGAGTAATTTCGCTAATCGGCGCAACGATTTTTTGTTGTGGCATGCGTTCCTCGGCTAGGTGCGATTTTGGCCCAATGTGCCCAGCCGTTATACTACCTGCTCATCATGGCCGACCAAAAGAAAACGCGGCGGGAGTTGCTGGAGTCTTTCGTTGCTCAAAAACCGGACGATGCATTTTCACGATATGGACTGGCGATGGAATGTCTGAATGCCGGGGATGTAGCCGCGGCGGAAGCGAATTTTCGTGAACTTTTGACGCGCAATCAGGATTATGTGCCGGCGTATCTGATGTTTGCGCAGCTTTTGGTAAAAGAATCGCGGGGGGAAGAGGCGCGTCCCGTCTTGCATCAGGGGATTTCCGCCGCCTCGAAAGCCGGGAACCCCCACGCGGCATCTGAGATGGAAGCGCTGCTGAGCGAACTCTAATTCATATTCGTTTCAATGGATTTCGCTCTGTGCATGGCTCTGTTATGCTGGCTGGAAGTCACCATGTCACCGGTTCGGCTACCGCTATTCCCGCTAAACGTCGTTCTCCTTCCCGGCGCTGATCTCCCTTTGCACATTTTTGAGCCGCGATACCGGCAAATGATACGCGGTTGCCTGGAGGCGAAGACGCGTTTTGGCATGCTGCTGGCACTGCCGAATGGAATAGCAGGAACGGGCTGCACGGCGGAGATTCTGGAAGTCACGAACCGTTATGAGGATGGGCGATGCGATATTCTGACCGTGGGACGCGAGCCTTTTCGGGTAGTTGAACTTTTTTCTGATGAACCGCTGATGCGCGGCGAAGTAGATTTTCTGGAGGACCGGCCGGTACCCGTAAACCCGAGCGTGTCGCGGGAGTTGATTGGGCTTTATGAGACATGTCATACGTTGATTTTCGATGACTATCCGCGAGACGTAGACGGATCACCGGAAGCAGAGATCTCATATCGAATCGCGGCAAGGCTGCCCATGGATTTGCTTTGGAAACAGCGCGTTCTGGAATTACGTTCGGAAGCGGAACGCCAAGAGCGCCTGGTTGCATACCTGCGAGAGTGGGCACCGCATCTACAAAAGGAAGAGAGTCTCCGGGTGCGACCCACGGGCAACGGGCACGAATTGAACTGAGCTGACCGATTTCGCAGCACTTGCATCTAACTGGCTATTCGCTGGACTTCAGGCGTATTGTTTGGGGGCTTCATGACTGCTTCAGTGTCGCCGCACTCTGCGTTAGGACGTACGAAACCGACGAACCTTGGAGAATTGCGTAGGATTCCAGATTTTGACGCACGCTCCGCTTCGCGTTCTGTGAAAGACGAAATTCGAACGAATTTGCTGCGGGCAATCGAACGCAGCGAGACGCTTTTTCCTGGAGTGCATGGCTACGAAGATACCGTAATTCCGCAAATCGTAAACGCCTTGCTCTCGCGGCATAATTTTATTTTGCTGGGATTGCGGGGCCAAGCGAAGAGCCGCATCCTGCGCGGTCTGGCGAATCTGCTAGACGCGGAAGTTCCGGTGGTGGCCGGCTGCGAGATTAATGACGATCCGCTGCGGCCGATCTGCCGGGCCTGTCGGGATCGCATCACTGCGGAGGGTGACCACACACCGATTGCCTGGATGCCGAGAGAGCTGCGTTACGTGGAAAAATTGGCGACGCCTGACGTAACCATGGCGGACATCATCGGCGACGTCGATCCGATCCGAGCCGCGCGTGGCGGCCGCGATCTCTCCGACGAACTCACGATCCACTACGGGCTGCTGCCGCGAGCCAATCGCGGAATTTTTGCCATTAATGAGTTGCCGGACTTGGCGGGTAAAATTCAGGTCGGCCTGTTCAACATCATGCAGGAAGGCGACATCCAGATTAAAGGTTACCCGTTGCGGCTGCCACTGGATCTGCTGCTGGTGTTTTCAGCGAATCCCGAGGACTATACTGCGCGCGGAAAAATTATCACGCCACTGAAGGACCGCATCGGCGCGGAAATTCGGACGCATTACCCGTCGACGATCCAAGAAGGCATTTCGATTACAAAACAAGAAGCGTGGACCGGACGCGATTCCGGCTATCGCGTGGACGTGCCCGACTATCTACGCGAACTGGTGGAAGAGATTGCGTTCCAGGCGCGTGACGACAAGCGCGTCGACAAACGATCGGGTGTAAGCCAGCGGCTGCCGATTTCGGTACTGGAAACCGTGGTCAGCAATGCGGAGCAACGCGCCGCACAGACGGCGGAAAAACATTCCGTCGCGCGGGTTGGCGATATTTATTCCGCGCTGCCATCGGTTACCGGCAAACTGGAACTCGAGTATGAAGGCGAGTTGAAAGGCGCAGACACGGTGGCGCGGGAACTGATTCGAACCGCGGTGGGGCGAGTGTTTTCCCGGCGATTTGCGGATGTGAATTTTCAGCCGGTGGTCCAGTGGTTCGAACTGGGCGGCGAACTGAAGTTTGCGGAGTTGGCTTCGATGGAAGATCGCTATAAGCAACTGGCGAATATCAAGGATCTGATCGATCACGTCGACCGGCTGGGCGTGGAAGATAAAAAAGATCACGCGCAGGTTTCAGCGGCGGCGGAGATGATTCTTGAGGGTCTGTGGGCGCATCGTCGCATTGGGCGCAGCGAGGAACGCGGTTTTTTTGCGGAAAAACCAAAGCAGCCGGAGCCGCGCGAGAATCTAAATCGTCCTCCGCGGAGGAGCTATAACTGAGTCCATCGCAAACTGCCGGGGGACCTCAGGGTCAACGCTCACCATAGAGAAGGGTTTGGACAGGAACGAAATGAGATTTACCAAATATACGAAGTACAGCGGCGAGCCTGCAGACAGCGTTGACCTGGAAGAACTGGTCAAGCAGCTGGGCGATTTTTTCCTGCAAAGCGGGTTCGAATCGCAATACTACGGGATATCGGAATTCGATCCGGAACGATCGATGGAGGCTCTCCGCGAGGCGATTCTGCGCGCGCTGCAGGAAGGCGACTTACTGTCGAATGACAAGCTGAGTGATGAGCTGAGAAAGCTGCTTAATCGCTCGGATGCTTCGAACAATCAGGAGATTCAGCAATTGTTGGACAAACTGATCGAGCGGCTTTCGAACCAAGGCTTCATCAATCCTGGGCAGCAGGCGCAGATTACGCCGCCAAATCAGATGTCGGCCCGGGGAGCGGTGGGAGATCCGCTGGAGCGCAAGACAGAAGCGCGGTTTGAAATCACTGATAAGACGATCGACTTCCTGGGCTTTAAGACTTTGCGCGACTTGCTGGGCTCGTTAGGACGAAGCAGCTTTGGTCGCCACGACACACGGGATATGGCTACCGGCGTGGAAACAAGTGGGGCATCGCGAGAATATGAATTTGGCGACACCTTGAATCTTGACGTCAGCGAGACTTTGTTCAACGCGGTACGGCGCGACGGCGCGAAAGTGCCCATTGAGATTGGCTATAAGGACCTGATGGTGCATCAGTGCGAGTACCAATCGTCATGCGCGACGGTGCTGATGCTGGATTGTTCGCACAGCATGATTCTATATGGCGAAGACCGCTTCACGCCTGCGAAGCGCGTTGCGATGGCCCTGTCGCATTTAATTCGAACGCAATTTCCGGGCGATACGCTGCATCTCGTTTTATTTCATGACAGCGCGGAGGAAGTACCGCTCAACGAGCTGGCTCGCGTTCAGGTAGGCCCTTTTTACACCAATACGCGCGAGGGCTTGCGCATGGCGCAGCGAATCCTGCTTCGGCAACGCAAGGACATGCGGCAAATTGTCATGATCACTGATGGAAAGCCGTCGGCGTTGACGCTGGAGGATGGACGCATTTACAAAAATGCGTTCGGGCTGGATCCGTTTGTGGTCAGCGAAACGCTTGAAGAAGTGAACAAGTGCAAGCGCGCAAACATCATGATCAATACCTTCATGCTGGCTACGGATTATTCGCTGGTTAATTTTGTGCAGAGAATCACGCAAATGTGCCGCGGCAAAGCCTACTTCACTACGCCACAGAACCTTGGACAATACTTGCTGATGGATTTCATGCAGCGCAGAACCCGCCACATCCACTGATTGTAACTTCCCGCTTTCAACTGAGCTTCGCAGAACTTTCTTGTTTGTTGAAGGTTCGTTTCGTGGCTTTCCGCGTATAATTCCGCGTCGGAGGCGCCTTTGAGATTTTATTTCGCTTATATCGTGGTCTTCGTCATCTTTGCCGAGGGAGCGTCGTCTGCTCAGAGCCAAGACTCCCTTCCACAAAAAGAACTCCTGCTCTGGCAAAAGCTTGAATCATCCGTCCATGCAGAAGACGCGCATCTCGACGGTGTTCTCGGCGTAGGGATTCTCGATCTCGGCAACGAGCACACGTTGCTGCTCAATGCCGACGAGGTTTTCCCAACCGCCAGTTCTATCAAGATCGCCATTCTGGCCGAGTTCTTCCGCCAGGTGCAGCAAGGCAAGCTCAATTTCAACGACTCCTACGTACTGCAAGCTTCCGATCTGGTCGGCGGCAGCGGTATTGCCGGCGCGCTCACTCCAGGAGTGACTCGTCTTACGCTTCGCGACGTCGCTACGCTCATGATTTCCGTGAGTGATAATTCCGCCACCAACATCATCATCGATCGCGTCGGCATGGAGAACGTCAACGCGTTGCTCGATTCGCTTCGCTTGCCTCATATCCGCCTGAGACGAAAGATGATGGATATCAAAGCTGCTGCCCAGGGTCGCGAAAACGTCGGGTCACCTCGCGAAATGATGCTCCTTCTCGAAGCGCTATATCGCGGCAAAGTGCTTAACCAGCAATTCACCGAGGATTATTTCAATCTGCTCAGCATCCACAAGGAAAGTTACATCCCGCGCGAACTTCCCGAGGACCTGCGCATCGCCAATAAACCCGGCGAACTCGAAGGGGTGCGCAATGATTGCGGCGTCGTCTTTACCGGCGCGCGCCCTTACATCATCTGCGTTATGGCGAGTTTTCTGCGTCATGAACGCGGGGGTGGCGATGCCATCGCGCGCATTTCGGGCGAGACCTACCGCATGTTTGACCGCTTCAGCCGGGCTTCCATCTACGGTCGCGTCGTATCGTCGCACGATTCCAGTCCTCCCTAGGGGGTACTTTCATCACAAACTCCGTTCCCCTTGCAGGGATAACTTCGCAGACTTCCCGGCATCCAATTTGTAGCGGCGCGCCTGCTAGGCTAGACTTTTTCCATGTCAATTCACCGCCGCCTGCTGGGCTGGCTCGGAGCTAAAGACGGCATGACGCATATCGTCCCTGGAAAGATCGCGCCCGGTTTTTCGCTCAAGTCTGTTGACGCAAGGGAATTTTCGCTCGGCTCCGCGCTGCAGAAGGGCCCGGTGGTGGTGGCGTTCTTCAAAGTTTCGTGCCCAGTTTGCAGATTCACATTTCCGTTTCTTGAGCGGCTATTCAGACAATATGGTGGAAAAGAAGCTACGTTTTTGGGAGTCTCCCAAGACGGCGCAAGCGCTTCGCGCGATTTCGCCCGAGAGTCCGGGATTACTTTTCCGATTTTGGTCGACTCAACCGGTTACCCAGTATCTAATGCCTACGGTTTGACGAGTGTGCCGACATTCTTTCTGATCAACCCGGACGGCACAGTACAGGTATCGTGCATGGGATTCGGCAAAGCGGAAATCGAAACGATTGCTGATGCGCTTGCGGACCGCGGGAACATCACACGTTCGCCCGTCTTTCGCGTCGACGAGGCCGTTCCGGCGTACAAACCGGGCTGAGGGTCCAAGAACTAGGTCCGGTCCGGATCTAATTCACGCCTCGCGAATAAGCAATCTACAGGTCTTCGAGGTCTTTGGACAACGTGCTCTTGTGTTTTTCCGCTTTTTTCCTTTTGTCTGGCACCACTTTGGTGGCAGCAGGTGGCGGAGCTGCCTTGCGGGCCAGGCGCCGAGCTTCTTTACCCTTATCAAGCCGCTTCTTCTTTTTTCGCAATGCATTGCTCCTGGGCGGTGCGGATTGTCAACAGGATAGTTTTAAGCGCGCTCGTGCCAGTCATGATACCTTTGCGTTTCCGGCATTTCACCAACGCGGCCTTGGAGACAATTCACAGGCATTTCATCTGAAACGGTCATACTCTTTTCATGCGTAAACATAATGCTTTCACAATAGTTCTTGTAACTTGTATGACATTCCTGTTGTGCGACGGCGCTAATTTAGCACAAGAAGCCGGAAGCCAGATGCGACTGCCGAACGGCAGGCTGCTCGGCGAAGTGCCCGGCGGTCCCCGCGAGACCAATAATCTTGCCACGGCCGCAGCCGTTTCTCCTGACGGAAGGTTTGTGGCCTTTCTGCACAGCGGATTCGGCAGTTATAGCGATGACGGAAGGCAATCGATCTCGGTTCTTAAGGTGGAGACGGGCGAACTGTCGGATTTCCCCGAAAATCGCCTGAGCCACAACGCGCGGCAAACTTATTTTTTGGGCTTGGCTTTTTCGCTCGACGGCAAACATCTCTACGCTTCGATTGCGTCTTACACCGATCCGCTCGGCAAGAAAGAGGGCAGCACCGGAAACGGGATCGCCGTCTACAGCTTCAAAAATGGCGAGGTCCTGCCGGAACGATTTCTGCCGATCTCTGCGCGCACTTCGTTGCCCCGCGGAAAAGTCCGCCGGGAACAATTTAAGGACGTCACGTATCCGGCAGGACTCAGCGTCGGCAAAGTTGGCGGAGTAGAGCGAATTCTCGTGGCAAGCAACAACTCCGACGAAGCGATCCTTCTGAACACAACGGATGGAAAAATAATTCATCGTTTCGATCTGTCCACATTTAAGCGCATTCCAGCTTCACTTCCCTACACCACGGTCATCAGCAGCGACGGAAGGTGGGGCTTCGTCTCGCTGTGGAACGCTTCCGCGATTGCGAAGCTCGATTTGCCTCATGGGAAAGTTATTCGCAGGGTCGAGCTTGGAAAGCCGCGCTCCTCACTTGCCGGCGGGTCGCATCCGACAGCACTTTTGCTAAATCGCGATAATTCCGTGCTCTTTGTTGCCCTAACCAACCGGGATCAAATCGTCGCGCTAAATCCGGTGAACGGAAAACTACTCTACACACTTTTTACAAAACCGGCGCGGCAGTCCTATGGCGGTAGCGACCCGGAATCGCTGGCGCTTTCTCCCGACGAAAAGACACTTTTCTCGGCAAACGCAATTTCAGATTCCGTCGGAGTGTTTGATCTTTCGGGCCGCAGGGCTACGGGCTTCATTCCGACCGAGTGGTATCCCACGGTTGTGGTGGCGACCACAAAGGACTTGCTCATTGCGAGCGCCAAAGGACGTGGCGCCGGGCCAAACTCAAAATCCACCGGCACTACTAAGGAGGGTCATCCCGAATATCCTTACATCCTTGGCTTGATCCGAGGCTCGCTGGCACGCATAGCGCTGGCCGATATTCCCGAACATTTGGCCGCTTTTACCAAGGAGACCGAGGAACGAAACGCCAGCCGCGGAAATACGGATCGCGTGCTGTTCGCCGCGGGCGAGAACAAGATTCGCCACGTGATTTACATCATCAAAGAGAACCGAACGTACGATCAACTTTTTGGCGACCTCGGCGTGGGCAACGGCGACCCGTCACTGGCGATGTATGGAGAGGACATCACTCCAAACCAACACGCATTGGCGAAACAGTTTGGAGTGCTGGACAATTTCTATGACAGCGGCGATGTTTCCGGCGACGGGCATGTGTGGTCGACATCGGCTTCGGTCTCCGACTACATCGCAAAAACAATCCCCGTCGCTTATCGTGGGCACGAGCGCACCTACGACTCCGAGGGAACGTTCCTGGAAGGAATTGCAGTCGAAGATGGATTGCCGGATGCCGCGGAACCGACTGGCGGCTACCTATGGAAGAATTTCGCTACGCATGGAGTCACATATCGCCACTACGGAGAGTATATCGTTACGCGATGGTGCAATGAAAAAGAGGAGTCCGGCTCGACAAAGATCGGACCACCAAAAATCGCAGGGGTTCAGTGTAAACGCACAACTATCAAAAAAGGCGAACCGCTGGAGAGCAATGTTGGTGAACCGCACGGGAGCCTTAGCCCATACGGCTGGGATATCCCCGTAATTGCAAAAAATATTGCGGCGGAATCCGAGCTCCGCGGGCACTTTGATCCTCTATTTCCCGATTTTGAAGTCACCTACCCCGACCAACTTCGCGTGGATGAATTTCTGAACGAGTTCAACAAATATGTGGAGACGCGAAAATCCGCTAAAGATGAGATGCCGCAATTCATTTTGCTGCGGCTGCCGGATGATCACACCGCGGGACTGGGCAAAGGAAAGCCGACGCCCTCTGCGTCGGTAGCTGATAACGATCTTGCTGTCGGCCGCGCGGTGGAGGCCATTTCACACAGCCCTTACTGGGACGATACCGCTTTTTTAATTTTGGAAGACGACGCGCAGAATGGTTCCGATCACGTGGACGCTCATCGCAGCATCGCGCTGGTGGTCAGCAAGTACGCGCCGCGTGCAAAAGCCGGCGCGGGGGAAAACGCTCCATTTATCGATCGTAGTTTCTACACTACAATCAATGTCGTACGCACGATCGAGGCGCTGCTCGGGGTACCGCCCATGAATTCGAATGACGCACGCGCTGCAGTGATGGCGCCTCTTTTTTCGGGAGACGGAACGCAGCCCCCGTTCTCAGCGGATTATCGCAATCGTAAGAACGGACTAATCTATCAGATGAATGAGAAGGACTGGAAAGAGGGCAAGAACATGGACTTCAGCCACGCCGATGCGGTGGATACAGCCGTGCTAAATCAATTCTTGTGGAAGGACAGGATGGGTGACAAGCCGATGCCTGTTCCGCAGCATAATGTTTTTCCGGCGTCACGAGAAATGCGCGACGAAGCAAAATCCCATCGCAAGAAAAATGAGAAAGACCTCGACTAGCTAGAACGCAAACGCCGCCTGCAATTCAATGCGGCGGCTGGAGTAGAGACCACTGCCGGGGCCGACCGGCAATGAAATGGCTTGGCCGAAAATCGGCGAGGTGAGGATGCCGATTGGTGAGCCGGCATTTACATGATTAAAGATATTTCGAGCGGAAACGGCCAAAGTCAGGCTGTAGCGCTGGCCGGAGTTTTCGCCCCCGCCAAACATTCCGCCTGCTCGATTGCCGCGGCCGCCGCCTCCTCCACCTGGACCGCGCCCGAACGTTCCACCGCTCATCGGTCCACCGCTGGCCGCATTGCTTTGCATTTTTTTTCCAAAGCCGAAGCTTTTGCTGAGGCGCAAATTGAGCGCAAAGCGGGCGGGACCCTGGCCACAGTAGATGGGAATCTCTGTTTGCCGGGCGGCCGGCTGGCAATCGAAGCTAACGCCGCTGCGAATCGTGCCGAGCGCTTCAGCGTTAGCAAGTGCGGCTTGAAACTGGGCGAAGGTGGGCCGGTCGGTAAACACGGAATCATTATTCTCATCCACGCCGCTGGTGATGTTAAACGGTACGCCGGAGCTAGCTACGAGAAACGGGCTCAAACGGAACGTGTAGGGAAGGCCGACAGTGCCGCCGAAGAACAGGCGATTGCGAATGTCGAATGCTCCCCGCCCATAATCCAGCGGCAGGTCGTATTGATTGGAGGGAAAGCTGGTTACACCTGAAGTGTTCGTGCTCGCATAGTTCAGCGTATAGTAGCCGAAAAGCGACAGCTTGCTGCCCATGCGCACGCTGCCGTTGATGATGAACTGGTTCTGCTTGAAGTCGCCAGAAGTATCGTATTGATAGATATTATCGTCGCCGCCGAGCGGACGGTCGTTCGTATCAAAGGGAGACAACGGCGCATTGATATTGCGCGTCAGGAGCGCATGCACGCCGCGCGAGTTCAGATAAGTAAACGCCACGTTTGCGTTTCGTGTCAGTTGTTTTTCCAGAGTGAGGCCAGACTGAACGATGTACGGAGTCTTCCAATCTCGTGCGATTTGATAGATCGTTGGCGATGCCTGCGACGCCATCAACTCCGCCGCCGTCGGTAAGTTCGGGAAAAAATCGGGATTGGACAAGATAAAACTTTGCTGGGTGATCCCGTTCAGCAGCTGGGCCTGCTCGATCTGCTGCTGTTTTAACCGGTTATAGAAAATGCCAAAGCCGGCGCGCAGTACCGTTTTCGGACCGCCCCGCTGGCTCTTGCCGATGCCCCAGGCGACCCCGAGACGCGGAGCAAGCCCCCCGCTGTTACTGAGTTGGTTCTGCCATTCGTAGCGCAGACCACAGCTGACGGTGACATTGGGGCGAATGCGCCATTCATCCTGCAGGTAGAATCCCAAGTCGGCATAATTGTTCTGCACGGACGAGTCACCGATGGTTTGGGCGAACTGGACGGCGCCGCCGCCATCCGCACGTATCTGTGCGGGCGTGAGGCCGGCGGCCAGGCCCTGCTCGGTGACTTGATAGGATGCGAGCGAACTGAAGGTGAATGATCCATTGAACCCAAGAGTCTTGCTCAAAGAATCGCGGTCAATGCGGGCGCGAACGCCAAATTTGAAGAAGTGCTTCCCTTGCGCAACAGACGTATAGTTCTGGATTTCATACCCGCCAGTGGTTTCGAGCACGTCGCCGAGAGAGTTGCCGCCACCGGTGAATGCTCCACTCACGTTAATGGAGGGAGTCGTATCCAACACGGTCTGCGCGGAGTTCGAACGAACGTACTGGAAACGCGTTTCGTTGATCATGTGCTCGCCGAGCGTTTGGGCGTCGCTGATTTGCACGGTGTGCTCGGTATCCAGAGAATTGTAGGCTTGCGTCGGCAGGCTCGATTGCCCGATGCCATCGTTGCCCTCATTTTCGCGGAAATATTGGTAGCGGAAGGTGAAGGTGTTCGATGGCGTGAGCTGATAGTCCAAGCGCGGCGTTAGGTTGGTGCGCGTGCGCGGATTCTGAACGGCTTGCGTGAACTGAATGGGTTCGAAATTGGCATCGAGCGCCGGCGTATTGATGACGGAAATGTCTTGAGTGTCCCGCCGATCGATATTGAAGAAAAACGAGGCCTTCTTGTTGAGAGGTCCGCCGATGTTGCCATTGTAGAGAAGCGAGTGATAGCTGGGCTGCTCGGCTTGGCCGATGAAGGGATCCTTGGCGTTGAAAACGTCGCCAGTGCCGTGAACTGTGAACTGCCCGTGAAACTTATCGGTGCCTGGTTTGGTAAGGATTTCAATGCGCCCGTAGCCAAGTTGGTCATACTCAGCGGAAAACGGATTTTGATTCAGGCGAATTTCGCGGATGGAGGATTTCGGCGGCAGTTGCCCTGCAGTGAAGCCATCGATGTAAATTTGTCCGCCGTTCGGCCCCGCGGACGGTCCGGCCAGCGCTGTTAGTTCATCCTGAAGTTCATCGGGATCGTCGGAGAGCGCTTCCAGGTCCTTGCCCTTAAGCGTGATGGAATTGGCGTTGCTCGTCCCGCCTGTATCCAGTTGCGTCGCCGAATCGTTGACGATAACCCTTTCCTTTTGCTCTTCAATGGAAAGCTTGACGCGGAGAACGACCGGTGAGCCCGCGACGACCGCGACATCTTCGATAGAAAATTTTGCGAAACCTTGGGCAAAGACCTCGACAGAATACTTGCCAGGAGCGAGTGGTTTGATTTCAAACAATCCATCGCGATCTGTGGTGCCCGTGCTTGAGGAGCCCTCGGTTGGCAGCACAACCACGGTCGCTCCAACAACAGCCGCTCCGGAGGGATCAGTAACTTGGCCGCGCAAGATGGCTATAGGTACTTGCGCCCAAAGCTTCGCGGGAGTAAGAACCAATAGAGCAAGGAAGGACACAAATTTTACTAAATTTAAACTAAACCCCAGATTCATTCCGTCTCCCAAATCAATTCGCACGCCAAGATCAATTGCTGTTAGGTTCGCCGCTAGCCAGGCTCCATGGCGAGAGAATCATGTCACGACCGCCTTTCGGCGAAGCGCGGAGAATAGGCTCTACACCTCCGAGAAGCGTCACAACCATGAGGGAATCCCTGCCATTGCCCTCCGTTGTAACCACCATGATGACTTCGCCCTTCGGAAAATCTGCGACCGTCGCGGCAGGCATCCGAGCAATCATTTGCTGGAAATCGCCACCCACGTCGCGTGTTCCCGGGGCAGCGTCTGCAGCGCCAGACCGCCGACTGCCGGTCTCTTGACCAGTTGAGGAAGCGCGCTCCGGGCCTTCTTGTGCCGCCGGTTGTGATTGCGCCGTTTCGACGGATTGATTGCTAAGTCGCGCCGCGAGACCTGCGGCAAACTGCTGGGGAAGCTTACGCATCTGGGACTCGGCTGTGATTTTCAGCGTCACCGTGGTCTTGGTAGCAAGATCTTCGACCACCAGGGTATTGTTCGTTACGTCGTTCGTGGTGACCGTGCCCGCAATGTTGCGAAAAGTGCCAGAAACAATTTCATCCGCATCGAAACCGGCGCCGCCTTCTGATCGCGAACCCCTGGCGCGAAGCTGATCGCCAGGGTGGATTTCCGTAAGGGGAGCCAGCTTGGCGGCGTCGAAGCGTGTGGAGTCCGTTGCATAGCGGCGAAGAAGCGTATTCTTCGTGAAGTGTACCGTGACCTCTTTTTTCGCAGACAGAGAGTTCGTAGTGATTGAAATTGTGGACGCGGAAGGGTCGATGGATTTGACCAAACCTCCGACACCCCGTTGCCATTCTGACCGCTCTTTGGCCTGTTTTTCCGTCAGCGCCGCTTTTTTTACAGCGATTAGCGAAGCGGCCCGGATAATCTTGCCATCCTCTGAGAGCACTCCACGGACCAGAACACGATCTCCGGGTTGAAGGTTGGCAAACGAAAGAGGCGTTGCTTCCTTCAGATCCGTTTTGCCCGGTTCAATTTGCAGCAACTTCGTGGCGTCTTCGAGGACCACGTTGGATGTTGTGCCACTGTCTGAACTGACAGTAAGTGATTTACCGGAGACAGCCTGGATCGTGCCCACTACCCGAGCCGAGCCGCCCACAGTTTGCTGTGCATGAGAAACTCCAGAAATACTTAAGACCGCAAGCAACGCCAAGGCCGGGCCAATCGTCAGTGTCCTTTGACCTAAAAAAAACATCGGCAACCCCGTACTAACACCATCGGAAGAAGATAGAGTGGCACGCTCCATTCGCGAACACCCCGACCACACCACATGCCTCGGGTAGGACGTTCAATACGAGATATTTGGTACAGTCGCGCGGTTAAGCTAGGCGTGGATTTAGAGTGGCTCGGCTTAACTAAGAGCCCAGACCAACCAGGCTCCAAGAGTCAATAAGGAGACTGTTACATTTGACAGTTTTGAGCGTTATCATGGACGACTAGGCTCTACGGTTAACGTAGTTGCCAAAAGCAAGCGCCAATATAGCAACTGAATTTGATCAGTGGAGCAATGCTGTGGGGAAGCCGCGAATCCTCCTTGCCGACGATCATACGCTGGTCGCCGAAGCGTTTAGCAGATTGCTAGAACCGCAATTCGAAGTGGTGGGCACCGCATCTGATGGGCGCGTGTTACTGGAGAAGGCAGTAAAGTTGCAGCCCGATGTGATTCTGCTGGATCTGAGCATGCCATTGCTGAACGGATTCGAAGCAGGAGAACGTCTTAAGAAGCTGGTGCCTCGCGCCAAGCTGATCGTGCTGACCATGAACGAAGACACGGAAGTTGCCGCTGACGTCTTGCGAAGGTGGGCATCGGGATTCCTTCTAAAGAAGTCCGCGAGCGCCGAGCTCCCGAAGGCAATTCAACAAGTCCTAAAAGGCAAGACCTTCGTTACTTCGCAGATGACGCAGAGCCTGTTGGACAAGTTCGTGCGGGACCCTGACGCTCGGCATTCCAGATCGCTCACGCCGCGACAACGTGAAGTGTTGCAACTCTTAGCCGAAGGTCGAACGATGAAAGAGGCGGCGGACGTCCTGCAGGTGACACCGCGCACCGTGGCGTTTCATAAATACAAGATCATGGAAGACTTTGAGCTGAAGACGAACTCGGACCTGCTGCGATTCGCGATAAGGGAACGGGTGGTGACGTAGTGCCCTCCGAAATGTGGCTGCGGCAGCGGCCGGGCTCTGTACGGTGACGAACTGAGTACATAACGGCGATTGTATTTGTGACGTCAAAGGATATAAACTTTCGGCACTTAGCGACGCGATGCAGCCAACTAGCCCAGGGCTGCCACCGAGTGAAGATTCCCGGATGAAGGTGGCGAATGTTTCGTTTCGTTCCCCAGAGAGCCGTTCTGCAGTCCCGCCTGTTCCCTGCTTTCATGCGGTTTGACCGATTTGGATTTTACGCACTGACCGCCGCGGTGTTATTTTTTGCGATTTATCCGCTGCTGTTTTTCGGATCAGCTTCGAACCGTTGGTTACTCGGGGCAGACAAATCCATTCCGCTGAATGATTCGCTGACCATCATCCTCTCGCTGGAAGCATTTTCGCTGGTCTGGCTATGGCTGGAAATGCCGCGGAGACGAAAAGCAGAAAACGCGTTGAAGAAAATGCATACAGTGCAGCGAGCGATTTCCAATGCTTCCGGAAGAATCGTGAGCCTGAGCAGCGACGACCTCGAACGAGGGTTACAAACCGAATTATGCGCCATTCGCGAGATGCTAGGTGTCGATCGAGCATCCTGGTTTCAGCGAAGTAAGGACGGGAGCCAATATACCTGTGTGCAGGCTTCAAGCAGCGAACAGCTTACAGCGCTGAATGAATTCTGGCTAAGTGAGATTGTCTGGATTAATGACGCAATTTCGAGGGGCGCACCCGTTCGGCTGAGGCGTCTGAAGGACTTGCCAGCGGAAGCAGAAGCAGACCGCGCAATTCTGAAACGGTGCGGAGTCAAAGCACTGGCATTAATTCCATCGAATAGTGGAGCCAGCGGGATGAATGTGCTGGTGCTGACGTCTTTCGGAAAGGAAATCGACTGGGACGAGGAAGTGATCGCGCAATTGTCGGTGCTGGTGTCCGTATTCGCGAGCTCGCACGCCAAAAAAGTGGCTTTGGATGCCGGCTACGTCAGCGAACTGAAATTCCGGCGCTTGTTTGATGATTCGCCAATAGGAATCGCGCTGCTAAGCCCCGATGGGCAAGTACACATGGCCAATGCCGCGATGGGCAAGTTGCTGGGCCGCGATAATGGAGAGCTAACCTTCAGGAATATTCTTGACTTCACCTACTCCGAAGACATACCACAAGCTTGGCTGCATATGCAGGAAGTAATTGCGGGCGTGCGAGAAATAACGCAAACGGAAAAAAGATTGCTACGCAAGGATGGTTCGGTCATCTGGGGAAGGATCACGATTTCGCTGGTGGGAGCTGAAAACGAGGGTGCACCCTTTTTGCTGGGCATGATCGAGGATGTTACCGAAACGAATTCAGCCCGGGAGCAATTGGAGCGTAGCAGGAAGATGTTGAGCCTGGCTCTGGAGGCTTCGCGTACGACTGCCTGGGAATTCGATGCGGTATCCGGTATGGTCTCCTGGCTGGACCGGAGCAAGTTGCGAGATGCGGACGACTTTGCACCCGCGAGAGATTTGTTCAGCAACGTACTATTGCATGTCGTTATGGAAGACCGAGAAAAGTTGCGTAACTGCGCAAAAACCATGTTGCGAACAGGCGGGACATTTTCCACAGAATTCAGAATGATCGCCAAAGACAGCTCGGTCCGGTGGATGCTTGGAAAAGGAGAGCTGCTAACCAAGGACGGCGAGAGTGTTCCTCGAATTGTGGGAGTGACCGTGGATGTGTCGGAAGTGAAACGCGCGCAGTTCCAACTTCAACAACTGACAAAACGCTTGATGGAAGCGCAAGAAGAGGAACGGAAAAGGATTAGCCGAGAATTACACGATGACATTGGACAACGGGTGGCGCTGCTGGCACTTGAGTTGGATTTGATACAACAGCAACTGGGAAATCAGGACAAATTGAGGGAGCGCGTGGCACAAATGCAGGCTTCAGCGAGTGAGTTGGGAACTGACTTGCACCACCTGTCGCATGCATTACACAGTTCAAAGCTTAAGCATTTGGGACTGGAAGCGGCCCTGCGCGAGCTTTGCCACCGCATGAGCAATAAGCAGCAGTTAACCATCGAGCTAACGTGTGGTGAACAGACGAAAATAGTTTCCGAGGATGAAGCGCTAGTGTTGTATCGGGTGGCGCAGGAGGCTCTCACTAATGTGCTACGGCACAGCCAGGCGACTCAAGCCACTCTGACACTAGAGTATTCCGATAAAGATAGCTGCGCGACATTGGTAATTTCCGACAACGGCAGGGGTTTCGATCTCGACGAGAGAACCGATGGTATCGGCCTAGTGGGAATGCGAGAACGGCTGCGTTCGTTGCACGGCGATTTTCACATTTCTTCGGCGCCGGACTGCGGCACGCAGATTCGTGCAAGCATCCCCTTGGGAAAGATTGAAGACACCCTCAGGCCCGGGCGCCACGCCAAAGCGACCTCGGCTTAGCTCTGTTAATTTTGACAGTTACATCAACAACCCTGCTCTGCCATAACTCGTGATGTCGGATGGTTGGAGTTGCGGCGCGGCGCTCAATTGCACAAATTGAGAAGACTTCAACCATCCGTCCTTTTTCTTTGAAGTTAGACCTTCCTGAATCCTTCGAAGCAAATCCTGAAAGGCAGCCCAGCCCGGCAACAAACCATCGACTTCCCGAGGTTTCATTCAACCCGCATCCTCGAGATGGGCGCGAACGGTTTCCACGGCTTCATAGCGGGTTCCAGCATCTACTTGCTTCATGATGCGGTAGAGATGATTCTTTACCGTGAATTCGGAAAGATTTAGTTGCGACGCGATTTCCTTGTTCGTCAGGCCCTGAGCAACGAGTGTGACCAGCTGCATCTGGCGCAGCGTCAGGTTCGGTCTCTGTTCAATGCGTGGAGCCAATTCTTGGCGCGCTTTACCGGACAACGACTTGATCAGGCTGGCGCAAAGCCTTGGAGGGCAGACCGCTTCCCCGCGTGCGATTCCACGCACAGCGGCGATAACATCTCCGGCCGAAGCGTCTTTCAATAAGTATCCCGTGGCCCCGGCGCGGACCGCCGCCAGAAACTGGTCCTGATCCTCTTCCATTCCGAGCAACAGGATCTCTCCTTGCACTGTCGACCACTGGTCTCGGAAGATTGCACTTTCGGCTGGCGTGTTGGCGGAAAATTGATCGGTCAATAAGACATCGCAATGGGAACTTTCCACTTCCGCTGGATCGGTACTGCCAGGAGAACCCAAGCCTACGATCGACAAGTCCGCGCGTTTACGAAAAAGTCGTAAAAGAGATTCGCGCAATAAGCGGTTCCTCATAAGCAGGAAAACCCGCACCACTTCCCGGCGGGACCCATTTTTCCATAAGTCCATCTAATCCAGCCTCCATTTCAACTTCATTTTGGCCGCACCACGCTTGCAGTAAACACAAAACGCCCCGGTGTAAGGACCGGGGCGTTGGAAGCGACCTTTGCTGCTTCGCTTCCAAGCTTAGCTCACAGAACTACTCTGTCAATCGGAGATTTCCCTAGTTCCAGTGGCCGTGATGTTGATCTCTTCGACCTACGCAATATCCGACTGCAATGAGTTCCTACGACTGGAGGAAAGCTTAGGGCTTAGCATGTACTCACAAATACAGCCGTACTGAGAATGCAGTAGAGCCGGGCGCAAAAAGTAACGCAGCACACCTAGATCTGACCAAAACGGTTCAATACCCGCTTAGGCATAATTCGGTCATCGTTTAGTCCGGCGTTAGTCCGATACGTCTAGTCATGAGTGTTGCCACTAGAGTGTGCTGCTGCAGTTCATTTCTGAGTTCGTTTTTGAGCCTTCCAAGTGACCGGAGCTGCTCCGATACTCGCCTTCGACGGAGCATGCTATGGAGAGAACAATTCGAGTCTTGGTCGCGAATCGCCCCCGGCTCATGCGGGAATTAATCGTCGCCACATTTGCAGACCAGCCGGATATAGAAATTGTCGGCGAGGTCGAAAATGAAGAACACATTCTAGCGACAGTTGAAAAAACCTCTCCCGATCTGATCGTCGTAGCTCTTGAGGAAGTGGGCAAGCGCCCCCGTATCTGCGACACAGTGCTGCGACGTCATCCGGACGTAAGAATTATCGGTATCGCCGCGAAAAGGAACTACAGCGTTTTTTATTGGGCCACATTGGATATCCATTCGAGCGATATCGAGGCGTCCGAGGAAGGGTTGCTGACCGCAGCCCGCGGACGCACGGACATGGTGCAGTAGCGTGCCAAGTCGGCGCAAAAGGGGTAATACATGTTGAAGGTTGCAAGAACATTGCCGGCGCTTTTGGGCTTCGCGATTCTCTGCGTTCTTTCATGCACTACCGGTAAAGCGCAGCAGGCCGACGTGCCGCGCACTAACAAAGATGGAAGTCCGCAGAGGGCCAAACGCATACAAGAAGGCTCCGAACTGACCAAAGGTAACTTGGACCGGGTGGCCGCCTCGGCGGGACAAATCCGCGAAATCCTACTAAAGGATGCCGGCTTATTGGTCGAACTAAAACGTTGGGTCGCGAAAGATGCGGGCGACCACGGTCAGGTGGTTGAAGACTCGAGCCTAACGGATGAGGCGATTTTCGACCGCCTGGAACACGACATTGAGTTTCGTTCCCGCGCAACGGTTCTTTTGCAGCGCTATGGCTACCTGACGCCGACGTTAAACCCGGAATCGGATCTTGGAAAACAGCAGCTATTGCTGCTGCAGGCACGCGCGCGCCAAATGGCCCAGATAGAGGCCCAGGAAGAAATGGCGTCCATGCAAGCCGAACAAGCGAACCGTGCGAAAGAAGCCTTGGCGGAGTGTGACGTCCAAGAAGACGAGTCGTGTAATGAGCAGCCACAAGCGACCGGCCGACTTAAGAATAAAGCCGCTGCTCCGCAGCGTTCTCCAGACACGACGACGCCGGAAATTCCGTTCGCTCCGGATCAACAGCCCGCTGCTAATCCGCAAATTCTGCGCGCAAGTGGTGGAGCGATGCCGCCCGGATTCGCAGACGGACTGAGCAAATCTGCGCTTGGAGCCGGCTCAGCAGCAAATGCTGGTCTCGGAGGAATCAACGGCGCTGGGAGTACTTCGACCTTAACGCCGGCGGCGCTGGACAGCATTTTGAGTGGACGCAGCAATATCCCGCCAGATCTGCTGGCTGCAGGCCTTGCACGAAACAATGCAAACGATCAGCCGCCTGCAAAGGAAACATTCGAGAACGGCACGCGGCCACCTTCAGCCGGAGAAATTGCGGACATACCTTCCGTGCGCATCGTGCACCGGCCAAATCCCTATGCGGACGTTCCTTCGCTATACGACATGTATGTGCAGGCAGCGGTACGCCAACGGCCGCTCGAGCGATTTGGGCTGGAAGTGTTTCGCAACAACAGTAACCAGCCGGATGTGATCCCGATGGACTTGCCGGTTGGCCCGGATTACGTGGTTGGCCCTGGAGACGGATTGGCTATCGATCTCTGGGGTGGGATGTCGCAGCGAATGGTTCGAACAGTGGACCGCGAAGGACGCGTGTCGCTCCCGGAATCCGGACCACTGCTGGTGAGCGGGCGGACACTCGGAGAGGTGCAACTCGCTGTGCAGCAGGCGTTGCGCACACAGTTCCGCGACATTTCGGCTGACGTTTCGCTTTCGCGGCTCCGAACCGTTCGCGTGTACGTGGTGGGAGAAGTGAGTAATCCTGGCGCATATGACGTTAGTTCCCTCTCGACGCCATTGAATGCGTTATTTGCCGCGGGCGGCGTGACGCCAAAAGGATCGTTGCGTTCGCTCAAGCACTATCGGGGCAAGCAATTGGTCGAGGAGGTGGATGCGTATGACCTGTTACTGCACGGAGTGAATGGCGATCTCCAGCGATTGGAAAATGGGGACACTCTGCTCGTGCCGCCAATCGGCCCGCAGGTAACTGTGGACGGAATGGTGCGGCGCCCTGCGATCTATGAAACGCATGGAGAAAAGTCGCTCGCCGAAATACTGGAGCTGGCAGGCGGGATCCTGCCGGCCGCTACCCTGCGCCACGTGGAAGTACAGCGGATCGAAGCGCACGAAAAACGCACGATGATTAGCCTCGATCTTTCGGCGAAGAACGATACGAATTCCGACAAGGAACGTCTCAGTGCGGTCTCCATTCATGATGGCGATGAAGTGCATATCTTCCCAATCGCGCCTTACAACCAGGACGCGATTTACCTGCAGGGACACGTATTGCGGCCCGGCCGCTATTCCTATAAATCAGGGATGAAGCTGACCGATTTGATTGGTTCCTATAGTGATTTATTGCCGGAGCCTGCTCCCCACTACGCAGAAATTATTCGATTGAAGGCGCCGGACTTTCGCCCCACCGTTGAAAGCTTCGACCTTTCGTCGGCGCTTGCCAATCCCGCATCGTCGCCGACACTGCAGCCGCTCGACACCGTTCGGGTGTTCAGCCGGTTCGACTTTGAGCCGGCACCCTCGGTGTGGGTCGGGGGCGAGGTTCGGGCGCCTGGACAATATTCCACGTCCGGCCAAGTACATCTGCGAGATGCGGTTTTCCTCGCCAGCGGCGTGACCCCTGACGCATCGCTCGATTCAGCGCAGATCTTCAGGACCCAACCAAACGGAACGATGAAGATCTTTAGTGTGAATTTGCGAGACGCCCTCAGCGGAAATCCAACCGACAATATTTTGCTTCAGCCGCGCGACCGGCTTCTGATACACAAGAATTCGGCGCAGGTTGACCCACCTACGGTTTACATCAAGGGTGAAGTTGCTCGTCCAGGGCGATATCCGCTGACAGAAAGTATGCAGGTGGAAGATTTAGTTCGAGCGGCGGGCGGTCTAAAACGCAGCGCATACACGGAAACTGCGGATTTGACTCGTTTCGCGGCGAGCGATCCTGAAAAGGGCAGTGAGCAACTCACGGTCAACCTGGAAGCCACGAATAACGGCGATCCAAAAGGAAATTTGACTCTACGGGACGGAGACGTATTGGCGATACGGCAGGTTCCCGGTTGGAACGATCTCGGTGCGTCCGTCACGGTGCGAGGAGAAGTGCGCCACCCCGGAACATACGGGGTCCGGCCTGGCGAACGGCTTAGCTCGGTGCTCCAGCGAGCGGGTGGTTATTCGCCTGAAGCGTATCCGTACGCCGCTGTGTTGACGAGACGCGACGTTAAAGTGCAGGAGGACAAGGACCACGAAGAACTCGTCCGCCGAGTGCAAGTGGAACAGACCAACATGAAGTTTCTGCCGGAAAACGATCTGGAGCAGAAGGCCGCGAAGTATAACGCTCTTGCTCAAAGCCACGCGACGCTTGAACAACTGAGGGCGAATCCGCCGGTAGGCCGGATGGTGATTCACATCCAAGATCCGATCGAGAAATGGCGCAACACATCGGCAGACATCGCGGTACGCGATGGCGATGTATTGGTAGTTCCGAAGAAGACGGGCTACATCATGGTCAACGGCCAAGTATTTAATCCCACCGCTGTCGGTTATCACGCAGGGCGAAGCGCGAATTGGTACTTAAGCCAAGCGGGCGGGTTAACACAACTTGCCGACCGTAAAGCGACGTTTGTTGTGCGAGCCGATGGGTCCGTGATCTCAGCGAAAAATAATTCCGGATGGTTTACGGGTGACCCGTTGAATTCCGTGCTCCGACCTGGCGACACCGTGATAGTGCCGGAAAAGGCGTTGAACGTGGGAAGCAGAAACTGGACAGCCATATTGCAGTTCGCGCAAATCGCATCCTCGGCGGCCGTAACTGCGGCGTATTTGGCAGCGCAGTGAGAGAGGATCGAAAATGCCGATCAGGCTGCGAATTCTGGCGGCGAGCGTCGCAATGGTTCTGCTGCTTGCGCCACGAGCACTTTTCGCGCAGGAATCACAGCAGACCGGTGAAGAAGTGAAAATTGAAGATGAGCCGAGACAGCAACCCTTGAGTGTAGAACCCAAAAACGGCGCAAGAGCGGTGACTGGGCCGAAGACTCGGCGACTTCCCGACCTCTTGTCTGATTTCGCAGAGGATGAAAAGGAACTGTGGACAAGTCCTTCGGGCCTCCGTTTTTCAGATACGACTTGGTTCGTGCCTACGGCCGGACTGACCGCCGGCTTTTTTCTCACCGATTCACAGTACAGCAGACACTTGTCGAGTGATCCCAAGACTCTTCAGCACTACAACATGCTTTCGAACGGTGGCATCGCCGGCCTGGCGGGAGGAGCCGCGGCGATGTGGCTGTTCAGCCATCACACTCACAATGAGCATTGGCGCGAAACGGGGTTTCTGGCGGGAGAAGCGGCAGTGCACAGCCTAGTGATGTCGGAATCTATGAAATATTCACTGGGACGCGAGCGGCCGCTTGAGGGCAACGGCAGCGGCGACTTTTTTCAGCGCGGGGTCTCGTTTCCTTCTGAACATGCCGCTGCAGCCTGGTCTATCGCTGGAGTGATTGCGCATGAATACCCTGGTCCGCTGACAAAAGTCCTGGTTTATGGCGCGGCGACAATGATTAGCTTTTCGCGTGTGCGAGCGAAGGATCATTTTCCTTCCGATGTCTTCGTTGGCGCGCTGCTCGGTCAATTGTCGGCCCACCAGGTCTATACCCGGCATCACGACCCGGAACTTGGCGGTGACACTTGGGAAAGTTGGAGCGACCGCGCACGATGGCGTTCTCAAGAAGCCAATACCGCGAATCTCGGTTCTCCATACGTGCCGCTGGACAGCTGGATATATCCAGCCATGCAGCGGCTGATTGGGATGGGATTGATCGATAGCGGATTTCTTGGATTGCGTCCGTGGACCAGGCGCGAATGCGCCCGATTGATAAGCGAAGCAAGCGAGCGAGCCGCCGACAATTCGAACGCGGCGGACATATACAGCAAACTAGAAGAAGAGTTCCGGCCGGAACTCGAACCGCCCACTAGCAAACCGCGCGCCCAACTTGAATCGATCTATACACGAGTAACAAATATTTCCGGGCCGGCGTTGAATCAGAGTTTTGATTTTGGTCAAACGATCATCAACGACTACGGCCGGCCCTTCGGGCAAGGAATCAGCACGGCGAGCGGATTTTCTCTGTGGACGACTGCCGGACAATGGGTCGGATACATTCGCGGTGAATATGAATCCGCCCCTTCGGCACCGGCGCTTCCTCTCGCGGCGCGGCAATTCATGGCGACCTCTCAGTTCATTGGCGCGGAGGGTCCGTTTCCGGACACGCCTACCTCCGCCGTCAGCGAATTTAGATTGCTGGATGCCTACGTGGGCCTAAACCTTTCGAACTGGCAAATCACATTTGGACAACAAAGCTTGTGGTGGGGCCCTGGCGAAGGCGGGTCGATGCTGATGAGCAACAATGCGGCGCCGATGCCAATGCTGCGAATCAACCGCGTCACTCCCTTTACGCTGCCGTTGATTTCGAAATTTCTCGGCCCGATGCGAATCGAATTATTCTTTGGCCAGCTATCGGGACAAAACTTTGTGAACGGCCCGACGGGGATTATTGGCAGTTATGCAGAGCCACTGATCGACCAGCCAATCATAAACGGCCAGAAAATCAGCTTTAAGCCAACCACAAATTTTGAGTTCTCTTTCTCGCGTACCGGGTTGATAGGCGGTCCGGGCGTACCGGTGACGCTGGGAACTTTTCGTCACAGCATACTCGCTTCGAATAGCGGGCTGCCCGGAACCCCGCAGGATCCGGGCGACCGGCGATCGGCCGTGGATTGGACTTATCGCCTGCCGAAATTGCGACACTGGCTCACGTTCTACGGAGACGCCTTTGCGGATGATCAGATTTCTCCAATCGCCTATTGGGATCGATCGGCGATCAGTGCGGGCCTCTACTTGTCACAATTTCCAAAAGTGCCGAAACTCGATTTCCGCGTGGAGGGGGTTTACACAGACGTTCCGGCAGGCGGCGCACTGAGCCACGGTTTCTTCTATTTCAATTCTCGTTTTCTGAACGGATACACCAACGATGGAAACTTGATCGGGAGTTGGATCGGGCGCGAGGGCCAAGGCGCCCAAGCGTGGGCAAATTATTGGTTTACACCGCGAACACGCCTGCAACTGAATTTCCGCCACCAAAAGGTGAGTCAGCAATTTGTTCCCGGCGGGGGTTCACTGACAGACTTCGGCGCGCGTGGCGACTTTGCACTGAGTCCCAGCGTGAGCGTTGGTGTTTCTTTACAGCACGAACGCTGGCTATTTCCGATCCTTCGGCCCGGTGAGGCACATAACTTCTCGTCCTCGCTGGGAGTTATTTTCCAACCTCACAAACTTTTTCATTCGCCCAGGCCGATGGACTCCGAGCCAGCCAGCTCGGGCGGGATTCAGCCATGAACTCTAGGACTCGCGGACGCCAACCAGCGCCGGATCTGCAGGACGATGAATTCATCGTGATTCCGGACGATAGAGGACCGGCAGCGCAAAAAGGTGTAAAAACTGTCGCCAATTTACAACTCTTGTGGGGCTACCGCCGGACAATCGCAAAAGTTGTGCTGTACGGTTTTCTTGTTACCACCGTTATCGCCTTCCTGATACCAATGCGTTACGAATCAGTTGCGCGCTTGATGCCTCCCGATAACAACCAGGCGGCGTCTGGTCTGGCAGCGGTGGCAGCGATGGTTTCAAGCGGTTCAAGCAGTGGGAGCGGAAGCAGCAGTGGCGGCGGGGTCGGCGGTCTAGCTAGCGAGTTCCTAGGACTGAAGAGCACCAGCGAAATATTCGCGGGCATTCTCTCCAGTCGAACGGTCGAAGACGAATTGATTCGCGAATTCAATCTGCGGAAAGTTTATTGGGACCGAAAAATCGAGGACGCGCGAAAAGATTTGGAGAAGCACACCGAAATCGAAGTGGAACGCAAAAGCCAAATCGTCTCCCTTACCGTAACGGACCATAGCCCACAACGAGCCGCCGCCATAGCACAAGCATACGTGGCGCAATTAAACCGCTTGGTCGCTTTGCTCAGCACCTCATCCGCCCGGCGCGAACGGATTTTTCTAGAAGAGCGCTTGAAGGCAGTAAACGCCGACCTGGAGACCGCTGAAAAGCAATTTAGCCAGTTTGCGAGCAAGAACACCGCCATCGACATCAAGGAACAAGGCAAAGCAATGATGGAAGCCGCGGCGACGCTACAAGGACAACTGATCGCTGCACAATCCGAGTTGGAAGGTTTACGCCAAATTTACACCGATAGCAATGTGCGCGTGCGATCGGTACGTGCGCGGATTGGAGAACTGCAACGCCAACTGAACAAGATTGGCGGGAAAGGCGAAGACGTTTCGGAAACATCAAACGATCAGAATGCGCTTTATCCGTCAATTCGCAAATTACCGGTTCTTGGCGTCACTTACGCCGATCTGTTTCGCCAGGCGAAAATTCAAGAAACAGTTTTCGAAACCTTGACCAAGCAATACGAGCTGGCCAAGGTGCAGGAAGCCAAAGAAATTCCGACGGTCAGGGTTCTGGATATGCCAGTCGTCCCAGAAAAAAAGTCTTTCCCGCCGCGCATCCTCATCATCCTGCTGGGCACGTCATTGTCGTTGTGCGGCGCGGCAGTTTGTGCGTTTGGACAGCGTGCTTGGGATGCTACCGACTCGAGCGACCCCAGAAAAGCAATGGCTGAGGACGTAATCACTGAGATTCGAGCGCGCATTTCGCATTTTTCGAGGAACGGCGCCAAGCATGACCAAGAGGAACAGGGTCTGTGGCGGAGATTTATTTCGCGTCGAAATTCCAAGAATGGAAACGAATGAGACCAAAACGGAATACGGCTGACTTCAACGGCCCTTTCTATTCTCGGAAGCACACAAGGAGGCTGCAATGCGAGCTTTGATCACAGGCATCACGGGGCAAGACGGCTCTTACTTGGCTGAACTGCTGCTAAAAAAAGGATATGAGGTGTTCGGGCTCGTCCGGCGGTGCAGCGTCAAGAGATTTGAACGGATCGAAACGCTCATGGATTCTATCGTCCTCGTAGAGGGTGATCTTACGGATCAGTCTTCACTCGACACCGTCATCGATACGGTGCAACCCGATGAAGTGTACAACCTTGCGGCACAGAGTTTTGTCCCCGTTTCCTGGAATCAGCCGGTCTTGACTGGCGACGTCACCGGGCTAGGAGTGACGCGCGTGCTGGAAGCAATTCGCAGACGTCGGCCCGGTGCTAAGTTTTTGCAGGCTTCCAGTTCGGAAATGTTCGGAAAAGTTCGCGAGGTTCCGCAGACCGAAAGAACTCCGTTTTATCCCCGCAGCCCTTATGGTGTGGCAAAAGTATTCGGCCACTATCTGACGGTGAATTACCGGGAGAGCTACGATCTATTCGCGTGTGCGGCAATCGGTTTCAATCACGAATCGCCACGTCGCGGACTGGAATTCGTAACTCGCAAAATCACACATCAGGTCGCCCGGATCAAGTGCGGATTGGCGCACAAGCTGCAGATGGGGAATCTCGACTCCAAGCGAGATTGGGGTTTTGCCGGCGACTACGTTTATGCGATGTGGCTGATGCTTCAGCAGGATGAACCGGACGATTTCGTTCTGGCGACGGGTCAGACGCACAGCATTCGGGATTTGCTGAAAGCCGCGTTTGACGTGGTCGATCTCGATTGGCAGAGCTACGTCGAAATCGACCCGAAACTGATTCGACCCGCCGAAGTTGACTTTCTGTGCGGTGACGCAAGCAAAGCGAGCCTAAAACTTGGCTGGAAGCCTCGCATGCGTTTTGAGGAATTGGTCAGGCTGATGGTGGAAGCAGATCTCGAAGAAGTTCAAAAAGCAGAGGGCTCGGTATTCCATCCGTCGTTGGTTCGCAACGGAATGCTGACACTGGAACAGTAGATTCAAGACTGCGGTGGCAAAGGATCAATCGAGATGGAGTATATGGAAGCTACAAACGGGATGAAACCGAAGCAACCGGCGCCAGCTTCACGCCTCACCTTTCTGTCTCGGGCGGCAAGAATCAGCTCGTCGCAAGCGATTCGGCGCACTGCGCGCTTCCTCTTCTTGTTTGTAGCTGCACGAAAATTGGGCCCGGAGTTATTCGGGCTTTATGCCTTGTTGCTGGCCATTATTGAAACGACCTCGCTGATTTCCGGCGAAGGACTTATTGATTACCTAACGCGCGAGGTAGCGAAACGTCCCGAGCGAGCGGAAAGCTTGTTCTGGCGGGTCACCCAATTACGCTTGCTGTACGCTCTGGTTCTTTTTCCAGTTGTGCTAATCGTTCTTCGAAGTTTGAGGTACTCGGGTAGCGTTTTAATCGATGCTTCGTGGTTATTGCTGATTCTGTTTTTCCGTTCGCCGTTTGCTTCGGCTCAAGGAATCATTCGGGCTGTTCATCGCGTTACGCAGCTCGTCTGGCTGGAAGCGGTCCAAGCCTCGTGCTTGTTGGGAATAGGATTCTTCCTATTATCGCGGCATGCCGATATTCACTCCGTCATCTGGGCCGAAGTGTTTTCCAGTCTCGTCGTCGGACTAGTAGCCATTCCAACCGTTAAATCTTTATGGCCGCGACATTCACGCTCGGACGTTCCGCGGCGCGACATTTTTCGAGCGACGTTCGCATTCAATCTCTACCCCCTGATCGCAAACATCTATGACCGTGTCGATGTGATCTTGCTATCGGTGCTCGCCGGGAATTTCGCGGCGGGAATTTACGCGCTTCCCTATCGAGCGCTGGCCACCCTGCAGTTATTACCGTTGGGCCTGATGACAGCGGTCCTTCCATCAATCTCTTCTTCCGCTAATTCCGAAAGCGATGAAACTCTTTGCTCTCGGATGGTGAGCTCTCTCTATGTCCTGTCACTGTTTCCGGTGCTGATCGTCACGCTTCTGGCGGAGCCGTTAGTGTTTTTTGTCCTAGGCAGGCATTATGCCGAATCCGTACCGATCCTGCGGATTCTGATTTGGGCGGCGATCCCGATGTTCATCAATTATGCTCTGAATACCTATCTTTTGGCGCGCAGCCAGGAAAGACTGTTCCTTTACACCAACTCTGTTTGCGCGGCCATCAACATCGTCGGCAATTTCCTTTTAATACCGCATTTTTCCTACTTTGCAGCAGCGGTGATGACAGTTATCACCGAGACCGTCCTGCTGATTCAGAACGTCGCCATCATCAAGAAGAAGTTTGGCTTTTTAGTATTTCCCAAGGGGGTCGTGTTGACGTCCTTGGTCTTTGTGTTGCTTCTGGCAGCTGGAGTAACGGGGAGCTACTACTTTCCGTCACCAATTTTGACTGCCGCAATACCGTTGCTCTTTCTAACTTATCTGTATTTTGACGGCTCTCTTCGCTCGATGGTGAGTTGGATGAGTCCAAGTTTGATTGCGAGCTGAGGCGAATTGATGGATATGAGCGGAACCTGGAGATGTGTGTGATCATTGCGTTTGACACGGTGTTGCTATCGAACAGGTATCGAAATACCGGCATTCACGAATATGCTAAAAATCTGTTCGCACAGTTTCGTGGCATGCTGCGAGATGATTCGTCGGTTCGCATCCGGCATTTTGTATCGTTTGGGTATTCGGACGAATCCGTGGACTGGAGATCGTCCCCGGGTTGCCAGGCAGTGGATACTTCCCTCCTGCAATTTCATCGTTTATGGCGGCTTGGGCTTGGTAGCGTCGCTGCGGCCCGCGCTAAGGCAAATGTCATTTTTTCTCCCGGCCCTGCCATCCTTCCATCGAAATTGTTGCCGGTCGCGGTCACGATTCACGATGCAATGCCGGAACGCTTGCCGGCTGACATTGTCGCAAAGAGCGCAATTTCGAAAGCGGCTAGCTGGGTCTCGGCCAAATGGTCGCAGAAGATCCTAACCGACTCCGAGAATTCTAAACGCGATCTGATGGAAATCTACAATCTGCGTGCCGATAAAATATCGGTAGTTTATTTGGGCTATAACCGGATATTGTTCAATCCCTTAATCGCGAATCCTGATCGGCAATCCAAAGTCCTGGCCCGCTTGGGGATCAGGCGCCCCTTCATTCTCCATCACGGAATGGTGCAGCTGCGCAAGAATTTGGACAAACTGATCGAGGCATACCGCATTCTGCGGTCAAGAAACCGAAGCTCTAGGCCGCAACTGGTGCTGGCCGGAGATTTTGGATGGGGATCGACCTCACTGTTAAAACGCGCCAACGGCGATGTCGAACACAACAACATTATTTTTACAGGCGCACTTCCCGAGGAAGATCTAGCGCTGGTGGTCAAAGCAGCGGCGTTATGTGTGATTCCGTCGCTCTATGAAGGTTTTTGCTTGCCGCTGGTTGAAGCGATGGCGTGCGGCGTTCCTACAATCGCTTCCAACACTTCCTGCTTGCCGGAGATATCTGGCGGACTCCTTCGGTATTTTAATCCGCTGGACGCAGATGAAATGGCCGCGATGATCGATCTGGCTCTGCACAGCACCCAGCTTCGGCGGGAACTTTCGAACGCCGGACTGAAGCGCGCGTCCGAATTCAGTTGGCGCCGCTGTGCGCTGGAAACGCTCAGCGCCTTGAAAGAATTGAGCAATTGAAGCACTAACCAACAGATAGCGAGGCAGAATTAAATGCAAGAAACAGCAGTCACAAGCGGATTCGGTGATGTTTCCAAGGGCATAACCGTCAGTCTGCTCGTGGCAGCGGCTCTCATTGCCCTTCTTATTGCCGTACTGATACCGGGTTGGGCCACAACGGTGGCGTTTTGTTCTCTCGCCGTAACATTTTCATTTTGCAGGGTAAACGCCTTTCTGTACGCAGTTATTTTCTTTTTGCCATTGTCCCCAGTCGTTGCCACAGGGTTCCCGCTTCACAACATTTCTACGTTTGTGCAGGTTTCCACGTTCGTTGGCTTCGCTCTCCGGCAGCTGTTCAGCGGAACGCCGGCCCGCAAGTGGCTCTTTGCTGCACGCTTGAACCGTCTGGCTATTATTTTCGTGGCGATCGTTCTTCTTTGCACTTTTGTTTTCAACCGCGCTTCCACTTCCTCGTTGCGTGCCTGTAGCGAATTGGTGGCCGCTCTGTTTCTGTTTCTGGCGGTTGGAACCTGGGTCAGAACGAAAGCCGAAGTGGAGACCATCCTCTGCGTGGTGCTCTCATCCAGCATTCTTGTTTCGTGCTTCGGTTTTTATCAGGCCATCATTGGAAATTACGGGGGCGCTTATTTTTGGCTTTATCCGAATCAGTTCGAGAATTTGGAACCTTGGACTGGCCGCATCACCTCAGTCTTGAATTATTCGAATAGTTTGGCAGGATTTTTGAATTTGATCTTGCCGATTGCCCTGGGACTGTTGCTGATCCACCGCAGTGCTCGTGTACGCTTGTTAGCGGGCCTCTCGGTCACCTGTGGTGCGGCGGCTCTAATTTTGACCGCCAGCCGAGGAGGTTTCGCATCATTCCTGGCCGAGCTGCTCCTCGCCGCTTTTTACGTTGCGCGGCGCGCTACCAGTCGCAAGTGGCTTCTCGTCGCCGGTCTCGTAACTGCCGCCCTTGGCTTGATTCTCTTTTTCGGGTTCGTGCGAAGTCCCTGGGTTCAAGAAGATCAGTCGGCGGAGATGAGGCTTCTATTTTGGGGAGTAGCATCTGCTCTATTTCTCTCGTCTCCGATTGTAGGCGTTGGTTACGGTAATTTCAGGGACCTCTACAATCTTCCCGGCATCGCGTCTGGCGTGTTCGATGTGCACAATTTGTACCTGCAACTCTTGGCCGAGACCGGGGTCCTCGGCTTTTTTGCATTCCTTAAAACGATCCTTCACGTATTCCGCAAGTGCCTGAGAGCTCTAAAGAGTCACAACCGCGACCTCAGGACCATTATAAACTTCGCCGCTCTGGGCGCCGTGATCTCCCTCTTGCTGCACGGTTTTGTCGATTTCCTATTCATTGTAAGCCCGCAATTCACAGCATTGTTCTGGCTGATCCTTGCTTTGATAGTCGTTGCGGACCGTTGGCCCGAGCCAGATAACGCTTCAGTTTCCTTGTTGACGGAGCTCCTTGCATGAAAAGGTCCGTGACGATCGATGCGCGTTGGCTGCTCGGGGGCATTGGCACCTATACCCGGCAACTTCTTGCCGGACTGGCTCGGCTACGGAATAGCTTCGACGTGGCCGCCATCACTCGCCAGCAACACGCCGAATCCGTTGCGAATTGGTGCGAGAACATAAAAATTGTCGATGTCCCCATTTATACCATTCACGAACAGCTGGCGGTTCCCTGGGCTGCGAAAGATTGCGATCTGCTGCATGTGCCACACTACAATGTTCCGCTCTTTCATCGCGGCCCGCTGATCGTTTCGATTCTCGACCTGATCCACGTTACTGATCCTTCCTATCGCGACACTCTGTATTCACGAATCTATGCCAAACCGATGCTGAACCTGGCAGCGCACAAGGCAGATCACATCATTACCATTTCGAATTTTTCCAAAGCGCAAATCGTCGAGCATCTCGGCGTTCCTCCTTCGAAAGTGACCACTATACACTGCGGAGTGAACGGCCAGTTTCAATGCACCGACCGCCGGGAAGCGTTCGCGATGGTTGCACAGCATCTTCGGCTTCGCGAGCCATACATCCTGTACGTCGGAAATCTTAAACCGCACAAGAATATCTCAATTTTGCTAAAAGCTTTCGCTGTGCTTCACAAACGAAAGGCAATCCCTCATCACCTCTTGATCGTTGGCGACGATAGGTACGGGAAGCGTTCGTTAGTCGAGGAAAGTCTCCGGCTCGGAATCAGTAGCTTCACTCACTTTGTGCCGCACGTATCGAGTCAACTTCTGACCAATGTCTACGCCGCCGCGGAAGTGCTGGTCATGCCCTCTCGCGTCGAAGGGTTCGGATTGCCAGTTCTCGAAGCCATGGCTTCCGGCACTCCGGTGATCTGTTCGTGCGCGGCATCCCTTCCCGAAGTGGCAGGCGATGCAGCGTTGTACTTTCATCCGGCTTCATCGGAAGAGCTGGCTTCCCAGATTGAACGCATTGTGACATCGGACTCATTGCAGCACGTCCTCCGTGACAAGGGCTTGCAGCGAGCAAAACAACTTACTTGGCGAAGTACAGTGCATAAGCATGTCGATGTGTACGAGCAGATGCTCGATACATCTTTGAAAGGAAGTTAGCAGTCGTGACCGCGACAAATCATATTTGGAATGTTGAATCGATTGCCACGCGTCGAACGAGGCCGCGTATCGCGCTGGTCCATTACTGGTATTTGCGGCGGCGCGGTGGCGAGCGGGTCTTTGATGTACTGGCCGACATGTTCCCTAACGCGGACATTTTTACGATTCTCTATGCACCGGAAGCGCTGTCCACCTCGGTCAAAGCTCATAAAATACAGTCTTCGTTCCTAAATAAATTGCCGAACGTCCGCTGCTATTACCGATTTCTGATGCCGCTCTTTCCTGTGGCCTTGGAACAATTATCCTTAAATAACTATGACCTCATCATCAGTCACGAGGCGGGCCCCGCAAAGGGCGTATTGACCCGCTCGGACGCCTGCCATATCTGCTATTGCCATTCGCCGATGCGCTACGTCTGGGATATGTATCAGGACTATCTGGCCACAGCGCCATTCGGCCAACTGGGCAAAGCGTTTTATGCTTTGAGCTGCCATTATATGCGCGGTTGGGATCACGCAGCTTCAGCTCGCGTCGACCATTTCATTGCCAGTTCCCAAAATAGCGCGCGTAGAATCCGCAAATACTACGGCCGTAGCGCTCGTGTCATCTATCCTCCCGTGGATACGAGCCGTTTTTCGATAGGCGATTCACCGGAAGACTTCTACCTCGTAGTAAGTCCCCTGGTTCAATACAAAAGAATTGATCTGGCGATTTTGGCGTGCAATTTGCTTGGTGCTCGACTCATCGTGATAGGCGACGGGGAGCAATCTGCGGCGCTGCGGAGACTTGCCGGTCCGACGATTTCATTCCTTGGTTCTCAATCTGACGAACTGGTGCGCTCGCACTATCGTCGATGCAGGGCCTTGCTTTTCCCTGGTGAAGAAGACATCGGGCTTACTCCTCTCGAGGCGCAAGCCTCTGGAAAACCAGTGATTGCTTACGCGCGCGGAGGCGCCCTCGAAACCGTTCTCGGGGTGTTTCCTGGAGAACTTGTTTCATCCAGGACACATACCGGCATGTTTTTCGAAGAGCAATCGACCGAATCCCTGGCTAACGCGATTCGGGCCTTTGAAGCAGTCGAACATCGCTTTTCGCCGCATTTTATCCGAGCCCACGCTCAGCAATTCGACGAAACGCACTTCAAACGAAATTTTGCCGAGTTCGTTGCCGCGAAATGGCAGCAATTCAGTTCCCCAGTCCAACTAAGAGAAACTGTCTCAGCCGATTAGTCGCAGTTTTACGGACCGTTAGCGAATCTACCGCGAAAAGGGTACGACCATGTTACGGCTGCGGTTGAATCTTGTTAAGTTCGTTCTGCAGTGCGTTATCTTTCTGTTGCCCGCTTGTGCCTTTGGCATCGCCGCCTATCTTCGCTTTTTCACCACGCTTTTCCCGCCGGCGCCCGCCGCGCCGGACTGGCGAGCATATGTGGTCTTGTTGTTTTTCGCCAGCATCGCTTGGGGTTTTATTTCCACCAAATATGGACTGGCGACTCCCCAGCGACTATTCGCCAGTGCTAGAAAATCCAGAAGAATTGCAGTCGCGTGTGCGACGACTTATGTGGCCACGCTGGTTGCCATGTTCTTTTACCGCGATGTTCAATTTTCACGCCTGTTTATAGTGCTTAGTTGCATCTGTCTTTTCTTTTTGACGGTTGCTTGCCAGGTCCTTCTTAGGCTGGTGCTGGAGACGATGCGGAGAGGCGGCAAGTATTGTCTTCATGCGCTTATCATAGGCGCGGATGAGTTCGCGGTCGGAACTGCCGACCGCATCCTCCACGGCCAAATTACGCCCTGCCAAATCGTTGGCTACGTCGCCCTCCCGGGCCAGAAGGTCGCCGTCCAGAATGCTCCTCTTCATCACCTTGAAGATTTGCCGCGATTGGCGATTGGAAACGGCATCGACGAAGCGATCCTGGCGGTTCCGCAACCTCTATTCGCCGAAGTGCCGGCAATCGTGGAAAGGTTGGATCCCTTGTGCGTCCCGATCCGCGCTGTTTTGAATTGGGGCGATGGTGTAAAAATGAGCGATCAGCTCTTCGACTTTGGCGGTATTCCAATGCTCGATCTTAAACCAACCGCTGCCGAATCAATCTCGTATGTGGTTATGAAGCGAACATTCGACCTGTTATTTTCACTTTTGGTTTTGCTGCTAACTCTGCCGGTGACCATTGCCATCGCCATCGCGATTCGGTTCTCGTCGCCGGGCCCAATCTTTTTTGCTCAAGAACGCGTGGGCCTAAAGGGCCAAATTTTTCGCATGTACAAATTCAGGACTATGCGGATAACCACAGTGGAAGAAGCTGGAACGCGTTGGACTATTCGCCATGATCCCCGTTGCACGAAGCTGGGCGCCTTCTTGCGGCGAACCAGCCTCGATGAACTTCCGCAGTTTTTGAATGTTCTAAAGGGAGATATGAGCGTTGTAGGTCCTAGACCGGAGCGCCCCTTCTTCGTTCGCAAGTTCTCTAATGAACTGCACAGATATAATTCTCGTCACTATGTGAAGGCGGGCATCACCGGTTGGGCCCAAGTCAACGGATTCCGGGGCGACACTTCCATCACTAAGCGCGTTCAGTATGATCTCTACTACCTCCGCCACTGGAGCATCGGTTTCGACTTGCAAATCATTCTATTGACCTTGGTCCGCGGTTTGACTGATCGAAACGCTTACTGACTTGCTCCCTAACAATTTTTGCGGAGCGTCGCGGCGCAGCAAACCGCGGAAACGCGTGGACTCAGTTGACGGCAGACGAGATCGTGGAAGCAAGCGACGATTACGGCTTTTCGCTCATTCCTGCTGCTAAAAACTACGTAGGTAATTGGGATTCAATTGCGCGAAGCAGTGTCTGAACTCCGTCTTCCTTGCCGACCACGCAGCGTACTCCAGCCAGCTTCGCCGCAGCCTCCAGTTGGTCGGTCTTGTAGAGCGTGAACATGATCACCGGAAGTGCGGGCATAATCTCAGTAAGTTCGGCGGCTGCCTTTAGCCCATCCGAGTTGTGCATGCGGTAGTCCATAACCACGATATCGGGATTCAACCGCTTGGCTTGCGCGACTGCGGCATGGCCGTCTTCTGCTTCGCCACACACATCCCAGCCCCGGCATCGTTCAAACAAACCCCTAAGGGCCTGCCGCATCGAAAAACGGTCCTCCACAATCAAAATTTTGGTCATGTCAGTAGCCCGAACTTCTCTTACACTACTCCGCGCGTCGGTCCTTCGAATCTTCCCGCGCCACTCGGATTAACTCGCTCAGAAAAACTGTTTTCTCACGCAAGAAACAGGAAAGGGGGCGGTGTCCCGGTCCCGTCGACTCGGCGCAGCCACGCATTTCGATACTTTTGACAAGTTCGCTCCACCGGTCAAGCAGCCCGGACTCACGGAACTTTTCGCCGACGTGAATGAGCTCGTGTACTAAGCTGTTGCCGTGCCTAAGTGCGGCGAAAGGCTTTTCGCCGTCGACAATCTCTTTGCTGTTCGGTGCGACGAAGGCGGCACCCATCTCATCAAGATCGGTCGGAAGTTCTTCAATTAGATTCTGCCATTCTTCGTATCGTTCGTTTGCACTCGGCGCCGGGGCCGTGCACGTGGCGTTATAAAAATTGAAATTGTCTTGTGTATCGTTTCCCACGGTCTGGTCGTCTCCGTCCATCGTCGTTCGTATCGTATCAGTCTCATGTCGTACAAGAATGTACTGCAATACCTGTATTTGGTTCTTGGACATGTGCCTGGGAAACAGGACGCGCGATTGGAGATGCACTTGCTAATGCTTTTATTAAGGACCTGTCAGCAACGGTGGCGGAAGCGTGTGGGAGTCGAACCCATAACTACTCAGTCGTAAGTCATTGAATCATCTGCGTCTGAGCTTTCGCGTTGGGTCCATTTGGGTCCAACATCGAAGCCACTTTCTCAACTGCTCCCCTGTGATCATCTCCGATGATATGCCCGTAGATTCCGATGGTGACTCTCGGGTCGGAGTGTCGCAGCTGCGCCTGCGTTACAGGAACGGGTGCACCGCTCTGAAGAAGTAGGCTGGTGTGCGTATGGCGGAACGCGTGAAACCCACAACGCTGGATCTTCAACGCGTCGAGAATCGGAACGAGTGCTTGTCGCACCACATTCTCAGCGATAAAGAGATGCCCGCGGCCGTTTACGAAAAGCCAGCCCGTTGAATTCTCGAGTGATTCAACGTGCGGCTTGACGATTTCCACGAGCTGGTCTGGGATCGGGAGGACTGCTTCGCTGTTGACGCTCTTTGGCGTCTGAGGCTTTCCACGCCACACTGATCTGCGAACGTGGAGCTGTCGCCTCTCGAAGTCGATATCCCTGGCCTGCAGGCCAAGAATCTCGCCGGCACGGAGGCCGGTCATTGCCGCGATCGCGAACATGACTCGGAACTGCCCATTCGCCATCGCGATGATTGAACGCGCTTGGTCCGCAGTGAAGCGGCGCGCTTCTTCTTTGACGCTACGCTCCGGCAGTGCGAGCTTTGAAAAGCTTACGCCCTGCGAAACATAGCCCCAATTTTGTGCGGTATTCAGCATGGACGAGAGTGTGCCGAGCACATTCAGCAAGGTTTTTCGCGCTACCGTTCCCGATAACCGGGTCACGAAGCCTTGCTGATTTTCCGTCCCTAAATCGCTGAGTCTGATTTTTCCGAGGATGGGAAGTATCTGGTTGCGGAGGTGGGACTCCGCGGCGTGAATCGTCGAGGGTTTGCGTTTCGAGAGAATTTCGATTCTCCATCTCTCGGCAAATTCTTCGACTGTCGCAACACGTCCTGGGCGATACGAGATTGAATTGATCGGCGCGATGAATACTTCCAGGCGCCGCTCAGCCAACCTCTTTGTCGGGAAGTCTCTTTTCGATCCCAAAATGACTGACCGTCGAATGCGAACCTCGTGGCCATCGTGACCGACGATGCTTTCCCTGTAACGCCCGTACCAGTTGCTTCCCCGCAAAATTACACTGCCCTTCTGGTATCTCCGTCGTGCCATCGAGCGCTCTTTTCGCTCGTTGACCCGTTGCCCGGAACCAGCAGCCACGATACTCGCCGCGGTTTGCGAGGGCAAGGTTTCGAGTTGTGACGTCGTCGCCATTTCTTCGATTCAATCTTCCAAAAACAAATCTTTTTTGCGCGATCAATCGGACTCAGTCCGCGATCTGTTTTCAGTGACTTCCAGCCATTGCTCTCGGTAGCATTCTGGAAAGACTCAGTTCACTAGCCCAATCTTCGGTTTTTCTGGTGCCGGCTGTGCAGCAAAGTTGAAAACCTCGAAGCGCCTAGCGCGCGGTCCGACTTGAGCCGTGCGAATCGCAGAAACCGTTTCGAGCTTGAGCCTCCACTTTCGCGCGGTCGTGGCAGGGATTTCCAAACGCATCGCCAGTTCCTCATCGCTGATCCCGTTACCGCTCGCAACCAGCAACCACTGGTCTCCTGTATCCGCCGCATATGTACTCAAAAAGAGCCACAACCAAATCGCCTCGCGAACCTTGGGACGTAACGAGTAGAGACTCACGCCGTCTTGCGCCTTATCACGATTACATTCGTAAACGGCGCCTCAATCGCTTGTGCTGGCACTTCGGGGTGCCTTCGCAGCCATTCAGTGTGGCGAGCCTTCTGCTCAGCCATCTTGGCGCGATCCCAATCGAATGACGTCTGTTCTGGGGCTTGCCGCTGTTGCCCCTCGATCGGAAGCGCAAAACGTATGAAGTCATCGCGCGCGTCTGACGCCGGTTGCCATCTTTGGCCCACGATCGCGGCTATTTCGTGGCGGCACAGCGCGGCATGCATGCCGGGTTGGCCGTCCGACCTGGCGATTAGGCGATGACCAGTTCCGTGGCACTCTTCACAGCTTTCCGACAAAAACTCGACTTTAGGGAACGGCAATCGCCTACTCTGCCAAGATGGCAGAGTATTTTGTCTATTTCTTAGGTCAGGCAGAGTAGTCGCAAGCCGTTGGTAACAAAGGTCCTTCATGGGACACAGTTCGGAGAAGACAGATTCGTACTCTGCCAAATTGGCAGAGTAGGCACAGAATTTTTCGAGGTGGAAGGCCCTTAAAGCCTTGCCTGCTCGGGGCGGGGAGAGACGGCGGATCTCCCCTGACTCCCTCTCCATGGTTCTGACGCACCGATAGAAGTCTCGCGACGACACGTTGGCGTCGGCGCTTAGCTCCGATTCCCTCGCGGAAACGCAACAACCGTCCGCGCGTTTTGCCATTGCGAGCAGGATCGCCATCTCTGGTGGTTTCCCCTTGAAGGTCCGCACCATAAATTCCACGGCTGCATTCATTGCGTCCCCGTTTCCGGTGTTCACCGGATTGCGCAGACGTGGCGGCCCGTGGCAGCATGCTCGGCAATCACAATCTGCGAATTTTCAAATAGGGCCGCGGTCTCTCGACGACTGCGGCCCGTCTCCTTTATCGAAGTGGGCTTACTTCGCGTTCTGAAAATGACGGCAATGAAAGTTGACCGCGTGGGGGCGATTTGTCTGACGGCCGAGGCTCAGCCTTTGGTGGGACTCGCGCGTGCGGCAGCTCGGATTGCCGCTCGGAGATGAGCACGTAGATAGCGGTGCCGCCACCGCCTGGCCTTGTTTCGATGACATAGCCTTCGCGCCGGAGTTCAAGAATTCGGCCGGAGGCTCTATAGATTTGGTGCTTGTGGATCAGGTCAAGAACGGAAACTCCTCGACTGCCGGCGGACTTGAGTAGTTCGAGTAGACGGCTGCGCTGGGCAGCACGACGCGCTTGTTCTGGCAATGCCCCTCCCTATTGACACTCGGCCGCCATCGAGCGGATTTGCGCGAGCAACCCAGCCGCGCACAGGGAGCATGGGTTCTTAGCCGATCTGCTTCAACGGGAGAAAACTTCTCGGGAGGTTTTCTACGCAAAATTGTGCGTAGAAATGAGCTAGATGGGTTTTCTACGCACTGCTCTGCGTAGAAAAGTATGAAGGAGGTTTTCTACGCATCTTAGTTTCTCGTTTGATCAAGATATTTAACGCCGAGCCGCATTCGTTCTCCGGCTTTGCGCGGGTCGTCTCTGTAGCCACCAGCGTCGAGACGCCTTGCGATTTCGGGCCACGCCAGGTGCTCGTCATTCCGAAGGCGACTCGCGGCGAGAAACATTTGTCGCTTCACGGCTGGTCGGCCTCCCTCGTTCTTCACCGGAAATAGTTCGTCAAACGCCTTCTCCGGCTGGCCACCTTTCAACCTGCGCTTGTTGACTGAGAGTAATGCCTTTCGCTTTTGTAGCAGGACTAATACGTCGTGTGAGCCAGTCTTGGAGAGGGCGTGGACGTTGCGCATGTGACTGAGGAACCGTTCGCCAGAACCGAGCCTTGCGAAATCGCCGGCGAAATGCCGAACGCGGGCAGTTCTCCGCTCCTGCATAGAAACACCACTCGCGCGCAGCACCCGCGAGATCCACACGCCGCTCACAGGTCGGCTTCGATCAACTGGTTTCCGGGAGAAGAAAAGCAAGTCCGTTGGCCGGGCACGATCTAGCCACGCATCAAGAGATTTGCGGCTCACCTGTTCCCAACTCTCACCGAATAAAATCAGACGACCGTTCGCCAAGCGAATGCCCTTATCCTCGATCTGCGACGTGCGGATTCTTTGCAGCTCGCGTGTTGCCAATCCGCAGCACACAACCAGCTCAGCGAGTAGCGGTACAGATGTTTCTTCTCCCGTCTTGCGCGCAGGTTCTTCCCGAGGTTTCCAATGCGCCGCATCGGCAAAACACGCCAAACCAGTCATCTCGTAGAGTTTTCTGCGGTGACCTCTTACCGCAGGATGCTTTCCAGTGTGCCAATCGAGCACTGTCCGCCGACTTACGCCGATTGCGCGAGCGAGTTGCGCCCATTTTGAGAAGCTCACTTGTGCTTGGAACCACTCGTTGAGAGTGCGGGGCTCCCTGTTTAATCTGGCGCGCGCCTGTACGGCTTTGCGCTGCAATTGTTCCGCGCGTCGTTCAGCCATGCGCCGCCGGCGTTGCGAGTTAATGGCCTCGCCTTGACTCTCCCGACGTGCGCGCGATCGAGATTTATACTTCTCCGGATTCTTCGAGTAGGCTGCTTTGTGCCAATCCCGCTGATAAGCCCGCTTCTCTTCCAAAGCCTTCACCATAAACTCCTTCACGACACGTAACCTAAGTCCAGTTCGTAATCATCGGGGTTTTTGCTTGCAGGGTCGCGGCCCGGCAAGAGCCGAAGCTGCGCGTAGAATTCCCCGGGCTCCACAGTATCTCCAGCAAGGAGTTGTTCCTTGATTCTCCGGTGATGAGCCTCCAACTCTCGTTCCTGACGGCGTAAATCCCTTTCCATGCGCCGCAGCTCGTCGAGCCTCGCTCTTAACTGATCATCCATGCGCATTCGCCCGCTGCGGTCTGCGTTTAGTTTTTTTCGGCCGGCCGCCGAGCTTGCCCCACTGCCTGAGTTTCTTCCTACCGTACTTTTTCAGCTGCGCACGCGCACCCATGCGTGCTACGTCGGAAATCGTGAGTACTCGATTTTTGGCCATAGATGGACTTCTAAACCCGCAGGCAGGAAAATGCAACACGTAAATCTTAACTTGTGGAAAACGGAGGAGTCATGACGGTCGAGGAGTTTGAGAAAGCGACGGAGGAAGACCTCCGTAAGCGCGCAGCGCAAACCAACTGTTTGAGGAGGCCGGCAAAGCTGGGGAACTAGTCAGGACAGCACTACTCGCCGAAGCTCGCTTTTATCTCGACGAAATTGACCGAAGCGACGACAGATTCAGAAGCAAACGTGATTTGGTCCTAGAGTTGTTCGTGATTGGCTTAATTGCAATTGAAATCGCCTTTTCAGCTTTTGCGTACTACGAGGGAAGGGCCCAATTTAGAGTGCTGAGAAGTCTTGAGGCTAGTGCGAAAGGCACCGCGGATACCATTGCGGCACTGCAGCAGACCACGGAGCAGATGAACAAAGCTATCCAAGAACAGGTGGCACTCTCGTACGACGTGGCGATCAGAGTTCAGATAAATTTTCCGGATGACTTGCTGGAGATCACCAACGAAGGTCACACCCGGCTTTCGTTGTGGGGCACAAAAATCGGTGACGACCGAACGGTTATGTTGCCAAGACCTGATGTGATGGCGCCCGGGGCTCCAATTTCGATTTCGGCTGAAAGAATAGCCGTTGTGGCGCAAGAGCAGATGAACAAGACGCGATCCGCATCGATTCCACTTACTTTGTTTTTGAAGAATGAAAAAGGAGAGGAATTCCTCGCGAGATATGCCCTGGTAAACGGGCCAAATTTAGGCCCTTTCACGCTGCATGCTCAGGCGATCTCGGTGACTCGGGTGGCGTGGAATAAGACTGGTCACCAGTGACCATAGCGCAAGGGCGTGGCTACGCGTATTCGTACTCGCGCTTTTCTGCGTCAACTTCCACACGCAAATGCTTCTGCTTGTCCGCGATTTTCTCGAAGGCCCGGATGTGGTCGGCGGCTCGTTTCTCCAAACGCTTGTCGCGGGAGATCACCACCGTTCGAGCCAACAGGTCGCTCTGTATACCGATAGGGTCTTCGTTGTTTTCCCATTTCGACAGCGTCGTTTTGTTCACGCGGAGAAGTTTGGCGAATTCCTCCTGATTCAGATCAATGTGCTTCCGCAGGAAACGCAGTTCCTCGCCCTGGAGACGATACGGCTTCTGCAAAATCGCCACGGCCGCGATGTGCATCAGCTCATCCACTTGGAACAGCACAGGATCAACATTGCCGCATTTCCCACATTTGACGAGTTCAACGTCCAACAGAACGAGATCCCGCAGGCCTGTTTCCTTGAATTCGTAATCGCCGCGTACAACTTTGGCTTCTGAGCCGCAGTTGCTGCATTCCGCCTTCTTCATGGTCGCCTTCCCTTTGCCTCGACGGAAAACACCGTAATCAGAAACGCGGTGTCGACCGCTTTGAAGCAAAACACAATGGCTAGCCACTTTCCGTCCACCTCGCTGCCTTCGACACGATATTTCCAATCGCCAGTTTTGAGATCACACTCCGGCTCTTGGAAAATGTTGCCTGCCTTGAGCACGCGCAGCGCATCCGGCAGAATCAGCCCTTCGTTTGCCAGTTCATCCCTGAAGTGCTTTCCAGGGATGATCCTGCCGATACGTACGCACTCCCGAAGGAGCTTTACAGCCTCCGTACGTGAGAGTCGGTCAACCGACACTTGGTAATATACCACCTTTTAGAAACGCGCGCGACGGCCAGTGTTGCAGATTTTACTTGACACGTCAATAGAAATACGCTACAAGCTAGTAGTTAATGAGCCCGCTATCCACTGCGGAGGTCGCTGCGAAGGTTGGCGTGAATCGCGTGACGCTGGAGCGTTGGCTTTCCAGCGGCAAGTTAAGGCCACCTAAAACTGTACGATACGGCCGAAACGAATTCCGCGACTGGACGGACGCCGACGTGGACAGGGTTCGGAAGTATAAGCAGGAAAACTATCGCAAAGGCAGAGGCCGCAAGCCGAAACCGAAGCGATAGGAAGTGTGCTCGGTATTCTATGTATGCCAAGCATACGTTGAAATGCGGAGCGCGCAGGTGCTACCAACACCGAACGCGCCCCTAATTCCCAAAGGAGGGTTACACTCCCATGGCAACTAGTCAAAATCTATCAGAAGTTCTCAGGCAGTCCCAACCCGTAGCACCCGCGGTCGTAATCCCCTTCAAGAAGTCTGAGCCGATCACGCAGTACGAACTCGAAGAAGTGATGCTGCTTCGCAATGCACTCCGCCAGCGCGAAGGCCAGCTCGCTCTCATCGAAACCAACCTCAAGGCGCGTCTGGAAGTAGGCGCGACCGTTGAGGAGGGTGTCCACGTCGCCGAGTTGAAAGAAACCTTTCGGAGGACTGTGGCGTGGAAGTCCGTCGCCGCAGACCTGGCCGATACCGTTTTCGGTGAAGGCAAAGGTACGGCGTACTGCGATGAGGTGCTCGCAGCGACGGTGCCAGATCGGTACGTCTCTCTCGTCATCCGCTAAAACCCGAAACGCTCCGAGTCCCTGACGGAGCGTCCAGCCGTATTTCTGCGCGCTTTGCTTCGCGGCTGCCGATGAGGACGGCGAAGCGCTGGAGGACGAAATGGAGATCACTCCCATCAGTATTCAGGAGGCGAGAGACAAGGGCATTCCACTGCCAACGCTGCTCAAGGCATCGATCGCGGCTGCGAATGAAAAGAACGTGGAAAAGAAGCGATTGAAGCCGAAGCGCCCCGCGAAGCCGCGGACGTATAGCCTTGCGGACGCGTTCGACTATTTCGACATTCCCACGGAAGACGAATCGCTGGACCTCAGTCCGCTAAACAACGAGCGTTGCGTCCGCGCCGTTGCCCTCCTTCTGCACTCCTGTTCACAGGGCGGCAACGAGAGTGTTCTAGGTTTGGTCGCGCACGGCCTTGGCCACGTCCTCGAAAACTGCGCCGCGAAAATAGCGCAGATCGAAGCTCATCGCCGTTGGTGCGCAGAACAGGAGGCCGGTCGTGGCTGATTCTTCGTTGTTGGTGCCTGAACATCGGAGTCATGCCTGCAGGCGCGTCTTTGACAACGGGCAGCTCGTCGATCGCTTCGACAAGTGGCTACTGATTTGCGGCATGAGCCAGCACACACGTATCGGCTATCGGGAAGCAGCGCAGCAGTTCGCACAATCTCTGATCGGCCGGCCGCTGACCTCAGCGACGAAGTCCGATGTGCTCGCCTACATCTGCCAGCTTTACGCGCGAAAGCTTGCTCCCACGACGATGTCAAACCGGCACTTCGCTTTGCGGGCGCTGTTCCATTTTTTGCGCTTAGGCGGACAGGTGGTCATTTCTCCACCGCACCAGATCTGTACTCGCAAGATTCCGAAGCGTCTACCGCGCGCAAAGTCCGAGGAAGAAATCGGCCGCATCATCGCTGCTGCTGATTCCGTACGCGATCGAGCCATCCTCGAAATCCTCTACGCGACCGGACTCCGCGTGAGCGAGATCGCGAGTTTGAGAGTCGAGGATTTGAGCCTAGGCGCAAAATCGCTCAGGGTTAACCGTGGCAAGGGCGACAAAGACCGAATTGGACTTTTCGGAGCGAAGGCGGCTCGGGTACTCAGAAAATATCTCGGCGACCGTCAGGCCGGGTCTCTGTTCGGCGTTTGCTCGCATACGATTTGGCGCGTCGTGGTCAGTTCGGCAAAACGCGCTCGCGTGGACGGAGTCTCACCGCACACTTTTCGGCACTCGTTCGCGACGCATCTTCTCAATCGCGGCATGGACATCCGATTTGTCCAAGAGCT
>DATDFA010000010.1:0-2842 GCA_036522855.1 Candidatus Acidiferrum sp. | reverse complement strand
CGATTTCCTCAACATGCTCAACCGCACCCGGCTCGCCTCGAAGAAAACTTCCAAGACCGAGGCCGTGCAATCGGTCATTGGCGAACGCCTCGCCGACGAAAACATTCACATCGGCCCGAGCGATTACGTTCCCTGGCAACTGGACAACAAGATCGCCTTTATCCGGGTCGAAGGCCGGCTCTTTGGCGACGTGCCCATGGAGGTCGAAGTCCGCCTTTCCGTCGAAGACTCACCCAACTCCGCTGGCATCGCCATCGACGCCATCCGCTGTTGCAAGCTCGCTCTCGACCGCGGCATCGGCGGCGTCCTCCATTCCGCCAGCGCCTTCTTTAGTAAGCATCCGCCCGTCCAAATGACCGACGACGAAGCCTACCGCGCCGTCGAGCAATTCATCCGCGGCGAAAGAGACCGTTAAGGGCACGTTTCCCCGTATTCCTCCCTCCCGGACTTGTTAGACGAAAAGTTTTCGTCTAACTCTCGTTAGATGAAGCCCGTGTCCCCTTTGCGAGATAACGCCAGCGTCTTTCGCAGTTAATACCTATGGAAGCGCAAAAGTTTACAGGACGCGATAAGCGGAGGTGGTTTCTCTCAGAATATCTCATTGTGGTGCTCGGCGTAATCACCGCATTGGCCGCGCAGCAATCAGCCGAATGGCTGCATCACTACAACAGCCGATGCCAGCTCGAAGAAGACCTTCGCGCAGAAATCCGGCTCAATGATCCTTATCTGCGTGACGACATCAAAGGGGTATATGCAAGCTACGAATGGGCCATCCGTGAATCACAAGCGATTGAGGCGGCAGTGCAGACGAACACAATTTCGACGCTGAAATACGAGAGCGGGCCAAAGTTTCCGTTCGTTATCCCTAGGCGCTCGGTCTGGGATCATGCCCGCGAGAGCGGCGCCCTGGCACTGATGCCGCGCGATGAAGCAGAGGCTTATACCGTCCTTTATCATGTTCTCGACGTTCTTCAGGACAGAATCGGCAAGTTCTTTGCCAGTATCGGCCAGCAAGACGCGATCGAGATCAGGTTCGGTCAGGGCGCGGAACGCTTGAAAGATGTGGCGAAGATGACACCTGCTCAGCTTGAACAGCTTTCCGCAATCCTAGCGGAAGAAGCATCCTCTGCGCGATGGGTGTTGACGTCCCTGGGACGCATGACCGCAATGCAAGCTGTGCTCGAGAGCGGGTCGTTTTCGCAGAACGAAATGCTGAAGGCGTACTCGGATTCACGGAATCCGGTTCGCAAGCTATTACCGCCCGAATCGGCTACTCCGCCTGAGCACGAAAAGCCTCACTCAGAAAAATAGAAGTCAGCGATACATCGAACCATGCGATGGAGCCAACGCCGCCCGACTTGTTTATGAGGTTATTCGTTATTCAACCATTTACCTGCGGCCAGCTCCGCCCTCGGCGGCGTGGCTCATCTTGTTCTCGTTAGACAGTGAAATCGTTTCTACTGATCGCATTCGTTCTTCTGGCTTCACCATTATGCGGTGATGAAGTCGTTTATCCGCCGCTAAACAACGATACGATCGCCGGAACGTGGGAAGCACTAATGGAGTTGCACCCTGCAACGCTTTGGCACATGGAAATAAATGAGAACGGCGAATCGTACATGGCTCAAATCACGGTGGGCAGTAAAACTTGCATTGTCCGCCGCTTGGTCGGTTCTGACATCAAAAATGGCATCGTGAAACTCCATTTCGACAAAGGTACCGTAAAAGAGATGCCAAATGAGATGCTGTTTGAAGTGTGGCTGATAGGAACTGGACACGGCGACGAGAGCCGCGGAGGAATAGACGCAGTGTTCTGCGGAAATGCTTGGCCAGATTCCCCGCCACTTCCTGCTAAAGTGTTTGGTGTTCCCGAAGGCAATCATCTGTTCTTCATTAAGGGCGCTTGGACGCGAGACTTTGCCGAGGCATCGAAGATCGCGGAGCAATCTGTTAAGGAACAGATGTCCAGATAAATTAGTCACGCATTTTTGACTTCTCAGTGAAAGCGGACGGCGCAGTCTCTGATGTGCGCGTGTTTCAGAGCACGGGGCAGGCTTTGTTGGATTAAGAAGCGGCATCAACGCTCATGAAGTGGCGCTTCTTCCTGGTCGGGTGACACGAGTCAAAGTGCCCCCTGACATTTCGTCTCGGTGGAAAGCTGTGAGATTGCTGCCAAACCATCTAACCAAACTCGGTGGCCGACCGCTGGCCGACGCGATGCGCCGCTTTATTTTATGAAATAGTTTAGAGAGCTTGCCACGCTCGCTCCCGCCGGCGGTGGCTGGGGGACAGAACGGGGTCAAATCTAAACATTTGACATTCGATCACCAACTTGGCGTGGGATTCAGTCGATCGTGAACTGAATCGCGTTGCGAATCCGCTGGAGCACTTCCGCTGGGACATCGCCCAGTTTGCGTTCCAGGCGAGTTATCGCCAGTGAGCCGATGCCTTGCACATTCGCGACGCTTAGCTCGCGCAGAGACGGCAGGCGCGGCAGCTCAACTTCGTATTTACTGCCGCGATGCTGCGTTGTCAGCGGAACGTAAATCGCGAGCGCGCGTGGGCGCGTTAGGATCATGTCGCGAGGCAATGACAACCGGCCGAATCTTTGCACTAATTCGAGATCAGCGAGCCACACTTCATCGGGATGCGGGCTCATCTATTGCGTCCAGACTTCTTGCTCGACGGCGCGTGACCGCAGCGAGCGAATCCATGAGACAATTGTAATGACTTTGGCAGCGCGGCGCAAACCGGCGGCGCGATCCGAATTCTGTTGATTCACCACAGAGATCACGGAGCGCACGGAGACAATCTTTCTATTCCTTCCGCTGCTTCTCATCAC
>DATDFA010000009.1:0-21073 GCA_036522855.1 Candidatus Acidiferrum sp. | reverse complement strand
TCACCACCACCACGACAACCAAACTCCGCATCCACAGTCTTCTCGCCATTCTTACCCCCGCAGTGAACCGCTTGACGCCGCTCATAAATTACACGAATTGCGGGCAAGGCGCTTGATCTTGAAGGGGCCAAAAGTTCGTGAAAGAACTTAGCCGGTTGTCAGTGGGTGCCCTCTCGGAATGGTGCGTTCCGAATTTACAAAAGGGGCGCTGCGGCGAAGAAATCGCGGTACCCAGAAGGTCAAAAGGATTGCTTTGATGGCTGGACTGAAAGGCGGCAATCAGCTACCCGACGCGAAGCGACACGGTTTTACAGCATTTTGTGTGAGCGGTGGCGGAGGAGGAGGGATTCGAACCCCCGAGACCCTTTCGAGTCTAACGGTTTTCAAGACCGCCGGTTTCAACCGCTCACCCACTCCTCCGCCAATAATTATAGCGAAGATTCGGCCTCCACCGCCGTTTGCGCACATTTGCTTTTCTTGGCGGAAACTTTCCAGCCCTTTCGGCATCCAACGCTTGTTAATAGGCGTCTTATCTGAATAAGGAGCAGCGCTCGCCTGCCGCTAGCGCGAGATAATCAGCCATGCTCATTAAGAAAGCACCGGAACTAACCTACGCGGACATCACTCCGAAAAGTCTGTATTTCAACCGTCGCAATTTTCTGCGTGGTTTGGGAATCGGCGCTGCCGCGATCGTGGGCGACCGTCTTGCGTCGACTCTCACGCAACCCAGCATCGTTCAAGCGAGCACAAAGCTAACCACCGTGAAGAGCAGCTACACGGTCAACGAAAAAATCACGCCAGAAAACGATGTCGCCCATTACAACAATTTTTATGAATTCGGTACCGACAAAGGCGATCCCGCCAGGAACGCCCAAAGTTTCCGAACCTCTCCCTGGACCGTTTCCGTTGAAGGCGCTGTGAAATCTCCCCGCAAATTTTCCATGGACGAAATCCTGAACCTCGCGCCCCTCGAAGAACGCGTTTACCGCCATCGCTGTGTGGAAGCTTGGTCCATCGTGGTGCCTTGGGTCGGCTATTCGCTGAACACCATTCTCAAGCTCGTCGAGCCGACGCCCAAGGCCAAGTACGTCGCCTTCGAAAGTTTTTACGACCGCAAGCAGATGCCGCAAGGCACGTTCAGCGGCATCGATTTCCCTTATGTCGAAGGTTTGCGTCTCGACGAAGCCATGCACCCGCTCGCTTTGCTCTGCGTCGGCATGTACGGCGAAACACTACCGAATCAGGACGGCGCTCCAGTTCGCATAGTCATTCCTTGGAAATACGGTTACAAGAGCATAAAGTCCATCGTGAAGATTCACTTGACGCCGTCGGAGCCGCCCACCACGTGGAATCGCGCCGCCTCCAACGAATATGGCTTCTACTCCAACGTAAATCCCGGCGTCGATCATCCCCGCTGGAGCCAGGCTACCGAACGCCGCTTGGGCGAAATTTTCAAACGCAAGACGTTGATGTTCAATGGTTATGCCGACCAGGTCGCCTCCCTTTATACTGGCATGGACCTGAAGAAAAACTACTAACCGCCGTAATGCATAATGCCATCCGAAAATTCCTGGCCGCCAAGTGGGCGAAAGTCGCAGTTTTCTCCCTCGCGCTCCTGCCTCTCCTCAATGTCGCGCTGCGCGCCTATCGCCAGGACCTGACAGCGAATCCCGTCGAATTTCTGCAGCATCAGACCGGCGATTGGACCCTGCGCTTTCTGATTTTTACTCTCTGCGTCACACCGCTCCGCAAGGTTCTCCATTTGCCCGAACTCGTTCGTCTTCGTCGCATGCTTGGGCTCTTCGCTTTTTTCTATGTTTCGCTCCACTTCCTCACCTATCTCGGTCCCGACCAATCCTTCAATCTTTCGGGCATGCTTAAAGACGTCGTCAAGCGTCCCTTCATCACCGTCGGGTTCACCGCTTTTGTTTTGCTGATTCCCCTCGCGATTACTTCCACCGCAGGCTGGATTCGCCGTCTTGGCGGAAAACGCTGGCTGGCCCTTCATCGCACCATTTACCTCTGCGCGATCCTAGGCGTCATCCACTACTATTGGCTCGTTAAGTCCGACATTCGTAAGCCGTTGTTTTACGGCGTCCTGGTCGGCATTCTGCTGCTCTGGCGTCTCTTGGATTGGTTTTCCAAGCGCAAAGCCGCAGCGGTCGCGCACACCACTCCGCTAGGTACTTCCTAACCTTTTTTGTTTTTTTAATGAGCAGCCGGGCTATCGCCTCGTGGAACGGCTTGATCGGAAAATTCCAGCCCCCAGAAGTGTGGCGCCGGTGTCAGGAATTCGACTCCCACTCGCTGCCCTTGCGCGCACAAGTCTCCAAGATAAACAATTCGGCATTCTATTTCTTCCTGCGTCTCCGGATTCGTCACCACCACCAACTCGTCTTTGTCCACCTCGTGTTTCAGCATCAGCAAACCGCCGTGCGCGCTCACCACCAGCGTTTCGCAGGTTTCGCGGAACTTTTTGCCGTTATGCCCGCGCCCTTGCGCCTGTATCTTCATCTTCCGGAATACTCTTGCGCTGCGCCGTGGCGCCGTGAATTCAGCAATGGTGCTCATGCCTCCATCTTCTGTGCCGCCGCCAGCCTCGTCAATTGTCCCACGGTACAGATGTATCGCATCAGAAACCCTTTCCCATCCCCCTGCCTTGTTCTTTTCATCGGCACGGTCTTACAATCAAGTGCAGCGATGCGGAGCCTCTTAATCTCGGTCTGCCACTGTCGCCGCGCCGCAACTTTCTTAATCAGAAACTCGTACTAATCGCTGAAAGGACTCATAAGTTCTACTGTCCCTATGACTTTGGCCGAATTCATTGACTCACGCCGCGACCAGCATCTTGCTGAATTGAAGGAGTTTCTTCGTATTCCCAGCGTTAGCGCCAAATCTGAGCACAAACCTGACATCGAACGCGCGGCTCGTTGGGTCGCCGACAATCTTCGCTCCGCGGGATTTAAATCGATTGAGATCGTCCCGACGCCGCTTCACCCGCTGGTCTACGCCGAATCTCTCGACGCGCCCGGCAAACCGACCATTCTTTTTTACGGGCACTACGATGTTCAGCCCGCGGAACCTCTTCATCTATGGACTTCTCCGGCCTTCGAACCCGCCGTCCGTGATGGCAACATCTATGCGCGCGGCACCGCCGATGATAAGGGTCAGGTCCACATTCATCTCAAGGCATTGCAATCGCTTTACGAAATGAATGGCAAGTTTCCCGTCAACATCAAAATTGTCATCGAAGGCGAAGAAGAAGTTGGCAGTGTCAGCCTCTGGAACTTTGTCCAGAAAAATAAGCAAAGGCTACAGGCTGACGCTCTCGTCGTTTCCGACACTTCCATGCTCGGCAAAGGCGTCCCTTCTATCACTTATGGTTTGCGCGGCCTCAATTATTACCAGGTCGAACTCACCGGCCCGGTCCGAGATCTTCATTCCGGCGTCTATGGCGGCGCAGTTCCCAATCCGCTTACGATTCTGTCTGAGCTATTCGCGAAACTTCACGACAAGAATTTTCGTGTCGCAGTTCCGGGTTTCTACGATCAAGTAAAATCCCTTTCCAAGGCCGAGCGCAAAGCACTCAACGCTCTGCCCTGGAGCCGCAAAGCATTTCAGGCAGCGGTCGGCGCTCCCGCCTATATGGGAGAAAAAGGTTTTACGACCGTCGAACAACTGTGGATCCGCCCCACGCTGGAATTAAACGGCATCTGGGGCGGATACCAGGGCGAAGGCGCCAAGACCGTGATTCCTTCCAAGGCTTACGCTAAATTTTCTACGCGCCTTGTTCCCGGACAGGACCCTCAGCGTATCGCCAAGCTGGTCGAAAAACACGTTCGCAACTTGTTGCCGAAAGCAGTGCACTGCAAATTTGAGGTGCTCAGCACCGGCAAACCTTGGGCTGCTCCCTATCACGCTCCCATTTTTCAGAGCGCGCAGGCCGCCCTGCAAAAAGGCTTCAACAAAAAAGCAGTCTTTATTCGCGAAGGCGGCTCCATCCCGTTCGTCACTCAGATGCACGATACCTTCAAAGTTCCCTGCGTCCTCATTGGTTTCGGCCTGCCGGACGAAAATGCCCATGCACCCGACGAGCATCTTTATCTCGAAAACTATTTCAGTGGCATCAAATCCATCGCCCATTTCTACAACGACCTCGCCATCCTATAGAGGCGGGCTTTAGCCCACTCTTAATTTCTTTTTGGAGCCGCGGCTTTTCGCCGCCGCTGTCTCCGTTTCACAAGCGGGCTTCTCTCACCCCCGCTCCACCCGAAACAAATAACATCCCGCCGAGGTGCTCCTCACATGTACATATTCCGTTTCCTTCCGTTCGAACAATCCTTGCAGCGCCTCGTCCTCTGCCCCTCCAACCACGTGTTTCTCTGCCAGCCTTTCGCGTTCTTTTCCAAACGCCTCCAGCGTTAAAGGCTGTCCACGATACTCCATGGGAATTTCGCCATTGCTTTCATGCCTTTCACATTGGCCCGCATGTACATACACCGGACCCGGCATGGGCGGCACCGCTTGTCCATGAAACGCGTCGTAAGTAAATAGGATTAGCTCCTCTTCATTCGGACGGATCAATTTCAAGCAGTGTCTGCACGGCGCTCGCCCTGACGCCACTTCGCGGTGAGCTGGGAAGCCATATCCAGGGGCGCGCATCGTCTTCTTCACCAGCTCTGCGATGTCCGATCCCATCGGCACAATCTTCAGTTTGTACATGATATTCGCCTCGTTTCGAATTCATCCAACAACGCTACTTTGCGCCATCGTCGCGATGCGAATCTATCCGCAAAGTGCTTTCAAATTTTTCCAGCAATCGCTTCTGCCCGATTTACCTCCCGACCTCCACCGTCGCTTGCTCCCTGGCCACCGCTTTCGGCAATGTCACCACAAATCGGGTGTGCTCGCATTGTGTGTCCAGATTCAGATGTCCGCCGTGAGCCTCCACGATTCCTCTCGAAATGCTCAACCCCAGTCCGGTTCCGTGTCCGACCACTTTGGTCGTGAAGAAGGGCTGCCCTACCTTGTCCCGGATTTTTTCCGGGATGCCTTTTCCGCTGTCCATTACCGAAATTTCCACGTCTTTTCCCGCGCTCCTGACTTGCAACTCCACCCACTTCTCCGCCAGTGGCTGTACCGCATCCACGGCATTGTTCAACAGGTTCAATAGCACTTGCGAAATTTCCGTCGGCCGGCAATCGATGCGCAGTGATTTTTCCATCGGCGCCACCCTCAGCTCCACGGAGTTCTGTTTCAGTCTTTCCAGGCAGAAGGGCAAGGTCTCGTCCAGAATCTCTCTTACGCCGATCTCCGTCGCGGGATCATCGCGTGTTTCCCGCGCAAACTTCCTCAGTCCCATCGTGATTTTTGTCACTCGCGATGCCGTGCTTCGAATCTTTTCCATCGTTTCCAGCACCGTCGCGGATGCCACCGTATCCTTTTCCGCCGCCACTTCCATTAAGTCGCTCGCTCGCGCGTGAATGATGCCCATCGGGTTGTTAATCTCATGCGCCATTCCTCCGGCCATTTCCCCCAATGCGGACATCTTCGCAGTCATGGCGATCTTTTGTGTTTGCGCCTCAATCAGAGCCTTCGCCAGCGCCAGATCTGCATTTTGTTCTTCCAGTGCGCGATTCAATTCTCGCGTCTTTTTTTCTGCTTCTTTCAGCGCCGTCACGTCGGTGCTCGATTCCAGAACTCGCCACGGTTTTCCTTCTTTGTCCCGATGCAGCACCCAATTGCTGGTCGCGATAATTTTGTTTCCGGCCTTGGTTACGTGTGCCAGCTCACCTTCCCAGTATCCTGTTCGCAATAGTTCCGCTTCGATGTTTCCCAGTAATTCCGGAAACTTCGTTTTCAACAATTCATGAGAGATCGCTCCTTCCGCTTCCTGGTGACTGTAGCCGTACATCCGCTCCATTCCCGTGTTCCACCGTACAATTCTTCCGTCCAGATCCCGGATCAAGATCTGCGCCAGGTCCTGTATCTTGGTGTTTTGCAGTTCCCGCTCCATGCTCAGCCGTTCGCTGATGTCTCGCACGCTGGCGATGAAGCGCCGTTCCTTACCAGATTCCACCGGGCTCAGGCTGATCTCCACGGGAAATTCCATGCCATCCTTCTTTAGTCCCTTCAAGTCCAATCCCATGCCCATCGGGCGCGTGTGTGGCTCCTGTTGATAACCCGTTCGCCGCCCGATGTGCGCTCCACGGTTTTTCGCCGGTACCAGCATTTCCACTTTTCTGCCGATCAATTCTTCCCGGCGATAGCCAAACATACTTTCCGCGCGCCCGTTCACGAACATAATCGTTCCGCGATCGTCGGTCATCAGCACGCCGTCAGGCGCTGATTCCACCACCACTCTCAACTCCTCTTCCTTTACTTCCAGTGCTTCCTGACTTTTCTTGAGATCGGTCACATCCCGGGTCGTCTTTGCGTAGCCTCTGATCGCGCCACTTTCCTTGAACAACGCTGTGATCGTCACCTCCGCCCAGAACCGCGTTCCGTCCTTTCGAGTCCGCCACCCTTCCGTGCGCACACTTCCTCGGTCCGCTGCGTCGGTCAGCAACTCCCGCGGTTTACCTTGTCGAATCTCTTCAGCGGAGTAAAAAATGTCGGTGGATCGTCCCAGAATTTCTTCGGCGGTGTAACCCTTGATTCGCTGCGCTCCGGCGTTCCATGTCGCTATTCGCCCTTTGTGATCCAGCAGAATTACCGCGTAGTCTTTTACTCCATCCAGAAGTATCCGGAATTGCTCCCTGCTTTCCTGCAATCCATCCTGTTTGCTCCTCCAGTTTCCGCTGAGCCAGCCTACGCCTATCGCGGCTACCGTAAACAGCGCTGCTTCCGGATAGCTGTTTGCGTTCAAATGAAAATTTTCGGCCGGGCTTAAGAAGAAATATGCGGTTCCCACGGATGCCAGAGTTCCCGCGATGGCTCCAAGTGTTTCCCGGCCAATCCATCCGCAAGCTGCCGTCGCCAAAAGCAGCACCACCGTGTATGCATGTGGAATCGCCGGTTGCACCAGCAGAGAAACAAAGACTCCCACCGCCAGGAGCAGGATCATGGGCGCTCCGCGCTGCATACTCAGATATGCCAGACCCACCTGTTTCCATCTTTGATTGGCGTTCAAACCGTCGTCCACTGGGCCCTCCAGAACTCGCTCAATTTTTGTCCGTCCGAAATCGGCGCGCTTACACAGCTCGGTTCGCTGCGCCATTTCGGTTTCATTGGCACGCACGGACGCCCGGCTCCTCAAGAAACACTTTTTCAGGAGTCGCCGCACTATTTCTGGAAGGGGGGAACTGCCGACTTACCGGCCCATAGTAGCCTTTTGTACTCCGCTGGGCAAAAAGATTCTTCCCGCGATTTCATTTGCGTTACACTTCGCTTCGCGTGGGTAACCGGTCGCTACGACCTAAAAAAGGTGCCCACGTTCATGCAATCATCCCAACCGTTTTCCTGGAAAAATGCTCGTATCCTGATTGCCGACGATGAACCCGACATGAGGGAAATCTTCGCCGCTTGGTTCCGCAATCAAGGTTGTTCGGTTTCCGAAGCGGCGGACGGCAGGGACGCGCTCGATGCCCTGGCTCGCGATCATTTTGACGCCATTGTCACCGATGTCCGCATGCCTCGTCTTGACGGGGTGCAGCTCGTTCGCCAACTTGGCAGCTCCATGCCTTACATTCCAGTAGTCATCTTCGTCAGTGGCTATGTGGATTTGACGCTTGCTGATGCTTTCGATCTTGGCATTGAAGCCGTCCTGTCCAAGCCGTGCGAAAAAAAGGCGCTACTTGGCGCTGTTCAGAGAAGTCTTCTCCGTCGTGACTTGATTTTCGATCCCGCGGATGCCGTAGCTCCTCCCTCACCCAAAAACTGTGTCCATGAAAGCTTTCCGCGCGACGTAGCTGCTTCCCATGTTGCCATCGGGCGCGGCGGTTTATCCTTGAACGTGACACAGCAAATAAATCCTGATTGTGCGATTCGATTTTTCCTTTCCTTTGCTGAGGGACCTCTAACTCATCTGGAAGGATGGGGCTTGCCCCGCTGGACCCAAAGCCTGCGCCGCGGCAGCCGCATCGGTATCGAGTTCCTGCACCTTGAGCCTGAAAGCCTCCGCCAGCTCGCGTCCTGGCTGAAAGAGCACTCTCCCGTAAGCTTCATCCCCAAAGACTGCCTCTCTCGCGTCGTCACTTCCAGACAGTGACACTGCGCGCGATCGCCTTGTTGCTAACGCTTGCCAACTTCGCTGGCCGCTCCCGCGCGTTTTCGCATTTCTGCGCGTCAAAAAAGAATGCCACCGCGTTCCAGAGTCGCTCTGGAGTTAGAAAAACCCGCCAAAATAGCCGCGTTTTCCACATGCGTTCATTAGAAACTGCGTTTTTCCTGCATTTTTGCCCAATTGCACTTGCGTTCCCATATTTCATTCGCTATAGTCCCCTCGGCTCGAGTTTTTTCGCCATACTCGGGGTAGACGAAAACAATTTCGCAGCTCGCCCGGGTTTCTCGGGACGGAAAAAATCTATAGGAGGATAGGCAAACTAGATGGCAGCTAAGCCACTCAGCAAGACCAAGATCGTTTCGCATATCGCCGAAAAACTCAGCACACCCAAGAAGCAGGCGGCTCTCTTTTTTGAAGAGCTGCACAAGCTTGCGGTGAAAGAAGCCAAGGGTTCCGCGGGCAAATTCGTCATTCCAGGGATCGGCCGCGTTGTGAAAGCGCACCGCAAGGCCCGCATGGGCCGCAATCCTCAGACCGGCGAAGCGATCAAGATCAAGGCCAAGACCGTGGTGCGCCTGCGCCCGGCGAAGGCTCTCAAGGACGCGATTCTGAAGTAACCGCGGCTCCCGCAATGGAGTTGCACGCAAAAGTTGCAACTCCAAAAAATCGATCAGCATTCGTTGCTAGAAAATTGCCCCCGAAGCCAGACAGGACTTCGGGGGCTTTTTCTTTTTACCTTTCACCTTCACGTACGGCGGACCCTCATTCCCGGGCCCAACCGTTCAAGCGAGGAATCTCTCTTACAGCGTTTTCACGTAGGCGATCACGTCTTTAATCTGGTTTTCCTCCAGCACGTCCTTGAACGGCGGCATTTGCGAATCGCCATTTTCGATCCACGTCTTCAGTGTTTCGTCGGTCACTTTGTTGTTGTTCACGGTGAACGTCCCGCGCTTGCTAATTCCTTTCAGCCCGGGTCCGATTTTCTTTGCGTCGCTGGTGTCGTAGTGGCAGACAGCGCATTTCTGCTGGAAAACTTCCTTGCCGCGCCCCGCTGCCGCGCTGTCTTTGCCGGCTGGCACTGCTTTCTTGGTTGTTTTTGTTTGTGCAAGTCCGGCTCCGCCGACAGCAAGTGAAATACCGAGTGCGGCCGTTGCGAGGATGCCGCCAGTTCTGGCAAAGTTACGGTTCACGATTTCTCTCCTGTGCTGCAATCAATCACAAATTCCGTACCGCTCTTCATTCTCTCTATTTGATGCGGAAAATTCCAACTTTTCTCCCAGATTCGCCCTCTTTCCCTTGAGTACTTACCTGTACTCCCGTCACGAAGGACAGGTGAGCTTTGCGAACATCTGGGACTTCCGTACCGTAGGCAGCCCGCGTCCCGAGTGGTAACAATGGGCCATGGATCAGGAGACCCTTACCCACGCGTGGGAAGTTCTACAGGACGCCTATCAAGCTCAGATGGAAGGCGACTACGATCGCGCTGTCGAACTCTATCACTCCTCGCTCAGTTTGCATCCCACGGCCGAAGCGCACACATTCCTTGGCTGGACGTATCACTTCCAAGGCAAGCTCGAAGACGCCATCGCTGAGTGCCGCCGCGCCATCGAGATCGATCCCGATTTTGGCAATCCCTACAACGACATTGGCGCGTACATGATCGAGCAAGGCAATTTCGATCAGGCTATTCCGTGGCTGCAGCAGGCGATTGACGCCCGGCGCTACGAGCCGCGCCATTTTCCCCACTACAATCTAGGCCGTGCCTTCCTTGGAAAAGAAATGTATTCGCAGGCCATGCGCTGCTTTCAGGAAGCTCTGGAAATCGAGCCTCGCTATTCGCTGGCCCGTCAGGCGCTCGAATCGCTCCGCCGCATGCTGAATTGAATCCGGTTTTCAGCGATCAGCTCTCGGTTTCCAGTCCAATCCCCCAGAATCTTTCATTATGGCGCTGCCGGCGCGCTTGGCTTAACTACGCGGTCGTAGAGCAATAGCAACAAGGTGGTGAGGACGCCCACTCCGGCAATCACGAACCAGGTCCACTGCGGATGATTTAATTGTTCGCCGAAGTAATGCAGCACTTTTCCGCCGAACCATCCGCCAACCAGCGAGCCGATGCCGAGCGGCAAAAACGCGAAGCCCATATACGTGCCTTGCTGCCCCGGCGGAGCTAAGCGCGAAACATATTCGTAATACCGCGGCTGATGGACGATCTCGCCGATAGCCAGCACCGCAATGGTCGCGACCGCTCCCCACATCGATGGATGCAAAGCCAGGATCAGCCAAGAGAGGCCGGTGATCAGCGTTCCGAGGATAATGGCGCTGAACGCCGGAATCTTTTTCGTCAGAAAGTTCAGCAGAATCGTGCAGGCGATCACGATAATACTGTCAGTCATCAGAATCCGTTCGACATCGATATCCTTGTTCACATATTCGTGCAAATAGACCGGCATCACAATCCACTGTTGCCAGAACACAATCCAGTAGCCGGTAAAAACCAGCAGAAAAATCATGAACTTGGGATTGCCCAACACCGTCGCAAAATTCCGCAGAGTCTCGCCGATTGTCGGTACGGGCAGGTCATCGACGCGCTTGGGCTGCCGAAAGAAAAGAAGCACAAAGAAAAACATCGCGAAAACGCACGCGGCAGCGACGATGAAGATCTTGCCAGGCCCGAGGTGACGTCTGGCGAGCGATCCCGCATAGGGTCCGAGCAAGCCCCCGATATTCACCATGGTGTAGTAGATCGAGTAACCGAGCGAACGCACATTCTCCCGTGACGCTCGCGCAGTGGTGCCAACAACCGATGGCTTCACCAGCGAAATCCCCAACGCGGGCAGAATCAGAATGATTACGACCAGCAAAGTAAGCGGAACGGCATTCCGAACGGGCGCCAGCCACGGCGCGCCAATCGAACCCAGCAGGAAATACGCGCCAGTCAGAAGCAGGTACGCCAAAGACAGCGCTCGTCGGAATCCCAAGCGATCCGCCACCGCTCCGCCAAAGATTGCCAGGAACCAAACCATTCCGCCGAAAATGCCGGCCAGGGTCCCGGTCTGCTCAGTGGGAAAATTCAGCGTTTCGCGCAGATAATTCGCCAGTGATGCAAATGAACCGTAATACGCCAGCCGCTCGAATATTTCGCTGATGTTTGCGACCCAGAACGGGCGCTCGAAGCCGCCACGAATGTCCTCCATGCGCTTCGCGAAACTCATAGAAAGTCCTGCCTGGCGAACCGGCTCATAAAGTGTCCCCTGGAAGCTGCGGCGGGGATGATACCAGAAGAGCAGCAGGGACAGAGCGCCTGGCATCTTTGGGAATGGAACGTGTAGACCTTCGGGCGCTATCGCATGGCCAGCTGGTCTGCCCAGGACGCCGTGGTTTCAGCAAGTTCGCGCAGGACGTCCGCGTCAGTCCTTCCGGACTTTTTCAGTACATGGAAGGAATGGTCCGCGGATTCGATAATGTGAAGCTTTGCGCGCCCACCCAACCCTGCGCACATCGGACGCAGCAGTTTGAGATCGGCGAATGCATCCCACGTGCCCTGCAGAAAGAGCATCGGCTGACTGACTTTGGCGAGGTGCTCCGCCCGTTTTGTTCCCGGGTAATTGGGTGGATGAAGCGGAAAGCCGAAGAACACGAGTCCTCGAACACCATCGAGGGCCGCATCGCCTGTCGCATCGGACGGATGTAGCGCCGCAGCGTGCGAAGTCATTCGGCCTCCCATGGATTTCCCTCCGGCCAACAACGGCAGATCGGCTGCGGCTTCTTTTGCCGCTCCGATCGCAGCCACGGTGGTTGCCGTCAGCACCGCCGGTGAGTCGGGAACCCGGCGGTGCTGCTCCACATAAGGAAACTGATAACGAAGCGTCGCGATGCCTACCTTACTCAGCTCCCTGGCAAGGTTTTCCAGAAACGGATGGGTCATGCCCGCGCCTGCACCATGCGCAAGCGCCAACAGCCAACGCGCATTTTCCGGCCGAAGGAACAGCGCAGACACTTCACTGACGTTCGGCACGGTGAATCGGATTTGCTTGGAGAGTGTCATTTGTGTCGGAGTTTGTAGTCTACTTACGCCAATAGTTGTTAGCCGCCGCGATTGTCCCCTTGAGCAGCAACCTTTGTAAAGTTGTATGGGTCCCTTGGGGATTCTTGGTGAAACGATCTAAGCGTTGCCAGTCTGGAAACAGCCGGGAACCGCGAAACGGAATGTAGCGTAGGCTCACTATAGGTATATACTTCCACGACTTGGCCCAATTCCTCAGAAATGAGGAATTTCTTGTGGTGTGCCAGAGCTCTTTGTAGTGCCGTATGGATAGTCAGGAACCAAAAAAGACCGGCCGCGATGGTGCGGGTGTGGCAGGACCTGCCGGCTCCCGTGCGCCAGCCAAGGGTGACAGTTCCGGCGCCGATCTTCCTCACACTCCCGCACATACGCCCGATCCGGATAGCTTCGCCGGCGATGTGACATTTGTGGATGCTCAGCCCTCGCCAACATCGGGAAGGGCGCGCCAGTCCGCGATTTTCACCGAACGAAATCAACTGCAAACAGGGGACGTGCTTGGCGGCCGCTACGAAATCTTGTGCCTGCTAGGCGAGGGCGGAATGGGCACGGTCTACAAGGCGATGGACCGCGAAGTGGACCATCTAGTCGCCTTGAAGCTGATTCGGCCCGACATGGCTGCCAATCCAGCAATTCTGGCGCGATTCAAGCAGGAATTATTGACGGCCCGGCAGGTGACCCACCGCAATGTCATTCGCATTTACGACCTGTCTGAAATTGACGGCGTGAAATTCATTACCATGGAATTTGTCGAGGGCTGCGACCTTCGCAAGCTGCTCCAGGACAGTGGCAAGCTGGCGCCGCCTCAAGCCGTCGAGATCGTGCGGCAAGTATGTTTAGCGCTCGAGGCGGCACACGTCGTCGGCGTCATCCACCGCGATCTGAAGCCGCAGAACATCATGCAGGATATGCAGGGACGCATCCTGGTGATGGATTTTGGCTTGGCTCGGTCGCTGGATTCAACCGGCGGCATGACGCAATCCGGCGTTCTGTTGGGTACATTCGAATACATGTCGCCCGAACAAGCTCTGGGAAATCGTCTTGACGGACGATCCGACTTGTTCACGCTGGGACTGATTTTTTATGAATTGTTGACCGGCAACATGCCATACAAAGCGGACACGGCCATGGCCAGTCTCCTGAAGCGAAACCAGGAGCGTGCGCTGCCGGCTTCTGAATTGGATGCGTCCATTCCCAAACCTCTGAGCGACATTGTGAGCAAGTGCCTGGAGCGCGATCTCTACTCGCGTTATCAGAGCGCGCGGGAAATCCTTGCCGATCTTGACGCATGGCAGGGCAAGCGGCCCGTCAGCGCGTCGGTGGTGACGCAGGAAGCTCCTGCGCTCGTTGCGGTTCCTGCGCGTGCGTTTCCTTGGAAGTGGGTTGCCGTCGGCACGCTCGCTCTAACCGTTATCGTTGGAGGATGGTCGTTAAGCGGAAAACTTTTCTCCAAGCCCGCGAACAAGGTCGCCGCAGTTCCCCAGGTATCACTGGCCATTTTGCCGTTTCGCAACGGGTCGGGAGACGCCAAACTCGACTGGCTGGGGGCGACTTTGGCGGACATGCTGAGCACCGATGTAGGTCAATCGGCGCAACTGCGCACGATTTCGTCCGACCGTCTGCATCAAGTGCTCTCTGACTTGCAAATCTCGCCCAGCACCAGCCTTGATCCCACCACCATGGGCCGGATCGCTGAATTCAGCAACGCCGATACTCTGGTGTCGGGACAATATGCAACGTTCGGCGAGCAAATTCGAATTGACGCCACTGTTCGCGACTTGAAACATCAGCGCACGATCCCGATGAAAGCAGAAGCTGCAAACGAAAAAGCGCTGCTGCCGGCGATCGCTCAGCTCGCGCAAACCATTCAGCAAAATCTGTCTCTCTCTTCCGATGTGCTGCAGCAATTGCGTGCCAGCTCGTTCCAACCTTCGTCCAGCTCGTTGCCGGCGCTGCGCAGCTACAACGAAGGCATCGAACTGGAGCGTCTGGGAAATCATCTGGAAGCTGCAAAGCGTTTCGAAGCTTCTTTGCAGGCGGATTCGAATTTTGCGCTGGCTTACTCTCGGTTAGGGCAAACCTACAGCAGCTTGCGAAATGACGATAAGGCTCAGGAATATTCGCGAAAAGCCGTCGAGCTGGGCGAAAAACTTCCGCCGCCCGAACGCTACTTGATTCAGGCCAATTTCGCGCAAGTTTCGAACGATTATCGTAAGGCCATCGAATCCTACGAGAACCTTGAAAAAGTTTCGCCGAATGACGTGGACGTCCATTTTCATCTCGGCCAGCTTTATGAATCGACTGGCGCATTCGACAAGTCTCGGACGGAACTGGCCAAGGTGTTAGCAAGCGATCCCAAACACGCGGAGGCTTTGCTGGCTTCGGGACGTGTGGAAATTAAGGGCGGAAATCCGCAGGGCTCGCTGGATTTCCTGAATCGCAGCCTGACTCTCGCCATCCAACTTGGAAACACGGACGGCAAGGCAACCGTGCTGAACGTAATGGGCGCGGCCTACGAGCAGTTGAACAAGCCGGATGACGCGATGCGCAATTACCAGGAATCGCTCAGTATCAAGCGCAGCTTGAACCAAGAACCGGGCATCGCCTTGACCTTGGGAAACATTGCCAGGCTGCAAGCCAGCCTTGGCAAACCCGACGACGCCAATAAGAGTTATCAGGAAGCGATGAAACTCCAGCGGGAAATCGGCGACAAGAAGGGGCTCGGGATAACGCTGATCAATCTAGGAGAGCTGTATTACGAGCGCAGCCGATACGCGCAAGCGCTTAGCGCCTTCAAAGAATCGCTGCAAATTCATCGCGACGTCGGAGACCAATATCGTCAAGCGCTTTGTTTGAATAACATCGGAAATGTCTATATGGCCCAGGGGTTGTCGAGCGACGCGCTGACCAACTATGAGCGAGCTCTGGAGCTTCGTAAGAAAACAAATAATCCCAGCGAAGTTGGCGAAAGCCTTCACAACCTTGGCGAAGCCTCATTGAAAGCCGGTGATTACGGCCAGAGCCTGGACTACCACCTGAAAGCGCTGGAACTGTTTCGCGCTTCAGGTGACAAGAGCGGCGCGGCGATCCAGTCGTACAGCATGGGCACCATTTTTGAATATCAAGGACGCTTTGGCGCCGCACTCAAATCCAAAGAAGAGGCGCTGAAGACTTACCGCGAGTTGCAGGACCGGGGAATCTGGATGGCGGAAATTTTGAGCGGCTACGGGAACTCGCTAAGCCAGGTCGGACGTTACGACGAAGCGCAGACGAATCTGACGGAAGCCTTGGGTTTAGCGAAGGAATTACAGAATAAAACGCTGATTGCGCAAACCCTGAATTTTCAAGGAGACCTTTCGTATTATCGTGGCGATTTGAAGGCCGCTTCCGAACTATTCGCGCAAGCGGTCAGCGCCAGCACGAAAGACGTCGAAAAAGATGTCGCACTCTTGTCGAAATATAATGCTGCCAAGTGTGCGGTGGAAGAAAAACGCGGCCAGGCCGTAGTTGCTCCTTTGAAAGTATTGGTCCAGCAAGCCGAGGCTGCGGGTCTCGGGAACGTCTCGACCGAGGCCACACTGGCTCTGGCTGAAGCGCTGGTGGATGCGAGGCAATTTCCCGCAGCGAAAAAAGAATTGGAGACCGCGCTGGCCACCAGTCAAAAGCTGGGTCTGAGGGTTCTGGAGGCCCGAAGCCATTTCTTGCTAGGGCGCGCACTTGAATTATCGGGAACGGGCGTCGACGCTGCGCCGCACTACGCCGAAGCCAAGAGAATTCTGGGTGGCGTTCGTCAGGAATCCGGAAGCGAAGCCCTGTCCAAGCGCCACGACCTGGCGGAGATTGCCTCACATTAATACCACTAGAAAATTGGAATGTAGGCCAGACCGCCAGAGTCTGGCCCACTTGAAACGGTCTGCTTAAGGAATGTTGAACGTTGTGGTCACCGGGGAAAACTGCGTCGAGATTACCGTGACATAATAAGTGCCACTCGAAAGTCCTTTGGTGTTGATGTCTTGAACGTTGGTCCCGTTTTTGTTGTCGAAATGGAATTTGTTAGCATCTCCATTATTAATCAAATTAGTCAAATTCAAATTGCCGTCGGTGCCCAGCGATGCGACTGTCAAAGTCGCGGTTTTATCTCGCAGGAACGGGCCAGTGCTGCAGTTACCGCCGCTGGCTACGAGTTTGAAAGAAACTTCAAAGATCGGGTTTTGCCCGGAAGTGCTGGTTTGGGGTACTGCTGTCACGCCTGGAGAGCAGACGATATTGCCGTCAGGAATCGATGGATCAAACGGTACGTCTAGTGCGGCAAAGGGTGATATGCCCGGAGTCTTGCCTCCCATTGCGGGATCGCAATTGGTGCAAGAAGGTGCATCGTTATCGACATAGCTGGTTAGAATGTCATCCGTATATTCTGCGCTGGCGTTAAGCCCCGGGGCGTGTCCGAACGCGGGTATATGAACCGTTTGAAAGCTGTCGTAGTTAAGCGTCAGAGTGATCAGCCCCTTAAAATCAATGCCCTTGACCGGGTCACCGTCTGGACCGTTGCCGGTCGTTCCTGTTGCTGAGAATTCGTATTGAGCGCACATACCGTTCGTATACTGAATACATACGGTCCCGGAAGGAAAATCGTCCGGGTCAATTGGGTTGAGCGTATGCCTGACGGTTACGGTCAGCATAAAGGTTGTCAGCACCGTGTCAAACTGCACGACTAGACGCCCATTGCCGCCTTGGCTAAAGTCAAAGACTGCGGTCGTGTCGGCCGGACTGACGGTGACTGTGCAAACCGTGCTATCCGTCGGGCCGCAGGTGGCAGCCCAGCTTGGCGCGACGAACAACGCTAGAGCACTCACAAGAAAGACGAGAAAACGTATACGCATGGTGATCCTCCTAGGTTAGGTTTGAAAGGGTCCCCTGAATTTTGCGTCGCGACTGGGCAGGCGTACACGGTTCTAAGTGCAATAGGGCGGCTGGGGCAGCCATAACAAAGAAACCGCTGCGGGGTAAGCTTACCGGCGACTCTGGGCTTGGACTTTTACGCGGGAAGATGTTGGCTGTCAACGAGAAATTCGTCAAAATTCGGTCAAAACAGAGCCAAATGTAGCCATCGATGTCTCGTATTGAGACGCGAATTTCGTCCTCCAACAGCTTGCTCTGCGAAAGAGTCATTTCGTCAAGGGTATCCACCATAATTGTGTAAATTGATAGCGCACCGTTTCATGAAGTCTCGTGTCATGAAGTCTCGTGAAATTGTCGATTATGAAAGTGCTAAGGGGCGGAATGTGTATCGAATCATTGTGAGCGCTTTATTGCTGCTCGCTAGTTTGGCGGTGGCAGCCGCCTTGAACGGCCAGGACGTTCACAAAGCCTCGCCGGAGGAGTTGGCGGCGATCACCGAACGCGGCCGCTTGCTGGCCGAATATGACCAGGCGGCATGGCACGCCACGGATGCCGTGCAGACCGCGAACCCCAAAACCGTCGAGGGGCAACATTACTTAGGAAAAAAAGAAAGTGGAAAATGGACAATCGTGTTCGGTTCGCTTAGCGCGGACAAAAATAAATTCATGATTCGCTACGAAGCGGCGCAGCAGGAAAACCCGAAAGAATTTGCGATAAAGCAAGACGAACCTGCCAAAGAAGACGACGGATTTTTTTTGTTCGCGGCGCGTGCGTTGGAACTGGCGCTGGCGGATTTTGGCCCGGCGGCGAGGCCGTACAACGTGGCGGTCCTGCCGGCGAAGTCAGGGAACGCGCTCGATCCAGAAGGACTGTTCGTCTATTTGTATCCTGGACAGATCAAGGCGGGTGTTTATCCCTTGGGTGGGGATGCGCGTTATCTTATCTCCTCCGACGGCAAAAGGATTTTGGCGAAGCGCCAAATGCACAAAAGTGTGATCGAAAACCGGCCGCCCAAGGGGAAAAAAGTGGAAGCGGGCTTTCATACCCACGTCCTGAGCGACGTGCCCGAAGACAGCGACGTGTTGCATGTGCTGCAGCAAAGTCCTCCCGTGCCGGAATTTGTGAGCACGCAACATTTCTTGTACGAAATCGCGAGTGACGGAACGATTCGCACTACGAAAATCAAGAAGTAGCTTAAGCACAGAAGAAGGTAAACATCGAAAGGAATCACGGATGGCTTCGCTGATTTCGCATGCGGTGGCGGCTCTGGGTATAGGCACCGCTTTCGCGCGGCCGGGACTCGCCAAGCGCGTGTGGGTGCTAGGCGCGATTTGCTCGATGGTGCCGGATATCGATGTGCTCGGATTCAAATTTGGAATCCGTTATGGCGATTTCTGGGGACACCGGGGGTTTTCGCACTCACTTCTCTTTGCCGCGATACTCGCGACACTTGCTTCGGTCCTGGGATTTATTCACGGACCGCCTGGATTGGGTAAATTCTCGCTCTGGACATATCTCTTCCTGGCCAGCGCAAGTCACGCATTCCTTGATGCGATGACTAATGGCGGCCTGGGCGTAGCATTTTTTTCGCCTATAGACAACACGCGCTATTTTCTTCCCTGGCGGCCGATTCTGGTTTCGCCGATCTCGATCACCAGATTTTTCAGTGAGCGCGGCTTGGCGGTTTTGCTCAGCGAACTAACCTGGATCTGGATTCCCGCAGGGTTTTTCGCGTTCGCTGCGTTTGCCGTGCCACGGTTCAAGAGCAGGCCAAGTGTCATGCCATAGAAAACATCATCGATGGAAAATGCGGGAGTGAAATTCGAGGGAGGCGGGGAGATGCTCGGCGAAGTAAGACCAATCGTGCCGGCCGGGGTAGATGTGGGCTTCGTGAGAAATGTTGCGCTTGGCAAGAATTTTATCGAGTAGCTTGGCTCCCGTTTCAAATTCGAAATCGTCTTGGTCGCCGCAGTCGAAATAAATTTTCAGTCCGGATAAATCCGCTTTGCGAGCAATGGTTAGCGGACTGTTGCGATTCCAAAACGCAGGGTCCGGCGGCGAACCAAACGTGTTGCCTAAGACGCGGGAGCGCATTCCGCCTCCCGCACCCGCGCTTGTCAAAGTGGGAATTTCATCGATCAGCGCCGCGCTGTGAGCGCTGACCGCGGAAAAAAGCTGCGGGTGCCTAAATGCGAGGTGCAGTGCGCCGTAGCCGCCCATGGAAATTCCGCCGATCGCGCGGTTCTCTCGGCCCGGCTTCACGCGGTAGCGCGATTCCATCGCGGGCAAGAACTCCTGCAAGAAAAAATCTTCGTAACGGATTTTGCCGTCGCGCGAATTGAGGTAGAAGGTGGCGCCGCCGTCCGGTGTGACGATGACAAATTCGCCGATCTGCTTCCGCTCCCACAAATCCTGAACCAGATTGAATGCGCCGCCGTGGATAAACATTTGTTCGGTGTCGCCGAGTCCGTGCAGGAAATAGAGGACGGGGTAACGGCGCGTTTTGTCCGCGTCGTAGCCGGGCGGAAGCACGGCGCAGAACTTCACCGGGTGCGCGAGGATTTTGCTGGGGAGGGAATTGCATTCGATGCGAGCGGTGGCCGAAGCGGGCTGGAGAAAGAAGAGAAAATGAAAAACGGAAAGGAGAAAAAAGCAGATCCCTTTCGCGAAAAGCGAACTCTTCGACCGCCGCGCTCGGGATGGCAAATCCCCGGTCTTCGCGATATCAATGGTGTGCCGGGCCTCTAAAGTAGTCACGGAACAATTCTACTCGTAGCGAAGGGCGTCGACCGGGTTGAGTTTTGCGGCGCGCGAGGCTGGGTATAGGCCTGCGATGAGGCTGACCAGAACAGCGAAACCGATCGCTCCTGCGATAAGCCACCAGGGAACGGCAGAAATGTTCACGCCGGGAAGATCCTGCTGCTTCAAATAAATGTTGGTGCCGAGAGTGAGCGCCTGCCCAATGAGCCAGCCGAAGAAAACTCCCAGCACGCCTCCGGCAAGTCCCATGACGCCTGCTTCGACAAAGAACAGTTGTTTGACATCGCTGTCGGCGGCGCCGAGAGCTTTGAGAACGCCGATTTCGCGGCGACGCTCGAGGATGGCCATGACGAGGGTATTGATGATGCCCAGGGTAGCCACGGCAAGCGCGAGGCTGCCGAAAATTCCCAGCAATAAATCAAAAACGGAAAAAAAGATGCGCAAGCTTTTTGAAGCATCGAAAAGAGAAAACGCTCCGAAGCCGAGATCTTTGATTTTCTTTTCGGTAGCGTCCACCAGCGGCGGACTTTTCACACGAACGGTAAGACTTGCGTATGACGGTTTATCCGGGGAAGAAGAGCTGCGCAAAACGTCGCGGAGATCATTGACTTGCGCGGCGCGCAAAGTCTCCGCGACGGGCAAGGGAATGAGCAAGCGGCCGCTACCGAAGCCTCCAAAACCGGATGCCGGTTCGGTTTCGACAACGCCGATAATGCGCAGATGTTTTTCTTTCGGAACGACCGAGAAACCTCCGGGATTTTGCGCAGGGTCGGCGGAATCGGAGGCCAGCGATTGGCGCTCTGCGTAACGCAGAACGAGATCTTTTCCGATGAGGTCTTTGGTTTGGGGGTTCAATTCTTTCGCGAATTCAATCTGCAAAATTGCTTCTTCGGCGTTTGGAGAAGAAAAAAAACTTCCCTGCATGCCGTCAAAGGAGCCGCTGGCCTTCGAGGATTCGGGCAAGCCCGCGACCATAGTGGCGAAGGGCTTTCCATCGAAGCGGACTTCGGTGAAAAAACGAATCTGCGGATAGACTTCGATCACCCCGGGAAGTTTGACAAATTCTTCGCGCGCCGTTTCGTCCAGTGGACGCGCTTTGGGAGCTGCCGCGCGAGTGGCGGGGGGACCGG
>DATDFA010000008.1:0-46532 GCA_036522855.1 Candidatus Acidiferrum sp. | reverse complement strand
GTATGGCGCAATGCGAAATCGGAAGGCCCATTGTCCAGTTTGGCGCCGTCGTAGAAGACACCGGCTTTAGGAACAAAATTTCCATTACAGGCCGTGAATGAACTCGTTGCGTTTGTAGCCCCCCCGGGGCAAATCACGTTACCCGTGGGACCCGTAATCCCAGGGTCAGTTACGACTGGCGGCACGCCGCGGAAGCTGTCAGTGGGAAAGCCGTTACCGCCGCCAATTGCGCTTGTCCCTAAATTCGAGCTAAGCGCGTCATCATGCTCGGAGACATATGAATAACTACCCCCAAGCGTAAACTGGTGGCTCATGCGCTTTTGGAACGACAATATCCCTGCGTCATAGATACCTGAATACCACGGTCCAAAGCCGTCCACTTGAATGGGGAGTGCCGGACTACTACCGATGCGTGCGTCAAAAGGAAGATTTGTTTCGCGAACGCCAAGGATGTTCTCGATTCCTTTGTGGTAGTAGTCCAGGGAAACAACCCAGTCGTTGCTGAGTTGACGCTGTACGCCAAGCGTGTAGCTGCGGGTGTAGGGAGTGGCGAAGCTCGGATCAATGGTTACCGGAAAGTTGCCGGGCTGAGATACGTTGAAAGAGAGAGTTCCGAACGGGCCCCAAAACCAAAAATCGTTAGGAGCACCGATAGCGGCATCTGCGGCGGTTAGAAAGGCGTCGGGAGTGAGACCCGACAGCTGCTGGACATTGCCCATATTGACTACGGAGTTTACGGGAATAGGACTTGGCCCTATGTTGTTGAGGTGGTCGATCCCGAAAATTGAAGGTTCACCAAATGGGCAGGTGGCGCCGGAAGCAGCGAGCTGCGCGTCAGTTTGCGTGGGCGAGAGGCAAAGACCGAAGAGCGCCGGCGCAATGGTTGGCACGCCCGAAAATAAACGTGGGAACGAGAGCGGCTGACTTTCACGGATATCTGCTCCGCCGAATCCAGGAATATCACGCACGAGACCAAGCCGGAAATGGTCGTAGAACAGTCCAAAGCTTCCCCGGACGACTGTTTTCGGCGTGACGGACCAAGCGAAGCCGACACGCGGAGAGACGTTGTCAGTTTTTTTGAAAGCTGAATCATAATCCCAGCGAAGTCCGCCGTTCAGTGTGAAATTGTGCGTGACTTTCCAGTCGTCTTGGAGCCACAGGCCGTCGTAGTTGTTACGAAGCTTGATTTGATTGGCTTCCGGAGTGAGGCCGCCTATGGTTAGGAGGAGAAAGAATCCGGCATCAACCGGTCCAAACTGTTGGTAATCGGCTTCTGTGGCAAAGAGTTGATTCTGCACTCCGTTGGCTTCGACGCCGTCCACCTGGGTCCGCTCAAAATCCCAGCCGAATTTGACGGTGTGACGCCCAAAGGTTTTCGCGAGGCTGGCTCCAAAGGTTCCGTACTTTTGATCCAGGTTGGAAGGGGTGAACAGTGCACCAAAGGTGGGCTGGCCGAGATCTCCAAAAATCCCGCCGGTATCGAAACTGCTAAAGACGTTGAAAATCGTGTTAGGCCCAGCCTCGGGATGAGCAGGGCTGGTCAGGCTGGGCTCGCCGCGATACTGGCCGCGAAGACTGAGAATAAATGGACTCGCGGAATTGCCGAAAGTCACGGTATCGCTGAAACCGAGAAGCAGATTGCGGTCGCCGCTATTTGTGCGGGTCGACGGAAGATCGGTTGAAGCGGAAAGCGGGTTAGTGCTGTTGATGTGCACGTTCGTGTAGTTGACCTGTTCGGTGAGGTGGTGATTGCCCAAAACTTGATCCAGCTTTACAAAAAGACGCGTTTCGCGGTCGGTAGTGGGTTCGTTGAATTTCTCTTCGTTGTCGAGAATGAATTGTGGTGTGTTCGCTGGGGCCACAAAGTTTAGCTGCCGGTTCTCGTGAATTCCTTCCGCAGAGCCGAACCAAAATACCTTGTCTCTCACAATGGGGCCGCCTGCAGCAAGGTCATAATCCCAACGCAAGAGATAGGGCACGTCTTTGCCAGAAATGTCCGAGCTATCGAACACATTATTTCGGTGATACACCGACGCTAGACCGTGTGTGTCGTTGCCGCCTGACTTCGTAATGACGTTAACTACGCCTCCCGAGGAATGTCCGAACTCGGCTTTGTATCCCGTGGTGATCACCTGGAATTCCGCGATAGTGTCCTGATTAAATTGTGCCGCGGGGCCCCCGGCCAATTCATTTTCGTTGGGCAAGCCGTCGATCAGGAAGCCAGTGTTATTGGCGCGCTCACCAAGGACGGGCGTGGCGTTGTCGCTGTTCTGGTCTTCGTGACGATTAATCGCCACGCCGGGCACAAGCTGTAAAAGATCGAGATAATTGCGCCCATTGATAGGCATATCCTCAATTTCGCGCGGCATGATAGTTGTGCTTACCGCAGAACTCTGCGTTTCCAGAAGCGGAAGCTCGCTGGAGACTTCAACCTGATCATGGGTGCTTCCCACAACCAACTGAACGTTGTATTGCAAAGTCCGGTTTAGGGTGACTTCAAGATTTTGAAAAACACCAGTTTGAAAACCGTCCCGCGTCACCGTAATTTTGTAAGTACCAGCGGGCAGGGCTGCAAGACGGTAGGCGCCGCTTGCGTCTGTCGTCGTGGTTCTGTCGGCGGCGATAGACACTCCCTCGGCGCGAACTTGAGCATCGGACACCGCAAGCCCTTGCTTGTCCGTTACGGTGCCTTCAATGGTTGAGGTCGTTTGTGCGCGAAGAAACTGCGGCAGGGCGAATAGACCCAAGAACAGCGCAATCACCGGCAACGAGAAAAACTTACTAAACTTGTCCAAGCGGAAGTACATGGCGATTATTCCTCCACAGATCAAAAATCGTTTCCCCGGGCAAAAAACTATTACTCGACCGATTCATTGCCGTTTCCGGGCGAGCGGTACCAGCGATGATCGGCGCGATCTTCCTCTTCACTTCGGCGCAACAATTCCAGAGAGCGTGCTGTCTGCGTATGTGCGCAGGCGATCAAAATCGTTCCCAGCAAACTCAACGGCGCCACATAGGAACCACCAAATGAGGGACTGGCGACCGAAGCCAGACAACTCTGGTCACAAATCTTAGCGATCGGCGAAGTTTCGCTGTCTGTAATGCCAAACGTTGGAACGCCAAGTTTTTTGGCGCGAAGAGCGGCCTCCACCGTATCGCGAAGGCACTGACCAAAGCTGATCGCAATCAGCAGATCCTGCCGTGTCAGGCTCCTGACGCGTCGCTGCACATTCCCTGTACTGCCAACGGGTGCTTCTGCATTGAATCCAAGGGTCATCAATCCATATCCCAGATGCCAACTAAGAGCGGCGGCCAAGTCGATTCCCACAATCAGAATTCTTCGAGCACCTTTCACCTGCCGGGAAAGCGCGATCACTTTTTCCGGATTCAGCGATGACTGAAGCGCCTGCAGGTTACGCAGATCCATCTCCATTCCCTGGCGAATCCGGTCAGTGACTGACCGTTTTTCTTTCGAAGCTGCTTTCAGTACAGCGTACGGCGTGATTTGAGTAACAAAGTGGGCCCGCAAATCGGCGCTGAATTCCGCGTACTTTTTGTAACCGAGAGCCTGGATGGTCCGGACAATCGTTGCAGCGTCAACCGCGTAACGCTTGGCGAGTTCCCTGGAAGACAGAAAGAAAGTGTCTTCAGGATTTTCCAGGATCAAGCGGAGCAGCTTTCGCCGGCTTGGATTCAGTTTTTCTCCCGCCGCAGCGAACCGTTTTTCAAGCACGCTCGGTCCCTGCCGAACATCACCGGAGGCCCGATCGGCATTCGAGAAGCGGATTAGATTCGATTGCGTCAGGCACAAACCCCTGAAAAAGACGGAACCGGCAACAGAACACCCCGAATATGAGCTAAGCGAATACAACGATTGTTGCACGATGTCAAGTGTTTTCAATATTTGTTGCATGCGGCGCGACTTGGAAATGCGGACTGGCCGAGAAGGCTCCCGCCGTCGAATGGCAGAAAATAATGTACGAGGTTAAGGCAGCGCGAAAAAAGGAAAAGAGCGATCCCTAGTGGAACCGCTCTTTTCGCAACCACTTTAGACAAACGAAATTAGAAATCGAAACGAACCCCGAATTGTCCCTCGCGTCCAGGCAAACGCTGAAGCGTGGTGCCAAAGGCGGGCGAAGTACCTTCCGTGCCTTGCACCGCGGCAACGTTCCCTGTATTGAAGAGGTTGAAGAATTCGAAAAGCACCTGCGCTTTCAGCCGATCTCCGATGTTGAATCTTTTTGCGATTCTCGTGTCCATATTCACGAAGGCCGGTGCGGTGAAATGATTGCGGGCGAATTCTGGAAATTGCCCAGCGAAGCTCAGCGCCTCCCCATTGAACAAACCGTCGCCGTCAAAATCAGACCCACCGTCAGCGGGAGCTTGGCTGTAATGAAACCCGCTTTGCGCCCGAAGAATTCCCGAGACTTCGAATTTCCAGGGCAATTGCACAATGCCATGGAGCAGAAAAGTGTGATTGAGAGAGAGATCAGAGGGCCCTTTGTCGATGTTCGCCCCGTTGTAGAACGTACCGGCTTGCGGCACCGGATTTTGTTGACTATTGATAAACGGGCCGTTTGCATTCGACTGTCCGGTTACGTCGTCGGTAACGGTTGGTACTCGGCCCACAAAGCTGTCCGAGAGACCCGCGATAGCCAGGAAATTGACACCCTCACCGTTTTGAATTTCGGAAGTAAGCGTTGAGTTCAGGACGTTATCGATAGCGTGGGTGAACGTATAATTCGCTTGCAGCGTGAAGCGATGAGACATCCTTTTCTGGAAGCCAAGCGTAAATCCATCGTATGTACCTTCACCCCATGGTCCAAAGCTCTCGATTCTCTTTGGACCAGTTCCGGGCACCAGCTCGTTGCCATGATCCGGCATGCGCGCTTCAAAGGCTAAGTTGGTGGCGCGCACCGTAAGGATATCCTTGATGTCCTTATGGTAGTAATCAAAGGTAAAGACCATATCGTTGCCAATTCCCTGCTGCAAGCCAACGTGGTAATTCCGCGTGTAGGGCACCTTGAAATTTGGATCAACGGTGATTGGAACTTGGCCTGCGGTTCCGAGGATACCGCCGATCGTTGTGAGATGGCCAAAAGGATCCCAGGACCAGTAATCGGCGGGGAATACCAGAGTTGTGTTTGAGCCGGCTGCGTTTGCGATAGCGGCATCGGCGGCCTGAAGAAACTGGTCTGGAGTGAAGCCAGTCAGCTGCTGGACGTTGTTGATATCCACGACGGTGTTGGCAGGAATAGGCGCATGCCCAGGAGCAACCACACTGTTCAAGTGGTCGATTCCGTATACGGTGGTTCCTAACACCGCACCATTTGAGGGATTGATGCATTGCGTGCCTTGAGCAGCAACTTGCGCGTCGGTCAGAGAGTTAGCGAGACATACTGTTGGACGGCCGAGTCCTTCAAAGTCTCTTCCGATATTTGTCGGGTCGCCATAGAACAAACGCGGAAAAGACAACAACCGTTCTCTCTGAATGTTGGCCCCGCCCAAACCGGGAACATCCCGAGCGACTCCAGCCCTAAATTGATCGTAAAAAATTCCAAAGCTGGCGTTTACGACAGTTTTCGGCGCTAGATTCCAAGCAACGCCGACACGAGGCGAAAAATCGGTCTTATTTGGAAAACGGGTGTCGTAATCCCAGCGAAGACCCAGATTGAGCGTTATCTTCTGAGCGACCCTCCAATCGTCTTGCGCAAAAAGGCCATTGTAGTTATTCCGTATACGCACCAGGTTATCTTGTGGCGTAGGTCCGGACTGAAGTGTGATGAGGTTCACTCCTGAATCGATCGGTCCAAATTCCGTGAAGTCAGCTTCGGTCGCGAAAAGTTGCGTGAAGAAGTTGTTCGGCTCCGCGCCATCCACTTTCGTGTTTTGATAATCCCATCCAAACTTAAAGGTATGAGCGCCAAACTGCTTGGCAACGTTCGCACCGACGGAAATATATTTTTGATAGAAGGAGAACGGATTGTAACCCGGTCCAAAAGAAACCTGGCCTAGATTGCCAAATAGATCGCCGCTGTCATAGGTGTCGAATCGATTGAAGAGATTGTTTGGAATGCCCGATTCGGGATGAGAAGGGCTGGTTCGAGCCGGATCGGCCCGATACTGCAGGTAAGAGTTGACGATCCAGGAATTGCTACTCTTTCCGATTGTCCACAGATCATTCAAACCCAGCATGAGTGTGCGGCCGTCCAGATTTTGCCGTGTGTCTGGCAGGCTATTTGCGGCAAGCAGAGGCAGATAGTCGGTAACATGCGAGTTAGTGTAATTGATTTGCTGGCTGATACGGTGTTGACCGATATTCTCGTCGAGCCTAGCTCGGCCCCGCGTGTCGTGAGTCAGCGAATGTTTGTCAAATGGCCTTTCAAAGTCGACAAGACTTTGCGGCAGAGTTGGATCGAAGACAAAATTCAACTGGCGGCTTTCCAGGATTCGTTCAGCAGAACCGAAGAAAAAGACTTTGTCTCTAAGTATGGGCCCGCCGACGAAGGCTGTCGGGTCCCATCGATTTAGGAATGGCGCTCCGCTGGAGCTACCGGGGATATCACTCGAGTCAAACGCGGAACTTCGGTAGAACGTAGAGAGCCCACCATGCCAGTCATTGGTGCCACCACGGGTCACCACGTTGACAACACCACCTGACGCATGTCCGAATTCGGCTTTATATCCACCCGTCACGACCTGAAATTCCAAAATCGAGTCCTGATTGAATTGAGCGGAAGGGCCGCCGTTGAAATTATCGCGATTTGGCAGGCCGTCAATGAGATACAGCGTATTCCCGCCACGTTCTCCGAGGATGGGAGTTGCGTTATCACCTGCCGGGTCACTTTGCCGGTTCAAAGAGACGCCTGGAACAAGTTGCAAGAGATCGAGATAATTTCGTCCGTTGATAGGCATATCTTCGATCTGTTGGGGGGTGATGGTGCTTCCGGTCGAGGAAATCGTAGTGTCCAGAAGAGGAACGCTCGAGCCCACTTCGATCGTCTGACTCACTGAACCGATTTGCAGGACGATGTCATAGACTAAAGTACGGTTCAGAGTGACTTCGATATCCTTGAATACCTCGGTCTGGAATCCGTCTTTGGACACTTTGATGGTGTAGGTTCCCGGCGGAAGCGCCGCGAGTTGGTACGTTCCGTCCGCGTCGGTGGTTACAGAGCGGTCGATGGCGAGCTGGGAGCTCGTCACGTGGACCTCAGCGCCTGCCACAGCCAGGCTTTGATTGTCGTGAACAATTCCAGAGATTGTCGAAGAAGTCTGTGCGGCGGACGTAGGGACCAAAACCATTAAGGCCGAAACCGCATACACAACGGTTCGCAGCAGCCAGCGCGTTCTTTGATTTAACCACGAGAATTGCAGAATTGCCGGCACATGACCGCGCATGATGCCTCCTATGATATTTCGAGCATCGCGCATCGCCGTGTCCAGCAAATTGCGCCAAACCATAAGCGCTTGAATGAATTTAATGCAACAGGCGTTGCGCGATAGCGTCTCGCGTATAATGGCCGTGAGTCTAGGCATGAGAGGAGCGAATGTCAATCTAATTCTGACCACCAAAGTGGCGTTGCCGATATTCGCAACACCTGTTGCGCTAGAAATCCTCCGAATCTGATCCGGTGAATCGCGAAGAAATGCAACGAATAGTGATTTGCCTTGACAGAGTGCAACACGTGTTGTATTTCCCTAACGCACGGAACCACGGCTGTTTGGCGATCCATTGCGGGGAAATTCTGAAACGTCTATTTGATTCAGTTCCGATTGCGGAGACATCCGGCCGAGCCGGCTAGCAACTATGCAATCCGAGAAAAACTCACAATTGACTCCGCACAAGCGCGCCCCTACAGATAAAGCGGTTCCGGGAGGACAGACGACGCTCGAGAGGCGGTTCTCCCGAGCACAAGCGGATCTCAGCGACAGCAGAGAAAAATTATTACTTATGATTTTGCAGAATCCGGAAGATACATTTTTTTTATCGTCCCGGGACCTGGCAAAGCGTTACAAAGTCGATGCGGCGACCATCGTACGAACCATTCAGGCACTCGGATACGCAAAGTTCGCTGACTTCGCTGCTGACCTTCGAGCGCATTTCATAACGAGGATTACACCCTACTCACTGCTGAAAGCTGCTTCTAGGGAAAAGCGAACGCTGGCCGATCGAGTTCATAAGAGTCTGGAGACAGACCTTCGCAATTTGCAATCTTTGCAATCGAGTCTCGACGCACAGCGGATTATCGACCTGTCGAAATTGGTGAAGCGCGCGCGGCGGATCGTGGTTGTGGGCATCGATCTCGCGGCGTCGCTTAGCTGGCATTTGTCTTATGGCTTGATGAGCCTGGGATTCGCCGCGGAAGGTCCAGTCGGGGGGACAGGAAACATTCAAAAGAGAGTTCGTGCTCTGACTTCCAAGGATTTGTTGATTGCCATCAGCTTCAAACAGGGATTACGAGAAACGGTGGAGGCGGCATTGCGGGCGAAAAAGCAAGGCGTTCCAACCTTCGGAATCACCGATAGCAGCGACACCCCCATCGCGCGAATCTGTGACAGCTTTTGTACTACGCAAGTTACAAACGTTTCGTTTGCGAATTCGTATGTAGCGCCGATGGCCCTGCTTGGGACAATCCTAGTGGCCTGCGCGCACACACGGACGGCCCGCACGCTGGCATTGTTGCAGCGCAGCGAACAAGAGGATCGCGCCGACCACCGCTGGTATTGGTCGCCGGCCAACGGCAGAAGTCTGCCGTAGCGACCGGAAGGAATGTGTTGGTTGAATTGCGAACTGGGAGCAGAGTGACCACATTCGAGAACAGCCTGGAACCCACGAGCCAACGTCCGGCGGCTGCCGTATTGACCGAGGTCCCGGAATCAGCAAATCAACTGCGCCGCATACTTGGCATGTGGGATTTGGTTTTGATGATCGTAGGCACGGTGATCGGCTCCGGAATTTTCCTGGTACCCGGCGCCGTGCTGAGAGCCGTTGGGAATTCCGTGCCGGTGGCACTCACGGTTTGGCTGGCCGGTGGAATACTTTCGCTGCTGGGCGCACTAACGTATGGCGAACTGAGCGCGATGAAGCCGCAAGCGGGCGGCCTGTACGTTTATATTCGCGATTGTTTCGGTCCGTTCCCCGCTTTTCTTTTCGGCTGGACGATGTTCTTCGTCATCAGCTCCGGATCAATCGCAACCTTGGCCGTTGCGTTCGCCAATTATCTCGGGGAATTCACTCAGCTTTCGGCGGTGAGTATAAAAATCGTTGCGGTTCTAATGATCCTGGTAATCACGGCGGTGAATGTCCTTGGCACTCGACGCAGCGCCAACCTGCTTAACGTAACCACCGCCATCAAGGTTGGCGCGATTCTCTCCGTCAGTACGGTGCTCCTGTGGCACGGCTCCCATTCTGTATTCGGCGATGCAAATTCAGTGGTCCACCAGCCCACGCCGGGAATCGTCGGATTTGGTCTAGCAATGATCAGTGTTCTTTGGGCTTATGAAGGCTGGCAATACATCACCTATACAGCAGGAGAGACACTTAATCCTCAACGAACATTCCCGCTGGCATTTCTTATTGGAACCGCTTCGCTGATCGCGATCTATCTTTTCGCAAATGTTGCTTATGTCGCCGCGCTTGGATCCTCCGGCGTTGCCGATTCGACGCGTGTGGCCGCAACGGCGTTGGGAATCGTGGTAGGCGGGGCTGCTGCTAAATTGGTGGCGATTGCCATCCTGATCTCGATGTTCAGCGCGGCGAATGCAGTTATCCTCAATTCTCCTCGCGTCTACTATGCAATGGCAAAAGACGGGATTTTTTTCCTTTCCTTGTCGCGGGTTCATCCGAAGTTCGGAACACCGGCTCTGGCCGTTTGCGCTGCGGGCGTGTGGTCGGCGGTCCTTGCGGCCAGCGGAACATATGAGCAGTTGCTGACTTACGTTGTCTTCATCGGCTGGATCTTTTATGCGCTCTCAGCGGCATGCCTTTTTATCTATCGCAAGCGGTTTCCGGATATGGTCCGCCCTTATCGGGTTCCAGGCTACCCGGTCACACCGGTCATTTTCATTGTGGCGGCACTGGCATTAGTGGGAAACACGGTCGCAACACAACCGTTGCGAGCAGCTATCGGGCTGGGAATCGTATTCTTGGGCGCTCCAGCGTATATGTTCTGGCGACGTAACGCGATTTCGACAAGCGGAGGCCAAACTCAAAATGGCTAATGGATCTGCATCCGCAAAAGACCAGGAAATCCTGATTCGCGCACCGCGGAACGTGCACGAGATGAATCTCGGCGTAGACTTGCAAAAACAAGTTTGGGGATACAGCGAGATCGAAACCGTACCCGACCAAATATTTATCGTCGCGCAAGAGAGCGGAGGACAAGTCTTATTGGCCTTCGATGAGTCCAAGCCAATCGGGTTCGCGTTGGCATTTGCCGCGATACACCACGGATCCGCGTATCTTCATTCCCATATGGTTGCGGTTATTCCGGAATATCAGGACCGCGGTGTGGGGCGGTTGCTAAAATTCGCGCAACGCGATGATGCGATCTCGCGCGGAATCGATCTGATTGAATGGACGTTTGACCCTCTGCAACTCAGGAACGCACACTTCAATTTGGTAAGGTTGGGAGCCGTTATAAGGCGGTATATCCCAAATTTCTATGGATACACTTCAAGTCCGCTACATGCGGGGCTGCCCACCGATCGCCTGGTAGCGCAATGGTGGATTCAGTCGGCCCGAGTTCAGCAAGTGCTGAGCGGCAAGCGACGTCCCCCTGCATCTACTGGAATTCGCATTCCGCTCCCCGCGAACATTCGAGAAATTTGCCGGAGCGATCCTGCTCAGGCGGAAAAGATCCAGACACAGGTTCGCGACCAGTTCGAAACGAACTTCCGGCAAGGCCGCGCCGCAGTCGGATTTGAACTGAACGACACGCAGGGCGTTTACATCCTGGAGCCTTATGAAGATTGAATCCATCACGCTTCGTGAAATTCATATGCGGTTGAAGTCCCCTTTCGAAACAAGTTTCGGAACAGTGCAAAACCGTCGCATTGTGCTTGTCGAAGTCGTTGCCGACGGCGTTAGTGGGTGGGGCGAAGTTACGGCCGGGGAGACTCCCGCCTATAACGCAGAGACTACCGATACCGCCTGGCACGTGCTTTCAGATTTCATTGCGCCGAACCTCGTCGGCAAAACCGTCTGCCAAGCTTCGGCGCTGCCAGAGTTGATGAGTCAAGTTCGCGGACACGAAATGGCCAAGAGCGGCGTCGAGACGGCTCTCTGGGATGCCGAAGCGCAGTTAAAGGGTCTGCCTCTTTCTAAACTGCTCGGTGGAACCGTCGAGGAAATTGCGTGCGGCGTTTCTCTTGGCATACGCGAGAATCCCAATTCATTGGTAAAGAGGGTCGAAGAGGAACTGCGGAGCGGCTACCGGCGTATCAAGCTGAAGATTAAGGCAGGAAAGGATTATGGGTTCGTAGCCGCGGTGCGGAAAGAGTTCCCGCAAATTCTGCTGTCCGTTGACGCGAATTCGGCTTACAGCTTGGACGACGCCGCACACCTGAGGAGTCTCGATGAATTCGGTCTGCTAATGATAGAGCAGCCGCTAAGCTGGGACGACATCTATTCTCATTGCAAGTTGCAAGCGCAAATCAAGACCGCGATTTGCCTGGATGAGTGTATTTACAATACTCGACATGCGCTGGCGGCAATCGAATTGAAGGCATGCCGGATTATTAACATCAAATTGGGGCGCGTCAGCGGCCACACCGAAGCGAGGCATATGCAAGCGGCATGCCAAGCGCAGGGAGTACCCGTGTGGTGCGGTGGAATGTTGGAGTCCGGCATCGGCCGCGCCCACAACATCGCGATGTCCACGCTTCCCGGTTTTTCCCTGCCGGGTGATGTTTCTGCGAGCCAGAGATACTGGAACGAAGACATCATTGAGCCGGCCGTGGAGGTTACCGCCAAAGGCACTATTCAAGTGCCAAAAACGCCGGGGCTGGGTTACGCCGTGAAACGCGAAATGATTGAGAAGCTTACCGTCCGCCGTAATGTCTGGAGTGCTGGACGCACAGCGAGGTGATGTTAGGTTCAGGCGAATGAGGGGACAGCCGGTGAAACAATTCCGCAGCTCCATTTTTGTAAGGCAATCATTCAAGTGCTTAGTCCTCGTCTTCGGTCTCTTCATCACTGGGGCGCCAAGCAGCGGCGATGAACGCGGTTCTAATATACCTGCGCGAAAAGATTATGCCGAAATCGTTCAAACCCTGAAGCCATTCATCGAGCGGGAGATGGCAGAAAAAGAATTACCGGGGCTATCGATTGCCATCGTCGATGATCAACAAGTTGTCTGGGCGCAAGGCTTTGGAATGGCAGATCCGCGGAAGAACAAGCCGGCAACGGCAGACACGGTATACCGGATCGGCTCGGTTTCTAAACTTTTTACCGACATCGCTATCATGCAATTGGTCGAGCGAGGCGAATTAAATCTTGATGCACCTGTCACGGATTATCTTCCCGATTTCCGGCCGCACAACCCCTTTGGTACTCCAGTCACGTTGCGTCAACTGATGTCACATCGCTCGGGGTTGTTACGCGAGCCGCCAGTAGGAAACTATTTCGAAACGACCGAGCCTTCGCTCGCCGCAACAGTGAAGAGCCTAAATGATACCGAACTTGTATTTCCGCCGAACACCCATACCAAGTATTCCAACGCGGCGATTGCGGTCGTCGGTTACCTGCTTGAAGAACGCAGTCACCAACCGTTTGCAAAGTATTTGAAGGCCTCCGTGCTGGACCGAATGGAACTGAAGCACAGCTCCTTCGAACCAGACCCTCAGATCGTTGAAAATCTTGCAAGCGCCGAAATGTGGACGTATGACGGCCTCAAGTTCAGTGCGCCAACTTTCCAGCTAGGAATGGCACCTGCTGGCAGCATGTATTCGACGGTCACAGACCTCGGACACTTCCTCAGTGTCTTGATGGCGCGGGGCCAGACCTCCAACGGTTCCTTGCTCAAGCCCGCTACCATCGAGCAGATGTGGTCCCCGCAATTTCCCAATCCAAGCGGGCGAGTTTTTGGATTGGGATTCATCGTGCGCTCTCTCGAAGGACACAGGCTAGTCGGACATGGCGGCGCCATCTATGGCTTTGCCAGCACATTGGATCTGCTTCCCGAAGACAAGGTCGGCGTTGTGGTCATCGCCACGAAAGACGCCGCCAACGCAGTAACAGAAAGAATTGGAGAAGAAGCCCTGCAGCTAGTGCTGGCCAAACGCGCAGGCAAACCTTTGAGCTTGCCTCCATCGACTAACGCCGTTCCGGCAGAAACCGGCCGTGAGCTCGTCGGGCGTTATGGAACGGGCGACGATGCGCTCGACATTTCTTACCTCGATGGCCGGCTCAGCATATTAAAGGTGACCGGCGGCGAGCAATTGGAACTGCGCAGACTTGGCAGCGACTTGGTCGTGGACGGCGTAACTGGCTACGGACTAAAAGTTACTCCTCTTCACGACGCGATTCAGGTCGGGTCCAAGACTCTGGCAAAAGTCCCATCATCAAAACCCCAAGATAATTCCGCAGAATTTCGCGGACTGATCGGTGAATATGGCTGGGATCACGACATCCTCTACGTGTTTGAAAAGGACAATCAGCTGAATGTCCTGATCGAATGGATGGAATTTGACAGGCTGACGCGAGTTTCGAACGAGATTTTCAAGTTTCCATCGAGCGGCCTTTACGATGGTGAGAAAGCCGTTTTTACTCGCGATGCCGCGGGAAATGCTACGCAGGTGCAGGTAAGCGGAGTGATTTTCAAGCGCCGCCCGATTGGCGGCGTATCTGGAGGAATATTTCGTATTCCGACGATAAAAAACCTCGACGTCCTACGCACGCAAGCACTCGCAGATCATCCTCCATCTGAACGTGGCGAGTTTCGCAAAGCCGATCTTATAGAACTCGCCACACTCGACCCGACAATTAAACTCGACATTCGCTACGCAACCACGAACAACTTCTTGAGTGCCCGTGTTTACTCTCAGGCTCGAGCGTTCCTTCAACGGCCAGCAGCCGAAGCTCTTTTGCGTGCGCACAAAAAGCTCAAGGATTTGGGCTACGGATTGTTGATTCACGACGCTTACCGGCCATGGTATGTAACAAAAATATTTTGGGAAGCCACTCCGGAAGATAAGCGCATTTTTGTGGCAGATCCGTTGCATGGTTCTCGCCACAATCGCGGCTGCGCCGTCGATCTTAGTCTTTATGATCTCGCAACCGGGAAACCAATTGAGATGGTTGGCGTGTATGACGAGATGTCCGAGCGATCTTATCCCGGCTATTCGGGCGGGACCTCATTGCAACGCTGGCATCGTGAATTGCTACGGCGTGCAATGGAGAACGAGGGCTTTCAAGTGTATTCATTCGAATGGTGGCATTTCGACTACGCAGACTGGCAAGAATATCCGATCTTGAATCTGCCATTCGAAGAACTTTCACCGAATGGACACTCTTGACCCATCCTGGTCGAAAGTTGTTAAGGATTTTCAGGTTAGATCCGGGCAACACGCACTAACTATTTCTCCGGGGGGAATAGCATGAAAATGCACCGCGCCGTACCACTTGCTCTTCTTGGTGTAGTTGCAATTCTCTGCTGCGGAATCGCCGCATCAGCACAAGACAACCTCACACTGGACCAGCGCATTCAGAAAATTATCGCTCGTCCGGAGTTCGCGCATTCCAGATTTGGCATTAAGTTCATTTCCGCCGACACGGGTGACGTTCTCTATGAGATGAATTCGCCGCAGCTGTTTGTCCCCGGTTCCACCACGAAATTGCTAAGTGCTGGCACGGCGCTTGAACTCCTAGGCAGCGATTATCGCTTTCACACGAAGGTTTATCGAACTGGACCTATCTCAAAGGACGGCACGCTCCAAGGCGATCTGGTTTTAGTCGCAAGTGGAGACTTGGACCTTTCCAATCGTATACAGTCCGATGGCACGCTGGCATTCGAAGACGAGGATCATTCTTATGGAGGGCCAGATAGCAAGGGGCTCGCCGGCGATCCACTTCAAGTGATGCGCGAGTTTGCACGCCAAATTGCCGCGAAAGGTATCAAGCGCGTCAAAGGCCGAGTCCTCGTCGATGCCACGCTGTTTCCCGAGGGCGAACGTGAATTGGGAACTGGTGTCGTGATTTCACCGATCGTGGTCAACGATAACGTAGTGGACGTCGTCGTAAGTCCCGGAAATGCAGACGGGGCGCCCGTCCAGGTAAGAATCGCACCGCAGACGAGTTACGTCACGATCCTCAATCAAGCTACCACCGGGAAAACCGACTCCAAGTCCTCGGTCAAGTATGAAAATGAAAAGTTGAATCCCGACGGTACTCGGAGCGTCGCGCTCACGGGCAGCTTTCCTCTTGGCAGCAAACCGACCATGATGTCATATCCGGTTCCTGAACCGACTCGATATGCAGCCACCGTCCTGATGGAATGCCTGAAAGCGGAAGGCATTACTTCCGCTCTGGCTGGTGTCGCGGAACAAATCGATTTCAAGGCGTTGGCTTCGAAATACACGGCAGAAAATGTCGTGGCCGAACACGTTTCCCCTCCACTCAAGGAAGAAGTCAAAGTCACGCTGAAGGTCAGCCAAAATCTGCATGCCAGTTCCATGCCCTACCTGTTAGGAGCTCTCATCGCTCATAAAAACCAGCAGATTGACCAAGCCGGTTTCGATTTGGAGAACGAATTCCTCACCAGAGCCGGTCTTGATCTCGGCGGAGCCGCGCAGAGCGATGGAGCTGGAGGTAACGCATATTTTTCTCCAGACTTCATGGTCCACTACCTTCTCTACATGTCAAAACAGAAGGACTATCCGGATTTTTATCGCGCTCTGCCGATCCTTGGAAAGGACGGCACGCTAGTAAAAATTCAAGTGAATTCGCCGGCTGCCGGACACGTTCACGCAAAAACCGGGACCTACGGCGCCTACGATGCGCTCAATAAAAAATTGATGGTTACCGGTAAGGGCCTGGCTGGCTACATGGATTCCGCGGACGGCAAACGCTTGATTCTCGCGCTGTACGTCAACATGGTTTCGGTAACCATGGATGATCCGGACGCCGCACAAAAAATTGCTGGCGAAGCGCTGGGAGAAATTGCAGCGGCTGCTTACGACGCGAAGCCCACTGCACAGCCCACTCAATCCTCTAACAACGAATACGACGTAATCATCAGGAACGGATCCATAGTCGATGGCTCGGGAAACCCCTGGGTCTCAGGCGACATCGCAGTTCGCGGAGATCGCATCGCCGCGATTGGAAAACTCGACACCGCTCAAGCCAAACGCGTGATTGATGCGAAGGGGCTGGTCGTTTCTCCAGGTTTTATCGACATGCTTGGACAATCGGAAGCCTCGCTGCTGATCGATAACCGCTCTCTCAGCAAACTGTCGCAAGGCATTACCACGGAAATCACCGGCGAAGGTGGTTCCATCGCCCCCCAAACCGAACTGACGCTGGCATCGCTTCAGCCCGCACTCGATCATTACAAACTGAAAGTTAACTGGACCACTCTTGACGGGTATTTCAAACGTCTGCAAGAAAGCGGCACGCCTCTCAATATCGGCACCTACGTTGGCGCGGGTCAAGTGCGGGAAGCTGTCATTGGCGACGCGAATCGCGCTGCAACGCCGGATGAGATGGAAAAAATGAAGGCCTTGGTCGACCAAGCGATGCGTGATGGCGCTTTCGGCATTTCGACTGCGCTCATCTACCCTCCGGGACATTACGCCTCCACCGAAGAATTAATCGAGTTGGCCAAAGTTGCCTCGCGCTACGGCGGCATTTATGGAACGCACATGCGCAGTGAAGGTCAGACCGAGCCAAAAGCTGTAGCAGAAGCGCTCCGGATTGGCCGTGAGGCTAACCTCCCGGTGGAAATTTTCCACCTCAAAGTCTCGGGCAAGACTCGTTGGGGCAACATGCCCAAAATCGTGGCGGAAATCCAGAAGGCTCGCGATTCTGGGCAAGACGTGACCGCAAATATGTATCCCTACACCGCGGGCGGGACCGCACTAGCCGCGAGTCTTCCCCCCTGGGTCGCCGACGGCGGCATGGAAAAGCTTTTGCAACGGCTCCATGATCCGGCAACGAGAGCCAAAATAAAGGCAGAAATGGCCGCGGATCATCCTAATTGGGAGAATCTCTTCTTTGATAGTGGAGGCGGCGCCGGAGTCATGCTCGGAGGCATAGAAAATCCTGATCTGAAGAAATTTGACGGGAAAACCATTGCGCAAATTGCCGTGGCGCAAAAAAAATCGCAACTCGATACCCTTTTTGATTTCATCATTGCGGACAAAGGACAAACCGGGGCTCTCTATTTCATCGCCAATGAAAATGATCTTATGTATGGCCTGAAACAGCCGTGGACCAGCCTTTGTCTGGACGCGGGCGAATCATCTCTAGACGGTCCGCTCTACGAACCACACACGCATCCGCGAGCCTTCGGTGCGATGCCGCGGTTCTTGGGACATTACGTTCGCGATCAGCATTTGCTTCCGCTTGAACAAGGCATTCGCAAAATGACTTCTCTGCCCGCACAGCGTGAACATCTAATCGATCGCGGCTTGCTCAGACAGGGCTATTTCGCGGACATTACCATTTTCGACCCAGCGACGATTCAGGATGTGGCTACCTATCGCGAACCGGACCAATTATCCAAAGGCGTGAAATTTGTATTCGTCAACGGACAGTTGGAATTCGAAGACGGCAAATTAACGGGCCATACCGCCGGCCAAGTCCTTCGAGGGCCGGGATGGAAACCGGACGCATCGCGACCGCACTGATCACGCTGTCGGTCTTCACGGTTCGGACTATCGGTTGAAGGATCTCAGCCTGAACTGATTCTCGTGGTGAAGGGCGGTGGTGTCGGTCACTCGCCGTCTTGCAGCCGAACAACATCGGCTTGACAACATCGGTTGGACAATCTCTATGGCTAATCGCATTTCCAGTTCTCTGGCTGAATTTCAATTGAATGCCACCATGAAGGGCGTCCCGGGAGGGACCAAGCCTTTCCCGCTGTCCTGCATTTCTGAACAGCATTGGAATGTTTTGCGTGAAGATCTCCCTCTCCCGCTGCTGGTTCTAAAACGATCCGCGTTGTTGCACAACATCGGCGCCATGAATACTTTTCTTCAGAAGCACCATCTTTCCATCGCTCCCCACGTCAAAACGCACATGTCGCCGCAACTCGCGAATTTGCAACTTTCCAGCGGAGCCTGGGCCATCACTGTAGCCACCGTGAATCAGCTGCAGGTCTTCAGACAATTCGGAGTTCATAAGATTCTTCTCGCAAACCAATTGGTGGGTCGTCAGAACGTGCGCTACATCGTAGAAGAGTTGAATTCCGACGATAAGTTCAATTTCTTTTGCCTGGTTGATTCCGCTGAAAACGTGGCATACCTGGCCGCTCTGGCGCAGGAATTCAATTTGACTCGGCCCATAAAGGTCTTATTAGAAGGCGGATACTTCGGCGGTCGTTCCGGTTGCAGGACTAGCCAGCAAGCAAAGACCGTGCTGACGGAACTTCGCAAGCATCCCCGCTATCTCACGCTTGTGGGCCTCGGGGGCTTTGAAGGAGTGATTAACGCCGACAGTTCCGCGGCCGCGGTTGCCAAGGTGAATGAATACCTCGGCTTTCTGAAAGACTTGCTAACCGAAATTGGACCCGAAGACCTGGGATCGGCCAGCGAGATGGTTCTCTCTGCCGGCGGCTCTGCATATTTCGATTTGGTGGCCAAAGCCTTCCATCAATTGGATTTTTTCCTTCCAAAACGGATTCTGCTTCGCAGTGGCTGTTACCTCACCCACGATTCTCGTATGTATTACGAATTTCATGAGCAAATGTCCGAGCGCCAATCCGGGCAGTTGGGGTTCCAGCCAGCTTTTGAAATCTGGTCTTACGTTCAATCGATTCCAGAAAAAGGGCTCGCGATCTTAACAATGGGAAAGCGCGATTGTCCGTATGACTACTATCTTCCGTCGCCTTTGCGCCGCTTCCGCACAAATGAAAATGACGTGGACCTGTCGAGTTGTCAGATTGCGCGGCTAAACGACCAGCATGCGTACTTGGAGTTCTCGGACGGGCTGGACATTCGTTTCGGTGATCTCATCGTCTGCGGCATTTCGCATCCGTGTACCGCTTTTGATAAGTGGCGTTTCATTCCGGTCATCAACGACGAATACGATGTGATTGACGGCCTGATCACCTTCTTCTGATTCCAGCGATCAAGAAGCACGACCGGCCCACAATCCTTGGAATTCTCTTTCTATTCTGAAAAGAAATGGTGCGCCCGGAGTGATTCGAACACTCGGCCTTGTGCTTCGGAGGCACACGCTCTATCCAGCTGAGCTACGGGCGCGGACAAATTCAGGAACCGGATCGGCGAACCTGATGATTCTATTCTAGCTTTAATTTCGCGCGATTGCTTTCGTGAAAATATTCACGACAAAACCATCGAAACAACCCAAGGTTAGCCTTTGGCGCGTTCCTTAATCTGGCGGGCCAGTCTCTCTATTTCGTCCGCCTTCTTGACCATCGCCAGGGAAAGCACGGCCGTCGCGTCGGTCTTCTCCACCTGCTCCTTCAGTTGCGATGCCAGATCGAACAGCTTCTCGATGTCCTTTTTGATGTCTTTCTGGTTTTCCTCCAGTCGTATTTTAGTCGGAGACTTTCCGCTTGGAATCGGATTGGAATTGGGCTCGTCTTCGCCGGGACGCATGGGTGACGGCGGCTTCGGAAACGGATCTTGACCACCAGCCGCGGCACCGATCGAGAGCATCGCGGAAGCTCCGGCCACAATCCGAAAAAGAGATCTCCTGGATGTTCCCATTTGCAGCTCCCTTTTTGAACGGCTCCTCACGTCGCAGAGCATGCGGGGCAAGCACGCCTGCCAACTCAATGTTATACTCCCCCGACCAATCACTTATGTCCAGCATTCTCCCTTTCCTCAATGAATCCGCCCTCCCTATCGCGCTACGTCTCTTGGCGATTTTGGGCATCACGCTATTAGTCAATCGTTCTTTGCGTGCGGTCACCAATCTGCTCATCAAGCCTGCCGCGGGGCCCTCTCGCGCTGAACAGCTACGAGAACAGCAAACCCGGGCGCTCACCGACATTCTTTACAGCGGCGCCGCAAGAGTTGTCTGGGCGGTCGCGATCCTAACTGCCCTGCAGCAGGTGGGCATAAGTCCGCTTCCCGCGCTGGTCGTGGCGGGCTTGGCTGCCGTAGCAATTGGATTCGGCGCGCAGTCTTTAGTGAGTGACGTCATCAACGGTTTTTACATCGTATTGGAAGATCAATACGTAGCGGGAGAAACCGTGCAGATCGGCGAAACTACCGGACGTGTGGAACATCTGACTGTCCGCCGGACCGTTTTGCGAGATGCCCGCGGTGCGTTGGTTACCGTTGCGAATGGCGATATCCGTACGGTCGCCAATTTGAGCAGGGATTGGTCGCAGTCCTTCGTTGACGTCGGGCTCTCCCCCGAACTTGCTCTGGAAAAGCCGATGGCGGCGCTCGATGCCGCCACTGCGGAACTTCGCGGCGACCCTGCCTGGTCACAGGCACTACTTGACGGTCCGCGCGTGCTTGGGGTGCAATCCTATGATCGCAACGCTACCGTCGTGCGCGTCCAAGTACGCACTTCACCCACGCGGCAAGAGGAAGTCTCGCGCGAATTGCGTCGCAGAATTCAAATCGAGTTTCAGAAACAAGGTATCCCGGTGACCGGCGTCTTGCGCTTCGAACTAACCAATCCGCAATCGCTCGCCGCTGGAACTGCGCAATCAGCGTCCCCACAGTAGGTTCAACGCTTAGGAGGGCTCTCCATGTCCACCATCACCTACGACGAAGTAAACCTCATGCTGCGGCTTTACGACATGCGCCGCGAAGCTCGGCTGCGGCAAGCGCGCAGTTGGTTTCTGGATCATTTTCATCCGCTTTCGCCGGACGAAATGATGGAAAAATATGCGCCCGGTACCGACGAGTACAACAATATCCGCATGGTGCTCAGTTATTGGGATATGGTGGCAAGTATCGTGAACCGCGGATTGATCAATGACGAGCTCTTTTTTGAGAGTAACGGCGAAATCTGGGTCGTGTGGGACAGGATTCGATCCATCGTTCCGACTTGGCGCGCGGCGTTCAAGAACCCCACCGTGTTCTTGAATCTTGAAGAAGCCTGCAAACGATTGGAGACATGGCGCGAAAAGCGCGCGCCGGGTTCTAACGTCGCAATGCGTCAAATGATGCAGCAGGCACGGCCAAAAACGTAAGCAATTCGTCGAGACCCCGTGCCGCATCACTTCGCAGGCACTGACTCCTCTGCTGCATTAGCTATTCGAATTTCCTGAAGTCCGGCCGGTTTCGCCAAAACCGAGCGGTCTCTTCCCAGTTCTTTCGCACGGTACAACGCAACGTCGGCTTCCCGGACCAACTGTTCAGCGTGCAAGTCATGCCAGTCTTCGGTGGTCGCGACGCCGAGGCTCATGGAAATCGGCACGGGGCCCGCCGCAGTTTCCACCGGGTGATCGTGGATCGCGCAGCGAATATCTTCGGCGCGCTTTGTGCCCAGAGTGGTGCGGCAGCCGTTCAGCACAATTAAAAATTCCTCTCCGCCGTAGCGGCTCACCGCATCATAGCTGCGGACCGCGTCTCCCAGGCGATAGGCCACCTCGCGTAACACTTCGTCGCCGATAGCATGGCCATAGGTGTCGTTCACTTTCTTGAAGTGGTCGACGTCACCCAGCACCAGCGTAACTCCGCCTTTTTCGCCATCCCGACGTGCGCGCGCGACTTCGCGTTGCAGAATTTCCAAAATCATTCCACGATTCCACAAGCTGGTAAGTGGATCATGTGTGGCCTTGAAGCGCATTTCCTCGCGTGCCTGCACGAGATTATCTTCCAGCTCCAGAATGCGCTCGCCGGTACGCAGTCGCGCCCGCAATTCTTCAGGATCGAACGGTTTTGTCAGGTAATCGTCGGCGCCGGATTCCAGTCCCGCGATGATATCTTCCTTGGATTGCCGCGACGTCAGTAGAATCATGTGTACGTATGGCGCATCGGTCAGTCGCCGGACGGCTCGGATCACGTCCAAGCCATCCATTCCAGGCATCATCCAGTCCAGCAAAGCCAGCCGCGGCGCCTCCGGCTGACTCAGGATTCGTCCCGCGGTGATCCCATCTTCGACGGACACAACGTCGTATCGCATCTTTTCCAACGTTGTTTTCAGAATGCGCCGGGAAAGCTTATCGTCGTCCGCGATTAATATCTTTTTCATTGCAACGCTCCGGCAAGCAAGTGCTCGACTTCCAACAAGACGCCTTCCAACTCTCTTTCAAACGCCTGCCACGCTTGCGCAAGGTCCTCACTCTTTTCCTCCTTTGCCAGCATTTCCAAATGTGCTGCTGCCAGTGACGCCGGGGTCGCCGCAAGATTTGCCAGCATTCCCTTGAATGCATGCGCCGCGGCGCGCACTTCTGCCGCATTTCGCGATTCAACGGCCTGGCGAAGCGCCGCGCGGCGCGCAGCCGTGTCTGTTTGAAAAATGCTCAAGATCTCACGCGCCAGTTCTTCGTCGTGTTCCACACGGTTGAGCAGCTCCTCGCGATCGAGACTTTTGTAGTTTTGCTTATGCATGTTGGCAACCTCGGGTTGCAGCGAACGGCTTCGATAGAACTTGATAACCCTTTCGATCTCGGCGCGTAGAAGCTCCGCCCGGATCGGCTTCGAAACGTAGCCATCCATCCCGGATGCAAGGTACTTTTCCCGGTCGCCTTTCAGGGCGTGCGCGGTGGTTGCAATAATCGGGGTTCTGTGGCCAGATTCCAGCTCTGCCTCGCGGATTGCTTGCGTAGCCTGTACGCCGCCCATGATGGGCATCTGAATATCCATCAGGATCAGATCGAAACCACGGCGCCTCAATCGTTGGAGAGCTTCTTCTCCATTGACCGCCAGCATTACGCGGTGACCCATCTTCTCCAAGAGGCGCATCGCCAGTTTTTGATTTACCGCGTTGTCTTCCGTGAGAAGGATGTGCAGGGGGCGTTCGGATTGCCCGTCTTCTGATTCGCCTGCTTCCGCTTGCGAAGAGGTTGCCCCATGCAGCGCCTGTTGTAGAGCTTCGCGCAATTCCTCCCTCATAATGGGCTTGCTGATTCTTTTTAGAATACGGAGATCAGTGTGATACTCGCGATCTCCGGGGACCGGAGATGAGGTCAAAATCAAGATGGGGATGTTCGCTCCTGCGGGCAGCCCGCGCAATTTCTCGATGGTCTGATATCCGCTGAAACCAGGCATGTTTTTGTCCATCAAGACCACCGAGAAGGGCTCGCTCTTTTTCTGGTGCTCTTCAAACAGCCTCAAAGATTCCTCACCACCCGCCGCAAGAGTCACTTCCATTCCCCAGGCCGGGAGCAACATTTCCAGCAAATGGCGATTTATCTCGTTGTCGTCAACGACCAGGGCACGGAATCCGTTCAGCGCAGGGCCCATAGGCGCTGTTTTCGGAATGTCTCCGGCCACAACCGCGTTAAATTTTGCTGTGAAATGAAACTTTGCTCCGCAATTCGGCTCGCTATCAACGGAGATTTCTCCGCCCATCAATTTCGCCAGCCGCGCGGAGATGGATAATCCCAGACCCGTGCCGCCAAATTCGCGTGTAGTAGAAGCGTCAGCCTGAGAAAACGCCTCGAAGATTTCTTTATGCTTGTCGGCAGGGATGCCGATTCCCGTATCGGCGATGGTCATGCGGAGAATTACGCAACCCTCTGGCGAGGGCAGTTGCTCCGCGCTGATGCTGACTCGGCCCTGCTTTGTGAACTTCACCGCGTTTCCGGACAGATTGATCAGCACCTGGCGCAGCCGTGTGGCATCGCCCTTCAAGTATTCGGGGACTCCTGCGGCCACAGACCAGGAAAGCTCCAGGCCCTTTTCTTGAGCGCGAAGAGCAAGCGGCCACAGCGTTTCCTCGATGCACGCGGGCAGCGAAAACACCGCTGTCTCCAGCTCCAGGCGCCCCGCTTCCACTTTTGAGAAATCCAGAATGTCGTTGATGATACTCAACAGCGCGTCGGCGGAAGACTTCACCATGCTCAAGTAATTTCGTTGTTCGCCATCCAGCTTGGTATCCAGTGCCAGCTCCGTCATTCCGATAATGCCGTTCATCGGAGTCCGAATTTCGTGGCTCATGTTCGCGAGGAACTCGCTCTTGGCTCGGCTCGCCGCTTCTGCGGCCTCTTTGGCGCGGCTCATGTTTTCCGCTGCGATCTGTCGGTCCGTCACATCCTGGGTCACCGCCACGTAGCCCAAATGCTTTCCGCTCTTGTCCCGAATCCCACGCGAGATTGTATCCACCCAGAGCACGCCTCTCGGCGAGACAAAGCGGTAGCTCATCGAATAGTCCTGCCTTTGCTCGATGGCCGCATTACGCGTGCGCTCTACCCGCTCTAGATCATCTGGATGGACGGCCATCCGCCATCCATCGCGAAGGCTGCTTTCCAGCGAAAGTCCTGTCATTTCCCCCCAAGCCTGGTTCACATAGGTCACTCTGCCAAACGGATCGAGCTTCACGATTCCCACCGGCGCTGTGGCACTCAGCGTTCGAAACATCTCTTCACTCTGGCGCAACGCAATTTCGGCTCGTATGCGTTCACCGATCTCAATTTGCAGTTCCTCGGTTCGTTCGGCCACGCGAGCTTCCAGTTGATCTCGCGCTTCCACAAGCGCCGCGTCTCTCTTCGCGATTTCGTTGAGCATGTGGTTGAAATCGGCACTAAGCTGCCGCATCTCTTTGCCGCTCAAAACCGGCGCGCGCAGCGAATAATCGCCCTCCTTGGCGACTTTTCGCGCGGTCTGGGCCAACTGTTGGATCGGCGCGGTAATATCTTTGCCAAGCAGCACGGTGAGAAAATAAACCGTCAGCACCACTCCCACGGCGATTGCCAACGTCACTTTTAGATAGAGCCGCATCCGTCCCTGCAAATCTTCCAGATCGGATTCTACAAGGACTTTGCCAAGCACCTTGTCATGCAGAATGATCGGCCGGACCACTGTGAGTTTGGCCGTCGTCCATTCAACTCCTGGCGGAAGCGCATTCGGGAACAAATATTTTCCGTTCAGATCTGCGCGCAGATAGGAAGAAAAAAAATGACCATCTGGCCCGTATAGCGCCGCCCCGCGAATGTGTGGCCGCCTTTGCAGCGCCTCCAGAAGCTTCCCGCCGTTCAGCGCATCGTCAAATGCCAACGCCGCGGCCGCATTCGTGCCAATCAGGTCCGCAGTTGACCGCAAATCTTCCACCGCCTTCACCCGATTGCTGTGCAGATCGAACAAAAGATATGCGCCACATCCCGCCAACAATCCAATTCCGCTAGTCAATAACGTCAGCTTCAGCAGTCGATGGCGGAGCGAAATTCCCGTTTTGCTTGCTTCGGACTTCATCCTAGTTCCTTGCCGATTCCGGGTGATGTACCACGCGCCTTGCCAGCGAAAGCATCTGCGAGCTGAGCTTTAGATGACCGTCGCTCACGGCATCCAGGTTCACATCGAATAACACTCCGTTGGCCGTCGCTTGCAAACTCACCATCCCGCCCGCCTGCAAAAACTCAGAGTCCTCGCCGACCGTAAGGTTGATCGAGCTCTTAAGCGAGTCCAATACTTTGTCGTAACGCTTTGCGGCGGAGTGACTTACGAAAATAATTTGACAACCCGGTAAATCCTGTTCCTTGCGCGCCCATTTCACTTCCATCCGATGCCCATTCAAACTTGCGCTCCTGGTGATCTCGGCTAGGCCCGTCCCGAACGAGAAATCACCATGTACACAAATCTCTAGAGGCGCCGTTGGCGTCTTGAAAGTGGCCGCCGGCCATTCCACAAATCCCGGGGCAATCGATAAGAACTTTGCTTTGGCCTCATACCGCTGTGAATCGTCCTGCACTGATCTCCCAGGCGCACACAGCACCGCGATCGTTGTCAAACAAAACGCTGTTCGCCGTAGTCGCTTCACGCAAATGCCTCAAGGGACACGCGTCCCCTCAGTTTGGCTTGCGGCACGCAACGCTCCAAATTAGCGTCTGTTTTTTGCGCTACGACGATGAAAAGAAATGGTTTGGGGAGAGAAAAGAAAATTCAAATTTCCACCGTGCTGCCGAATTGGAACAACGCCATGGCTGGCGCTTCAATTCGGGACAGCACAACCATCACGTGCGTGTCCGATGCCATGATCGTTGGCTCACAATTCACAACCGACTTGTGGCTACTGACCGCCCTCGCCTCTATTCTCTATAGAACATCAAAAGCACACCTAACAATAACAACAGTGATGGCCACATCTTCGCCGTAATCGCAGAGATGTACGGGCTCGATTCGGTGAGGCCTTTCACCAATCCGATTCCTACTCCACACGCGGTGTAGCCTAAGTGCTGCGTTTGAATGCGGGCCATAGTTTCCATGTGATGTGGCCCAACCATCCCGCCCTCATGCTGATGGAAAACCAAAATGACGGAACCGAAAATCGCCGCGACCGGAAATACCCAAGCACTCCAGGCCGCGACCAGAATCCCGCGGACTCTTTGCCATTCTACTGCCCCAAGTGCCAACAGCAGGATGGCAAAAATCTTGTGCTGCAATACTTCGCGATTATTTTGCAGTGCTTCCAGCCAGTGGCGGTGACCAAACGGCCACAGTTCCGTATCGCTCCAGATCATCACGAAAATTCCCGCCAATAAGAAGCACAATGGCCAGACATATTTCACAACCGGCCAGCGCTTCCGAAGAGACGATTGGAACAAGACAAAGAATCCGGCCATCACCAGGAAAAATCCCGCGATGTGATGGTTTCGTTCACTTTCGTTTTTGTCTGCTAGAAGTTTTGCTTGAAGTTTCGCCTGCGCCGCGGCATCCGCCGGCTCATTCGCTGCCATCTCCATGCTCTGATTTGCATCACGCTCATGATGCATTGGATCATGCATCGGCTGTGCATCCAGACCCGCCGCCATACCCGTCGTCAAAAACCAGGGAACGATTGAAAGAAGAATTACTGCCAGACCTACTTGCGCGCGCCGCGCGGCACGCGAGACCTCTAGCCCCATCGTTCATCAACCTCGGTGGATTTCGAGGAGGAACGTACTCGCCCTCTCCATGGCTTCACGCGCGGCTCGGCTGAAACCTGATGCTGCGAATCTCTCCTCAATTCCCGGTTGGATGCTGCCGGTGAAATTTCGCTACATGACTTAACTCAGTAAAGTGGGAGCCGGGGATGTGCCGTTTCGTAGTCGTCGTTCTCCGCCTGCACTCCGGGTCCGCGCAGGCCGGCGAGGAATCTTCCTTCGGTTGAAACGTTCCATAAAATTTTTCGGTTTGGCACTTACCAATTACGAGGATAAAGCCCGATCTGTCTAGTTTGGAAACGGAGTGACGGGAATTTGCCAGATTCTGGAGGCGCGGGTGGGAATCGAACCCACGCGTAAAGGTTTTGCAGACCTCTCCCTTACCACTTGGGTACCGCGCCGCCAACTTGTAAGTATATCGAAAACTCCGGCGCTCTTACAGCGTGACGGAAACGCCAATCGGATTGCGTTTACACTACTTCTTTGCTGGTATTCCGATTCTGGCTTCGCGCAAAAAACGCGCAGACTCTTCCGGCGGCGTCGGATTGATATAGAAGCCCGTACCCCATTCGAACCCCGCCACCTTAGTAAGCTTCGGAATAATTTCCATGTGCCAGTGATAGTGATCGTTAATCTCTTCTCCGATCGGCGAAGTGTGAATCATGAAGTTATACGGTGGGCGATCCAACACCGCATCCAGGCGCATCATGGTGTCCTTCATCATTCGCGCCAGGCTCGAGTAAACCGAGCTTTGATTATTCTCAAATGAGGAACCATGCACCTTGGGCAGCAACCACATTTCAAACGGAAATCGCGACGCATAAGGAGACAGCGTAATGAAATGATCGTTCTCACCGATCACTCGCTCACCCGTTTCCCGTTCCTGCCGGATAATGTCGCAAAAAATGCACCGTTCTTTTTCGTCATAGTAGTGCCAGCAGTTGTCCACTTCTTCGCGCACTCTGCGCGGCACGATCGGCAGCGCAATCAGCTGCGAGTGGGTATGCTCCACCGTCGCCCCCGCCGCTTCTCCATGATTCTTGAAAATTAGCACGTAACGAAACCGCTTATCATTTTTCAAATCCAGCATCCGGTCGCGGTATGACCACAGCAAATCTTCCAGCGCGCGTTCCGGCAAGGTCGCTAATGTCGCCGCATGATCCGGCGACTCGATAATCACTTCATGCGCACCGATTCCGTTCATCTTGTCGAAGAGCCCTTCGCCTTCCTTGTCGAGCTCGCCTTCGATTCCCAGCGCGGGAAATTTGTTCGGCACCACGCGAATTGACCAACCCGAAGTGTTCGGACTTCCGCCATTCCGGCCATAAACCAAAATCTCGTTCGGGGTTTTAGCTTCATTTCCCGGGCAGAACGGGCAATTCTTCGGCTCCTTCGGAATCACGCTCTCCCGCAGGAAATCCATCGGCCGCTTGCCGCGGTCTGTTGAGATAATCACCCACCTACCTGTAATTGGATCCCGTCGTAACTCCGGCAAATCCGCCTCCTGAAAAGAGCCTAAATATTTCGCGAAATCGCTGCGAGGAATTATCTTACCGCGTTCCAAGCGCCGGTGCCGTTTTTCAGGGCCTGGCGACCCTACATCTGCGGACTGAATGCGTTCTTATAAAGCCTGACCGAAGGAGCTTGCCCCTGGGTCTCATCAATCGCCACAACGTCAAATCTTACCGGGCATTCTTTTACATGCCGCTCCAGTAGGAATCGGCGCGCAGTCCGGCCTACTAAGTGCTGCTTTTCGGCGGTCACACTCAATTCCGGAAGAGCCGCCTGACCTTCGCGCGCTGTTCGCGTGCGAACCTCGATGAACGCCAGCGTCTCGCCATCGTATCCAACCAGATCGATCTCACCTTTCGCGCCGCAGGGGATAAAGTTCTTCGCCACAAATACGTATCCATGCCGCCGCAAATACCAATACGCGAATGTTTCTCCGCGTACGCCGCGCCACCGCGCTTTTTCTTTTTGATTCGCGCTCGTGCCTTCGTCGCAGCCTAATCCACGACGCGCGCGCCACCTTACCGCCTCAAAGATCAACCTCGAAAAAATCGCCATCGGCTTTCCCTAACCTTTGTAGCGGCCGCCGTCTGAGGCGGATGTTTTGACTCTGTAGTTGGTGTGCCGTCGATCTTCGAACCGGTTCTTTTTCGTCGAACCTTGACGCCAAACTCACTGGCGCGAGTATAAAACAAAAATCCCGAAGCTGCCCTAAGCCTTCTCGGCAGCTGCGGGATGTAGCTTTCACTACGAACTCGGTCGCTCCGCGTTAAGCCTTCTTTTCGGCCTCGCAAATGCATCCTTCCAAAGTCCGCAGCGCAAAGTCCGCTTGCTCTTCGTCGATCAAGAGCGGCGGCGACAACCGCAGCGAATTTTCGCCAGCTCCAAGTACCAGCAAACCTTTATGAAACGCGCTGTCCACAATCGCGTTCCGCAGGTCCGCCGCCCGCTCTTTGGTCCGCTGATCGCGCACGATTTCGACGCCCACCATTAGGCCCTTGCCACGGACATCACCCACGATCTTGAATTTGTTCGTCCAGTCCGCGGTGCGCTCGAAAATGTACTCTCCCATTTTCCGCGCGTTCTCTTTCAGCCCGCCTTCAATCACGTCCATCGTCGCCAGCGAAGCTGCCAGGCAAACCGGATTCCCGCCGAACGTTGTCCCGTGTGATCCGGGCTTCCAACTCATCACGCTGGACTTCGCAATAATCGCACCCAAGGGCATTCCGCTCGCGATTCCCTTTGCGCTGGTAATGATGTCCGGCTCGATTCCCGCGTGCTCGAACGCCCACCATTTCCCGGTGCGACCCATGCCGGACTGTACTTCGTCCACGATCAGCATGATCCCATGCTGTCGGCAGATCCGTTGCAGCTCTTGCAAAAAGAATTTCGGTGCAGGCACATAGCCGCCCTCGCCTTGAATCGGCTCGATGATGATTCCAGCGACTTCCGTCGGATCGAATAGGCGTTTGAAGATCTGATTTTCCAGCGTTTCTAAAATCTCTTCGCCGCACGTCTCGGCTGTGTGTCCGAGCGCGCACCGATAGGCATAAGGATAAGGAATATGTTCTACACCGCCCAGCAGGGATCCAAATCCCTTGCGTTGCGTGGATTTCGAAGCCGTCAGCGACAGTGAACCCATTGTCCGTCCATGAAAGCATCCGTAAAACGCGATCATTTTGTCGCGCTTGGTAGCATAACGGGCCAGCTTCACCGCGCCTTCCACCGCCTCAGTTCCAGAATTGGTGAAGAAAGCCTTTTTCTCTTCGCTGCCTGGCGTCGTCTTGATCAGACGTTCCGCCAATAGCGGCAGGCTCTCGTAATAAAAATCTGTCCCAGACATGTGGATCAGTTCCGCGGCCTGCTTTTGAATCGCTGCCACCACTTTCGGATGACAGTGTCCCGTCGAGCACACTGCGATTCCCGCGGCGAAATCTAGAAACACGTTTCCGTCGATATCTTCCACCATGGCGCCGCGGCCGCTCTTCGCCACCAGAGGATAATCGCGCGTGAATGATGGCGACATAAACTTTGCGTCGCGTTCCACGATTTGCTTTGCTTTTGGCCCAGGCAGCGCCGTCATCAGCTTTGGTACTTTCATTTCCGTCGCTGAAATCATTCTCTTTCTCCCTTTTTCCCGCGTAGCTGGTCTCCGGACCGCTCGCTTTTCCGAGATTCTTGTGGACTTCGGCGGACCGCCGAAGCGCATCGGGACGTGCAGGCTTGTACGCGTAGGCGGACTTCGTCCCGCGCTTCCTGTTTCTTTGTGGAGGAACTTAATCTACGCCGTAGAGGTTCGGACGCAATTCAGAGGGTGAAGCTTGTGTCGGTCGCCGGTGGGTGGTTGTGGATTTCATTTGCGCTTCCAGCGGACGCTTCCGTCCTTGCTATCTTCCAGAATTATACCACGCTCGGAGAGTTCTTTGCGGATTTCGTCGCTCCTGGCAAAGTCGCGGCGTTTCCTCGCAGCCTGGCGTTCCTCAATCTTCTTGTCGATATCAGCAGGGGAAACGTCTATCTCTGCTGCCCCAAAACCTAATTCCTTCAGCTTCTCGGCATCGTTATCCTGAACCAAAGCGAATACCTGATCGAACCGCTGCAAAAACTCTTTCGCCGCCGCAACATCCTCTTGGCCGAATTCGTTGTTGTCCATGGCGATATTCGCTTCGCGCACAAAGTCGAAGGTCGCTGCCAGCGCCACTGCCGTATTCAGATCGTCCGCCAGTCCCGCGTCGAAATCATCCAACCCTCTTTGGGCCCGTTCTGTCATTCCCGAAGGAGACCCCGCTCTAAATTTCCCCTGCCGCAAGCGATCTGCAAAATTCCGAATTCTTTCCACCGAACTCGTCGCTTGCTGCAGTCCGTCAAATGTGAAATTCAATTGCCTCCGATACGGCACGCTAGCCAGTGCATACCGCAGCGCCGAAGGCTTATAACCCTTCCCATATAAATCGCGCATGGTGTAGAAATTTCCCAGCGACTTAGACATCTTCTCGCCTTCCACGAAAAGATGCTCGGCATGTAGCCAATAGCGCACAAACTGTTTTCCTGTCGCTGCCTCGCTTTGCGCAATTTCATTTTCGTGGTGCGGAAAGGCCAGATCGATTCCGCCGGTATGAATATCCAGAGTCTCGCCCAGATACCTCATCGCCATCGCCGAACACTCAATGTGCCAGCCTGGCCGGCCCCTTCCAATCTCCGTTTCCCAGAAATGCTCCCCGGGTTTCGGCGCTTTCCACAACGCAAAATCCCGTGCGCTCTCTTTTTCGTAGCGATCGTTGTCCACGCGCGCCCCGGCTTGAATTCCCGTCAAGTCAATCTTCGAGAGTTTTCCGTACTCGGGGAACTTCGCGATCCGGTAATAAATTGATCCTTCGCTGTCATACGTAAATGTCTTCTTCTGAAGACGCTCGATCAACTGCACCATGTCCGGGATGTGGTCTGTCGCGCGAATCCAGAATTCCGGCGCTTCCACGCTCAGTGCTTTGCAATCCGCAAAAAACGCTTGCGCATACTTTTCTGTGTAGTCCCGAATCCCCAGTCCCGCCGCGGCCGCATTCGCGATGATCCGATCGTCCACGTCCGTCAAGTTCATCGCGTGAGTCAGCTTCAACCCGCGCTGCTTCAAATACCGCCGCAAAATGTCCTGGAACACAAACGTCCGGAAATTTCCAATGTGCGCATAGTCGTATACCGTGGGTCCGCACGTATACATCTTCACTTCGCCGGCACTCAGCGGCACGAACACTTCCGTCTTCCCGCTTAGCGTGTTGTGCAATCGCAGTTCGTGCATGGCCACCTGTCAGAGTTTTTTCACGCAAAACGAATCTCAGATTGTAGCCGACCCCTGCAAATACCCGCAATCCGCAACGCATTTGCTTCATTCTTCGCTCTCCCCCAGGAGTCAGGACCGAAGTACAGGTCAAGTACAGCTTATCGTCACGGCACGCATTCCCAATCGCCTCCGCAAGAGAGCAACTTCTGCTTTAACTTAGTGTTTAGTCGAATATCCCGTAATTCGAATCACTAATCTCCAGGAGATGAGGGAACCAATGAGAACTCTGCTCAAAATCGGTTTGTTATCTTCGCTGCTCTTGGTCGGCATTCCCGCCAAAGCACAAATCGCGGTGGGAATCAGAATTGGCGCGCCGCCCGAGCCACGCGTGGTCGCCGTTGTTCCCGCGCAACCCGGGCCCGAATTCGTCTGGGTTGGCGGCTATTGGTATCCCGCCGCGGGCCACTACCGTTGGCACGAGGGCTATTGGAGCCGCCCGCCTTATGGCGGCGCCCACTGGGTCGGTCCACGCCACGAGGGAGGACGCTACTATGCCGGCTATTGGGACGGCCCCCGCGGCCGCTTCGAACACAGTCACAAATGGGATCACGATCATGATCGCGACCATGGCCGATTCCGCGATCACGACGATCATGGACGCGGTCATGACCACGATCGGCACTAACGCGAATCGCGGCATTAGGCACATCATCGCTGGCTTCCTTTTTTTCGCGCTACCGACGGCGCAAACTAAAATCTGTGCCGTCACCTTGCTTCGCGCTCGCCGGATACGCAGCCAGTGATACCGGACATTGACGCTCTGCTCCTCGCCGGGTACAGTCCTTTGTTCTGTATCTCGGAGGATTCGTTATGCCCGGCTTTACCCGGCTAGCGCTATCAACGATTTTTTTCGTCTTTCCGTGCCAGAGTTTTTCTCAGCAGACCGCCGTTCCAGTTTCCGCCAAGCCTCTGTCACCGGAGGCGCTTCTCAGTCTTCGCCACCTTTCCGCTCTCGAATTTTCTCCCGATAATACGCACGTCGCCTTCGTCGTCGCCGAGCCCGCCAAAGCCGACAAGCGTTCCAGCCATATCTGGCTCTTCGACGTCTCCAACGGCTCCGTGCGCCAACTCACTTACTCCGAAAAATCAGAAACCTCGCCAAAGTGGTCTCCCGACGGCAAATTTCTGGCCTTTCTTTCGAGTCGCGACGCCAATCAGCAAATCTATCTGCTCTCCATGAGCGGCGGCGAACCCGCGCCTCTCACAAAAGGCAAACGCAATATCACCCGCTTCGTCTGGTCACACGATGGAAAAGCCATCGCCTTCCTCGCTCCCGAAGCCAAATCCGACGCGGAAGAAAGAAAGGAAAAGGACAAAGACGACGCGCGCATAGCCGACAAGGACGAAAAACACGCCCGCCTCTGGCTAGCCACTCTCGCAGACAAGTCGGAGCGCGCTCTCACGCCGGCCAGATACGAAGTTTCCGACGTCGCGTGGTTTCCCGATGGCGAGCGTCTCGTCGTAATCGCCACAGGTCATCCCGAGTCCGACCAGAACACCGAACGCATTTTTCTCGTTCGAACCTCCGCCTCTGCTCCAGACTCCGCCATGAAGCAGCTTCTCGCTCCCCGCGGCCCGTTTGGCGATATCAAGGTATCTCCTTCCGGCGACACGATCAGCTTCATCGGTTCTCGCGAAGACGGTCCCAGTCCTCATGATCTCTGGATCCTGCCCGTTGGCATGCCCGCCGCAAAAAATTTGACTTCTACAAGTTTGGACCGCCCGGTTTTCGACTATCGCTGGCGAAAAGACGGCAGCATCCTGCTTCTCGCAGCCGACGGCTTTACCCGCAAACTCGTCCTCTACGACTCCAGAGGCACCCGGGAAGATGTCGCGACTCCCGAAACCATGCCGTCTTCTTTTGCCATCGGCGGAAATGGCGACATCGCGTTCGTCGGCGAAGACTTCACCGCTCCGCAGGAACTCTGGCTCGCACGCTCCGGCCAACAACCCAAACCATTTCCGAAATTCAATCAGTCCTTCGACTCATCCATCCTTGCCACACCCGAACTCTACAAATACAAATCCGACGGCCTCGAAATCGAAGCCGCGCTCCTCAAGCCCGCCGGCTCTGATGTCAAATCTAAGCTTCCCCTCATTGCTCTCATTCACGGTGGACCAACCGGCGCGTGGGAATCCTCAATCGAATCCTGGGGACAGCTCCTCTCAGCGCGCGGCTACGCGGTCTTTTATCCCAACATTCGCGGCTCTATTGGCTACGGCGAGAAATTTGTGGAAAGTAATCGTGCCGACTGGGGCGGCGGAGATTATAAAGATGTGATGGCTGGCGTGGACGATCTCATCAAAAAAGGCATTGCCGATCCGGACCGTCTCGGCATCGGCGGCTGGTCCTACGGCGGATATATGAGCGAATGGGCCATCACGCAAACGCCTCGTTTCAAAGCCGCGGTATCCGGCGCCGGCATGGCCAATCTCATCTCTGAATACGGCACCGAGCAGCACCCTTCTTATGATGAATGGTTCTGGAGCGTTCCCTATGAAAAACCCGAAGGATTCCTCAATAGCTCTCCGTTTCTCCACCTAAAAAACGCGAAGACTCCGACCCTCATTTTGCAGGGCGATGCCGATACCGTCGATCCGCTCGGCCAAAGCCAGGAACTTTATCGCGGTTTAAAACGCTATGGAGTGGAAACCGAACTCGTCATCTACCCGAGAGAACCACACGGCTTCCATGAGGAAAAACATCTCATCGACCGGCTGAATCGCATCCTCGCCTGGTACGACGCCCACATGAAATAGACTCACAACCTTGTCATCCTGAGTGCGCCGAAAGCGGACCGGGGATTTCAAATTGCATTTCTGCGGGACTTGCGATTCTTCGCTTGCCGCCCCCCTGCAATGCCAGCGAGCGCGGCCGCATACTCCGCAATTGTTTCCGGCACCGTCCGGCTGCGCACAAATTGACCCTCTTTGCGGCACTCGATCAGCTCCGCCTCCATCAATATTTTCAAATGGTGCGAAATCGTCGCCGGCGTCACTCCCCGCAGGTTCACCAATTCTCCGCAAGTAAGATTGTCTTTCGCCGCCGCAATCGCCTCGAAAATCCGTAGCCGCGTCTCATCGGCCAATGCCTTCGATATCTTTTCGATCCGTTTCGTTTCCATCGTCCCGGCTGGTGTGGGTCCAGGCCAGTGTAGCGGAATCGCTGAGCCTCTTCCACGCTCAGTCGCCTTCTCAGCGCTCTCAGCTAGTCCTTCTGATACTGCGCTTCACCCTTTCCAAACGACCAATTCTCCCAGCTCACTTCCACCAGATTCACCAGCAGGTCTTCCGGTCGCACACCCGGCGACTTCCCCAACAACTCCGCCATCCGAGCAAACAACGCTCGCTTTTGTCCCGGCTTCCTTCCAGTGCTCAGCGTAATCTGCACAAAGACAATCATATCCGACCTTTTTATATCCAGATATTCCGCGTCATAAATCAAACCGCCGGCTTTGTATTCCGAAATCACTTGGAATCGATCCTTTGGCGGAATACCAAGCGCGTCAATCATTGCTTGGTGCACTCCATCCGCAATCCCCTTTCGATATTCCTCCGTGGTCCCCTCGCGAAGTGAAATCCGCGCCAATGGCATTTCGCCCTCCTCTGATCCTTGCAGCGGCCACCAGTTGAAGCGGCGGTTTGGCCGGCTGGACAACAACCCGATGCTTTCCACCTGACCATGCAATCCAAAAGATGCCAATCGACTATCTGCCGTCACGCAGAAGTTCCTTCAATTGACTACCGAAACGACGGATTCGAACTCCCTGCCACATTCATGTCCAGGTGCCATTTTTTCGTCGCGTCCGCCGCCGCGTAACAACTGCCATCACCTGCGTAACCGCTGCAGTGCACCGCCTCGCGCTCCCGCGGCGACCGCACAAACTGCCACACCGCCGCGTCCTTCACTCCGCTTGCCGATGCCAGCGGCGGCTTTGCCACGGACACGCATCCTGGTGAGGGAGGGCACGCGTCATTGAAGACCCAATACGCAAACTTCCTCGGTGCTTCGCTCGAACGAATATCCTCCGCCGTCACAATCGTCACTCCGCCACCTTCGTCAACGACGATTCCCGAACAATATGCTCCAGGCCTAAATCCTAACTTCAAAATTTCATCCGCCCACGCTCGCAAGTATGCGTGGTACGCCGCCGCCAACCGCCCTCCATCCTCAATATCGATAAAAATAATCGCCCCATCGGCAAACCCTTCCGCTTTGGCGCTTCGCGCCGCCTCCCGCGCATCCGCTCGCCCCTTTTGCCCGGCATCGGCCTCTTTTCGAACACCACTGCCTGCTCGACCACGCGCCAATAGCAAGAATCCATATCCTTGCGCCTCCAGCAACTTGCGCTTTCCTGCCCACGAATTTGCACTCTCTCCAGGCGGCGGAGTCAGCCAGTATCCGGTGAACGAAAATTGTTTCCGTAATTCCTTCATGGCCTCATCGCCGGGATAATCATTTCGGTCAAATCCTAAATGCCCCTGTCCAGCAACCGTCCGAACCCCCGCTTGACGCCCCGCTTCACAGACTACCGCGCTCCAGTGTCCGTGGAGGAGCAAGCCCAGCACTCCGGCCATGGTGAATATCACACGACATCTCAATAGAAGATCGCTCATCTCTGCATCCATACCGCGGTGTCCGCGCGTAGTTACTGATTATTCTTCTTCGTCAAATCTTTCGCGGACTGCTTGGCTTTGTCTGCAGCTTTTTTCGCATCTTTCGCGGCCTCGTCCGCAGCGCGCTTCATGCTTTCGGAGGCGTCCTGAGCCGCCTTCTTAGTCGCGTCCGCTGCATCCTCTGCGGCCCGTTTTGATGCATTCGCCGCGTCCGATGCCGTCTTCTGCATCGCCTCCCCAGTAGCCTTCGCATCCTTCTTCAATTTCTGTGCGTCGGAGTGGTTGCAGCCATACAATGCCGCTATCACCGCCAGCATTGGCAAACCGCATTTTCGAATGCTCATTTTTTCTTCTCCGATTCCCTGCTCAATCGTCTCGCTGACCGGGCCAGTGATTTGGTTGTCTTTTCCAGACCGCGCATCTACCCTAGTCAACCTTATCGGGTCCCCGGTCTTATTGTAGACCTGAATACAAGCTATTCCAGGCACGACCGCATGCCTTGGCCGCGGTTCTCTGCACGAAAGCGCCATTCCGTTTTCGCTAACTTCTCGGAATTCGATTGGGTCTTCACACTATCGCAAGAGGCGCCAAGAAAAACGGTCCTTCGGCGCGAAAAACTGAGGACTTGCTAGTTAAAATTCCTTCTCACCCCTCCCGCAACTTATGCCCCGCCAGATTCCCCAGCCCGTCATACGCCGCGTATTTGTACATTTCACTCAGCGTCGGATAATTAAAAACCTGTTCGATAAATTCGTTGATCGTCAACCCGTTGTCCAACACCATCATTCCGATGTGAATCAATTCCGTCGCGCTCTCACCAATGATGCTCATTCCGAGCAATTTCTTGTCGGCGGGAGAAAAGATCAGCTTCAACATTCCTGCCGTGTCGCCGGTAATGTGCCCGCGCGCATTATTCGCATACCGCGCGCGCCCCACGGAAAATTCAATTTTCTTCTCTTTGCAAGACTCTTCCGTCTCTCCCGCCGCCGAAATTTCCGGAATCGTGTAAATGCCCATCGGCAGCATTGATGCCACTCGCTGCTTATACTGAAATCCGAACGCATGGCACACCGCTACGCGCCCTTGCTCCATCGAAGTAGACGCCAGCGCCGGAAACCCGATCACGTCTCCAGCTGCATAAACGTTCGGCACATTCGTCTGATAATTTTCATCGACCGGAATGTAACCACGGTCGTTCAACGCCAGCCCCGCCATTTCCAGGGCCAATCCGTCCACCGCCGCGCGCCTTCCCGCCGCAAACAAGGCCGCCTCCGTCTGCAGTTTTCTCCCGCTCTTCATGTGCAACGTCGCGCCACTCTCCGAATTCTCCACTTTTACGGGGCGTTCGTTGAACCAGAACTCCATTCCCAATTCCTTCAATCGATCGCGCAGACGCTCGGAAATCTCCGTGTCCAGAAATGGCAGCAATTTGTCTCGCCCATCTACCAGCGTTACCTTCACCCCCAGGGCCATGAAAATCGAAGCGTACTCGCAACCAATCACTCCGCCGCCAATCACCGCCAGCGATCTCGGAATGCGCTCCATCCGCAAAAAAGTGTCGGAATCAAAAGTATGAATATCATCGAAGGAAATTTCTGGCGGACGATGTGGCCTCGATCCGGTAGCGATCACGATCATTTCGCCACGCAACTTTCGCGTTGCTCCGCCGCTCGTCACCGCAACCGTGTGCGTGTCTTCAAACGCCGCTTGCCCTTGCACGTATTCGATCTTGTGCAATTCCAAATTCTTCAAAATCCGCTGGCGCTCCATTTCCACTACTTCGCGCTCGTGATGCATGAAGTCATGTACCGTCAATTTCTCTTTCAACGAATAGTCAATTCCATAGAGCCCGCGTTGTCCTAGCCCGGAAAAATATAGCGCCGATTCGCGCAATGTCTTGCTCGGCACGGTTCCCGTGTTGATGCAACTTCCGCCGGGAATCCCCGCGCGCTCGATGAGCGCCACGCGCTTGCCGAAATATGCCGCCTGCGCTCCAGCCTTCTCTCCAGCCGGCCCGCATCCAATAATCACCAGATTGAATTTTTCACTCTCCGCCACAATTCCCTCCGTCTAAATCCGCGTACGTCAGCCTCTTGTTGCTCCCTCGCCACAGCAACAGCCTAGAAGAATTCCGCCGGTGCAATTCCTCTGTAACGCAAAGAGGTGCGGATCAATCAACCTCCGGTCTATGAGGAGCCGCACCAGATTTACTGCCCGCGGTCAACACACTTAGGAGGGTTCGTGAAAGCTGCACTGCTAATGACTTTCGCTTTTTGTGCTTTCTCGGTCGCCTGCTCGCGGAAACAGGAGCCGCGACCGTTTCCGAATTCGCAAAGTGTGAAGCGCCTCGACGGTAGCACCATTAACGCAGCAGAAATCGACTCCACAGTCGAACAGGCTATGCGAGCAGGAAAAGTTACTGGTGTGGGACTCGCAATTCTCAACAACGGCGGAATCGTCTATCTCAAGGGGTACGGCCAGCGAAATGTTTCCGATAATCTTCCGCTAACTCGTGATTCGATTATGAGCGCGGCATCATTCACGAAGGTTGTCTTTGCTGACAACCCTCCCGATCGATTCCCCGAGCCCGGACAGCCTGAGTGTCCGTTCGATAAGACAGGGCAGAAATGCTGAGTGCACGCAAAGAGACGCCGCCTTAGCACCCTAAGCTGTGATCCTCGTTTAAACCCAGTGTTTTGTTAGAAATTACGAGACCTGGAAGTTGTCGCCAGGACGTTTAGTTTGGCTTGGCACGTGCACTGCCCCCAATCAACTATTTGTTTGGCGGCTCCCCGCGGCCATTCATTTCTATCTGTCCACGTTTATCCACGAAGGCTGATCGTTTGGGCGTTATCGCCTGAACTTGGTCCAGCCAGCAATTCGTACGGGTGTGTCAGCCGAACAACGGGGAGAGTCACCAATGCGCCGCGCTATTAAACCAGCCTTGATAGCTATATCGATCCTTATCAGTTCGATATTCCTCAGAGGGACGATCACTCAGCCTACGATTGGAAATTGGCTCTCTGCTGGATCCATGACCGAGCCGCGAAGCCACGCGGCGTCCGCTTTGTTGCAAGATGGCCGGATTCTGATTGCTGGCGGCGATAGTGGCTCGGGACCCGTCGCGTCAGCTGAATTTTTCGACACCACCGGCGCGTTTGCGGCGGCGCCGCCGATGAGCATGCCACGAAGCGCGCATTCCGCGACGGTCCTGGCCGATGGACGAATCTTGGTAGCGGGTGGCGTAACTGGCGCCGCGGCCACGAACTCTGCGGAAATTTTTGATCCGCTTTCGAACGCCTGGGCTCCAGTCCCTGGGGGAATGATCCAGGCGCGTTCGAATCACACCGCATCGCTGCTCTCGGACGGACGTGTGCTCTTCGCTGGCGGAGAAAACGCAGGCAGTGCAATTGCTTTGCTGGAAGTTTTTGATCCCGTAACGGGTTCGTTTTCTTCCGTGGGGGCCATGTCTACTCCGAGAAAATCATTTGCAAGCGCGGTTTTGCAAGACGGGCGAGTGCTCCTGATCGGTGGTTCGAACGATAGCGATCCTCTCGCTAGCACGGAGATTTTTGATCCGCAGAGCAATTCGATTGCCGCAGGTCCAGTGCTTTCGGCGCCGCGAATGAATCATTCAGCGACCACACTGTTGAATGGTCAAGTATTGGTAGCTGGGGGATCCACGGTGACCAGTAATCCGGACGGCAGCACCTCCTCCGTCGATCTCGCCTCCGCAGAAATTTACGACCCTGCCGCTGGAAATTTTGCCGTTTCCGCTTCTTCGCTCGCCGCTCCGCGACGTGACCACGGCGCTTTTCTGCTTCCCAACAACAATTCAGTGTTGATTGTGGGCGGCACGTCTGCCGGCAACGAAGTCGCTACGGCAGAACTGTTTGTGCCTTCAAACGGGATTTTTGCCACCACTGGTGCGCCTTTGGTTGCGCGCCAGCACGCCGTGGGCGCTTCGTTGAAACAGGACGGAATTTTGTTGCTGGCGGGGGGTTCGAATTCGACGGGCACTCTGGCGTCTACCGAGCTTTATGGATTCGCAACTGTAAAAACGGACGCACAGGACTATGCCCCCGGCACCGTGGTAACGATTACTGGCGCCGGATGGCAGCCGGGCGAAACCGTAACACTGACGCTAGTCGAATCGCCGCTCGTTGACACCCATCCAGTAATGACGGCCGTAGCCGACTCGTCCGGAAAAATAACGAACACTGATTTCAGTCCGGATTCACATGATGTCAACATTCGATTTTATCTGACTGCGGTTGGTCAGACTTCCAGCCAGCAAGCGCAAAACACGTTCACGGACGGCAATGCCACATCGGTGAGCGGAACCGTCAGGAGCAGCGCCGCTGGCAATCCCGCGATCGGCGGAGCAACTATCACCTGCAGCAGTGGTTGCAACAATGGGGCGACAACGACGTCCGCAGCTAACGGCAGCTACGTTTTTAATAACACCACGACCAAACTTTCTTTTGGCGGCAACGGCCCGGTGACGCTCAATCTTACCGCTTCAGCGCCTGGTTTCGATCCAGCTACGATCACACTGACGAACGTCAATAATGGGGACAACCTGACCGGAAAAGACTTTTCATTGACGCCGAGCACCGTGGTTACGACCACGGTGGTCACTTCTTCGCTAAATCCTTCCTCATACGGACAAAGTGTGACGTTCAGCGCCACGGTAAGCCCTAATGCTGGCTCGAACGGAACCGTCACGTTTAAGGATAGCGCAAACACGATTTGCACCGCCGTCGCCTTGAGCGGCAGCGTCGCGACATGCCCCATTTCCAGTCTATCGGCGGCTTCTCACTCGATTACTGCCGTTTACAGCGGTGGTGGCAGCTTTCTAGGCAGCAGCTCGGCGGCTCTTTCGCAGGTGGTGAACTCGAAGGCACTAACCATCACCGGCGTGACCGTAAACAGTCGCACCTACGATGGGACAACCAACGCCACTCTAAACAACAGTGCAGCGGTGTTGAATGGGGCGGTGACGGGTGAGACGCTGACGCTGAACAGTGGAAGCTCGAGCGCCACATTTGCCACGAAGAACGTCGGCACCGGAATCGCAGCCACCGCAAGCGGATATACCTTCACTGCGACTCCTCCAGCCCTGGCAACCAACTACACACTTTCGCAACCAAGCGGGCTGACCGGGAACATTACAACAGCGCCTCTGACGGCGACGTTGACGGCTGCAGACCGTGCCTACAACGGAACGAATGCGGAACCCGACGGCAGTATGAGCTGCGTGGTGGCCACGGTGTTTGTGGGTGACACGCTGAACTGCACGGCTACGAGTGGAACGTTCAACGGCAAGGACGTGGCAACCGCGAATCAGGTCACCGCGACGGTAACCATCAGCGGAAGTTCGGCGACGAACTATACGCTGGGTGCGGGGGGGACAGCGACAACCTCGACCACGGCGACGGCCACAGCACACATTACCTCAGCGACTGTAATACCGGCGATTACTGCTGACGACAGAGATTACGATGGGACTACGGCTGCAACGATCCATTGCACGCTGACAGGAGTCTTGGCGCTCGACTCTGGCAATGTACTTTGCAACGGCACCGGAAACTTTGCGGACGCCAATGCCGGCACCAAGGTAGTGACATCGACCGATCTGGCGCTGAGTGGAGGAGCTTCTGGCAACTACATGCTCTCCACGACCACGGCTACCGCTACAGCCACGATCAGAAGGAAATCAGTAATACCGGCGATTACTGCTGGCGATAAAGATTACGATGGGACTACGACTGCAACGATCCATTGCACGCTGACAGGAGTCTTGGCGCTCGACTCTGGCAATGTACTCTGCAACGGCACCGGAAACTTTGCGGACGCCAATGCCGGCACCAAGGTAGTGACTTCGACCGATCTGGCGCTCAGTGGAGGAGCATCTGGCAACTACATGCTCTCCACGGCCACGGCTACAGCTACAGCCACAATTCGCAAAAAGTCAGTGACACCGGCGATTACTGCTGACGATAAAGATTACGACGGGACTACGGCTGCAACAATCCATTGCACGCTGACAGGGGTCTTGGCGCTCGACTCAGGCAATGTGCTTTGCGGCGGCACCGGAAACTTCGCAGACGCCAACGCCGGAACGAAGACGGTGACATCCAATAATCTAGCGCTAAGTGCGCCTGCCTCGGGCAACTACATGCTCTCCACGATGACGGCTACCGCTACAGCCACGATCAGAAAGAAATCGGTTACCGCGACACTGGCAGCCGATAACAAGGTTTACGACGGGAACGTCACCGAACCAGACGCGATGCTGCACTGCGTACTGCCCGTGGGATCGGCTGTAGGCAGCGACGACGTGGCTTGCAGTGCGAGTGGGGGCACATTCAATAGTAAGGATGTGACCACAGCCACGACTGTAACCGCGTCGGTAGCTCTAACAGGAAACACGGCGAGCAACTACAGTCTCACTTCGATGTCCGTGACGGCGGCGGCGCACATCACGGCAAGGCCGATTACAGTAACTGCCACAGTCAACACCAAGGTCTACGACGGTACGCTCGCAGCGGCGGCAGTCCCCATGATCACCGCAGGAACTCTTGCCGCTGGAGACAGTCCGAACTTCACGGAAGCATACGGAGTCAAGGACGTCGGGGCAGGGTTAACCTTGACACCGTCGGGAGCAGTGAGCGATGGCAATAGCGGCCAAAACTACGCCGTGACGTTCGTTGCAACAGCTAACGGCATCATCACAGCGCGGCCGATCGCGGTCACGGCGGACGCCAAGAGCAAAGTTTTCGGCACAACCGATCCTCCGCTGACGTACATGGTCACCAGCGGATCGCTGGTTAGTGGTGACAGCTTCAGCGGCAATCTCAGTCGCGCATCCGGGGAAAATGCAGGAACATACGCGATCTTGCAAGGGAGTTTGACAGCAGGGACCAACTACATGCTGACATTCGCCGGAGCGAACCTGACCATCACTCAGGCTTCGTCCTCCACGACGATCGTTGCTTCGCCCAATCCGTCGCAGCTCGGTCAATCCGTGACGTTCACTGCCACTGTAGTGGATAGCTCGGCTGGAAGCGCCGGCACACCGACCGGCACGGCTACGTTCAAGGACGGCGCAACGACAATTGGCTCGGGGATATTGAACGGCTCGGGGCAGGCAATGCTAACGGTTTCATCGCTGACCGTGGGCCCACACTCAATTACGGCCGTCTACGGAGGAGACTTGAACTTCGTCATGAGTTCGAGCGTGACGCCTGTCTCGCAGCAGGTGAGCTATGGGTTCTTGGGCTTCCAAGCTCCTTACGCGCCGCCGCCCACAACTTTCAACGTCACGCGCACAATGCCGCTCAAATGGCAGTACACCAATAGCTCTGGCAATGTCGTAAATAGTGCAGCTGCGAATCCAGTGGTAACCATCCAGGGTCCCTACGCGTGTGGGGCCACCGACAGCGCCGGTACAATCACTGTGAATGACGCGGGATCAAGTGGCTACCAGTACGATCCTGGCAGCAACGGATGGCAGTTCAACTGGCAGATAAAAGGCAACGTTGTCGGCTGCTACGATATTTACGTCACCAGTCAACAATCGGGCCAAAGAAATGGCCCTTTCCCCATCAGCGTAGTCAACAAGTAGAGTCGAGATAGAGTACGGTGACCGATTTCGAAAACGGGCTAAGCGGAAGCGTTGAACCCGTCGGCAGTGGATCGCCGTTTCGATTGATGACTTCGTGTATGAGCTGGCCGACACATCCGCCTGCACGTCGCGCGACTTCGTCATCATCGGGATGGAAAGTCAGAAATAACCGAAAAATGGTGCCCGGGGTGGGAGTCGAACCCACATGAGGAAAAATCCCCGGAGGATTTTAAGTCCTCAGCGTCTGCCATTCCGCCACCCGGGCACAGGCATACCTAAAACATAGCACAATCGAAAGTTATTGCAGTCTTGTCGTGGCGGCAACGGCTGTGCTCTTCGGCGTGGTGTCAGTTTTGGTGTCAGTTGCCGCCGCCTGTCTTTGACCGTCCAAACAGAGCTTCTGAACCGCACCTAGCTGATGCTCTGGAGCCAAGTGTGCGTAGCGAAGCGTCATGCTGATTGTTTTGTGACCCATGAGCTGCTGAACAGTTCTCAAGTCAACTCCGGCCATAATAAGCCTGCTGGCAAAGGTGTGCCGCAAATCATGCCACCGGAAGTTCGTGATTTTCGCTGCTTTCACAGACTCTTCGAACCACTGCCTGGGAGTGCGCAAACGTTCGCCGTAGCGATTCCAGAAAACTGCACGGCCCGGCTTCGAATTCTGCTGGGCGGTCAAGAAAGCCGCTAACGCCACGTCGTTCAAAGGAATGTGGCGTTTCTCTCCATGCTTGGATCTGGGGACGGTCAGAATTCGAAGATCGAAATCGACGTTGTCCCATATCAGCGAATACTGTTCACCCTGACGCATTCCTGTATTAAGCGCAATATCCAACTCGACGAGACGGTGTGGGTACTTTTCTCCCAAAGCCGTGCGCAGGCGGTTTTCCTCGTCCGAGCGCAGCCAACGAATTCGAGCATTGTTTTCCGTCCGCTGCCTGATTAGTCGCGCCGGATTCGTAGTGACCTTGCGATTCGCCATTCCTAGTCGGTATGACAGCGAAAGCAACGCCTTATAGCGATTCACCGTCGCTGGTGCGCGGTTGCTAAGCTTGCTGGCCATCCATCGATCAATTTCTTGTGGTGTGATCAAATCGGCGATTCGATTTCCAAACTCCTTCTTGAGAACCTCCATGCGGCCCTTGTCGACGCGATAGCTCCCTTTCGCGTTATTTGTTTTCGAGTAGTCCAGCGCGTCCTGGGCCAGGTCGTCGAATCTTATCTGTCTAATTCGGAGCGTCTCGGGTAGCTTCCGGCCCTGCAAAGTTTCTGTTTTCCGCTTCGCAAGTAAAGTGCTCGCAGCGCTCAGCGAGCCAGCCTTTTCTCTACGAATCTTGCCCGTGCTATCAGCAAAGCGAATCCAATATATCTTGGAGCCTGGAATTTTCTCGTAAATACCGCGCGGGAGGTCGCGCTTCTTCCTTCCGCCGTTCGCTTGATTTGACGCAACTAGTTCTTCAGTTTTCATGAGTGTTTCCCCTGCTATTCCGTTCCTTGCTTCCGCCTGAGCATCCCCCAGCGAACATCTTTGAACGCCTTCGCTTCGGCTAAATGCAGCAAGACCGCACGCTTTGCAAGGGCAGCGTAGCTAAGCGTTGTATCCGTCTTTCGTTTCAGTTCTATCAGCAACTCGGGAGTGACGTTGCGCGGCATTCCCCGCAACAACCGAAAGAGGTCATACACAAAATCCTTTTCCGGGTAGATGAACTCCGCAGCGAAAACCTCCGCGCCGATCTCGATGCGTCGCAGCTGTTCGTCCGTCTGACAAAGA
>DATDFA010000007.1:0-47457 GCA_036522855.1 Candidatus Acidiferrum sp. | reverse complement strand
AAAAACGGATCGCAGTCTCTTCCACCAGCCCCTGAGCCATCAGCTTTTTCAAATTGTCATATAGCGTGCCTGGTCCGATCCGGTATTTGCCCTCACTTTGCCGGACAATTTCCTGCATGATTCCGTAACCGTGCAAATCGTCTCCCGCCAGCGCCAGCAAAATATGCAGCGCCGCCGGAGCGAGTGGTCCAAAGTTTCCAGCGTTCCGCTTCATCTTCGCTCTTGTCCTTCTCTATTATTCTGGCTCATGGGGAATACTCGTATTCCGATATATCGCTTTCCGACTATCATGTCAAGCCGAACGCAGAGGTTGTGTGACCTTTGCGGAATCGATGATGCGCGTTTCTTTCGTGTCTGCCAGCGATCCTCTGTTAACTTGTTGGGTATCTATCTGAATTTGCCTTTGCGCTTTGCATCGCCTAGCGGTATTCTGCCACGAGCTTTTTTCGACAATTTGCGAACGCACTCGAGTCTTGTGAGGCACACCCAGCCCATGCGCCCCTACATCTTCGCTATCCTATTTTTGTCTCCGTTCAGTTCAAGCGCTCAGGAAGCCTATATCCGCAGCACTTCCTCTGAACTTGGGGCGCAGGTCTTGGCTGCGATGTCTTCTTTGCCCAAGCAGGCGGGATTCCCCGCGGGTACCATCATCATTCCTCCCGGCACTTACACGCAGACCGTGCCTGTTTCCATCGCCAGTCCATACGTCTCAGTCGTCAGCCGTAGTGCCGCAGCATCCGTCCAGATTCAATGTGCTCCTTCGATGGGTTCCAATCCGTGCTGGAGAATTACCACTTTGCCCTTTTCCGTGATGAAAGCGGGGACTTTTGGTGGTTTCACATTGAACGGGCCGGGCGCTTACGTAGCTGGCAGCATCGGCATCGAAGCTGGCGGGATCATCAGCGCCACTTTTAAAGATCTAGTAATCCAGGGTTTCAGCGGTCTTTCTTCGGTCGGCATGCTTTGGACTAACCCGCCTTCTGCTTGGTCGGAGCGCATTGTTTTCAATGGCGTCCATCTCAACGGCAACAGCACCGGTCTCAAGTTCATAGGTTCAAGCTCGTCCGCGGATTTCTTCTATTGGAATGTTCAGGACTTGCAACTCAACGTACCATCGGACGGCGTGGGCATCGATCTGGAAAACGATTCTCAAGTCGTAGGCGGCTTCTGGAAAGTTGTTGCTAACACCAATGTGTCTGGCGGCACTGCCACTCTCTTTCTCGTAAATGGCGCCAGCATGTTTGGCTCGGACTGCGGTTTCACCAGTTCCAGTCCACTCGTAAACACAGTCCATATCACCGCGGACAATTCTGGCCAGACTTCGCCGGTCACTTTCTGGAGCGTGGCGAAAGGCGCGAAGGTCAATGTCAGCGGAAATATCGAAGGCACCAGCAATTCCGTCTATAGGAATTCCATCGAAGGAACCTTCGTCAGTTGGCTGGCGAACAGCTTTATCGGAAGCAGCACTCCAAACTACACCGATCTGGGAATCCTGGCGCACGGAATGTCGGGCAATCCTGCCAATAGCTATATCTTGCGTTTCGAAAATCCCGCCACTACCTCCACGCTGTATATCAATAACCCAGGAAAAAACGCAGCGTTTGTCTTCGATACCGGCAATCAGGTGCTCACCAACAAAGTCCTAAGCAATCCCGCAATTTCTTCCCATCTCAATCAAGCGGAGAAAACTCAGTTCGCGGGAAACTCCGCTTGCCTTGGCGGAGTCGGTACGGTTACGTTCCGCACCGCCTTCAAGTCCATTCCCGCAATTCTTGTTTTCGATGAAACCACCAAGAACGGAATCAGTCTGACCGGAAAATCAACTTCTTCGTTCGCTGTCTCCTGCTCCGGTTTCAACGACAACTTCAGTTGGATGGCCATCGGCAACCCCGATTAACGGACGCGTTAGATCCGCCGTCGCCGTAGGCTCTCTGCCCTCTCAGTTGCGGCGGCTGTGCACAGCGCCTCAGGCGATCGCTGTCGCCGGGATTTTGTCGATAGATCGCTCTGTTCTGGTCGCTGCGCACCCGCGCGGCTTCTTATTTTCCACTCGTTTGACCGCTCCGTGCCGCGCCCCTAAAATAACTCTTGTATTCATTCTCGGTTCGCCAGGAGAAGCGCTCGACCCACGGTGCTTTGTCGAGGGTCGCAATCCACTAGTCACAAGTCGCGTCCGCCATGTTTGAAAACCTTACAGAAAAGCTGCAACGCACTTTCAAGAATCTCCGCGGCCAAGGCAAGCTTACCGAAGAGCACCTGGACGCCGCGCTCGCCGAAATCCGTGAAGCCATGCTCGAGGGCGACGTCGCGCTGCCCGTTATCGATGAACTGCTCGGCACTATTCGCAGCAAAGCGCTCGGCAGCGAGGTCATGTTGCAGCTCTCTCCCGATCAGCAAGTTATCAAAATCGTGCGCGACGAGCTGACCACACTGCTCGGCAAACATGCCAAGCCACTCTTCGCCTCCCGGCCGCCTTCGGTGTGGATGATTGTCGGCTTGCAAGGCTCCGGCAAAACCACTACCACGGGAAAACTTGCAAAATGGCTCGCGCAGCACGGCCATCGCCCGATCGTCGTTTCCACTGACGTGTATCGCCCAGCGGCGCGCGAACAGCTCGCGCAGGTCGCCAAAGCTATCAACGTAAGTCTCTGGCCCGGCGCAGGAACCGATAAACCGCTCGAAATTGTCCGCGGCGCCATTAAAGAAGCGAAACTTTCCGCCAGCGACGTCATCATCGTCGATACAGCGGGGCGCCTTCACATCGACGACGATTTGATGAACGAGCTCGGCTACTTAAAAAAGGAATTGCAGCCGAGCGAAATCCTTTTCATCGCGGACGCCATGATTGGTCAGGATGCGGTCCGCTCCGCCGGAGAATTTCACAAACGGCTCGGGCTCACCGGAGTGATTCTCACCAAACTCGATGGCGACGCGCGCGGAGGCGCTGCGCTCTCCATCAGCAAAGTCAGCGGCGCACCAGTAAAATTTGTCGGTCTCGGCGAAAAATATGACGCGCTCGAAGGCTTCTATCCGGAGCGCATCGTCTCCCGCATTCTCGGCATGGGTGACATCATGTCGCTCATTGAACGCGCCGAGCAGGCCGTCGACAAAAAAGCGGCGATCGACCTCGAGCGCAAACTTCGCACCGAAGGATTCACGCTTGAGGATTTTCGCGATCAGCTTCGCCAGATCCGTAAAATGGGTCCGCTCGATCAGCTGGTGGATATGCTTCCTAAAGTTGGCCCTTTGCAGAATCTTCCCAAAGACGCCAACGTCGACGAAGGCAAACTGAAGCAGGTCGAAGCTATTATCAACTCCATGACCAATCAGGAGCGGCTGGACCACAACGTGATCGACGGCAAGCGGCGCAAACGCATCGCAAAGGGCAGCGGGACGTCGGTTCAAGACGTGAACCAGGTCCTGAAGCAATACATGCAAATGCGCACCATGATGAAGCAATACGGCGCCATGGCGGCCCGAGCCAAAATGAAGGGGCTCGGCAAACTCGCCGGTTTGTCGTGATTTTCGCTAGGACAGCCTGTCTTTGCCGCGGGTCGAAGGAAGGCTGTGCACTCAACTGAGCGGAGCCCAATTTTTAGCGGGAAGGAAGAGCGATCCGAGCAGCCTTGAGCGCCATGGCGCCCTGGTCCAGATCAGTGCGATTACAAAGAAGGATCACCGTAACGTCGTCGCGCACGTAGCGAAAGATGGCAGTCTTGAACCCGCTGGTATCGCCGTAGTGCCACATCAGGGGATGTGCGTCCTGCAAATTCAGAAACCAGCCAAAACCGTATGCGCCGGCTTGGCTCCGCAGAGAATCGGGGACGTCTTCGGCGAGCTTCGCTTCCGCGCCGGGCGGCAGCTGCGCCGCCGATATCGCAGGACGAAATTCCTTTGCGCTCAGCAGCGCTTGGTTGCGGAGTGCGTCATCCCACTTGGCTAAATCTTCGAGGTTGGAATAGATTCCGCCGTCGCCTTGTGTCGCGGAGGTAGAACTTTGATCGGTCTCGACAAAAGCATTTTCCTTTTTGGAATGACCGTAAGCGCGATCGGCAACTCCTTTTTTCCCTTTCTCGAAAACCAGTGTGTGATCCATTTTCAGCGGAGCAAAAATTCTCTCGTACAGAAAATCGCCGAAAGACTTTCCGGAAACTTTCGCAACGATTAATCCGAGTACCACATAGCCCGAATTGCTGTATTCCCACTTTGTTCCCGCGGCAAATTTACCCTTGGTCGCGTTTTCGAGGAGTTGTAAGACTTCAGCGTCACTAATCTGTTTTTCCGGCGACCAGATCGGGCCTTTTATTTTTTCGACCGCTTCCATCAAATCTTCGTAGTCCGGCAAACCGCCGGTGTGATTCAACAGGTTCCGCACAGTGATCGTTTTGCCGTACGCAGGAAATTCCGGAAAAATGTCCGCAAGCGATTGGTCGTAGCGCAATTTGCCATCGTGTACCAGAAGCATGATGGCCATCGCCGTAAATTGTTTTGTGAACGAAGCGAGCCGAAAATTTGTGTGCGCATCTATAGCAGCTTTCGTCCGTAAATCGCGGACGCCATAACCCTTTTCAAAAACGACCTTGCCATTCTGTTTCACCAGCACCGCGAAACCAGGAGAAGCTTTTCCGGAGTCATCGGGAAAGAAGGCTTGAAAGGTTTCGTCCAGTTTTGCCTGCGCGGCCTGCCCAGAAGCCGACGATCGCGGCCCGAAATGAAATCGACGCACGTGAACGTCAAGACCAAAGCCGGCGAAGAACAGCCATGCTGCTCCGCTGAACACCGCCAGCACCATCACAACCGCGGTAAGAAGAATGATTTGCCGCAAGCAGGCTCCTTATGCGAAACGAGATTCTACGTTTTTCGCCTGAGAACCGCTAGTTTCGGCTTGTTGTTGACTAAATAGGTTTATTTATGTGAATCACGCGGGCGCGACTGGCAACTAAATATTTACGGCGGCGCGCTGCATGGTTTCACTCATGAGACTGCGGCCACGGTTCCCGGCGTGGCGTATCACGCTCAGGCTGACGCTCGATCGTCGGAGGCGATCAAGACTTTTTTGGCGGATTTGTTTTGCACGACAACTAAGAGCTAACGGAGCCCTGCAATAATCCGTTTTACGAAGAAGCACGCGTTGCCGTGGCGACAGCGGGCAATCCGCGTGGGACCATAGGCAAACTACGCAAGCGGATGCCCGTTGCATCGAAGATGGCATTGCCGATTGCGGGAGCAATGCCGACGATCGGGGTTTCTCCGGCACCCGCGGGTGGAAGATCCTTGCGGTCTAGCAGAACCACTTCGATTTGCGGCACGTCACGGAAGCGCGGGACACGATACTGCGCGAAGTGCGGATTCGAGATACGGCCATTTTCGAATTCAATCGATTCGAACAACGCTCCTCCCAACCCCATGATATTTGCGCCGATGACCTGATTGCGCAGGCCGTCGGGGTTGACAATGGCCCCGCATTCGAACGCGGTAACGACTCGCATAACACGAACATCGCCGGAAGTTTTGTCGACGGCGACTTCCGCGCATGTCGCGACGTAGCCGCCTTTTTCCACGCCACCACCCAGGCCGAAGCCCTGGCCGGGATGTATTCTTTTCCCAGGCCAGCCAAATGTCGTTGCCGCGCTTTCGAATACCGCGCGCAGTCGCGGGTCCGAGACATTCTTCATTCGGAATTCCAGCGGATCGAGTTTCGCCGCATAGGCCAATTCGTCCATCGCCGATTCCCGAGCAAAATGATTCGCTGTCGCCGCGAGGCCACGGTAAGAGCCCTGACGCAAGGGTGAATTCACAGCATGAAAATGAATGAGTTGGTTCGCCACATCGTACGGAGTCTGAATGGCGGAACCGCCCGAATTGTAATTGTGAAATTCCCAGGCAGAAAGCTTTCCATCGGCGGAGGTTCCGCTCTTGATTTCGATCACGCCAGCGGGACGAAAATAGGCCCAGGTAAACTCTTCCTCTCGCGTCCAAACAATTTTAACGGGCTTACCGGCGGCGCGGGCGAGTCGAGCGGCTTCGAGGGCGGCGTCGCCTATATGTTTGCCACCGTAAGCCGCGCCTGTATCTGGGACGATCACGCGCACGCGATCTTTGGGAAGGTGCAGAGCAGCCGATAATTCTTCCTGAACTCCAAAGGGACGCTGCGATCCGGTCCATATGGTTAATTTTCCGTCTTTCCATTCGGCAACCGCGGCGCGCGGTTCGAGCGGAGCGTGTGCGATGTAAGCGACGGTATAGGTTTGTTCCAAACGGTGCGCCGCATTCGCCAAACCCTCGGCCATGGAACCTTTTTCAAGCGGTCTTTGATCTTCCTCGGCGTCGAGGTTCTTTTTCAGATACGAATAGAGTTCCTTGCTGGAAGTCTGGGGAGTGTTTTTCCATTCGCAGTGAATTGCAGCGAGGGCTTTTTCCGCTACGCGTTCGGTTGGCGCCGCCGTAGCGATGAAATCTCCGTCGCGAACCACGACTACGCCGGGCATGGCTTGCGCTGAGGAAACATCGGCAGAGACCAAGGTCGCGTGAAACGCAGGCGGGCGCAGAACTTTTCCATGCAGCAAATTCGCAGGGTGCAGATCGGGAGTGTACTTATGCTCGCCGGTGACGAACGCGCGTGCGTCCATTTTGGGAGCGGATTTTCCAGCGACGATCCATTGTTCTGGCGGCGTAATCGGATCGGCGTCGGGCATGTTACGTGCGAGAGTTTTACCTTGCGCGAGCTGAGCATAGGTCAGTGTTGCTCCCGATGCTAGATTGCTGATTTTTCCGTCTCTGACAGTCAGCTTATCCGGAGAGATGTTCCATTCAGCCGCGGCTTGCGCAAGAAGCAGTTCGCGCGCGGCCGCTGCGGCGCGGCGAAGTTGCGGGGACATGTATGGAGTAGAGCGGCTGCCGAAAGTGCCCATATCGAATGGCGTGACGGCGGTATCGCCCATGACCATACGAACGCTGGCGAGCGGAACGCGCAGTTCGTCGGCCACGGATTGTGCCAGGGTAGTTCGGGTGTTCTGGCCGACCTCAACCTTGCCGGTGAAGACTGTCACAATGCCGTCGTCATTGATGTGCAGCCAGGACGAAATATCTTTCGGCCGGTCTTCATCGCGGTGGCCACGCCGCGCGCCAGACTCTTGCGCGGAAACTGCGTTTCCCGCCACGGTGAAAATCGCGATGCCTGCCCCCATCACTTTGAAAAAATCGCGGCGTTGCAGACTAAAATGGTGCAATGCACTCGAACTGAGTTCGTAGCGTTCTGGTTCCGGCACGAATTTTTCGTGGGCCGCGTTCATGATTTAGTCCCATGCATGGCTTTGGCTGCTTGCTGGACGGCAGCGACGATTCTGGGATGGGTGCCGCAGCGGCAGATGTTCCCCTGCAGAGCCTGCACAATTTCCTGCTCGCTGGGAGCGGAATTTTTCTGGAGAAAAGCCACGGTGCTGACAATCATTCCGGAAGTGCAATAAGCGCACTGGAATGCGCCCTGATCAAGAAACGCTTGTTGCACGGGATGCAGTTGGCCGTTTCGTTCAAATCCTTCGATAGTGACGATGGATTTCCCCGCAGCATCCGCGACGGAAAGCTGACAGGATCGCCGCGGCGTGCCATTGAGCAGTACGGTGCATGCACCGCATTGCCCTTCGCCGCAGCCATATTTTGTGCCCGTCAGGCCTAGCTCTTCGCGCAGTGCAAAAAGTAATGATGTCTCCGGTTCGGACTCGAACGCGCGATTCTTTCCATTGACTTGTGCTTGGATTGGCCCCGCCATCTGGTCCTTCTACTCGCTGGGCTACTCGCTGGGCGCTATTGCCGAACCACTGCTTCAGTTTGCGCCCGCGAGAAATGGAAGACAAGAGCTACCGTTACCACTTATTTGCGGCGGTAGGAAAGGACGTTGTCGCCGAAACGGCCCTTTGTGGAGAACGAGACTGAGTGACGGTCCAGAAACTCAAGTGACTGAACGTGGTGGGCCGAGAGTGCATCGTTGGAGAGGAAAATGCCCCCAGGATTCATCATGCGGGCGATGCTGGCCATGGCCAGAGCCTGCTGGAAACGGTCGTAATAAACGAGGATGTTTGTCGCGATCACCAAGTCGAAACCACGCGCCGGAGGCAAAGCGACACGCTGTGTAACGACATTGGCATCCAAGGGCGTGATGCGCGATGCAAAGCGCGGCGCAATGGAGACTGCGCGCAAGGTGACGCCGGTCAGAGTTTGTGGCACCGGCAACGGTTTTGCCTGGACACCAATGATTTCGCCGAAGTGTTGCCAATAATTTTCAGCGCCGGACGGCCATTCGTCTTCAGAATCGCGCGGCAGTTGCACGATGTAGGGGCGCCCGGAAAGCGCTTCGTGAGCGAGTCTCGCGATGTGCGCATTTACGGAAGGATTTAAGTCCAAGGTGAAGACCTCGATGTTATCCGGTTTTGCGAGGTTAAGGCGCAGTGCGGTTTCCATGGCGGCAAAGGGTTGGATCGTCTGAAGAGGATAAAAATCGTAGCCGTTGTGCTTGTTGGTGAAGTCGAGCCCTGGACCGATCACGGCGATGCGGCGAACGCTTCCCGAGGCCAGAAAATTCTTGGCGATGAGCGAGCTCAGGGTGTCTTCCAGGGCGTAATTGGTCATCAGCGAGGTATCCGCGGAGAGTCCACGATTCTGATAGAGTGTGCCGCGAGTGGAAAGGACTTCGTTCATGTCGCCAGAGTGTCCGGCTTCGACGAGTTTTTGCTGATAGGCGCGTTGCTCGTCGGCGAAACGCTGGAGATTGGCAGTCAGATAGTGAGACGCGTCGCCCGCCGCGATTCCCTTGCGCTTCAAAAAATCACGAACGATACGGATTCGTTCGTTGGGCTGCGCGGAATGTACGGCGATAACCAGCGCGCGCACGCGAGCCATTGCCGCTTCGGAAAGAGGGCCACCGGTTTTTCCCGCGCTTTCGGCGGATTCCAGGCGCGGCAAGCTGGTGTACGACGTGCCGTATAAGATCAAATTGCTGATGGAATCTTCTTCACCCCGGTCGATGCGGGCGCGGACTTCGCGATCCTGATCGCGAATCCAGCGATTCCAGGCAGCGGAAGCAGAGATGTTGCTGCCTGGAAGGCCGGAATCGGCGAACATTCGAAGGGTTTCTGAGACATCGGCAAAAGTGAGATAGGAGATTTTCCAATCGGCGGAAAAAAGAAGAGTGGAACAGCAAAGCAGGAAAGGAAGAGTCGCCAGCGACCGCGACCGGCGTGTTAACGTTGCGGCATCGCCAATCATAGGGCGAGTATAGCAGGGCACAGTCAGTACTGATCCGTGGACGAGCAAGTCTATCTACATGTCACCGGAAGAGGAGCTGGGCGAAGTCGGTGAGGTTGCGGCGCCAGACCATCCAGGTGTGAGCGCCCGGAGTTTCGATGTCGACATGTCTGATGGATTTGGAGGCAAGCCAGGTGCGAAGGTCGCGATTGATTTCGATCAAATGGTCGTCGGTGCCGCAAGCGATCCACAGCAGGTGGAGTTGCTGACTGGTTTTGGAATCGAGCCCGGCAAAGTCTTTGCTGAAGTCGGCGGTGATGCCGCCGGAGCTGAACGCTCCAACCCATGAGAACGTGCTCAAGTTATTGAGACCGGTGAGCAGAGCTTCGGAGCCGCCCATCGAGAGTCCAGCGATGGCGCGGGCGGCGCGGTCTTTTTTGACGAGGTAAGCAGCTTCGACTTGAGGAATGACTTCCGTAAGCAGAGCTTCACGAAATTTATCGAAGTTGCGCTGAGTAATATAGGGATCCTGGAAGATGCCGGAATTGGGCTGCAGAACCTTGGGTTCGCCGTACCCGAGCGGCATCACGATCAGCATGGGCTTGGCTTTACCTTGCGCGATCAGATTGTCCAAGATGACGTTAGCGCGGCCGACCGCGGTCCAGGCGCTCGCGTCATCACTGTATCCGTGCAATAGGTAAAATACCGGGTAGGTTTGCTTGCCGCGCGGATCGTAACCGGGCGGAGTGTAGACGAAGAAATCGCGCTCATCGCTGACTACGGCGGATTTGTAGAAATGGTGGTGAATTTCGCCGTGAGGCACATGGTTGGTTTCCCAAGAAAGCGATGACGGTCCGGGAATGTGAAGTTCGTTGGCGCGGTAGAGGAAGTTGGGCTTAGTGGCGTAATTGGAAGGGTCTAGGAGATTCACGCCATCAGAGACGAAAGAGTAGCCATAGTAATCGGGAGTGAGCGGATCGGCGGTAACGCTCCAGATGCCCTGAGCGTCCTCTTGCATCGGCAAAGGTTTAGCCGAGCCTTCGATGGAGACAGCCACTTCTTTGGCGTTGGGAGCGCGCAAGCGGAAGGTGACGCTGCCATCGGGGTGAACTTCGGGAGATACGACTGGCGGAGGCTGCGACTGCGCGAAAGCGGCTGTGGAACCGAACAGAAGTGCAAGTGCAAGACAAATCCGATTCATAAATCACCAGTCGCCGCGTTCTCGTAGCCGGTCAACGAATTTCGAGTCGCTGCGGCCAGGGATATTACAACATCTGAATTGGCTTCGCGGGGAATCGTTCATATCGCTGTAACAGAAGTTCGTCCAGACTAGCTCTCCCAATTGGGCCTGTTATGGGTACAAACATGCGACGAGCGATTCTGAGTGATCCGCATTACTACCTGAACCGGCATGTGCAGTGGCTCGACTTTAACCGCCGAGTGCTGGAAGAAGCACGCGACCCGGGGAATCCGCTGCTGGAGCGGGTCAAGTTCCTGGCGATTACAGCGAATAATCTGGATGAATTTGTCGAAGTGCGTGTGGCGAGTTTTGATGCGAGCTGCGCGGGACGGCTCTCCATTCGATTCCGGGGCGCGGAAGCCAGGCTGCGGCGTGGAAGGAGCGTCGACTCCGCGTCGCAGGATCCTCTGAATGAGAGCGTATGACCTTGCGTCCGCCGCTAGCCGTAAAGTAGTCGCCATTCCGTCATTGCCCAGGATCGTATTGGCACGGTACAATAAAAGGTTCAGGAGGAGTGTTTTGTGCTAACGATACGGCTGTCCAGGATTGGGAAAAGAAAAAAGCCCTTTTATCGAGTGGTGGTGATCGAGAGCAGCAAGCCTCGCAATGGGCGAGTGGTGGAATTGGTGGGCACGTACGATCCGCTGAAGAAGCCCGCGGAAATTAAGTTGGATGCCGAACGTGTAAAGTATTGGCTTGGAACGGGCGCTCAGCCGAGCGACACCGTGCGCAGTTTTATTCGCCTGCAGAAAATCGCGTAGCACCATCGCGAGTTGCGAATCGCATCATCAGAAATGTTTTGCGGCCCCCCTGCGGCAAAGGGGGGTTCTGCATCTAAGGAAGCATCCGTTTGCTCCCCGCAAGTGGGGAATGGAGGTGCCTGAAATGAAGGAACTGGTGGAAGTTATCGCCAGGGCACTCGTGGATCATCCCGACGACGTGAAAGTTGAGACCGTCGACGGGCCGCAGGCAACTGTCGTTGAGCTGCGCGTGCATCGCGAGGATTTGGGAAAAGTGATCGGACGGCAGGGACGTACAGCCAAGGCTATGCGCACACTGTTGGGTGCTTCGGGCATGAAGGTGCACAAGCGCTTTACGCTCGAGATTCTGGAAGAGTAAGCTTCCGCCGGATGAATCCGTCTTGTGAACAGAAATTTTTGACCGTGGCGCACATCCTTCGTGCCCGGGGAAACAAGGGTGAGGTTTCCGCGGAGTTGTTGACGGACTTTCCTGATCGGCTTGCCGAAATAAAAGAAATGTTTCTTTGCGCGGAATCCGGCGCGCGGCGTGGTGTTGTGCTGCATTCTTTCTGGCTGGACCGCAATCGCCCAGGCTACGGCGTATTTCACTTCGAGGGCGTTAACTCAATTAGCGACGCGGAGCTGCTGCGCGGACTGGAAGTGCAAATTCCGTTTGATCGGCGCGTCGTGTTACCTGCGGGAAGTTATTTCGTGACGGACTTAATTGGCTGCGCAGTGTTTGAACTGCCCGAATCGACGTCCCTCGTATCTTCGTCGCCGTGTTCTCTCGCCGACTCTCCCGCGTTGCTGGGAAAAGTGAGCGATGTTTATTTTCCGGGAGAAGGCCAGCCGGGGACACCGTTGCTGGCTCTCGAAACATCGAATGGCGAACTGCTGGTGCCTTTGGCCGAGGACATTTGTGTGCGAATAGACGTTGCAGCCCGGCGCATCGAAGCGCGCCTGCCCGAAGGCTTGCGAGACTTGAATCCCTGACTCCGATACACTGAATTGGTTTTCTATTTTTACTCCCATGCGATTTGACCTGATCACAATTTTCCCGGAATTTTTTGCCGGGCCGCTGGAACACGGCATCCTACGCAAAGCGCGTGAGGCGGGCTTAATCGAAATTCACGTGCAAGATTTGCGCGAATTTACAAAGAACAAGCATCGCACGGTGGATGACCGGCCCTTTGGCGGCGGCGAAGGAATGGTGCTGAAACCCGAGCCATTGTTTGAGGCTAGTGAGTACTTGCTGGGCGTCCCGATGGGCGACGCAGCGGAGCCACGCAAAGTCGACGCCAAAACCGCGATTGTGCTGCTTTCGGCTTCGGGCAGACGGTTCACCCAGGAAACTGCGCGTCGCTATGCGCAGCTGGAGCGTATTTTGTTAATTTGCGGCCGATACGAAGGAGTGGACGAGCGGGTCGCGGAACACCTAGCGAATGAGGAAATTTCGATTGGAGATTTCGTTTTGTCGGGAGGCGAACTACCCGCGGCGCTGATTATCGATGCAGTCACCCGGTTGCTGCCCGGCGCGTTAGGGAATGAGGCGTCTTCACAGAATGAATCTTTCAGTTTGCTCGAGCACGCTGAACGATCGGATGCCGGTCTGATGCATAAAGCTCTTTTGGTCAATCAAGGGCTTCTGGATTTCCCCCACTACACGCGTCCTGCCGACTTTCGCGGATGGAAAGTCCCGGAAGTACTCATTGGCGGAAATCATGCCGAAGTGGCTAAGTGGCGGCGTGAGCAGGCTCTCAACAAAACACGCCGTAACCGGCCTGACCTTTCTGGCCTCTAATGGATGCGAAAAGCGAGAGGGCTCATGAGCAATGGAACAGTTAACAAGCGCGACGAATTGCACCAGCCAATCGCCATTTACTACGAACATCCAGACTGGTTCAAGCCGCTGTTTCAACGCCTGGATGAAAGCGGCGTGGCGTGGAAGAAGGTTGATGCGCGCAATCACCAATATGACGCGGCTTCGAGCGAAGAAGGATTTTCGTTATTGTTCAACCGGATGAGTCCTTCGGCATGGCAGCGCGGGCTGGGGCACTGCATTTTCTACACGCTGAATTACCTGGCGCACTTGGAGGCCAAAGGCGTGCGCGTGGTGAATGGTTACCGCGGCTTTGCGCACGAAATCTCGAAAGCGCAGCAACTGGCGAACCTGGAAAAACTGGGACTGCCCTATCCCAAAGCGCGGGTGATCAATCACGTGTCGCAAGCGTTGGATGCAGCGCAAACGATCGGCTATCCGGTGGTGATCAAGCCGAATATTGGAGGGAGCGGCGCTGGAATCGAAAAGTTTTCTACGCCGGCAAGCTTAAAGGCCGCGGTGGATGAAAAGCGTTTGTATTTTGGGATCGACTCTACCGCACTGGTGCAGGAGGCATTCACACCTCGCGACGGTGTAATTACCCGGATTGAGGTCCTGGGCGGCAAGTATTTGTACGCAATAAAAATTCATACTACTGGCGAAAGCTTTAATTTGTGCCCTGCCGATATTTGCCAGAGCACGCGTGGGGAAGAGTTAACACGGATTGCCTGTGCATTCGATGCGCCGAAAACGGGAATGACGGTGGAGGCCTACCAGCCGCCGGCTCGCGTGATCGAAGATGCCGAACGGATCATGGAGTTGGCGGGAGTGGAAGTCGGCGGAATCGAATACGTGACTGACGACCGGACCGGACGGCAACTTTATTACGATGTGAATGCGCTCTCCAATTTCGTCGCCGATCCAGTGCGGGTGATCGGATTTGATCCCTATGCGCGTCTGGCGGATTTTTTGATTCAGGAGGCGCTCCGGCACCAAGCGGGCCGGTTAGAGAAGAGCGTCGTAAGCGGGGCACAAAGATGAGATATGGATACTGGCTTCCGGTTTTTGGCGGATGGCTGCGCAACGTTGAAAACGAAAACATGCAGGCGACTTGGGAGTATGTGAAAAAGCTGGCGCAGCGGAGCGAGCAGATCGGTTTTGACCTCACGCTGATTGCCGAGTTGAATTTGAATGACATAAAAGGCGTGGAAGCGCCATCGCTGGACGCGTGGTCCACCGCGGCCGCGCTCGCCGCGGCCACCGAGCATATCGAACTGATGGTCGCGGTGCGGCCAACGTTTCACCTGCCGGCGCTTCTGGCCAAACAGGCCTCAAATATCGATCACATCAGCAATGGACGGCTGACGCTGAACGTAGTTTCTTCGTGGTGGGCCGGCGAAGCGCGCAAATATGGAGTAATGTTCGAACACCACGACGATCGTTACGCGCGCACGCGGGAATGGCTGGATGTGCTGGACGGAACTTGGAAGCAGGATCACTTTTCGTATTCCGGTAAATATTATCGCGTGGAAGACAACATCCTGGAACCGAAGCCGGTTTCTAAACCCCGGCCGACGCTCTATGCGGGCGGCGAATCGCCTGCAGCCAAAGATTTGATCGCTGAAAAGTGCGACGCTTACCTGATGCATGGCGATCCTCCGGAACGTGTGGGAGAAAAGATCAAGGATCTTCGCGAACGCCGCGCGAAGCATCATTTGCCACCGCTGAAATTCGGTGTGGCAGGTTACGCTGTCGTTCGCGAGACCGAAAGTGAAGCTGCAGAAGAAGTGAAGCGGATCACAGATGTTCAGCAGTCCGCGGCGGGTTATGCGAATTACCAGGAATGGCTGGCCGGAACACAGTTGGAGCAGCGCGTTTCGCTGGAGGATTATTCGGTTTCAAACCGAGGGCTGCGCTCGGGTCTGGTCGGAACCGCGGAACAAGTTGCGGAGCAGCTCTCTGAATTTGAAAAGGTCGGTGTGGATCTAGTATTGCTGCAATTCAGCCCACAATTCGAAGAGATGGAGCGGTTCGCGCGAACAATTATTGCCCGTGACTCGTCAGTGTCGGCCTCGGCCCACAGCTAGTCACGCAATTTGGACACCGACGACGCTTTTTTCCGCACATAGGATTCGAACATAGCCTGCACATTTGACTGAAGGCGCTAATCGGTCCTCAATGTTTGCGCCGGATCAATCGAGGCCGCTCGACGCGCTGGCACCAACCCCGCCAGTGACGAAGCAGCCACAAGCGTCACAACGGATAGCACGAGCACTCCGGCGTTCGCGGCCTTCACTTCGAAGAGCTGCGTTTCAATAAACCGCGCACACAGCAGCGCTGCGGGAATACCAATCGCCAAGCCGAGTGCCGTCTGGCTCATCGCGCGCCTCATCACCATCGCGATCACCCCAGAGCGTTGTGCGCCCATGGCCATTCGAATGCCAATCTCTGAAGCGCGCCGAGCGACGGTGTAGGCGGTCACTCCGTAGAGTCCAATCGTTGCCAGCAGCAGCGCCAATCCGCCAAACAGCGCCGTCAGTCGAGCCACCAGTCGATCGTCATTAAATCGCTCGGCGATCTGCTGCTCGAACGTTTGAAACCTTACGACTGCCAGGTTCGGATTGATCTCTGACAGTGTTCTTTGCGCCATTTCTTCCATATTATTCATCGGCCCCTGGGTCTCCACCACAACGGCGCCGGCATACAGCGATGTATCTTGATCAATCGGATCCTTATCGCTCGGGGCCCGCTGCATCATCGGCAGAAAGTACATGCGATGGTTTCTCCAGCGCGCGGTGGTATATACCGTGTCGTCCACGACTCCGACAATTTCGAAATCGCCACTGGAATTCGGTCCCGGTGAACCAAAATGGCCTCCGATAGGATTGCTGCCGGCCGGGAAATAATTTTTCACAAAAGTTTCATTTACGACGGCCACGGCCGGGGCAGTCGCCGTGTCTTGCACGCCGACTCCGCGTCCCATGACCACATGCGTTCCCACCGAATTGAAGTATTCCGGATTCACTCTGACCACCGAAGCCCTCTTATGCGGGTCCGGCTGCCCTTGCACCTGTATGGAATTACTCCAATTGTTGTCCTCCATCGGCGTATAGGAGCTGATACCAACACTCTTCACGCCTGGTAGCGCATGAAAGCGCTGTTCCATCGTACGATAGAGCGCCTCGAGCTGACGTTGCGTATATCCTGCCGCTTGAGGGTTGATGTGAACGACGTAGCGATTCTTCGAATCCAGCTTCAGATTTGTATTTTGCAGTTTGTTCAGACTCTGCGAAAACAATCCGGCGCCCACCAATAACACCAGCGAAAGCGCGGCCTGTAGAACCACCAGTCCTCGCTGCAGCAGGGAAGCTTGCATCGTTGTCATCCGAGCTCCGCCCCGCAATGCATCGGCAGGTTCCGCCTGCCCGGCAATCCACGCGGGTACTAAGCCAAACAGAATCCCGGTCAGCAGCGAAAGAGCGCACGCAAACGCGAGCACAGCAGCGGACGGGCTCGCCTGAATGGGAAGGCTCTGCGCTCCCGGGAATGCCAGTGTCAGAAGCATGCGCGTACCCACGAAGGCGACAGCCAGCCCCGCGATTCCTCCAAGCCCAGCCAGCAACACGCTTTCCGTGAGCAGTTGTCGAACAATTCTTCCGCGCGCAGCTCCCAGCGCTGTGCGTACGGACATTTCCACTTTCCTCCGCATGCCTCGAACCAGCAGCAGATTCGCAATATTTGCGCACGCAATCAAGAGAACCAGCCCCGAAACAGCCATTAGCATCCGCAAGTTCGACGCGTATTGCTCTTGCAGGGCCTGGATACCCGCTCCACCGGGCGCCAATACCACATGGACCTTTGCCAGGAATTTCTTGTCCTGCTCGGAAGAAAATTTCTTGGTCTGCCGCAGCGAGTTCTTCACGAGCGCACTCACCTTCTCCTGCAGTGCGCCGGTTTGCACTCCCGGCTTCAGACGCCCGATGATGTAGAGCCAGTCAGAGTTCGGGTCATGTACATAGGGAACATTTGCCAGCTCTGGCATGGTTTCAATCGGGAAATAAAAGTCCGGCGGCGCGCTCGATAACCGGTCACCGTAAAAACCAGCTGGCGCGATCCCGGCGATGGTCACCGCTTTTGTGTTTATCCAGAATGTGCTGCCGATCACTGACGCTTCGCCGGCATAGCTACGCTTCCACATCTCGTAACTCATCACTGCAACCATTGGCGCGCCTTTGACGTCATCGGTGTCCGAAATAAGCCTTCCAGCGATTGCCTGCAGGCCAAAGGTTCGAAAGTAGTTGCCTGAGACAAACTCGCCCATCACAGATCGCGCGTTCTCCCGACTTTTGTCGCGCCGCGCAATCACTGGCCGAAAGCCGAAACCGGCTTGCATTGCCGCTAAATCTGCAAATTCCGGCAGATTCTCTTTTAGCTGCTCATAGACCTCGGTTGAAAAAAGAGCATAATTGCCGTCGTCCGGACCGCCTTGGTTCACGCAGCAGTCGTTACTGTCGCCAATGCGCAAGAGCGTTTTTGGATCGGCCACCGGTAGATTCTTCATCAAGACCGCATTGACGAGTGAGAAGATTGCTGCGTTCGCGCCGATCCCGAGAGCCAGCGTCAGAATTGCCGTGGTGGTGAATCCCGACGTCTTCCTCAGTTGCCGGGCTGCATAGCGCACGTCCTGGGTGATTTGCTCGAGCCATATCCAGCCCCACGTGTCCCGTGTCTCTTCCTTTACCAATGTGCGATTGCCGAAGGACTTGATAGCAGCGCAACGAGCCTCCTCCGGGTTCATTCCGGCGGTCACATTCTCGGCAATTTGCTCGTCAAGATGAAAGTCCATCTCCCTATCGAGCTCGCCTCGGAATTTCTCGCGCGAAACTAAAGTTTGCAATCTGAGCCATGCTCTTTGAGTCCACGCCATAATGCTCGCTCCTAAGTCGGTTGCACCACGAGATTGATTGCTGCGGACAAGCGATTCCAATTCGCAGTTTCTTTTTCCAATTGCACGCGGCCGGCAGCCGTCAGCGAATAGAATTTGGCTTGCCTGCCGGTTTCGGTTTCGGCCCATTTTGCCTTGATCCAGGCCTTTTGCTGGAGCCGGTGCAGGGCCGGATAAAGTGATCCTTGCTGGACTTGCAATACTTCACCGGAGATTTGTTGGATTCTCTTGGCAATCGCCCAGCCGTGCTGGGGGCCAAGCGCAATAGTCTTGAGAATCAGCAGGTCGAGAGTTCCTTGTACGAGATCGTTAGGTTTTCCCATACTATGATTATCTACATCTGATCGTGTCGATAGTCAAGGTATGCTGGCCCCGTCGCACCTGCTGCCAAGACAGGCAACTTCTGCAGGAAGGCGCGGCGATTCCGATGGAAAAAACGGTCTTTCTTCCCTATAATTATTGTTTGTCTTAGAAGAGCTGGCCCCGCCTGAGTGGGTCTGCAGGGAATAACGAAAATGAATCCGGTAATTCGCAAATTACATGAAGCGCAATTGCGCAAAGATTTGCCCGAGTTTCGTCCGGGCGATACTGTCAAAGTGAACGTACGCCTGCAAGAGGGCGAGGGCGAAAAAGTCAAGGAACGCATTCAAGTCTTCGAAGGTGTGGTTATTTCGAAGAAGGGACGCGCCTCCAGCGCTACTTTCACGGTGCGTCGGGTCAGCTTTGGCACCGGCGTCGAGCGCATTTTTCCGCTGCATTCGCCGACCATTTCTTCGATTGAAGTCACCGGTAAAGGCCATGTGCGCCGGGCGCGCCTCTATTATTTGCGCGAGCTGAGGGGCAAAGCGGCGCGCATCAGAAGAGCCGGAAAAGCCCGTGAAGAAGTGGCCACTGCTGTGGCCGCGAACTCCAGCACAACAGCCTGATCCACACGCGGCTTAGCAGTTCATCCGATGGAAAAAGACGTCCACTGATTTTGGGGCCTCTTTTTCTCTTGTTTACTCGAAACTCGCCAAACGAACACCTCGATTAGAAGGCGACGCACTCCAGCTTTTCACTGGCTGATTCACTGCGGCCCGCGCGTTATCATTTCGGTTGATGAAGAATTTCGTCACCGGGACCATCCAATGGTGGGCGGGTTCGAAACCCGCCGGGCCGCCCGGCGATCTTGTACCGCGTTGGCTCTTCCTGCGGGCCCTCGGCGTCATTTACGTCTCGGCTTTTTATTCGTTGCTCCTTCAAATTCGAGGGATGCTCGGGCCGGACGGACTGCTTCCCGCCCGCTCTTACCTCGAAGAAGTGGCCAAAGTCATGGGGGGGGCCCGTTACTGGTACACGCCAACGGTTTTGTGGTTTGCCAGCGGGAATCACGCACTCATCGCGGTTTGTTGGGTTGGGCTGATCGCGGCAATTCTGTTATTTGCGAATTTATGGCCCCGCGCAATGCTGGCCGTCTGTTTCAGTTGTTTTCTTTCTTTTGTGAGTACAGCCCAGGATTTTTCCGGCTACCAATCGGACGGCATGCTGCTCTGCGCAGGTTTCATCAGCTTTTTTCTCGCGCCGCGCGGCTGGAGGCCGAGGTGGGGAGCGGAGGAGCCTCCTTCACGCGCATCGCTTTTCTTGTTACGACTTTTGTGGTTTAGCATTTATTTCGAATCGGGTGTAGCAAAGTTTTTTGGCGGCGATCCCACCTGGCGCAATTTGAGCGCTATGAATGAGTATTACCAGAATGGGCCGCTGCCGACCTGGATCGGTTGGTATGCGCAGCAACTACCGCAAAAGTTCCATGAAAGTACTGCGTTCGTCACTTTGTTTGTTGAATTGCTGGTGCCATGGATGCTTTGGCTGCCTCGCCAAGCGCGAATCGCCTGTTTCTTCATCGTAACGCTCTTGCAGATCGGCATCATTCTTACCGCCAATTATGCTTTTCTGAACTATCTAGTTCTCGCTCTGGGCATTTTTCTTCTGGACGATCTCTTTTTGGTTCAGTTTCTGCCGCGCGGTAGCTGTAAGGCTGTGCGGGAGGTTCTGCAGCAGCCTGCACCGGCTCCCTGGTACGCAAATCTGTTGCAGGCTTTCCGAGGACCCGAAGAAAAAATCGTGCTGTCGCTTTCCACTCTGTCTCCCAGTGGACCGGAAGCGGCTTCTACAAAGGCCGCACGAAATTTGGAATCAGGACTGACCTTCAAACCGATCGTTGCCATGATCGGTCTATGGATTAAGGCGTTTCTTCTCGCTTGGGTCGGCTATGCAATGGCGGTGTTGATGGTGCAGCAGGTTTTGCCACGCTCGCCGTTCCCTGCGAAACCGATTGCGGCGCTGGAGCCGTTTCGAATCGCAAATTCGTATGGACTCTTCGGACGAATGACTTGGGCGCGCTATGAAATCGAATTTCAAGGCTCTAATGATGGCGCGATTTGGATTGAATATCCGTTTCGCTATAAGCCGCAGAAACTAAGTGAAGCGCCGGGAATTTACGCACCCTATCAGCCGCGATTCGAATGGAATTTATGGTTTGCATCTCTGGCAACGTGGCGCGAGAACCCCTTCGTGCTCCGAACCGAGGAACGGCTCTTGTTGAACCAGCCAGATGTCCTGGCACTGTTTCGTTCGAATCCGTTTGCCAGAGTGCCTCCGAAAGAAGTTCGCGCTGTGCTCTGGCGATATTGGTTCACCGATCGCACCACAAAGCGAGCAACGGGTCAGTGGTGGCGGCGGGAATTTCAGGGATTGTACGCGCCCGTTCTCGGACGCACGCCGGATGGCAAAATCATTGTGGTTGAGTGGCCGCAAACTTCTGTCCAACAGCCTTGATTGTCGATCGGAGAGCGAATCAACAATGCATCCGGCAGCACTTTTCCACATTGCAGGCCGACAGAAGAACCAATTTCCTGCGGGCGTCATGCTAGAATTTCGGCAAAGAACCCATGGCGCGGCTGTGTTCATCCCGTTTCGAACGAGCGGCGCGGCAACTTGGCTGGACGCGCATCGCCGGCATCGATGAAGCCGGACGTGGAGCGCTCTTCGGTCCAGTGGTGGCCGCGGCCGTAATTCTCAATCCCAAGCGCCGCATCGTGGGCTTGGACGATTCCAAAAAGCTGACGCCGGACAGGCGCATTGAACTCGTGCCGCGCATCCAGGAACACGCATTGGCATGGGCTGTGGCTGAAGTGGACGCTTCGCGCATCGACGCCTGGAATATTTATCAAGCCAGCCGCCAGGCGATGACTGCGGCGCTCCAATTACTCTCGATCGTGCCAGACTATCTTTTAATTGATGCCATGCAGCTCGACGTCCTGATTGAACAGAAGTCGCTCATCAAAGGCGACGCAAGGAGCATCTCCATCGCCGCCGCTTCCATCTTGGCGAAGACTCACCGTGACGCGCGCATGAACGAGTGGGACTTGATTTATTCGGGCTATGGACTGGCTCAGCACAAAGGGTATGGCACGCCGGAGCACCTGGAGGCGTTGAAGCGGCTCGGGCCCACCCCGTTGCACCGCAATTCGTTTTCGCCAGTCCGAGAATCCCGCTGCTGGTCGACCGGAGCAACCCAGCAACCGCTGCCCATTTTCCAGGACCCTTCCTGAACTTCGACCAAGTCTGATCCGCGTTTGGCATCGCCGTACACAGCGTTGGCCAATCTGCTACGGGGATAACTGCCTGCTCACACGCCGGAGAGGCTGCGTTGACTCTCCTCTTCCCCGCCTGTAGCGTACAAGAGTGGCGCGCTGCCGCTCGCAGCGGCGCGCTTAATCGTCAGCCGTCGCTCTGTGGTTTGCCGTAGAGCCGCCTGCCCAGCCGCAATTTTGGACTGAGGAGAAAGTCTTGGAAGCGCCTTGCGGGGCGCGGTCCGGGTTTATGCATGGCTTATAACAAGAGTAAGTACGTCGAAGCAGCTCAGAAACTCCTGAATCAAGGCAAGGTCCCCCAGGCCATTGCGGAGTACCAACTCATTTTGAAATATGAGCCGAAGGATCAGGTCACATTGATGACCATCGGCGAGCTGTATATCCGCCAAGGAGAAACTTTCCAGGCCATAGAATATTTTGAACGGTTGGCCCAGATTTTTGTCGGCGACGGATTTCTGACCAAGGCTATCGCCGTTTATAAACGCATCGCAAAACTGGCGCCGGAAGAGATTAAACCCCTCGAGCGGCTTGCCGACTTGTACGTTCAGCAAGGCGTGATGAGCGAGGCTCGTCCGCTATTCCTACAGCTGGCCGAAATTCACTTGAAGCACAACCGCCAGCCCGAAGCAGTCGCGCTGTTGAAGAAACTGCTGCTTGCTGAACCGGATAATCTCCGCATCCAGATTCGCCTTGCCGATCTCTATCAGGCCATGGGAAAGCCGGCCGAAGCGGTCGAGACCTACGTTTCGGCGGCCCAGCGGGCGCTCGCTCGTGGCGACCATGCGGAATCCGACAAACAATCGGACAAAGCGCTAAAACTCGATCCCGTAAATGCAGCCGCCCTTACCGTGAAAGCGCGCTCTGCATCGTCGCAAGGCCGTTTTGCCGACGCGGCGGAGTTCCTGAGGAATTCGGCCGGACTCGAAAAGGGCGGTGAGCAAAGCGAATTCTTGCTCGACCTGTATCTCAAGTCCTCCAATTGGGACGATGCTACTGCGCTCGCGCTGCGGGTATTTGATGGGGATGAAAAGAATTTTGGCCTGGCGCAAAAGGTGGCCGAGGCTCTGCTCGAGTCTGGTCAATCCGATCGCGCGCTGGCACTGCTCTCCCGGCTGCGCATTCCGATGCTCGATTCCGGCGAGCATGATGCCGTCACTCGCCTGTTAAACGAACTGGCGGCAAAAATGCCTGGTCGCCTTGAACCGCTGGAATGGCTTGTGGATTCCTACGGGCGCACCAGCGATTCCTTCCGCATGCCCGATGCGCTTGCGCAACTGGGCGACGCCTTAATCGAGGCCAAACAGCTCACCCGCGCCAAAGAGGTGTTCGAGCAGCTGGTCGATCGGCAGCCAGAAAGCGATTCCAGTAAACGAAAGCTCAATGATGTCTTACGGCGAATGGGATTGCCTGCGCCGGATGAGGAACCGGAACCGGTCGTTGAAACCTTGCAAGCCGAAATTCCGCAGGCCGAAGCACCTAAGCTCCGCCCGGAGGTTTCCACACCGCCCGAAGAAAGAGTGGCGGCAGCAGCTTTGCTGGAAGAGCCGCTGGACGAAGAGACGCAGAAATTCATCACGCAATCGTTAACCGATGTGGACCTTTTTGCGAGCTATGGCCTTACGCAGAAAGCAATCGGGCTGCTTGAGGCGATTCTGCGGCGTACGCCGAATCACGCACCCACGCTTGAAAAACTTTTGGACTTTGTGCTCGGAGCTGGCGATGACCGGCGCACTGCCGAGCTTGCCGCGCAACTCGAAAGAATCCACAAAGAGCATGGCGATATCGCGGGCGTGGAACGCTTCGGTGAATTGCGGCGCAGGTTCCAGCGTGCTGCTGGGCTCTCTGATGAGGAAATGGCCGTGGCGGCAAATTCGGCCGCAGCCGGAAACGTTGCGTCGGCTTCCGTCGCAGCCGAAGAAACTCTGCAGGAGCTTCCCGTCCCGACCGATTCCGCTCCAATACAAGAAGCAGCGCCATCCGAGGTTTCTTCCGGTGTGCCCCCACCGCCGAAGCCTGGGCAGCCAGCCAAGCCGGTTCACGAAGTGGATTTGTCCGACGAGTGGGCGTCACTCCTGGAGCAAGGAGCTACCACCCAAGAGGCTCCCGCCGTTCCGCCACCGCCTCCCGGCTCTGCGCCCGGCGAAATTGCCGAATTTCACATTCCGCTGGATGCGGCAGCGGCCAAGGAACCGCCACCGGCTTCGCCGTTATCGCAGGTTGCACCCGACGCTGCAGAAGAAACGATCGAATTCATTCCAGTTGAAGAAAGCGGCAAGGAAGAGTTGCCGCCTAAGCCGCAAAGTCCGGCCCCTCCTGAAGCCGAACCGGTTTCGGAGATTGAACTCGATCAGGAATACGAGCTTATCCTTTCGCCCGAGCCCGAATCGGAATCGCCAGAACAGCCGGCGGGAACCGCCGAGCCGGCAAAGTTCGCCAAACCCGCCGAGCACGCTCTTGCCTCCGATCGATTTCTCGCGGATCTGGCGAATGAAATTGATCAATTGGGAATGGACCAGCTGACCCCATCTTTTTCCGAACCGGCGGCGAAGGAACATGCGCCGGCGGCCGCAGCAAAAGCGGAAGCGCCTGCGTCGCCTGGCGAGCACGAACCGTTAAAGGAAGTTTTCGAAGAATTCCGCGCCGAACTTGGCGAAATGGGCGCGGAAGACGAAGATCTGGAAACGCATTACAACCTGGGAATTGCCTTCCGCGAAATGGGATTGTTAGAAGAAGCGATCAGCGAATTTCAGAAAGTCGCCAAGGCCAACGAAAAAGGCAAAGCATTTCGTTACGCGATGCAATGTTGCACCCTGCTCGGTCTGGCATTCATGGAAAAAGGGCAGCCTTCCATCGCAGCCATCTGGTACCAACGCGCGCTGCACACACCCGGCGTCGACGGGGAAAGTACGCTGGCCTTGCGGTATGATTTAGGAGTCGCCCAGGAGTCCGCGAATGACCTGGACGCGGCGCTGAAGAGTTTCTCGCAGGTCTACGCGGTTAATATTGATTACCGCGACGTGGCGGATCGCATCGCCACTCTTCAGAAAACTACGCGCTAGTTTCAGCGCTTCCAGGTTCCCCGGCGTTCATGAATAAAGTATTGCGGGCGATGGTAATCGTGTTGTGCTTCGAAATGGGAGCGCTGCTGTTGTACCTGCCCTGGTCCAGTTTCTGGGAGCAAAATTATTTTCTGGTGCATTTCCCGTCGCTCATGTCGTTTTTGTTGCATCCCTCAGTGCGCGGTTTGGTCAGTGGATTAGGCGTTTTGGACATTTTTGTCGCCCTTGGCCTGCTTCAGTCGCGTCCGGAAGCTCCCAGTGTCACGCCTCGCTAAACCGACGAGACCGATCCTGTGTTACGTAACAGACCGCCGCAGTCTGCCTCTTTCCACCTCCGTGGACGCCCATAACCTGCTGTTCGATAGCGTCGAGCGAGCTGCGGCGGCTGGCGTTGACTGGATTCAGCTTCGCGAAAAGGATCTTTCCGGCAAGGAGTGGGAAGAATTGGTGAAGAAATCTCGCCTCCGAATTTCCCGTGCGGGCGCCACAACTCGTATCTTTGTGAACGACCGCCTAGACGTGGCGCTGGGCTGTGGAGCAGGCGGAGTTCATCTAAGCGAAAATGGAATACCAGTCGCGGAAGCCTGCCGGCTGAGGAATGAATTTCTTTCCTCTCACAACTCTAAGCGCGAGTTTTTTGTTGGCGTTTCCTGCCATTCCATGGGAGCCGCGCTCGGGGCGGCACGCGCTGGAGCGGACTATATTTATTTCAGCCCGATTTTTCAAACGCCATCGAAAGCCAACTACGGCCCTCCGCAAGGGACGGATCGCCTGGCTGCCGTCTGCCGCGTGGTGACCATTCCTGTGATTGCCATCGGCGGAATTTCCGCGGAAAACGCAATGGCCTGTCTTGAAGCCGGAGCTGCGGGTGTCGCCGCAATCCGCTTGTTTCAGGAATCGCCTGAGCTGGACAAAACGGTGCGGGATTTACGCGCACATTCGCTTCCGTCCGCGATTTAGCTGGCCTCCTTTGGCCCCGGTTGCAGGGGAGAAGGCGCCTCCTCCCGGAAACAAAGTAAACGATAGCTGCAAACCACTTGCAACTAATATAGGACTAAGTTAGTCTTATTTGGCCGTTGCAACTCATTTGCAAGGAGATCGCCTTGATTCGTTTTCGCTCGCTTCTGTTCATCGCTCTTGCTGCACTCTCCTCGGTTCTTTCCCGGCCTCTGGCGGCCCAGGAAAATCCCTACTTTGTTGCTTATGACCATAATCTTGAAGAACCTGGAAACCTCGAGGTCGAATACTTCTCCACTCTAGGAACGCAGCGCGCTGGAAACAATTTCCATTCCTATTGGACGGAGTTTGAATACGGGGCGACCGCGTGGTGGACCACGGAGTTCTACCTCGACGCCCAGACAACTTTCCACGACAGCACCGTATATTCCGGATTCAAGTGGGAAAACCGCTTCCGGGTCCTGAAGCACGAACACTGGATCAATCCGGTGCTCTACGCCGAATACGAAGACACCAACGGAACGGACAAAACACTGAAGGAAGTGGTCGGCCACGATGTGGCCGCGGACTTTCTGTCGTCCAACGCTGAGGCCCGGCACGAGCATGAACGCGAAATGGAATTGAAGCTCATCCTCTCCAGCAACACCAAAGGATGGAATTTTTCGGAAAACATCATTGCCGAAAAGAACCTGTCCAACGAACCATGGGAATTTGGCTATGCATTGGCGGCCAGCCGCCCGCTTTCCCTGAAAGGCTCGTCCAAACGATGCAGTTTTTGCAGGCAAAATTTTATCGTCGGCGCGGAAATGTATGGGGGCTTAGGTGACCGGTATAGCTTCGGATTGCGCGAGACGTCTCACTACTTTGCACCGGTTGTTGGCTGGAATCTTCCCAGCGGCTGGACCCTGCGTTTCTCGCCCGGTTTTGGATTGAATGACAACAGTCATGGATTCCTCCTGCGTTGGGGTATCTCTCGCGAAATCAGCGGCTTCGACCAGTTAGTCCGCCGTTTATTCGGAGCAAAATCGTGAAGCCGGCGCTCCTTGCGCTTCTCGTGTGCGCGATTCTCCTGACAATTTCCGTGTCCTCCGCCGACGTCGGTATTCACTCACCCACTTTCAATAGTCCGCAATTCCCTTTCGGACCAAATACCTACGCCGAGCTTCGCAAAGCGCCAGAGAAGGCCGCGAACCGTCCGAATCCGATGGAGAATGATCCCGAAGCACCCGTTGCTGGAAAAGTGCTCTTTGAAAATCACTGCGCGGAATGTCACGGAGACGACGCCAGAGGCGGCAGGAAAGGTCCCAATTTGCGAGTTTCAGAGGTCCAGAATGCGACGCCCGGAACGCTCTTCTGGTTGTTGACGAACGGTGTCGTGAGAAAGAAAATGCCGGCATGGTCTAAGTTGCCAGAGCCGCAACGGTGGCAGTTGGTGCGATTCCTGAAGTCGCCCGGCATATCGCCCGGCATATCGCCAAGCATATCGAAAGACGCACCCCAGGCAGTGCCAGCCAACTCTACAACTAAGCCGTAAAATGCAGGGAAACAGCCGTGTTCGACTGGTGAGCTTATTTCAGGCACGATGCCTACGTTCTTCCCAGCCAGCCCGGTGCAGAACCTGTCCGCGAAGTATGGCTAGGCGCTTAGCCAACGGCCGATGGGTTTCCAGGATTCCTTGTGGTCGCAGACCACACGAAGCGTTGCTGTGATCGGGATGGCCAGCAACAGACCCATGCCTCCCCAGACCCATCCCCAGAAAAGCAGCGAAACGGTGATCGCGACAGCATTCAAGCGCAGTCGTCGGCCCACCAGCTGGGGCGCAATCAGGTTTAATGCAAAGATGTGAATGCCGGTCAGCACTCCGGCGATCAAAAAGAACCAGCCGATGGTCTGCCATTTCGTCAGCGCCAGCATGAACGCTGGCAGCCACGCCAGCACCGCGCCAATATAGGGCACCATGTTCAAGACGCCAGACACAATGCCCAGAAGGATCGGATATTCCAGCCCGATCCCCCAGAAAAACAAGCTGCTGAAAGTGATGACCATCATAGTAACCACGGTCATCCACAGCACATAATCGCGAAGAACGATGCGCAGATCTTCCAGCATCTCCTTCACTTGTGTCCGCCGCGAAGCTGGAAAAAGCTGCAATGTGCCGTGCCAGGCTTCGCGTTTTCCGGCCAGCATGAAGAAGACCAGGAACGGTACGAAAGTTACCTCGAGGAAGAGCGCGTAGAGCGAACCGATGCTGCGGATAATCAGGTTGCGGACAATTCCGCTGTCGCGCGAAGGCTCGTATTGGGGCGCAGACGGATTGCCTGACGACGGATTCGTTCCGTCGACGCCGTGTTCGATGCCGCTGATTTTCGCTTCGATTGAATTGGCCGCGTGCCGCAGAACCCCGCTGTATTTGGGCCAGTTTTCGGCGAAGTCCGACGTGCGCGACCACAGGCCATATCCTGCCGCGCCAATTACTGCGCAAAGGAACAACACCATGACCATCGATCCGATGGTGCGCGGTATGCGCCAGCGTTCCAGAAATTCCACAACCGGGTCCAGGCAGTACGCCAGAAGAATCGAGAGCACCAGCGTGATAACTACGCCTTGCGCGTAGTACGCGAAAAGCAGAATGATCGCGGCGGCAATCACCTTCAAGCTGAAACTTGAGCCAGCCGGGCGAGCGAATTCCTTTTCACGCGCTGCTTCAACTGTCGTCAAACGCGACTCCGTCATTTTCAGACATCACGTTATCACAACCTGCGCGCCGGAAAATCCCGGCATCTAGTTAATGTTTCTTGCTGCCAACGGCGCTTTCTTCCTCACGGAAGAGAACGGTTGCGCTGTGTTAAGCTTTTCTGCGGGAACGCGCTTCCAGCCGCCCTTCCTGTCCTCTATGGCAAAACAATTCTTTGGCACCGACGGCATCCGTGGTGTTCCGGGAACGCCGCCCCTGGACGATGCCACTCTCTATGCTGTTGGCCGCGCCGTTGGAATTTATCTGCACAAGGAACATGCCACCCCCCATGTATTAATTGGCATGGACACGCGCGAATCGGGCCCGCACATCGCGGCGATTTTGGCCGCTGGATTGAAAGCGTCGCGAGCCAGCGTGACTTTTGCGGGGATTCTGACCACCCCGGGGGTGGCGTGCCTGGTCCGCCAGAACGATTTTGACGCGGGCGTCGTCATTTCCGCTTCGCACAATCCATTTCACGATAACGGCGTAAAGCTTTTTTCGCATGCCGGCATGAAGTTTCCAGATGCCGTAGAAGAAGCCATCGAAGTGGAAATCGAATGTCTCCTGCGCGAGGCGGCGATTCCCGCGCCTGCAAGGCTTTTGACGGATGAGTCCTGGCATTCGCAATATCTGAAGTTTTTGCGCAGCCGGATGCTGGTTGGCGCGGATTTGCGGGGTTTGCGGATCGTACTGGATTGCGCGAATGGCGCGGCTTATCAATTGGGACCGGAATTGTTTCGTTCACTCGGTTGCGACGTGATAACCATCGGAACCGTGCCGGACGGAAAAAATATCAACGCGGACTGCGGTTCGCTGCATTTGGAGAAACTGCAGCGCCGAGTTCCGGCGGAGCGGGCGGCGCTTGGAGTTGCATTCGACGGCGATGCGGACCGCGCGCTGTTCGTGTCTTCGGCAGGAAAAATTGTCAACGGTGATGGAGTCCTCTTGGCGGCAGCGCGCTTTCTAAAGGCTGCCGGGAAACTGCCGGGAAATCGCGTGGTGGCGACCTCCATGTCAAACCTGGGATTGGAACGCGTATTGACGGGCGAGGGAATTGCACTGGCGCGCACCAATGTAGGCGACCGCTACGTTCTGGAAGAGATGCTGAAAAGCGGCAGCGCGCTGGGCGGAGAGCAGTCTGGACACATTATTTTCCTGGAGGACTCGCCCGCGGGTGACGGCCTGCTGACCGCGATCAAGGTGGCATCCCTGGTTGCTTTGCGTGGTAACCTCGATGCCTTGGTGAGCGGCCTGAGAGATTTTCCGCAGACCATTGCGAACGTTAAAGTCAGATCCAAGCCTCCACTGGACTCGGTGCCGGAAGTCGCCCGGGCATTACGAGAGGCCGAAGAAACGCTTGGCGAGAACGGACGCATCGTGGTGCGTTATTCGGGAACGGAACCGCTGGCGCGCGTCATGGTGGAAGCTGAGCATGCGTCGGACGTGAAACGGTTCAGTGAGTCAGTGGCTTTCGCCATCCGCAGCGCCATCGGCGCATGATTTGGCTCCTGCTGATTGGTTCTGCACCACCCTTCCTCCCAATTCCGTTCTCCCAAAGAATGGAGAGATTGCTGTTTCATCTGTGAGATTTTGTAGACCAAGGCAATCCTGCTCTTCCTCCGCTCGGTTCATTAGTACTAACTCCCATGCTTTCAATCGTCTGATTCGCAACGTTGACTGGACTTAAGCTGGCACGCCACTTGCATCCTAGCCCTACAAATAAAAATATTGGCTTCCCGGGGTGGCCGGAACGCAACCTCGACTGTGTTCTGGTTTTGGGGGGTCAGTTGACAAAGGGGGCTTGCACCGGCCCCCTTTTTTTATTGGCCGTTTTTTTCGCCGGCTAGGTCATTTTCCAGGTCCGGTACCCGTCCGGCTCCCATCTCAAGCGAAACACTTTGGACACACCGAACCGCCCGCCAGCCCGTAGTGGACTTTGCAAGCGCCCGCGTCCTCTGGCAGTGGGCCGGTTTGGATTTTTTTAATCGTCACAATTCAAGTCAAAATTCAAACTAACTAACTCGCTACCCCATCCATCCGGCGGAATATTCACCGGGTACTCCGTCGCAAAAATCCACCTTTCAATGGCTCCGAATTCGAAGCACCCGGAGCCACCAGTTTCGCGGACGGAGCTATGCCGGAACGCCTGTCCGAGAAAAATCTGGTGAATGTGCCCTCGGTAAGATATAAGCCTTTATTATATGAACACGTCCATTGTGTTGCGTACCACGTTGCTGTTCGTGTGGCTCTGCCTGCTCCTCGCCTTTGGCGCGAACGCCGACACCATTACCGGCACCGTCAAAGACCCTTCGGGTGCCGTCGTCGTGGGCGCGCACATCGAAATCAGCGGCGGCAACCTAGCCCAACCGATTGTCCTCAATTCGGATGAATCCGGAAAGTTTTCTGCGCCAAATCTGGCTCCCGGAAAATATTCCGTGCGAGTCGCCAAAGAGGGATTTGACGAGATCGCCACCTCGGTTGAACTGCAGGGCGCGGCCAACCTTGAGCTGAAGCTGACCATCGCTGCACAGCAGACCAGCGTTACCGTGAGCGATAAGAGCGCGGCCTTTGCGAATTCCGATTCCGTGTATCGCCAGCTGCGAGATCTCGGTCTGGGCAACAGCTACCACTGTGAAAACTTCACCCTGCCAATGGATGTCGGGACATTTGAACTCAAGTCCGGAACCATCACTTTTCTCAACCTGGTCAATCGCTTTGAGACCGGAGCCATTTTTATCGGCCAGGGACATTTCACCCTAAAACCTGTTGTGCGGTCCGACAAGCAGGAAATGCTCCGGCGCAGCGGCAAGGAAACAGTCGAAGAAGACTTCACCGAAGCGGTCTTTCGCTTCACTCCCGGAATATACCCTCAATTTACCGGAGTCGTGGGCGTCAGGGCCGAGACTCCATCCGAAGCGGGCGCCGCGTTCCAGCGTTGGAAAAACAAGATGCGCCGCCGCCGAGAAATTCCGGAAGGCTTCACTCAGGCAATTCTGGAACAGGAAACCATGGATAATGTCGATGCCGACATACTTTCTGCGATTTACAATCCCAGGCATCCGGCGTTTTTCAATGCCTACATGGTCGGCGCGCCGCACAAGGATTTGCGCTTTTTCGTGCGCGCGCGCGTCGGTGCGCTTCCGCAACTCGATTCTCCAGAGGAAGTGGCGCTCATCAATTGCAATGGCGGAGGGATGGATGATGGTGTCTGGTATTCGCAGCATTTGTTGACGGAATTGAAAGCCCACACAGCTTCCTCGCAGGAAGACAGAAGATTGTTTGCCACCCATCGCTACAACATCGAGACGGTCATCGCCAAAAACAACCACTTATATAGCCGGGCCACGATTACGGTTGAACCGCTGGTGGCAGGCGAACGCGTACTGAAGTTCGGATTGCTTCCCACCTTGCGAGTGGTCCGCGTCAGTGACAGCAAGGGACAAAACCTCCATTTCATACAGGAAAATCGCAAAGAAGACGGCTCCTTCTATGCAGTGCTTGATGAAATTCCCGCTCTGGGGCAAGAAGTCTCCATCACCGTGGAGTACGTTGGCGACAAGGTTCTGTACGACGCTGGAAGCGGAAGTTATTACGTCGGAGCACGTGACTCGTGGTATCCCAACCTCAACGGTTTTGGCGAAAAAGCGTTGTACGACCTAACTTTTAAGGTTCCCAAGTCGAACGTTGTGATAAGTGTTGGCAAACCGGAAGGCGAATCGACCGAAGCCGGTTTCGCGGTCTCCCATTGGGTGACTCCCGTCCCGGTAGCCGTGGCTGGATTCAATTACGGCCACTACACCAAGATCGATATCCCCGACGGCATCACTCATTACAACCTTGCCGGCTATTACTTGACGGAGTTGCCCGATAGCTTGACGCCCTATCGAAATAGCGCCTTCCTTTCGTCTATGTCCCCGAAGTCGATGACCCAGTACGCTCTCGACCAGGCCCGGGCTCAGATGCAAGTGTGCACTCTTTATTTTGGCAGGGCGCCTTACGAGAATGTCGCTATCACCGAACAACCGAACTTTAATTTCGGGCAATCCTGGCCGAATCTGGTTTACCTGCCCATTTCCGCGTACATTGATTCCACGCAACGCTGGATGCTGTTCGGCAACATCAACGCCGACTTCACCGGCTTTGTTCAGGAAGTCACGCCGCATGAAGTAGCTCACCAATGGTTCGGCCACAGCGTCGGCTGGGCCTCCTATCATGACCAATGGCTTTCCGAGGGATTTGCGGATTTCGCTGCGGCGTTATTTCTGCAGCAAGCCGTCGGGCCAAAATGGCAAAAGGACTACATCGATTATTGGGAGCGCCAACGCAAGCGAATCCTTGAGAAAAATAATTTTGGAATTGCGCCGAATGATGCCGGACCGCTATGGATGGGCGAGCGTCTGACTTCTCCGCGCAGCGCTAACGCTTATCAAGGCGTGACCTATTCGAAAGGCGCTTACGTATTGTCGATGCTTCGCTCGATGTTATACGCGGACCAGGCAGCCAGCGGGGACCGCGATCAGGCCTTCATGGACATGATGCACGACTTTATGGAAAGCCATAAAAATATGCCTGCCTCCACGGAATCCTTCAAAGCCGTGGTCGAAAAACACATGACCAAGCAAATGGATTTGCAGAAAAACGGCCGGCTAGACTGGTTCTTTAATGAATGGGTTTATGGCACACAAGTGCCTCGATATCAGTTGAAGTACAGCGTGCAGCAAGCCGGCGGCGGAGCCGTAAAGCTGATGCTGGAAATCACGCAGAGCGACGTGGACGACAACTTCGCGATGTTTGTCCCGGTATACGGGGATTTTGGAAAAGGCATGGCTCGGCTCGGCCAGGTTCCTGTGATCGGCAATTCCACGCGCAAGGTTATTTTCGACGTCGATCGCGAGCCGAAGAAAGTCGTATTGAACGCCTATAAGGAAATTCTCGAGCGCTGAAACTTTATTGCTTCTTTGAGACCGCCGCCCCATAGCCTCTGAAATGAATAATCTGGGGTCCTTGAACAGACCCGCCACAAAAAATGAGCCGCCGGTGGGGGTTCCGGCGGCTCGGGGCGTGGGGAGGGAAACTACCCTGAAGGTCGTGTCTAAGGCGTTGAGCTGCCCACTAACCGCCGTCGACAATGGCAGTATGCGTTCGGGCATTGCCCCGGTCACTAGACCGGTGGGTTCATTCCTTACGGTACCGCACGCCAGTACCTCGGTACCGTAAGGTTCAATGGCCCGCCAACGCGTTTTCCAGCAGGTCAAACAGGGGCGCGGCAGGCGAGCGGACCGGTTTGAATCTTGATCGTGACAAGAAGCGTCTCAATTCAAACGGATCCACTACCTTCGGCCGCCATTAGTTGCGGCAGGCCGCTGCCACTGCTAAAATTTCTGATTTGTCGGGTCGTGGCGGGACCGCTCGATTGGCGAGCACGTCACCGGTGCCGCTAAGCCCGTCAGAAACCTCTTCGTGGCCCGCGAAGATAGGATTCGTCGCAACAATCTTGAGTGCCATAAAAAACATGGCGCTGGCGCGACCCTGGATTGCCGAATTTCGGCTGCCCGTCTTGGCGCGTGTGAAAATAAGCTGAACGTCGAAAGTGAGGTCGTGTGGCAAAGTTTGATGTAGCGATTATCGGCAGCGGACCGGGCGGCTATGTGGCCGCGATTCGTGCCGGTGAGCTTGGCCTGAAAACTGTCGTCGTCGAGAAGGATCCCTTTTTGGGCGGCACCTGCCTGCACGTCGGATGCATCCCCACCAAAGTGCTGCTGCATCATGCCGATATTTATGACCATTTCAAAAATGGCGCCGAATTGGGTTTTGAAGTCAGCGGCCTCAAAGTGAATTGGGCCAATGTAATGGCTCGCAAAGACAAGATCGTTAAGAAGCACGCCAAGGGAATCGAGTTTCTGTTCAAGAAAAACAAGGTGGAATGGAAGCAGGGCTGGGGGCGCTACGAGGGTCCCGGCAAAATTAGCCTCGAAAAGGATGGCAAGAGGGAAACGATTGAAGCAGCCAATATATTAATGGTCAGCGGCAGCGAAGCTCGTTCGCTGCCGGGAATTGAACCGGACCATAAACAGATTCTGACCAATCGCTCGATCCTCGAGTTGCCGACCATTCCCAAGACCTTGATCGTCGTGGGAGCAGGAGCCGTGGGCGTCGAGTTCGCCTCCATCTACAATTCCTTTGGAACGCAGGTCACGATTCTGGAAGCCTTGCCGCGAGTGGTTCCGGTAGAAGACGAAGAAATTTCCGCCGAGTTGGATAAATCCTTCCGCAAGAAAAATATCCAGATTCAAACCAGCTGCAAGGTCGAAAGCGTGAAAAAAGACGCCAAGGGCGTGACCGTCTCCTTTACCGACAAGGATGGAAAAAAGCAGACCTTGCAAGCGGAAAAACTCCTGCTGGCCGTCGGGCGCAAGCCGCTGACCGAAAACTGTGGACTCGAAAAATCCAAAGCCAAAATCGAGCGCGGTTTCGTGCATGCCGGCGAAAATATGGAGACTGCAGAGAAGGGTTTGTACGCCATCGGCGATATCGTTGCGGGAATGCCGCAATTGGCGCATGCCGCCATGATGGAGGGCATCATTGCCGTCACCCACATTGCCGGCAAGCCAACGCAACAAATTCGCAAGGATCGCATCCCTAATGCGACTTATTGCGAACCGCAAATTGGCTCGATCGGATGGACCGAAAAACAAGCCAAGGACGCGGGAAAAACTGTGAAGGTCGGCAAATTTCCTTTTGTCGGAAACAGTAAGGCCACCATCCTTGGAAATCACGGCGGCTTCATCAAAGTGGTCAGCGAAGAAAAGTACGGCGAAGTCCTCGGCATCCACATTATTGGCCCGCTGGCCACCGAAATTCTTGCCGAAGCCGCAGCCGTCCTGAATCTGGAAGGCACGATCGACGACTTAATGAATATGATTCACGCGCATCCAACGGTATGGGAAGCCATGGGCGATGCATTTGCCTCGGTCCGCGGCTTGCAAATTAACGTTTGAAAAAACGGCCGGACACTGGTGAAGAAAGGCGCATTTTGATCGTGAGCAGTTGCTTGCAAATCGATTTGGGCTTGGTTGGCTATGCCCAGGCCTGGGATCTGCAGAAGCGCCTAGTCGCAGCGCGAAAGGCCGGCGCAATCGAAGACCTGCTGCTATTCTGCGAACATCCCCACGTGATCACCCAAGGTCGCAGCGGAAAGCGCGCCAATTTGTTGGCCAGTGAAAATGTTTTGCGCCAAAAAGGCGTCGAGTACTTTGAAACCACGCGCGGCGGCGATATCACCTACCACGGCCCTGGACAGATTGTCGGCTATCCGATTTTGAATCTCGCCGCCATCCGCCGCGATGTAGTCTGGTACGTGCGAACTCTGGAGGACGCTATGATTCGTGCGACTGCGGAGCTGATCATTCGCGCGAATCGCATTCCTGGGAAAACAGGAATTTGGGTCGGCGAACCTGGCGCCGAAGAAAAGCTCGCGGCCATTGGCGTACATATCAGCCGCTGGGTCACTTCGCACGGTTTCGCGTATAACGTGGCGACCGATTTGCGCTACTTCGAACTGATTGTGCCCTGCGGCATCGCGGACCGGAAGGTCACGTCTTTGGAAAAATTGCTGCAGCGCAAGGTTTCTCTCGGCGAAGTGAAGCCTTTATTGGCCAGGCACTTCGGCGAGGCATTCAATCTGACGGTTCGAACCGCCCACACCGAGGAGCTTTTCGCCAAGTTGGAACGGTTCGAACAGGCATTACCGGTTTCAGCATGACTGCAATCGGCGCTGTGGCGGTTTTGGGAGCGCGAATGAAGAGCGAATTGACCCGGCAGCAATATCTGGATCTGTACTACTTCATGCGGCTGAACCGCGCCGTCGAAGATATGATGGTCAAGCTGTTCCGTCAGAACAAAATTGTAGGCGGACTGTATTCCAGTTTGGGCCAGGAAGCAGTTTCTGTCGGCACTGCTTATGCTCTCGAGAAAAGAGATTGGTTGGCGCCGATGATCCGGAATATCGGGGCGCTTTTAGTGAAAGGTGTGCCGCCGCGCGATGTTTTCATGCAGCACATGGCGAAATACGATTCGCCGACCAAGGGTAAGGACGGCACCAGCCATTTCGGGGATCTGGAAAATTTGCACATCGTCTCGCCTATCTCCATGCTTGGCGATTTGATTCCAGTGATGACCGGCGTAGCCATCGCTGGCCGTTACCTGGGACAAAAAATCGTGGCCATGACCTGGATTGGCGATGGTGGCAGCTCTACCGGTGTTTTTCACGAAGGCCTGAATTTCGCGGCGGTTCAGAAAGCGCCCTTTGTCCTGGTGCTGGAAAATAATCAATGGGCGTATTCCACGCCGGTGAAGCGCCAGGTACCGATTGAGAATCTCGCGGATCGCGCCAAAGCTTACGGAATCGCCAGCTACTCTGTTGACGGAAATGATGTCGTTGCCGTGTACACCGCGGCCAAGGAAGCCGTTGAACATGCCCGCAACGGCGAAGGTCCGATTTTGCTGGAAGTGAAAACATTCCGGCGCCTGGGCCACGCGCAGCACGATCCGGCCGAATATGTCCCCAGGGAAATGCGCGCATATTGGGAAGCGCGCGATCCCATCGCGTTATATGAAAAATTCCTGACCAGCGAAAAACTGCTGGATGCCGATAGCAAGAAAGAAATCGAACAGAAAATCGAGAAGCTGCTCGCCGCCGAGCGCGACTTTGCGGAAAATTCTCCGATGCCGCCCGCGGAATTCGCGACCCAGGGCGTTTATTGCACCGGTGACGATTGTCACAAGATTGCGCCGCGGTGGCAGCGTCCGATTGCGGAAGTGACGCCGCCGAAGTCCAGCGTATCCGCCGTCTGGACCGTCGAGGGTTTTGGCAGCGGCAAAGCTTCCGGCGGAGGAAGCGCGCCGATTCATTTTGGCGATACCCAAAAACTCGAAGCGGGCGCGGAGACCGACAAACGCAAGGATACGGAAGTTCCCGAAGCCGTGGCTGAAAAGATCGAGGCGGCAGCAACTCCGCCCGTGAAAGTTACGTCCAGAGCGCCGGCAAAATCCGCGCCGGCGGTGACCACGAAAACCAAAACAGTGGCGAAGAAATCCTCCAAGCCCGCCATCGGTTCGCGCAAACCGGCGGCCAGAAAGGCGCGGCGATAATCATGGCTACGGCCGCCAAAGAAACAGACATAAAACCCGCTGCGGCTACGCAGGTTACCTTTCTCGAGGCCATCAAGCAGGCCATGTATGAAGAGATGGAACGCGATCCTGCTGTCGTATTGATCGGCGAAGACATCGGCGTCTACGGTGGAGCATTCAAAACCAGCGAAGGATTGCTCGAACGATTCGGATGGGAGCGCGTCATCGATACTCCCATCAGCGAGTCGGCGATTGTGGGCGCCGCTTGCGGCATGAGCTATCTCGGTTTGCGGCCCATCGCCGAAATGCAATTTATCGACTTCATCGTATGCGCCTTCAATCAGATCACTAACTTCGTCGCCAAAGGACATTATCTGTGGAACGCGCCTGCGCCCATCGTAATTCGCGGCCCGTCGGGCGGCGGAGTACATGGCGGCCCCTTTCATTCGGCAAATCCGGAAATGTATTTTGTGCACACCCCGGGATTGAAAGTGATTTATCCGTCCACCCCCTACGATGCGAAAGGCCTTTTAAAAGCCGCGGTGCGCGATAATAATCCGGTGCTGTTTTTCGAACACAAATTCCTCTACCGGCGCATCAAGGAACAACTGCCCTCCGAAGACTATACCGTGCCCATTGGCAAAGCGATTGTGCGGCGCGAGGGAAAACACCTGACGATTATTTCTTACGCGGCCATGATGCACACTTCACTCGAAGCCGCGGCCGACCTCGCAAAAGAAGGCATCGAAGCCGAAGTGATCGACCTCCGCACTCTACTTCCTCTGGATGAAGAAACAATTCTCACCTCGGTGAAAAAGACCAACAAATGCCTGGTCGTTCACGAAGACACCAAAACCGGAGGCATTGCCGGCGAAATTGCAGCCATACTTTGTGAACGCGCCTTCGGCGATCTCGACGGCCCCCTGATGCGCGTCACTGCTTTGGATACTCCAGTGCCCTACGCACCCACGCTCGAAGAATACTTTTTGCCCAACAAAGAAAAGGTTCTGCATGCAGCGCGAACGCTCGCAAAGTACTGAGGAACGTTCGTGAGCGGCTGGCCGCTTACCGTCTCCATCAGGCTTTTAGGTAGGCGACTTGAGACGTTTGGACATACAAGATTAGTTTCGGCAACGAGCTATAATTGGACTTTCTAGTCGCATAGGAGAAGCGCTATGGCAGCCGACGTTGTAATGCCCCAGATGGGCGAAAGTATTTTCGAAGGAACGATCACCAAGTGGCTGAAAAAGCCCGGCGACAAGGTCGAGCGCGATGAGCCGCTCTTTGAAATTTCCACCGACAAAGTAGACGCGGAAATTCCATCCCCGACCGCGGGCGTGCTGAAAGAAATCAAGGTCAAGGAAGGCCAGACCGTCCCGATCAACACAGTCGTAGCCACGATTGACGGTGCAGGCGCGGCCGCCGCAGCCCCTGCTGCAGCGCCGGCTCCAACCCCGGTTCCGAAATCAGAACCGGCAAAGCCAGCAGCCGCCGCGCAGCCTCCTGCTCCACGGCCCGGCCCCGTTGCTGTACCCGCTCCACAGGCTGCACCAGCACCTGCCGCTTTTGCCCCGGCGAAAGAAGGGGCCCGCATTCACAGTTCGCCCCTGGTGCGTCGCATGGCCAAGGAGCATGGCATCGATCTCAGTGGCGTGCCCGGCACCGGCTCGGCCGGACGCATCACTAAGGAAGACATCGAAGCTGCCATCGCAGGCACCGGAGCGTCAGCCGCTCCCACTGCGCAACCTTCGGGTACGGCTTCTGTTTATTCCGAGCCGTCTCCGCCTCCCCCGGTCCGTCCAGCCGCGGCGCCACCGCCTCCCGTGTCGCCGGCTCCCTTGGCTGCTCCCGGCGGGCAACCCGCTCACGGTACGCAGTACGTTCCGGCGCTCCAGCTTGGCGTTCCGCGTGAGCGGCTGTACTTCGGCAATTACGAAGTGCAACCCCTGTCCGTGATGCGCACCAGGATCGCCGAACACATGGTCGCTTCCACGCATGTGTCTCCTCACGTCTACTCGGTCGATGAAATCGACATGACCAAGGTCGCGGCGTTGCGCGCCAAATCCAAAGCGGAATTCGAACAGCGCTATGAAACCAAACTGACCTTCATGCCGTTTTTCGTGAAGGCTGTGGTGAACGGGCTGCGCGCGTTTCCTACCTTGAATGCCTCGCTCGACGGAACCAACATGGTTTTACACAAGGAAATCAATGTCGGCATCGCCGTGGCGCTCGATTGGGGGCTGATCGTGCCGGTCGTAAAAAACGCCGATGAGAAAAATATCCTGGGCATTCAACGCACTCTGAATGACCTGGCCGAACGTGCCCGTGCCAAGAAACTGCGGCCGGAGGAAGTTCAGGAAGGAACCTTCTCCATCACCAATCCTGGCGTGTTTGGCGGCTTGTTCGGATTGCCGGTCATCAGCCAGCCGAACGTGGGCATTCTTGGCTTGGGCGCAATTGAAAAGCGTCCCGTGGTCATCAATGATTCCATCGCTATCCGCTCGATGTGTTATGTCACGCTGAGCTACGACCATCGCGTGGTGGATGGAGCCGTGGCGCACCAGTTCCTGCACAAAGTAAAGGAAAATTTGGAGAATTGGTCGGAGCCATTGGTTTAGTTACAAGCGATTCATCTAAAGTATCAGGCAAAGGAAAAAGCTCAGCGCCAAACGTTGGGCTTTTTTTCGTGCTGTACGGAGCAAGCGAGATTTTGTAACGCAGGTTGAAAGCGCAATGGAAAATGATCGCGCTTGTTCCTGATCAGAAGTGACAACTAGCGCCTTAAAATCCAGGAAACCTAAACAGATTGCTGCCGCTCGGTTTTACTGCATCTGCGCTTTCAGTTTCGGTACCCACGCCGCAAACGAACTCAGGTCCAAGGATTCGATGCCCGCGTCGCGCAGGGTATCCCGAACGAAGCGATGTCGTTCATTGTCCTCCGGCTGCAGTGCAATATCCGTGACCGCCGTGAATTCGGATGCAAAAGCCGCGCGCTTCGCAATGCGCTCCGCGGTATACGCGAGCAATTTGCAGTCCGCTGGCGCGCGCGAAACGCTTAGCGTGTGCACAAAACCTCGCGTGCCGCTTTTGCGATAGCCATAATCCAGACGCATGGGATCGCCGGGAAACGTAAATTCGCTCACTCGCACCGCTCTTTCGATGCGATTCCATAATTGCGCCTGCCGCCACACTTGCGAACAGTAATTACGGACCATGGCCCGGCTACCCGGCGCACCGACACGGGTTTCCTTGCGTGGCGGCGCGACATGCTCTCGATACAGGCGTTCCACTTCGACGTCCAGATCGTCCGCGTATACGCCCTTTTGTTCTGCCAGCTGGATTCCGTTCGAAAGGCTCGCGTTCCATTTCACAATAATCTCTTGCAATGCCGCACCCGGGTGCGGAGGCTGGCTCCGTTCCATTCGTTCATTTTGTAAAAATGTAGAGAAGCGATCCTCCAGATGATCACGGAGGCTTCGGATCGCGTCCTCGTCCGCCCTCGGTTGCAGCCTGCGGATTCGAGAAAATTCATCTTCCCCTTCCACCAGGCGCAGCCGCAATTCGCCCGTCAGCGGATCAAAAAGCAACACCCCGATGTTGATCCACTCATCGCGAATCAGGCTCGGGGTATAGCGCAACACGTGGAATGCGAACGTGTGCTCACTGGCGGATTGTCCGGCATCTGGCATGTTCATATCCAGTTCGGAAAAGGCCGCCGCGTTGTGTTCTTTGCTGCGAACAGCAACTCCGGCACCTGGCCGCGACGATTCATGAGTCTTTCCGCAAGCCGGGTCACGGAATCTATATCGTCGTCGTACCAATCGGGAGGAATTTCCTGAAGGATGGAGTCCAGCGTCCGCTCCGTAATCTGGCGTTGCAGACGGTCCAGCCAAGGCTCAAAGGACTCGCGGCCGATGATTCCTTCATACACCTTGTTTCGAGCATAAAGCCCGCGCAGCGGTGCGTCCGGAAAATTCCACTCCCCGGCATTGAAGCAAAAACCCTGGTCGATCATGATGGCACGATAGGGCACGTACTGCTCCTCTTCCCCGTCGCCACCCTCTCTGCGGAAGAGCGTCTGTCTGCCATTGGTGTTGCAGGTCCATTTGTCGAATACCAGCATCCCCGCAAAATCGTGCAGATTTTCTACCCGTGTGAGCTGTGGATCCGGCAAGAAATCCAATAGTGTCAGATGGTGCGGATCTCCCGGGTATCGAGAGCCAAACTGCGCTCCGGGACGGCAGGGTATTCGCTGTCTCGACATCTCGATACATAGATCGGGCGTCAGATGAATCAGTTCCTCGCTTACATGGATCACTCTCACTGGTGTTGTCGGCAGCCCCAGCCGCAACGCCAGCTCTGTACCTAGCATCTCGTTCACCAAAACCCTTGGATGCTGGGGATTGTTTTGGAACTTCACCACGTAGTAGTGCCCATCCGAGCAGCGCATCAGATGCGACTGCGCGCCTCCACGCATTCGCCGTATCTGCTCCAGGGCCCGGATCATGCCGGTATGTTACCGATACGTGTTTTAAAGAGCAAGGAGCCGGAGACACGCTAAACCGCAAATTCCAGAGACGGAATATTCAGTAGCGTTTTGGAACGCCTCGAACTCCTGCTTCCGCATATTTGAGAACCACTTCGAACCAAAATCGAAACACAATTGGAATTAAAGCGCGGCGAACTGGCCCGATCGGGCGACCGGGCCCATCCCGTTGCATCTCAAGAAAACTTGTTAGCGTCTCTTTCTTTTCTTGGCGGGTTTCTTGGCCGCTTTTTTGGCCTTGGCCTTTTTGGCCGGCTTCTTCGCGGGCTTTTTTTTCAGCGCTTTCTTCGATTTTGCCTTCGAGGAAGCGCTCTTGGCCGCTTTTGCCGCCGGCTTTTTCGCCGGCGCCTTTGCAGGAGCCACGGGCGCTGCTCCCTCATCCTCTCCGTCGTCCGCAACAATCAGATCTTCCTCTTCGGTTTCCACGACCTCGTCGGAATCGCCGCCCAGCTCTTCTTCTTCCAGCGGAGACAGCTCCGTTTCATCGTCGAATTGATCCTTCTCTAAATCCATTGCATCCTCCCCTGGAGAAACTAGCCCGACGTATCGGGGCGGGCACGATTCATACTCATAGCGCGCCCATACAGATTACTTTCCGTACCGTATTCAGACAGCAATGTCAAGGATTCTGACGCCGCAGGCGAAATTCGTTTGGAATCACCACAGAGTTCTCTGAAGATTGTTCGAACCACGGTCGCCGCACAGCTCTGAAGAACGTACTAGAGAGGTCGCTCGGATACCCGAAGCGGCTCAACTGTCGAGCTTTACGGTGTTTTCTGGTGATGCGTCGCAGACGACGCGGTACTTACCGCTGAGCTCTTCTTCTTTCGAACGGCGGCCTTGCGGACCGTTTGCGTTTCGAATCCGCCCCCCAGGGTATACACGCGGAGCACCATGCCCCTGCTAACCCGGGCCGCTTTCAAACCATTCCACTTGCGAAGCTCGTCCGGACTGACGCTGAACTGGTCGGCGATGCCCCCCAGGGTATCGCCCTTGCGCACCCGGTAGCGTACCAGGCGACTCTTGGTTTCGCTGACTGGCTGCGACGCGGGAATAATCAGTTTGTCGCCCGGGCTGAGCACATCGGTCCGCCCCAAGCTATTGGCCGCGGCGATGGCCGGAGCGGTCACGTGGTACTTTTTTGCCAGCGAAGAGAGAGTTTCGCCTGCCACGACTCGATGGCGCCGCCAGCTCACCCACTTTTCGGCAGGGATATCGGCGATTTCCGCGGAGAATTTTTCGGCCGTGCCTTTGGGCAGATGCAACGCAAACGAAGGATCATCGGGCGTGGCCATGCGCAACAGCGATGGATTGAGCGAACGCAGCGTCTCCACATCCACATCGATGGTTTCGGCGACCAGCCGCAGGTCAATGGCGCGTCCGGGTTTGACGACGTCATAGGGAATTGGCTGCTCCAGGTCGGTCTGAATGCCATAATGCGCTGCGTCCTTGGCGATCAGAGTCAAAGCCAAAATGATGGGAACGTAGTTCTTGGTTTCACGCGGCAGCACATTGCGCCGGTACAGTTCCCAGAAATCGGCGTACCCCGTACGCTCGACGCCCTTCTGCACGTTTCCCGGCCCGCAATTGTAGGCGGCCATGGCTAGATACCAGTCGCCAAACAGGCCATAGAGATCGCGCAAATGTTGCGCGGCTGCGCGGGTGGCTTTTTCCGGGTCCTGGCGCTCGTCCACCCACCAGGAGCGCTTTAGCCCGTACTCATTGCCGCGCCACGGCACAAACTGCCAGATACCGCGGGCGCCGGCGCGCGAAAGCGCCAATGGCTGAAACGCGCTCTCCGCCTGGGCAAGATAGATCAGGTCTTGCGGAACGCCCTCTTCCCGGAGCACGCGCGAGATCATTTCGCGATAACGGCCGGAGCGCCGCAGACCCGTTTCCACGATGGCTTTGCCGCGCGGTGTCTGAAAGAAGTTAAGGAATGACAGCACCTCATCGTTCACGGTGAGCGGCAGGTCGTGGGATATGTTCTTGGCAGCTGACTCCGCACGGTCCTTCAAGCCTGGGTCGACAGGAAAAGTCATTTCCGCGACTTCGTCGATGGGCGCGGGCACGGCTGGAGTTTCCTGAAAACCATCGCCGGCGCGAAACGCTTGCAATTCGTAGGTGTAAACGGTATCGACGACACGATGGAAAAGTTCGCTCAGCTTTGGGTCGCTGTTGGGGTCGTAGCCGCTCTCGAGCATCCAATCCACGGCGTCATTAAAATCGCGGCGCGCGGCGTCAAGATGGCCAGCTTTGAAGTTTTGTTCGCCCGAAGCAAATTTTTCTTCCACCTGTGCCATCAGCAGCGTTCTGCCATCGGGAATCGGAGGAAGCAGCGAGATGGGAAGCTTCGTTTCGCGGCTCCAAAGAGGCAGAGGCGCCAAAGCTGTACCCTGCGGCGAACCAGACGGGTTCGCGAAAGCGGTTGCGGGGTGGTGCGGCTTGGCAGAGGCCGCATAAGGAAACACCAGAGCTGGGACCGCGGCTAGCAAGGGCAACGATGCGAGCGAGAGCCGCATTTTAGCGAGAGCGCCCCATTGAATGCCACAGCTCCATTCAGCGATGTTACGAAGGCAATTGTGCGCAGGTCAATGGATTCCAGACCTCAGGTTAGTCGATTGGGTATACCCCCTCCCCGTGTTTTTGCGTAAGTATGAGGAATAAAGGAGTTAGCGGGGGCGATTTTCGTAAGTATGAGATCTAAAGGACTTAGCGAGTCTGAAGGACTTACGAAAACGCTGATCGGCCGTTCCGGCCTGTTCGGAATCGCTGTTTACTTTTAGGTTACCCCTCTCCGTCCCTTTTTCTGTAACTGCAGATTCTAAACAGCTTAGCGACCGGACGTCTTTGGTAGCGCGGCGAGGCTGCATTGGAAAGAGATCCTTGCTCGCTCAGGACTCGCATCCGCTTTTGCCCGCGGCTTGCAAGTAGAGCTCGGTCTTTTTTATAACAGGCTCCAAGTGGAGCCCGGTCGTTTTTAATGGCAGGCTCCAAGTAGAGCCCGCACGCGCAGACTCGCGAAGCAACAAGAATTATCGCATGGATTGACATAAAATGTCAATAAGAATAGTTAACGAATTAAGAATCCGTTCGAACGGATAGGTGATGAAGCTGGCTCTAAACCCACGCCCGCACATCTGCTTCATAGAGTAAGAGGCCCTTCGGGCACGATTTCCTCAGTGGTCGAGGGATCGCTAGATGGTTTGCTAATCGGGTAGGAAAATCAAGTTAACGGACAGCGCCCAACCGGGGGTGACGTGTCATATCCACTCCCCATGCCGAAGGCATGGCTTCCGGCGCTCTAGGGCGCTCCGATTGGCCGTGCGCTGAAGGCTGCCTGTTGTGCTGAGTCTACCGCCACACCATCGACCAGGACAGTTTGTAGTGGGAAGGTCAGCACATTGAAAACCACCTGGAGGCGTCTGTCAGGAGTCAGGTGATCTGTCTCTGTAACCTCTGTCCACGCTCCCGGCTGGGAGCACGCTTTCTCAACATTCTTTGCACTCTGGTCGGCGTCCTGGCGCAGGTAGGTTTCGCCAGCCTTCAGCTTAAGGCTCTGCCTAGCGCTTTCGAGGCAGTCGGCAGAACCAAACGGCTGGATGGAAACGTCAGCGAGGGTAATGGGTTTGCCTTTGAGTCTGTAGGAAATTACGCGGCTCCCCGATTCACCCCCATATTCGACCTGCGAGCTCTGCAGGATGCCCAATTTGTCCAGCGCTGCTTGGTCGCGCTGAGCTGCCTCCTCCGAATAGCAGGCGATGGAAGCACTTAGGGAAACGGTAGAAAAAACGAGCGCAAAGGGGACGTATTTGTCCGTACCGGACCAGTCATGCGCCACAATATGATCGGAACAGGGTGGGCCATGCGGAGGGAGCTGAGGCTCGCGCCGGACCTGGGGGCCCAATACGATCTTGAAGGTGACGCCGGCTGTTCCTGCGCGGAAGCGCAGGTCAACTATGGGAACGATCCCCACTAGACGGCCTCGGTTGTGGTAGAAGGACTCGATTGCCCAGTATGTGACCGAGTATTCATCGCGCGAAAAGGGAGCACCGAGACGCAGCGTGTCCGGGCTGACCTTCAGCCATTGCTCCAGCGGCGATTTGTCCTCGGGCGGGCAATCGAAGCTGATTTCTCTGATCGGCAGAGGCTTCGCGCTGACCTCGAACACTACGAGCACTCTGCCGGTCTCGTCTCCCAAACGCGACTTGTCGACCGTAGCATGCTGAACAAAAGACAGCTTCTCAATAGTTTGAAGGCATGACTTGACTGTGGCGTCCGAATATGGTTTCCCGTTGAGCTCCCTCGTACACGGGAAGAACAAGCTGTCATCGGGCGGCACTGACCCGATTGCGCGGATGGCGGTTCTTACGATTGGGGCGTCGCTTGCGCGCGCCTCACATTGGCAAACGAGCAGAAAAAAGAGAAAAGGTGTCACGTATATTTCGAATCTGTTATGGCGCATCGAACGGTGCTCCTTTGTCTCCGCGAGAACCGATGAAACCCCTATCCTCGTGGCCACCTGCCCCTCTTGGAGAGAAATGAACATTGACATCGAGGTATCCCACAAAAGAGCTTCCCCCTTTTAGGGTAACAGTGAATCTAACAGTTCCCGCGCCGTCGACTCGGAAGTTTTGATCCGGGGAAAGCGGGGTTACCGTGACTGAAATTTGCGTCTGCTTTGTACCTTTAGCGTTGGTGACAGTCTGAACCCCGGTCACATCAATGAAGAGTTTGTCGCCCTCAAATTTGGATTTCTTCTCCGTTTGTCGCAGGGCTACCTTGACATTTCCCTGACCGCTCGCGACTTGTTGGCTAGTGGTGACAGTGCCTGAAATCTGAGCCCCTGATTGCAGGTCAACCTGGCCGGGATTCGTCGGGTTATTCGGCTTGAAATCAGGCTGTAGCGTGCCCTGCTGATTTTGCGGCTGTTGGGCTGCCAGGTGTTGGTCGTCGTTCCCAATAAACCATGGGCACGCGGGGTCAGAATGCCCGCCCACTTGGCAGTGGCCATCGAGGTCGGCGAAGGATTCAGGGTCGTCGGCGACCATGGAGTAGAGGTTTAGAGTTTGTGGGTTAGTGAGGTTGGCGTAGGGGATGGCGACGGGGACAGCGGACCAGTCGGAGCTGAGCCAGCGGCCGAAGCGGTTGGAGTAGGAGCGGGCACCGAAATTGTTGTTGCCGGTTTCGGTGTCGCGCTCTTTCGAACTCAGGGTTTGCAACTACAAACCCTGAAACCCGGCCTTCGAATTTGTAGGCAGGCGAGCAGGTGTTGATGTAAGGCCGCTCGCCGGCATAGGGATAGAAATCGGCGTCATAGGTGTCGTGATTCGCATCGGCGTAGCGGAGCGTCCAGCCCCAATGGGTTGAGGCTCCCGACTCCGGGTAGACCCAGCCGCCAAAGCTGATGACC
>DATDFA010000006.1:0-3434 GCA_036522855.1 Candidatus Acidiferrum sp. | reverse complement strand
GCTGAAGGAACGCCTGAATCCGTCGCGCATTCCGCAGAAGGAGGTGCAGGCCTTAGAAGTTGCTTGAACTCGCTAGAAGGTAGGTCTAAAGTGCCGAACATCGAGAGTCGCTGCAATCAACTAAAACTCGGACATCCTCTCAGTGGATTAAGTACACGACGCTTGATTGCTGGAATATGGGCTCTACTTCAATTAAATTGAAAGCAAATCCGGCTCCCACAAGAAAGAAATTTGATTGTCTATGAGTGACGGACGAACAGCCTGCAGGACGTTGCTGTCGGTTCTATTACCCAAGTTACCGGTAAGACTTATCAGGAGGTAGGTAAGCATTTCACTGGTCTACGAGGACAAAGCGAGCGAATGCGCTATCTCGACCTTCAATTTCTCCACCGCTTGCTTGTTGCCTTGTTTCCATTCGCGGAAAGCAGGCCAGAATCTGAATTTCTGTGCCAAGCGAAATGGGCGGAACACTACGATGAGTGGATTAAATGCCTTACGCCCACCGAAGAACCTGAACGTTAGAACCCGCAGCGACCACCTCTTCCACGTACTGCGCTCCGACCAATTGAGCACCACGGCCCTGCTCTCCACCAAGGGCAACATTTCGGTGAGCATGTAGTCTCTCCAAATAGGATTATCCGAATAGACAAAAAGAATATCCTTACCGCGCGTGAGCCAGAATGACCAGATGACAAGATATAGAAGCAAATATGCGAGTGGAACCAGAATCGCAAGCAACAACAGAAGAAAAATTATGAGGGGCAACAGAATCGGGGACAAGAGAACTCCCAGCACGGTGAGCGGCCAGTTTGTCTTCGCGTTCTTCACCTTTTGATTCCCACTCAGATGAGATGATAGGTCCTAACATGGACTGTCGTTAGCATAACAGTCCACATCGGGCTTGTTGCCAATTTCCCGGCCAAGTCCCGATTAACGTTAGCGCTTTACCGGATGCGCGTTCTCGCCGAGGAGTAAACGTGGGCGGGTAGTTCTGCGCGCGTCCGGTAAAGCCGTTAGCACGTGGCCGCTGGCGATTGCGGTGGACGCGGGCCCTATGCAAATTCAATTGCGAGAAGGAGCGGTGTTGAGGTGTGCCGGGGCTGCGCGACGAAGAGCAACTCACGACACCATGTGCGAATAAGCTGGCTAGCATGAAAAAGTATCGCGATGACCGGGGCTGAAGAAGGTGGAACAAGAGGTCTGGGCAACGGCAAGACACGGAGGTAGGGAGCGTGGCGAAGCACGCGAAGGATTCGGATTAGAGAGAGTCGTCTCATGCCTCAGTCGTCACCACTGGTGGAGAACGAAGCTGGATCTCGGCAGCGGTGAGCCGCTCGATAACCTTCATGAGTCCTCCACAGTTGGGACAGAGATAGAGATCAGGAGCGTCATCGGGGGAGGAAGCGTGTTGTTCGGCGAGCGGTTCTGGGGTTGCGCCCAGCAACTGCAGGCAAAGCGGCAGAAGCTTGGTGCGCCGCCGGTTGGCCAGGAAACCGAAGTGACGGATGCGCACGAAGCCTTGGGGAAGGATGTGTAGTAAAAAACGGCCCAGGAATTCATTGACGGACAGAGGTAGCAACTCTTGTTTGTTGCCGTGAGCCGAATCGCGCCAGCGGAAAGTGACTTGGCCATCGATGAGGGAGACGAGACGGTGATTGGAAATGGCCACACGGTGGGTGTAGCGGCCGAGATATTGCAGCACATATTCGGGGCCGCCGAAGGGAGGTTTTAAGTACACCACCCAGTCTTGTCGATGGAGTGGCCGCAGCCAGGCGGCGAAGATCTTGGGCTTAGCGAGAAGCTTCAGGTTTCCCTCGAAGCGGAGCTGGCCGTTCTGGAAGGCGTGCTTGAGCGCGTCGACGAACTTGCCGCGGAAAATTCTCCGCAGCACCTTTTTGGGGAGAAAGTAATTCTTCCCTGAGCTAACCCAACGGGCGCGATCCGGCGAGAGGCCGCCGGCGGGCACGACACAATGAACATGCGGATGAAGTCTGAGTTGCTGGCTCCAGGTATGCAGCACACTGAAGAAACCGATTTCCGCACCGAGGTGTTTCGGGTTGCGCGCGACTTCGCAAAGGGTTTCTGCACTGATACGAAACAGAAGATCGTAGAGGACCTTCTTGTTCTGCAGCACCAGGGGCGCCAAGCGACGAGGCAGGGTGAACACGATATGGGCGTAGGGGGTCGGGAGAAGTTCTCGCCGACGTGCAGCGATCCACCGTTCCCGAGCGGCGATCTGACACTTCGGGCAGTGTCTGTCTCGACAGCTATTGAAGGAGATGGCGCGACGCCCGCAACGGGTGCACTCATCGAGATGACCGCCAAGTGCGGCGGTACGACACCGCTCAATGGCCCGCAACACTTTGGCATGCTTCCAACGAAGCCAGTGGCGGTTTCGTTCGATGAAAGTCTCTCCCGCAGCGCGGATGATATCGGCCACCTCCAGAGGCGGCCGGCTCATTTATTTCGCGCCGATGGGCTTGTCGTTCAGTGCTAGCGAGTCCAAAGGACTCGCGGTGGCGTTGAGGCGCTGTATAGCGAGGTGCACGTAAATCAGGGTGTCTTTCAGATCTGCATGCCCGAGCAGAACCTGAATGGCGCGGAGATCCGTGCCGGCTTCATAGAGATGCGTCGCGAAACAATGGCGCAGAGTGTGGGGATGAACGCGTTTCTGGAGGCCGGCGCGCTTGGCAGCTTTGTGGCACGCGTGCCAAACGGTTTTCGTATCGATCGGCCGATCCTGGCGATAGTTGCTGGGAAACAGCCAGGTGCTGGATTTTCGGTGGTAGAAACGCCAGTGGGTGCGGAGTGCCGTGAGTAGCACGGGACTGAGCATGACATCGCGATCTTTGCGGCCCTTGCCGCCACGGATGTGTACCACCATGCGCTGGCTGTCGATGTCGCTGACTTTCAAGTGCGTCACCTCCGCGTTCCGAGCGCCAGTGGCGTAGAGGGTCATCAGCAGGATGCGTTCAGAAGGAGTGCGCGCCGCGTGGAGGAGTTGCGCGACTTCTTCCCGGCTAAGAATTGTGGGTAGCCGATGGGCCTTTCTCGGATAGGGAGTGTCGGCGATACTCCAACTTTTTTTGAGCGTCTTAATGTAAAAGAACCTTAAGGCTGCCAGACGGACGGCGACCGAGCCTGGTGACAACTTCCGTTTTTGAAATAGTTCGACCTGGTATTCGCGAATATGCCGCGGGCCCAAGCGGTCCGGCGGACGGTTGAAGTGTCGAGCAAAATCCTCGACGGTACGGATGTAGTAGCGTATGGTATGCGCAGAGAAGTTACGACGCTGGAGTTCCTCCAGCATCATTTTTCGAAGATGGGTCACAGGGACACCTCCTGTGACCCACACTTATATCCAAGCCATCAACCAACCACCGCTCCACTACCTCACGCGAAGCGTCCGCCGCGCAGCGGCTACGTGCTAACGC
>DATDFA010000005.1:0-138512 GCA_036522855.1 Candidatus Acidiferrum sp. | reverse complement strand
GAGGTGAAGTCCTTTGCCGTCCGCCGTAAGCACCTGAGCTTGAAACTTGAACACTCCCGACGTATCAGGCTTCCAGGCAATCCGCGACGCGACGGTTTTGGGAACCATGAAGATTTGCTCGCATAGCTCTGGGCTGAAGTCACCTGAGGCCATATTCGGAGATACATGGTAACTTAAGCATATATTTGGCGAAAGCCTTACCCTGTCACGGCGAGTTTAAGCCTAACAGGTTTTGGTTAGTGAAGTATATTATTGCCTCTGTAAGTATTCATTCTAAATGGGTTATGGGAAGGCTTTTACATATTACTGATTTTAAGCAAGTTACTGGTCGATTGAAAGATGCGCGGGGAGGTATCAAGTGGATTGGGTCTCGCTACGGACGCTTGTTTCCAAAAGGTATTATATCATGCTAGTCAATAGGCAACAGGCAATTTTCGCTGGGGCAGGACTGCAAAAGGAGAGTTGGGTTTCCCGCGCTTCATAGAAATACGGCCAGCGTCAAGAGCTAGCGCGGATTGTCGCCAGGGAGCGGCTGCGGCGGTAGAATGCGGGCGGTTTGGGAGGTTTCTGTGAACTTCAGGGTTTTCATGGTCGGGTTGTTGCTGGTGGGGACAGGCGCTTCCGCTCTTGGACAGAAGCCTCCGTTGCTGCCGGAGAAAGATGTGGCGGCGCTTGCGAATGAACTTAGCGGGGAGACTGCCAAACGCAATCTGGAGGGAATAGCGCGCTTTCACAGGCAGCGCGGTTCGAAAGGATTTCATGAAGCGGCGGAACTGGTGGCGGGGCAGCTGCGGGCATATGGGTTGAGCGACGTGGAGATTCTGCAGTTTCCAGCAGACGGGAAGATTTTTTATGGAACGCAGAGGTCCAGGCCGGCCTGGGACGCCGAAACTGGGGAATTATATGAAGTCAATCCAGGAAGCGCACCGGTTTGCGGCAAAGAGAAAATCGAAAATGGAAAGGTCGTTTTCAACCTGGACTGTTCGGCCCGGGTCATCAAGATAGCGAGTTACGAGGCGGAGCCAGTGGTGTTGGCGGAGGACAGCGAAAGCGCGGATGTGAGAGCGGAGTTGGTGGATGTTGGCGAAGGGACGAAAGAAAGCGACTACGCCGGGAAAGAGGTAAAGGGAAAGATTGTTCTGGTTAGCGCGCAGCCGGGAGCGGTACAGGATTTGGCGGTTGGCAAGTACGGCGCAGCGGGCATTGTGAGTTATGCACAGAATCAGAGAACAGCGTGGTGGGGTGAAGACGAAAATCCGATCCGGTGGGGACACCTGAATACATTTTCGTCGAACAAGACATTTGCGTTCATGGTTTCGCTGAAAACCGCGCGGGGATTCAAAGAGCGGCTGGCTAAAGGAGAGAAAATTACACTGCACGCCAGCGTGAAAGCGGGGCAGCATTCGGGAAATTATGAGGTGGTGACGGCGGAGATTCCGGGCGCGGATGCAAAATTGAAGGATCAGGAGATTGCGTTCAGTTGCCATTTGGATCACCAGCGGCCGGGAGCGAATGACAATGCGAGCGGGTGCGCGACGATTTTGGAGGCGGCACGGACTTTGCAGCGGTTGATTGACGAGAAAAAACTGGAGCGGCCGGCGCGGACGATTCGATTTATTTTTCCGCCGGAAATCGAAGGAACGATAGCGCTGTTGAATGGGAAGACAGAACTTGCGAAGCGCATCAAAGCGGCGATTCACATGGACATGGTTGGAGGAGGGCCGAAGACGAAAGCGGTGTTTCATGTGACGCGGGGGCCCATGAGCCTGCCGAGTTTTGTGCATGACGTGGCGTGGGCGTTCGCCGAGTGGGTAAATGAAGAATCGTACGAATTCGCGGCAACGGGGAAGGCGGATTATCCGCTGGCGGCACCAGAGGGCGGGAAAGAACCGCTGCGAGCGGAGTATTCGGCGTACACGATGGGCAGCGACCATGATGTGTACCAGGATTCATCGTTCGGGATACCGGCAATTTATCTGAATGACTGGCCGGATCGATTTATTCATACCAATTTCGATTCGGCTGCGAACATTGATGCGACGAAATTAAAACGGGCGGCGTTTATTGGCGCGGCGAGCGGGTATTTTTTGGCCCACCTCAGTGGCGCGGACTATCCTGCGCTAATGGATACGCTAAAGACGAATCAATATGAGCGAACGGAACGCGTAATGCGCAGAGCAATACAGTTGCGGCCAGAAGAAAGGGACAAGTCACTGAGAGCATTCACACGCAGCGAAGAGCGATTGGCGGCGACAATTGATTCCATGATTCCGATTTCGCTTCGCGGTAACGAGACGCGCCCGCCGTTGCCGCGGCCGGATGGCGAAATCAACGCGATCTTGCGCGGGCAAAATGAACGGCTGGAAGGCAGCAAACCCGTTTGGAAACGAAAAGCAGAACCAAAAGGGCCGTTGGCCGTCTTTGGGTACGACTATTTTGCGGAGCGCGCAAAGGCCGCGGGAATTGCGACACCGAAACTGTTGAGTTACGAAGGACTGTGGGGGAGTGGCGAAGAGTATGCCTACGAAGTGCTGAATTTTGCGAATGAAGGACGGAATGCACAGGGGATACGCGATGCGGTTTCGGCGGAGTATGGGCCGGTGCCACTTGAATCGGTACTGGAATATTTGGGAGCGCTGGAAAAAATAGGCGTGGTCGAAGAAGTGAAATAGCACTCTCCGGACCTACGCGCGAATCGTTTGCACGCTTCCTTACGTGCGACATCGGCAAAGCCATCTTAAGGAACGCAAAGTTTGCATCCATACGCGGCCATAATCGACTAAGATTCAGGCATCCATAATACGAATTTTGAGCAGCCGAGTTTGCCGGCCCCAGGGGAGGGCGGTCCATGGCCCAGAATGCGCCTGAAAATGTGCCTCCCGGAGCGAGGAAGTGGAGGCGTGGTTTTTGGAGCTTGATAGCGACGCAGTTCCAAGGCGCCTTCAATGATAATGGCCTGAAATTTTTTGTAATTTTCCTGATTCTCGGCCGCAATCCCACCACGGCGGAAAAAGATTTTGGCGTGTTCCTGATCGGAAATCTTTTCGCAATTCCATTTCTGCTGTTTTCGATGACCGGCGGGTACCTGGCTGATCGTTACAGCAAACGCAGCGTGACGATCGGGACGAAGCTGTTTGAAATTGCGGCGATGCTGTTTGCGATTTTCGCGTTCTACCAAGGCAACGCGTATCTCGCGTACGGGGTCATTTTTCTGGCGAGCACGCAAGCCGCGCTGTTTGGGCCTTCGAAATACGGTCTCCTGCCGGAGCTGCTCCCTCCGGAACTGCTTTCCTGGGGAAATGGCGTACTTGAGCTGACCACATTTTTGGCGATTATTTCCGGAACGGTAGCCGGATCGTTTCTGGCGCAGGAATTTCATGCCAGCGCGGTGACGGCGGGGCTGATTTACGGAGCCTGTTCGGTGGTTGGCCTGGGCACCAGTTTTCTGATTACTCGCGTGCAGGGTGGCTCACGTGAAAGGAAATTCAGATTCAACATTTTTGGAGATTTAGGAGCGCAGTGGCGGCTGGTGCGGCCGGATCGCGCGCTAAAGCTGGCGGTAGTCGGAAATACCTATTTTTGGTTTCTGGGGGCGCTACTGCAATTCGTGATTGTTTTTTACGGACGCGAGATCATGGGCCTGGACGAAACGCGCGGCAGCTACTTGCAGGCGGCGTTGGCCATAGGCATTGGAGTGGGGAGTTTTGCAGCGGGATATCTCTCCGGCGGAAAAATTGAATACGGATTGATTCCGCTGGGCGCAGTGGGCATGGCAGTGTTTGCGTCGTTGATGGCGGTGCCGGGCTTGTCGTTCTGGCAAGTCTTCGGTTTGTTGATCGCGCTGGGGTTCAGCGGCGGGTTTTTCGTGGTTCCGATCAACGCGCTCATCCAACATCGCCCGGACGAGGACAAAAAAGGCGGGGTGATTGCGTACGCGAACTGGCTCTCGTTCGTGGGAGTCATGGCGGCGTCGGCGATCTACTCGGGATTTACGCACTACCTGCACATTGGGCTGCGAACTTTTTTTGCCAGTACGGCCGTCGTTTCATTGGGAGCGGCGGTTTATACCGTACTGCTGCTGCCGGAATCACTGTTAAGGCTGATTCTGTGGTTCGCGACGCACACGATTTATCGAATGGACATTGCAGGAGCGGATTATGTGCCGGCGCGCGGAGGCGCCTTGCTGGCGCCGAATCACGCATCAATGGCGGACGCCGCGCTGGTGATTGCTTCGACAGATCGCCCGGTGCGATTTCTGATGTTCAAGGATTCGTACGAACATCCGTTCGTGAAGCCGTTTGCGAAAGGTCTAGGAGTGATTCCGATTTCTGCGCAACAAGGTCCGCGGGAAATGATTCATGCGCTGCGGGAAGCGACGCGGGCGCTGCAGAATGGCGAACTGGTTTGTATTTTTCCGGAAGGGCAGATGACGCGCATCGGGCAGATGATGCCGTTCCGGCGCGGTATGGAGCGAATCTTGAAAGGTTTGGACGTTCCGGTGATTCCCGTTCAGATCGACGGGATTTGGGGATCGATTTTCAGCTTTTCCGGCGGGAAATTTTTCTGGAAGTGGCCGCGCAAGATTCCGTATCCGGTGCGGGTGACGTTTGGCAAACCGATGCCCGCAACGGTGACGTCGATGGAGGCGCGGCAGGCAGTGATGGAACTAGGGGCGGACGCTTTTGCACGGCGCAAACCGCAGATCAAAACGATTCCGGCCTCTTTCATTCAAACGGCGCGGCGCCATCCATTTCGATTTGCCATGGCGGACATGCGCACGCAACACTTAAAGTTTTTTGCGGCGCTGGTGAAGACAATTTTTCTGGCACGGCGATTGCGCGCGCATTGGAAAGATCAGGAAGCGGTCGGTGTGCTGTTGCCGCCGTCGATTGGCGGAGCGCTGGTGAATCTGGCGGCAATGATGGCGGGGAAAGTCCCGGTAAATCTAAATTACACGGCTTCGAATTCGGTGATGGAGTCTTGCGCGCAGCAGAGCGGATTGAAGACGGTAGTGACGTCGCGGTTGTTCCTGGAAAAAGTGAAGGTACGACCAGCAGGGGTACCAATTTATTTGGAGGACTTGGCGGAGAAGCCGCGTTTCGGGGAGAGGTTGACGGCATTGTGCGCCGCGCTGTTCTTCCCAGTGAGCGCGATCGAGCGAGTGACCGGCAATAAATCCAGAACGAAGCTGGACGACGTTGCGACGATTATTTTTTCCAGCGGATCCACCGGCAACCCGAAAGGCGTGCTGCTGACCCAATACAATGTGGCATCGAATGTGGAGCAGTTGAATCAAGTCTTCATGCTGCGCCCGGACGACAGGATTTTGGGGATTCTGCCGTTCTTTCACTCTTTTGGATTTACGGGAACGCTGTGCCTGACGAGCGCGGTGGGAATCGGCGTTGTGTATCACCCCAGTCCGCTGGATTCGCGAACGATTGGGACGCTAGTGAGCCAGTACAAGGTCACCATGATGCTGGCGACGCCGACTTTTCTGCAGGCGTATACGCGAAGAGTGGCTCCGGAAGATTTCGGGAGTTTACGGTTCGTGATGGCCGGCGCAGAAAAATTGCCGGCGCGCGTTTCGGAGGCGTTCGAAGATCATTTTGGAATCCGGCCACTGGAAGGTTATGGCTGCACGGAATGTTCGCCGGTGGTTTCGGTGAACACGGCGGATTTTCGCGCGGCATCGTTTCGGCAGGTAGGAGCGAAGCGCGGAAGCATCGGACACCCGCTGCCGGGAATCTCCGTGCGTACAGTCGATCCGGAGACGGGTGCTGTGCTGCCGCTAAATCAGCCGGGCTTGTTGCTGGTGCGCGGGCCAAACGTGATGCGTGGATATTTGAATAAGCCGGAGAAGACGGCCGAAGTTTTGCAGGACGGCTGGTACAACACCGGCGATATAGCGACTATCGATGAAGATGGATTTGTGCGTATCACGGACCGCCTGAGCCGGTTCAGCAAAATCGGCGGCGAAATGGTGCCGCACATAAACATAGAAGATAAGCTGCAAGAGATTGCGGGAACGCCCGAGCAAGTGTTCGTGGTGACGGCGATTCCGGACGAAAAAAAAGGCGAACGGCTGATCGTGCTGCACACGCTGGATGATGCGGCGCTGAAAGAAGTGCTGGCAAAGTTCGCGGAAGCGGATTTGCCGGCGTTGTGGAGGCCGCGGCCGGATCAGTTCCGCCGTATTGAGGCGATGCCATATCTGGGAACTGGAAAGCTGGATTTGCGGCGCGTGAAGGAGTTGGGGAATGAGCTCGCCTGAAACGCTACAGCCGATTCAGAAAATTGCGGATGCGGAAGAGTTTGCGCGGGAGAAAGCCAGGAAAAACGGAACGGCAAGAGCGCTGATTTTGCGAATCCTCATCACGTTCGTCGCGTTGGCGATCTGGTTCTGGACACAATCATTGCTGGGTGCGCGCACTTCGTTAACCGAACCGATTGGGGACGGATTGCACCGATTGACCGCGCCATGGAACGCATATCTGCACGCGGCGCCCCGGGCCACAAACGTTTTGCTGATTACAAGTTCGGCGTTGATTGATGCCATTGCAATTTTTCTGTTGGGAACCTGGATTTTTGCAGGCAAGTTGCGGCCGTTTGTGGGACTAGCGATGCTGCTGGTTACGCGGCAAGTGATGCAGGCATTGTGCGCGCTGCCGCCGCCGCCCGGGATTATCTGGCACTATCCGGGATTTCCGTCGCTTTTGGTGACATATGGAGTGGCCAACGATTTTTTCTTTAGCGGGCACACGGCGATTGCAGTGTTTGGCGCGATAGAACTGGCGCGGTTTCGAAAGGCGTGGCTCACCGTCCTGGCGATCGGCGTGGTGATTTTTGAAATTACCGCGGTGCTAGTATTGCGCGCGCACTACACGATGGACGTTTTCACCGGTGCGCTTGCCGCGGTGTGCGTGGCGCAAGTGAGTGACGCAGTCAGCGATCGGTTTGCCCGGTTTCGGGTTGCCCCTGCTGACTGATGCGGTCGGCGGCGTGTGCTACCATCGCTTCCACGGCTTCGCTGTCAAGCGAAAAATTCCGCGAAGACTGGGATGGTGTGGCTCCACGGGAGCCGGTCTAGCAACCCTCCCAAAAAGAAATGCGAAAGGGTGCGATGAAGGCGTTGCGAAAAATGCAGGCGGCGCGCGGTCTTTCGTTGGAGACAGCGACGACGCCGGCGATCGGGCCAACGGACGTGCTGGTGCGCGTGCGAGCCGCTTCGATTTGCGGAACGGATTTGCACATCTATGGATGGGATCGATGGTCACAGGGGCGAATCAAGCCCCCAGTGACGTTGGGTCACGAGTTTTGCGGCACGGTGGAAAAAGTTGGCGGGGACGTGGAAGCGGTGAAGAGCGGAGATTTTGTCAGCGCGGAAATGCATGTAAATTGCGGACACTGCCACCAGTGCCGTGTCGGCGAAGCGCACATTTGCCAGAACCTGAAGATTATCGGCATCGATCAGGACGGCGCGTTCGCCGAGTTCGTGAAAATTCCCGCGGTGAATATTATTAAACTGGATGCGGCGATTCCGGAGCGCTACGGCGCGATTCTCGATCCGCTGGGGAATGCCGTGCACACGGTTTTGGCGGGGCCGATCGCGGGGCGAACCGCCCTGGTCACCGGATGCGGCCCGATCGGACTGATGTCGATTGCGGTCGCGAAAGTATGCGGCAGTTCGACAGTGTTTGCGACCGAGACAAACGAGCAGCGGCGTGCGATGGCTAAAAAAATGGGCGCGGATGTAGTGCTGAATCCATCGGCGGCGGACGCCGTAGCGAGAATTTTGAGTGAAACGAGCCAGACGGGCGTGGATGTGCTGTTGGAGATGAGCGGAAACCCGACAGCGATTCAGCAAGGGTTCAAGGCACTGCGCGCTGGCGGACGAGCTTCGCTGCTGGGAATTCCCACCGAGAATGTGCCGCTGGATCTGGTGAATGACGTGATTTTTAAGGGCGCTACGGTGCAGGGAATTTACGGGCGGCGAATGTATGAAACCTGGGTGCAGATGACGGCGCTATTGAAGGCTGGGCGCCTGAATTTGGAACCGCTGTTCGGTGAGCGTATTAAACTGGAAGAGTATGAGCAAGCCTTCACAAAATTGCAGAGGGGCCTGGCCGGAAAAATTCTGTTGTATCCGGATGGACTACCGCAGTAAGAAGGTAGAGCAGTTTTTTGCCGAGCATTGCGGGTGCGCCCAGCATCCGCGGGAAGATGATGCGAGATTTATTCCGACTCAGGGCGCCCAGCCTACCGCAGAGTTGAGATCCTATCCGGCAGGACTCGGAACTCAGAACGCCTCGTTCAGGATGAAAAATCGCGCTTATCGTAAACGCTACAATCCGTAAACCAAGGAGAAAGCCGCATGTCGGAACAGGGAACACAAATGATGAAGCAGAATCCGCTGCAGTACGTGAGCGAGTACCTGGGAGAGTTGCGCGAAAAAGGCGTTGCGCCGAAATTGCGCGTGCTGGAGCGCGAGCAAAAGGCGGTGTGCACGTTTGACGGACGAGAGGTGATCAATTTGGCCTCGAATAATTATCTGGGCCTGACATCGCACAAAGCGCTGCGCAAAGCGGCGATCGAAGCAGTGAAGAAAGACGGAGCCGGGGCTGGGGCAGTACGAACGATCGCGGGAACCATGCAAGTGCACATGCAACTGGAAGAACAGATTGCAAAATTCAAAAATGTGGAAGCCTGCGTGGTATTTCAGTCGGGATTCACCGCGAATTCCGGGACGGTTTCCGCGGTGTTGGGCAAGGAAGATTTGATCGTTTCCGACGAATTGAATCACGCGTCAATCATTGATGGCGCGCGGCTCTCGAGGGCGACGATCAAGGTTTTCAAACACAAAGACGTGAAGGATTGCGAGCGGATTTTGCAGGAGCACGCGGATTTTCCAGGAAAGAAACTGATCATCACCGACGGCGTATTTTCCATGGACGGCGATCTTGCGCCACTGCCGGAGCTTTGCACGCTGGCGGAAAAATATAATTGCATCATGATGGTGGACGATGCTCATGCCAGCGGCGTAATGGGGCGCAATGGGCGGGGCACGGTGGATCATTTTGACTGTCACGGCCGAGTGCACATTCAAGTGGGCACGCTGAGCAAGGCGATTGGGGTGATGGGCGGATACGTTTGCGGGTCGCGCGATCTGATTGACTTTCTGTATCTGCGGGCGCGGCCATTTTTGTTTTCGACTTCGCACACGCCGGCGACCGCGGCGGCTTGCATGGCCGCGTTCGCGTTGTTGGATTCTCCCGAGGGCGAGAAACTGATAAAAAAACTTTGGAAGAATACCAAGACGTTCAAGCGCGAGCTGAAGAAACGCGGATTCCAGTTCAAGGCCAGTGAAACGCCGATTGTGCCGATTCACGTGGGCGATGCGGCGAAGGCTTTTGAGTTTTCCAATAAACTTTTTGAGGCTGGCGTGTTCGCTCCAGCGGTCGGATATCCGACGGTAGCGGAAGGAAAAGCGCGTTTGCGCGCGATTGTGAGCGCGGGACATAAAAAAGAGCAACTGGTAAGGGCCGCAGAAATTCTGGGAGAAGTGGCGAAGCCGTTGGGGATCGTTTCAGCTTGAGGGCCGGGCCGAGGGCAAGTCAGAACCTATCCGCGGATAAGGTAACAAGCCAGACTGTCCGCTGGACGACTAGCCGAAAACTGTGGCTGAAAAGCCACACATGTCGAGTAAGAACAGGGTACCAGAACTACAAAGCGTACAGTCATTCCGTTAGGTTTTGGCCTGTTTTGCACAGAAATCAAAGGGCTTAGCGAATGGTGATGGTTTTGCACTAGCGCTTCATGGTATTCTTTGTTGCAGAGTTACAGAGTTTACTGTCCTCCAGCCCACAGCGAAGGAGGCCCTCCGATGACAAAAAAAATGATTGGCGTGGCGCTCCTGGCGATGATTTTCGCAGGTGGCAGCATGGGTCAAACGAACACTCCCGATAAAAAGCAAGCGGAACAGCAGGGCTCGGCTGTGACAATTCCGTTGAGCACTGGAACTGCGATTAACGCGACTTTAGTGGGCACGCTGGATTCCGAGAAGAGCAAACCGGGAGATCCGGTAAATGCGATTGTGAGTGAAGCGGTTGTTTATCAAAGAAGCGTGCTAGTGCCTAAAGGCAGCAGAATTGTAGGACACGTGGTTCGAACCGGGGCCGATGACCAACAAACCTCTGCATTATTTGTGGAATTCGATCAAGTGATTTTGAGGAACGGCCAAACTGCTCAATTGAATGCCGGAATACAGGCTCTGGCGCCGGTGGGAGCTCAGCCGACGATTCCGTCGCGAGACAGGTACGAAGAGAATCGGCTCGAAGGGACATTGCGGGATGAAGCGCCGAGCGCAACAAGTGCTCCGCAAACTTTCGTCATGCCTTCCACTTATACTATGCCTCGCCGCACGGAAACGATTCCAGATTTGCCGCGGCAGGCAATTGCGGGCGGCCTGGACCGCAGAGGGTTGTTCACGCCGGACAGCAAGGGAGCATTTAGCGAACCGAGTTTGCGCGTATTTACGCCGGTTTCAGAAGGTTCCCATGGAACGGTGCTAGTCGGCACGAAACCTAACATTCACTTGGACAATGGAACGCATTTGTTAATCGTGGTTCAGCCACCGGCTTCTTCCTCGGCTTCGCCCGACGCCCGTTAATCATCCCCTACACGTTGTTTCTGGCAAATGCTGCCTGTGCGTATTCACTGCACCGGGCGAAGTTTCAATTGGCGAGCCCGGGTAAACGCACCGGGAGCAGATGGCCAGCTGGAGGGAAATTTAGTCCTCAGGGAGGAATAGCTCTATGTTACGCATAAGTTCTCTATTGGCGGCAGGAGTGTTAGTACTGGGCGTGTGTACTACCTGCGCCCAGACTACGAGCCAAGCGCCACCGAGTGCGGGCGCGCAGGCTGCAACTCCAGAAACTCCGGGAGTTCAATCGGGCTCTCTCGCACCCGGTACTGCGTTGAATGCGGAGCTGAGTCGCACAGTGGACTCCAAGAAAGTGAAACCGGGCGATGCCGTAACCGCGCAGATGACGGAACCAATCAAGGTAGACGGAAAAACAGTGATCCCGAAAAATACCAAGCTGGTTGGTCACGTGACGCGATCGAGTGCCCGCGCCAAGGGCGATTCGGATTCGGTTCTAGGCATGCAGTTCGACCGAGCTGTTCTGAAAGATGGCCAAGAAATGCCGTTGCAAGTGAAACTGCAAGCGTTGGCGTCGGAACAGGGAACTCAGCCCGTAAGCGGAGACGATTTGCAACCGATGGGCAATATTGAAGGAGGAGCTGCAGGAGCCGGGGCAGCAGGCAACCGTGGCAACGTTGGCGGGATGGGAAGTACCGTTGGAGGAGCGTCAAGCGGGGCGGCGAGCACCGTTCCTCGAACAACGGACCAGAACGGCACAACCAATCAACCGACTGGAGCGGCCTCAAATCCGGCGGGCAGCCCGGAAGGCGGTCTCTCTCCTTCGGGGAATCTGAAAGCCACGAGCCGCGGTGTTTATGGCTTGAATGGTTTGAGCCTCAATCCAAATTCCACGAATCCAACCGAGGGATCGGTGATCATTTCCGCGGGAAAGAACGTTCACCTGGATGGCGGGACAAGGTTGCTGCTGGTAGCACAGGCGAATACGTCGGCAGCGCAGCGGTAAGCGACTTCCGATACCGATCGAAGAAAGGGATAGCCAAAATTCCTAGTTGCGTCGACACGCGACTGGGAATTTTTTTGTCTCGAGTTACCAGTTCCGAGGCAGGGCTTTCCTTCCGCGAATCGCCGTCGTCGCGAATCGCGGTGGCTGACCAGAACGAGAACAGGCGTTTGGTATACTCGCGCAGATGAATACTCCTGCGAAGAAATTGTTCCTTGTGGACGCGATGGCGCATATTTATCGAGCTTTTTTTGCGCCAATGCTGAGAATGAACGCGCCGAGCGGCATGCCCACCAAAGTGCCCTTCCTCTTCAACAATATTCTGAAAAGAATTTTGAAGGATTATCGCCCGGAATATCTGGGAATCGTATTCGATCCATCGGGACCTACTTTCCGCGACAAGCTTTTTGAAAAATACAAAGCGCATCGCGAACCGATGCCCGACGAAATGCGAATCCAGTTGCCATATGTGAAGAAATTGTGCGAGGCGATGCGGCTGCCGATTCTGGAAATGCAGGGATTCGAGGCAGACGACGTGATTGGGACGCTGGCAAAAAAGGCGGCGAACAGCAACATCGAGGTGTTGGTGGTTTCGAATGACAAGGACATGATGCAGCTGGTGGGGAAAAACGTGCGAACGCTGCGAACAGGATCCGGAGGAGCGAAAGCGGATGTAATCGTGGACGCGAAACGAGTGCAGGAGATTCTCGGCGTTCCTCCGGAGCGAGTGATTGACGTGATGGCGTTGATGGGCGACACCGTCGACAACATTCCCGGCGCCAAGGGTATCGGCGAAAAAGGTGCGACGGAATTGATTCAGAAATACGGCAGCGTGGAAAACGCGCTGGATCATGCGGACGAAGTGCCGAACAAGCGCTATCGCGAAGCGCTGCAGCAACAGCGGGAACAAGTACTGCTGTCCAAGCAGCTGGCCAAGATTTCGACTGACGTTCCAATCGAGCTGGATTTGCATGCGCTGGAAATGAGAACACCGGACGTTGCGGTGCTGGCCGACTTGTACCGGGAACTGGGATTTAATTCTCTGCTGCGGGAATTGGGCAGCGAAGCGTTTGCCGCGGCAGCCGTGGAAGGCGGAGAAGCAGCAAAGAAGGGCTACGGAGAGTTCGCGACGGCGGCGGAATTCAGCGAATGGCTGAACAAGGTTCCGCCGAAAAAAGAGCTGGCTATCTGGCTCACGCTGGATGCGGCGGGACGGGAGAGCGAAGGATTTGGCGCACGAGTGAAAGGAATTGAAATATCGTCATCGGCCAATGAAGGGCGTCTGGTGTGGGTGGACGAGAATGAGGAAGCGCTAAAGGTTTTGGAGCCGGTGCTGAAGGACGCGAAGCGGCCAAAGCTGGTGCACGATGCAAAACTGTTTCAGCTGATGATGGGGCCTACGGAAAATATTGCGCATTCGACCCAGCTTTATTCGTATCTGCTGCGGCCGACGACGGCGAAGCACGATTTTGAGGATGTGGTGTTTCGCCAGTTCAACACACCGATGGGAGGAGGAGCGGGAGAACGAGCGGACGCGATGCAACGATTGGCGCCGGTGCTGCGAGCGCAAGTCGAAGAGAAAAAACTCGATTCTGTCTACAAAAAAATAGATTTGCCGCTAGCCGGCGTGCTGGCGGAAATGGAGCGCACCGGAGTTCGCGTAGACCAACAGGTGCTTGCCGTGATGTCGCAATCGATGGAAAAGGAAGTGCGGCGGCTTGAAAAAGAGATTTGGGAACTTGCCGGAATGGAATTCAACTGTAATTCGCCGGCACAACTGGCAGAGGTGCTGTTCGACAAATTAAATCTGGCTCCCGCGGCAAAGCGTGGGCGGCCAAAATCGCGCTCGACGGCGGTGGAGATTCTGGAAGAGCTGGCCTCGCGGCATCCACTGCCGAAAAAGGTAATCGAGTACCGGGAATTCACGAAATTGAAGTCCACATATGTGGACTCGCTGCCCAAATTGATTCATCCGGCGACTGGGCGATTACATACGAGTTTTAACCAGACTGGAACGGCGACCGGGCGGCTGAGCTCTAGCGATCCGAATTTGCAGAATATTCCGATTCGAACGGAACTCGGGCGCGCGATTCGCGCGGCCTTCGTGGCGGAACCTGGAAAAACTATGCTGGCGGCGGATTACTCGCAGGTGGAGCTACGGATCATGGCGCACTTTTCGAAGGATCCGGTACTGGTGGAGGCATTTCGCAATGGCGAGGACATTCATGCACGAACGGCGCAGGAAGTTTTTGGAGTCGGACCAATCGCGCAGACAGCAGAGCACCGGCGCGCGGCAAAAGCGATCAATTTTGGAATTATTTATGGTTTGTCGCCATTCGGCCTGGCGCAACAGCTGGGAATCGAGCAACGCGAGGCGGCGCAATTCATCAATGCCTATTTCTCGCGTTATCGCGGCGTGAAGGAGTATCTGGATCGCGTACTGGTGGAAACGCGAAAGAGCGGCGAAACGCGAACGCTGTTTGGACGGGTACGGCCGATACCTGAAATCAATTCTCCGCAAGTGCAGATGCGTAATTTTGCTGAACGGACCGCGCTGAATTCTCCGTTGCAGGGAACCGCGGCGGACCTGATCAAAATGGCCATGATAGCGATCGCGAAACGGCTGAAGAAAGAAAATCTAGCTTCGCACATGATTTTGCAGGTGCATGATGAATTGTTATTCGAAGCGCCGCCAAAAGAAGTGAAAGTGCTGGAGAAGCTGGTGCGAGAAGAGATGGAAGGCGTTCACGAAATGGAAGTGCCTCTGGCTGTGGAGATTTCCACAGGCGCGAATTGGCGAGATTTGGAGTAAGGCGGGCGGGTGCAATGCTTCGCACGGGTTGCAAAACGTTTTGCTCCGCGAACGCTCCACGGGTGTAGAATCCGCGGTATAAGCTCCCGGACAGAATGGATCGCGGAAATGCGGTCCAGAGCTTGGGTCCGGGACTTCCAGGGGGGCGCCATGAGCCTGGTCCTAAAAATCCTGAGCGCTACGTTGATTTTGAGCTGCGGCGCCTGGTTTGCGCAGCAGAGTTCTTCTCAAGAAAAATCACAAGAAAAACCAGCGGAGAAGGTGGCCGACAAAGCATCGGTTTCGGGGGAGAAGCCTGCGCCGGCGACAGCTTCGACGTCTGCGACTGCGGTCAAAAAAGAAAATCCGGTGAAGTCATCGCCAGACGTGCTGGCCGCGGCGAAAAAAGTATTTGGATACGACTGCGCGATGTGTCACGGAGAAGCTGGCGACGGCAAAGGCGAACTAGTGGAGTCGATGAGCCTGAAAATGAAAGATTGGCACGATCCGGCGGTGTTGAGCGGCATGTCTGATGCGGATATTTACGATCTAATCGTCAAGGGCAAAGACAAGATGATCGGTGAAGGCGATCGACTGGCTCCAGCGAAAGTGTGGGGCTTAGTGCATTACGTGCGGACTTTTGCGAAGAAGAGCAGCGCCACCTGAAGCTTGCAGCCGAACTGAATTTCCCTTTATTTCAGGGTATTGCGAACCGGTCAGAGGTGGGCGGAGAGGATTATTGTGTTTACGAATGTTATTCTGGCGAAAGTGAAATTAAGCAAAGGAGAATGCCGATGAAACATTCGCCGCAATTCTTGAAATTGGTGAACGACGCAAAAACCCGTGTCAAAGAAACGAACGTCCCGGACGTAAAGCGGCGGATGGACAACGGCGAGAAATTTTTCCTTGTGGACGTGAGGGAAGACAGCGAATGGGCGAAAGGGCACCTGCCGGGAGCCGTGCACTTGGGAAAGGGCATTATCGAGCGCGATATCGAGACGCAAGTTCCCGATACTTCCGCGAAGATTATTTTGTATTGCGGAGGAGGGTTTCGGTCGGCGCTGGTTGCGGACAATCTGCAGAAGATGGGCTACTCAAATGTGGAGTCCATGGACGGCGGATGGAGAGGATGGACTGGAGCAGAATTGCCAACAGAGAAAGATTGAGCGAGCTTGGGCGATTGTGACTGCTCAAGCGGCTGCAGTGCGGGTAATCGAAGGTAAAATCTCCGATTCCGTTTACCCGTGGAGAATTGCCTCAGGAAAACTGGCTGGGGCGGAAGGATTCGAACCTTCACCGTCCTCATTAACAGTGAGGTGTCCTACCAGTTGGACCACGCCCCAGCGGACAATCGCGGGCACGGAGGGTAACCGCGCGAAGTGGCGTTAACTTCGCAACAAATACGTACGCGCAAAAAAACGCGGGCGAAGTATCTCTCTAAGATACCACGAGGATTGCATAGGCCAAACGGCGAGATGGCATTCATTCGGAGCGTTCGATAGGGTTTTATCGCGTTTTGGCACTTGGATAGCGGAGGAGTCTCTATTTCTCACGTTCCGAATCGAATGGAACGGATGGACGAAGAGAAGAATGACAAAGATAAAAATCGAAAGTGCCGCGCACAGTTGCAATTCGAAAAGAATTGTTAGAAACTATCGCCGCACGACGAGTCCGAGCCGCGCTGGCTCGACAACTGAGGGTGGATTCTCCTGTAACCGCTCCCTTCATGGAGACTCGCCACAGCGCGGGTTTCAGGGTTGTTTTACAAAACCCCGAGTTGCGCAATTAAATCATGGCCCAGATTTTTCACCGCAGTACGAATTTTATCGCCAGGTTTAGTTTGTTTGCAGGAATCTTCCTGGCCGGACTGGCTCTGACAGCTGTGCTGGGGCTGGCCCGCGCGCCGTATTTTACGCGGCAGAACGAAGTTCAATCACAACCGATCCAATTCAGCCATAAACATCATGCGGGAGATGACGGAATCGATTGCCGTTACTGTCATACTTCCGTTGAAACCTCCGCGACAGCCGGAATACCGCCGACCAAGACTTGCATGAGCTGTCATTCGGTGCTGTTCAACGATGTGGGCTACCTCGAACCAATCCGGGAAAGTTACCGCACAGATACTTCCATTCAATGGACACGTGTGCACCGGTTGGCGGACTACGTCTATTTCGATCACAGCATTCATGTCAGCAAAGGAGTAGGCTGCTCGACGTGTCATGGCCGCGTGGATCAGATGCCGCTGATGTTCCAGGCCAACACGCTGCTGATGGGATGGTGCTTGGACTGCCATCGAAATACCGAAATGGCTTTGCGGCCGCTGAATAAGGTTTACGACATGACCTGGCAGCCCGCGGCCAATCAGGCGGAAATCGGGAAACAATTTCAAAAAGAACGGAATATCCGTAGCACGAGCGACCTGACCAGTTGCTCGACCTGTCATCGTTAATGGACGGTATGAGCGATCACGATCACAAGCTTGACATAGACAATCACCCGCCAACCGCGGACGAGCGCGAACTGCAAGAGTACCCGCTGGATTTGGCGGCGATACGCCAGAGGCTCGCCGGCAAGCAGGGAAAACAATATTGGCGGACGCTGGAAGAACTTTCCGAGGATCCGCATTTCGCGGATTTACTGCATCGCGAATTCCCTCGTGCGGCTTCGGAATGGGACGACTCCGTTGACCGCCGCGATTTCCTGAAATTGATGGGCGCCTCCTTGGCGCTTGCCGGCATGGCCGGTTGTGGGCTTCCCGATCGCGAGTATGTTGTTCCTTACGTGAAGCAGCCGGAAGGAATGGTGCTGGGCAAGCCGCTGCATTATGCGACGGCAATGCCCTTTGGCGGAGACGCGCTGGGACTGTTGGTGGAAAGCCACGAAGGGCGTCCCACTAAAATTGAAGGAAATCCGGAACATCCTGCAAGTTTGGGTGCAACCGATATATTCGCTCAGGCAACGGTGTTGGACTTGTACGATCCGGATCGCGGCAAAACGACTGTCAGCATGGGCGAACTCGGCACCTGGGAAAGTTTTCAAGCCGCAGCTCAGGGATTGGCGACTTCGCAAAAGGCCGTCGCCGGAGCGGGCCTGAAAATTTTGACGGGCGCTATCACTTCACCCACGCTTGCGGCGCAAATCGGCGCTTTGTTAAAGCTTTATCCGCAGGCGAAGTGGCACCAGTGGGAGCCGGCAGGCAGCGACGGAACGTTCGAAGGAGCAAAACTCGCGTTTGGCCGCCCGGTGAACACCGTTTATCGCCTGGAGAAAGCGGACATCGTGGTGTCGCTCGATGCCGACTTCATGACCAGCGGACCGGGACATGTCCGGTACATGAAAGATTTTTATCGTCGGCGCAACTTGACTGGACCAAGCGACGAAATGAACCGGTTGTACGTGGTTGAGCCCACACCTTCAGTGACGGGCTCCGCTGCGGACAATCGCCTGCCACTGCGTTCGAACGACGTGGAATTGTTTGCGCGCGCTCTGGCGGCAAAAATCGGTTTGGGAGGCTCGGCGGCTCCGCCAGCATCGGCTGAAAAGTTCTTGGAGGCAGTGGCATCCGATTTGATGAAGCATCGCGGTGCAACGCTGGTGATCGCCGGCGAACAGCAGTCTGCGGAAGTGCACGCGCTGGCGCATGCGATCAATCAGGCTCTCGGAAATTCCGGGAACACGGTTTACTACACTGATCCGGTGGTGGCGAATCCCGTAAATCAAATGGAATCGATGCGGGATCTTTGTGCCGACATGGCCAAAGGAAAAGTGGATTTACTGCTGATCCTTGGCGGTAATCCGGTGTATGACGCGCCCCACGATTGGGACTTTGTGTCCAAATTGAAGAAAGTTCAGAACATCGTGCATGTGGCGCCTCACGACAACGAGACCAGCGAATATTCCCAATGGTACATCCCGGAAGCGCACTTCCTGGAAACGTGGGGCGATGCGCGCGCATTTGATGGTACGTATAGCGTGATTCAGCCGCTGATTGCGCCTCTCTATCAAGCGCATTCCGCGTTCGAAGTGCTGGCGGCGTTCACCGATAAGCCTGGCGTAACCGCCTACGACGCGGTTCGCGAGCAGATGAAAAGCCTGGCTGGCGCAGCCGATGCCGACAAATTCTGGCGGAAATCACTGAACGATGGGTTTGTGGCGGGATCGGCGTTCAAGCCGCTCAACGCGAACGCCAAGGTGAACGTAGCGGGCTTAGCAGCCGCGAAGCCGACGGCCGAGCTGGAATTTTTGTTCCGGCCCGATCCGACCATTTACGACGGGCGGTTTGCCAACAATGGCTGGCTGCAGGAATTGGCCAAGCCAATTTCCAAGCTTACCTGGGACAACGCGGCGCTGATGAGTCCCGCGACCGCGGAAAAGCTTGGCGTGACGCACCGAGTCATTTCTCGCGGCGGCGAACACGGTCAGGTGCGCTCCACCGTGGTTGATATTCAGCTTTCGAACAGCAAAGTGACAGCGGCTGCCTGGGTCATGCCGGGACAGGCCGACGGAGTGGTGGTTTTGCCGCTGGGATATGGGCGCCATAAGTCCGGGTACACCGGTACGAACAAAGGTTTCAACGCCTACGCGGTGCGAGTTTCAGATGCGCCATGGACTGCCACCGGCGGGAAAGTCACGGTAACGAGCGACGATTATCCTTTGGCTTGCACGCAGTATCACCATAACGTGGAAGGTCGAAAGATTCTGAGCACGGCGACGCTCGAGGAATTCAAAAAGAATCCTGACTTCTCGAAAGAAGGCGACGAGACGCCGCCCAAGGACGTAACCCTCTACAAGGATTTTTCAAAAGATTATCCCCAATTGAATTTCTATCATGGCTACAAGTGGGCGATGGCCATCGATCTCACAAAATGCAACGGCTGCAATGCCTGCGTAGTGGCCTGCCAGAGCGAAAATAACATTCCAGTGGTCGGCAAAGACCAGGTAATGCGCGGGCGCGAAATGCACTGGATCCGTATCGACCGGTATTACGAGACCGGCCTTAAGACCGAGGAAGACAGCCGGGAAGAAAACCCAACGCTGGCCAATCCGGCCACATTTTTCCAACCCGTGCCGTGCCAGCAGTGCGAAAACGCACCCTGCGAACAGGTTTGCCCGGTAGGCGCGACAGTCCATAGCGCGGAAGGCCTGAATGACATGGTCTACAACCGCTGCATCGGGACTCGCTATTGCTCGAACAATTGTCCGTACAAAGTGCGGCGCTTCAACTTCCTGCGGTTCCAGGATTGGGAAACACCTTCATTGAAATTGATGCGCAACCCGGAAGTAACCATTCGCAGCCGCGGCGTGATGGAAAAATGCACCTACTGCGTGCAACGTATCACCAATGTGCGAATTGCCGCGGAACGAGAAGGCGAAAATGGCGCCAGCCGCGCCATTCGCGACGGTGAAATCGTCACCGCCTGCGAGCAGGCCTGTCCATCCGAAGCAATCGTTTTTGGAAATGCCAACGATCCGAACAGCCGCGTTTCGAAGTTGCGCGAAAACGTAAACCCACGGGCCTACAACCTGCTGGGCGAATTGAATTCGCGCCCGCGAACGACTTATCTCGGCGCCGTGCGCAATCCACACCCCGATCTTGCAGCGGTTGCAAAGAAGGAGCCGGCATGAGCACCACGCGTCCCGTGGACTCGCCGCAAATTCGCAGGCTGGCGCGGGTACTCGAGCCGGGGCACAGCTATGCCTCGGTCACCGATAAAATATCCTCAATCGTATTGACGCGGCCAACTTCGATTGGCTGGATCGCGGGATTCGGGCTGTGCTTCACGTTGACGATGGCTCTGATGATCGCGATTGCCTGGCTGATCATCAAAGGCGTCGGTATTTGGGGCATCAATATTCCGATCGGCTGGGGATTTGCGATCGTCAATTTCGTCTGGTGGATTGGTATCGGTCACGCCGGCACGTTAATTTCGGCGATTCTGTTCCTGTTGAACCAGAAGTGGCGCACGTCAATCAACCGGTTTGCGGAGGCGATGACGCTGTTCGCCGTAGCTTGCGCGGGTATATTCCCGCTGATCCACACGGGCCGCCCGTGGATGGCGTATTACATGTTTCCGTACCCGAGTTCTATGGGGATTTGGCCGCAGTTTCGCAGTCCATTGATCTGGGACGTCTTTGCAGTCTCCACCTACGGAACAGTGTCGTTGCTGTTCTGGTTTGTGGGCTTGATTCCTGACTTGGCTACGTTGCGCGATCGCGCGACCAACAAGGCCGCCCAGATTATTTATGGAATGCTGGCGATGGGCTGGCGGGGATCAGCGCGGCACTGGCACCGGTACAATTCGGCCTATTTGCTGCTGGCAGGTTTGGCCACGCCGCTGGTGCTTTCCGTTCACACCGTCGTAAGCTTCGACTTTTCCATTGCCATCGTCCCCGGATGGCATACCACGATTTTTCCGCCGTATTTCGTTGCCGGAGCGATCTATTCCGGTTTTGCGATGGTGTTGTCCATCGCGATTCCGCTGCGTAAAGCCTACGGCTTGGAAGATTTCATCACCATGCGGCACCTGGAAAACATGGCCAAGGTGATGCTCGCCACCGGTTTGATCGTGGCATACGGCTACTTTTTCGAATTTTTCATGTCCCTTTACAGCGGCAATAAATTCGACGTTTTCCTGGTACAGCAGCGGCTGCACGGTCCGTACTCCCATTATTACTTCGCTTTGATCCTGTGCAACATTCTGACGCCGCAGTTGCTGTGGATCCAGAAGGTTCGCACCAATGTGGCAGCCTTGTTCGTGATGTCCTTGGTGATTAACACCGGCATGTGGCTGGAACGATTCGTCATCGTCGTCATCAGCTTGACGCGCGATTTTGTGCCCAGCGCATGGGGCAGATATCAGCCGACCTTCTGGGACTGGACCACCTTTATAGGCACGTTGGGATTGTTCGTGTCGCTGCTGTTTCTGTTCGTGCGCGGATTGCCGGCCATCTCCATTGCGGAAATGCGTGAACTCGTGGCTCACACCGAGGAGCACTCATGAACTTGCCGCATCCTCATCTCCATGGACTGCTCGGCGAATTCGATTCGCCGAAACAGTTGACGGACGCCGCGAAAAAGGTTCGGGAAGCCGGATATCACCATGTCGACGCGTTTGCTCCGTTTCCGGTGGAGGGTCTTTCGCAGGCATTGGGCCTTGGTCGTAAGCAGGACTTTGTGCCATTGCTGACGTTGATCGGGGGTCTGGGCGGCGGCTTGGGCGGGTTTTTCTTGCAGCTTTGGGTCAGTGCTTCGTCCTATCCGATGAACATTGCTGGCCGGCCGCTCAATAGCTGGCCGGCGTTCATTCCGGTGACCTTTGAAATGACGGTGCTTGGCGCCTCGCTATTCGCTGTTTTTGGCATGCTGGCGTTGAATAAGCTGCCACAACCTCATCACCCGCTATTCAATATCGAACGTTTCAAGCGCGCTTCAAATGACAAATTCTTTTTGTGCATTGAATCGCATGACCCAAAATTCCATCTCGAAGAAACAGCGCGATTTCTACAGAGCGTCAACGCCCAGCACGTGACGGAGGTGCGCGATGAAGATTAGCGCATCTTTTTTTGCCGGCATGGTCGCCCTGTGCGTGATCGCGTCAGGTTGCGACTCATCGTTGCGGCAAGATATGGCCAACCAGCCGAAGAATCGGCCGCTTTCTCCGAGCGAATTCTTTAGAGACGGACGTTCGGAGCGCCCCTTGCTTGAAAATACCGTGGCCCATGGCGCGGTAGACAATGATGTTTACAACGTCCCGAAGGAGTACGCAGGATTTCCGGTTCCGGTAGACGAAAAGTTTTTGCTGCGTGGAGAGGATCGTTACAAAGTTTTTTGCACGCCGTGCCACGGGCTGCAAGGCGACGGTAACGGCATGATCGCCATGCGCGGTATGAAGCATCCGCCCAGCTATCACATTGACCGACTGCGTCAGGCGCCAAACGGATATTTTTATGACGTCATCAGCAACGGTTTTGGCGCCATGTACAGCTACTCAACGCGAATTCCGCCGCGCGATCGGTGGGCAATCGTCGCGTATGTGCGCGCGCTGCAACTGAGCCGCAACGCGAAAGTCAGCGAACTTCCGCAAAGCTTGCGGCAGAAACTGGAAAGTGGCGGAGAGTCTTCTGGGGGAGCCAAGGAATGACCGCGCAGGAATATAAAGCGCCGGAAAGCGTCGGGCGACTGGAGAAGCGCGCGCTGGTTGTGGGCGTTCTCGGATTGATCGTGTCCATCATTGGGTGGGTCACCAAACCTGAAGATTTTTTCCGTTCCTATCTCACCGCGTTTTTGCTGGTTCTGGGATTGTCTCTCGGTTCGTTGGGTATTCTGATGTTGCAACATTTGACCAGCGGCCATTGGGGAATCGTGATCCGGCGGCCTCTCGAATCCGCCACCCGCGCCCTTTGGGTAGTCGCGGCATTCTTCGTCCCGCTGATTTTTGGAATGAAATACCTTTACACCACCCACGTTGTGGACGGCGATACCCGGATTGGCTGGTTGAACCCCCCGCCACTGGGCAAAGAAGGGCATCTATCCGATTTGCAGCAGTGGTACCTCACGCATAACGGTTTCTTGGTGCGCGCGGTAATCTATTTCGCCATATGGATCGGGCTCATGCTGCTGTTCAACGCGATGTCCAAACAGCAGGATGTGAACCAGTACGACCGCGCTTTGCGCGCAAGATTTAAATTCTGGGCCGGCCCGGGAATCATACTTTATGTTTTCGCGATGACCTTCGCGGCGATAGACTGGGCAATGTCGCTCTCTCCCCACTGGGCATCGACGATTTACGGATTTCTCTATGTGGCGGGACAGAGCATCTCCGCCGTGTCGTTGATGATCATTACCGTGGTTTTGTTTTCCAAAACAGAACCCTTTTCACACATCGTTCAGAAAAGGCATCTGCACGATCTCGGCAAGCTTTTGTTCATGTTCAATATGCTGTGGGCATATTTCGCGTTTTCACAGTTGTTGATCATTTGGTCTGGAAACCAGCCCGAGGAAATTTCGTTTTACAGGTCACGGCTCTACGGAGGATGGGGACTGGTGGCAGTGCTGGTGCTGGTGCTGCACTTTTGTATTCCGTTCCTGGCGCTGTTGTCGCGAGACGTAAAGCGCAGCCAGACGGTACTCGCCAGGATTGCCATGTGGATGATCGCGATGCGCTTTCTTGATCTTTTCTGGATGACGCGGCCGGAATTTACGTCGCGCGCGCTTCCAACACTTTGGGATATCGCAACCATTCTGGCTCTGGGCGGAATCTGGTTGTGGTTTTTCGCCGTGCAATTGAAGCAGCAACCGCTGCTTCCTCTGGGTGAGCCGAAACTGGCCGAGGCTATCGCTTATCATGAGCACTAAAATGCATAACCGAGGCCACGAGAGGGACGGAGCGCCGTTCCACGAAAGTGTAACGTTTGAGCCGCGCGACATCAACGTTGCCACTATCGTGAAGCAGCTGATTTATCTTGCCATTACGATTGTAGTTTCGTTGGCGATCTGTATCCCGGTGCTAAAGGTTTTGACATCCGCTGCTTCCGAGAAGGATACCCCGATGGCGCCGGTTCGCTCCGAAATGAACGCTGGAGAGCGCGAGCGCATTTCCTTGCCTCCGGAACCGCGGCTGCAGGGGGTGCCGGGCCATACTTCCGACGCGCAGCAGGATCTCCGGGATAAGAATGCGGCCGATATCCAAGTGAATGAATCCATCGGCTGGATCGACAAATCAAACGGCATTGCCAAGATTCCCGTGAGCGAAGCGATGAAAATTATCGCCGAAAAAAACAACGCAACCTCGCCCGGCGCGCCGGCAGAGGAGAAAAAGAAGCGATAACGTCCATGGGCAAGTTGCGCACCATTTACGTTCTCGGAATGCTGCTCGCCGCGATGGCGTTCTTTGCGCCTACCCGCATGAGCGGCCAGGCTGTGCCCGACAACCTGGGCGAGACTTCATCGAACATGCCGGGAATACTGCAAAACGTAACGTTTCGTCCGGAACTGAACGCACAAATACCGCTGGATACTCAGTTCATCGATGAAACCGGCAAGCCGGTGCAGTTATCGCAATATTTTCATCAACAGAAACCGGTGCTGCTGGCTTTTGTTTATTACGGATGCCCGATGCTCTGCACGCAGCTCGAGCAAGGTGTAGTGGGCTCGCTGCGCATGCTGTCGTTTAATCCGGGTCGCGATTACGACGTTGTTTTTGTAAGTTTTGACGACCGCGATACTCCGCAAATGGCGGCCGCAAAAAAGAATACCGCAATCGATCATTTCCGACGCAAAGAAACGGCGGCAGGATGGCACTTCCTGACCGGCTCGAAAGCGTCGATCGCAGCCGTTACCAACGCCGCGAACTTTCACTTTAAGTTTGACGCTAAGAACAATCTTTTCGCGCACGCCAGCGGAATCATGCTGTTAACTCCGGATGGCAGAATTTCCCGCTATTTTTATGGTGTGGAATTTCCCGGACGCGATCTCCGCTTGGGCCTGGTGGACGCATCGCAGGGAAAAATCGGCACGCCCGTCGATAAGATGCTGCTCTTCTGCTTCCAATACGATCCATCCAGCGCCCGATACAGCGCAACAATTCTGGGGATTATGCGTTTGCTGGCCGTCGGAGTTGTTGCCGGGCTGCTGCTGATGATTGTGATTTTCCGCAAGCGTGACAAACGCCGTGCCAATGCGAATTTGAGCCATCAAGGAGCTGATTGATCGTGCAGTCGCAAATGCCATTGTATCCGGAGCAGGCTTCCAACTTCGCTCCCCAGGTGGACAACCTGGTTTTTTTTATGATCTCCGTGTGCCTGTTCTTCGCGGTGGCCATCTGCGTCGCGGTCATCTATTTTTTCTTTAAATATCAGCGTAAACAGCCGGATGAAATTGGAGTTCCTATCCACGGGGACCTGCGGCTTGAAATCACCTGGATCGTGTTGCCATTTTTTCTGTTGCTGGCGATGTTTGGATGGGGCGCGGCGGTTTATGTGGACTTCCGGCACACGCCTGCGGATACGCTCGATATTTATGTCATCGGCAAACAATGGATGTGGAGGCTGCAGCAGCCCGACGGACATCGGGAAATTAATGAACTGCACGTGCCGGTGAACCGCAACGTGCGGCTGATCATGGGCAGTGAGGACGTGATCCACGATTTTTCCGTGCCGTCTTTTCGAGTAAAGATGGACGTGGTACCCGGGCACTACAACACCATGTGGTTCCGGCCCACCAGAGTTGGAAAGTACCACTTTTTCTGTTCGCAATATTGCGGGACCAATCACGCGGTGATGGGTGGCTGGATCACGGTGATGGAGCCCGATGAATATGCCAAATGGCTCGCAGGAACTTCGGGTTCCGGCGATCCCGTGGCAATGGGTGAAAAACTTATTAACGATCTTGCATGCAATACCTGCCACCTACCCGATGGTAAGGGGCGAGGTCCGTCCTACAACGGAGTTTACGGTTCTGCGGTAAAGCTGGCCGACGGTTCGACCGTGGTGGCCGACGACGCCTATATTCGCGAATCGATTCTGCAGCCGAATGCAAAAATCGTTGCTGGGTATGTGCCGGTAATGCCCAGTTTTCAGGGACTGGTCACCGAGGATCAGATCTTGCAGCTGACCGCTTACATCAAGTCCGTGAAAGATCAGCCGCCACCAAAAAAATCTGGCGCAGCCGAACCGGAAGCGGGGAAGAAATAGCATGGGGACCACAGATCTGAAAATTCCAAGCGGCAACAGGTTGCCGCGCGAGCATTACTTGAATGCCACCTATGGCATTCGCTCCTGGCTGTTGACCACCGACCATAAACGAATCGCGATTCTGTATCTCATTTCGGTGACCTTCTTCTTTTTTGTCGGAGGTCTCTTCGCTTCGCTGATTAGAATCCACTTGCTCACGCCTGGCGGTTACCTGGTAACGCCTGAAACGTACAATAAACTTTTCACCATGCACGGCGTGGCGATGGTCTTTTTCTTCCTGATTCCATCGATTCCGGCGGTGCTGGGCAACTTCCTGATCCCCTTGATGATCGGCGCCAAGGACGTGGCGTTCCCGAAGATCAATTTACTGAGCTGGTACATTTACATCACCGGCGGCTGCTTTGTTCTCTATTCCTTCGCCACCGGCGGCCTGGATACGGGCTGGACGTTCTACACTCCACTGAGCAGCGTTTATTCGAACTCCGCGGTCACGCCGGCGGTGATCGGAATTTTCATCAACGGTTTTTCGTCGATTCTCACAGGCCTAAACTTTATCGTCACCGTTCACACCATGCGCGCTCCGGGCATGACCTGGCTGCGCCTGCCACTGTTTGTCTGGGCGCATTATGCGACTAGTATTATCTTTGTTCTGGGCACTCCGGTGATCGCCATCACCCTGTTGCTCGCGGGCCTCGAACGGATGTTTCACTTGGGTTTTTTCAATCCGGCCTATGGCGGCGATCCAATCCTGTTCCAGCACCTGTTTTGGTTTTACTCTCATCCTGCCGTCTACATCATGATTTTGCCGGCCATGGGCGTCATCAGCGAAATCATTCCGACCTTCGCGCGAAAACCGATCTTCGGATACGACTTCATCGCCGCTTCTAGTATCGGTATCGCGGTAATCGGCTTTCTCGTCTGGGCTCACCACATGTTCGTGACCGGCCAGTCTACGTATTCCGCCGTGGCGTTTTCGTTTTTGACTTTCCTGGTCGCGGTTCCTTCCGCCGTCAAAGTGTTTAACTGGACTGCGACGCTCTACAAGGGTTCCATCGCTTACGACACGCCGATGCTTTACGGTTTGGGTTTTATCGGTCTGTTCACAATCGGAGGCCTTACCGGTTTGTTTCTCGCGTGCCTGGGGCTGGATATTCATCTTCATGACACCTATTTCGTCATCGCCCACTTCCACTACATCATGGTCGGTGGCGCGATCATGGGTTACCTGGGTGGCATTCATTTCTGGTGGCCAAAGATAACTGGGCGGCTCTATCCGGAATTTCTTGCGCGCGTGGCTGCAATCGTCTTGTTTATCGGATTTAACCTGACATTCTTTCCCCAGTTTGTTTTAGGTTACCTCGGATCTCCTCGCCGATATTCCAGTTACCCGCCGGAATTCCAGGTGCTCAACGTGATGTCTACCGCGGGTGCTTCCATCCTCGGGCTTGGCTACCTGCTGCCGATGATTTATCTGACTTGGTCTATGCGCTACGGCAAAGTCGCGGGAAAGAATCCCTGGCCGGCGACCGGACTTGAATGGACGACGGATTCACCGCCGCTGACCGAGAATTTTCACGAAACGCCGGTGGTTGACTGGGAAGCCTACGACTTCGAACATCGCCCGGAGCTTGGTTTGCTGGGTGCGGTCGCGAGGAAGCCGATACCGACACACGGCGACGATTAACGAACAGCAATTGCCGTCGTTTTACGGATCTGGTTTTAGCAGTTGATCGTAAGTTCGCGGTTAATGACAAGAACAGGAGCGCCGAGTGCATCGCACCGGAGAACTGTACGGACATTTTCAAACGCTGGACCAGCAGAAAGCTACCGCCACGCTGGGCATGTGGATCTTTCTGGTCACCGAAATTCTTTTCTTTGGCGGCATGTTCCTCACCTACAGCATCAATCGCCATGCATATTCCACCGCGTTCGGCGTCGGCGGCAACATGCTTTCGCTGCCGCTTGGTTTTGCTAACACACTCGTCCTGATCATTAGCAGCTTTACCATGGCGATGTCGGTCTGGTCGGCCCAGACCAGTCGAAAAAAACTCGTTCCCTTTTTTTTAATCATTACGCTGGTCTTGGGCTGCGTCTTCCTGGGTATTAAGGTTGTCGAATACAAGCAGAAGTTTGACCATCACATTGTGCCCGGCTACCACTTTGATATCACTTATTGCTCGCGCAATCAGGCTGCCTGCGGCCTGAATGACAAGGAATTGACGGACGAACAAAAAGAAATTCGCGAAGGGATCGAAGCGGAAAAACCCACTCCAACCTCTTCGGACGAAGTCGGCCTCACTGCCCTCAACGCACACGCCCAGCTTTATTTTTCACTGTATTTCGGAATGACGGGTCTGCATGCGCTGCACATGATTGTCGGGGCCGGCTTGTTGTTGTGGTTGATCATGCAAGCACGCACCGGCAGGTTTGATGCGAACTACAACACGCCTGTAGAAAACATCGGCCTGTACTGGCACTTCGTCGATATTGTGTGGATTTTCCTGTTTCCGTTGTTGTATCTAATCAATCGGCATTTAGCCTGAGCTTCGGAGCGGAGGACGCGTGGCAGAACATTCCGAGCGTGTTGTTTCACCCAAAATCTACGCCACGGTGCTCACTGCGTTGCTCGTCGGAACGGTCCTGACCGTTCAAGCCGCGAAGGTGGATCTCGGCCGTCTGAATATCGTCGTCGCTCTTGGCATTGCCACCATCAAAATGAGCCTGGTCATTCTGTTCTTCATGCATGGCAAATACAGCGCGCGCCGCACCAAGCTGGTCATTGCTGCCGGCTTTTTCTGGCTAGCTATCATGCTGGGGTTGACCATGGCGGATTATTCCACTCGGCACGCGGAGCCTAGCCGTAGCCAACTAAACCAACCAATCGTTACGCTGGTCCGTTCCTAGCGGTCAATGCTGCCAGTTAGCCTCGACACAGCCGCATGAAATGCGATGCTTTCGCTTGTTCTTCGTTGGCAAATTTCGTCACCAAATGCCTGGGACGTTTTTTGGGAGAATTACTCTTTGCAGGGAGCCGGAATTTGGCGGTTGCGCTGAAGAATCGGACAGACACAAAAATGGGGAGAAGCGAGCCGGCCCAGCCCTCAATCCCCTAAAGGGATCCTCGGCTAACTTCTCCCACGTCTTCAGAGGTATGCAAGCTCGGAACCACCGCTAACTCCTTTGACTGCAACATCGAAATACCATAATGTTTGTAAAAAAGCGCCACTCTAGAGCAAAATTACCGTCAAGGGAAAGCTGTAGCCGCTTTTTGGCGATCCACTGTGAAAGTTCTGAATTTTTCCTGATCTTGTTGAGTTGATAGCGCTAATTGACCCCTGCGCGGGCTGCCTGCTATTGTTAAAAGTTATTCTGGCCTCAGTGTCCTCACTGTGTGCCGGGGCTCCTGCGGAGGGGCTCGTTACACACCATGGGCCTGACCAAACTGACCATTCGCGGCGCGCGCCAACACAACCTCAAAAACATTAGCTTGGAAATCCCCCGTAACACCCTCACGGTGATTACTGGACTATCCGGTTCCGGCAAATCGTCCCTGGCCTTCGACACGATTTACGCTGAGGGCCAGCGCCGTTACGTGGAATCCCTCTCCGCGTACGCACGCCAATTCCTGGATCAAATGGAACGTCCGGAAGTCGACGTCATCGAGGGCCTTTCACCTTCTATTGCCATCGAACAGAAAACCACCACGCGTTCACCGCGATCCACCGTCGGCACCATTACCGAAATCTACGATTATCTGCGTGTGGTCTATGCCTCGGTCGGAGTTCCACATTGCCCCAATTGCGGCAAGCCTATCAAGCGACAGTCGAGCGAGGCGATTGTGCAGGCGATTCTCGGCGGCGAACTAAGCAAGGAAGATGACCGGGTCATGATTCTGGCGCCAATCGTGCGTGGTCGGAAAGGCGCCTACCGCAAGGAGCTCGAAAAACTTTCTCAGGACGGATACGTTCGCGTTCGAATCAACGGAGAATTGTTCCCGCTGGACGATCCTCCGCAACTCGACAAAAGAAAAAATCACACCATCGAAGTCGTGGTGGACCGGCTGCTGGTGAAACAGGGAATCGCCTCGCGGCTCGAGCAGTCGATTGCCACGGCGCTCAAGCTGGCTTCGGGTCTGGTGACGGTCGCGGTGGTTGGCGGCAAGGAATTTACTTTCTCAGAGAAGCTGGCTTGCCCCGATTGCGGCATCAGCGTTCCGCAGCTTGAGCCGCGTTCCTTCAGCTTCAACTCACCGTACGGCGCTTGCCCCGCTTGCAATGGCCTCGGTTCGAAATATGATTTCGATCCAGCGAAAGTGATTACGGATTGGACTCGCCCGCTCTTCGACGGAGGACTTGGACCGGGATCGTCTTCCGCTATATTGAAGCGCACGCTGGAGCTGGCCGCTTACGCTCACGGGTTTCAGTTGCAGACGCCCTTCGAAAAGCTTCCAGTCAAAACACAGAATCTGATTCTTTACGGATATCCGCCGCTCGGAGCGCCCGGTGAATCGAACGCTGACTCGCGCAAAGCGAAAAACAAAGCTGACAAGGGTTTTCGCTTTCAGGGAGTGCTGAAATTTCTCGAGCGTAATTTTGAGGAGTCCGGTTCTGATTCCTACCGTGAATGGATGACTCAATATATGTCCGCGACGCTGTGCAATGTATGCCATGGCAAGCGCCTACGCTCTGAATCACTGGCTGTAAAGCTTGCGGGCTGGTCGATAGCGGATTTCACGGCGTTTTCGCTTGGTTCCGCGCGGCCTGCGGTAGACCAGATGATTTCGCAACTGTCTCCACGACAGAAGGAAGTCGCCGCTCGTCCACTTCAAGAAGTCGCCGAAAGAATTGATTTCCTGCTTGCTGTAGGTCTGGGCTATTTGAGTTTGAATCGCTCCGCTGCCACTCTTTCCGGAGGAGAAGCGCAGCGCATACGTTTGGCCACCCAAATCGGCTCGCGTCTTCGTGGCGTGCTTTATGTTCTCGACGAACCATCTATAGGGCTGCACGCGCGTGATAACGATCGACTTTTGGGCTCGCTTGAAAAACTGCGCAATCTCGGAAACACCGTACTCGTAGTCGAGCACGACGAAGACACCATCCGACGCGCTGATTTTGTTGTCGACCTCGGTCCGGGCGCAGGCAACGCCGGTGGATACCTTGTGGCACAGGGAAAGCCCGAACAAATTGCGGCCAGCGCGCAATCGTTGACTGGGCAATATCTTTCTGGGGCCGCAAAAATTCCGGTTCCTGAAATCCGCCGCAGCCCCAACGGCAAAATGCTTCAGATCGTCGGAGCCTCGGCAAACAACCTGAAAGATATTGATGTAACGATTCCACTTGGACTGCTTACTGTCGTCACCGGCGTCTCTGGTTCCGGCAAGTCTACGCTGGTGAACGATATCCTCTATCGCGCGCTGGCCCATAAACTGTATCGCTCGATGGAGGCGCCCGGGGCGCATCGCCAGGTTCTGGGCACGGAGCATATCGACAAGATTATCGAAATTGATCAGGCGCCCATTGGCCGCACTCCGCGTTCGAATCCCGCTACCTACAGCGGCGTGTTCGCTCCCATTCGCGAGCTATTCGCGATGCTGCCGGAATCGCGCGAGCGCGGTTACAAACCCGGCCGTTTCAGCTTCAACGTAAAAGGCGGCCGCTGCGAAACCTGCCAGGGCGACGGTTTGCGCCGCATCGAAATGAATTTTCTGCCTGACGTTTATGTAATGTGTGAAGTCTGCCGCGGACGACGCTACAATTCCGAAACGTTGGCGGTCCGCTTCAAGGGTCATTCCATAAGTGACGTTCTGAATTTGCAGGCCGTTGACGCTCTCAATCTGCTGGAAAACATTCCGCAGATTCAACAAAAGCTCGCCACGATCGTTGAAGTCGGTCTTGGCTACGTTCAGCTTGGCCAGTCCGCTACCACCCTCTCCGGAGGTGAAGCGCAACGCATCAAGCTTGCTCGCGAGCTTTCCAAACGCCAAACCGGCCGCACTCTTTATATTTTGGACGAGCCAACCACCGGGCTTCACTTTGATGATGTCCGCAAACTTCTCGATGTCCTTCAGCGCCTGGTTTCGCTTGGCAATACTGTCCTGATCATCGAACACAACCTCGATGTCATCAAGCAAGCCGATTGGGTCATTGACCTGGGGCCCGAAGGGGGCGAAGCGGGCGGGCGCATCGTGGTGCAGGGTACGCCTGAAGCGGTGGTGCGCAACAAGAAATCGTATACCGGTCAAGCACTGACTCGGGTACTTTCCGTAAATGGAAGTTCACACGGTTCGAATAAATAAGGATCCGATTGGCTTGGGAACGGTGGCGACCCATGGCAGCCCTGCTCTACTTTGCAGTGAAATTTATCGCCTACAGCGCCTGGTGCTTCGTCGGATTGGGCAAGTTTCGGCATGATCAAAAATCCCGGCTGGCTCGCGCTGTCGCTTATGGCGCGTTTCGCTTCTTTCTGGGATTTTTCTTCGGCGTTCTCATTTGGCTTATAAGTAGTGCCTTGATGTCGAAACTGGGATACGGCGTTTCTCAAAACGTTGCCACATATCTGTTAGTTTACGTTCCAGTCCGCTGGATTGAATGGGCCATCATGGCAGTCATGATCGTTCCTGGTTCCTATCCGTTTTCTCGTTGGGCGCTCGGTACCGGCGGAGATGACCGCCTTTGGCGGCTCGGTGGTATCGCTATTTCCTGTTTGGCTGACATTCCCCTGATCATGGATCTCGGTGGAGTCATACCCGTCGGGCGGTTCTTGTGTTGAAATTGCACGCCGCGATCCCTCCGTCTCTTATACCGCAGCGCGGTACGGTGTTTCTTGCGTAAATCGCAGTTTCCCGTTTAGAGTGAATTGTCCAGAATGAATACGGTTTATCAGCTGCAACCCCTTACTCTCGGCGACGTTGCCACCTATCCACTGGCATCGCGGAAAAGCAAAGTCTCCATCGCCGATTTTGCCGAGCCGGTCTCCCCCAACGCTCCACTGACAAAATTTCTGGATTCTCTTCCCGCGATTCTGGCTGCAGCCGATTTTCGCGCGATTACCTCGGCCATCCATGCTGCAAAGCGTCAGCGCCGCACAATTCTGTGGGGCATGGGCGGTCACGTCATTAAGACCGGTCTCGGTCCATTAATCGTCGACCTGATGCGCAGGGGATTTGTGTCTGGGGTCGCCATGAACGGAGCAGCTCTGATCCACGATTTCGAAATCGCGCTTTCCGGTCAGACATCGGAAGACGTCGAAGCCGGTCTCGACGAGGGTAAATTCGGCATGGCCACGGAGACCGGGCTATTCCTCAATCAAATAGCCGGCAGCGCGGCATTCTCAGGCATCGGCTATGGCGAAGCAGCGGGGAAATTTCTGTCCGGGCGCAAACTGCTGTCCCAAAACGCGCGGACCAGCGTATTGTTCAACGCCTATAGGCTGCGTATTCCGGTGAGTATTCACCTGGCAATCGGCACGGACATATCGCACGTGCACCCCGCAGCGGATGGCAGCTCCCTTGGCGCCGCCACATACCACGATTTTCGCCTCTTCTGCAGTCTGGTGAAAAAACTGCACCCGGGCGGCGTATATCTCAATTGGGGTTCGGCTGTCCTGTTGCCAGAAATTTTCTTGAAGGCGGTTTCCGTGGTTCGAAACCTCGGCGTACCGCTGCGGCCAATCACGACCGCGAATTTTGATTTCATCCAGCATTACCGGCCTCTGCAGAATGTAGTCAAGCGGCCGACGGCGCCATCCAACAAGAGTCACGCGGATTCGAGAGGATATGCCATCACCGGACATCACGAACTCGTCCTTCCGCTCGTCGCGGCAGCACTCGCTTCCGGATGGCCACGCACCCGGCGCCAGGCGAGGAAAAAAGCATGACAGTTTTTGATGATCCAAAATCGCCGGTTCCGGATCCATCCGCGGAGCAAGCCAGCGAACAATCCACCGAATCCGGGCAGTCGCTCGAGCAGCTTGCCGAAAAAATTGTAGTAGGAGTTCCCGAACCGGCTCAGACTTCCTTCAGCGATTCCGACTCTCCGGGATACCTTCCATCTGTCTCGCCTGCAACGCCCCATCGGCCGCTTCTTCCCGAAGACCTGCGTGTTCCTTGGGGTTGGTTGCACTTTCTTTCTTTTATGATTTTTGGAATCGTAAGCTTTGCCATCACGCAGATTGGAGCCGTCGTCTATCTTGTCGCCCAGTCTCATAACACACATCTCACTCAAAAGGAATTGGAACGTCTTTACACCTCCAAGCCCATCATTCCCATCACCGCTACCATTCTGTTGTATGTGCTGATTATCCTTTTTCTCTATATCAGTATTTCCGCGCTGAAAGATTTGCCTTTCTGGCGCACCTTTGGATGGCGAAAGCTTGTTCCCACCGCCGCCGCGCCCGCCAAGCCTTGGATTTATTTGGTCGGAGGCATCGCACTCTCATTCTGCGTCGCTATTGTGAGCTCCCGTCTGAAGACGCCGGAAAATCTTCCGATTGAGGAAATGTTTAAGAGCCGCTATGGTGCCTTCCTGCTGATGGGCGTAGCGGTCCTGATCGCTCCACTTGTCGAAGAAACCGTCTTTCGAGGCTATCTCTACCCGCTTTTCGCGAAGAGTCTGGGCATCGCACCAGGAATCGTCATTACCGGCGTGCTTTTTGGATTAATGCACGCACCTCAGCTTGGCTGGACTTGGGGATTGGTTGCCATGCTGATCGGCGTAGGGATTGTCTTCACACTCGCACGGGCCAAAGCTGGCACCGTGTTGGCCAGCTTTTTACTTCATTTAGCATATAACTCCACGTTTGCCTTTTCAGCGATCGTCGCCACGCACGGCTTCACACGCATGCCGCCCCATCCTTAGAGCGTCCTGGCGTTTCTCCTTGTTAAAATACGGGGGTTGAATACGACTCTTTTGCCGCCACCGACCCCTCCGCTACAATAGATTTTGAGGAACATGTTTCAATGTACGTAGCTCAGCCCATTGAATGGACCGACCGTGGCGTGGTCATGCTCGATCAGCGCCGGCTTCCGATCGAGGAAATCTCTTCTACGTATACGAACTATCAGGACGTTGCCAAAGCCATCCGCGAGATGGTGATTCGCGGCGCGCCCGCGATTGGAGTTGCCGCCGCGATGGGTGTCGCTATCGGCGTGCAAAATTCTCCTGCAAAATCGTTGAGTGAGTTGCGCGCGGAATTTCCGGTAATCGTCGACACGCTGGCGAAGACCCGTCCCACCGCCGTGGACCTTTTTTGGGCTTTGGATCGTATGAACCGCCGCTTCATGGAAATTTCGGCGCAAACTTCAGACCTCGCTGAAATCAAGCACGCGCTCGTCGAAGAGGCCAAAACAGTACATCTTGAAAAGCGTGCTACCGATGAAGCGATCGGCCGATTCGGCGCCGAATTCATGCCGCAGCATGGCCGCGTGATGACTCAGTGCAACGCCGGAGCGCTGGCTACTGCCGGCATCGGAACCGCGCTCGGTGTTATTCAGATCGCCATCCAGCAAGGAAAAAAACTCCACGTGCTCGTTCCAGAGACGCGTCCGTACTTGCAGGGCGCTCGTTTAACCGCTTGGGAATTACAGCGCAGCAACATTCCACTGACGCTGATCACGGACAACATGGTCGGCCATTTTCTAAAAGCCGGAGATGTCGGCGCGATCGTCACCGGGGCAGACCGCATCGCTGCCAATGGCGACACCGCTAACAAAATTGGCACATACCAGATTGCGGTTCTTGCGCGCGAACACAACGTTCCCTTTTATATCGCTGCGCCGGTTTCCACTTTCGATCTTTCCATCGCTTCGGGCGAGCAGATTCCCATCGAAGAGCGTTCTTCCACGGAAGTCACGCAGATTCAGGGCGTACGCATCGCGCCGAACGTTCATGCAGCTCATCCTGCATTTGACGTGACACCCAATCGTTTCATCGCGGCCATCTTCACTGAACGCGGCGTCGCAAGAGCTCCTTACGCTGAATCGCTCCGCGATCTCGCCTTAGCTCCTGCCGTCGCGGCCGCTTTCTCCAAATAAATAAAACTAGTGGAAATTTTCGATCAGCAGAACTTGTGCCTGCAGCCATCCGGGCTTATCGAATACCACTGCCTTGGCATCGCCAGGAGTTAGAACGTCCGAACCCCCTTCGCGCAGAGCATCGCACACATCAACGAGCGCTATGCGACCGGGCGCACGGTGTCAGCTCAAGGTCTTACTTCGGAACGGAGATGCTTGGCCAGCTTCTCGATGCGCTTCAACTGATCGTTCAGATCCTTTGGCAATAGCCTGTGATTCACCTTCTGAATCTGCGCCGGGATATCCGCGGACAACCGCGCAAGTTCTGCAGCTTCATCTTCTAGGCGCGCTGGATCAGGAGCGCCTCTCCCAGGAGCGAAGGCCGGTGGGTCCAGAGGCGCATTGATGCGCTTAGCGGCTTCGCGCAATCCTGGACGGCTTTGAGGTTTTGGAAAATTTCCGGCCAATGGCATCGCAAGCAACGTCATAAGAAGAACGGAGAGGACTGGGCTCCGCATAAAGCACCTCCGCCACAAACTGTTTGGCGGAGTGTACACCTATGCGATCAACAATGCATGGTCATAAATAAAAGAGGCGGAGAGTTTTTGGCTCCCCGCCTTTCCGAGAGGGACGAAAGTTAGAAGGTGAGTTTCAGCCCGAACTCAATGACGCGGGGCGATCCCAGGGCAAACACACCTGTGCCCACACCCACGCGATCGGGCCGAGTGGCGTTACTGGTTCCATTGATGGAACCAGAAGAACCGGTCAGTGAACCGGATAGCGCGTTGCCCGGCAGGTCAAAGTTGGCGAAGTTGAACAAGTTGTAGAAGCCAACGCTTGGCGCGATCGCAAAGCGCTCCTTGATCCTGCCTTCCCACGCCAGGGTCAGATCAAACGCCCGCATACCGCGCATGTCGGCTTCGTCAGAAGGAGGAGCCGCCAATGGAGTCGGATGAGCTCCTAGCGCCATCAGCTGCGCTTGCGTAAACAAGCCGGCATTAATGAGCGCCTGTCCGGCCGGAGTTACATTCGTCGCAATATTGGAATTGAAGTTGTTGATCAGATTGTTCAAACCGCTGACCGAAACGCCCCGGCCAAAATTGCCGACCGTCGTTCCAGGAAGCAAATCTCCGACCGATCCGTCTCCGGTGAAATCGGAAAGGAAAATTTCTCCGGTGGTCGGATTCGCTGCGCCCGCCGAACTCGGAATTTGGATCGAGGTCGGCAAAGGACTCCAGAAATGAGAGACGAATCCGAGTCTGAACTTCAGAGGCAGGTCAAAATAACCGCCGAAGTTCAGTTGGTTCGGACGATCTAGAGTGGATGGTCCGCTAAAGCCATTCGGATCGCGATTGTCGACCGCTGCGATAACAAAGTCCTGGTCCGAATTGCCTGCAATTGTTGGGTTCGACCCGCCTGAATTAATAAAACGTGAGTAGGTATAGGAGACCTGGAAATTTGCACGTCTTATGCCTCTTAGCGGATTGTTAACGTTTCCTATGAGCTTGATGTCCATCGCGTTATAGACGGAGCGCCCTATCGGCTGAAGCAACGGCACGGCTCCGATGTTTGGATTGATTCCGCCAAACGCGCATTGGAAACCTGGAGTCGTTGCTGTGGCGGAATTGGCGAGACACGCTCCGCCGCCAAAGAGGTCATCGGGAGAATCCAGACCGTTATTGGCGTAGTCGAAGATCGTTGCGCCGTTGCCGATGGCGCAATCGACGGTCGCGCAGCCAAAAGACGCGTTCGTTGCCGCAATCGCGGCCTGAGCAGCAGGCTGATTAAGGAAAGCGACATCACCGGTGTGATTTGCATTCACGCTGAGCAAATAGTGCAATCCAACGTTACGCACATAGTCGACACTGATTTTCAAACCGGGGCGCAGCTCGCGCTCGATGCCGAAATTCATCTGGACGGAACGAGGCGATTTATACCCGGGTGCGAACGTTCCGAGAGCAATTGGCGATCCGTTCGCGATCAGTGTCGGAATGAAGTTTGGATTCGGCGCACTGCCTCCTGCCGCAGCTGCGGCAGTCTGGAATTGAGTCTGGAAACCGGCCAGCAAAGCAGCCGCTGTGCCGGGCGACCCATCGCCGATGGGCACGAGGTTACCGCCAGAGCCGCAAGCACCGTCCGGAGCGAATTCGTTTACAGGTTGACTCGATCCGTTAGCAAACGGCACCGGCTCTGCCACTCCGCCCGAACAGGCCGTCGGGAAAGACAAGAAACCACCGGTAGCCAAACGTCCAGGGCGGTCGAAGAGAACATTGTTCCAGATGACATTTTCGTAGAACAGTCCCACGCCCGCACGTATGACTGTTTTACCGTTCTTCCAGGGGTCCCATGCAATGCCAGCTTGCGGGGCGAGGTTGGCGTTGGGTTGTTTGACCGGACTTCCAAGCCCCGGCAGGAAGTTATCCAAGACCTGAATTGTGTTCAGATCGCTGTCGGTGCGGCCAGTATCCCGCACGTAGCGCAGCCCGTAAGTAAGAGTAAAGTTTGGCTTAACTTTCCAACTGTCGCCAAGATAGGCACCAATTCGATTGTCGGGGCCCAATCCGCCGAGAGGGAACCCAAAGGCGCTATTTTCAGTGGAGAAACCCAGCCCGTTGCCGATGAGAGCATCGTCAATCGGATAGTTGAAAGGGCAGGCGGCACCCGTCTGTCCTCCCGGGCAAACGAAGGATTGCGCGTTGGCAAAAGCGATGTCAGCGGCATTTTCCGGATCGAAGACGCTTGGAGTGAGCGAAAAGAATTTTGCAAACCCGCCACCCTGGAGATGGTTGTACGCGACGCCAAAGCGGATGATGTGCGATCCCCAGGTCCGGCTACCGTCGTATTTCAACTGATGGTCGCTCTGCGGTGTGGTTTGGGGAGCAAGAAGGTTCGGACCCGAGGCAAAAGTATTGCCGATGTTCAAGCTGAGAGGAAAGTTAGCGAAAGGGAGACCCGTGCCGGCAACGGCGTCGGTTAGATTGTTTTGAAATTTGAGATATTCGAAGCGAAGGCTATGTGAAAAGGCGCCGGTGGAAAAGTCCGCGCCGATCGTGTGCGTGCGAGTGTAATTCTTGTCCTGGAAAGGCTGGAAGCTGATCGCGCCGAAAGTTGAAACCGCCAGATTTTGGAAATAGCTGAATTTATAAAACAGCTTGAAATTGCGGCCAAGATTGTAATCCGCCCTGCCGAGAAGATTTGTCTCCTTGAACGGCGAGCTGAAACCACCCGAAAAACTCGTTAGTGGGTCGTCGGACGAAATGGGTACCGGCGCCTGTAAAGCCTGTTTGGTACGTTCGGCGTCCAGAAAAAAGAAGAGCTTGTCCTTGATGATCGGACCGCCCACATTGCCACCGAATTGACTGCGCTGGAAGGGAGAAGGTGGCCCGGGAAGAGCAGCCGCGATGGAGCTATCGCGGAAATATCCAAAAGCCTCGCCATGAACCGCATTGGTGCCCGAGCGGGTCGTGATGTTTACACCACCGGATGACGTGAGTTCCTGCGACAGGTCGAGGCTCGATTGGCTGACTTGGAATTCTTGCAGTGCGCTGGCAGGCACGCCACTGGTTGTTGTTCCGACCGTTTCATCGCTGATGTCTACGCCGTCGACTTCGATTCGCGCAGTGCGGCCGAATCTCCCGCCAAAGGAGATGGAAGAGAAGCCAACTTTGGTTGGATCGAAATTGTTGCCGTCCTGAATCTGAACTCCGGGCTCAAGCTGAGCCAAATCGAGGAAATTGCGCCCATTGATGGGCAGATTCTCGATTTGCGCTTGCGTGAGAACTCCCTGGACGCTCGCTTGATCCAGGTTTACCTGGACATTCGACGTCTCCACCGTGACCACTGTAGAAGACGTGCCTAATTCCAGCGTGACGTTTCCGGATGCTATTTGCCCGATCTGAACCGCATATTCGTGTTCAACGCTCTTAAAGCCATCCGCCTCGATTCTCAAAATATAGACTCCCGGCGTGATCGGCCCCGAGTTGAATTGGCCGGCGGAAGAAACTGCGAGGGTGCTTTTCCTGCCTGTATCCTTCGACGTGAGAGTGACTTTGGCGCCGGGTACGGTCGCGCCATTTGGATCCAGCACCGTACCTTGAATACTTCCGGTGCCCACTGTTGCCTGGGCGTGAGCGGCGGGCGGCACTACGGCGTGCACTCCGAGCACGATCCCCAGCGAGGCTGCGAGCACAAAAACAAACGAAAAATCACGAATGTGACGCATGACTCCTCCATTGCCATTTCGATTGGAATCTTCGGACACAGAAACCCCTGTGTTTTTGGGCCGGGAGAGTGGGCTGGAGGTTGGCAGACCGCAACGGCTGCGGGTCCGAGAGGACCACTTGCGGTGCGTAGGCGTCACGCGGACCTGGAAAGGGAATGCGAAACTGTACAACGCGGATGACGCCGCTACAAAAAGTTTTGGAGCAAACAAATAGCCAAGCAAAACTAAATAATAAAGATTCTAAAATGTTGGAGTTATGCGGAGCAGATCATTACGCCCGAATAGGAAAGCTCAATAATCAGTAGACCATACGAAATTCTGGATGATTCATGTCAGTGCTCGATTACCAGAGTCTACATAGTACATTGTATTATCCCTGGGAACGTACGGTAGACTCGTCTTGGAAATTACGGCTAAGGCCCAATTCTCAACGGTGAACTCGGTCCGCAAGCGTCCGCGCCCGCTGACGCGCAATCTGGACAAATTTTGGATCCGATGCGATTTGTTCGAGTAGGGGTGCCAGGCGCTGCGGTTCGGGGAGAAGGCCGCGATTCAGGTCAGATTCGAACTGCAAGAGCGCGTCGTTGATTCCGAGACGGTCGTAGCGCATCCGGCGTTCCAGCAGTGCATAGTGTTCCTGCTGGCGAGCCAAACCTTCAAAAATCTGGAGCAGCTGCGAAGCGGCTGAATTCAATGTGTAATTGAATTTGACTTCGTGGGACACACTGCCCTGCTGCCAGCGAAAGGACTTTTCACCGAGGTTTGCGATTTTTCGGTGCACATCAAGATCTTGATTCTGAAAATTGTGCAGTTCACCCGCCAATGCGAAAATTTTCGCTCGCAAACCGCCACTCACTTCGAATGGTGCCGCGCTCGGATCCTCGTCCATCTGTCGAATTTCATAGGTGGCCGAATCCGAATCGTCACGCACGGTGAGTTCGATGAACTCTGGCGAACTGCCCTGAAAGATTCGTCGAAACGTAATTTTCGCGCCAGGGCGAGGTGCGGGTTGGCCTGTCCACGCCCAAGCCAACGGCGACATCCAGCAAAGTATCGCCAAAAACAGAACTGCGCCAATACGGATTCGCGCCATCGGTAGGTACCGCGTTTTCATCGCAATGGTTGGACCCGGGGATTGGAGCTTGCGTTTCGGGCTACACGCGCCCGAACTGGCCTTGAAGAAGGCATCGCGACAGGGATCGCGAAGCGAACTTGGAACTGCTGATGTTGCAGGTGGCAGAGCGCGACCGCCAGGGCATCCGCCGCGTCCGCAGGCTCCGGAACTTCTCTCATGCCCAGCAACGAACGCACCATCACTTGGACATGACTCTTGTCCGCGTTGCCATAGCCTGCCACTGAGGCTTTGATCAGCCGCGGCGCGTAACTGTGAACTTGCACTCGATGTTGCGCGGCCGCCAGCAGCACCACACCGCGGACTTCCGCCAAGCGGAGCGCGGTCTTAACATTCAGCGCGGAAAAAATGGATTCAACCGCCAATGCGTCGGGAGAAAATTCTCGCAGCAAATTGCAAATTAACGCATGCACCGCTTCGAGCGCGGTTCCGACGGAACCGCTGCGTATCTCGCGGGCTACGCTCAGTGCGCCGTAACGCAGCATGCGGCATCGTCGGCCGTCCGACTCGATGACGCCGTAACCCGTCGGCCCAGCGGCCGCGGGATCGATGCCAAGTACGCGAACGCAGCGTGTGCGGCTGAATTCAGACATGCAGGTAAGTCTAAGACGTGAGGCAAGAGGACGCAATCAGTCGGAAGCAAAATGTTCGCTGCTTAGCTCGCGCCGACCGCGGCTTGAATCTCGCTTTCGTCGATATCGAAATTCGCGTAAACATGCTGCACGTCGTCGTGTTCTTCGAGTGCTTCCACCAGCCGCAACATTTGCCGGGCCTGTTCGCCGGTCAACCTCACGTAATTTTGCGGCAACATGGCGACTTCCGCGCTTAGAGGCGTAATGCCCGCTTTCACCAATGCGTCCTTAACCGCTTCGATTGCTTCCGGCGGCGTGACGATGTACCAACTCGAGCCATCGTCCTTCATATCTTCCGCGCCCGCTTCCAGCACCAAATCCATCAGCCGATCTTCAGTCGCGGCTTCTTTAGCAACTGTAATTTCCCCCTTGCGATGGAACATCCAGCCCACCGCGCCGGCCTCCGCCATATTGCCATTGTTCTTTCCCATCAGGTGACGCATCTCACCCACCGCGCGATTCCGATTCGTGGTCACCACGTTAATCAAGATGCCCACGCCTCCCGGTCCGTAGCCTTCGAAAGTCACTTCGTCATACTGCTCGCCTTCCAATTGGCCCGTCCCACGCAAAATTGCCCGCTCAATATTATCATTGGGCATATTTTCGCCCTTCGCTGCCAGAATTGCAGTGCGGAGGCGCGGATTGGAATTTGGATCGGCTCCTCCGATTCGCGCGGCGATCGTAAGTTCGCGGATTAGGCGGGTGAAGGCGCGGCCGCGCTTGGCATCGGTCGCCGCCTTCTTATGCTTAATTGTGGCCCACTTTGAATGCCCAGACATGACGGTTCCTTCGTAAACCTAGATTTCGTTCGGCCCCCTGTGGCGGGGAAGTGTCTGCGGGACACTGCGGTGATCCGCAACCGCTCAGAGTTGCGGTCTAAACCTATTCCAGCTTAGCACAGCGGTTTGGCCATTCGAAACACGGTTATACTTTCAGGGACCAACGTATGAAACTCATTTTCGATTCGAATTCGCTATGCCCTGAAAACGTTAACGTTTATGTCTGAAAGACGCTACAAAGTTCTGGCAGTCGCCACGCACCCCGTTCAATATATGGCTCCGCTTTTTCGGCGCATGGCCACCGAGCCGCAACTCGACCTCCAGGTAGCGTACTGCTCTTTACGCGGCGCAGAGCCTATATTGGATCCGGAATTTCAAACGACCGTCCAGTGGGACATACCCCTGCTGGATGGCTACCTTTGGACTGAAGTCCCGAATAAGGGTTCCGGTGAGGATTCTTTTTGGGGTTTTTATAATCCGGGCTTAAAAAAGTTGATCCGTTCGGGAAATTTTGATGCCGTCTTATGTTTCGTCGGCTACGTCCGTGCCTCGTTCTGGATAGCGCGGCGTGCCGCAAAGATTTCCGGTTCGGCATTTTTGTTTGGCACCGACGCGCACAGCCTCGCGCCACGCGACGGAAAGAGATGGAAAGTTTGGTTTAAGAAAATATTCTGGCCATTTCTTTTTCGCCAGGCGGACCAGGTAATCGCCAATTGTTTAACGACATCTGAAATGATGGAAAGTCTTGGAATTCCGCCCGCAAGAATCACGATCACACCATCTCCTGTGGATAATGATTGGTGGAAAGCTGAATCGGCTAAAACGGATCGCGCCGCCTTGCGTGCGCAATGGGGCGCCACCGCAGAGCAACCGGTGGTCCTTTTTTGTGCAAAGCTGCAACCTTGGAAGGGACCGTTGGACCTGCTGCGGGCGTTCGCCGAGGCCCGCGTTCCCCGTGCCATGCTTGTTTTTGCCGGCGAGGGACCGCAACGCGCGCAGCTTGAAACGGAGGCTGTGAGACTTGGCATTCGCCAAAACGTAAAATTTCTCGGTTTCGTTAACCAATCTCAGCTACCCGCCATCTACTCTGCCGCTGATCTTATGGTTCTTCCATCCATTTATGAACCTTTTGGGCAGGTAGTGAACGAAGCCATGTGCTGCGGTTGTCCGGTGGCGGTTAGTGATCAGGTGGGTGCGTCGCGCGATCTGGTGCTTCCAGTTCGTCCGGATTTCGTCTTCCCCGCGGGTGATACGAACGCGCTCGCGCGAACCTTGCGGATCGCGTTTACAGACCGCGAGAAATTGCAAGAGACAGCCCGCCGCGCATTTGCCCACATCGAAACGCATTCACCTAAAAAATATGTCGCCGCGGTAGTGGAGGCGGTCCGTAACGGAGCGCAGGCCGTACAACGTGGCGAGTAGGTCCTTAGCCTTTCTGACGAGAAGGATCCTGCGTCCAGCACTCAACAGGAGTGTTCTACGTTGCGCATAGCACTCTTCACCCCTTTTTCGCCCGAACTTGGTGGTGGCTCAGCTCAATTGCGCAGCCATCTTCGATTTCTTCCGGAGCTTGATGTCCAGTGGCATTACCTCGCAAACCAGCCTGCCAAAAACGTGCAATACAAATGGCTCGGGCCGCGGCTCACTACAACACAATTATTGAAGGACTTGGCGGCACGCACCGGATTCTTACCTGGATCAAGGGCAGATATTAAGCGTTTGGTTGGACAGATGGACGCCGACCTCTACTGGGTAGTCGGGCATTACGAAGGTATTTCTGTTGCGGCCGAACTCATCGCCCAGGGTAAGAAAGTCCATCTGACTGTGCACGATGACCCCTTTGCCACTTGGACCCGCTCCCGACGCTATAGAATTTTCCGGCCGCTTTTGGCTGGAACCTTTCCCGAAGTTCTTCGCGCTGCCCAGAGTATTGATGTCACCAGTTGGGGAATGAGGAATCTCTATCGTCAAAAATACGCTGTCAAATGTTTTTCGCTATATCTTCATATCGCGGCGCTTCCGCAACTCGATATTTCTCCGGACCAGCGGCAACTGACCGTAGGCCACATCGGTACTCTCTATCACCCCGAACCGTTCAGGAGATTTTTGTCGGCATGCAAAAACATCGCGGCAGAAAAGAAACGGCGCCTGCGGATCGTTCGCATCGGCGCTTCGCCTGAAATCGATGCCATCGCAGACCAAGGTCCTGGGCTTTTTGAATTCCATGGTGATGTGGACGAGGAAAGCGCAATTCCTCTTCTCGCAGCTTGCGATTTGTTGTACGCAATGTATCCCGCCGGGGAAATGTACGAATTGTTCCGGCGCACCAGCCTGCCGGTGAAGGTTTCCACCTATATACAGGCGCAGCGTCCGATTTTCGCCCACACTCCTCCCGACAGCACTCTCGCCTGCGTCGTTAGGAAATATAAGATCGGACAAACCTGCGAAAGCCAACGCGAAGGCGAGATCGCCGCGGGAGTGCGCACGCTCTTGGAAACGTCGTTGCCTCGAGAAAACTACGAGTTGGCGAGAGCAGAACTTACGGGTCTTTCCCAGGTTCAGCAATTGGGGCGCGCACTGAATGGCAAGGACTGGCAGAATTATCCAGAGTCGGATTGCCCTTAACCGGGACAAAGCGATTGAGAGAAAGGGACCGTCTGCGTGCGCGAACGTTTTACGCACCAGCCCCCTGACGTGCTAGCCTGAGACGATGTGTCCAGACTCCAAGAAGCATTCGGAGATGAGATAGGCTGTGCTTCCATTTCGCAAATTTCCCCGTGCCATCGACGCGCATACCAAGGTTTTATCCACGGTCGGTGTTTTTGCATTCGCGCTTTTTGCGGCTTATGAAATATCGCAGTTGGTTTTGGCAGACGATTTGACAAGCTTGGGCATTATCGTCATGGCTCTTGTCGGAGCGGCAGTTGCAATCCGCGTCTTGAACAATTGGCGCGACGGCCTGTACATCTTTTTCGGCTGGCTTTTCTTCGAAGACTTCTTCCGCAAATATCTCGGCAACAATATGGCTATCTTTTTTGCCAAAGATATCCTGGTGGTCTTGGTCTATCTTTCTTTTTATATTTCGCGTCGCAATCGAACCGAAAAAGCAACGTTCCGTCCGCCTTTTCTGGTCCCACTCCTGATTTTGGTCTGGTTTGCCGCAGGTCAAGTATTTAATCCCGGTTCGACTAGCGTGTTTTACGGCTTTTTGGGGTTAAAGCTTTACTTCCTGTATATCCCGCTGATGTATCTGGGCTATGCCCTGATGGATTCTGAACAGGATCTCCGGCGCTTTTTCATGTTCAATGCAATTTTGATTCTTTTTGTCGGCGCTCTGGGAATTGCGCAATCCATTATTGGTCCGACATTCCTTAATCCCGCGGTCCTCCAAGAGGACATTCGGGGTTTGAGCACGCTCTACCGCACCTCGCCGCTCACCGGTCAGATCGCTTACCGTCCTTCGTCTGTTTTTGTCAGCACCGGCCGCTTTCAGAACTTGATCGTTTCCAGTTGGGTGATCCTGCTTGGATTCTGTGGCTACCTCATCCTCCGCAGCAAGAAAGGAAGATTTGCCGCCTTTACTACCATCGGCGTACTCGCGGCGGCCGCACTGATGAGCACTTCTCGCGGTGTCATGATGTGGTGTCTAGGAAGCACCTTGGTAGTCATCGCTGCTCTTGTCTGGGGCGCCCCGTGGAAACAACGGGAAGTTAGCCGCGTCATTCGCTCCATTCAACGCGTGATCCTGCTGGGCGGTTTGGCCATCGTAACGCTGGCCGTAATTTTCCCGGAACAGGTGAGTTCGAGGTTCGCCATTTACTCCGAAACTCTGAGCCCTTACAGTACGGCCAGTGAACTTGCTTACCGGACGCGCGATTACCCCCTTAAGAATTTCGTCGCAGCTTTCGATACCCCGGGCTGGATCTATGGTTACGGGACCGGTACCGCGTCGTTGGGAATTCAATATGTCTCGCGTATTTTGCATCAGCCGTCCATCGGCATCTCGGTCGAAAATGGGTACGGGCAATTGGTAATTGAGATGGGTATTTTAGGCTTGGCTCTTTGGTTGATCTTGGGTGCCTCCATTGCGATGTCGGCCTGGAAAATTGCCAAAAGCCTACGCGGTTCGCCCTGGTTTCCGATGGCCTTTGTGATCTTCTGGTTTATTTTTCTGGTATTTTTCCCCATCGGATACAACAGCATCGCGTATTACCAGGACTTTCTGGTGAATGCCTATTTTTGGATATTGGTGGGAGTCCTCTATAGGCTTCCAAGCATCGCTCTGTCGGCTCAGTTCGCCGCGGAGGCGGCACCGACGCGGAGGTTTGTCGAATCGAAGCCTGTACCCGCCAATCCGACCGCTGCACGAATGTGACGCTCTCGATTTTTTCTGGATTTTGCGAACCTGCCCGGTCAGCCAGCAGGAAATCTTTGCTGCCGCTTTCAACGCGCCTGCGGTACCAGTCGCTCCTTCAAACGCAGGATCGGCCGCTCGATCAAATGATAAGAAGAAGCGGCAATGAATATGGGCAAAATCATGGAAAAGGGAAGTTCACGAAATCGTTCCCACGAGGGCGTGGAAGTAACCAGAAACAATTGCTGCCAGAGGTACAGCGAATACGAAATCGATCCGAAATCGCGCAGCACTCGCGATCGGCATATCGCGGCGCCCATGCTCCGCTCACACAGTACAATTTGCGCCAGGGCCGCGATCACTAATGATTCCTGGATACTATAGGCCCTGTTCGTACAATCCGTGCTTCAGAACGCGATAGTTAGACGAACGTTTTGTTTGCACAACAGTTGAGACCAATGGCGTGCAAATTACCGTAATTTCTCCTTTTGTGGACCGTGAGCACGGCACCGAGCGCGCTGTGGCTGAGCTGATTGAACGTCTAGCCGGGCGGCATGACGACCACATCGATCTCTATGCTCAAACTGTCAGCGATTCCATTCACTACTCGAGTTCTGATGCCGGCAGGAGCAGCAACTCCGGAATCATTTGGCACCCGGTGCGCGCGGTTCCGGGACCACACCTGGTCCAGTTCCTCGGCTGGCTACTCCTTAATCGGTTGGCGCGTCGGAGGAATAAAGCCGCGATCGATGCCGCGCCAGCAATAATTTTTTCTCCTGGGATCAACGCTTTCGATGCCGACGTCATTCTGGTCCACGCGGTTTTTCACCGTGTGGCCGAATTGGAAAAACTACAAAGGAAGCAAAGGACGCAAAGAACGGAAAGAATTCGCGATTCCGGCTGGCTCCGCATCTGGCATCGAAAACTTTATTACGCCCTGCTTTGCGCGCTCGAGCGCCGCATTTATCGCAGGCAAGATCTCACTTTGGCGGCGGTCTCGAAGCACACTGCGATGCAACTCACCCATTATTTTGGCCGCAACGACGTAACTGTCATTCCCAATGGCGTTGATGCCTGCTACTTCTCACCCGCGGTAATCGCAGGCATCCGCGAACGGTGCCGCCAACAGCTCAACTGTTTGGCCGGAGAGTTCGTGCTTCTTCTGGTCGGTAACGATTGGCGGAACAAAGGCCTGGGAATCTTGCTACAGGCCGTCGTTCAGTGTAAGGACTTGCCCATTCGTTTGTGCGTAGTGGGCCAGGATGAGCAATCACCATTCCTTGCAGAGGTCCAACGCCTGCGCCTCAATGACCGCGTGCAATTTTTCGCGCCCGTCCGGGACATCCGAATTTTCTACGCTGCAGCCGATTGCCTGGTCGCGCCTTCCCTTGAGGACTCCTTCAATCTGCCGGTACTTGAAGCCATGTCCTGTGGATTGCCGGTTATCGTTAGCCGGCGTGCTGGAATCAGTGATTTTCTATCGCACGGCCGCGATTCCTTGCTTTTGCAAGACCCGGAAAGTTCCGCGCAGTTGGCCGATGCCATCCGGACTTTGGCGACGAAGCCGGCGCAACGGAGTTCCCTGGTCGCCAATGGTTTGCATACGGCGAGTACCTTTTCCTGGGACGGTCATGCAGAAGATTTGCGCAGACTTTTGGTGAAGGCCGCCGAAAAAAAGTCGAGGCTCAAATCGATCCAAAAATCATTTTGAATTTTTCCCGCGAAGTTGCGCCAAAACGGCTTTGCGCGTAGCAGCGAGCGTAAAGTTCAAAGATTCTTTCGGTACCGCGCTGATGAAGGGGCCAATCATCCAGCCTAAGCCAGTCGGGATGTCGCGGGTGAGCGAAACAATTTCGCTTTGCACGTACACGCCGTTGTCTTTTTCCTGCATTCGCCACCAAGTTTCCATGCCCCACAAAAATCCGTTATCGTCGCCAGGAGGTTTTTCTCGCTCGTTTGCCTTGCCGGCATTTTCTACCTCGCCGATATGCGTCGCGCTGCTGCGGCTGTGCGCGCGATCCGCGGAATCGCGGAAATACGTAATTTCGTGCTCCGTGTTCAGCACCACCGTGATGACTTTCTGTCTGCGGAAACGCAGGAACACTCGAAAGTGATCGCCATTCCGCGCCTCAATTCGCGATTGCATCACATCGGGAGCAAAGTATTCCGCGTGGTGGTTGTAGTCCTGAAGCACCCGCAAAACGTCCTCCAGATGCGCCTGGGGAATGAAAACCAGGCCTTCCCAATGATGAATCATGCAACCCGGACACTGAATTTGCCGGCCTCCTTCAAGCGGTGTGCGCTGCCTCAATTGCACTTCGCCTTGCCCCAATTCCGTATAGGCTTTTTTCCGAGCGGCATCGGGAAGACCATCGATCCAAAGCAGCTCTTTGCCGCCCTGCAATTCGGAATTGTTGCGTGATTCGGTCGCGCGGATGTAGTTCGCAAATGTCTCGGCTGCCTTTGCATTCCTGGTCACCTGCCATGACCCGGATAGACTGAACGGCTGCAGCAGCAGTGCCGCTATCAGAATGTACGCTCTCACTCTCAATCCGCCGAAAGAGAGTCCTGCCGTGGCGCATAGGTGTCGGAGGAACACTCCACCACTAGCCGACCGGAAGACCCGAAAAAGCTGTAACACACTGATTCCACACATGCTCGCGTAATTCATTACTAATCGGATGCAATTCGCGTGCCTACGTTTTATTGCACTTTAGGAGAGCTCTAATTGGAATGAACAACGAGTTCTTGTTAGCGGGCGAAATCTGAAGTACAAACCGGGTTGGGTAGCTCGCACACGACCCCTTGCGGAGCCGCTGTCCCCGCGCGGCCCCCAACCCGTTGTTTCACTTTAAGGAGAACGCCAAAATTAACCAATGGGCCGACAGAGCCAAAGTACAGGGTACGCAGGTCGTAGTACGGAGCTGCCAGTTACTAGTTCGCTTAAATGGTAGTTAACATCTGTGTATTCATGCGGTTAGACTAGGTACTATCGGGTGATAGTTTGCCCCCTGCCAGGCTATTTCGATGCCGTCAGGAATTCCGTTCGAATGAACCCTTTAATTCCTTCCTCGCCTGTTAAGCGTAGACAAAGAAGCGTGCCGCTCAGCTCGAGATCGAGATGAAAGTCGAAAAAAGGGCAGCACTTGCTCTCAGCTACCGCCCAATCGGCCAATTCGGCCAGCGAAACGTCAGTGGGGCTGAACTGGAATTCGTAGCCCTTGTCGGTTTCGACGGTCGCCCGTCGCACCGCGATCAGCTTATCGGTCAGTTGTTTGTGGTGAGCCCGCTCGGTCGGAGTCAGCGTCTTGATGTTGCAATAGAGTTTACTTTCACTGGTCGTTGTTTCCGTTCCTCTGTTCGCGATTGTCTGCGCTGATTGCGCCTGCAACGTCGCTGCTTCACCCCCTGTCAGGAATAACGCCAACGCCAAGCCCGCGGCTTTCTTGACGTGCTGGCTTTCGACCAGGTCTTTTCTCTCACTCATAATATTTTCCTCCCATCGGATTTGCTAACTGCATTACGGCATGCTAGAAGTTAAAGTCAGCTTTAAGTCAAGCATCTTGTTGAGAGTTGTTGGTCCCTGTCGGACCGGTCAACGGAGCGAAGTAATGAAAATTGGAGAGCTTGCCCGCAGCGCTGGCCTGAATGCTTCCGCCATTCGCTACTACGAAAAGGTCGGCCTGATCTCGCCACCCTATCGCTCGAGTGGGCAGCGTCGCTATGCTCAAGACTCACTGGACCGCGTACTGCTGATCCGCTTTGCCAGTGACATGGGCTTTACTTTGAGCGAGATTAAACTCTTTCTGCGCGGCCTGCGCGACAACGCTCCAGTTGGCACTCGCTGGAAGAATCTGGCGAATCGCAAAATCAAAGAGGTGGAACAAAGCATCGAACGCTCCCGCCGCTTGAAATCGCTCCTGGAACACCTGCTCCATTGCCGCTGCCCGTCGCTACAGGTCTGCGTGCAACGGTTGAGCCTCAGCCCCGATTTGTGCCTGCTTGGCAGGCCGCAAACTCAAATAAGACAGGGTCGAACCAAAATTGGCAATAACATGGCATCGGCGGAAAATAATACGAGCGGGAATAAAATGAAGCCTGGGTGGGTCTCTATCCTAGAGGGAGACGACTAGCGGACGTGCTGGACCGACAAAACCGCGAGCGTTTTGAACGGCTGGTGATGCCGCATCAGGATTCCGCGTTCAACTTGGCTCGCTGGCTGCTGCGCAGCCGCGAAGATGCCGAGGACGTAACGCAGGATGCCATGGTGCGGGCGTATCGTTTTTTCGAAGGATTTCACGGAGGCGATTCGCGAGCGTGGCTGCTGCAAATTGTCCGCAACGCCTGTTATACCTGGCTGGAGAAAAATCGCGCCGGGGACTTGATGACGGAATTCGACGAGCGATCACATTTCTCGCCAACCGCGACACCGGAAGCGTCGGCGGTGGCTTCGAACGAACGCGAACGGCTGATGAAAGCCCTGGAAAGTTTGCCGGCTCGGCCGCGCGAGGTTTTAGTTTTGCGGGAACTGGAAGGATGTTCGTACAAGGAGATTGCGGCGATTAGCGGAATTCCCATTGGCACGGTGATGTCGACTCTGGCGCGGGCGCGAGAGCGGCTGCAGCACATTCTTCGTCCCCCCGCCGCGAAGGAGGTGCGCCATGACTTGTGAATTTTCCGGATCGCTGTTGCACGGATATCTGGATGGCGAGCTGGATCCGCTGCGCGCACAGGAATTCGAGCATCACCTGGAATCGTGTTCACAGTGTATTGCACAGTTGGGAGAGCAGGAATCGTTGCGCGCTTCTTTGCGTGCGGCCAAATTATATGAAAGGGCTCCGGCTTCGCTGGCTATGAAGGTCAAAAAACAATTCGCTGATGCCGAGCCCGAACGGGAGTGGTCGTGGGTACCCATTTGGCGCTGGATTGGCGCATCGGCTGCGATCGTGGCATTGATGACCATCACTTATTTCGGCGTACAGCGAATCTTGGCGCCCAGAGCCGGCGCCGAGCAGGCTGCGTTGACGGAAGTGCTCGATGCGCACATTCGCTCACTACAACCGGGCCATCTGACCGACGTTGTCTCGACCGACCAGCACACCGTGAAACCGTGGTTCGATGGAAAGCTCGACTATGTCCCACCGGTGCGCGATTTGGCGGAGAGCGGTTTTCCGCTCATCGGCGGCCGGCTGGATGTATTAAATGGCCGCAGTGTGGCGGTGTTGGTGTACGGCCGCCGAAAACACTTCATTAATGTGTTTGTGTGGCCAGAAACAGGCCCAGAAATAGCCAAAGAACCGGCAATGACCGCCACCGGAACGCACAACGGCTATCAATGGAATTATTCGCATGGCCATGGAATGGCGTTCTGTGCGGTTTCTGACGTAAGCGCTGCCGATTTGCACGATCTTTCCGAGCTTCTACAAGAATAATTACAACACTATGTTCGGCAGCCGACGTTCGCACGCAAACTAAGAATGCAACGAAGAATGCCCGAGCCGCACCTATTGCGCCCTGCTCGCGGAGATGGCGACCTTCGGCATCTGCTTTGCGTAAATCAGGTGTAGCGTGACACTCCGGGTCTGTCCGTTACGAATCGTCACATTTTTTTCCCACTCCGAAAAGATTCCGTTTGCCGAAGCGCGCAGATCATAATTGTCCGCGGGAAGTTTCGTAATCGTGAACCGCCCTCGAGCGTCAGTGTGCACTGCATGCGCCGCATTCCCTCCCGAAGACTGATAGCTGACCGCCGCGTGCGCTACCGGTTTATCATTGGGCCCAATCACCATGCCGGTCAGCACGCTGCTGCCTTTGTGATCTGGCGACGCGAAAACGGATCGAGTCACAAGCAGCGCGCCTGTGAGCAGATTGGCCAAAATAACCATGAAATAGAGAAAGCGTTTCATTGCTGACGCTCCCAGAATTGCCAATTTAAGTTGTTAATTTGAGTGTAGAGCCGCAGCAACGCTGCCAAACACGAGATGCCATTATGTGCCTCCCAAAAACCTGTCAAACCGTACAGGTGGAAAACCAGTCCGTAGCGCCAACCCGTTATGCCTTGCATTGCACATCGGTCATTTCGAGCTCGCCTGGGCGTGCGGGAATCTCTTCGTTCCTAGAACGAAGCCTCGAGCTCCAAATTGTCAATCATTTGCTGTAACTGGCCATTGGCATCGTCGCGCTGCGCTTCCGTGTCTTGAATTTTCCTGCGCAGCGTCGCCAGCTGCGTTTCCTGATCGTCCAACTGCCGCGTATAGCGTTGCAGCAAGGCCTTTTCTTCCGCGCTGCCGCGCAATGCTTTCATATTTTCCCGCAGTCGGCCCTGGTCATCGACGATACGATCAATGTCTTTCTGCCGGTCCTCCATTTCCTGTTCAAGTTTCTCGGACACAGCTTTTTGCACAATAATTTTCTGCAGCGCCGCGGCCATCTCTGAAGTAATCGTTCCGTTTTTAATAAACAACTGCACCTGGTCCGGTCCGAGCGTTGCAAGCTGGTACGCAGTCGATACCGGCCGCACCTCTTCAATCGGCAATGACGCCGTTGCTTTCGCCGTCAGGCTCAGCCGGAACCGGTAAGTCCCGGGCGCTTTCTCCTCTGGTTCCTGCGCATCTTTCTTCAAATTCCAGTCCGGGCGTGCGGGATGTTCGATCACCAGCGCGCGTGCGCTGTCCTCTTGATTGCGAACGGTATAAAGCGTTCGCTGTTCTTCCTCGCTAGTCTGCGTCAGGAAACCCTTCGAGATTTTAACCAGCGTTACATGCTGTGGCCGGCTGTTTTGTACTGCTTCCACCAGCACGCCCAGGTCACTGGCGTAGGAAAGCAGTCGCCTCTCACCTGGCTTCAGTGCTTCGCTCAGGCCTTCGCCGGCAAATACTTCGTTGTCCAGCACGCTGAAGCTTCCTCCGTCAAACGTTAGTGGACTCGTGTTCTTCACCCAAATCGCCCGCAATGGCCGCCCTGCGCCGGACGTTCCGCTCCACAAGGAAACTTTTTCGGCTTCGATTTCAGTTTGTGCAATCGGCACTAGCGCAGATTGGTTTTTCCTCAGCGTGACGCGGTCTTTTAGTTTGTACTCGAAGAGATCGCCCAGCCCCGCTCCGTTCGCCGCAGCGTTCATCTGCGAAATCGAATTTTCGACCGCGCCCGGCGCGATCGGCATCAGACCCTCGACGCTTCTCCCCCCGATTACGCCGCCACCGAGACCGCCCGCCGCACCGTTCCCAAACGTCGTCGCCGAACGTGGCCGGTTTGCCACCGGCAACTTGCCGCGAGAGGACGCCAAGCTGGCCGAATCGCTGTTTACGGAAACCGTCTCGGCGTTCACGGTAACTATTTCCGTGGAAGTTCCCACTTGCAGCTGCGAATTGACAATATTGTCGCCGGGCCCCACGCTCACAGCCCTCAGTTTATTTGTCTTGAATCCGTTCCGTTGAATTTCCACGCTATAATTTCCAATAGCAATTCCATCAAACGAATACTGTCCGCTGCTATCAGCGTTGGTTTCCGCGACAGCCGAGCCGTTTTCATTTTTTAAAAGCACGCTCGCTCCGGGAATGCTGGCTCCAGACGCGTCCGTGATCTGTCCAGCGAGCCTTCCATTGCCGTTCAGCAGTGTCGAAGCGTGAGTCTGTGGAGAAAGCTGCACACTCTCGGGCAGCTCCACCATGGGTCGCCGTCCATAATACGGCTCGGAAAGCTGTTGAATAAAGGAGTGCGGCGCGCCAGCCACCAGCGAAAGCTCGACATTGTTCCAATCTTCGCCGACCGTGTTGTCCACAATCGCCCAGCCTTGCAGCAGCGGCTTTTTCCCGACTTTCGAAGGAAGCACGATTCGATATGTTGTCTTCCAGATCGGCACTTCGCTGATATAGCTCACGTATAAGTTCCGCTCGCCTGCCCCGGTAGTTGAAATTGTCATGCGGCGGACGTCCTGATCGCGCGCCGAAGCCACCAAACCAAGATATTTGCCAATCTCGGTGTTCAGATCGTGGTCCGCGATGCGCACGCTGGTGGACGTGTTGAGGTCCAAGTTGCGAACTTCCCCACCATCGGTAATCAGCGAGATTTGCTCCATCTCCACGGAACCCGCTGTACCCATCCGCGTCTTTCTTTCGACGCTTAGAAGTTTCCCAGTGATCGCGGCATTATTGCCGTTGCGCACCTCCACCCGCGCACCCCGCAATGCAGCCAGGAAATCCATTACCGTGGGACGCTCTCCCAGGGCCAACCGTAGCGTCGCAAGCCGCCGGGCCAGCGGCGCTTCACTGTTGTAATCGACCCCTGTGATGCGTCCTCCCGACAGATCGAGCACCGTCAGCGATTTCAGAACATCGTTCAGTTGCGCGCTGGTGAAATCAATGTGCACGTTCTGGCTTCCGCGCACTCGGCCAAGGTGCTCGAAATAGCCGACTCCATTCTTATAGAGGACTACGCGACGAATCGGAAGCGTTTCGATATTTGTTGAGCCGGCTTCGGAAAGTGCGGCCGCGGCAATTTTTGCTGGCTTGGCTCTGTTTCCGTCGGCGAACACCGGTTGCGATACCAATGCGGACACGCACACTGCCGCGAATAATTTCTTCATCGACCACCCCCCGTCCTGTCGCCTCGCCTTGTCTAGTTCTTACTTACTTGTCAACGTAGATGCAAGCTACACATGAGGAGTTGCCACTCACGCGTCTTGCTCTCTGGCGTTTGAACGGGGCCCGCGATCTTTCTTGCGCGCGAATCTGTGGAATACTGGGAAAAGTTAATTCTTAATTCAGATGAGGAGCTCTTCATGGCCCGTTACCTCACGCAACATTCGCTAGCCTGCCTTACCCGCCAGGGCGCTGAAGGTCTCGCGCGTCGGATGCAGACCGGAAACCCCATGAAGACTGGCGAAACTGCGCGCGCAAGCCGCGTGCTCGTCAACATGGTCGAAGGTAAGATGATTGCCGAGTTCGAAGCGGCAACGCGCGAAGCTCTGGAGGCCTGGCTCACTTCGGAAAAAATGCATTATGACTGGATCGTACGAATCGAATGGGAATTGCGTAACGGCAAATTGGAACCTGCCGAATAGCGGGCATCAGTTACGCCGCGGAAACGAATGGAGAAAAGGTTCCGGTGCTTTGAGGGTTTACGGTAGCTCGAGGTCCAGCGCGTACAGGTCCGTTCCTCCGCGATCGAGAGTGGCATAAATAGATCCGTCAGGCGCAACACCCGTGAAATGGCATTGCGAGCCTAGCATTGCCCCGAAACCCAAAACTTTTTCACGGGCCGGACGTGTGAGTCGAATTCGATAGACCGCCTGCTCGGGATCGCCCATCTCCTGGTAGTAAATAAATTTGCCGTCCGCGGACCAGCGCATTCCTCGTGGGGTGTTGGCTTCCGCAAGCACCGACCAACTTTTCTTTTCCGCCGAATACAAAACAATCTGCCGCGTCCTGCTGTCAATCGCGGCGATATTTTTTCCATCCGGTGACCATCGCGCTTGTGAAAATCCATTCGAGCCGGGCAACTTTTCGATCTTCGAAGAAGCGCGATCCAGAATGCGCAAGTCTGATCCATCCTGTTCGGAGTAATCAAAGAGGATTTGTTTTCCGTCAGGCGACCAGTCGCCGGATTGTGTCGAACCTGTGGTGCCGCGGGGCAGCACCGGATGCGGTGTGCCTCCAGCGCTCGGTACCACGTAGAGTTCGGGATTTTTCTGGAGTAAAAATGCCGTGAACAGAACTTCCTTTGCATCGGGCGACCATTGTGGCGCGAGCGCGCCCGGCGGCAAGGGCGTCAGTTCCAGCTTTTCTTTGCCGTCCCTCCGACTTTTCCATAACGCGCCATTTTCGCGAAGAGAATACACCAGCCATTCGCCGTCAGGCGTCACATCCACGTCGGTCGCCCCCGCATCCGCCAAAATCACGTCGTGCTTTGTGTCGACCGGATTCTCGTGGATCAACTGATATTCCGGATGCGTTCCCAGCGCAAAAAATCGGTTCGAATCGCTCGATCCCGCAAGATTGCGAAAGGCCACGGGGCCTTGAGTGATCGCAATCGGCCGAGCCGCGCGCGAAAAAAAATGCCTAGGCTCGCGCAAAGACCAGACATTCGAAACAGAATCCACTACCTGGCTGATATGCGAATCAGATCCCCGTGTGAACAGAAAATACCGATCGTCACCGCTCCACGTTTCCGTCGCATCATGCATGTCGCGTGCGGACGGCGGTAAGACACGCCGTAGCCCTTTGCCATCTGACTCAATTTCCCACATATCGTCTGTTGCGTTGTTCAGATCGGTCACCGTAAACCGAATCTTTGCGCCATCTCCAGACCAGACCAGCGAATGCGGATATCCCAGGAATTTCTGCAGCTCTTTGTTGTTCGAACCGTCTCCCCCGATCGTCAGCAGCCGATTTCCCTGTGTGTATGCGATCAGTTTACCGTTGGGCGACCATGCCGCCGCGCTCGCGGTTACATCACCCAGGCGGTGAGGAACTCCTCCGTGCGCCGGCCAAATCCAAAGCGGGATGGACTCGCCTTCGTGCGTGAATGGGCCAATCAACAATTGCGTCCGGTCAGGGGAAAGATCGAAAATCGTGGTGTCGTCGAATGGCGAAGACAGGCGCTCCACGCTGCCGCCGTGGATTGAATTCGTCATCAGCGTCCACTGGCCGCCTTCGCGGGAAACGAAATAGATTCGCGCTCCATCAGTTACCACTCGGCTGTTCGGCGCAAGTCTTCCCGTGTGCGTCAATTGCGTCACCTTCACTACTCGGGCCTGGCGTACCGGCCAATAGTGCCAAACGACTCCGAGCGTCACCGCTGCCCCTGCTAAAAAAAGTGCCAGGCTGGCCACCGGCGACCTCAACCGTTTGGAAATGGTGCCTGCCTCTGGAATCGAAGGATGTTGTGCAATTTCGTGTGGAGGGTGCCCAGGCAAAGGGTACTCAATGCCAGTTGTATCAAGGCTGCCGCCAGCATCGGCCTTGGCGACCACATCGCTCTCACTCGGTTCACCCGAGCCCCGTACCACTTGCACCGGCGCGATGAAACGATAGCCCTTCTTTGGCACGGTCTCGACAAAACGAGGATTCTCCGGATCGTCATTCAACGCTGCCCGCAGCTTCATCAAAGCAGTGTTCAGGCTGCCATCAAATTCAACGAACGTGCCGTCAGGCCAAAGACGATTTCTCAATTCCTCCCGGCTGATGATTTCTCCGGGGTGCTGCAACAGGATGCTCAGGATTCGAAAGGGCTGGTCTTGGAGTTTTAGCGGAATGCCGTGGCGCTTCAGGATACCAGCGTCCAGATCCACCTCGTATAGTCCGAAGCGGCATATTCTGCGTTCTTTGATCTCAGGACTCATCTATCTCCTGTTCACAATCAGGTTAGCGACCTCAACCAAAGATTCCCTCCGCCGCTTCCTCGGTTGATAGATTTATCCAACTTCCTTGTTTACTGTAGCTTAGCAGATTATCCGTGCTTGAGGAATAGTTCGTTTGACCCTATCGTTGCCATGTTGCATCTTGCCCTCATTGCTAGCGGATATGAGCCCGGACCTCCAGGTCTTCGGGACCATGCTGCTTCAGGAGATCGGGACGGAATCCCTGCCAGAGTGGATTCTACTCCCGGTCTCCACTGCTTTAAACCCAGTTTTTCTCCGAAGTCCCATTCTGAGATGAAATCGCGCCATCGACGAAATGCGCGGCGATCGCATCCAGTCCTTAGTCACAAGTCAGCTCTCTACCGCCTGTCTCCGCACTTGTTCGATGTGATTGATGTCTTGACCGGCCATGTGCCAACACAAGTTATGTGTCATCCGACCGAGCTCCGCGCGGGCAATGTACGTTCCCATATTGCATCCGCAGACACCAGGCAACTGGAATTCACTGCCAAATTTTGCATACAATCTCGCTCGCTGCTTCGGTTGCGCCTATGATCATCTCCAACTCCACACCCAACACCACACCATGAAACGTCCTCTTCCCGTCACCATCCTCGGCTGTCTGTTCATTGTTGCGGGTTCAGTTGGTCTGGGCTACCACCTTACCGACAGGCCGTTCGATCATTGGACTGCTCTCATCTCTTTCGTCCGGATACTTGCCATCGTTGGCGGAGCGTTCCTGCTCACGGGTCGCAACTGGGCTCGCTGGCTGACCATTGCCTGGCTTGCCTTTCATGTTGTCGTCAGCGCGTTCCACTCGTTTGAGCGGGAGATCACGCACCTCGTACTGTTGATCGTGGTCGCCTATTTCTTGTTCACGCCGTCCGCTTCCAGATATTTTCGCGCAGTGCCGTCACCGTAATCTTCACGCGGCTTTTCGCGCTATCCAGTACACTCGAGCAGTACCAGACTCTCCGCCGTAGCAACAATCCATGCAATCAGAAACGTGTTCTTGAACACGATGCGCTTGCATCTCGACTAAGAACCGATGCATCTTAGATATAACCGCAGGAACTTACGGCGAAGGCAGGCGGTCCGGCCTGTCCCGTCCTCCGCCACAAAAAAAGCAGGAGAGCTTATGAAACATTTAACCCTGATTCTGGCAGGAACGATGGTGCTCGCGTCGGCGGTGCCAACTCTCGCGCAGCGTGCACACCCGAGTGGACCGCCTTCGGGCCCAGGCGGACCGCCTCCGGGAGTTGGATCTGGAGCAAGCGGTAATTCTGGGATGGGCGGAACTCGCGAAGGCGTACCTCCGACGCATACTGATATGTCACACGCGTCACCAAGTGATGTCCTCAGCCACAACACTGCTGTCGCTGGAAAAATTCAGACTCTGACTGGACAGGACGCGCAAGCCGCGTGCGCGGGCTTCAAGAACTTGGGCCAATGCGTTGCCGCAGCGCATGTCGCGAAGAACCTTGACATCCCAGGCGGCTTCGACGCTCTGAAGGCGAAGGTGACCGGCAGTGGCGCAGTGAGTCTTGGTAAAGCCATCGAACAGCTCAGCCCGCAAGCCAACGCCAAGGCGGAGGCAAAGAAAGCCAATAAGCAAGCCTCGGATGATTTGAAAGAGTCCAGCTCCTGAGGATCAAAACGGTCGTATAAATTCTTTGCGTCTTTGGTTTAGTTGCACACCCAGTTCAGCGGGCTATGAATGAGGAATTCGCTGAACTGTCATTCGATGGCTGCTGAAAACTAAGTAACTGGTACGAATGGCACTCGAATGAAACCGATATTGGCATAAGAAAAGTATTGTCATTGATATTTGCAGTGGCGAATCCCGTCACTACCACCGTTTCCTTTCTCATTCCGTTTTCTTCTCGCCGCGTTTCACGCGGTATTTTTCTCGAATCTTCTCGCGCCTGATTTTCTGCCTCTTGTCGTGCAGCATTCATGTCTGTGTTCATGCCATTGATTCCCTATACCAGCGCAGGACTCGGAGAGCGCGCAGTGTGTTCCAGCGGCTCGCGCTGCCGACAGCGGTCTCCATCTCCAATGGAATATGCTCGACATGAAGGTGATTGAGTGGCCAGCGCCCGTTCTGGTGGCGCCGCCCAATTACAATTTCGATGGCTTCACGCACACGGCTGTCGGGTTGAATCCCCGCATTCCGCAGATAATCGAGTCCGCGCAAGACGTCGTAGTGCCAGAACGTAGGGAACGAAAAGCGAAGCCACCGTTTGTCGATGACTTCTCCGGTTCGAAGCGAGCGAAACATTTGGCGCTCAAGCAGATAGTTTTCAGCTCTCTTGCGGACCTTGGTGACGGCGGCCGATTTTCCCCCCGCTCGTTCGTAATCGAGGAGCCCTTCGAGCACGCAGATCGTCGTATGGAACGAAGAACGCAGGCTTTTGGGACGCTTCGGGCTTTCTTCCTGTGCTTCGCAGTTCCAGCCGCCATCGTCGAGCTGCTCGCCCAGCAGTTGCTTGGCCAGTGCGTCGTTTGGTTTTTCGAAATAAGCACCGACGCCGAGAATTCTGCCGTTGATGCAGGGTTCGGTTTCACCGTGAAGAAAAGGCCGCCCGGCTTTGCCGGCAGGATGAGCTTTGTTTTGCCATTTAAACACGAGCCGCTGGTCGACGCGGTCGATCATTTTACGAGCCTGCTCGCTGGCTGGGTCGAGACCGAGATCCTTCAAGACTACGAGACTGTAAAGGGTAACAAGCAGGCCTCGGTCTTCGTTCAGCCCGCCCGAGTGGCCAGCAGGAGCCCCACTGACCAGCGCGAGATTGACGAGCTAGCAGTTCGGCCCCCCAGCCTTCGGTTGCGACGCGGGACCGCTCGGCGGCAATCCCGCTGGGAGCACCATCGGTCAGGTCTCGCATGACCTGCCAACGAATCGCCGGATCAGAATCAAGGAGCCATTTCAGGTGAGTGGGCCGAGGCGTGTATTCCTGTAAGCGCATTGTCCCCTTATAGCATGGAGTTACTTGCAGAGAGGGGTTTCGCCCCTACTCTGATTGCGTGCCACCGCACCCGGTTGTGCTCAGTCTTGGGGCGGCGTTTTCGTCAGCCAGTGCCAAGCATTGCCAACAGGCCATCCGAGAACATAACGCGCCAACTTACGAAGTTGGTGGGCAGCTCCCTAAAACGAAAGCTTGATATATTCCTATATAGGAATATAATGGCAACATGCCTAGGGCGGCGACAACATCGGACTCGTTCAACGCCGTGGCTGAGCCGCGACGCCGCGACATCCTGAACTATCTGGCGATGCACGAACGGTCCGTCGGCGAAATCGTGCACGCCTTGGAGATCGAGCAGCCCTCCGTTTCGAAGCACCTGAAGGTCTTGAAGGACGTTGGGCTGGTGCAGGCTCGAAGGGAGGGTCGGCAGATGCTTTACAAGATGAACGCTGTGGCACTCCGGCCGTTGCACGAATGGACCAGCACCTTCGAGCAGCTTTGGAAACACCAGTTGCTGCGAATCAAAGAACGGGTTGAGGCGAAGGGTGAAGAAAAGAAATAGCTCTTCAAATCACACTACTACGAGGGGCCTCCGAGTTCGGTTGCTCGAAGAATGGCCAGTGGAAGATGGTATCGCGATTTAAGAGACGACAAGGGACACTGGCGAATGGCCTTGCTCGAACGAACGCGGCAACGCGCCGAAGCATCGCGGCCCTGCTGATTCGAGCGCAATTCAGAAGCTCAGACCCTGGCTAGGAATCGAAGCCGGATTTTAGAAGTTGAGAGGAGACAAATAAATATATGTCCCGTATGCATCGTGCTGGGTCCAGCAAGTGATGATGCCGCTGGAGCGGGATCTACGGAAGGAGTTCTGGCGCTCGACATCGGCAAAATTTGAAAAAGTTTTCACAGCGAGTGGTCTCGTTCTGCTTCAAATATCCAAAGGAGAAATAAAATGGCAACTAGCACGAAGAGAGACAGGGAGAACCCGAAAGGACAGCTCCCGAAGAACACGCCCAAAATCGTGTCGCCACAGGAGTGGGAGGCGGCGCGCCAGCAGCTCCTCGTGAAGGAGAAGGCTTTGACCCGCTCTCGTGACGCGATGGCCGCCGAACGTCGGCGAATGCCGTGGCTGGCCGTGGAGAAGAAGTACGAGTTCGAAGGCCCTAAAGGCAAAGTAAGTTTGCTTGACTTGTTCGAAGGCCGCCGTCAATTGATTCTTTATCGCGCCTTCTTCGAACCGGGCGTCTTCGGCTGGCCTGATCATGCCTGCCGAGGCTGCTCCTTCGGTGCCGACCAGGTCGGCCACCTCGCCCATTTAAACGCACGCGACACCACGCTCGCCTACGCCTCGCGCGCGCCGCAGGCCGACATCCAACGCCTGAAGGCCCGCATGGGCTGGAAGATGCCGTGGTACACCATCACGGACAGCTTCGACAAGGACTTCGGGGTGGACGAGTGGCACGGCACCAATGCATTCATCCACGACGGCGACAAAGTTTTCCGCACTTACTTCATCAACAACCGCGGCGACGAGGCCATGGGAAGCACGTGGAGCTACCTTGACATCACTGCGCTCGGTCGCCAAGAGAAGTGGGAAGACTCGCCGGAAGGCTACCCGCAGACAGAACCGTACAAGTGGTGGAACTGGCACGACACCTATCCCGCCGACGGCTCAGTCGATCCCGGATGGAACAAAAAGGTAGAAGAATCTAAGGCAACGTTGAACCTGTAGCAACGAGTGCGGTGGCGTACCCGACTCACTTCAATTGAAACATTCCGGCGGAGCAGACCCCCCGGCCATTAGTAAGCGGGGTCTGCTCCAACATTCCTGACAGACCAAGCCGCAAAGCCATTTCGGAATTCATGGGTAAGTCCTGGCACTGGGTGAAGGGGAATCCTACAAGTCCCGCTTCCGGTTTTGGCGCTAATCACCGCCCTTTTTCGTACAGCTGTACCATTTTACTCTGGCATTATAGTGGCTAGTCTGCTATCATTGTCACACGACGTCAAATTTCCTGATATGCGAATTCCTTCCCGCACGGTGCAATTTCCCCTTTCCTTTGTTTTCAATCACTTGCGAACTCTTGTGTCCAGGCAAAATAGCATCTCCTTTGTTTTCAGTTGGTTCCGCACTCTTTGACCGAAAACACAGGGGTGTACAGATCTTTGCCCCTTCCGAATGCTCTCAATCGCTTGTCAAACACTCCGGCGCAAGATATCTTCAATCCCCACGACACTGGAGGTCCCCCTATGCGTCGCGCTCTGTCCCTCGCGTTGCTTCTGATAGCGGTCTGCTCTGCAGCCGTCGCATTCTCTCTCAGCTCACGCACCAACACAGCTGAGCCCGCACGCGAGCCCAGCGAAATGCTGCTTGCCGGCTCTTTCCGCAAGCCGCCGGTCAGCGGTTGGACCATGGTTCACCTCACTGGAACTCCAGCGCAGATCGGCTACCAGCACGGCTACCTGCTCGCCCCGGAGATTGCCGACCTGCAAAAAGTTTTCCAGCTTGAACTGACTCATGACAATGCCAAGGACTGGAATTTCTTCCGTGATGCCGCCAAAAACGTGATGTGGCCCCACATCGAACGGGAATATCGCGATGAAATGCAGGGCATTGCCGATGGCGTCAACGCCCATGGCGTAAAACTCGACGTATGGGACATCGTGGTCATGAATGCCGCAATGGAGTGGAGCTACTACGTCGGTCAATACGATAAGGACCACAAAATCATTTCGCCCGCAACGGTCACTGCTCCCGATCATTGCAGCGCTTTCGTAGCGACCGGAAGCTATACCAAGGACGGCAAAGTCGTCATCGCGCACAATGATTGGACCGGCTACATGGACGGCCAGCGCTGGACCATCGCCTTCGACATCAAGCCCGCCAACGGTTATCGCTTCGTGATGGATGGCCTGCCCGGCTTGATTCACAGTGGAGACGATTTCGGAATCAACTCCGCCGGAATCGTCATCACCGAAACCACCATCACTGGATTTTCCGGCTATGACTTCAATGGAATTCCGGAATTCGTTCGCGCCCGCAAGGCTATGCAGTATTCCGCGTCGATTGACGACGTCGTCAGAATTTTCAAAGAAGGAAACAATGGCGGCTATGCCAACGATTGGCTGATTGCAGACACCAGGAAAAATGAAATTGCCAGCCTCGAGCTCGGCTTAAAAAATGTGACTCTTGAGCGTAACACCGACGGCTACTTTGTCGGTTCCAATTTCCCCATCGACCCGAAGCTGACCGCGCAAGAGACCAACTTCGATTCAAAGAATCCCGCGCTAAGCGCCAATGCCCGCCACAAACGCTGGGAACAATTGATGAAGGAAAATAAAGGCAAAATTGACGTACCCGCCGCGCAGAAGTTCCTAGCCGATCACCTCGATTCGCTCACTGGAAAAAATGAGCCCAGCGAGCGCACCCTCTGTGGCCACGTCGAGCTCTCTCCGCGTGGCATGGGCGGCTGGCAACCTGCGTTTGGAACCGCCGGCGCCGTACAAAATAAGGTCACCGATGCAACCATGGCGGCCAAACTCACTTTTAGCGCAGCCGCGGGCCATGCCTGTGGCCGTGATTTTATTGCCGCGCAACACCTTGCCGCGCATCCCGAACTCGCTTGGCAAAAGCCGGAGTTGCGCGACATGAAGGCATATCCGTGGACGGAGATTGCTGCGGAATAGGCCGCGCCGTAAGACTTCCGGAGATCCCGGCAATTAAAATTGCTGGTTGGAGAAGGACCGGCGCGGTCGCCGCCGTTTCAAAAAAGCTCTTGGAAGAAAATCTAGCGCTCGGCGGTAGGCTTGGTTTTCACTTCAGTTAAGCGCGCCAGCTCTGACTGGATTTGCGGAATCGCTTCCGTTGGCGGTCCGATGCGCTTGTAGTCGCTATAAAACGTTTTTTCGTGTACCGAAAAATTTGAGAAGAATTTCCGCCCGTCAAAATCGTACTGCGAAAAAGACGGCATCCAAAGTCCTGGCGCCATTTCGTATCGGTCCTGCGAGAATCGGCTGTTCTTATAAATCTTGGCCAGAAATAATCCCAGAGAAATATCGTCGGTGATTTCGCCTTCCACCCGCGCTAATTGCTGAGACGCGTCGTCGATCCACAGGAATCCTCGTACCTTCGTGTAGATCGACGTGGCGCGGTTTGTCGGCTTGAATGCCGGGTTCGGCTCCATACGGTATTTCGAAAGCACGCGTTCGCCTCTCGACTCCTGCCCGAGGTAGGTGAACACGAACGCATTTCGAGTAGCCTCGATCAGATCATCGCGCTCTCTCTGCTTCTTCTGGATTTTCTGGTACGCCTCGCGCTGCGGCTGCCCGGTCTCCACCGCCCACGTCAGCGTCTTCAACAGCCTGTCTAGTTCGGCGCGATACGCGTCCGCATCAGTTGGCTTCCCGTCTGGTCCTAGCGGAATTTTCGCGATCCCCGTCCCCGCGGGAATCACCCGCGAAACTCTAACGCTCTGTGGATCAATGTCTTTTGCTTGGCGCCGCGTCTCCACACGTTCGATTCGCTCGTAGGTATATTGCGCGTGTTCTGCCTCTTTCAGGCCGTCAATCACGTGGGCAATGATTTCGTGCGACGGGTACGGGAGAGCAGGTTCGGCGAGCTTCGAATTGGGAGCCTTCGAATCGGCTCCGGTGAATGCGTCCTGCGCGGGCAGACCCACGATGACGGCCAAGCCAGTCAGAGTCAGCAGGAGTTTTGCCGGATAGAACAAACTACGGCTCCTAAAAGTGATTTTACCCAAGTTTCCCTGTTTTTTGAGATTCTCTTGCTTTGCCGGGTGTTGCATCCGTAAAGGACCGAAAATGCCGCACAGTGCTATGAAAATCTTTTGACCACGATGTAAGCCACTAAAAACAAGTAATTTACCGGTCGAGTAACTTGTATTTATCGCTTCACATACCTGGTTGCCGACCTGTCATAATGTTAGTTGAACCCTACAGTCGCTTGCCCGGCAAGTTCAGGCCGTTGACTGAGCGAGACGAAAGAAGCAAAACGCTCTTTTTTTGCGTCTAAACAGGAACGAAAGGGTGTACTCGCGCGTATTAGAAGTACGGACCTTCCGCGGAACCAGAACAGGGAGAAAGCATCTTGGGTGTAGCGCCGTTCGAAAGGCTAAGCCAGGTGGGAATTGCTGTCGGTGCATCGGCGCGCGCTGCGCGGCTGACCCGTGTGCGGCGTTCGTTGGTAGCTTTCTTCGAAACTTTCCGGCTGGCACTGGATTCGCTTCGCGCCCACAAATTGCGAAGCTTTTTGACTCTGCTTGGCGTCATCCTGGCGGTCACAACGCTGGTCGTTGTGATGAGCCTGGTTTCCGGCATGAATTTCTATGTGGCGGATCGCATCGCGAATCTCGGCGCGAATGTATTCATCGTGGACCGCATGGGCATCATCACCAGCCAAGACGCGTGGGTGAAGGCGCAAAAGCGGCCGCTGCTGACCATGGATGAATTCGAGTATGTGCGCGACAACATGAAAATCGCCAACGCAGTGGCGGCGCTCGACGATCGAAATATGGACTTGAAAGCCGGAAACGAACGGCTCGAGCGCACCGATGTGATGGGCGTGACTCCCAATTATACGGATGTTCGCAACATCGGTGTGGCACAAGGACGGATGATCACGGAAGCTGACGACGAACATCGTTCGCAAGTCGTTTTTATCGGGACCGACGTGGCCGCGAAGTTATTTCCCAACGTGGACCCGATCGGCAAAACACTTCGTGCGGAAACACACGAGTATCAAGTGATTGGCGTGGCGACCCCCATCGGCAGCGCGTTCGGGCAATCGCAAGACAATTACGTGATTATGCCGATTCATACCTATCAGAGAGAGTTCCATAGACAGAATGATTGGGTGGGAATTTTCGTGCAGGCGCCGAACGCCGAGATGATGGAACCTTCGAAGGATGAAGCGCGGATGCTGATGCGCGCGCGCCGGCATTTGAGCTATGACGCGAAGGACAACTTCGCGATTCTGGGCTCGGATTCAATCATGGCGCTATGGCATGACCTGGTTGGAACGCTGGAAGCCGCAGCCGTGGGAATCGTGAGCGTGTTTCTAGTCGTGGGCGGAATCGTGATCATGAATATCATGCTGGCGAGCGTGACGGAACGGACGCGCGAAATTGGGATTCGGCGATCTTTGGGAGCCAGAAAAATTCATATCCTTTTGCAATTTGTGGCTGAGTCGGGCGTGCTGGCAGCGATCGGCGGGATTTTGGGCCTTGCGGGAGCTTATGTGCTGGTTGCCATCGCGCGGGCGGCAACATCCATACCGATGCGGACGCCGATGAGCGCCGTCATTATCGCCTTGGTTCTTTCGACGGTCGTCGGTTTGTTTTTTGGAATTTATCCAGCGATGCGCGCGGCAAAATTGGATCCTATTGAAGCGCTACGGGCGGACGGATAGGACTGAAACATGGCCCAGGCCTACGGCGAAAATCTGAAGCAAGCGATGGACACGCTGCGAACGCACAAGATGCGCAGCGCGTTGACGGTATTTGGCGTGGTACTAGGCGTGACTGTGGTGATGCTGGTGGCTGCGCTGATCACCGGATTCGATTACACGATTCAGGAAAACATCAAGCAATTCGGCGCCGATACGGCGTTCATTTCCAAGTGGAGCCAGGGATTTCACGGTGGCAGCGCGCCGCTGGAAGAGCGGCTGCGTAAGCCATTGACGATTGAAGATGCCAACGCCATCAAAGAGGGCGGGCGGGCGGTAAAAAGCGTGACGGCGTTCATCCAGACCAATTGGATGCAGTCGCACACCGTGCGCACCAAGGCCGGCGAAGTAACCGCGATTGATTTTCGTGGCGTGCAGCCGAACTTTGGGCAGGTATATGCGAACGCGGCAACGCTAGAAGGACGTTTTATCAGCGAGGGCGACGATCTGCACCGCGAAAAAGTGGTGATGCTGGGTGAAAACGTGGCGCCGGTGCTGTTTCCGGAGGGACACCCAATCGGAAAAGACGTGATGATTGATGGCACGGATTTTCAGGTGATCGGAGTAGTGGAAAAACCGAAGGGCGGATTCGGCATGGGCGACGAAGATCGCCGAGTCCTGATTCCCTTCAGTACTTTTGCAAAGACTTATCCGGCGGCGGATGAGCTGAACATGCGTGTACAAGCTTATCCCGGGCGGCTGGATCAGATGGTGGATGAAGCGACGGAAATCCTGCGGCGGCGCCGCAACGTGCCCTATGACGGCAAGAATAATTTCTCAATTGGCACTGCCGCGCAACAGGTTGAGGAATTTCACAAGATCATGCTGATGGTGTACCTGGCGACGTTTGTGCTCAGCGGCATCGGGCTGCTGATCGGCGGCGTGGGCGTGATGAATATCATGCTGGTGAGTGTGACGGAACGAACGCGCGAAATTGGAGTACGCAAAGCAATCGGCGCCAAGCGAAAAGACATTACCTGGCAGTTTTTGTTGGAAGCCATGACGCTGACGGGTGCCGGCGGCCTGATTGCGCTGGTGTTGGTCAACGGACTGGTTTTTTTGATTCGCGCCACGCTGAAATGGCATGGAATGGTTCCGGTGTGGGCCGCAGTGCTTGGCGTTTCCATCAGCGTCAGCGTGGGATTGATTTTCGGCGTGTGGCCGGCGATGAAAGCGGCAAAACTCGATCCGGTGGAAGCGCTGCGTTACGAATAATCTCCCTTAAGCAGTAAAACAGAACCTGCTGATTGCACTAACCCTCTCTCATTGAAGCGGCGTTCCCGTTGAGGCAAATTCTTCAAATCATAGGCCGACGCGATTCTCTCCTATTGACACTCTATATGTAGAGGATTAACATTCCTATCGATGTTCGATAGGAGCTCTCCGGAGATTTAAGGAATCATTCCCAGACCGGTATTTTGAAATGCGCTTCCTCGCAAAAATCCACAGTTCGCTGCGAAATCTATTTTCGTATCGCCGTATGGAAACCGATCTGGATCAGGAAGTTCGTTCGCACCTGGAAATGCTGACCGAAGAAAATGTTCGTGCGGGAATGCCGTTAAAGGAAGCGGAACGTGCCGCACGCATCGAGCTTGGCGGGATTGAACAGGTGAAAGAACAGGTGCGCGAACGACAGATTGGCAATTGGCTGCACTCGGTGATTTCCGACGGCCGCCACGCGTTTCGGCAACTTCGCAAGAATCTCGGTTTCACCACGGTCGCGGTACTGACTCTCGCGCTGGGCATCGGCGCGTCAACGGCAATTTTTTCTGTCGTGGATGCAGTTTTACTGCGCGCGCTTCCTTATCCCGAGCCGCAAAAAATTGTGCGCGTGTGGGAACAGGCTCCGGACGGGCATCGAATGACCTTGGCGGACCCAAATTTTGACGATTTTCTTGCCCAGAACGATACATTTGCGAGTTTGGCGGAATACGCCTATGGAGTGTCATCAGTTTCCGGCGGCAGCGAGCCCGTGCGGGTCAACATCGCGGCAGTTTCCAGTGGCTTCTTTGCAACATTCGGTGTGCGGCCTCTTCAGGGACGTACTTTTGCGCCAGAAGAGCAGCGTCTGCACGGGACGCCAGCGGTGATTGTGAGCCACGGCTATTGGCAACGATACCTCGGCGCCACCGAGGATCTCTCGAAAGTACATCTGAGTATGGAGGGAGGGGTCTATTCCGTTATTGGAGTGATGCCAGCGGGATTCGACTTTCCGGGCCAAGTGGCGGCATGGATTCCGCGCGAGCTGTTTCCGGAAACGCCGAGCCGTACAGCACACGGTGGGAACTGTGTAGGGCGAATGCGTGATGGGGTGAAAGTCCCGCAGGCGCGCGCGAATCTCAGCGCGATTGCGCATCGCATCAGAGACCAATACGGAAAAGAAGTTGACCTGGCCGATGCCGCGGCAATGCCTCTGACCGACGCCATGGTTGGAGACGTGAAGACCGCCCTGTTGCTGCTGCTGGGAGCTGTTGGTCTGTTGCTGCTGGTGGCCTGTGCCAATGTAGCCGGTCTGCTGTTGTCGCGGATGTCGGCGCGGCGCAAAGAACTGGCGGTACGTGCGGCGCTTGGAGCGGGGCGCGGCCGTCTGACTCAGCAGTTTCTCGTGGAATCTCTGATGCTCTCGTCAGTGGCTGGTGTCCTGGGCATTTTGATCGCGACTTGGGCGGTCAGTGTGCTTCCGGAAATTCTTCCGGCGAATCTGCCGCGGCAGCAAGGTATAGCCATGAACATGCCGGTGCTGCTGTTTGCTTTGGCAACCACTGTGGCGGTCGCCGTTTCGCTGGGGTTGTTTGCCGCGTGGCGAGCGAGGACACGAGATCTGCAGGATGCACTGACCGCAGGCTCCCGCAGCTACAGCGGCGGAGGCGATAGCCAAAGGCTTCGCCGCACGTTGGTAATCTGCGAAATCGCGATGACGTTGGTGATTCTGGCGGGCGCTGGCCTGCTTGGTCGCAGTTTTTTGCGGCTGATTGCGACAAGTCCCGGATTTCGGCAGGAAAATCTAATCACGATGGAGTTTTCACCGCCAGCGCCACAAGGGGAATCAACGGCGAAGCAGTCCGCCATTGCGCGGCAAATCCATTTGATGGAGAACATCTTAGCGCGGCTACGCACGATTCCGGGCGCGGAGACGGTGGGCTTGGCGGGAGCGCTTCCGGCCGCGCGGGGCGACGACCTTGCGGACGGCGACTTTCTATTCCTCAGAGACCAAAAGGCGCCCACGAATTTTGATGAATGGGAGCGCATTGCGCACAATCCGGCGCAGGTGGGCCATGCTTACTACTTTGTAGCAAGCGGCGAGTACTTCCGCAGCATGGGCATTCCGCTGATTCGCGGACGGATATTCAACGAACGAGATGACCTGAATTCGCCGAATGTCGCCGTGATCAGCGAATCCTTGGCGCGAGAGCGCTGGCCAAATCAGGATCCCATCGGCCAAGTAATCGATTTTGGCAATATGGACGGCAACCTGAAGCCGCTTACGATCGTAGGCATTTCCGGCGATGTTCGAGCGAGGGGACTGGATTTCCCACCGACGCCAATCATTTACGTTGACTACCGGCAGCGTGGAATGAACGCCAATGCGACGCCAACGATTTTTGTGCGCAGCGAAGCGCCGGCGGGAGCTATCGTTTCCGCCGCACGCGAAATTTTTCGCGATCTTGCTCCCGACGTCCCCGTTAAATTCTCGACCTTCGCGGATGAAATGGGCGGCTGGCTGGCGGATCGACGCTTCCTGCTTCTTCTTGTGGGAATATTCGCCGCGACTGCGCTGACGCTCGCCGCCGTCGGTATCTACGGGGTGGTAGCGTTCTCTGTTACGCGCCGGACGCAGGAGATTGGTATTCGCATGGCGCTGGGCGCTCAGCGCAGCGACGTTTTGCGGTTGGTTTTAGGTGAGGGCGCACGGCTGGCGGTTCTTGGCGTGGCCATTGGGATTGCCGCGTCGCTAGCCCTTACGCGTCTGATGTCCACACTTCTTTTTGGCGTTAGCGCGACCGACCCGGTGACATTTGTCAGCGTCGCGGTGCTTCTTACCGTGGTGGCACTGCTGGCCTGCTACATTCCCGGGCGCCGTGCGATGCGTGTCGATCCTGAAGCTGCTTTGCGATACGAATAGCAGCGGAAGCATCACCAATCTATCTATTGTTTTGAGCTGAAGCATCGGCAATTGCTATGCCGGGTTTGCCGTTTTTTGCTGCGGGAGCGCCGGGCCAGAGGATTTCCAATGCAGCGTCGTGCTTCACCAGCATTTTGGCGTGCTTGACGACCTTGATAGAGAGTAAGTTGGCGGCGCCGGTTTGAATATCGGCGAGGCCACCGCGCTCGAGATGCAGACTTTGGTCAGGACGATAGAGCGCGACGCGAAATTCGTGAGGTCCCGCGGGCAGTGGTCGTTCAAGATGCAGTGTCTCGCCTGAAGTGGTGACGGAGAGAGGCGAGGTGGCGACCAGATGCTGGTCGGCGTAAATCGCGAGAGTTTCCCCATCAATGGCGGAAGCAATTTCTATATTCAGCGCTACCGGACTGCCTAGTGAAACGGTGGTTCCGGAGCGAGGAGTGACGGTTGCGCTTGAGATGTTTGATCCTGCACGTGGGCTGCTGGTTTCTTCGGTCTCCGCTATCGAATTGCTCGACGACGAAAGGCCGGAGGAGGGGTGACTCACATTATCGCGTAGGGCGGCGGGTTGTTTTCGACGCGCTGAGTGTGTGCTCGAGTTAGGTCTGGTCCACCTGTTCGCCGGGGCCGCGGATGATTCCCGCAGGCTCGGAGGACCTTCGGACACGACTGGAGTTGCGCTGACGGGAAGATTCACTGCCAGCAGAGAGTTTGCAGAATCCGCCGACTGGTTTGCAGACAGGCTGGCGGCCACAATGGGTGCGCGATCTCGATTGCGATGTTCATTCCAATCGTAAACGCCAGGCATGGCCAGAATCGCCGCTAAACACGCGCCGACCGCGATCCAGGCATCACGTGGACGGAGCGGATTTTTCCACCAGGAACCTTCCCACGAGAAAAGGGCGAAACGGTTGGGAGGGGCTTCAGGCTTGCTTCGGGCGAATGGATAGAGTGACGCAGCGAGAGATTCACCCGAAGCATAGCGCGCGTTCGGATCTTTCGAAAGACAGCGCATAACGATGCGATCGAATTCTTTGGGTAGGTCCGGATTGTGGCGCGATGGAGGCGGGGGTTCGGTGGCGACGATCTGGGCGCAGACGGCGGTCACGGACGAACCGTCGAAGGGGCGGACTCCGCAGGCCATTTGATACAGAATGATTCCCAGGGAAAAAATGTCGGAGCGATGGTCCTGGGCGCCGCCGTGAATCTGCTCGGGAGAAAGATAAGCGGGAGTCCCGACCAACTTACCGGTTCCCGAGACTTGCGTGGCATAGCGAGCGATGCCGAAATCGCCTAGCTTGATGTGACCTTCGTCAGTGACGAAAATGTTGGCGGGCTTTACATCACCGTGAATAATTCCGGCACGATGAGCGCGATGCAAAGCGTTGGCGAGATCGCCGGCCCAGACGCCGACCCGCGAGAGCGGCAATGCTCCCTGCGTTGCCAAGACCGATTCCAACGTTTTGCCAGGAACAAATTCCGTTACCAGATACGCCGAACCGTCTTCGTTGGCACCCAAGTCGTAAATCGAAACGACATTGGGATGAGAAAGACGGCCCAAGATCTGGGCTTCACGCATGAATTGTTTTTGCAGTTCCTGGGAGCCGAATCCGTGGCCGAAAGTCTTGAGCGCGACGATGCGGTCGATGAGGGTATCACGCGCTTTATCGACGCGGCTGGTAGCGCCGACACCGATCGTGCTTACGATCTCGTAGCGAGTTTGAGCCATTTTTAGTTTCGGGACAGTTCTGAACTTTGCGTTCTAACCCTCTCGTTCTAACGGCGATGTCTAGTCTGAAAGGACAGGTGGAACCGCGAAATGGGCCATCGGTTCCAAAAAACCTGAGGACGGAAGTACCGGGTAATTTTTTACCGGTAGATTCTTTCGATTATAGTTCGCTGACCGGGTGTGCAGGTCAGGCAGAACGGAGAAGACGGGAAGCGCGATCTCGAAATGTCTGGGAAGCCACTGGTTTCGGCTGTGCCGCGGTGTTTTCTACCAGCGCTTTGCGCCTGGCCAGGGGATAAAGCATTTGCGCCAGCGTCTCTCCGGACGGTATGCGGATTTCGGGGTTCTTCGCGAGACAAGAGGCGATAACTTTGTCGAAGCAAGCGGGAATCGATGGCTGAAGATGTGATGGCACGGTTACGGTTGACGAGAGTACGCGGTTGCAGACTCCCTGGAGAGAGTCTGCCGCGAAAGGATTCGTACCGGTGACCATTTCGTAGAGAACCACGCCGAGAGAAAAAATGTCTGAACGAGCATCTTGCGGCCGGCCCATGATTTGTTCGGGGCACCAGTATGCCGGTGTGCCGAGTAGCGGAGAAGCACCGGTATCGCGCTTGGCGACACGCGCCATGCCGAAGTCGGTGAGCTTCACTTTTCCGTCCGCAGTGATCAGGATGTTGGCGGGTTTGACGTCACCGTGTATTACGCCGCGTGTGTGAGCAACTTCCAGAGCTTCCGCCGCGTGAGCAACCCAAGCACAGGCGCGAGGAAGAGGCAGCGAGCCCTTTTCAAGCAAACGGTCGAGCGGAGTGCCATCAACAAATTCCATGACTAAATAGGGCGTTTGCGTGGATTCTTCGATGCCCATGTCGTGCAGCGTGATGATGTTGGGATGGGTCAGTTGGCCAACGACGCGGGCTTCGTGCAGGAAGCGATCGCGGGCGTCGCCGCGCGCGAGGTCGGCGGAAAAGAGCTTGACGGCGACGGGGCGGCCGATCATTGGATCAAAGCCGCGAACGACGCGGCTGGTGGCGCCTACGCCGAGAGTTTCGAAGAGTTGGTAGCGTCCGACTTGCATGGGACTTTCTTGTTTCGTGACGCAGTATAGGTTTGGCGGAAGTTAGCAGGAATGAATCGTTAGTTCTGGCGAGCTAAACGCTGGTACTAGGACGGAAATACCGTTAAGTTAAAGAAAAAACAAGCATTTAGTTAATCGGAGCATCCGGCGTTAGAAACGGATTTGTCACACTTGGCCATGATTTGCTGGTTAGGGGCAAAGCCTGCGAGAACGGGAGCCGTTTTGAGTCTTGCCGGAAAGTCTCTGATGAAGGATTTCATGGAGGGGTGCCAAAATCCGTTGAATCCAAAAAAATACATCTCGTTTATCGCTTGTTGGGCTGGCCAGCCTTCATAAGCCATGCGATACGTGGCGACGAAAACGCCTGTGCGATCATCGCCGAATCGGCAGTGCACGAACACTCTTTCTTTTGGATCGCGGAACAATGATAGGAATTGCGCGACTTGCTCGTTGCCGGGGGCAGTCCATCCGCTGACTGGGATGCTGATGAAGTGAATGCCGAGCGATTCCGCCTGTTGCCGCTCTGATTCCCTGCGGCCGGGATCTTCGCTGCGCAGATCCACGATGGTGGTGATGCCCATCTTCTTGAGTTCTGTCAGTCCATTCGGGTGCGGCTGTGCGCCGCGATAAAGAGAAACATTTATGCGACCGCCATTAGGAAGACCAGCAAGTTTGAGTTTTTCGCCATAAGCCGAGCGCATCACCGGCACTGTCGAGGAAGGAGAGGGCTGCTGTCCGGCTGCACCTGTAGCCAGCAAGAGTAAGAGGATTATGGCGCTCGCACGGAATCGGCTCATATGAAGGCTCATATAAAATTGGATGCAAAAAGTTTAGCTGCAGTTGACAGCGAAAGAAAGCTGCAAAACTGCAAATAAAAGTGGCGTGGGCGAAAATGAGGAAAGTAATTCGAATAGGAGAAGCGAGCGAATATGCGTGCGCAACAGTCGAGCAAAAGGTGAGAACGGGAAAGATTGAATTTCATTGAATTTCGATGATAGAAAATTCGTGTCGGGGGAATTTTCCGCAGGAAGTGGCACCGAACAGCGAGAAATATTTGAGTTCGCTAACGTACTGTCTGTGCAAAGAAGAGGAAAACTCGCGCAACGGAATATCCGATGGAAAATTCCGTAAAGACTTTGCTGCGAGAGGCTTACGAAAAAGATTTTAAATTTTTCGGCGAAGAAGCGGGGGGATATTCTAGTTGCCGACGGGATATGCACCACAAGATATGGGCGTTTAAAGAAAAACTCATCCACATTTTGCGTTTTTCTCTTGACAGGAATTTTGCAGCCATCGATACTGCAACTCCGGATTCGGGGGATCGTGGAAGCGCCAGACGGACCCAGTCGAGGATGGCTTAGTTCGGTCTAACCACGAGACTTTCCCGGTTTTCGCACAACAATCCAGCGCGAAGTGGCAGGCTTGCTTAAGGCTAGTCTGAAATGGACAGCCGATGGCAGGTTATTTTCTTTGCGGACGCCAATCCTGTGGCGCCGCCAATTCGTGCTGCAAGCTTTAGGAAGCAGGGCGGTTTTTTACGGACTACGAATCGACGTAGTTGAACAGGAATTGGGAATTTGAATCAGGGATTTGAATCGAACTGAAGATGAACGTGCATGAACTCTGCAACCGCAGAGGAGTAAAATTAGAGGGTTGCCCCGGACAGCCCACTCGGGGTCCCGGCGTTGGAGGAAGAGGATGGCGACGGTGAAGACGGCATTACATGGCAAATCGGTGGAAGCAGAGACCCGTGGCAATTCCGCGGCGGGATTGGTATTTGAGCGCTTCTTCACGGACGGCAAGACGCCTCCGTTCGAAGCAGTCGAATGGGAAAAGCGGGCGGCGATCATTGGGAATGAAAAGGGAACCACGATTTTCCGGCAGGATGATGTGGAAGTTCCGAAAAGTTGGTCGCAAACCGCGACCAATATAGTTGCCAGTAAATATTTTCATGGGAAGCCGGGCACCGCGGAGCGCGAAGGTTCGGTGCGCCAGCTGATCGGCCGAGTGGTGAATACCATTGTTCGGTGGGGAAGCGAGGGTGGCTACTTCGCCGATCATGCGTCGCGCGATGCTTTCCGCGACGAACTAACTCATCTCCTGGTCGAGCAGAAAATGGCTTTCAATTCTCCGGTGTGGTTCAACGTGGGAGTGCAGCCGAAGCCCCAGTGCTCCGCATGCTTCATCAACTCGGTCCACGACAATATGGAATCGATCATGGGCCTGACGCGCACGGAAGGCATGCTGTTCAAATGGGGTTCCGGCACCGGCACGAATTTCTCGGAGCTGCGAGGCAGCAAGGAAACGCTCTCGGGCGGCGGTATTGCTTCCGGTCCGGTCAGCTTCATGAAGGGATTTGATGCCTTCGCGGGCGTGATCAAGAGTGGCGGCAAAACGCGACGGGCAGCCAAGATGGTGATTTTGAACGTAGATCATCCGGACATCGTTGAATTCATCGAATGCAAGTTCAAAGAAGAACAAAAAGCGCATGCGCTGATCCGCGAAGGATATAACTCGGCAATTGACGGCGAAGCGTATACCTCAATTTTCTTTCAGAATGCGAATCATTCAGTGCGGGTTACCGATGACTTCATGCGCGCGGTGGAACAAGACAAGGATTGGTGGACAAAGAACGTCACGGATGGCCAGCCGGCCGAGAAGCTTCGCGCGCGGGATTTGATTCACAAAATGGCCGAGTCTACCTGGCATTGCGGCGATCCGGGAATGCAATTCGACACTACCGTGAATCGGTGGCACACCTGCAAGGCGACGGCGCGAATCAATGCCAGCAATCCGTGCTCGGAATATATGTTCCTGGACGATACGGCTTGCAATCTGGCTTCGCTGAACCTAATGAAGTATGTGAATTCCAGCGGACAGTTCGACGTGGAAGCGTATAAACACGCGGTAGATGTGACCATCACCGCACAGGAAATTTTGGTGGACTTCGCCAGCTATCCCACGGCAAAGATCGCCGAAAACTCACACAATTTCCGGCCGCTGGGCTTGGGCTACGCCAACCTGGGCGCACTGCTGATGTCCATGGCGCTTCCGTACGATTCGAACGAAGGGCGCGACGTGGCCGGCGCGGTGACAGCGCTGATGTGCGGCGAAGCTTATGCCCAGTCCGCTAGAATTGCCGAAAAAATGGGTCCATTCCCAGGTTACGCAGTGAACAGTGAGCCGATGCTGGACGTGATTCGAATGCATCGTGATTCCATGCGTGGGATTAATCCGGCGCATGTGCAGCCAGACCTGTTCGCGGCGGCGCAACATTCGTGGGACGAAGCGTTGTCGCTTGGCGAGAAGCACGGTTTCAAGAATTCGCAGGTTACCGTGCTGGCTCCGACGGGGACCATCGGCTTCATGATGGATTGCGACACGACGGGCATCGAGCCGGATCTCGCGCTTGTGAAATATAAGAAACTGGTTGGCGGCGGATTGATCAAAATCGTCAACAACACGGTTCCGCAAGCGATGATGAAGCTCGGCTACACGCCGGAAAAGACCAGCGAAATCGTCGCCTATATCGATAAGAACGGAAAACTGGAAGGGGCGCCGAATTTCAAAGCGGAAGATTTGCCGGTTTTCGATTGCTCGCTGGCCCCAGCGGGCGGCGGCCGATCGATTACCTGGACCGGTCACGTCAAGATGATGGCAGCGGCACAGCCGTTTTTGTCCGGCGCAATCTCCAAGACCATCAACATGCCGGAGGAATCCACGATCGAGGACATCACCGATGCTTACCTGGAGTCATGGAAGCTCGGGCTCAAGGCGGTAGCGATTTACCGCGACAACTCCAAGAAATCGCAGCCGCTGAACGCCGGCGGCGACAAGAAGGACAAGCCGGCTGCGGCGGTCGCCGCGCTGGTCGAACCGATGCAACGCGAACTCTTCGCTCGCGCGCAACGCGAAAAGATGCCGGCGGAACGCGCTTCGGTCACGCATAAATTCAGCGTCGGCGGCCACGAAGGCTACATCACGGTTGGCCTGTATGAAGATGGCCGCCCGGGTGAAGTCTTTATCAAAATGTCCAAGGAAGGTTCGACGCTCTCAGGTGTTATGGACGGCTTGGCGCTGACGGTGTCGATCGGATTGCAATATGGAGTTCCGCTCAAGGTATTTGTGGACAAACTGTTGAACACACGCTTCGAACCGAGCGGCATCACGGCCAACGCGAACATTCGCTTCGTTTCGTCAGTGCTCGATTATATTGCGCGCTGGCTTGGCGGCCGGTTTATTTCTTCTGATTATCTGAAGCTCAATAATGGCGCGGCTCCCGAAGTGATTGCCACTGCGCCCATGCAAACCAATCTGGCCATGCCGCCAGCGATCAAACCGTCGGAGCCGGCCGGTTCGCGAACACCCAGCAACGCGCACGAAGGCGCCCCCACCTGCAGCGAGTGTGGGATGTTGATGGTACCGAACGGCGCGTGCTACAAGTGCGAAAATTGCGGCAGCACCAGTGGGTGCAGTTGAGCATGCCGGGCTTACTGGAGCGAGATACGCGATGAGCGCCTCAGCCCCCCGCCCAGCATTTTCACCACAGGCCGCCCCGCTCCTGGCGAGGGCTTTTCTACACATCGTGCGGCACGGTTCTGGACCGGGCGCGGTCTATGTGCTTACTTACCACCGGCTTGATTGCGCCGCAGCCGTAAAGCCGCTTCTCGCGGAAGGCGCTCAGCAGTTGCTTGATCTCCTTGACCGGATTGGCGTGGATTTCCGGCGCGCGGAGGTTCGTGGCGCGCTTGAGGATATTTTGCGGCTTGGTTCGGCGAATATTCCCGACCTGTGGCTTAGCGACGAGGAAATGCTAGAAAAGGGACTGGTGGAAAGCTAGGCCGAACGTAGGCCGAGTTGATTCAATAGGGCAAGAATAGGAAGACCGGAGCGAAAGGCTCCGGTCTTTTCTATTAGGGCGCGACGCTAACAAAAAGTTTACCGTGGTCTTGGCCGGAGTGGCGGGCGTGCCGCCAGTGCGCGCGGCCTCATGCGAAGCCGTGGCCCAATGGGCGGCGGCACAGCCTGGAGGGAGCTTCCACAACTCGGGCAAAATTCCAGCCCTGCATTGGGTCCGGAAAGGTGGGCGCGCAGCCAATGTCCCCGTGCGGAACACTCTTGATTGATGCACTGCACAGTCCAGCCCGGCAAATATTGCATGATGCTTCCCCCAGTGGTCGCGGTGGGCGGTTTGGGTATCGCCACGCGACAGAAGCAGCCAAGATGCCGGATTGTGAAGCGGGAAGTCAGTGGTGTCAAGAACAAACCATACAAGATATAGGGGTCTGGTTGCAGGGGTGTGGATTTCCTGTGAAATCCCTGGGACAAGTTGGAACCGAAGATTGACGGATTCCCATCCCGACTGTGTGAAGTTTTCCTGCGTGAGCGAACGTAAAGCATGATAAGAGCGACCTGAAGTCGACAGAAGAGGCTCAGTTCTACCCAGCCTGGGACGGAGACGAAATATGACCACTACGGGACGCGGCGGTTTTGATGTGGGCGGCTCGCTGAACGCGATGCCAAATTTTGCGGGGTTCAGAGCGCGCGCGTTGAGGGTTGGCGGCGCAATTGTGCTGTTGATTGTGCTGTTTGCCAGCACGACCTCGATTCCCACAGGCCACGTCGGTGTTTTGACGCTTTTCGGCAGAGTGACGGGTGACGTGCTTGGCGAAGGCATCCACATCATCAATCCGCTTAAATCGGTGCAAAAGCTTTCTGTCCAGACGCAGTCGGTCAAAGAAAGTGCCAATGTCCCTTCCAACGAGGGATTGATACTGGCGCTCGATACGTCCTTGTTGTTCCGGCTGGATCGCAACAAAGCGGCGCAAGTTTTCCAAACTGTCGGTGAAGACTACGCCGCGAAAATCGTTGAGCCGACGCTGCGGGCGGCAATTCGCGCTTCGACTTCGTCGCATACCGCGAATGCGCTCTATACGAACGCGCGCGAGCTGGTGCAGCAGCAGATCCAGGATGAGTTGACGACGCAACTGGCGGCACGCGGCATGATCGTGGAAGCGGTGTTGCTCCGCGATGTGCAACTTCCCGCAATGTTGAAAGGTTCCATTGAGGCTAAGCAACAAGCCGAACAGGACGCGCTACGCATGAGCTTCATTCTGCAGAAAGAAAAGCAGGAAGCGGAACGCAAACGCATCGAGGCGCAAGGTATTGCCGACTTTCAGAAAATTGTGGCGCAGGGAATCAGTCCGCAGCTCCTGGAATGGAAGGGAATTGAAGCCACCGAAAAACTGGCGCTTAGCACCAACAGCAAAGTCATTGTTATCGGTAACCCAAAGAACGGGCTGCCGCTGGTGCTCGAACCAAAATAATTTGCGCCGTTCTGGAGCCGCGGAAGCATCGAGATTTCAACGCAGTGAGGCCGCTTTTGAAACGAACGATTGCCGAGCTGCGGTGGCGACGCAGTCCCGTAGAGCTAAACAGATTTCATCGAGCTGTTCGTCGGTCAACGCGTTGAAAAAAGGAAGCGCGATGATGCGGTCGGCCACCTGCTCAGTGACCGGCAGAACCAGGCCTTTACGACGATAGGGCAGCTGCTGGTGGATTGGGGGAAAATATCTGCCGCAACCGATGCCTCTTCGCGCCATTTCCTGCACAATCTGGTCTCGTTGCAGGCGCGAAAAGCTTTGCGCTAGCCGAATGGGAAAAACAAACCAGCTGACTCTGCAGTTTGGCAAATGCTGGACTGGCAAAATGACGTCCGTGCATGACGCGAGCCTCTGAGCATATCCTCGCGCGATTTCGGCCCGCCTGGCAAGAATGCTCTCGATGCGCTTTAATTGTTCAATCCCAATCGTTGCATGGAGCTCCGACAGCCGGTAGTTGTATCCGATTTCGATATGATCGAACCAGTCGCCTGCAGGCGTTCGTCCCTGATTTCGAAGCGAACGTATTCGCTCAGCCATTTTTTCGTCCTGAGTGACGACTGCTCCACCTTCCGCAGTGGTGATCTGCTTGTTGGGATAGAAGCCAAGGATCCCCGCAGCGCCAAAGGTGCCCACTTTCTGGCCCTGCCATTCCGCTCCGATCGCTTCACAGGCGTCTTCGAGCAGGATCAGATTGTGGAGTTTGGCGACAGCGAAAAGTTTTTGGATGTCGGCGGGAACCCCGAAAGTATGGACTGCCAAAATTGCCCGCGTCCGGGCGGTAATTGCCGCTTCGACCGCCGCTGGATCAAGATTCAGAGTTTGCGCGTCAATATCGACAAACACTGGCATTGCGCGTTCGTAGCGGATTGCATTGGCCACGGCAATAAACGTGAATGAAGGCACGATCACTTCGTCGCCTTCGCCAATGGCGATGGCCTTTACAGCCAAATGCAACCCCGCTGTGCCGGAGCTGACCGCGGCCGCATGTGGCGCTCCCATATAATTCGAAATGGCCGATTCGAACTGGTCGAGCTTCGGTCCTAAGCTCAGTCGTTCACCGCGCATCACCGCCGACACTGCGTCAATCTCGGCCTGCGTGATGTCCGGTCTGGACAGCGGAATTCTCACGATTTCCCCGCGACAATTTCTGCTTTTAGAGGCATCGCTCGTTTCACGAGCAATGCGCTTCCCAAAGGGGCGTTTGCTAATACGTCGAGAATTTTTTCTGAAGCGTTGCCGGCGCCGTAGGGATTCGTCATTCCGCGAAGTGATTGACGAAATTCATGGCTTCGCGCCCGCTGAATGGCAGTGAGGATTGCACCGCCGTTTGCGGGAGCATCAATAATATTCGCGGCTCGTTCTCGTCCTCTCTGCCGGTCGCCAACGTTTACCGCGGGAATTGCAAAAGAAGGTGTCTCCATAATGCCACTGCTGGAATTGCCCAAAAAAATGTGGGCGTGCCGCAACAGGCTCCAATAGGCCGCCGCGTCCAAGTTCACGAATATTTCTCCGTTTCCCCGCGTAGCCAGGAACTTTTTGGTCCGCTCAACGAGCGCGCGGCTGCCAGCATCCGCGTTGGGATAGCAAAAAAGAAGCTGGCCATCGACCGAGTACAAGGCGGCAAACAGGGCGTCGGCTTCCTCCAGTGTATTTTTAGCCAAAGTCAAGGGATGATAGGCAACGACTGTGGGGGTTTCTTGCAGCGTTATGCCCAGCTTTGCTTGCAGTTGCGTACGATCAAGCAACTTCGAGCGGTGAAGATGGTCCAGCGATGGCGCACCAGCACGAGTCACGCGCCATGGTTCTTCACCCATCGAGATAATTCTGTCGCGAGCGGCGAGTGTCGAGGTAAAGTGCAGATGAGCCATCTTGGTCAAGGCGTTCCGGACCGCGTCGTCAATGGCACCCTCGCTGATCTCTCCACCCTCGATATGGGCAATCGGAATTCGCAGCGCGAGAGCAACTGCTGCGGGGGCCAACATTTCGTAGCGGTCGGCAATCAGCAGCAAAATATCCGGCCGCATTTCACCCAACGAGTCCGCCAGGCTCAGGGTTGCCAGTCCGATTGTTTTTGCCATGCCTACGTCAGAATCAGAGCTCAGCAAACATTCAATGCGTGCGGCGAGCGCGAATCCATCTTGTTCAACCTGCGTGACCGTTGCGCCGAATTCCGGCGAAAGGTGTGCCGCCATCACAATCAGCTTCAGATCCACGCGTGCGTCGGCAGCAAGCAGACGGAGCGGCCAGTACAAATGGCTATAATCCGCGCGCGATGTGGTTATCACCGCGATCCGTCTACGAAATTCAGTCATCGCAGCTTCCCGCAGCGGTCACTTCACGTGACTTAGCACGCGTAGCAACCGGCTGATAGCCGGGAGCGAGCTCCCACAGCTCGTCCAGCAGCAAAACGGAGTCCCTGAGTTCGGTAATCTTCTCAATTTTCCTCATTTTCTGGTCAATCCATTCCGCGGAGAGCGGTTGCGAAGAGATCGATCGAATTCCCGGAGCAACTCGCGGCCCCAGCGATTCGTCGTGCGAGAGCAAATCTTCATGCAACTTGTCGCCCGGCCGTAATCCGATAATTTTCACGGCGACATTCGCGGGACGCTCGACCTTCGCTGCGCTTACCATTCGCGTCGCAAGATCCAGGATGGAAATTGGATCACCCATTTCTGGAACAAAAACGCCCGACCTATCACCTAGGTTTGCAAGCGCGCTGATCGCGCAGCAGGTTTCCTTCATGGTCAAAAAATACCTTGTGGCGCGAGGATGCGTTACCGTCACTGGCCCGCCTTGCTGGATCTGTTCGCGGAATTTTGGCAAGACACTTCCGCTGGAACCAGCCACATTTCCCATCCGTAAGGCAGTCATCCGCGAACCCGTGTGATTCCAGCGCAAAATAGCTAACTCAGCCAAGCGTTTCGAAATGCCAAGCATACTGCGTGGATTCGCCGCTTTATCCGTCGAAATCAGAAATGTTTGGTGTACGCCATATTTCGCCGCGTTTTGAGCCAGCCGCCACGTCGCCAGCGCGTTATTTTCGATGGCCGTGAAGGGATTTTCCTCCAGCAATGGGACGTGTTTGAATGCGGCAGCATGAAAGACAATCTCGGGCTGCTCGTTTTTGAGGAGGTCGATGACGAATCGATTGTCCCGCAAATCCGCGAGGACGAGTTGAACTGCGGCAAAGCGGTGGCCGCTCTGCGTGGCAATTTGCAATTCTTGGAGCGAGTGTATCGAGTGGTCCAGTAAAATCAACCGCTTCGGCGAACAACCCAGAATTGTTGTGGCCAGTGCCGAACCGATGCTTCCGCCCGCGCCGGTAACCAGCACGCGTCGTCCGCGTACGCTAGCGTCGTTGAAGTGGTTTGTAAACGCCGATTTGCGTTCAGGAAAGAGCGCCTGGAATTCTTGTTCGAAGGACCGGTCCATGGCGAGTTGTCTCAACTAGTATAGATGAGCAAGCTGCATCCGGCCGGCTATCGGGGCCTTTACGCGATGAGTCTTTGTCTGGGGTTCAATTACCGGACGGCGGAGGATTTTTGTCAGAATCGGTCGCGGCGTCTTCTCCGACCAGTTCCTGTAGTTCAGTGACGCGCGCCTTCAACGCTTCGACGGCTTCTTTCTTGTCGTTGATCTGCTGTGCTTCGGCATCCAGATTCGCTTTGCCTTCCTTGTCGTTCGCAAAGCCGGTTTTCGAATAATAGCTATCGGCGTCCAGTGCAGCTTTGCGGGTTAGCACATCGAGTTCGGATGTTGCCTGAGCCAAATCTTTTTTTGCGCGGGCCAGTGCTGCCACGTTTTCTGCTTTTTTCTGCTTCGCCTCGTCATTTTCAGGAGCAGGTTGCACCTGGTTGGTTTCGCCGGAGGTTGGCGCGGCAGGTTGGTCCGTATCCGGCGGCGCATTGATAGGTGCGGTTTCCTGGTTCGAAGGAGCTGGGAGTATTACCGGTAAATTGTCGTTGGTGAACGTTCGCGCCGGTTTTGCGGTTTCTTTTTTCTGTTCGCGTGCTCGTCGAGCGGCGTCCGCCACGCTAGGAGCAGAATCCTGGGATTGCGCCAGCGTTGAAACGGCCAGACCGCTGAAAAGCAAAGCGCCCACTGCGAACGCGATCGCAGGATAGTGGCTGTGCTGTTTTGACATGAAGTTCTCTCTCTTAAGGGCCATGTTTCCACGATACGCCGCAGAAATATCGTGTGCAACGCCGCGGCGATGGGCTGCGGCGAATCAATTACGCCCAAGCGGTTTGGGCGGCGCCCGCCGCTCCAGTTGCCATTCAATTTTCCGAGCTTGCGGCTCTCTGCGGCGCTAAATCGTGAAACGCAAAATGCATTGTTAGCCCTTTCACGGGCCGGCCATTCGACTCCGCGTAGGGGTAAATAAAATAGTTCAGAGGATCACCTTTCTGTTCCGCTGAGAGCCGGAGATCGCGTCCATACGTAAACATCACACGGTCGGCATCGACCGCGCCAAAAAAGTAGTCGCGCTTGGCAGGATTTTTTGAGGCCTCCGAAGCATCTACCGGCACCCAGCCAAGCCCTTCAATATAAAATTCCGCCCAGCAGTGGTATCCGGAAATATCGCCCTCGGATTTTCCTTCCGGTAATGGAAATCCAATTTCAAAACGCGCCGGTATGCCCGACGATCGCATCATGCCGATCAGCACGGAATGAAAATCCGTGCAGTTTCCGCGCTTCGAATCGCAAGCCCACATCTCATCGCCGCGTCCCCAGCCTTCGCCTGATTTATCGTAACGCATGGTGGATGCCACGTAAGTGTAAATTCGGCGGGCTTTTTCGATGGGCTCGGTCGCGCCCTCTGTTTGCGTGCGCGCCAGTTCCGCAATGGTTGCATTGAGCGGCACCATCTGGTCGGGAGCCAAATAGCGCTTCAACATCGCCTCGGCCGCGGCAGGCGCCTTCGCGTTCGGGGCCTTCACGTCGCGAACATATTCATGCCGGGTTACTTCGAATTGCAATGCCACTTCGTATCCCGCGGAAATTTCCGCCGGCTTGGGACTAAAGACCGCATAGCTATTTCCATATTCCTGTTCTTTCCCTAATTTGTAAGCGACCGAAGTATGGATCGAAAGCCTCCGTATTGATTGATGTATGTCGGACTGTGGCAATGGGATCCAGAGGCGATCCACGCCTTTGACGTCAGGGTTCGCCGGGATATGCACTTTATAGGTGAAAACAAAAGACCTTTGCCGGGCGCTCGCCGCTTTGCCGGAGATCGCAACGCCAGTTCGAACGACCGCGGCTGCAAAGATAACGATCACTGCGGCCAATAGAATGTTCTTCTTCGAATATTTCACGTCAACCGCCTTACTTGCCAGAATGCTTGTCCGATTTCCGATCAAGGGACACCGGCCCCGTGGGATTCGTAAAGCAATTGCGCTGAAGTGCATCTACCCCACAATTCGCCTAAGATATTTGTTGCACGAGACCGATATCCGTTGCACGTCAAATCTGGGATTGCGCCGCTTGCCTTCTAATTTTGCAATTGCTCTTAAATCGCCAGCCCTTCGCGATTTGCCCAGCCTCGGAATTAGGCATGCTATCGCATGTTTTTTGGCCTTGGGGTGTGCGCTGGGCCTTTTCTCGCGCAGTGCCTTCGCGGAACCGCCACAACGGGGCGCCAGCATGCCGGCACTTTCGGTTTGCGCGGCGAACCCGGCGCTCTCATTTTCCATGCCGCGTTTGGTCTTCGGGAAACTCGAGCTTTATTCGTCGGGGATTTCCATTTCCTGCGGCAACTTTCCGCGGGTAGTCTCAGTGACCGACCTTTACGCTAATCCGTCCCGGAGCCAGGCCAGTCCCGAGGATTCGAACGGTGTGCCGAAGACGGCGACTTCAGAACATCATTTTTGGGACCGCCAAAACGCTCTACTCTTTACGGCAGTCGGCGCGTCACGCACCCTTGACTATTTCTCGACGCTAAATTTCCGCCGCCGTGGCCGCAATGAGGCATTACTGACAGACGAGATTGTTGACGATCATCCAGCGTTTGCGTCTATTGAAGCTGGGGCCACCGCGCTGTCCATTGGTGTTTCCTATTTATTTCATCGCACGCATCACCATCGCCTGGAGCGCTGGACCTCGATCGTCCACGCCAGCCTAGCCACGTCAGGCGCGGTGCGAAACTATTGCCTGAAGACTGCTCATCCCTAGGCTTTAACTCAATTTTTTCTTTCTCCTGCTTCCTTCTTCAGCCTGCAACCATCTAATCAAAGAGAGGCGCGCTACTTTTTTTTTGCGCCGCTTTAGCGCTCGAAGAGTTGCAGGTACAGCCAAATGTGCTGCATACTCGCCACGCTCGCGTGCTCTGTGATGCTCGAAAAAGACAAAGGAGAATGAATGACGCGTCAACGCATTGCCCGTGCGTTGTGTTTAGTCTTTTCATCCGTGCTGCTAGGCGGGTTTATTTCGCCCCAGGCGCTCTCCGCTCAGGAAACTCCCACCGTCCGCACGCCACCGCCACAACAAATCGAGCCCCCCGCTAATACCGCTATGGCTCCCGGCGGCAACGAAGTGGAACGCTACACGCTTTCGCATGATCGCTACAAAAAAGCGGTAGCGTATTCTCGTGCGGGCTACACCCTTTATTTCGTATCGGTCTTTATTGGACTAGCCGCGCTTCTGTTGATGCTGCATTTAGGTTTCGTCGCCCGCGTGCGCGATTTTGCGCAGCGAACCGCGGAAAACCATTTCCTTCAGGGATTGCTCTTCATTTCCGTGCCGGTTCTTGTCCTCGATCTGGTGGAGCTTCCCATTCATATCGTTTGGCATTGGCTTTCTCTCTACTACCAGCAATCTGTTGAGCACTGGGGCGCCTGGTTTTTTGACTGGTCCAAGGAACAATTGATTGAACTCGCGTTCTTAACTCTGCTCGGCCTTATTCTATTTTTCATCATTCGAAAGAGCCCGCGGCGCTGGTGGTTTTATTTCTGGCTCGCGGCTCTGCCCATCATTCTGGGCGTATTTATTCTGGAACCGGTAATTGTCGATCCACTCTTCTATAGATTCGAACCGCTAGCAGACCAGCATCCCCAGCTAACCACCGATTTGCAGTTGCTCACGCGGCGAGCCGGCCTTGAAATTCCCCGCGATCGGATGTTTCTGATGAAAGCCAGCAGCAAAACCAATGAGATCAACGCCTACGTAACCGGATTCGGCGCGTCGAAGCGCGTCGTTATTTACGACACCACGATACAAAAGTTGACTTCGCCGGAAACTCTCTTCATCTTCGGTCATGAGTCGGGACATTACGTGCTCAATCACATTCGCGATGGATTTTTCTTTTTTGCGGTCGTCTTCCTGATGGTGTTGTATGCGGCGTACCGTTTGCTCAATGGCCTGCTGTCCCGCTGGGGAACGGGGTGGAGGGTCTACGGTCCGCAAGATTGGGCCGCGCTGGCCGTCCTGCTGCTTATTTTAAATGGCATCATGTTTCTATCGTCGCCAATCGCAAACGGCTTCAGCCGCATGCAGGAGCACGCCGCCGATGTTTTTGGCCTCGAGCTGATTCACGGAGTGATTCCGAACTCGGCACAGGTTGCGGCGCATTCTTTCCAGGCGCTTGGCGAGAATGATCTGGCCGACCCCAATCCCCCGCCGTTCATTACGTTTTGGATGTATTCACACCCGCCTCTCGCTGAGCGCCTGGTCTTTGCCCACACTTACGATCCTTGGGGGAAGAATCAAGCGCCAAAATACATCAAATCGCAAAAATAACTGCAGACGCGCACGATGCCACGATTCCAGTTATATCCTTTACGCGTGATGCGCTCGAACTTTTTGTCCGCCGTGACGCCGCGCGAAAGCCGCAACCTTGCTGCGGTTGCCACATAACGTCATGGAGCACCATCGCCTGCGGTGCGTTCGCGAATCGTCATAAAACAGCAACCAGCAGTTCGGATTGCCGCACCGCTGCAATCCGCTTTTCATTCCTTCCGCAACCAACTCCGCCCCGGAGCGGGCAATCGCTGCCAGCAGCCATTCAAGTCCTTCGTGCCGTGCACGGAACCGCAGCCGCCAGCTCGCTCCATCCCATTCCAGTTCATCGTGGCCTTCCGTGACACTCAGGATGTCGTTGATCGGCCGAAGCCATTCCTGCTGGACACGCGTTTCCGCAACCATTGCACGAAATGCCAGCAGCATGCTTTGCTGCAGCCGTTCGGCCTGCGCTAACAGAGTACCCGCAGCCCGCGGGTCGCTCTGCGTGAGCGTTCTCAGTTCCTCGCCCTGTTCCCCCGAAATAATCTCTTTTAGTGCCCAAAAATCAATCAGTTCGAGCCAGGAAGTCGAATGCGGTATCGGATCGCCGGAGGTAAACGGCAGATTCACAAAATCCAGACACAACCGGTTTCCATTCACGGGATTGAATGGCAAGTTTGTTCGCAAGGGTGGACTCCATCGTGCCGTCGGCTAACTGGTTAAAGCTAGTCTTTAAGTTAGGCTCGGTCAATCCTTCTTCTTGGGACTGACTGGATACCTTTTCGTTATCCGGTAGTCTTATTTTCTTGTCACCCGATATTGCGATAGGCTCATGACTTGGAGAAGATGACAATGCGCTCAAAGACCTCTTCCGCGGTGTCCGCAGTTTTTCTGGTCGTACTGACACTGACTGTTCTTGCCGTTTCTAGGGTCCATTCGTCGCCTAGTAGCGCTTCCTCAAGTTCCGCGGCTCACCCTGCTCTGGTGGAATTATTCACCTCGGAAGGCTGCTCCAGTTGCCCGCCCGCGGATGCCTTCCTCAAACAAATGGACGATGCCGGCCAGGTCGACGGCATAGAGACGATTGCTATCGAAGAGCACGTGGATTATTGGGACCAGCTCGGCTGGCGCGATCCTTTTTCGTCGCATCGTTGGACGGAACGCCAGCAGCAGTATGCGAAGGCCGTACGTCGCGATGGCATTTACACGCCGCAATTCATCGTCGATGGCCGCAGCGAGATGGCTGGCAGCTCACCCCGCAAAGCGCGTCAAGATATCGTGGAAGCTTCGAGAATTTCTAATGCTGATCTCCGTCTCGCGGTACTCGGAGTGTCACAGAGCTCCGCCGAGGTTTTGGTTACCGTGGGAAATATCCCGCCTGAGGCGCGCTCTCCCGAGCTTTGGCTGGCTATAACCGAGCGCGGCTTATCCTCAGACGTGCTTCGCGGCGAAAATCAGGGCCGTAACCTTACGCACGCCGCTATCTTGCGTTCGCTTACCCGGATTCGAAACGGCACCGCTTCCAACTCATCTGGTTCAGTCGAAACAAAGGCTAGTGTCGCGTTCAATCCGGCCTGGAAGCGCGAAAATGTTCGCTTGGTCGTATTTCTCCAGGATCGCAAGACGCTGCATATCATTGGCGCGGCCGCTTCGTCCCTTCCACGTTAGGCCGCGTGTTGTGCTTGGCTCCTTCTTTGCGCGAGACTTAGCGGATGAATCGTACGGGTGATGACCTTGGCGCGACTCCGCCGGACAATGAACCATCTGTCCCGATTCGGGTTCCGCGTCTGCCCCGCAACACGCTCTTTTATAATGAGAATCGGCTGCGTGCGAGATGGCGCTTTGTTGCTTATGTTTTTACTGTCCTCTTTCTGTATCTCCTGCTGAGCCTTGTTGTTACCAACATTGCGCACGCGCTTTCACTGCCTTTGGATTCACCGTACATCGTTTTTCTGGAGGAGGTGCTGCTCTTTCTGATTGTTTTTCTTCCCGCATGCGTGATGGCCCGGGTGGAACGCCGCTCAGTCGGCGACTACGGCCTTCCGCTGCATGTGCCTCTTGCCAGACGTTTTTCGCAAGGCTGTGCGTTAGGAATAATCGAAATCGCCGTCCTCATGGGCAGCATCACAGTGTTTGGCGGCTACACTTTTGGCTCGTTGAATCTTCACGGCCCGGAAATTCTGAAGTGGAGCGTCTACTGGGGACTATTTTTTGTTGTCGTTGGACTATTCGAAGAGTTTACGTTTCGCGGCTATCTGCAATTCACTCTCGCCGATGGCATCGGCTTCTGGCCGGCGGCTTGGATTCTTTCCCTCGGTTTCGGAGCTGTGCACCTCGGAAACAAAGGAGAAGGGTGGGTAGGCTCCGCAGGCGTCGTCATGATCGGCCTGATCTTCGCGCTCGCTTTGAAGCGTACCGGCAACCTGTGGTTCGTGGTCGGCTGGCACGCCGCCTTCGATTTCGGCGAGACTTTTTTGTTTTCCGTTCCCAATAGCGGCAACGTTTTTGAAGGGCATCTTTCGAACGCCAGTCTGCATGGGCCGATCTGGCTCACGGGAGGCACGGTCGGCCCGGAAGGCAGCGTCTTCAGTTTCGTCACCATGGCCGCCGTCGCACTTTTCATCCACAAAGCTTTTCCCGCGCGCAGCGGGGAATTCGGTTCCGCTGGGATTTCCACTCCGCCGGTCACGTCTCAATGAACCACGTCGGATACAAAAACCAGCTGCACCCCTTGTTTTTTCGCTTCTGGAAGCATTTCTCGCAGCGCCTCCAGGGTCGCCGCGTGAGGATGTCCAATCGCAACGGCCTCGCGTTTTTCTTTCGCACCACGGATCGCAATCTGTAACTGCCGCTTTACCGCCGCTTCATTCTGAACGTCATCCAGGAACGCTACATTTCGAAACGCCGTTTTTACTCCGACCCGTTTGGCCGTATCGTACGCTACTGTTTCCGCCGTGGTGCGGCTGTCCACATAAAAAACACCGGCATCTTTCAAGATTGGCATCAACTCTTCCATCAGCATACTATTCGAAGTCGCTTGCGAACCCTGGTGATTGTTCACGCCATCGGCTTCCGGAACCGCCTCGAGCATCTTCGTGACTATGTCATGCACTTCATCGCGGGAAAGCCCCGGCCGCAGTTCCTGCTGTTCCGGCGTTTCATTGGCCAACGACTGCATCGGCAAATGGAGCATCACTTCGCATCCATGTTTTCGCGCTTCCTGCGCGATTTCCTGTGAATGAGCGTGGTATGGCAAGACAGAAATGGTAATCGGGACGTGCAATGCAAAGATTGCGTCAGCCGCGCCCCGATCGCTTCCCAAATCATCCAACAAAATCGCCAGCCGCCCTTGGCCCGGCTGCAAAGTATTGTCGTTGGTGCGCGAACTTAATATTTCAATCTCAATGCGATGTGTCACGGCTCCCGCGCTGCGAAGTCTTATTCGCGATATGTTTCCGCTTTTCGTCACGGCATCCACCATCAGATGGTGTTGCGTCGCCACTCCGTCTAATTTCCGCAACAACGTCTCCACTGGCATCGCATTTCCGCGCACGCCAATGTAGAGTTCATTCGCGCCGGCTCCCGTCGAACTGTCTCTGGCTCGTCGTATCTTGATCAGAGTCCCGATCGGCGCGGCATCCGAAGCCGCTTTGGCCAGTTCTTGCGTCACCTGATGAATCTGCGCCGGGGTTAATTGTCCTGTCTGTTCGCGTTTGCAGCCTGAAGCGCAAAAACATAACGAGAACGAAAACACGAAAAGCGCGGCTTCGCGTGCTCGACCGTGATCCATTTTTATTTTTGGGAAAATTCCTGCGGGCCAGCCGCCGCGCTTCACGGAAAAATTACGCAGCCTTTTTGGCCGGCGCCTTCAACAAATCGATCGCTTTCTTGAATACCGTGTCTTCAGGAGAAAATGGTTTTGGTTCCGCTGGTGTCGCAACCGGTCCGCCGTTTGTCGAGGAATCATCATCGGCGCCATCATCGGCTGAGGCCGTTTCTTGCCGAACCACTTCCGTCGGGGTCACGCCTTCCGCCAAAATCGATTTGCCATCCGCGTTGTAATAATTAGCCACCGTCAGAATCAGGGCCGCGCCATCGTCCACCGTGATCAATTTCTGCTGCGAAGCTAACCCAAAGGTGCGCTCGCCAACCACATCGCCGCGGTGCGTGCCCGCGATCGCGGATGCCAGCACCTCCGCCGCTCCAGAAGTGGTCCCATCGATCAACACAGATACCGGGCCCCTCCAGACCACTTTGCCAGGCTCCGCCGCAAAGGTTTGCGCGGAAACGGTTTGGCCCCGCAGCGTCGCCAGATTTCCGCTGCTAACGAAAAGGCGCGCCACCGCAATGCCCTCTGAAACCGGTCCGCGTCCGCAATCCCGCAAATCCAGAATCACTTTATGTGTACCTTGCTTTTCCGCGTCCTGCAGCCGGGCTCGCACTTCATCGGCGCGGCCTGCTTCCAGTGTCGTCAAACGCAACGCCAGAATGTCTGGATCGTTTTTCTGCGCGACAATTTTTGCCGGACTTAGTTTTTCGCGAACGATGTCCACGGATTCCGGATCGTTTTTACCGCGCCGGATTACTCCAACTTTCACGCCGGTGCCTGGCTGCCCCCGCAGCAGGTTCATCGCCTGACCGACTGACATTTCCCGAGTGGTGAAGCCAGCCACCGATTCAAAAATGTCTCCGCTATGAATTCCAGCCTTTTCCGCCGGGCTTTCCGGCAACACGGAAACTACGATCACGTAGCCGTAGCGCTTACTGAGAGTGAGCCCGGTGTCACCGGGGTTGACGCTGGCAATTTTCTGCTTGTATTCGGTGTACTCCCGCGGTGTCAGATAACTGGACTCCGGGTCCAGCGATTCCAGGAGGCCGTGCAGCGCGCCAGCCGTCACCAGATGCATGTTCGGCTCGTCGACGTAGTCTTCCTGCACCTTATGCAAAACCTCGCTGTAAACGGTCAGCGATTTGTACGCGCGCTCTTCGTGTGTTTGCCCCAAGACATGTCCCAGTCCGGCATAGCAAAACACAATCACGGAGATGGCGAGGATAGCGATTCGTGCGGTCCGATTCATTCTTGGCCCTTCCTTACAGGTCGCTCACGAAGTATAGCATCGACTTTAATTTGACGCGCCCGCAACAGGAAAGGACACCTCGTTTCTGTCGAGCGCCAAGGCCAGAGTCGAAAAACGCGAGAAACCATTGAACCCGAGACTTCAGCTGCATCGCCACGCTATTCGCCTGTAATGTTGCACGTTTACCACACCTGAGCAGATTAAGACTGTTGTGCTTTCTGTAAGTAATTAAAAACAAAAGACAAAACAAACAAAACTCCGTGGAACAAAAGGTGCTAATCTTCCTCATGCCAACATGCTACAGAACACCATTCAGCGCGAAGTCTCGACCGAGGGCGTCGGTCTTCACACGGGAGTCTTTGGCCATCTTCGGCTGGTTCCTGCTCCTGCCGATACAGGTATCGTGTTTCGCCGCACCGATCTCGACAATTTTCGGATTGAGGCGAGCGGCCGCAATGTAGCCCGCGTCAGCTACGCCACTAGTTTGATGAAGCAAGGCGTGCTGCTTTCCACCACTGAACATCTCCTCGCGGCAATCTATTCGTCGGGCATCGACAACATCTTTATTGACATCGACTCGATCGAGGTGCCCATCCTCGATGGTTCCGCCGAGCCGTTTCTGCAACTCTTGGACCAGGCCGGCATTCGGCGCCTGCGTCGCCGCCGCCGTTACCTCAAAATTGTCAAGCCCGTCGAGGTGATCGAACAAGATCGCCGCATCGGCATCTATCCCTCCGATGAATTCCGAGTGCAATGTTACGTGGATTTTTCGCATCCCCTGGTCGGCCAGCAGCAGATCGAAATGACGGTTCTTCCCGACACCTTCCGCGACCTGCTTGCGCGCGCGCGCACTTTTTGTTTCGAACGTGATATTGAGCCGCTTCGTTCGATGGGACTGATTCGCGGAGGATCTCTCGACAATGCCATCGTCCTCACCGATGACGGCGTGATGAATGGCTCGCTGCGCTTCCCGGACGAATTCGGCCGCCACAAAGCGCTAGACCTGATTGGCGATTTGGCGCTGGTCGGCTTGCCGCTACTCGGCCGCGTGGAAGCCCACAAAGCTGGACATTCCCTGCACACCCAGCTGGTCAGCCGCCTTCTCGGCGATTCTTTGAGCTGGGTCATTACTACAGACGATGAGCATTTTGCCGAGTCGCCCGTTCTTGCTGAGGCTCCCGCTGCAGACTAATTTCCATATCTTCGAATCTGTTTCCCGATCATTGTTGGTGTTTCAGATCAGTGGTGGGCTATTCGCGTCCGCTCGGCTCCGCAAGCTGTATCGAATTACGCCAGTCTCGTCAGTGAAGAAATGTCGGACGCCCGAGGTGCCAGGTGTAACGGGATCGGCTGAGATGACATATCGTGTCACGACACCATTCGGATCAGCCTCCGGCGTATAAAAAAAGTGATATCCGTATTTCTCTGGAACCTGCGTCGCTAGTCTCTGCTCGACCAAGTCGGCGCCAGTGCACCGGTCTTGCTCCGTTCCGCCAGCGCCAAGATTTGTCAGCGCTTTGGGGTATCCGATACTTGGGCACGTCGACGCATAGGTGACCATCGCCGTGTTGTAGGTTCTGAGTGTTCCTACTGCGCTGGCTTCATTCGCCGCCATCTTGGACCGGAGTAAATTGGGAATCGCGATTGCCGCAATGATCAATATAAAGGGGATGAAAGCCAGTCCAACGTAACCTAATACCAGCCCGGCGACCGCCATCCCGCGACCCGCCAAGTGACCCGCGGATTTCTTGATTTCTGACAAGGCCAAGTGGCCCAGAATCACGGCAGCAATCGCAGCGGGCCAGAAGAAAAACAAGATGCCGCACACCATGCTGGCGGTGGCCTTGCCGCTATTTTGCTGCGGACCAGTCCACATGGGCTGTGTCGGTCCGACAGGCATCACCGCGACGTTCACGCCACAATAAGGGCAAACTGGGACATAGTCCGCAAGATTTCCTTTGCAGTTCGGACATTGTTTCACCGTATCCCCCTCAGTCCTTGTCATCCTGGTTTTCGCTATCCGTACCGTCCACGGGATCACTGTTTGGGCCGATAATTCGGGAATCCGCTTGGCGAATGATTCCGCTTTCATCCAAAAAGAAATATTCTCTGCCGGTTATCCCTGGCTGCACCGGCCTGGCAACCAGAGCGAAAACCGTGACACGTTCCGTTCCTTGCGCGCCCGGCGTATAGGTGAATAGATATCCAAGTTTCGCTGGCCTGGGCGCTGCCAGCTTTGCATCGATCAAATTGGCTCGCGTGCAGTCCCCGCTTCCCGGTCCCAGCGCTGAGAGAGTCGCGGGAAATCCCTGCGACGGGCACTTCGCGGCATATGCTTTCAGAGCTTCGTCGTACGTTCGCATGGTTGCGATGGCCGCAGTTTGATTACCAGGCACATCCTGCCTCAACGTATTGCGAACCGTAAACGCAACCGCGGCGAAGTAAAGAATTGTGATGGCTATGCCCGCGTAGCCCATCACCAGTCCCGCTAGCGCCATTCCGTGGCCTGCCATTCGCCCCGCGCTTCGCTTGATTTCGGACAGCGCAAGATGGCCGAGAATAATCGCGGCGATCGATACGGGCGCGCACAAAAACAAGATGCCGCAAATCAGGCTGGCCAACGCCTTGTTGCTGCTTTGCGGAATTATGGCCTGCGCGGGCTGCCCCATCGCAATCGGGACTACGGGTTGAGCCACTCCGCAATAGGGGCAAACGTCCACAAAATCAGCCAAAGTTCCCCGGCAATTGGTGCACAACTTCAAAGCCGTTCCTCCGGCGACACGTTAAACGCAGGATGAAGAATCCTGCGCGGAGAATGTACGGGAAATCAGCACATTCGTCCATCACACAATTGAGCCGTGTTGCGTCGCCTGGCGATGCGATTGGGGCCGCATCCAGGCACTTCTTTCCGAAACTGTGTCGCCGCGATTGTCAAAGCGAGAAGGGCAAGAGAGAATAGCCGGACTATGCCGAACAAAGACGTGGTGTTGATTATTCTGGCCGCGGGCAAGGGCACCCGGCTGAAATCTTCCGTCGCGAAGGTGTTACATTCCGCCGGCGGACGGCCCCTGATCGAGCATGTGCTACGTGCGTGCGTGCCAGTCAAGGCCAAAAGAATTGTTACTGTTGTCGGCTATCAGTCAGATCAAGTGAAGGCCGCAGTCGAGTCCCTGGAAACGCAAACGGTTTTGCAGCAGCCGCAAAACGGAACCGGTCACGGGATGCTGGTGGCGAAGCACGCGCTCGGCAACGCCAAAATTGCGGTCGTGCTTCCCGGTGACGCTCCGCTGATTCGAACCGAAACATTGAAAGCGCTGCTAGCTACACACCGCGCAGGAGATGCTGCCACAACGATTCTCAGCGCGGTCGTCGCGGATCCCAATGGCTATGGCCGCATTGTGCGGAAGACGGAAACGCAAGTTGGCGCCATCGTCGAAGATTCGCAGCTGGCTCCCGAGCAGCGCGAGCTGAATGAAATCAATTCGAGCATCTACTGCTTCACGCTTGCGAAACTATGGCCAGCGCTCTCGCGCGTAAGGCCGAATAACAAACACCGTGAAATTTATTTGACCGATGCGATTGCCGAACTGGCGTCCAAAGGTGAAACCGTGCTGGCGCAAATTGCGACGGATCCCCGTGAAGTGCTGGGTTGCAATACCCGAGCCGACTTGGCCGAAGTGGATAGGATTTTTCGCGAGCGTAAACGCGAAGAACTAATGGCCGCCGGAGTTACGATTCAGTTGCCGGAAACCGTGCTGATCGATCCGGACGTTACAGCCGGAGAAGATTGCACGCTCGAGCCGGGTGTGCAGTTGCTTGGAAAAACAAAATTGGGCGAGCGTTGTATCATTCGCGGCGGAAGCATTCTATATGACGCGATACTTGGCGACGACGTTACGGTGGAACCACATTCGGTGGTGAAGGGAAGCCGTCTAGAAGAACGAACGGTGATTGGGCCGTTTGCGCGGCTGCGACCCGGCACACACTTGAAAAAAGGCGCGCGTGTCGGAAATTTTGTCGAAATGAAAAAAGCGGTGATCGGCGAAGGCAGTAAAGTTCCCCATCTTTCCTACGTTGGCGACGCTAGGGTTGGATCCAAAACGAATATCGGTGCGGGCACCATTACCTGCAACTATGATGGAATAAACAAGTATCAGACGACGATTGGCAGCCGTGTTTTTGTCGGCAGCGATTCGGTATTGGTTGCTCCGGTGAAAATTGGCGATGGCGCATACGTCGCGGCCGGCTCGGCGATCACGGAAAATGTTCCCGCGGAATCGCTAAGCATCGCGCGCAGCCGGCAGACCAACAAAAAAGGCTGGGCAGCAAAACGGCGGCGCGAACTTTCGGCGTCGGTACAGGCAAAAAGTTCGAAGAGAAAATCTAGAAAGGGGCGCAAGCGCCGCTGATTTCTCTTTACCTCTTCCCTTGCGAGAAACGTTGAATCGCGTTCTCCGCGATGATATCGTGCGCTGCATTGTGTCCCCAGAAGGAGTTTTATGGGCAACTGGGTGAACTGGCTGCTCGTGATTGTGGGTGTGCTCTGCGCTGCCGCGGAACTGGCTCTGGGGGCGCTGACGGGATTCGATCTGGCACTGGTGGGAGCATCGCTGGCGGCCGGCGGCGCCGTTGGCTTGATCATGCAATCCTGGCATGCAGGCTTGATTAGCGCCGCAATTTTCGCGTTTTTATACTTCGCACTGTTCCGCCGCTGGCTAAAAACAAGACTGGTGGTCACCAACAAGGCGTCGAACGTGGACACTCTGATCGGCAAAATGGGCGTGGTAACCAAACGTATCGGGCAGCGCGATTGCGGCATCGTGAAAGTCGGCAGTGAAGAATGGCGCGCAGAACTTGTGCAGCCTGCCGATACCCCGCGCGAGATTGGCGCTGACGTGCAGGTTGTTTCCGTAGAAGGTGTAACGCTGAAAGTGAAGTGAGGACAAAAACTCATGGACGCAACATTTTTTCTGCCGATTCTGCTGGTCGCGGCGCTGATTTTCGGATTGGTTCTGTTGGCGCGTTCGGCGCGCATCGTGAATCAGTACGAAAAAGGAATCGTGATGCGCATGGGAAAATATCACAACCTGGTATCGTCGGGCTTGGCAATCATCATGCCGCTGACGGACAGCATTATTCGCGTGGATATGCGCGAGCAGGTGATCAGCGTGCCGCCGCAGAAATTGATTACCAAAGATAACGTGACAGTGGAAGTAGACGCGGTCGTTTATTACAAGGTCGTTGACCCAGTGAAGAGTCAATTTGAAGTGCAGGATTTTGGTTATGCGTGCACCACTCTGGCGCAAACGAATTTGCGCAATTTGATTGGCGATCGCACCTTGGATGAAACGTTGGTGGCTCGCGACATGATCAACACGAATCTGCGCCATGTGCTGGACGAGGCGACCAACGGCTGGGGCGTGAAAGTGACGCGGGTGGAAGTACAGAAAATTGACCCGCCTAAGGATATTACCGAAGCGATGTCCCGCCAGATGAAAGCGGAGCGGGACAAGCGCGCGGCCGTCCTGGAGGCAGAAGGTTTTAAGCAGAGCCAGATCCTGCAGGCGGAAGGCGTGAAACAATCGGAAATTCTGAAAGCGGAAGGAGACGCGCAGGCTCGTGTGACTCGCGCGAATGCGGAGGCCGAAGCCATCCGGCTGGTTTCGACGGCGGCGGAAACTTTTTTCAAAGAACGCGCGGAAGTGATGCGGCGGCTGGAGGTATTGAACAATACTCTCGCACAGAATACGAAATACATCGTGCCGTCGAACTCCGGCCTGGTGAACGTTTTGGGCCTCGATGGCGCGGTCGGCACGGCTGCAGCGGGCGCCGCGATGATTTCTCCGAAGCCGGTACCTCCTAAAAGCTGACGCATTTGTACACGCGGCCATTCTGGATTCAAGGGAATTCGTGTGGACGGTTGGCCGTGTCGCCACGGCCACGTGGTGGCGACTGGTTAGAGGAGAAGATCAATCACTGGCACGGGCAGGCGGTTAATGTCGTCGTATCGCTCTGCTCGGGCCCGAGGAAGTGCAGGAATTCAATCTGGAGCTGGAACGGAAATACTGCGAACAAGCCGGAATTACGCTCTACTCGCTGCATATTGTTGATCGCGGGGTTCCTGGTTCTATCGAGGATGCGCGGCGGCTTGTTCGGAAAGTGGCATTGGAGCTGGATGCGGGCGAGAGCGTCGTCATACATTGCCGGCAAGGGATAGGGTGTTGCGGGCTAATCGCGATCGCAGCCCTGGTACAAGCCAGACAGAAACTGGCCGACGCCGTCGCCTTTGTGTCACGTGCGCGCGGTCGAGAGGTTCCTGAAACGCCCGAGCAACTCGCGTGGCTGCGAAGGTTTGCCTCGGACAATGGCAATACCCAAGAAGCGGAGTCCGCTGTGCTAAAATAAGAGTTCCCCCAATGCCAGTGGGAGCTACAACACAATGAAATTTGGAGTAGTGGTCTTTCCTGGGTCGAATTGCGACCACGACGCGTTTTACGCCATCGGAAATATCCTGAAAAAGCCCGTGGACTTCATTTGGCACCAGTCAGAGGACCTGGCTGGCTGCGATGCCATTATTCTGCCCGGGGGATTCTCGTATGGCGACTATTTGCGGACCGGAGCCATTGCCCGATTTTCGCCGGTAATGAAATCCGTGGAGAGGTTCGCAAAGAGCGGCGGGATGGTGCTGGGCGTTTGCAACGGATTTCAGATCTTGTGCGAAGCGGGGCTGCTGCCGGGCGCGATGATACGGAATTCCGGATTACGATTTATCTGCCGTCACGTGCACATTCGTGTGGAGGAAACAGACACGCCGTTTACGTGTGGCGCGGCGAAGGGCCAGATTCTGAAGATTCCGATTGCGCACAGCGACGGGAACTACAACATAGACGAAGGGACGCTGGCGGAGCTAGAGAGAAACCGGCAGGTGATTTTCCGGTACACGAACGCAGAAGGAAACGATGACATAGCGGGCAATCCGAACGGATCGATTCACAACATCGCGAGCGTGTGCAACCGCGAACGAAACGTGCTGGGGCTGATGCCGCATCCGGAGCGGGCGGTGGAATTAGCGCTGGATTCGGCGGATGGGTTGGTGATTTTCGAGTCGATGATCGGAGCGCTGGCCGACGTGGCCAAGGCGACAGCGTAAGAACCTCCGAAGGGCGTAACAGAAAGATGGCGACAGCGAGCATGGAAATCAAGGTGACGCCGGAGATTGCGGCGGAGCATGGCGTGACGCCCGAGGAGTACGCGCGCATACAGAAAATCTTGGGGCGCGATCCTAATATTACCGAGCTGGGAATTTTTTCGGTGATGTGGAGCGAGCACTGCTCGTATAAATCGAGCAAAGTGCACTTGAAACGCTTGCCGACGCGCGGGAAATTGGTGGTGCAAGGGCCGGGCGAAAATGCCGGTGTGGTGGATATCGGCGATGGGCTGGTCGCCGCATTCAAAATCGAATCGCACAATCATCCGAGTTATGTGGAGCCGTTTCAGGGCGCAACGACGGGTGTCGGCGGAATTTTGCGCGATATTTTTACCATGGGTGCGCGGCCGATTGCGGTGTTGGATTCGTTGCGGTTCGGGGAAATAAGAAGTGACGAGCGGCCAGTGACGGGCGGTGAGCAAAGAGCTGGCTCAGGGATTGAAACCCCTTGGCAAACAGTTGGCGGGGATATCGCGACTAAAGCCGCGACGCTCAAAGAAGGAGCCTGGCCGAAGCCCGGCACTACACAAGAAAGATCGACAACGGAACAGGAAGCTGAGGCGAATCGGCGAATCCTGGATGGAGTGATTGGCGGTGTTGCGAATTACGGAAATTGTTTTGGCGTGCCGACGATCGGCGGAGAAGTTTCGTTTGAGCCGTGTTACGCGCAGAATCCGCTGGTGAACGCGCTGGCGCTGGGGATTGCGCGCAAGGAAGATATATTTTTGGCGAAAGCTAAGGGTGTTGGCAATCCGGTGATTTATGTTGGCGCAAAAACGGGGCGCGATGGGATTCACGGCGCATCGCTGCTGGCATCGGCGGAGTTCACGGAAGAGTCACAACAGAAACGTCCGAACGTGCAGGTGGGCGATCCATTCGTGGAGAAATTGTTGTTGGAGGCATGCATCGAAGCCATGCGCACCGGCGCTGTGGTGGCGATTCAGGACATGGGTGCGGCTGGGCTGACCTGCTCGACGATGGAAATGGCATCGCGCGGTGGCACGGGGATTGAAATTGACTTAGCGAAGGTGCCACAGCGCGAAACGGGCATGACGCCATACGAAATCATGTTGAGCGAATCGCAAGAACGCATGCTGCTGGTAGCGGAGCGTGGTCGCGAGCGCGAAGTGCTCGATGTTTTCAAAAAGTGGGGTTTGGACGCGGTGGCGATTGGCGAAGTGAAAGACGGCGAACTAGCCGTCGTGAAACATCACGGAAAAGTTGCGGCGGAAATTCCGGCGCATCCGCTGGCCGAAGAAGGGCCGGTGTACCAGCGTCCGTTAACAGCGCCGGCGCCGCGCGTGGAGAGCGAGAAAGATTGGTTTGCGTTCGCCGCGGAGGGAACGGACTTAACGGAAAATTTCAAGAAATTGCTAGCGTCCCCTGCGATCGCTTCGAAGCGATGGATTACCGAGCAATACGATACTTCAGTGCGCACAAATACATTGGCCGGACCGGGCGCCAGCGACGCTGCAGTGGTGAGGATTAAAGAATCGGAAAAAGAGGGCCGGAATGGAAAGACGATGCGGGCGCTGGCGCTTTCGACCGATGGCAATGGGCGGTGGTGCCAGCTGAATCCTAAGGTTGGCGCGATGCACGCGGTGGCGGAAGCAGCGAGGAATGTAGCGACTAGCGGAGCGCGGCCGATCGCGGCGACCAATTGTCTGAATTTTGGCAGTCCGGAAAAACCGGAAGTGATGTGGCAATTTTCACAAGCGATTGATGGAATTGGCGAGGCGTGCACGGCGTTGGCGACACCGATTACGGGAGGGAATGTCAGTTTTTACAACGAGACTCTGGGGAAATCGATTTATCCGACGCCAGTGATGGGAGTGCTTGGAATTTTGGATGATGCGTCGCGGGTGATGAAAATTGCGTTTCGAAATGCGGGGGACGTAATAGTTTTGCTGGATGGGGTGGGCGGAGAGAGGCCAGAAGCGGGACTAGAGTCCGGCACTACGCAAGCAAGAGAGTTCTCGTCGTCGGAGTATTCGAAGACGGTTGGCGGCATTGTCGCAGGCGAGCCACCCTCGATCGACCTGGCGGCGGAGAGGCGGTTGATTGATTGCCTGGTAGCGCTCGCGGCCGATGGACTTGTTATATCGGCTCACGATATATCAGACGGCGGTCTGGCGGTGACATTGGCAGAATCGTGCTTCGCGTCGCCGAATGCCTTTGGGGCAGGCGTCAAAATAGAAGAATCGAAGGCGGCGGAGTTCGCGATTTTCGGCGAACGTGGAGCGCGTTGCGTGATAAGTGTTCCGCCGGAAAAGATTGGCGCGCTGCAAGCGATTGCGCGACAATACGGCATCGCTGGGAGTGAAATCGGCCGGGTTACCCAGGAACCAGCGCTGCGCATCGAATATAAAGGGGGCGCGATCATCGATTCTCCTGTCGAAAATTTGCGCGATGTCTGGGCCAATTCTTTGCAACGCATGCTGCAATTAAAATGACGCGAAAACTAGCATACGCTGACGATCACTTCCACGACCACTGTGGCGTCGTCGGGGTGTATGGCCACGAAGAGGCAGCAAAGCTGGTGTATTTGGGTTTGTATGCGTTGCAGCATCGCGGGCAGGAATCTGCCGGAATCGTTTCTACGAACGGCAAAGAACTCTACGAGCATCGGGCGATGGGCGAAGTGGAAGAAATCTTCAAGCCGGAAGTTCTGAATAAGTTGCCAGGAAGCAGTTCGATCGGGCACACACGGTATTCGACGGCAGGGGATAAAGCGCTGCTGAATGCGCAGCCGATCATGATCGACTGCAACAAAGGCAAAATCTCGATTGGCCACAACGGGAATTTGACGAATGCGGCCGAGTGGCGGCGCAAACTGGAACATAAGGGTTCGATTTTTCAGACCAACAGCGATACGGAAGTTGTGGTGCACTTGTTGGCGAAATCACCGGCACGAAATTTGTCTGGCGCGTTAGGCGATGCGTTGAATCAGTGTGAAGGGGCGTATTCGCTGGTGGTGCTGACGCCAGAAGAACTTTACGCAGTGCGCGATCCACGCGGGTTCCGTCCACTAAATCTTGCAAAATTTACGACGCCGAATGGCGAGGTGGCGTGGATTGTGGCCAGCGAAACGTGCGCGTTCGATTTGCTGAATGCGCAGTACATTCGGGAAATTGAGCCGGGAGAGATGCTGCGCATTTCCAAGTCGGGGCTGGAATCCATCCATTTCGCGCCGGAAAAGCCGCACCAATTTTGTATTTTTGAACATGTGTATTTTGCTCGGCCGGACAGCACGATTTTTGGACGCAGCGTAAACGATAGCCGCGAAGCATTGGGCCGGCAACTGGCTCGCGAACATCCTGTGGACGCGGACTTGGTCGTGCCGGTGCCAGATTCAGGCGTCCCTGCCGCGGTGGGCTACGCGATGGAGTCGGGCATCCCGTTCCGAATGGGCTTGATTCGCAATCATTATATTGGGCGAACTTTTATTGAGCCATCGCAGGCGATTCGCGATTTTGGCGTTAAACTGAAACTGAATCCGGTACGTGGCTTGATGGAAGGCAAGCGGGTGATTTTGGTGGACGATTCCATCGTGCGCGGAACCACCAGCCGGAAGATTGTGCGAATGGTGCGCGAGGCAGGTGCAAGAGAGGTGCACGTGCGCATTTCCTGCCCGCCGACGATTTCGCCGTGCTACTACGGAGTCGACACGCCGACACGCGAAGAGTTGATCGCTTCTTCGAATTCGCCGGAAGAGATCCGGCGCTTTCTGGGAGCGAATTCGCTGGGTTATATTTCACTGGCGGGATTGCGGAAATCGGTGAACGATACCAAGGGCAACTTTTGTACGTCCTGTTATACAGGGAATTATCCGACCGATCTCGTGCAACTTGAAGTGCGAGAAGGCGCGGGAAATGGCAGGCTGGCGGAACCGGCGGCCGTAACGGTGGAACGTGAAAGCTGAGAAAACTTTGGCGAAACAAGAAAAAATAAAGCTCGAAAAAGCGAAGCTGGAGAAGTTGACGACGGAACAAAAAATCCGGCGCGAGATCATCGCCTGGTTCTGGGTCGGTTTGGTTTTTCTGCTGATCAATGGCGCAATCGGGCAAGCGCGGGTGATTCCGTCGGGGTCGATGGAAAACACGCTGCTAATCGGCGATCACCTGATCATGAGCCGCGTAGGCTACGACGCGGGACTTCCGTTCACTAATCTGCATGTACCGTTGTGGCGAAATCCGAAACGCCAGCAAATTATTATTTTCAAGCCGCCATTCGATCCCACCCAGCCGGATTACGTGAAGCGGGCCATCGGGCTGCCGGGCGACACCGTCGATATTCACGACAACGCGGTATGGATCAATGGGCAAAAGCTGAAAGAAGACTATACGCTGGGAAAAACCGAGCGTGTGGAAACTTCGGATATCAAGATGCCATACAAAGTGCCGGACAATTGCTATTTCGCGATGGGCGACAACCGGCAAAATTCCTACGATTCGCGGTTTTGGGGGTGCGTGCCGCGCAACGATATTATTGGTACGCCGGTGATGATCTACATGTCACTGAATGCCTCGTCTGACGCCTGGCAACCCGGCCAAATCGGCGAAAGATTCATGGCATATTTGAACGGAATCATCCACCCCAGCACCGTGCGATGGAGGCGGTTGTTCCACGTTTTCTAGCGCCGCTCGAAAAGCTTAGAGCTTAGTGGCGAGCCCTCCTTCGTCGCTCTGCAACGTCACTTGAAGGTTAAACGCAGAAGCACACCCATGAGATATGCCGAAGCTGGAGTGAATATTGCTGTCGCGGATGACGCGAAGAATCGTATCCGCCATCTTGCCGCCCGCACGTTTACAAATGGAGTTCTTGGAGGCATCGGTAGTTTTGGCGCGCTGTTCGAACTGGACACAAGAAAATACAAAGAGCCGATTTTGGTTTCCAGCGCCGATGGCGTGGGCACAAAGCTGAAAGTCGCAATTTCGATGAATGTACATTCAACGGTAGGCGGCGATCTTGTGAACCACTGCGTGAACGACATTCTGGTGCAGGGGGCCGAGCCGCTGTTTTTTCTGGATTATCTCGCACTGGGCAAGATGGATCCGCACGTCGTCGAGCAATTGGTGGACGGAATGAGTCGCGCCTGCCGCAAAGCGAATTGCGCCCTGATCGGCGGCGAGACCGCGGAGATGCCGGGATTTTATGGCGACGGCGAATACGACCTGGCCGGATTCATAGTTGGCGCAGTGGAAAAGAAGAAGTTGCTTACCGGGAAAAACGTAAAGCCGGGCGATACTTTACTGGCGCTCCCTTCGGTTGGACTGCACACCAACGGATATTCGCTGGCGCGAAAATTGGCATTTGATATAGCGAAGTTGAAGCCCGACACCTACGTGGCGGACGTGGGAAACAAAATTGGAGCCGAGCTATTGAAGCCCCATGTGTGCTACGCGCCGGCGTTGCGTACGATTCTCGCGAACGGCTGGGTCTCGGCTCTTGCGCATATCACCGGCGGAGGAATCCCCGGTAATTTGCCGCGGGTTCTTCCTTCCGGCGTGAAAGCGCAAATTGATTTGGCGTCATGGCCGGTGTTGCCGATTTTCAAGTATCTGGCAAAAGTCGGCAAGATGGATTCGGATGCCCTGCTCGAATCGTTCAATCTTGGCGTGGGGATGATTCTAGTGGTCCCGTCGGCGCACGTAAAAAAAGTGGAAGCAGACTTGAAACGCCGCCGCGAAAAATTCTTCCAGATCGGCCGCATCGAACGGGGCGACACCGCAAAGGCTCGAGTTGTGTATTCCGGCGCACTGAACCTGGCGTAGTTCTACGAATCTGCAAATTGCCAACTACAAAATGTTCAAAAACCCCGCGTTTTTCAACTGATCTTCACAAGGCACTGAAAATGCGCGACTTTAACGGTGATTATGCACTTGACACAGAAAACCGCTTAAGGTAATATCCGTGCATGAAGTCACGGAGCATTCGCCTCTACATCCTTTTAGCCATTCTGGCCGCTTTGCTAATTTGGGTAATTCATGTGCGGATGATCAGCTACGTATGAAGCTCATAGACGTTACCCGCCAATTCAAGTCCGACGACGACTGCCTAGACTATATCGAAAAAATGCGCTGGCCGAACGGCGAATACGGCTGTGTCCATTGTGGGGAAGTTGGCCGTGTGTCCAAGATTACCCGCGAGAGCAAGAGCAAGAATCAGCGCGCGCGGCTTTTCCAGTGCTTAGCGTGCGGTAAGCAATTCAGCGCGACTAGCGGCACGATTTTCAATGATACGCACCTGCCCCTCACCAAATGGTTCATGGCGATTGCGATGATCTGCGAAGCGAAGAAGGGCATGTCCGCACTGCAGCTACAGCGGCATCTGGGCGTGAATTACCGGACGGCTTGGCACCTGTGCCACAGAATCCGCGAAGCGATGCAAGAAGGCGGAATGCTCTCCGGTATCGTGGAAGTAGACGAAACCTATCTGACCCCCCAAAAGCCGCGCAAGGGCCGTCCCTACGTCAGGAAGGACAAAGAGGACCTAGTGCTCGGCATCCGTGAACGTGGTGGCCGTCTGCGCTTGCTGCCCATCGCTGACGCTAAAATGGTGAATATCGAACCCGCGATGCTGAAGCACATTTCGCCGGATGCGACGATTCACACGGACGAGTCCGCCGTGTATCACATAATCGGTAAGCGGCACTGGGGCGGACGGCATCGCACCATCAATCACAAGTCCAGCTACGCGATTGGCGACCTCCACACCAACACGGTAGAGAATGCGTTCTCGCTGCTGAAGCGCGGCGTGTACGGAACGTTTCACAAGGTTTCGATAAAGCAGCTTGGTCGCTACTGCAATGAATTTTCCTATCGGTTTAATCGTCGCGGAATGCAGCTACAGATGTTTGATTCGACGCTGAAGAATCTGACTCGCGGAGAAGTGCTGTCTTACAAAAAACTTACCGCGAAGAAAGAATCGGACTTTTAGAGCCTTTGCGGCCCCGTGTTTTTATCTTCTTGCGCGGTTCAGGTTTGGCTTTAAGCAGTTTGCCAAGAAGCGAATCGAATTTTTGTTTTTCTACTTTCATAGCGCAATGCTAACATAGTGGCGGGTCCGGAAGGATTCGGACCTTCGGGACGCTTGCACGTCCACCGAGGTATAAAGTCGGCGCAATAGACCGCTCTGCCACGGACCCGCACGATTAGTCATGCTGGGACAAACCCAGCTTGACTTGTGAGGGCGAGCGACAGAAAATACACACGAAGCCACCCCTTGTACTGAGCAAGTGCATTGGGGACACGCTTTCTGAGGCTCGGGCCGTTAGCGCGGCTGCGAGCCTCTCTTTTTTACAGCCCTACATCGGCTGCAATCCTTTTAAACTCTGGCGTAATGCGAAATTCTTTGACTTTGTCATCTCCTACCTTCTTTCGCGTACTCGTCCAAATAGACTCCACATTAATACCTAGATTTCTAGCAAATTTTCCAAGCCCGGAAAGTACGCCGCCGAGAGCCATGTTATCTGCCAAGCTCAATTCTTGACGGATGGAACGATCTGTCTTGCCGTGCGGATTTTCCACTAGCATCGCAAGGAAACGCTTCTGATTGCCGTTCAAATAGCCCACAAACTCGCGATAGCGAGAGATTTCGAGGCTCTCGGACGGCCCGCTATTGTTCCGTCGCGCTGGAGTAGTCCCTTCGCTCCCAGAGAGTCTTTCGGCAAGTTGCACGGCATCTTCGATGGTGGAACATTCGATTTCTACGCCTTTGTATTTTACCGTGTAAGGCATTCGCAGGACTCCTCGCTCGATACGGTATGGCGTATGCTACCTGTGTAAAATAGCGTGTGTCAACCTATAATTTAAGTGTATTCGGATTTTTCAAACACAGGTAGACTAAAGCTTCCCAGACGTGCTAGATTGGGATGCGCCCGTAGCTCAGTTGGATAGAGCGTTCTCTTCGAAAGGCAGTACTGTTGCTAACCTAGCCCTGTCACGGCCCATCTATTTACGGCCTTTCTGTGTGAAATGCATAATTACCCTTTAACTTTCGTACTAGTGCTCCACTTGACACGCGTCTTGCAAGGTTGCAAAGTCTGCGCGTCCGAAACATGTAACTCCCTTAGACAAGGCGAGCCTGCCGCTGGCAGGCCAGTTCGAAAGGCGCTTGGCGCCCCGGAGGTGTGTGTATGGTTGTGCTCGAACCGATTCTAAGTCTCTTTTTTCACTATCCGATTCTGATATTGGCGATCGTTTTGGCGGCGATTTCGATTTCAGCGTCGCTTCACAAGATTGGTCCCACGGAGGTGGGGCTAGTCACGAAACGTTTTTCGTTCAAAAAACTGGCAAAAGACAATCCGGTGGCATTCAGCGGGGAAGCCGGCTATCAGGCGGACCTGTTGATGCCAGGATTGCGATGGAAGCCGTACTTGATTTATTCCGTGGACAAATACCCTTGGGTTCAGGTTCCCGCCGGTGAAATCGGCGTGGTCATCGCGCAAGTGGGTAACCCGTTGCCAATAGGCGCGAAGTCGGCGGTTTATAAAAAGGAATTCGCCAATTTTTCCGATCTGCGCAGTTTCGTGCAACAGGGCGGACAAAAAGGCGTGCAACGTCCCGTGCTGCCTCCCGGTTCCTTGGTACCGGTCCACCCACTCGGTTTCCTGATTCTGACACGCAGCCGCGTTTACGGAGTTCCCGTGTCGCCAGAATTGCGCGCGAAAATGGGCCGCGGCGGCGAATTGATGCCCGCTTCGCTCGGACTCCGAGCGGAACAGCTGGAACTGGTGCGCATCGAGCCGCAGCCGCGTAGCAAAGACGGCACCACCCAGGACGTCGTCGGCATCGTAACCACTTATGAAGGCGATCCTCTTCCTTCCGGCGACTTAGCCAGTCGCCTTGGCGGCTATGCTGACGTTGAAAAGCTGGAAGCGCCGGGTGGAACTTCGAGTGATGCTCAGATTATTGAGGCGCTACTCGGCAGCAAGAATCATCTGCACAACAATTATCAGGATTATCAGGCGTTTCTCGATCATGGCGGCCACATCGGAATGCAGCATGATCCGCTGCTGTATGGCGCCTACGCGCTGAATCCGTTTCTCGTCAGCGTCGAACTTGTGCCTATGATGATCGTGAAGCAAGGGCAAGTCGCGGTCATCAAGGCGTATGTGGGCCTGGCTACGCAGGATACTTCGGGCGAGGAATTCAAATACGGCTCGCTGGTGCGGCCCGGACATCGTGGCGTGTGGCAAGAGCCGTTGCGTACCGGGAAATATCCACTGAACCCGCGCTGCTACGAATCGGAAATCGTCCCGACTGCGATTCTGAATCTCAACTGGGCCGACGCAGTCAGCGAAGCTCACAATCTGGACGCGCAGTTGCAGCAAATCGTTGCGAAGTCCAAGGAAGGATTCGTATTCAAGATTGATTTGCAGGTGCAGATTCACGTTTCGGATACCAAAGCGCCGCGCGTGATTTCAATGGTCGGCACGATGCGCAACTTGGTGAATGAAGTGCTGCAGGCCGCGGTCGGCAACCATTTCCGCAATTCGCTGCAAAGCATGCCGGCAATCAGCTTTATTGAAACGCGGCAGCAGGTACAGATCGAGGCGTTCGAGCATATTCGCCAGCAGCTCGAGCAATATCAGGTGGAAACCAAGGGCGTGTACATCCAGGACGTTGTGCTGCCCGAAGATATGGTGACTGTGCTGACGCACCGCGAAGTCGCTAACCAGGAAATCGAGACGTTCAAGAAACAGAAAGCCGCTCAGGACCAACGCATTGAGATGGAACAGGCCAAGGGCACTGCCGACATGCAAGCGGATTTGGCGCGCTCCAAAGTCGGCGTAAACATCAAGAAAAATAATGCTGACGCTCGCGTGGCGGAAGCCAGCGGCGAAGCCGAATACATCCGGCAAACCGGTACTGCAAAAGGCGCGGAGGTCGAAGCCGTCGGGCTCGCGCGCGCCCGGGGCTATCAGGCACAGGTGGAAGCGCTCGGTTCGAATGCGACTGCCATCGTTAACGTGGTGGCCGCCTTGGCAGAAGGCAAAGCCAAGTTCGTACCCGACGTGCTGGTTACTGGTGGCGGAAACGGTGGAGGCGCGTTGGACGGACTGGCCGCAACCGCAATGCGCTTCTTCGGACCAAGCAACGGTGGTTCAGGAAGTGGCAACGCTGCGAAGTTGCCAGCGGTTCCGCTCACACCGGAGGGCGAAGCCGCGATGAAAAAGCTAATGCCCAAGGAAACGACGTCCAAGTCATAGACGAGTGTCGCAATCGCGACGGTGACCGGGCGGCCCATGGCGGGCCGCCCGTTTGATTTTGCAGCCTTCGTCAGGGATTTTTATCACCACTTGCGTACTCGGGATGTTCCGCTCTCTTGCGTTTCGCCGCCCCGCCTTCCACGACCCTTAGCCAAGCCAATTCGGTTTCGAATTGCGCGATCATCAGTTTGACCATCCACACTGCTTCATGATGCGGATGGCCAACCTCTTCGAGAACGGACGAGAGCGTTGCCTTTTCTCGTTCCAGCTCACGCTCAAGAAAGCGTCGCCGATTCCGCAGTTGCCTCGCAAAAACTCCGGCACGAGCTTGCCACGACAGGGCCGTCCACGTGAGGAATGGCGGTTTTTCACGCTGTGTTGTCCAGTCTTCACGCTCCAGCGCGTCCGCCAGAGCGGAGATACCGGCCCGCGTTACGGCAAAAACCTGGCGCTCCGGCCCCTCCGACCGCTTCTTGTCCGCGGTTTCGCGCAGGAACCCCAGCCGCGACAATTTTTGCAAGGAGTAATATACCTGGGGCCGTGAAATCCCCGCCCAATTTTGCACCTCACGCCGCGCCAGTTCCGCATTCGCTTGATAACCATGCATCGGCCGTTCGGCCAGCAGACTCAGCAGCACGAGGTCCGCGATCGTGAGATTCTTGGCTCGTTTCATTGCACCGTTACTTCGCTGCTTCCTGACGCTGCTTTCTCTTTTTGCTCCACCACCACCACTGGCACTGTTCCGCGGGCAAGCGGGGATTGCGCGCTTGTGCCACGGCCGATTCAAAAACATCCAGCACGCAGATGTCCTGATGCTGCTTCGCTATTCTGCCCAATTTCACGTACAGCTTTCTTGGGTACTGCTTCGCCAGTTGTTCCACGGACTTAATTTTCAGCAGCTCAAAATCGCGCAGCATGGCTGGCCCGATCGAGATCAGGTCTTTCAGTTCGCGAGCTTTATTTTTCATGGAATCTCCTTGACAACCCGGCACCGTGGCTAGTCTAATTGAGACTAGTATCACACCGCAAGGAGATTCACTCATGTCCGTCAAGAAACTTACTCCGGTTCTGTTCGTCGAAAAGATTGAGGCAGTTCTGCCGTTTTGGACCGAGCATCTCGGGTTCATCAAATCAATCGAAGTACCCGACGGCGAACAACTCGCTTTCGTGGCACTGCAACAAGGCACTGCGGAAGTGATGTATCAGTCCTACGCCAGTGTGGATAAGGATATGCCCGCAATCGCCATGGACGTCCGCCGGGGTCGAACTTTCCTCTATCTTGAGGTTGGAAATCTTGGAACCATCAAAGCCGCAACCGGTGGAATGGAAATCTACATGCCGGAGCGCACCACTTTTTACGGTTCCCGCGAAATCGGCGTGAAGGATCCCGCGGGCCACTTCATCACCTTCGCCCATTTCGAAAAACCCGCTTGAACCGCACACTGCTGATTTATAAATGCGGACGGCAAACTTGGGAACCGCGGCGCATCTGTGCTAACTTTTTTCGGTTATGATCAAGCGTATTGGCGTGCTGTTAAGCGGTCGCGGCTCGAATTTTGAGGCGCTAGCCGACAGCGTGACGTCAGGGCGTATCCCCAACGCGGAAATTGCCGTCGTTGTCAGCAACCGCGAAGGTGCGCCCGGAATCGATCGCGCACGCGAGCGCGGACTGGCTACACGGGTTATTCCGTCGAAAGGTTTGGAGCGCGAACCCTACGACCGTCAGGTTGTCGCGACTTTACGCGAAGCCAACGTCGATTTAATTTGTCTTGCGGGTTACATGCGCCTGCTCTCGCCGTTTTTTGTTGCAGCGTTTCCTAAGCGTATTTTGAACATTCATCCGTCGCTTTTGCCGTCTTTTCCCGGTTTGGAATCGCAAAAGCAGGCGCTCGAATACGGTGTCAAATTTGCAGGCTGCACGGTTCATTTTGTCGACGAAAATTTGGACGCCGGCCCGATCGTGTTGCAATCCGTAGTGCCGGTCCACGATAACGACACCGAAGACGCTCTCGGCGCGCGTATCTTGCAGGAGGAACACAGGATTTATTCCGAAGCGGTAAAAATTGTGCTTGAAGAGAAGTTTAGAATTCAAGGCCGCCGCGTGATCCTTCTGCCATGACGCAAAGCAACTTTAAATCCGTGGAAGAACAACTCGCTTACCTCAAAAAGGGGGTAGCTGAAATCATCCCCGAGGAGCAACTCAAGGCTGACCTCGAGAAATCCCGTAAAACTGGCAAACCACTGCGCGTCTACCTTGGCGTCGATCCAACCGCGCCCGACCTTCATCTCGGTCACACCGTAGTGCTCCGTAAGCTCAAACACTTTCAGGATCTCGGACACACCGCGGTTTTCCTCATCGGCGATTTTTCAGCTATGATTGGCGACCCCACCGGTGTTTCTGAAACCCGTCCGCCGCTGACACGCGAACAGGTGGATGCCAACGCCAAAACCTACCTGGAGCAGGTCTTCAAGATTCTCGATCCGCGAAAAACAGAAGTCCGCTACAACAGCGAATGGCTGGGAAAGATGTCCGCCACCGACGTTGTTCACTTGTGCTCGCACTATCGTTTGGCGCGAATGTTGGAGCGCGAAGACTTTCGGTCGCGGTTGCAAAATAATCATCCGATTTCCGTGCACGAACTGCTGTATCCATTGTTGACTGCGTTCGATGCAGTGTCGCTTAAGTCGGACATCGAGCTCGGCGCCACCGAACAAAAATTCAATCTGCTCGTTCATCGCGAAATCCAACGCGAATACGGTCTGTCCGGCCAGTCCATCCTCACCATGCCCATTCTGGTTGGCCTGGATGGCTCGCGCAAAATGTCCAAGAGCCTTGGCAACTATATCGGCATCACAGAGCCGCCGCAGGAAATGTTCGGCAAAATCATGTCCATTCCCGACGAGTTGATGTGGAATTACTACGAATTGGCGACCGATCGTACCGAGAAAGAAATCGCCGAATTAAAGAGCGCAGTACGCAACGGCAAACTCCATCCCATGGACGCAAAAATGAAACTCGGAGAGGAAATTGTCTCGACCTTCCACGGCGTCGAAGCCGGCCGCAAAGCCGCCGAAAATTTCCAGCGAGTTTTCCGTGATCGCCAGTCCCCTGCGGAAGCGCCAGTTCAGAAAATTCCCCGCGGCCCAGCTAAAAAATTGACCGCACTGCTGGTTGAATTCAACCTGGCAGCTTCAAAAAGCGAAGCTGAGCGACTGATCAAACAAGGAGGTGTGGAAATTAACGAACAGCGTGTGGACGATTTCCGAAAAGACATCGCTTTAAGCCAGCCAGGCGAATTTCTGCTGCGCGCTGGCAAGAAGAAATTTCTCCGCATCGTCATACAATAACGTCTAGGGTTCGTCGTCATTTCTATCGCTCGGATGTGGCAGAGGAATCTCTTGTCGCTTTTTTGTAGCGCCATCGCGGCCCCCACTTCACCCTCTACTGATCCCCGCCAATCTCATCAAAATACGCGGCGCAATCCATCAACTTCCCCTCGGCTCCGTCGTGCACAGCGTATTTCGCGCGCTTTCCCGCCTCATACCCATTTCTCCACAATGACGCGCTTCCGTGAACGCCATCCTTGTTTAAGGCATAAAAATAAATGTGAAAAGTACCGAGCTTCTTCTTGTCGTTGTTATAGTTTCGCGCCACACGGTGCATAGCTTCGAGACAGGCATCCGTCGGAGACATTCCCTTGCGCATCATTTCTACGATGGTGTGTCCTCCGCAAATTTTGATGTTCTCTTCGCCTTTTCCGGTCGAGCCCGCTCCGCCGACATCGCCGTCCACATAACATCCCGCGCCGATAATCGGCGAGTCCCCTACGCGCCCAGGGATTTTCCACGACAACCCCGAAGTCGTGGTGGTTCCGGAAATCTCGCCCTTCTCGTTCACTGCCAGGCAATTGATCGTTCCCGTCGGCGGATCGGCAATCACTTCGATCGCTCTCGCCATCAAGGCTTCATCGTTTTCGCAGATGTCCGCAAGCCGCTCTCGAAATTCGGAAGAACTCAAGGCGCTTCGTCGTCCATTCGCCGCCGTCTTTCCGTTCCATTCCGGGCTATCAATCCCCGGCCGCCAGTTGAAGGATGTTGAGGCTTTCCAGGCCAGCCAGATTTTTCGGGAATGCTCCGTCAGTAAATTCATCTCTTCGAATCCTTCGGCGACGGCGAAACGCCTGGCTCCATCGCCCACAATCATGGTGTGATTGGTGCGCTCCATCACGGTTTTTGCAAGCTTCGCGGGATTCTTGATTCGCCGCACGCTAGCCACCGAACCCGCTCTGCGAGTCGGTCCGTGCATCACGCACGCGTCCAGTTCGACCTCTCCTTCTTCATTAGGCAATCCGCCGTAGCCCACTGAATCGTCGTTCGGATCATCTTCCACAACCGTGACCGCCGCTATCGCAGCATCCAGCGTATCGCCGCCACTTTTCAAAATGTTCATCCCTTTTTGCAAAGCATGAACGCCGTTCGCGCTGGAAATCATGATCGGCCTGGTGCCTTTCGTTCCGGCTCCAGGAGCCTGAGAAATTTCAGGTTCCGTCGACTTCGATTCCGCAAACAAATTCCCTGCACTGGCTGCTGCAGCCGTTCCAGCAATCGATGTCAGAAAAAATCTCCGTCGAGACCACCGGCTCATATCTGCCCCCAATTCAAATAAAATCGCGAATCATTGCGAAGCCGCCACTATACACTGTGCCTTCCGCAGGTGCACGTCGTCGCGTATGCTGCGCCTTGAACCTCGCCGGAGCCCGCTTGTTCGTCGCCTCCAGCAACCGCCAATCGGCCGTGAATCGGACTTGGAGGTGAAGCCCCGGCGGCGAATCTGTAGAAAAGTTCATAAGAAAGTTCGCCGTGCAAACCCTGTTCACGTAAAAGTTCCCTTGCTTTACCTCGAAATGACTCATCTAGACGCGCAGGCAGATAAACGCTTTGGCCCTATCAACGTCTAAGCCAATCAGCCGAACCCGAAACTGTCTCCGGAGAACTCCCATGCCGCTCCATCACCGCCTCATTTGCTTGTTCTCGTGTACCATTCTGATTTTGTCTCTTTCTGCTTCGTCCGCATTGCCTGATACCGTAACTACCAAGAAGCGCACCGTCACTCAGTTGGCGGAGGGCGTTTACGAGATCCGCCATCCCGACGCGCCTGACCAGTTTTCGCAAAGCAACACCACCGTCATCGTCGGCTCCGATGCGGTCCTGGTCGTGGACTCCTGCTATCTCCCATCCACGGCTCGCGAGGACATCGCTCAAATCCGTCAATGGACGAAGAAGCCCGTTCGCTATCTCCTGAACACTCACTGGCACTACGACCACACTCTTGGCAACAGCGAATATGTAGATGCATTTCCCGGAATCCTTGTAATCGCACAAACCGAAACTCGCAATCAGATTGCCGGATATAACCCACAGTGGTTTCAGAAATATCCCAGTCGCGTGCAGGTTTTCCAAAAGCTTCTGGATGGCCGCAAGAACCTTGATGGAACTCCGCTAACCGATTCTGACATCGCCTCTTACAAAAAAGCGATCGCCGGCGTCGCTCCGGTGCAAGCCGAATTTCAGAAAATCTCAGGGCGCCTCCGCGATCTTACCCCCACCATCACCTTCGATCGTGAAATGGACATTCAACTCGGCGGACGCGAAGTTCAGCTGAAACATCTAGGCCGTGGCAATACTGCCGGCGATGCGGCCGCCTATTTGCCCGCGGACAAAATTGTCGTCGTCGGCGATCTGGTCGATCACCCGATCCCCTTTTTTTTCAGTGGTTATCCCTATGAACAAATCGAAACGCTTGGACGGCTCGCGCTCATTGATGCCAACACCATCGTTCCGGGCCATGGAGACGTTCTCCACGACAAGGCGTATCTGCAGCAGGAAGTGGATTTCATTCGACTGGTCACCGGCGAGGTCAGTAAAGCCATCAACAAAATTGGCCCCGATCCGGAAAAGTTCCCCGCCGTCCGCGATGAAGTCATGAAAAATCTAGATGTTGCCGCGCTCCGAAAACAATTCCCGATTGAAGACATGCAAAACAGCGACTTTTTCGATGACACCCTAGCCGGCCTCATCCGCGCATCTTTTGCCGCCAGCTCCGAAAAATAACACCACTCGTTTAAGTTTCACCTGCAGGTTTCCGCACTCCTTCAATACCAATCAGGTAGTTTGCGCTTCCCGACCAACGTCCTGGCCGCCCATTTACCGAGATAAACACTCAATGCCACTCCGTGGCCGGAAAATCCGCCGAGCACAATTGTATTTTCGCTGTCCGGATGCTGGCAAAAAGTCGGCATAAAGTCTTTGGTGGTCAATATCGGTCCGGCCCAGCGATGCGTGATCCTCACGTTCTTCAACGCTGGGTGCAGAAAGCGAACGCGCCTCTCAAGCGATCGCAGGCGAGCTGCCGATTCTCCGCGACGAATATCGAACCGCTCCAGCCCGTCGAATACTTGTTGCACTCCGGTTTTTGCTGAACGTGGCCTATCGGCATCTGCACGCAGCGATCTGCCGAACGCCGGAACTAGACCGCTTCCGAAAATCATGCCCTGGCTCCTGGTTAAGCGTCCCCACAGATAAGGATGATCTACCGTATAGAATGGCCGTCCAGATGCCATTCCGATCGCGACGATCTGCTCCTTGGTTAGCGGAGCCGTGGCGATCGCGAACGTCAACCGTGGCTCCCCGGAGTCTCGGACTCCGTAAATCGTGCCTGCCAATCCGCGCGATCCCGCATTTGTGGCCAACAACACTCGTTCCGCGGTTACGATTCGATCTTCGTCGGAACCCTTAATTTTTTGCCTCACGCAAAGTTTGACTGGATCTGAAAATTCAATTCGAAAAACTTGCGCATGTTCCACGACCAGTGCGCCATACTTCGCGGCGGCCCGCGCCAACCCCGACACAACTTTTCCGGGATTAATCGTGCCGCCAGGCGCCTTCGCGACCGCGCGCACCGTTCCTGAATCGTTCCATTCAATCGGCGAATTCTTTAATGGGTGGATTCTTTTTCCTTCCATCGACGTGTCGCCACGCGCAACTTCCCACGCTCCGGGGAAATTGAGTTCGGCATCCACCCGCAGGTCCCAAAGGATTTTCCGGTAACCGCGCAACACGTCCCCTAACCCCGGCAGATTTCCGGCCGCCGTTTCTGCTAGCGCCATTCCTCCCGTCCGGCCGCTTGCTCCGTTCCCGATAGACCCCGCTTCCAGCAACAGCACGGATTTCCGCGGAGCTAGTCGCGCAAGCCACGCTGCCGCCGACAATCCCACAAATCCGCCGCCCACGACCACAAAGTCGGCGCGCTGCGGCAGCCGCACGCCCCTCGTTCGAAACGTGATCTTCCAGGGAGGCTTTCCCCACTTCTTCGAATCAAACTTAGTCATAACATCTGTTCGATGCATTGCGGTACTCGCAAGTCCAACTTCGCGCCAGGGCCGGTCATCGCGATTGCCCCAAATGGCTCCCCCGAGCTTGGGCATTTCGCCAGGTCCAAGACTACAATTGGCATAGCAACTTTCGGAGAAAAAGATGCCAGACACTCTCGACGATTTTCAGAAAACTCGCGCCGATCTCAACGAGGAAATCCTGGGCTGCGGCCATCTCGGGATTAAGCGCTTCTTCGCGCTTGATCACCAGGCGTATGAGCCTGGTCCGCTCGGTACTAAAACCAAGGAGCTGCTTGGCTTAGTCGCCAGCGCCGTGCTTCGCTGCGACGATTGCATCACTTACCACCTGGTACGCGTGGCCGGGGAAGGCTGGAGCCGGGAAGAGGTGATTGACTCGCTCAATGTCGCGCTCGTCGTAGGTGGTTCTATTACCATCCCTCACGTCCGGCGCGCCTTTGCCCGCATGCGCGAGATCGATGGCCTGAAACCATAGCCGGTCAAAGGCTCGCGGCCTAAACGGTCCTCATAAACGGGGACGGCGCCGTGGGCCAAAAGCCGTCCAACCCGGCAAGGAAGATACATTCTTTCGCCATCTAAACAGATGAGTGAACTCTATTGCATAAATTCTTGACCAACCTGCTAATATTACTGTCCCCAGACCAGCATGAGCGCAAACTCCATTCCACCTATTCTTCCCGGCGAAATGCCTCCCGCCGAAGCTGGGTCTTCCTTCACGCGTTTGCGCGCATCCATTGCCGATTCCCTCTTTTTCGTTTCCCGAGCCTTTCCAAAGCTTCTAACTCTACCCTCCGGCCCTAGTGCCTGGACCGGTTTGCGCATTCTGCTGGGAGCGGCCGGAGCCGCTCTGGTAGTCCTTCCGCTGAGCCTGTGGAACGCCTGGGCTTTCGCTCCTGTAGGTCTCGCGTTGTTCATGCTGGCGGTATTGCTGCCGCCGCTCCGCCACGATCGTGGCACCGCGCAAGCAATAGAAAAGCTAGGCGCATATCTGGTTCTCGAAGGCGGGAATTTTTCCGATGGCAGCGAAGCGCCACCAGCCGTGAATTTTTACTTGACGCCCACACGTGTCTGGGCGCTCGATGATCAGCTTCGTCCGATCATCGTAATTCCCGCGGACGCCATTTCCATGGCCGCAGCATTTTGTTCTCAGGGCGATTGGCTTCTCCGCGTGCGCTGGCAGGAAAATTCCGCCGAATTTATTTTCAGAGGTCTCTTCGGCGAACGCCGCGCGCGCTTGACCGAAAGCGGCTTGCGGCACCTGATCCAACAAACCGAACCGTCGCGCGCTCGCGTCAAAGCGGCCGGCGCCTGATGCCGGCCTGTAATGCTGATCTGGACAAATAAACTAAATTCTGTTTCTTCGCATGGGTCGCGAAATGTGGGACAATTCGTATATGGCAGACGGCCGAGAGAGTTTCAGCCGCGCACTCAATTCACCGCTTTGGGGTCGCGCGTAAGGAGTTATGGCCAGAGGCTGGGAAAGTAAAGACGTCGAATCCCAGGTTGCCAGCAAGGAGAACATGGCGGCACCAGGCAAAGCCAGGAAAGCTCAGGATCAATTGGAAAAAGAACGCGAGCGTGCCAACATCGAACTGTCTCGTAAACACATCCTCAACGATTTGGAAACCGCGACTCATCCCAACCACCGAAAAACTCTGGAAGCAGCGCTGGCGCACCTCGACCAGAAATTGAGCCAACTGAAGTAGAAGCTTTTTGCAGCGGCGCGGTCCTTTTTCGAAACAATCTGATTGTTCGTCTATTGCTTTGAGCGACGCCGCCCCCTTGCATCCTCCCAAGTGGCTAGCGCTCTCCCGTTCATTATCCATAGGACAAGAGAAACGGCTTGAAGACCGGTCGGCGGTAACGACCGCGACGACACAGGAAAACCTTGTCGCGCAGGCCGAGGGTCGGCGATGTCAGGGGGGCTGGGCGATGTCAGGGCTGGTGGAGGGCGGACATGGGGTCGACATGGGACGCGCGGCGGGCGGGGATGTAGCTGGCGAGCAGCACAACGACGAAGAGGGTGACCGGTACGATGAAATAGAGTGCGGGTTCGCTGAAATGGAGCCCATAGAACATAGCTTCGAAGATTTTGGGCAGCGGGAGGGCCAGAGCGAATCCGACAGCGCCTCCAATGGCGGCCATTTTCAATGCTTGTCGTAGAATCATGCGCAAGACGTCGGGGGCTTTGGCGCCGAGGGCCATGCGAATTCCGATTTCGTGGGTTCGCTGCGCGACGGAATACGCGATGAGGCCGTAAATCCCGATGGCGGAAAGAAGCAGAGCAAGAAGCGCAAAACCGGCAAGCATATTCACAAAGACTGGGTCACCACTGCGTTGACGGTCGATGACGGCGGACATGGAGTAGATGCTGGCCAGCGGAAGATCGGGGTCCATTTCCGCAAGCGTCTGGCGGAGCGAAGTGGAGAGATTGTCGGGGTCCGAAGCGGTGCGAATCATCAGCGAAAATGAAGCAACGGGCCGTTGCTGGAAAGCCTCGTAGACTTCCGGATCTTCGCGCGTGTCTTCGGAAAAGGTTTTGGTGTTGCTGACCACTCCGACGATCTGACTCCATTCAGGGCCAGCATCCGCAAGATCCAAGTGGATCTGCTTACCAAGCGGCTCTTGATTCTTGAAGTTCCGTGAAACAAATTCCTGGTTGACGACGACTACAGGCGGAGCGGAAGCCGTGTCGGTTTCCGAAAAAGCGCGGCCGCGAAGTACCGGGATAGCGGTGGTCTGAAAGAAATCTGTTGTGACCACAACGTGGCCGGCGGAACGGCGTTGGTCTGTGTGCGGCTCGGGCTGGTCCTTGATGCGAAAAGTTACTTTGGCTGCACCGGCCGCGGGCAGGTCGGAGGTAGCGGCGGCGGATTCGCTGCCGGGGAGATGCTGCAGGCGCGGAAGCAGATTTTGGAGGAAGAGATTCCGCTGAGTGGGAGTGGGGTACCGTGCATCGTCGAGAACAATGTTAGCGGTGAGAAGGTGATCGGCGCGGAAACCGAGTTTTTGATGCTCGATGAGATAAATTCCGCGGAACAAAAGACCGGAGCCAACCAGAAGAAACAAAGTCAGAGCGATTTCACAGGTGACCAGCACTGTGCGAAGACGGCTATGCGAACGTCCAACGGTGGCGCCACGGCCTTCGCTGTTGAGGTTGACGTTGACGTCGGTTCGCGAGGCGTCCAGAGCAGGCGCGAGACCACAGAGCAAAGCGCATGCTACGGAGACGCCAAGCCCGAAGAGGAAAACATTCCAATCCAGAATGATGGGAACAGCGCTGACGACCTCATTGAAATTCATATTTGCCCGAAGAAAATTAATTCCCCAATAGGAGATCGTCAGTCCAAGGGCGCCGCCCAAAAACGCGACGATGAGATTTTCGGTGAGCATTTGCCGAATGATGCGTAGCCTGCCCGCACCCAGCGCGATGCGAATCGCCAATTCCTTGCGACGCCCGGTAGCACGCGCCGTCAGCAGTCCAGCCACATTGGCGCAGGCAATCAGTAAGACGAAGCCAACAGTGGTCATCATCATGGCCAGGCCAGTGCCAATAGCGAAATTGTGAATCAGAAAGTCTGGCAGCGCGCGAACGGCCACTCCCCAGCCCTTCTCTGTTTCCGGGAAGTCCTGTTCGGCGCGGCGCGCGAAAGTGGCGAATTCCGCATTTGCTTGTTCGACGGTTACGCCAGGTTTGAGCCGCGCAAACAGACGCAACGATCGATCCCTGCGAGCCGCGGCTTGATTCGAGACGATCAAATCGAGAGGAGTCCACAACTGCGGGATAAAACCGAGTAGATGGAAATTGGCAGGCATGACGCCAACGACGGTGTAGTTTTCTCGGTTGAGGCGAATGGTGCTGCCAATGATTGATTGGTCGGAAGCGAATTGGCGCTCCCACAGTTCCTGACTGAGAATGACGACGCGGTCGCGGCCGGGCTGAAACTGATCATCAGTGAAGGTATTGCCAAGCAGCGGAGAAACTCCGAAAACGTTGAAATAATTTTGCGTGATAGCAGCCGCTTGGATGACTTGCGGCTGCCCCAGTGCGCCAGATCGGCTTTGCGGAGTCAGATTGGCGGTGCGATCTTCGTCGGCAGCTGCGGTTTGGGTGAAAACGTGATTGGCATTGCGCCAATCGAGAAAATTGGGAAGGGAAATGGGATCCACGTCAGGAAGGAAACCCTTATTCGGGTTAATGGAAGTGACAACCGCGATGCGGCCGGGATCGTGGCCTGGAGGGCGACGCAGAAGAAAAGCGCTGACCATGCTGAACATGGTGGCGTTAATGGCAATGCCAAGACCGAGAGTGAGGACCGCGACCATGGCGAAGCCCGGACTTCTGGCAAGCTGACGAGTGCCGTAACGGCAATCGAAAAACACCGAGCGCAGCCAATTGCCAATGCTTCGCTCGCGGACTTGTTCTTTCACTTGCTCGATGCCGCCAAGTTCGATCTGCGCGGCGCGTTGCGCGTCCTGTGGAGGCATGCCGGCGCGAATGTTTTCATCCGCGATCAGTGCAAGGTGAGAGCGAACTTCGTGGTCTAGATCGGCTTCGGCGCGCTGCGGTGAAAAGATGTTTCGGAAGAAGCTTTGAACTTTGGCGAACAGCGGCATACGAACCTCGTTACGATGCCTGCAAAGCTTGACCGATGGCCCAGGAAATCCGGCCCCAACGTTCTGTTTCCGCTTCGAGCTGTTTTCGTCCGGCTTTGGTCAAACGATAATATTTTGCACGGCGGTTGTTTTCGGAATCTCCCCAAAAAGAGGAAATCCATCCTTCTTCTTCCATGCGGTGCAGCGCGGGAAAAAGGGAACCCGGCTTGACCAGGAAAGTACCGCCGGTAATGAGTTGAATTCTGCGGGATACTCCGAGCCCATGCATTTCGGCGGCGATCAGCGACCGTAAGATCAGCAAGTCCAAGGTTCCCTGCAAAAGATTCGTTTCCGTGCCCAAAAGCGAGTCTCCTATCGCGTTTCTATAGGAATGTTAACTTAGTACGTATAGAGTGTCAATAGGAAGCTAGGCGGCCCTCCAAAAACTAAATACGCAACCGAACGCAAGAAGTCAGAGCACGTTGCAGACACAGACAGAGGGCTGAGCCGAAACGTTTCGCCCTTTCAGCGCCGGTTGCAATCGTGCCGCAAAGATTCAGGCGGAAACCTAGTGAGTTGCGGGTTGGGCGGTAGGCGGAAGCACGCCGTTGAGGCGCAGGTATGCCGATTGAGCCGCATAGTGGTCGGCCCAAGAACCATAGAGGATAAACACGGCGGCTGCACGGGAGAAAGAACGGCCGTTAAAAAGTGGAATGGAATCGCTGAGGTGCGAGTCGTCGACCTTTGCGAGGGAAGAAGAGCAAAAATCGAACGACTCTTTAACGGCGGCGACGAGCTTTTCTTTAGCATCGGTTTCGCTGAGTTTTGCAGTTTGTGGAGCGGCGACTCCGGAGATCTTTGAGCAGAAGAGATTGTTGGATTCGGCGATGTGCAAAGCGAGATGCGCGAAAGTGATCTGGTCGCCGGTGGGTTTAAAGGAAAATTTATCGGCGGGCATGGCTTCGACGGCGGCAGTCATGTTTTTGGAGGAGCGTGTGAGCCCGAGGCGCAGTGCATCGCTGACGGGATTGCCGGAAGAGGGCGCCGGCGTTTGAGCGGCGGCAAAAGCGGGAACCATCGCGAGCAAAATGGAAAGCGTGCCAGCCGATTTCATAGAGAGCTCCCTAAAGCGGAATTACGATTAGCGAAAAACATAGTACGCCGCGAGAAGAACAGCGGCAAGGGGAAGAGAGGAAGGAAAGGCCAAGCGAAACGGACCGTTTGAAGCCGAAACCCCATACTCGTAGCGCTTTACTTTATATTATAAAGTACTTGACAATGACAATTACTTTTGCAAGAATGGCTTTGGTACGGGAGTAGCAACCGCGGCAGTGAAAGCTTAAAGGAAAACTCAAATGATCAAACGGATTATGGCGATCATCGCCATCTTTGCGTGTACGTGTGTAGCTTGGATGATTCTGGGCACGTCGATTTTTTTGCGAACGGGGAACAGCGGGTCGCAACTTTCGGGAAGAGTGGCGTCCACCTGGGGTACGGCGCAAGAGCAACACCCGCCCGCGGTGAGTTATACGATACCTGAAGTCAGGACCGAGGAAGTGGAAGAAAACGGAAAGAAAATCACGAAAACACGGACGAAGGACGTAGTCCGGAGCGTGCCGCTCGATTCCAGCCAAATCGTGGCCGACTTCCACATTGACTATCGGCAGAAGGGTCTGCTGTGGTTCAGCACTTACCGCGTTGGATTTACGGGTGACTACAAATTTCAGAATCCGACAGACGAGGAACGGAATTTCACCATCAAGCTGCCACTACCTGCTCGGCAGGCGGTATATGACGGCGTAGAAATCACGCTGAATGGCCAGCCGTTGGCGCTTGATTTTGGTGGCACGGACGTGACCGCGCACGCACGCGTGGGGCCGGACGCATCGGGGACACTGCAGGCTGCATATCGCTCGCAGGGGCAAGACACCTGGAATTATAAATTTTCGAACGGCGATGAAGTTTCACGCGCTAAAGACTTTCATTTTCTGATCAAAACGGATTTTGGCGGATTTGATTTCCCGGAAAATTCCTTGTCACCTACGGAAAAGCGGCAGACGGCGCAGGGTTGGGAACTGAAGTGGGATTACCAGAACCTGGTATCCGGTTTCAAGGTAGCCATAAAAATGCCGCAGAAATTGCAGCCGGGGCCGCTGGCGGGGGAAATTTCGTATTTCGCTCCGGTATCGCTGTTTTTCTTTTTCTTTCTGGTGTTCATCTTAACGACGCTGCGGGGCATCGATCTTCATCCGATGAATTATTTTTTTCTGGCCTGCGGGTTCTTCGCGTTTCATCTGCTGCTTGCGTATTTGAGCGACCACATTTCGATTCACGCCGCGTTTGCGATTGCGTCTGTCGTGTCGGTTCTGCTCGTGGTGAGCTATTTGCGGCTCGTAGTGGATTCGCGCTTCGCGCTGATCGAGGCAGGATTGGCGCAGCTGATTTACCTGGTTATGTTTTCGTATGCGTTCTTTCTGCAGGGGTTCACGGGTCTGGCGGTAACGATCGGCGCGATCTTGACGCTCTTTGTGGTGATGCAAATGACTGGCCGAATCCAATGGGCACAAAGATTTGAGGGAAAGCTCGCGTAGCCGTCGCTTGAAAATGTGCTGCATTTAGTGAGTGAGGACTTGGCCGGGAGTGGCGCCTGTTGGCTTGGCGTCGCTCCACACCAGGACGCCGTTAACGAAAACTTTTTCGATGCCGATGGGAAGTTCCTGAGGCTGGGCGAAAGTGGAGCGGTCAAGAACGGTAGCGGGATTGAACAGAACCAGGTCGGCGATGGCGCCTTCGCGAAGAACGCCACGATCCGCCCAGCCGATACGTTGCGCGGGAAGCGAAGTCATTTTGCGGACAGCTTCCGGTAAGGTGAGCCAATGTTTTTCACGTACGAAACGGCCAAGGACGCGCGGGAAAGTCCCCGCGCCCCGAGGATGCGCTGAGCCGATGCCGCCATCGCTTGCGACCATGACCCATTTTTGTTGGTAGAAGGCCTTGATGTCGCTTTCGATCATGGAATGGCCGATGATTTCTGCTTCGCTGTTAGCGGCATCCCCTTCTCGAATGATGCGGATAAACATTTCAACGGCAGAAAGCTTATTGGACCTCGCAAGTTCAGCGAGGGAATGACCAACGTACGAAGGATTGGGTTTGAATTCGGTGATTGCAAGATGGTCCGGGCCGCCGAGATCGGCGATCGCTTTTGCGACGCTCTTGGGATTTTCGTATTGCTTATCGGGCACAGTGACTTTGAGATTCGAATGCCACGCGTCATAGGGATAACAGTCTGCGAGAAAATCGACGCCGCGGTTGCGAGCTTCGTCGATGATGTGAATATATTCGGAAGCTTTACCCTGAACACCGACGGTACCGAGCTTGATGTGCGAATGGTCCACGGGAATGTGGGCCTGCTCGGCGATTTCAATTTCTTCCAAGAGAGCTTCGAAGGCTTTGTCGGCTTCGTCGCGAATGTGGGTGCTGTAGAAGCCGCCGTGCTCGGCAGCGCTGCGAGCCATGGCGACGAGCTCAGCGGTGTTGCTGTAACTGCCGATTTCATATTCGAGGCCGCTGGAAAGGCCAATAGCTCCTTCGTTCATGGCCTGCCAGGTAAGCTGCGCCATTTTTTCGATTTCCTGCGGCGTGGCGACGCGCTTGAAGTCCTTGCCCATGACTTGTTCACGGATGGTGGCGTGTCCAGCGAAGACGGCAACGTTTAACGCAGCGGGACTTTTGCCGCGATGTTCGATCCAATCTTTGATCGGCCAGGGAGAATCGCCGTCAGGGCCTTGCACGGCGGTAGTGATTCCTTGCGCGACTTGCGTTTCGGCGAGCGGGTCGGAATCGAGTCCCTCGATGGAGTGATTGTGAATGTCGATAAAGCCGGGAGCAAGAATCAAGCCGCGAGCGTCAATCACTCGTTCGCCGGCTGCGGGCATGAGCTTGCCGATGCCGACGATGTGACTGCCGTGAATGCGGAGCGCGCCTTCGCGGAGTGGCCCACCCGTACCGTCAGCGAGTTGAGCGTTGATGATCAGGATGGTTTGACCGGTGGGCGATGGCGCCGCGTGGAAACCGAGAGGAACGGCGATGAGAAGCGCGAGAGTGATAAGGGCTATTGAAATTGCGCGGCGCGGTTTGTGCATGAAAGAAATTCCTCGATAAATTTTCAGTTCTTGTCCGGTTTCAACAATGATGATGTTGATTCCGCCGCCCACAGCCAAGAGTTGCTGGCCACTTAAGAGCGTTGCGAACGCTCAGCACGGGTGCGGAGATGGTACCAGACGGTGATAAGAATGATGGAAACGAGAAGGATGATTGTGGAGATGGCGTTGATTTCTGGAGTGATGCCGCGGCGGAGGCGGCCCCAAATTTCAAGAGGCAACGTATATTCGCGGCCGTAGAGAAAAAAGGTGACGGCGATTTCGTCCATCGAGAGCGTGAAAATCAGGAGAGCGGCGGCGATTAGGGAAAGTTTCAGATTGGGCAGCGTTATGAGCCAGAACGTGCGCCAGGGAGTGGCGCCGAGGTCGAGAGAAGCTTCTTCCTGGCGGCGATCCATTTTTTGCAGGCCGGCAAAAAGTTCCGTGGTGGCGACGGAGATGAGCGCTGTGCCGTGGCCGAGAAAAATAGTGACGAGGCTGAGGTCCAGGCTAACGCGTACAGCAAAGAGGAGTAGGGAGAGTCCGGTGATGATGCCCGGCAGAATGAGTGGGAGAAGGACCAGGCGGCGGAAAAGCGATTTGCCGGGAAAATCGCTGCGATCGAGAGCGAGCGCAGCGAGCAAACCGAGAGTGAGGGAGAGCGCCACGGCTCCGGCCGCGACGATCAGACTGTTGAAGACGGAATCCCAGATGGCAGAGTCAGAGAAAAGTTGGCGATACCAATCGAGTGTGAAATGACGCGGAGGAAATCCCCCGACACCGTCGCGATTAAAGGAATACACAACCAGTACGAAAATGGGCAGATAGATGAACGCGAAAACGAGCACGGCATAAACGGCGAGCAGAGAAAATTTTCGTGAAGTTGCCGAGACTGGGGTCATTCGAATGACCAGCGCTTTTCCACGCGTTGCGTCAACGCCAGCATGGCAAGCGTAATAATAAGGATAAAGACGGAAATGGCTGCGCCGAGAGGCCAGTCGTAAGCGGCTCCGAAGAGTGTTTGCACAAGATTGGCAATCATGGTGCCGCTTGGTCCGCCTACCAGGAGCGGCGCGAGGAAATCGCCGAGGGAAAGAACAAACGCGAAGGTTGCCCCGGCGAGGAGGCCCGGAACGGAAAGGGGCAGGATGACGCGGAAAAAAGTTTCGCGGGGCGACGCCCCGAGGTCTTGCGACGCTTCAACGAGGGAACGGGGAATGTGTTCGAGCGAAGCGTAGATGGGAAGAAAGACAAATGGCGTGTAGATGTGCGTGAGCATAAGAACTACTGCGAAAGGGCTGTAGAGCAGCGCCGAGACCGGGCCGTGCGTGACGTGAAGATAATGCAGAAAGCCGTTGAGCACGCCGTCGCTGCCTAGAATGGTTTTCCAGGCGTAACCGCGAACAAGATAGCTGATCCAGAGCGGGACGATGACCAGTTGGTAGAGGAGTTCCTTGCGCGGGCCTGCATGGAAAGACAGGAAGTATGCGAGAGGAAAGCCGAGAAGTACGGAAAGAAACGTGACACCCGCGGCGATTCGCGCCGTGCGAAATAAAACCTGGACGTATAGGGGATTTTTGAAGAGGGTTGCGTAGTTGTCGAAATTCCAATGATGAACGATGACTCCGTCGCGAACGGCCCACAAGCTGTGCACGAACATTAGCAGGTAGGGAAGAAGCAAAAAGAGCGCGACCCACAGGATCGGCGGCAAAGAGACAAGAAGTTTGTACGTGCGGGAGTACATGGAGGCTAGTGACCGGTGGCCGGGTACATCCGACCAGTGCAGAAAAAGGGCGAGACGTTTGGCGTGTGCATAGTCAATCTCGAACCGGAATGGCGTTGACAGCGCGGAAAACAAAGTCGTGGGTGCCGGCAAGTGGGGCGCGGGAGGGAATGCGAGCCCGCAGAATTGAGCCGGTGGAAGTTTCCAGTTCGAGAAGGACGGTGGCACCCGAATAGATCTGTTGGCGGATGGAGGCGTTGAAACAGACCGAATCGGGAAGTTGCCCCAAGCCTTCAGCAAGCGAGATCGCTTCCGGACGTAGAGAAAATAGCGCGGAGCCATCCGGCCGGGCACAGAGAAACTGAAATGAACCGCAATCCGCTACGCCATCGCGAATGATCGCGCGCAACAAATTGGTCTGACCGATAAACTGCGCAGTGTAAGCCGTGGTGGGATGCGCGTAAATCTCTCGCGGTGAAGCGACTTGCTCCAGCGCGCCATTTCGCAGAAGGGCGACGCGGTCGGAAAGAGCCATGGCTTCTTCCTGATCGTGGGTGACGAAGAGAAAAGTGATTCCAACTTCGCGCTGCAGTGATTTCAGCTCGAATTGCATTTCCTTGCGCAGATTGGCGTCGAGCGCGGAAAGGGGTTCGTCAAGTAGGAGAAGCTCCGGACGATTGACGAGCGCGCGAGCTAATGCGACGCGCTGTTGTTGACCGCCGGAAAGTTTCGCAGGTTTGGCGGCAGCGTATTCCCGCATGCGAACCATGGCCAGCGCGTCGTTCACACGCACGATGATTTCATTTTTCGGGACATTCGCGGCGCGCAGGCCGTAAGCGACATTTTCGCCGACGCTGAGATGAGGAAAGAGCGCGTACTGTTGGAAGACGGTGTTGACGCGGCGCTTGAAGGGAGGAAGCGTATCGAGACGCGTTCCGTGCATCCAGATTTCGCCTATATTGGGCTGTTCGAAACCGGCGATTAAGCGCAACAGAGTGGTTTTGCCGGAACCGCTTTCGCCGAGCAGCGTAAGGAATTCACCTGCGGCGACTTCGAGTGACAAAGTTTTCAGAACTTCCCGAGCGCCAAAATGCTTGCCGACCGCGCGAACTTCGAGCAGCAACGCGCCGGGCGTCAGCGACGGAACACCTGCCGAAGCGACGGTTGATGAGGCGCGGTTCACTGAGCAGCTTTCACCTCGTTCCAGATTTCGTTGTACTTTGCGCGGCGCGGCACGTCCTGCCAAAAATAAATGCGGTACATGTAAGCGTCTGGATCATCCAGGTGCAGAACCCTTTTTTCCTCTCCGGAAAGGTATTCGCCTGCACCGGGGTTTGCCGGGGTGTAATGGGTAACATCGCTGACCAGCTTCTGCGTTTTGGCTTCCACCATGTACGCAAGGAACTCGGTTGCGAGATACTTGTTCTTGCTGGCGGCGGTAATCATCAGGTGGTCGATCCAGCCAGTCGTGTTTTCTTTTGGAATAGTTTCGCCAATCGGGAATCTTAATTTGCGAAGTTGCACCGTGTTGAGCGGCCAGCCCATCGCCAGAACGATCTCGTGATTCTGAAAAAGGTTGGTGAGTTCGCCGCCTGTGGACCAGAACTTGCGGATGTTGGGTTTGAGTTCGAGAAGTTTCTTCTTCACATTTTCGAGCTGCTCGTCGGAAAGATCATAGAGTCGCGCGGGATCGGGCTTGTCATAATTTAGAATTTGCGCGGCCATATAAATGCTCGAGAGCTCATCCCACAGCGAAACTTTGCCGCGGTATTTCGGATCCCACAGAACAGTCCACGATTCAGGCGGCTGTGTGAACGCAGTAGCGTCGTAGAGGAGCGGATTCGGTCCCCACATGAAGGGCACGCCATAAATTTGATTATTGGCTTTGACGAGAGAGGAATCGCGCAGCTTGGCGGAGAGTTCAACGTAGGAAGGCATTCTGGAAAGATCAAGAGGGGCGGCCAGGCCAGCTTTGACGATGGAAGCGGCAACGTCGCTGGAAGGCGAAATGACGTCGTAATTTGCGGCGCTGCCGCCGCGGAGTTTGGCGACCAGCTCATCGCTCGAGCCCATGTAGGACGCGGCGATTTTGCAGCGATGAGAAATTTCAAAATCGTGCACGAAGGAAGGATCAGCGTAACCTTCCCAGACCAGAAGACTCAGCACTGGCGGAGATTTCTTGCAGGAATTCAGAAAAAACGAGACGAAAAGCGCCGCGAAAATAAAAGTCGTTCGTTTCATCGATCCTCCACCAGAAGAGCGAGCGTGAGCCAGACGATCTCTATTGAACGCGCCGATAACGAACTGAATTACGGCTGCTGAAATACTACGCGACCTCCTGCCACCGTGGTTAATATTTTTGTTTCGTTAATTGTGTGCGGGTCAACCTCAAATAAGTTCTGCGAAAGAATAATCAAATCCGCCAGCTTGCCGGGCTCAAGCGAACCCTCCGTTTTTTCGCGGAACCCCGCGAATGCGGCGCCGAGCGTGTAGCCGCGAATGGCTTCGGCGACCGAGAGTCTTTGCGATGGAACAAAACCATCTTTCGGCAGTCCTTCAGAGGTCTGGCGAGTCACGGCGGTTTGAATTCCTTCGAAGGGATTCAACGTGACCACCGGCCAATCGCTGCCGAAAGCGAGCTGCCCGCCATCATTGGCGATACTTTTCCAGACCCAAGCTCGCCCGGCTCGATCAGGACCAATGTTGCGCGCCCAAACGTTGAGCGTGTCATCGTCGGGATAGGAATGCAGAGGTTGCATGCTGGCGATCACGCCCAATTTCCCGAAACGCGGAATGTCCACGGCGGAAACGGATTCGATGTGTTCGATGCGTGGGCGGCGGTTAGATCTGTGATTGATTTCCTCGGTATTTTCGTAGGCGTCGAGGGCTGTTCGTATGCCGTAATCGCCGATGGCGTGCGTGAACAGTTGCAGGCCGCGTTTGTCAAGCTCAGCGATCGCGGATTTATATTTTTCGGGGTCCCAGAAAAGTTTGCCTTTCAGCGACGGTTCGTCCGTATAGGGCTCGAGCATCGCGGCAGTGTGCGATTCGATGACTCCGTCCACCATGAATTTCACTGCTCCGGCGGAAAGCCAGTCTCCGGTATATTTTTTGCGCGCCTCTTCGATCGCTGAAATATCCTGTGGTGGGAGCTCAGGCGGGTCCTGGAAATAAGAAATGTAGAAGCGCAGCGAAAGATCGCCGTGGCGCAACAGTTCGTCATAGAGATCGAATTCTTCGAAGTCCCCGCCGGCGCTGTGAACGCGAGTCAGGCCATTTTCGTTGGCCCAGTGAATGCCGGTACGAAGCGCCGCCAGTTTTTCACCGCGCGTCGGCTTCGGAAGCACGGCCGCCACCAGTGATTGCGCATTTTCCTTGAGCGCTCCCGTCGCCTCTCCGGTTTGCGGATCGCGCACGATGATTCCATTTGGCGGATTTGGGGTGTCTTTGGTGATTTGCGCTAGAGCCAGAGCTTTCGAGTTAGCCCAGTAGGTGTGACCATCGTAACCTTCCAGAAATGCAGGACGATCCGGGAAAACTTCGTCGAGGATTTTCTTGTCCGGAAGGGATGAGGGAAACATTGCGTAGTTCCAGCCGCGTCCGAGAATCCAACCCGAGCCGGGATGTTTGGCGCCATATTCGCGCAGGCGTTGCTGGATCTCCGCGACGCCTCTTGCGCCTTCCAGATTTACCCGGCCCAGGCTGAACGAGCCATCAAGAAAATGAATATGGCAATCGGTAAAGCCGGGGAGCACCAGGTGGCCTCTGGCATCAATGACCTTCGTGTTTTTGCTTTGCAGTTTGGAAATGTCCGCGCTAGAACCGACTGCGACGATGCGGTCGCCGCGAATCGCCAGCGCTTCGGCCCAGGGCCGCTTCGAATTGAGCGTGTATATCTTTGCGTGCACCACAATCGTATCGGCCGATGGTGGCCTCTTTTGTGCGGCAACCGGCCGCACCGCAAACGAAATAAAAAGCACCGCTGAAATTGCCGGGAGCAACAGCCGAAGCTTCATTCGGAGCAACCTCCAGAAAAAATTGAACAGCCACAAATCTGCTGGCGCGCACTTCTAACAGTTCTAAAATGTTGGCGGTGTGTTGATCCACAAAAGCCAAGATTCCGTTTTGCCGGGATTGCGCCAGCGATGGGGCGTCGAACTCTGAAAGTAAAGACTATCGCCGGACTTCATGCGGTAATGCTCGTCGGTGTTCAGCCAGATTTCGAATTCACCGCGCAGGATGTGCAGGAATTCTTCGCCTTCGTGAGTGTAGGACTCGCCGCTGGTTCCTCCCGACTTGATGCGGAAGAGATGCGGCTCCATCGCTGTGTTGCCCCACGCAAGCAGTTCCATGCGCACGCCCTTGGTGGTCTCCAGAACTTTGCGTTCGGCTGGTTTGACCAGCTTGCAGCCGTTCTTGGCGGGCTCAAAGAAAGAAAGAATGTTAGTGCCATAGTAGCGCGCGATGCGTCGAAGCGTGCCGATGGACGCGCGCATCTGCCCGCGTTCGAGCGCGCTGAGAAATCCCACCGAGACGCCAGTGGCCTTGGCGACCTGCGCCAGAGAAAGATTGCGGCGCTGACGCAGACGGCGGAAACGCAAGCCCGGCGAAGCGGTATTTTCCACAGGCGCTGAAACAATTCCCTGCCGTTTGAGAACGTGAACGATCGCCGCGGGATTCAGACCGCGAGCGCGGCGCAGAAAAATGGCGCGCTTCAGAAGGCGAACGTCCTCCTCGCTATAAAGACGATAATGGCTGCGAGTGCGCTTCGGCGCGACCAGGCCTAACGCTTCCCAGGCGCGCAGGGCCGAAGAAGAAATGCCTACACGCAGCGCGACTTCGCTGATGCGCAACGAAGCGTCCGCATCGCGCGAAATCGATGATTTGGATAGATTCTTTCTTCTTGACATCACCACGGGCTTTCCCTAAGTTTACAGGATTATAGTAAGGTTCACGGGGCACAGCAACCTCGAAGGTGCTGTGCATGGAAGAAAATTTCCCGGCTCAGGGGTGAGTCCATGAAATCAAGGAAATCTTTCCGTATCTCTTTTTGCAGGAGCATTTTTCTTTTTTTCCTGATTGCGATTTGTGCGGCGATCAGCGCTTCGGCGACATTCGCGCAGAGCACCGGCGGACGAATTCGCGGCACGGTCACCGATTCCAGCGGCGGAACGGTCGTCCACGCCAAGGTGGAGCTGATCAACGAGGCGACAAACCTTTCGCGCGAATCCGAGACGAATAACGACGGCGAATATCTTTTCCTGGAGATTCCGGTCGGAACCTACACGATTCAGGTCCAGCAGACCGGCTTCAAAAAATTCATCCGCAAGAACTTCGAGCTGCACCTGAACGACGTTCTGACCGCGGATATCGTGCTACAGGTGGGAACCTCGGAGCAGGTGGTGGAAGTGACGGGTGAGCCACCAGTAGTCGATACCACCTCGACGCAATTGGGCGCTGTCGTGAACTCGCGTGACGCAACAGAATTGCCTCTGAATCAGCGGGATGTGTATCAATTGTTGCAATTGCAGCCGGGCGTGCAGTCGCAGTTGGGCAACGATCTTTTTTACGGTTCAGATAAAGCCGGCGTGGTCACGGTAAACGGTGGCCGCGGGCGTTCTAACAATTATTCGGTAAACGGGGGAGACGGCAACGATCTTTTCGCGAATCTTCCGGCAGTCCAGCCATCACCGGACAGCATCGAAGAATTCCGCGTAATTACCAACAACTTCGACGCCGAGTATGGCCGCAACTCTGGCTCAGTGGTCAACGTAGTGACCAAATCGGGCACCAACAATTGGCACGGCACGGGCTTCGAGTTCTTCCGCAACAAAGTGCTAAACGCTAAGGGATTTTACGATCCGATCAAGCCGGACTCCATTCAAAATCAATTTGGAGGCACTTTCGGCGGCCCAATAAAGAAAGACAAGACGTTTTTCTTCGGGTCGTATGAAGGGCGCCGGATCAAGAAGGGAAAATCTTCCGATCCAGTGCCTCTGCCAACCGCCGCGAATCAGGCGGGTGATTTCTCCGACGGCCTGGGTTCGGTTTTTTCAGGAACTCTGGGGAGCCAACAAGTAGCGGATACATTGAATGCTCGTGGAACGTGCGGAGCCGACACGATGGCTGCGAACGGAGGCATTGCGATAGCTGCGGGAGCATCTTATGGTGACTTGTTTCCCAATGGCCTGATTCCCACTTCCTGCTTCGATCCGCTGTCCGTTGGGCTACTCGGGCAGTACGTGCACCCGACCTCCGACGGTTTTTTCCAAAAGGCGCCGAACTCCACCGATCGCGGCGATCAATTCACGATCAAAGTTGACCATGACTTGAGCAAGAATCAGAAGCTTTCGGCCTACTACTACTTTGACGACGACAATACGCTCGATCCCTTTTCGGTATTCCAGGCAGCAGGCGGCAACTTGGGAAATTTTCCTGGCGTTTTCACCACACGAACGCAGCAGATCAATGTGTCTCATACCTGGACCATCGGCTCGACCATGGTCAATGAAGCGCGTTTTTCGTTCTTCCGTGAAGGTCAGCAAAAATTTAACGCGCCGCAAGTTACTTCACTGGTGCAGGATTCCTGCGGCAGCGCTCTCAGCGCCATTTGTTTCACCGGTACGTCCGATACCCCGAATCTTCCCACCGGTCCGGACCTTGGCATTCATCCGGGACTCGGAGCCAGTCGCGAAGGTCTTCCTTTCATCAGCGTGGGCGGCGGATTCTCGATTGGCAACAACTTCGAAGGGCAGTTGCCGCAAACCGGCAACACGTTCCAAGTTTCCGATAATTTCAGCAAGATCGTTGGCAACCACAGCTTCAAATTCGGCGTGGATACTCGCTACCAGAAGTTCGATCAATTCTTGTTTTTCAACGTCAACGGAACGATTTCGTTTGACTCTGGCGGTGAAAACGATCTTGTGCCCGCTGATGGAAACAACTATGCCAATTACCTCCTGGGTTTGCCTAGTAGTTACAGCCAGGGCTCAGGCCAACAGGAAAAAGTGCGCAGTAAGTCGCTGTATCTGTTCGCGCAAGACACTTGGAAAATCAAGCCAAACGTGACTTTAAATTACGGCGTCCGATGGGAGTTGAACACTCCGTTGAATGACATCGGGCACAAAGTGCAGACGTTCCGCCCGGGCCAGAATTCCACCATTTATCCATGCGTTTTGCCAACCACCGACCCGCTTTTCGATCCTGCGAATGGGATCACCGATTGTAATTCCGCCGGCGTCACTCCCACCGGTTTAGTCTTTCCGGGGGACAAAGGCGTGCCGCTCAGTCTCACTAGCACATACTGGAAGGCATTTGCTCCGCGCCTTGGGTTGAACTGGAGTCCCGGGGCGAGAGACGGCCTTTTGGCCAAGTTGACTGGCGGCCCAAGCAAGACGAGCATCAGTATGGGTTGGGGCATGTTCTATAATCCGATTGAACAATTGGTACTGGAGCAATTCAGCGCTGAGCCGCCATTTGGCGGGAGCAACTTCATCGTGAATCCCACATTCCAGGCGCCTTTCCTTGACCAGGACGGCACGGCGTTTCCCAATCCCTTCAATGGCGTGTTGAGCCCGCCTCGCGGAACGGCAATTAACTGGGAAACTTTCCGTTCGATTTTGCTTTTTGGCGAGTTTCCAAAGGTTCTGCGGCCGCAATATTCGGCGCAGTATAACTTGACTATTAAACGAGAACTGCCAGGCAATGTTCTCTTGCAGGTTGGTTATGTCGGTTCGCAGGGTCACCGGTTGCTTGCCTCCTTTGATATCAATCATGGAAATCCGCAAACATGCAACGATCTCCAGGCGATTTCAGATTTCAACAGCGACCCGACTTTGGCCTGCGGCCCTTTTTCGGCCGACAATTCTTACTTCCTGAACCCGTCAACGATAATTCCGACAACAACGCCCTCGGGAGGACTCACACTGCCGTACAACGCCGGCTCTGGCGGCTTGTTTATTCCTGGTGGATCGACGGTTGGTTCAGTAGCGCCGAACGGCATCACCCTGGTCGGTCTGAGAAAATTCTCTTCGCCGAATTGCCAGCCGTTGTCGACGAATGCATCAGGATTTGCAGCGGGCTGCCCGGTGGATGGCGTACCCGTGTTCTCCAATATTTTCAGTGAAGACACGATCGCGCACTCGAATTACAACTCGTTGCAGGTACTCCTGCAAAAGCGCTATTCGCATGGATTGCAGTTTCAGGCCGCTTACACGCTCAGCAAATCGTTGGACAATGCGTCGAGCTTTGAAAGCTCGCTCAATCCACTGGATTTTAACTCCACATACGGACCGTCTCTTTACGATGCGCGGCATCGATTTGTTTTCAGCTACGTCTGGCAGATTCCCACTCCCAAGTTCGATGGCGTCAAGGGAGCGCTCCTCAGCGGCTGGCAGACTTCCGGCATTTTTACAGCGCAATCCGGATTTCCAATTCGCATCACATCCGGGGATGATAACGAAGAGTTGAGCAGCTTCTTTTTTGAGCCTCCAGGGGAACCGAACCTGACCGGACCGTTTCACACGCAGGATGCACGTAAGCACGACGGATTCCAGTTCAGTCAAGCCCTTTTTGACAACTGCAACACGATTGACTGCCCAGGTGACCCGACTGCCGTCGTAGCGGGCACGGTTGGAAATGCGCCGCGTTCGATTTGCTGCAATCCGGGGATTTTGAACTTTGATGCCGGCTTGTTCAAAGGCTTCAAACTGACAGAAAGGTTGGGGCTGGAATTTCGAACAGAGTTTTACAATCTGTTTAATCACAGCCAACTTTACAGCGTGGACGGGAATATTTCCGATGGACCCGATTTTGGCAAGGCCTTGAAGGCTCGCGAACCTCGCGAAATTCAGTTTGCGTTGAAACTGATTTTTTGAGGGTTGGGCTTCGTCGCAAATAGAAAGCGGCGCGGCTCGCAGGAGCCGCGCTTACGCTTGTCTCGACACGAAAACAAGCTTGCAGCACACTGACGGCAGGGAAGAGACCTGCAAAGAGCGCTCCGCCTGGAAACGGTGCGCTTGGTTCGGAGAAATGCCATGTCGTACGACG
>DATDFA010000004.1:0-20006 GCA_036522855.1 Candidatus Acidiferrum sp. | reverse complement strand
GGAACGGTATGTAGATGGACAGGTTCACACCAATGGACTCGAAAACTTTTGGAGCCTGTTGAAGCGCGGACTTAAAGGGACTTACGTTTCCGTCGAACCGTTCCATCTGTTCCGGTATTTGGATGAACAAGTGTTCCGTTACAATTTCCGCGAATTGGAACATGATGGACTTCGTTTCGAGCACGTTGCCTCACACATCATCGGGAAGCGCTTGACCTATGCCGAAGTGACTGGCAAGGTCGGTACTACGTGTAACTAAGCCCGGTCGTTTGCCTCGCGGAAAGCGGAAGATTTCTTAGCTGATTTCTTCCGCTCTTTTTCAGCTTTTTCTTCGTCCAACTTAGCTTTTATTTCATGGTGCGGCACTGCCACTAATCGCTTTACGAGCCGCGAGAAATTCTTGAATTCTTTGTCTTCTGGCATGTAGCAACACCTCTCTATTAGGGTGACGGCTGTACCAATCCTTGAACCAGGGAATAGACTTCCCATAGGCCATCTCTGCTTTGAACCACATGCGCATATGGTCTCTCTGCACCGTGGCTACTTGAAACCACTTTTCATTCGGTTTCTTTTTTGGACCAGCGGGAAAGTAATTTTCAAAGTCGCGTATACACTCTCCGGCCAGCCCTTCCATTGGCTTGTCGCGAAAATTGTTCATCCCCAACTGCATTGTAAGCCATGCAATCAGATCAACAGTTTGTAAGCCGGGGACTAGTTTTCTTTTTTTAAAATCGTGATGCACCTCTTCCTTGTAGTGCTCGCACATCTGTCCGACCACATCGTCAATCTCTTCTCGGATGTCAGAGCCAATCTCTTGCCAGTCAAAAATGTATTGGAGTGGCTTTTTTATTCCCCGTACTCTTCGCCATTGCTCAATATCACGGAGTGCATGCCTTAGTGTAGTGGTTTCCCACATAGGCGCGGAACTCTTCGTTGACTGAGGAAACTATCGAGTCAAAGAAGTCTTTGTAAACTGAAAATCCGAAGGTCTGAACACCATATTTTTTGCAGAATTGGCGCACCCGCATGAAGATATGCTTCTTATCGGCTTCAGTTAACTGGTGGTACTGCTTTTCCTTGCAGTTCGGAGCCGCATTACAGGCCGCTGCGTGAAAATCCTTGATTCCTTGCTTCTCAACAAAGCGTTGCCAGTGTTCTTCCAACTCAAGGATTTTTTTCCCAGGAATAATCAGAGCGCTGGCGTTAGCAATCGGATGTTCAAGGGCAGTTCCGCTGTCGTCCAAATAGACCGTAAAAAAGGCCAATTGAACCTCCTTCCAGCGGTTTCCCCACAGACTTATCAGACTGTGGTAGGTGAAACTGTATTCCTTTGCGTCCACTTTCCCTCGCAAAGGCAATAAAACAGTTCAAATCAACGCTATAATGACGCTTTTGATTCGTCAACTATATTATTGCCTTCATAAGTATTCATTCCAAGCGAGTTAGCGTTGGGCGAATTCGTAAGTATGAGATCTAAAGGACTTAGGGGGTGGAGTCAGAACGATCCGACCTGTATCAAGTCCTATGGCAGGGCTTCGACGCATCGGTCGTTTCTCAGTAGCGCGCACAGCCAGTCGTTTTGTGCGAGCGAGCATTGCTGCGTGACGCCGAAGGATCCCTGGTCTTGCTCTTTGCACCTTAGGTAAAGAAAGCGCACTCCGAACATTCGCAGAGCGAAGATATCGCATTGTGTAATACTAATCTAGATAAAAATGGTACCGCGTCCAAAACTGGACGAAGGGACAGTAATCGAGCTCGAATCGAATTAGCGCACCAGCCTTTAGGATACGGAGCTTCCTTTCGGAGGGTCGGTCTTCACCGGCCAGTCATTTGCTCCAGCCGCTCCGGGTAGCGAGCGCCTTGCACAGCGATGTTGGAGGAAGCGCTCTCGATGGTGCGAAGGTCCTCGGGCGAAAGTTGAACGCTGACCGCGCCGAGATTTTCTTCCAGGCGATGCAGCTTGGTCGTACCCGGGATGGGAACGATCCAGGGCTTCTTTGCAAGCAGCCATGCGAGAGCGATCTGTGCCGGAGTGGCCTTTTTTTCTTCGGCGAATTTGCCAAGCAAATCAACCAGAGCCTGATTGGCTTTTCGGGCCTCCGGCGTAAAGCGCGGAACGACATTGCGAAAATCCGTCCGATCGAACTTGGTATCCGCATTGATTTTGCCGGTGAGAAAGCCTTTGCCAAGGGGACTAAAGGGGACGAAGCCGATGCCGAGTTCTTCGAGTACGGGCAACACTTCTTTTTCGGGATTTCGGAACCACAACGAGTATTCGCTCTGCAGGGCGGTGACCGGCTGAACCGCATGTGCGCGACGGATAGTCTGCACTCCTGCTTCGGAAAGGCCGAAGTGCTTCACCTTGCCTTGCCGGATCAGATCCTTCACCGCCCCTGCAACGTCTTCTATGGGCACATTTAGATCCACGCGATGTTGGTAGAAGAGATCAATGACGCCGGTCTTGAGTCGCTTAAGCGAAGCTTCAGCCACCTGTCTGATATGCTCGGGCCTGCTGTCCAGAGTGGTCCACTTGTCTCCGTCACGGGGATTTGGCGCCCAACCAAATTTAGTCGCAACGGTAACTTTGCCGCGGAATGGAGCCAGGGCTTCACCCAGAAGCTCTTCGTTTGTGAATGGGCCGTAGACTTCGGCGGTGTCAAAAAAAGTGACACCGCGTTCGACTGCTGACCGAATCAGTGAAATCATCTCCTGCTTGTCAGCAGGCGGACCGTAGCCAAAGCTCATGCCCATGCAGCCAAGCCCGATGGCCGAGACTTCCAGATTGGTTTTTCCAAGTTTGCGCTTCTGCATTGGTATCTCCTTCGAGAGCGATCGCAGTTGAAATTCCAGGCTGGGTAGCGGCGAGCAGCGACAACGCGGCAAATTCCGTTGGCAACGAAGAGCTTAGTTTAGCCTGCTTATAGCGTAGGCGCTTGCTTATTTAACATGAGTACTGGCAATTCGCCGAGCGTAAGCTGCGACCCAATAATCGAGCGGGATTCCCGGTCTCATGCGGGCTGGCTGATGTAAACTGAATTTGACCCGAGAGCCCGGAAAGATCCGCGAGTATGCGGCAGGTAGGAATGAACCAACCACAAAGAATTGCCAATGCTTACAACGCCGCTACGATCAAGGGCGCGTGGTACGGACCTTCGTTGGCAGAATTGCTGGCAGGGATTTCGCCGGAACTGGCGACGATGAGGCCTGCTCCGCACGCTCACTCGATTTCGGAGCTGCTGCAGCATTTGCTGCTCTGGAACGAGAGAACGAGAAACACATCGGACAGCAATCCGATGCCACGGTGGCAAGCGGAAAAGGAATGGGCGGAGCCGGCGATTCCCTGGGGTGAGCTGTTGGCGCGTTGGACGCAAAGCCGCGACCTGCTGGAAGAGAAAATCCGGAATTTTGCGGATGAAGATTTGGGTAAACAGGTGGCAGGGCGGGAATATCCGTACGAAACGCTGCTGGAAGGAATCGTGCAACACGCGATTTATCATTCCGGGCAGATCGCAATGGTCCTGAGCATGGTGCGGCGGAAAGCGAAGTAGCGGACGGACTACAGCGCGCCGCACCTTTACAAGCCGAGCTAAGGTGTGCCGCATCTCCCGGTGCGGACGGCAACAGCGCGCCGTCGCGGTTGAGCGAGAAACAGAAGATGGACTGCTGCACTCCAAAAGCGCCGAGATAAGAGGCGTTTTTGGTGCGTATGCTATGATTTTTTCATGACTGCACGGGTATTGGATGGAATCAAGATTCGCGATGAAATCTTCGCGGAATTGAAAGCGGAGATCGGGCAACTTGCCGCCGAACAAGGCATTCGGCCGGGACTGGCGGCGGTGCTGGTGGGAGAAAATCCTGCTTCGCAGCTTTATGTGAAGAGCAAGGTGGCGGCTTGCGGGAAGCTGGGCATGGCGAGTTGGCTGCACACTGCACGAGCGGATATTACAACCGAATACATGCTGCGGCTGGTGGATGATTTGAATCGCGACGATAACGTGGATGGAATTCTGGTGCAGCTTCCGTTGCCTGCCCATGTGGATTCGAAACGGGTGCTGGAAGCGGTTTCGCCAGAGAAAGATGTGGACGGATTTCATCCGGTGAGCATGGGCAGGCTGGTGAGCAACCGGCCGGGACTGGTGGCGTGCACGCCGGCGGGCTGCATGGAAATTTTGCGGCGCAATCATATCGTGACCGAAGGGGCGAACGCGGTGGTGCTGGGGCGCAGCGACATTGTGGGCAAGCCGATGGCGCTGCTGCTGCTGCACGCGAATGCGACAGTGACGATGTGCCATTCGAGGTCGCGGGATTTACCGGAAATTATCCATCGCGCGGATATTCTGGTGGCGGCGATTGGCCGGGCGGCATTTGTGCAGCCGGAATGGATCAAGCCGGACGCCGCAGTGATCGACGTTGGCACAAACAAAGTGACGGATCGTCTGGAAGCGGAACGGCTGCTAGTGAATTTTCCGCGACGGCTGGAAAAATTTCACGCCAAAGGAAGCGTGCTTATCGGCGATGTGCACCCGGACGCAGTCAACACAGCCGCCGCGGTGACACCCGTGCCGGGCGGAGTGGGGCCGATGACCATAACGATGTTGATGAGCAATACCGTGAAAGCGGCGAAGCTGCGGCGGCTGGCGAATAAATTATCGAGCGAATTGCGGGGCAGGGAGTCCAAATTAGGGCCAGCGGCCGCGGCGCGCTGAATTGGCAATGCTGCGCTATGGATTGACCGGAGGAATTGCCAGCGGCAAGTCTACGGTGGCAGGCATGCTGCGCGAGCTGGGATTTCCGGTGATTGAGGCGGATCGCGTAGCGCACGAAGCGATTGAACCGGGCCAGCCGGCGTACAGCGAAGCGATCTCCGTTTTTGGCGAGAAAATTCTGGACGCGGATCAACGCGTCAATCGCGGCCGCCTGGCTGCGATTGTTTTTGCGGATCGCGAAAAGTTAAATCAGCTGAATGCGATGATTCACCCACGAGTCGAAGAGGAGATGATCCGGCGGTTCGGGGAGTTGGAAACGGCGGGCGGACACGGCGCCGCGTTTGTGGAAGCGGCCTTGATCTTCGAGGCGGGCCTGAACAAGAGACTGGACGGCGTGGTGGTGGCATGGTGCCTGCCGGAACAACAAGTGGAGCGTCTAATCAAAAAAGGAATGAGCGAAGCAGAAGCGAGAGAGCGGATGGCGATGCAAATGCCAGTGGGGGAAAAGCTGGCGTTGGCTACAGAGAAGATTGATTGTTCCGGAACGGTTCAAGAGACGCGGAGGCAGGTGGAATTGCTTGCGGCGAAGCTAGGCAGGCGCTCGGAGGACCGATAAAATCCGGAGTCGAAAATTGCTATCATCAAGAGAGTGAATTAGCAGACTGGAAGGACTTTGTTATGTCAGCCCGAAAGCAAATATCATTTCTTCGACCGCTTGCGGCAATCGCTATTTTGATCCTGGGCGCTTACTGGGCCGGTGCGCGATGGGGCGCCCGGCAACCGATCAATGTCGGCGCGTACCGAAGCGAATCAGATGCAGGATCGGTAAAAAATGCGAATTTTGCGGAACGCGATGCGGCGCTGAGCAGCGATGAAGCGCTGAACGTACGGATTTACCGGCAGTCCGCAGCGGCGGTTGCGAATATTCTGACCAAAGCGACGGAATACGACTTCTGGATGGATCCGGTGCCGGTGGAGGGAGCCGGCTCTGGTTTTGTGATTGATGCCAAGGGGTACATCCTGACGAATTACCACGTGGTGCAAGGCGCACAAACGATTGAAGTGGTGTTGGGAGACCAGTCGCATCATTCAGCAAAATTTATTGGCGCGGATCAGCGCAACGACGTGGCACTGATCAAGATCAGCCCAGGCAATAAGCCGCTGGCGACGCTGCCGTTGGGCGATTCCGCCGGGCTACAGGTGGGACAAAAAGTGCTGGCGATCGGAAATCCATTTGGATTTGCCAGCACGCTGACTACGGGAGTGGTCAGCGCAGTGGGCCGAACCGTGCAGACCGGACAAAATACCTTTATTGACGAAGCGATTCAGACGGATGCGGCGATCAATCGGGGAAATTCCGGCGGGCCCTTGATTAACACGCACGGCGAAGTGATCGGAATCAATTCAGCTATTTATACACCGAGTGGAACCACGGCTGGGATTGGATTTGCAATTCCGATCAATACCGCGAAACGGATTGCACACGACCTGATCACGGATGGGCGCGTCCACCAGGCGTTTATTGGCGTCGAGACGATTCCGATTAACGAATCGTTTGCGGAAGCGCTGGGGCTGCCAGCGCAAGAAGGCCTGCTGGTCCAGACTACCACGCGCGGAGGACCAGCGGCAGAAGCGGGCATCAAAGGCGGCGATAGGGTGGCGCAGACAGGGATGCGGCGGTTTTATATTGGCGGCGACGTGATCACCGCGATTGACGGGCAGAAGGTGACCAGTCCGCTGGATGTGAATCTGGTGCTGAACAGAAAGCGTCCCGGCGATGTCGTGGACGTAAGCTTGTTCCGTGGCGGAAAGAAGATGGACGTGCAGGTAAAGCTGGCGGAGCGTCCGGGGAGTTGAAGCAAGGCAGCCGAAAGTCGCAAGTTGACGCCTCGGCCAATTCGGGATCCATCCAACTACAGCGATGTGGTCTTGCGGATAAGTTTGGCGCTGCATCCGCTGAGATTCTTCGCCGCAACCAGCGGACTCGGAATGACAGACCTTTTCTAATTGCCGAATTCGGCGCGGTGGCGGTTGCGTTCGGCTTCGCTGAGTGAAAACCAATCTTCAGCGATGTCGCGGACTCGTTCTAATTTTTCTTGCATTTCGTTGTGTTTGGCTTCGAGTAGAGCGGAGTCGGCGCCGGGTGGAACTTCGATGGGGGGAGCGAAGATCATAACGGTTTTTGTGAAGGGGCGCGGCAGGAGGAAATGGTCCCACGTTTTTTGAAATGTTTTTCCGTGCCGCACTCCGATGTGGAACACGACGACTGGCGCGCCAGTTCGGCGAGCGAGCATTACCGGGCCGGGCTTGGCGACATAGCGGGGGCCGCGCGGACCGTCAATCGTAAAAGCGCAATCGTGGCCTTCCGCAATGCGCTTAGCCATGACCGCAAGGCCGCGCAGGCCGCCGCGCGAAGAGCTTCCCTGGGCGGTTCCATAGCCCATCCATTCGATGACCTTGCGCGTCCATTGCCCGTCGAAGGCGGTGGTGTTCATTACGACCACGCCGCAGTTGCGCCGCCACCAAACGACGGGAATAATGACGCGATGCCAGAAAGCCCAGATGCATCTTCGTTTTGAAGCGTAGACATTTTCGGCGTTTTGCCAACCTAGCACTTCGAAACGGAGTGTTGGGCCAATGACGCGGATGACCGAATAGACGAGTGCAGCAATCATCGGGATCTGAATGCGGCGGGTCCATGGCAATTGCGGCAACTGCGTGTCATAGTGCACGCCGATTTTCGGAGAGTCCTGCGCGGGTTGCGTGGCAGCGGTTTCCGCGGAATTCGGTTGGTTTGTCGGTTCGTGCGCCGGCGTCATCTTAGGTATGGCAGCAATCTGCCAGACGTATAGTATAGAGAAGAGAAAGCTGCAACGGTTCGTCGCGTGGTTATGCATACTTGGTTTGCCCGAAAATCCGGCGGTTATGAGTCTGTGTGGAGGCTCGCCGGGACGATACTCTTCGCAGGCTTAGGGATGATCGCGCTTGGCGGTCAAAGCGCAAATGCGAACCCGCGTCCGCAGGAACCACAGGGCGAAATTATCGGTACCATCGAAGGCCAGGCAATCGCAGTGAAGGGCCCGATGAGCGTCCAAGTGGTCGGGAACGAGGTAAAGACGCTGTTGCGGAGCGGCGTAGATGTACGCGTGAAATTGGGGCGCGCGCGGATTAACCTGGCGGGGGGCGGGACCATTACGGTGTGCGGCCCGGCGCACATTTCGATGCTAAAAGCGAAAAGCGCTTTGACGGTGGCGCTGGACAGCGGCACGATACACGCGCATGTAGCGGGCAATCTGGCGTTAAATATCTTTACGGCGCAGATTCTTGCGAAGACGGTGGCGATTGGCGACGGCCCACAGGATGTCCTGGTGGGATTCGATACGCCTGGGCTGATGTGCGCGCGAGCGGGATTAGGGGCGCTGCGGCTGGAGGAACAATTCGGAGGGCAAAGTGTAATCGTGCCGCAGGGCGGCGATGTCACGCTGGCCAATGGATCGCTGCAAAGTTTGCACAGCAATTCGGGATTGTGTGGGTGCGAGGCGCTGGATTCAGGAGCAACCGCCGCGATTCCCGATGCACCGGAGATCAGCGCATTAGCCAGCAGTGAGGAAGTGAAAAGGAACGTCGTACCGCGCAAGCCCGCGATGCAAACCAGCGCGAACCCCGCGCCTCCCGATCTGCCGAAAGTTCCACCCGTTGAACCGACGTATCAGGTCTTCATGCCGCCGTTGCGCTACGATGCGAGCGCGAAAATTCAGGATGAGCCGGACCCAAAGCTGATCGTGCTAGTACGCCGGGTGCGCGTGCGACCGACACTTATTTTTCAAAGCCGCGTCGAAGGAGATCGGCTGCCACCGGCGCCGATTCCAGTGAAAGCTAACGTAGTGAGCAAACCGAAAGACTTGCGGGAAAAATCTACCGCTCAAACCAGCGTTTCTGTAGTTGATCGAGTCAAGACTTTCTTCAAAAGCCTTTGGTCACCAAGCTCCTAAGACCCCTTTCCAAAAGGGGCATCGCAGCCAAATCAACGGGCGCAGCGGATGCCGCGCGGACTACTAACGCTGGTCCCTAGACCTCGAAACGCAATCCTGTTCAAATTAACGAAGTTCATGGTATTTTTACGTGTCCTCGATTTCGGTGGAGTACCCTCCCGCCACCTGTAGTTTCATACTCGTTGTGCCGCGCTTGCGGGAGTGTCCACGTGAGAGCCATTAAGGGGTTGCCTGAGCTGCGTCTGTCTTCGATCCTTCTTGTCCTGCCATTGTTTGCGCTTCTGAGTCTAGAGGGATGTGCCTCCTCCAATACTTCAAGTGCGCCGGATCCACCGCACGGGGATACCACTCCACCATCCGCCCCGTCCGGACTGACTGCCAGCGCTACATCGCCCACTCAGATCAACCTGACTTGGATGGCGTCCACGGATAACGTAGGCGTTACGGGATATCGCATCGAGCGATGTGTGGGCAATCAATGTACGGCGTTCGCGCAGATTGCGACGAGCACCGCTACCACCTTCAGCGATTCGGGCCTGCTCAATACAACGAGCTACGGTTATCGCGTGCGCTCCACAGATGCAGCTGGAAATCTCAGCAATTATTCGAATATCTCTTATGCCAACACACCAAAAGGCGCCGACACTAACGTTCCTACCGCGCCGACAAATCTGGCGGCGACAGCCGTTTCCAGTTCGCAAATCGGTTTAACGTGGACCGCATCAACGGACAATGTCGGAGTAACCAGTTACCGTGTTGAGCGCTGCGCCGGATTGGATTGCCGGTCCTTTGCAGCAATTGCGACAGCCAGCGGCTCCGCGACGACATTTACCGACACCGGCCTGACCGCGTCGACGATATATAACTATCGTGTGCGAGCCACGGATGCCGCGGGGAACGCGAGCAACTATTCAAATATTGCTGCCGCCACAACAAAAGCCGTAACGGATAGCACTGCGCCGACAGCGCCGTCGAACCTGGTTGCAGCCGCGTCGTCGAGTACAGCAGTCGGCCTCACATGGACTGCCTCGACTGATAGCGTTGGCGTTACGGGTTATCGCGTCGAGCGATGCTCGGGCGCCAGTTGCACGAATTTCGCGCAGATCAAAACCTCCACGACGGCAAGCTTCTCCGATTCCGGCCTCACAGCCTCGACTACATACAGATATCGAGTGCGCGCCGCGGACGCTGCGGGGAATCTGAGCGCGTATTCGAACATCGCAAGCGCAACTACGTCCGCGTCGGGAGGCGGCAGCAGCATCACGGTCAGCGTCACGCCGAAGCGTGGCGGGCTCACAACTTCGCAGACGCTATCGATGAAGGCGACGCTCACCAACGACACGGGCAATCAGGGTGTTACGTGGTCATCCAGCGGCGGCGGCTCATTTTCGCCCACGACCAGCACCTCTGGAAGTACGGTGACGTTTACCGCCCCGAGTTCCGCTGGAGTGGTAACGATCACGGCGAAGAGCGTTGCCGACAGCACTAAAACAGCGAGCGCCACCATTGGCGTTACAGACCTCGCGGGCGTTTTCACCTATCACAACGATCTTTCGCGTGACGGCGCAAATCAGAAAGAATACGCCCTGACGACTTCCAACGTCGCTACCGCCACGTTTGGAAAATTGTTCTCGTGCCAGGCAGACGGCGCGATCTATGCACAACCGTTGTGGATACCCAAAGTAAACATTGGCGGAGCTACGCACAATGTGATCCTGGTCGCCACGATGCGCGATTCAGTCTATCTCTTCGACGCTGACGCGAGCCCGTGCATCACCTATTGGCACAAACAACTGCTTCCGACGGGAGAAACCTGGGGGAGCTTCAACGATGTCGGAAGTTCCGATATTTTTCCCGACATCGGAATTCTGGGCACGCCCGTGATTGATCCTTCCACCAAAGCGGTTTATGTGGTCACCAAGAGCAAGGCCACCAGCAGCGGCGCATACCAGCAACGATTGCACGCCTTGAATCTGGCCGATGGTTCCGAGCGCACAAACAGCCCAGTCTCCCTCAGCAGTTCAATCACAGTCGCAGGCACGTGTGACGGGGGCACGACGGTGGCTTTCGATCCTTTTCGCGAGAATCAGCGACCTGCCCTTGCGCTGGTCAACGGGACTGTTTACATATCCTGGGCATCGCACGGCGATCAGGGCAATTATCATGGCTGGCTGATCGGTTACAACGCTTCGACGCTGGCTCGCACCGTCACCTGGAACGCGACGCCGAACAAACTTGGCTCGATCAATTATTGCCGGGGTGGTATCTGGATGTCCGGGGGCGCGCCGGCCGCCGATAGCAGCAATAATATTTACGTAATGACCGGCAACGGAGTGTTTGATTCGGGAAGTTCAGATTATGGTGATAGCTACTTGAAATTATCGGCAGCGCTCTCCGTCTCCGACTTCTTCACTCCGCACAACCAGTCCAATCTTGACGAGACCGACGCCGATGTCGGCGCCGGAGGCGCCGCCTTGCTGATTGATCAAACAGGGCCGATAGCGCATCTCATGGTCGGGGCCGGAAAGAGCGGCACGTTCTACGTTCTGAACCGCGACAACCTGGGTCATTTCAACTCGATAACGGATTCCGCAGCGGTGCAAACGTGGACTTCGGTGGGCAGCGCGTTCTCTACGCCGGCGTTCTGGAATAATACGATGTACTATTTCGGCGTCATTTTTGGCGCAACGAAGAAAGGCGAACAGTATACGTTCGACGCGTCTACCGGACTGTTTAACACGACGCCGGCAAAGACCACGCCGGCGGGATTTGGGTTCCCGGGCGCGACCCCTTCTGTATCATCGAGCGGGACAACCAACGGAATCGTGTGGGCCGTCGACAATTCACATTACGGAACGAAAAACAGCGGCTCGATCGCCGCGGGTCCGGCCGTGCTCCACGCATATTCCGCTACCGACCTGGGAACGGAGCTTTGGAACAGTGCCCAAGGCTCCGGAAATACCGCAGGATTCGCGGTGAAATTCACGGTACCGACGGTAGCCAACGGGAAAGTGTATCTTGGCACGCGCGGCAATGACACGACGACCGGATCAGGGTCGGTGTTGGGCCAAGTTGATGTTTACGGACTGTTACCGAACTGACTCAAGAGGTATACGTTACAAAACACTATCGTTCGCTCGGGTTTACGATCCAGATAGTGGTGGTAGTTTTGAATACAGGTGAGAGTGGCTCGTCTCCAGCCGGCTCGCCGAACTATTGGAACTATTGTGCGTTCGAATTATCTGAAGTTCGACCGCGGAGAGCCTATTGAACCGTCTAAAGCCGTTGTATGAGTCCTTCCCAGTTCCATTCTTTTTTTTGTTTTCATTGACCGCGATTTTGATTTTGCAGGGGTGTTCGTCGGGGACCACAGAACAACCCGGTGGACCGGGTGGATCGAACATCACGGTGAGCGTGTCGCCGAGACGCGGCGGCTTAACGGTCTCGCAGAAACTTACGACGCTTACGGCAACATTGACCAACGACACGAGCAATCAAGGCGTTACCTGGTCGTCGGTGGGCGGCGGCTCCTTTAGCCCGACCACCAGTACATCGGGCAACCCGGTGACATTCACTGCGCCCGCGACGGCGGGAGTCGTCACCCTGACCGCAACCAGCTTGGCCGACGGATCAAAAACCGCGAGCGCGACCATCGGAGTGACCGACCTGACGGGCGTCACGACCTTTATGAACGGAAATTCGCGGCAGGGCGCGAACATCCAAGAGTACGCTCTTGCCACGTCGGGACCGGCAGCCGTCAATTCGACAAATTTTGGAAAATTGTTCAACTGTTCGGTGGACGCGTCAATTTATGCGCAGCCACTTTGGTCAGCTAACCTTTCGATTTCAGGCGCAACGCACAACGTGGTGTATGTGGCGACGCAGCATAACACGCTATACGCCTTCGATGCGGATGCGAGTCCCTGTGCAGTTTTGTGGCAGACCGGAGCCAATGGAGTAAACAGCCTGCTGCCGACGGGCCAGACGTGGGTTACCAGCAGCAATGTGAGCTGTAGCGATCTGCAACCGAACATCGGCATTGTCGGCACACCGGTGATTGATCTCTCCTCAAAGACCATCTACCTAGTTACGAAATCGAAGACCACCAGTGGGACGGTCACTTATCACCAACTGCTCCATGCGCTGGACATCACTACGGGCGCGGAGAAATTTTCCGGACCGGTGGAGATTTCAGCTTCCGTGTCCGGCAACGGCAATGGCAGCGTCGGAGGGATGGTGACGTTCGACCCGCTGATCAACAACCAGCGGTCGGCACTGCTCCTGGAGAATGGTCACGTCATCATTGCCTGGGCTTCGCACTGCGATAATGGCGCGTATCACGGGTGGGTAATGTCCTATAGCGCAGCGCCAACGTTGAGCCAGGAGGCGGTTTTGAATGTATCGCCAAACGGCGCTCTGAATGGAATCTGGATGGCGGGCAATGGACCCGCCGCCGATTCAAGCGGGAATATCTATTTAGCGACCGGCAATGGAACCTTTGACGCAAATACGGGCGGTACGGATTACGGCGACAGCGTCGTCAAACTGGGAGCGCCGAGCGGCGGCACTTTCACGGTACTGAGCTACTTCACGCCGTCCAACGAAGCAAATCTGGAAGCCGGGGACGTGGATCAGGGCTCCGGAGGCGTGCTACTGCTGCCAGACGTGGCGGCGGGCTCGTACCTGACGCAGGCCGGCAAGGATGGCAACATTTATCTGGCGGACCGAACCAGCCTTGGCGGATTCCACACGACTTCGAATAATGTGGTGCAGGAAGTTTCTGGACAGATTCCAGGTGGCATGTGGGGATCTCCAGCATATTGGAACGGGACACTTTATTTTGGTGCGGCTTTGGACAACGGCAATCCAACAAGCGACCCGCTACGGGCATTCTCGTTCAATTCAGCGGGTTCGGGGCTAATTTCAAGTTCGCCTACGTCAACTACCAGCTCGACAAAGATCTTTGGATTCAGTGGACCCACGCCATCGGTGTCCTCTTCCGGAACCAGCAATGGCATCGTGTGGGTCCTGGACAACGCGCAGTGGAACACTTCGTGCACAGATTTGGCGACGTGTCAGGCGCTATACGCGTACGATGCGACCGGACTTGGAACAATGCTGTACAACAGCACGCAGGCACCGGCGAGCCGGGACCTGGATGGCGGTGCGGTGAAATTCACCGTACCCACCGTTGCAAACGGAAAAGTTTACGTGGGCAACCAGAACACGCTGACAGTTTACGGCCTGTTGCCATAAATAATTGGCAAGCAAAAGGCCGGTGCGATTTCGCGGCGGGTCTTTTTGTTTTATGACGTTGAGATAGAGCGTACGGATTACATCCCTTCATAATTCGGGCCGCCGCCACCCTCTGGAACAACCCAATCAATAATTTGGTACGGGTCAGCGATATCGCAGGTTTTGCAATGAACGCAATTTGCGAAATTGATTTTTAGTCTCAACGCGTCTTTTTCCTTGGCCAGTTCGTAAACCGCTGCGGGACAAAAATATTGGCAGGGATTGCCATATTCCTCGACGCATCTTGTGACGCAAATGTTGGTGTCGAGCACATGCAAATGGCATGGCTGATCGTCGTTGTGGCGAGTGCCGGAGTGATAGACATCCGTTAAGCGATCGAAAGTCAGCTTGCCGTCACCCTTGAAGCGATCTTCCGCGGTGGTGGCGGGCTTGGCGCCGTTGAACTTTTTGTAGTGCTTGTAGCCGGCGTCGGCGCGCATGGGATCGATAAGTCCCCGGCCGCCAGTGATCTGTTGCAGCGCGGTGTGGAGAAATCCGCGAAACATGCCATGCTGAAAGGACTGATGAAAATTGCGGACACGCCACATTTCATGGTGAATGTAGCTTTGCTCGATGCGCTGCTGAAATTTGCCGAGCGTTTTCGCCGTGGTGTCGCCGGTTTTCAACGCTTCGAAAATCGTTTCGGCGGCCAGCATGCCGCTCTTCATCGCCAGGTGGATGCCTTTCAGGCGCTGTGAGTCGAGAAAGCTGGCGGAATCGCCGATGATGAGCGCGCCGTCGACCGTGTTTCGCGGTACTGCGTACCAGCCACCGTAGGGAAGCGATTTCGCGCCGTAGCGGACCAGTTTTCCGCCGTCAAGAATATTTTTGACGTGCGGATGAGTCTTCCACCGTTGAAATGCGGCGTGTGGATCGAACTGGGGGTCGGCGTATTCGAGCGCCAGGACCAGACCGATCGATACGCGATTGTTCGATAGGCCATAAATCCAGCCGCCCCCGTACATGTCCGTTGAAACTGGCCAACCGAGCGTGTGCGCGACGTAACCGGGTTTGATTCGGCCGGGCTGCACGTCCCACAATTCCTTGATGCCGATGCCGTAGCTCTGCGGATTAAGGTTGTCGAGTTTTTTTTCGGCAACGAGTTTTTTGGTGAGTGAACCGCGGGTGCCTTCGGCGAGCACGGTGACTTTGGCGCGGAGTTCGTACCCCGGTGTGTAGTTGTCTTTGGGCTTTCCGTTTTTGTCGAGGCCCTTGTCTTCAGTGATGACTCCGGCGACTCCATTATGCTGATAGACGAGTTCCGCGCCGCCAAACTCCTGGAAAACATTTACGCCAGCGGCTTCCACCAACCCGCCGAGCCACTTCACAATTTTGTTGAGCGACACGACATAATTGCCTTTGTTTTGAAAGGGCGGCGGCGTGATGGGAAAACGGATGGAAGAACCTGCGGTGAAAAGAAGCGCAGCGGAGTCCGTTACCGGCGTATCGAGCGGAGCGGACTTTTCAAAATCGGGAACAAGCTCCGCCAAAGCCTTCGGATTCATGATGGCGCCGGAAAGCTGGTGAGCGCCAATTTCGCGTCCTTTTTCGAGAACATAAATATTTTCGGCCGAGAGTTCGGGCTTAGTGCCCGATTCGTTATGTTTCTTGATAAGATTCGCGAGGTGGAGAGCGCAGCTGAGGCCAGCCGGACCTGCTCCGACGATCAGCACATCGGCTTCGAGTTGTTCGCGTTGAACCGGCACGTCATTTTGCCTTTTGCAGCTCTTCCGTCAAGGCCGGCATGATTTCGAAGATGTCGCCGACGATGCCATAATCGGCGATTTCGAAGATGGGCGCGTTTTGATCTTTATTAATGGCGACAATCGTTCGAGCGCCTTTCATTCCGACGACGTGCTGGATAGCGCCGCTGATACCCAGCGCAAGATACAATTTTGGTGCGACAGTTTGCCCGGAGCTGCCGATCTGGCGTTCCATAGGCAGCCAGCCTTCATCGCAGATTGGGCGCGACGCGGCAATTTCCGCGCCCATGGCCTTGGCCACGGCTTCAGCTTGCGGAATATTTTCGGGCGCTTTGATACCGCGGCCGATCGCCACAATCAGCGGAGCCTGCGTCAGGTCCACCGCTGATTTTGCTTCTTTGAAAAGTTCCAGCGGCTTGGTACGGATTTGTTCGGGCTTTAGTTCGACGGTAATTTTGTTGATGGGCTTTGCTCCGCTGTCGGAAGGCTCTACCTGATCGGCGCGAAAAGCTCCGGACTGAAATGATGCGAACCACGGCGCAGCGCCAAGGAATGTAACGTCGGCGGCGGTCTTTCCCTGGAACATCTGGCGGATGAAAACGAGCTTGCCGCCTTCGTTGCGATAGCCTATGCAGTCGCCGATCATTCCCTTGCCGAGCATGGCGGCGAGCTTGGGCGCAAAATCCCGGACTTGATAAGTATGAGGAAACAAAACGAGGCCGGGTTTGGCCGATTCGATGACTCGTTTCAGGACAACGCAGAATCCGTCGGGTGTGTAGGATTCAAGTAAATCGTGTTCGATTTGCAGGACTTCCGTAACGTTTTTCGCAGCCAGGTCGTTTGCCAACGAATCCAAGCCCTTGCCGATCACGACAGCGCTCACCGTTCCTGACAGCGCCGAAGCGATTTGCTGCGCGGCGGCCAGCGTTTCGAAACTGGTGTTGTTCCACTTGCCTTGGCGCTGCTCGGTGATCACAAGAATCTTCATGACTTGCCTTTCACTCTAACAATCTCCGTCACTGCAATTAGAAAACTGTCATCCTAAGCGAAGAATCTCAAATTACATTTGGTCGCTACGCCGTTGCACCGAGATTCTCCAGCGAACCCTGCCGGTTCGTTTCAGAATGACAACGAAAACGCGCAACGAGATCGGTGCGCTGGGTCAGATCACTCGCGCTTCGAACTTCAATTTTTCGACAAGCTTCGCGGCCGCTTCTTTTGGCGAACCAGACAAAAATTCTGTTTTCTTCGTTTTCACCGGGACGTAAATCTTTTCTACTTTTTGCGTTGGCTCGGTTTTCGAGCCCAGGGAGTCTGGTGTGACCACGGCGATTTCTTTTTTCTTCGCGGCCATGATTCCTTTTAGCGTTGCGTAGCGGACTTTGTTGATGCCGGATTGAATGGAAAGGACCGCCGGCAGCGGACATTCAATCCACTGGAACCAGCCGGCTTCAAGTTCGCGTTTGAGTTTTAATTTTCCCTCGCCGGCTTCAATGGCCATGATGATGGTCGCATGCGGACGGTCGAGAATTGCGGCAAGGAGCACGCCAGTCTGGCCAAATCCGTGGTCGTCGCTCTGCAGGCCGGTCAGAATCAGATCGGCGTTTTCATTTTTCACAGCCGCAGCGAGCGCGCTTGCGGACCCCAGCGGATCCAGACGCGCGAACTGGTCGTCCGCGATGTGAATGCCGCGATCGGCACCCTTAGCGAGAGCTTCTTTAATGGTTTGCTTGACGCGTTCCGGGCCCATGGAAAGGGCGATCACTTGACCGCCATGCTTTTCCTTCAGACGTAACGCTTCTTCGAGCGCGAAGCTGTCCGGCTCGTTCATTTCGAAACCGATATCGGATTCGCTGATCCAGTTCCCGGTGATTGACAAAGGCGCGTCTTTTGCCGGCACCTGTTTGATACAAACAATAATTTTCACGGAGTTTTCCTTGCCAGAGAAAAGAACTGAAGCTATTTCCCCGCCCAGCGCTTGAAAATCAATGCCGCGTTCGTTCCGCCAAACCCAAACGAATTGGAAAGCACGTAATCCACCGTCGCTTTGCGAGCGACGTTGGGGACGTAGTCCAAATCGCATTTCGGGTCAGGATGAAATTGATTGATCGTCGGCGGCAAGATCTGATCGCGCAACGCAAGCACGCTGATGCCGGCTTCCAGTCCGCCCGCGCCGCCAAGCAAATGCCCGGTCATGGATTTGGTCGAGCTGACCGGCAGCTTTTTATTGATTGCGCGTTCGCCAAACAGGCGCTTCATCGCTGTAGTTTCGATCACGTCTCCGATGGGCGTAGAAGTTCCGTGAGCGTTCACGTAACTGATGTCGTCCGCCGTGAGCTTGGCATCCTTCAACGCCGCGCGCATTACGCGAAAGGCACCGTCGCCATTCTCGACCGGTTGCGTGATGTGATACGCGTCGCCGGACATTCCATAGCCCACAATTTCAGCGAGGATCGGAGCATCCCGCTGCGTCGCGTGCTCCAGCGATTCCAAAATCACAATTCCCGCGCCTTCACCGACAATAAATCCGTCGCGGTCGGCGTCAAACGGCCGGCTCGCCGTTGCTGGATCATCGTTGCGGGTGGAGAGCGCTTTCATCGAAGCAAATCCGCCTACGCCCATCGGTGTAATCGTCGCTTCGGTGCCGCCGCAGATCATCATGTCGGCGGCGCCGCGCTCAATAATTTTGAAGGAATCGCCAATGGCATGCGCCGAAGCCGAGCACGCGGTCGCCGTGGCGGAATTGGGGCCCTTGGCTCCGTAGCGGATCGAAATATGCCCCGAAGCTAAATTGACGATGGCGGAAGGAATAAAAAACGGCGAAATTTTGTTGGGTCCGCCAAATAACAGTTTGCCGTGTTCGCGCTCGATGATATCGAACCCGCCGATTCCCGACGAAACATAGACCCCGACTTCTTCCAGGTTCGATTGTTCGGGCTTCCATTGCGCGTGCTTAACCGCGGCATCCGACGCGGCCAGCGCAATCTGGATAAACCGGCCCATTTTTTTCAGTTCTTTTTTCTCGATCCACAGGAAGGGATCAAAGTTTTTCACTTCGCCGGCAATTTTGCAGTCGAAATCCTTGGTATCGAACTGGGTAATCGGACCGATGCCGCTGACTCCGGCGAGAAGGTTTTTCCAGCTCTCGTCTGTGCCAATACCCAGCGCGCAGACCAGCCCAACTCCCGTCACTACTACCCGGCGAGTCACAGTTTTCCGGCTCCTGTCAGGGTTTCAGGGTTTGTACTTGCAAACCCCGCGTCCAGCAAGTCTTCAGGGCTTGTATTCACAAACCCTGAGCTATCACTGTTTAGATGCCGCACGGAATGTGTAGGCTTACTTTGATTTGGCGTGCTTATCAATGTACTCAACGGCGTCCTTCACCGTGGTCATCTTCTCGGCGTCCTCGTCCGGCACTTCGATGCCGAAGGCTTCTTCGAACGCCATCACTAATTCGACCTGGTCCAGCGAATCCGCGCCGAGATCGTCCACAAACGACGCAGTGGGCGTGACCTCCGCTTCATCCACACCGAGCTGCTCGACGATAATCTGTTTTACGCGTTCTTCTACGCTGGCCATTCGCATTCCTCCGCGATCCGGGATCGCTTATTGTTCTTACTAAAAAGTGGTCGTTCTCGCCGTAGTGCAAAATATCGTCTTGCTCGGTAGCATAGCCAATCCTGGTTGTGCACGGTGTAGCCCACACTTCGTTTAAAACCGCGCAGGCAAGATTGCCTACGCCATTAAAGGCCTCCTGGGCAACCTGCCCATTCTAAGCACGCCCCTCCCCTAGGTCAACTTGACGAGACCTAGCGACGCAGGCTATCGAGAACTTCTTCAACAGTCATGACCAACTCGACTCGCTCCAGCGAATCTCCACTGTCCTTCATGGCCTGAACCTCGTCTTCAGTCCTGCCTAACCGCTGCGCAACAAGCTTTCTGATACGCGGCCAATCGGGAATGAGTCTTAGATCTCGGAATTCGCCCAATTAGGCTCCCTAACGGACGCGCTAAGTTCTCTCACCTTACGCCAAATGCATTCCGCCATTCACATTCAAGACGTGACCGGTGATGTAGCCGGCTTCATCGCTGGCCAAGAACACGATCGCAGCCGCGACATCGCGCGGCGAACCCATCCGCCCCAGCGGAATCCGCACTTTTAATTCTTCTTTCACCTTGTCCGGCAGCACATCGGTCATCGGAGTCTCGATAAATCCAGGCGCCACCGCATTCACCGTAATTCCGCGCGAAGCAATCTCGATGGCAATCGCTTTCGTCAATCCAATCAAACCCGCTTTCGCCGCCACATA
>DATDFA010000003.1:0-74226 GCA_036522855.1 Candidatus Acidiferrum sp. | reverse complement strand
GCGGATCGTGTGGCGCGGGAGCTGGGCAGCAACATCTACCAGATTGTCGTAGGGAATCCATCCTCGGCAATCCACTGTGGTATGAGATTTTGCAGCAAGATTGAAGGCTGGCTAAGGTCCTTGGCACTCGATTTCATAACTACGCTCACGGCGACGGAGATGGGCCGCATTCGAGGTCGTGTCGTGCGACTTATCCGATTTACCCGTCCAAAAATTTCGGCGCTAAATATAGGAGATGGTAGCCCAGAGAATCTGTAATTTGAACAAATCCAAGAGGAGCCTGCATTTGTTCTCAAAGTCTGTCTCCGTAGTAAATTCTTGAAACATGTCAGGAAACCGTTCTACTAGGGACGAGGCGGAAATCGCATCCCACTCGATTCTGCTTTTCACTGCGCCAACCAACACTTCGTAGGCGCGGGTTACGCGCATGAACGACTCAACCCCTGCAAAAGTAGACTCACAAACGTATCTAAGATTATTGGCATCATCCGTGTCTACGCTTTTTACGTAGTCATAAAACTCCGCCGCCAGCCTAATTAGAGAACGCAAATGGTCGGACTCTGATTCTGAAAAACACGACTGCGCGGCCTCCAACATAGGCGCTTGCATCGCGCGTACGCGTTCTACGATTCCAGAGGAATGAATCGCCCGTTCGTGCTCTCTGAGCTTATCTTGCAGTTCCTGACGCGCTCGTTCTCGGATGTCATCTTTCATAAGAGTGCCGGTGCGGACTTGGACTCGCTGTTGGCAGCCCAAGAGATGGCTGAAATCTCTGTGGATTTGCCTGAGGTCGCTCCCATTCTCCTCACCGAAGAGGCCGACCGAATCGTTGTATCGACGCTGCCGAATGGAGACTGACCGCTGCGAAGCAAAAGTCTCTCATAGCGAGCACGTGTTTCAATTTCTGCATTCGCCTCGCTGGATCATCATTGACAAACGACCTCACCGCTGTGGTTGCGGACCCAACATTTAACAACGCCCCCGTCCGCCAGTTGTAGTTGTAACGTGTGCTGCCTGCTCGGCAGTTGAAAACCAATTGGCGGTGGATAGATTGAACCGCGAATGTCTCTGCGACGCGGAACTTCGCGCCCGTGCCCGTAATCGAGGTAATCTTGAAAAACGTCGAGCTGGTAATCTACTGGAAAAGATTCGCCGGAATCGCTTCTGATGAAGTTTCCTTTTCCCTTTAGCGTCGCGACGTGTTCTATTCTCCGATGACTCATGATGCCCTCCGTCTATACCACCGCGCGTCACGCATTGCTACGCTGCGACAAATGCACCGAGTTTTACGCGCACGCTTCTGGTGCGGTGCTTGAGGCAGAAGTAATCCAGGATATATTCGCCATCGGGAACGCTGGAGTCCAGCTCTAAGCGCGCGACTTCTTCGCACTCTACTCCATGCGGTCCTTCGAGTACGGCGATTGTGACCCTTAGCTCGATATGCCAGACTCGACCGCCTTTTTCTGTAAGCGTACCTTCGATTCTCTCAATGTTTTTTGCACCCGGCATCGCTTTTCTTGAGGATGTCAACAGAGCCAGATAACTTCTAGCCACCTCGGCCACGGCGATGCCGCAAGAACGCCCAAAGCGGCGCGATCACGAGCCACAGGATGAAAACCACTAGTGCATCGGTAGCGTTCTTCTCGACATAGGCTTTGGAAAGGCCATAAACGGCTATACAGAAAGCCGGAACTAGAAGATACCAATGTTCAGGAATTCGTTTCATAATCGGATCACCGGCTATTGTTGTCTGCAACCATCCCACCATTCTTTGAATAGGTATTTGGCGGTAGGCGCCAGAAGCTTGTAGCTAGTATGCACCGCAGCAATTGGTAGCGTAGACGTGGCCCCGCCAATCGCGCCAGAAGATAATCCAGCGGCGCAACCGGCTGGACCGAACTCCAAGCCAGCAATGCATCCGAGAACCGCGCCGCCGCCGATGGCCCATCCCATATCCTCGACAAAAGTCTCCGTTGCGCCTGTGTAACCTTGCTCGAACGTTTTGTTCAAATTCTTGTCATTATAGGCCGAGCAGTTTGATAGAGGCGCGGGCTGCGAGGGTGGGGCCAGAGGATTATTGGACGGATCCCAAGGGGGTGCGGGAGGACCGTCGGGGAATCCGCAATTATTTGGGCAGACACTGGATGAGCCTAGGTCGGCGCAGTTAATGAGCGGGCCCATACAATTGGTGCTTGGGTCGCCGATGTTGCCCCCGCAACTACTGTCACCAGCCGCGCAGTTTGCTCCGCCGTTTAAAGGGTCGCCGCCGGAAGTAGGATCGCCAAAACCCGCCACCCCTCCCCCAAACTTGCCGTCTCCTGCTCCAAAATCGCCACCACCGCCACCGCCATCGTCATCCCCCCAGTCATCAAGTTTCTCGATTTCAAGACCCGTGGGGTCAACAAAGGTGAGCGGATTGTTGCGGACGTAGGCGTAACGATTCAGGGTCTGCGGATCGGAAAGGCGTACTGAACCTAGACCGAGCGGGTCAGACGTTGGCCAGCGGCCCTGCGTGGAGTATTGTCGGTCAGGGAAGTCGAAAAGTCCGGCGACGGTGTCCTGACGCTGGCCGGTGAATGACGGGTCAGTTGTGCCCGACGTTGCGTAGGTTTCTCCGAATGGTGCATAGGCGTTATCGAAGCTGATCGTGCGCGTGGGGGTGGAACCGAGGCGAATGCTGCGAACGGGACGCTCAGAGACGAACCGCAAGACAAGATGTGTCGAGCCTTCCTAATGGCATTGCGGGTGCTTTCACATTAATCGAGAATTCTTAATTGGCGAGACGAGGTTTCGTTGCTTGGCGGAAATGGCCGCATTCGAGGTCATGTCGTGTGATTCGAGGGTCATATGATTCCGGTAAACTAAAAACCGACTCTGGGCCATCCGTGCCACAAACCGATCCATTAGCTCATGGGTCGCCTAGTCCGAAAGAGAGCCCTTAGCGGTAGAATCAATCCAATGATCATGAGTGAAAACATGATTGGGTTTACGAGAGTGACTCGTGCGAAGCCGTCCTGGCGCCACGCGGATACGATCCAATCTCTTAGTTCGCTTGACGAGAGAGGACCTATGTGGGGTCGAAAAATCATGGGGAACGCCCAGACCCACACGATGACGGCGATTATGACCCAAGCCATCCGATTTCCCGCAACCAGCCATGTCCAGATAACAATGAGCGCAACAATGATGACTGTGAGGGAAGCCAGGCCAGCAGTTCTGGTTATGTCGTCCGAGGCCCGGGCGCATCTGAGCATGTATGGCAGAAGCCAGAAAAATGCTGGTGTGAGCAGTAAACTAGATGCCAGGAAGATATTGGGACGAACCATCATATGCCCTCCCTAGCTGTAATTCGGGCTTTGCATTTTCTGCAACAAAATCCGTTATTTAACGGGCCTTGTACCAGATGATAAATCTATATGCTGCGGTGTTTTTAACTCCGTTCGGTGCCTCGCTGGCGCGGTTTGCCGAAGAAAGTTCTGACAGGCAGGAAGAGAGCGAAGAGCATGACCGTAAGCCTAAACATCTCTTTCAAACCGTCGACAGCGAGATGATTTCCTTCCCGGAGACCGTGCGCAAATCCGTGCCACCAACCAGGGGCGTCCTGCCAGATGTACCGAAAGACGTCCCCCCAAACCACTGGAAGGAAAAAGGCAAAAACAAACACGAACATGATGAACCAGGCGGATCGCATTCCTTTTCTGTAGCTAGTCCAAAGCACTATCAGGGCTGTAGCGATGTACGCTAACGAGGCGATGGCCAATAAGGATTCATAATTATAATAGGAGTTAACACATGGGTTGACATTCTGCTCGAGGGTATATTCTTCGACAATATTCCGTTGTCGCCATGTCCGCGCGCTCCACACCATACGGGGAACAAGGCTAAGCAGACAGAGGGTCAGCAGCGAGCTGTAGACACATAAACTATTGAAGCGAACCCTCATTGAGATTCTCCTTGGTCCCGGTCGCGGAGCAATTACCGCTTTCCCTTTGGCCGGCAACACTCCGCGGGGTAAAATGAGCCGAAAAAGGGCTGACCAAGAGCTACGAAATAGCCCTTCCCCATTTTCTTGCACTTATCTCTGTATTGATCTAACTTATCCCAACAACAGTTGATGTCGCCTTCGCAACTCCATGTTTCCACTATAACGCCACCTTGGTGATCGCATTCGTCTCCTTGCATCGCCTGCTGTTTGTTGGAGATAGTCTCTTTGCACGTCTTCTTGGCAGATTGGTCACCGAAGAAGCCTGGCGGAAGCAACGGCCAAGGGAACGTCCTTGGTTTGGGTGTTCCGCCGCCACCGCCGCCGCCAACGAACCCGCCACCACCGCCGCCGCAAAACAGTGGGTCCAAGAAGCACGGGTCACAGAAGGGGTCAATATCTGGAAAGTAGTCAATGTCGGACATTCCGTTCGGATCAACGCGGGTAATGGGATTGTTCCGAACGTAAGCATAGCGATTTTGCGATTGAGGGTCTTTTGTGCAGGTTGCGGCGACCCCGGCAGGATCGGGAGAAGGCCAACGACCCTGCGTACTGTACTCGCGAGCTGGAAAATCGTAGAGCCCGCCAACGGTGTCTTGGCGTTGTGCCGTGTCGTCCATCTGGCCAGTGTAAGCGGCGTCGAGGGTCCCACTTGAGGCGTAAGTCTCGCCGAAGGGCGCATATGCGGTGTCAAAGTATTTAGCGCGAGCAGGCGTGGTTGCCAAACGAATGCTTCCCAAAAGATCAGGATGCGCGTAGTAAAGGGGACCAGTGGAATTGTTGTAGATGGCGAAAGCTTTGCCGGGCAGAGGAACCATCGCTTTCGTAAGGGTTTGTCCGTTCATGATAGCGAGCTTGGCGCCTCCAGGAGAATAGAGGAACTGAGTATACGCGCCAGAACGGTTCTGCTCGAAACTTCATCGAGTTGAGATCTTAAAGAGCTAGAAGAGCCAGTCCAGCTGGCTCGCAAAGGAAAAAATAGCTATAGCATAGAAATGCATAAATGTCAAGGAAATTAATATTACGAACTAGGTATAGTTCGAATTGGCCGAATGCAGTAGCGACGGGCGACGAGAAAAAATAGAAGAAAACGTCCCGTCTGTCCCCGATTTTTCGTCTCCGATTTTCACGCCACAACGCCCATCCCAAACAGCCACCATACCCAGATCGCGCTCTCAGGAAAGATTCCGGTCTCACCGAGGGGAAAATCCGTTTCCCATGAGTCTTCCCCAGCGGGTTTGAGAGGCGGCATTCGACCCGTTGCGTTCATCTTGCTCACAGTGTCATCGCTCGAATTGGAGCAGTGGAGGCGCAAGTACCCCAATTGTTTTTCCAGGTCGACGTGTAGAAGAAGGGATTCTGCCCGAGGTGTAACTTTGTCTAGCCCGATGAGTCTGGCGACACCGGGGTTAGGCGGCCTCTCATGCCGATATTTTCTGTAACCCCAAAAATCGAGACGCTTAATGTTCTCCCATTCGGGGATTCCGGCAACGTCCTCCATGTCGTCGCCCCGCGATGTCAAGTCTGCCGAAACCTTAGCAAGTTCACCTCGATCATTCGAGATCAAAACATACGAATGTGCTATTGATTCGGCGTAGATAGTACTGGGGCGAGGGTCTGCGTCACCGAACTCTTCGAGATTTGCCGACCAGTTCCAAACGGAATCCGCCACTAAAACAGCTTGTTTTTTTTTGACATATTCCGAGAATTCGAACGTACTTCCTTTTCGTAACACGATAATGTAGCAGCGCTTGGCCCGAATAGAACCAAGCCCATTCGGCGGAGAAAAGTCATTTAGTCCGACCATAATATTCTCGCTCTCGGACAGAATTGTCACTGATAATTGGCTTCCCAATGCTTCGAGGCTCTTGCTGAGATAGCCAAAGGGTTGCCACACGAACGAGTTGCCCTTATCGGCGGACGCTTCAGATAGAAGCGATGACTTAGTTTGGAAGATAGTTTCAGATGATTTAAAAAGTGCGGCCACAGCATGTGTCTTTTCAGTCGCAGAGGCGTTAGTACCAAAGAAGGTGAACAAAATTGCTGAGAGGCACATCATTTTTGCCCTAATCATCGGGATCCTCGATTACTGTACAGGAAAGTTCCACCCAGCGGATAGGGGCGGACTCGAAACCGAGAAACCGCCCATATTGGCCAAGTAGTGCGCACCACTGTTGCTGGTTGCGGGTACGTAGAGTACTGTAAAGTTTGGGAAGTTTTGTGCCGCGGCAATCATTGCGGCGACCCCGGCGCAATTAGCGGCCGACCAGCACTGCCGTTGCTAGAGCTAGTGGCGCGGTTTTCGCCATCGTAGACGATGGTATTGACGCCGTCGTTGGTCATGTTGGTCATCCGGAATTGGAAAGGCCGTTCCGCGCTCATAGTTGGCAATCGTCCGACGGCGCGATTCTAACGGCATCCGCATCGAGAACGAAGCAGAATCTCCGCACGCGAGCCGGAAGGCCTGGCTCGGATGCGGAGAACAAAGGTAGTTCGTGAGGTACGGACTGGGCGCCACCGATGTCGGGAACTCTTGCTGTCGCATGATTCCGAACGCGGAGCTGCACAGATTCATGTTTTCCGAAGTTTCTTGTTCGCAACCGAGTTTACTCGGCCTAGAGGAGCCGACGCCTTCATCCAATCAGCCGTTCGAACTGACCGTACGCCACGGCTGACAAGCGGCAGTCAGCCCTGCGGTCTATTCGGCTTTTTGGATTTGCTGCTTCGATATCGGAACAAGATGATGGGTCCGAGACCAAACCAGAGGAGGGCTGAGACTATGGCGTCTTCCAAGCCTCGCCGGTTATACGCCATTACGGAACTGCCGATACCGGCTAGCCCGATAACTAGGAGTCCCAGCTTGAATCGTTTATCGGTTGCGTCACTCACTAGGTTCTCCCTGTGTGACACTTGGAGCGAACAATAAATTAGAGTAAAGGGCATCCATTTTTGTAATTTGCATAAGCATCTTTCGCTAGTCCGACTGCTACGTTTGTTATGGGATGCAGAATGGCAATTGAAACCGTGACCTCTGAGCCTGCCGCTGCGCCAACTGGTGCTCCGGCCACACAACCCGCTAAGAAGCCACCCTCGCCACCCAGGTCCCGCCTACTTCTCCACCCATTATGCAACCTACTCCTGCGGATGCTCCGACTCCCAGGCAAAGTCAGCAGCAAAGGTGTGGAAAAAGTCCGCAAAAGCTTGATCAGTAGCGGGCATGACATCCGTGCACGGTGAGACCGGTGTAACAAGAGAGTTTGCGGGGTTTCCAAGGAATGCAGCTTCGTCGTTGGAGAGTGGCGGTAGGTTATCCAGCGAGCTGGGGCGGGAGCTGGGAGTGTCGAAGCACACTGTGTATGCGTGGAAGGCGAAGTACGGCGGGATGAGTGTGGGAGAAGCACAGCGGCTGCGGCAGTCTGGCCCGTAAAACAAATCATTCGAACGGAGGAGCGAAGAGCGGCCTGAATGGGAAAGAAATAGACGGGTCCCAGTTTTACGTCATTAAAATTCCGATAAACGCAAAAACAGCGAGAAGTACAGCTTGGGAGCTCGCGTTGTCCTTTAGCATGCGCCACCATAGGAGCGGGAATACGACTCCGGCATATATGTGTGGTAGGTTTCCAGTGGTCTGCCAATGGGTGGCCAAACGCGCGCAGTAAGCGATCCAAAGCAGTGCCATGAAAACGACGAAGATGGGTTTCGGCATGCCCTTGGTTTCGCCTTCGTGCTTTGCCTTCTCCTTACTGACCGCAAAATGCTCCATAATACGCCCCCTCTGTGACTGGAAATGCTCCGAGCACTAATCCAAGGTCGGGGTTTAGAATCTCGCCGACGTATGCGATACCCGTTCCCAAAGCTACGTCCTTGGCCACGGTGCCGCACTGTTTAGCAGACGGATGCGAAAAATTGGGGCAGATCATAATCAACATTGATCGGCTCCTTTCTTCCGAGCCTCGGTCGTTAGCGCAACCAAGCTTACTCGGAGCTAGGAGCCGACGCCCTCATCCAATCAGGCATTCGACGCAACGTTCGGAGTTTCCCCATCAGCCGTGCAAGCCTGCCCGGCGCTGCCTAAGGCCACGGGCATGTTTGCGGGTTACGAATATGTGGATGAGAACGCCGGCGACTACGGCCGGCCCAGCAATTTGGTATTGGTCGTGCGAAGTAGCGAAGGCCGCAGCGATGAAGAACCAACCCTCAATGAAGAAGGAACGGAGCGTATATCTTAGTTCTTCTTCAGCGTGCGAGGGCACAAGCAATGTGACGACGAGCAGACCTAAGTTAAGAATTGCGTAGACGAAACCGAAAATAACCCATGGCGACATCGTTGCTCTAACGCCATACGCTGTAAAACCTGCCGCAGTGAGAAGGACCACCAATGCTAAGAGACTCCATTCCCACGGACGAAGGTCTTTGGTCATTATCGCGGGCCCTTTCGCTCGCACCCTATAGACCCAGTCCCGCTGGCCCGTAAAGAGAAATTCACTCTCGCACGGAAAGACAGCAATGTCAATGAGAATAAGATAACAAACTAGGTACCAGTTCGAATGGGCTGCGCCGAATAGTAATAGGCGGGGACGAGAATGGAATAAAAAGCGTCCCGCTGTCCCCGAATTTCCCATCATTCCGCTTCGCTAAGGACGGGACAGCTGACGGGTAAGTTTGACAGGCTGCCGATACTTAAGAAATCCGATTATCGCCCAGGCCGTCGCAATAGAGAGAAAGAGAGCGGGTAGAGTAGCCAATCCTAAAGATTTTAGATCTGGAAAAAGATATCGGTCGGTGCACGCCCAAGCGATATGTACCAAAAGGACCAGAACAGCCAGATCAGAGCCGAATTGAAAAAATGGGAATTCTGGAGGCATGGGCAATCCGAAAGGCCGAGCTATGGTCCGAGCAAAGCATAGGACGACCAGGGTGTCTGCAAGCCAATAGGATAAGACTATGAGCCACCAATACGCTTGTCGATTGTTTGCAAAAAGGCCGGGCTCGATGCCTGATTCCAATCGCAAAAATGAGCCGTACAACAGTGACCAGATGGCTCCCAGTAGAATGACGTAGGACCATCTCTTTAGGTTCGTCATTGACGTTCTCCCCGCTAGTTGAATAATGGCTGCAGATTGCCTGAGCAAGCCGCCGCATAGCGCTCTTTTTTCCACGTCCATTTCATTGGCTTGTCTTTTTACCTTCGCGGATGTGCGAAAGTATATCCCAGACTTCTGTGACGTCGGACTCTGGAGCCGTAACGAGTATCTCCAGGCGACCGGGAGTTCTACAGTCCCACGTAATAAGGGCTGGCATTTGGCTGCTAGATAGGGGCGGCATCGGGCTGCCGCCCACGCAATAAATTGTCTCGCCGTTTATCTTAATCTCGTGCACCGTTGGCTCGTGTCCACTCTTCTTGAACTGGGAAACCATGACGGATTTCCAGTAGTCGAGGTCTTTCGGAGGCGGTTCTTCCAAAAAGGAAATTGTCGCCGGTAGTTCACTTGGACTCAGCTTGATTAGCAGCCGGTCCGTGGGCTGACGGTCGTGGACATACCAATCATCAGGGACGGGAACGACATAGCCGGCGACCATTAGAGTGCCATGATGCCGAACGTGCCACACCCAGGCGGCTAGCCGCACACGGCGTTGATAAGCGACCCACGTAATTAGTGCAAGGATTCCCAGGAAGAAAAGTGTTATGAGCGTGCGGCTCCGCATTCTGCCTGCATCTCGTGCGCTTCGAACGTCAGTGTTGGCGTTGATTCATCGCCTCGTGAGCTTCACCGAGCGGTCGCTGATGAGATTGCCAATAGCATCGTAGCTGTGACCGTCAAACCGATTCTTGGCGTTCGCTGTGAAGTTCAATAGCTTTTCGTTGGAGCAACTGTATCCAGAAATGCGGCCGATAGTGAGGAGATTGGGCCCAGGGGTTGTAAGCAAATTGTTCGCCCGAGGCGAGTGGCGGAGCCAGGAAATCGAAATTGATTGGCACAGCGGATGCGGGAAAGGATAACACCTAAGAAGGTGCCTGGAAAGTATAGAGAGGCGTAGGGTGCCACGCCCTCGGTTTGTGACCGGGGCCACTCGCCGGGATAATTCGGTTTATTGTGAGGGCGCACCTTTGGGAAGGGTGATGAATGCGACCGCCAACATGGCCGCAGTGATGATCACCGGAACCGACCAAGCGAAGGCGCGAGGTGCGATCGTGGAGACCGATTGGCCAAGCCGACGCGAGGGCGGACGCAGCGCCCACGAAATCAACGTGAAAGCGGAGAAGACGAAGGCGGAGATGAACGGTCCCACCCATTGGCCGGGACGATCCCCGACGAGCAGTTGCGAAGCGGCCGCTCCCGCATAGCGTCGCGCCGGCAGGAAAACTCACCAGGGTTCTAATCTTCAGCTTAGCCGAGAGGGCGATCGAGCAGATCACTGTGGTTGGCGATCCGACTCGGCTCAGCGAACTGGAAATCGCGGTGCTGGATTAATGGTTGTGCGGTGACGCCTCGTGCAGACTTATCTGTCTTGTTTTCGGCGCAGTGGTTATAAGGACTTCAGATATTCGACCAGGTCGTGCTTTTCCTGGTCACTGAGTCCAAGATTGAAGCGGGCGTTATAGCTTTCGACAGTGTCCAGCAGCGTCAGGAAACGACCGTCATGATAAAAGTGACCTTTGTTCTGTGGGTTCATGAAAAGCCCGCGTTCGCGCACGAAGATGCCTGAGAGATTCATGGTGCGATAGCCATGTTCAGGTTGTCCGACCGCATTGATGCTGGCAGGCGCGCGGTCAGCTTCGAAACTGTCGATCTTCATTTCATCGGCCGAATGTTGATTCCAGCCTGGCTCGGTCCAAAGCGGTTCGTGATGACAGCTATTGCAATTGGCCTTGCCGCTGAAGAGTTCGTCTCCACGCTTTGCGGCATCGGGATCGAAATCAATGCCGGGACGCGGCCGTACGGCCGGCAGAGCGAGCTGATAGAAGTGCAACGCCGGCAACTTGCCGGTGACCTGATCGGAATCGGGGTCGGTGGAGATGTGGCCCAGGCCAGCCTTCGCCGCGATGGGGAACTGAGCTGCGTTGTCGAATCGTTCATCGAAGAACGTTCCGATGCCATGTAGCTCATTTACGGCAACAAAGGCGTTCCAGTAAGTCACGGTTCCCCATCCGCCGGTCCAGGTGTGAAGGTTGTGGCCGCTGAGTCCACGGGCGTTGGGAATCAGAGTAGCGCCAGAGACATTTTGGCCAGTAATCACGCCGTTGGTAATTTGCTGCGGGTTGAAGGCTTTGCCATCGAGGAATAATTCGGCATCGAATTTGCCGGGGCCCCAGCTGTTGAGGACGGTTCGGACCGTAGCGGCCGTGATTCCGGCATCAGCAAGACTGAGCAGGCTGACAACTGGCTGCAAATTGGGCGCTGCCGCAATGATTGCACCGACATTGAGGTCTCGATTGGTCAAACCGTCGATCCTCGAGCCGATGCCGTGCGCAATGGAGTCATCCACAGTGGAGTGGCAGACGGCACAGGTCAGGCCGACCGATCGCAGCAAGTTGTTATTGTCGAAAAAACCGACGACGCCGAGGACAGCTTGCTGTTGGATCAAGGCTCGCGTCACCGCAGGATCATCGAGATTTACTTTTCCGCGCTTGATGGCCTCTACCAGCGATGGCGAGAGCGCCTGTGCGTCAACTTTCAGGCCCAGTGCCAGTGCGTTTCGCGGCGTCAGATTGTTGATTGCCTGGTGCAAGTGCAATTGATCGCCCCAGAACGCCTGATCGCCGAAAGTATCAAAGCGAAAAATCTGGCGTCCCTGCTGAATCAGTTGCGCAGAATTGTCTTCGGCGCTTCCGAGAAAGCTCGATGTGGTGCTTGATGTGTTCCGCGTGCCCGATGCCACGAGAGCGGTCAGTGCGAGCAGCCCAAGCGCACTTGATACAATGATTCGACTTCGCATTTTGCAAACTCCTTCCGGTCCAGTCCCGAGCGGGCCAGTGTTTGAGATACGCGGCAAGATTTCGGATTGGTCAGCGCGGCTCGAAAACGGTTGCTGGGCGGTTTGATTGCAGCGGCAAGGCTCGCGACCCTTTTGTTTAAAGGCCGCCTAAAATGGGTGACCTAATGAGCGGCCTGATGCGAGCTGAAGAACAGGAAGAAGTTGGAGCCAACTTCTATAGCCCTTCCAGCTGCTTCCGCATCATCCATTGCTTTGGAGGAGGTAATTCCGCTGCTTCCGTCAGCCGCGGGCCAGTCGCTTTGATGCAAGATCAGCACAGGGCGAACTTCCCACCAAATAGGCAGGGAATTCACTCTGCTGTTGTCCACTACGTGGCTATGATTCGGGGTCGGAACAAAAATTGGAGCGGTTGGCGGGCCCGGAATCTTATTGAGCGCCACCAAGGTCTGAGACAAATCGACCGACGAAGCATGCATGGTGCAAGTGCCAGGAACAGCATGATTGGGGTCGGGGCACTGTGTAGTAATCGCCGGATTAACCGTGGTTTTCCAGGCCTCGGGCAAAAATCCGAATAGCTCGATAAGCTTGGCTCCCAGCGCTGTTCCGCAGAGTTCGGTTGGCCTGCCTCCATCCGGGCAAGGCATGGCATGAGCCGGGTTGGTATCTCCGTCCACGGAGAACATCGGAATAAAAACATACAAGTGCGCGGTGTGTTTGATGTCCCCGCCTGTAGGGTCCTGGGTAGGTTCCGTGACCGGCGTGCAAATGGGTGTTTGCATTTCGTTGGGATCGGATTGCGCCAAGATGTGATTGAAGTCTAAATCGAGCGTCGGCTGATCGACGCAATCAAAATTCTGCAAGTAAGTGAATGTGACCAACCTTCCGTTACCAAAGCCATTGGTCTGGTTAGGCGCCAACTGCCCAAACGCAATGGGCGATTGCGCGAGACAGATCAGCAGACCGATCGCTGAATAGGCAAGCATAGACTTACATGCCGAGATCAGGACACTTTGCCAATTGCGGCCGGTCGCGAGGCGCGCCAGCGACGACATATTTTGCATATTTTCATCCTCCAGAATTTGCTCAGAGGTCACAGGAGGGGCCAGGAGGACAAACCCGCGTTCTCATTGTTGGAGGATTGCAGGGTCTTGCGCGGCTGTCAGTTACGCCCGTAACAAAATGAGTTCGGGATTTTGCTGTAGTCAGCTAACAAGACCGCGCAGCGCCGCAGTTTGGAGGAGCAGATGGCCGCGGCTAGAATAATCAACCAGACCGCGACGCCGCAAAGAATTTAATGTAGTGGAGACGCGTTCCCGGCGAGCACCTACCATTTGAGAAATTTCTTCCTGAGTGAGATATGCCGGAATCTGAACAGGATCACCGTTCGCGCTGCTCAATTTGGCCGCCAAGTCGAGCAGAACCTGGACGACGCGTCCATGAAGGTTATGGACTGTAAGAGAAGTGATTTGGTCATAGGCGTCGGCGAGGCAGTTGCAGAAGATTTCGATTAGTTTGAACAGCAGATCGGGATACTTTCCGAGAGTGGATATTATTTCGGAGTAGGAGACGTGAATTGCCTCGGAGGGCTCCAAAGCGACGGCTCGGTCTGGCCGCGGGGTCTTTGCCACGCAGAGTTCTCCAACGACATCGCCAGCCTTGCGTACGTCGTAGATGATTTCACGCCCGTCTGGAACGAGCGTTCCCACCTTGACAAAGCCTTTTTGGATGAAAAACATACTCCGATCGAGATCACCAATGTTGTAGATGACTTCTCCGCTCTTGAATTGAATCGGCGTTCTGCCAGGGAGTATGGTGTTGCAAAACTTTCCCCGAAATATCGTTACGAGAGCTGACGACAAGGTAGCTTCCTCAGTGGCGATTGCATGCGGTAAGGATTTCTGAAGAATGACGGTTTCCAAGGCCATGACCCCTCCAGTGGACTTACACCCAATTGGCGTTCTCGCGTTCATGCGCTGCGACCGCGAGCAGTTGGAGTTTTAGATGTTGCAGGAGGCGCAACAGATGTGTTGATACAGCGAATACAGCATGCGGCTGGATGATTTAAGGGGGCCCGAAATGAGATTCATTCAGATTGTCATTGATAACGTTGCGCTTGAAGGAAAAGCGCGGCCATTCGCGCAAGATTGGAGCTAAGGGGCGAGGATGTCTTTGCGGGAAGATTTGGCTTGGATGGCGGCAAGACTGGAAGCGTCCCATCCGCCGCCGAGGGCTTTGACGAGGAGAACGCTGGTGACGAGTTTCTGGCCCTGTAGGACGGCGAGCTGCTGTTCGTTAGTGAGCAGCGTTTGCTGCGCGGTAACAACATCGAGATAGCTGACCAGGCCGCCTTTGTAGCGGTTGGTGGCGATATCGAGATTGCGGCGCGAGGCTTCGACGGCTTGTTGCTGCGATTGAAAAGCCTGATTGAGAATGGCGAGGCCGGTGAGGCTGTCCTGGACCTCGCGAAAGGCTTCGAGAACGGTGCCGCGATAGTTGGCGACGGTGGCGTCGTAATTTGCTTGCGCGAATTGAACTTGAGCGCGGCGAGCGCCGCCAGTGAAGATGCTTTCAGCGACGTTGGCACCAATTGCCCAGAAGGTGCTTTGCACGTTAGCAAGTTTGGCGATGTCGGCAGCCTGCCATCCTCCGGTGCCATATAAATTCAGCGAAGGATAGTAGGCGGCTTTGGCGATGCCGATTTGCGCGTTGGCGACGGCCATTTGGCGTTCGGCTTCGGCGATGTCAGGGCGGCGTTCGAGTAAATCGGAAGGCAAGCCGGCGTTGAGCGGGGGCGGCTCCGCGGCAAGGTCTCGCGGCGGCATGTGATAGTCCGGGGCGGATTTCCCGATCAGGACGGCGATGGCGTCTTCAAATTGCTTGCGTTGCTGATTTAGCAAAGTGAGTTGAGTGCGGGTGGTGTAGAGAAGAGTTTCTTCCTGCGCGACATCGAGGCCGGAGGCGACGCCACCGTGGTAACGCGAATTTACGAGGTCGAGGCCTTTGGAAAGGGCATCGACGGTGCGCGAGAGCAGAGAGATTTGCGTGTCGAGTTGGCGGAGAGAGAAAAAATCTGCGGCGAGTTCGGAGGTGATGAGGAGGCGAACGTTTTCGAGATCGGCGGCGCTGGATTGATAACTGGCCTGGGCGGCTTCGATGCTGCGGCGACGCCTGCCGAAGAGGTCAACTTCGTAATTGACGGTGAACGGAAGAGTGTAGGTGTTTTGCGAAACCGGTCCGGTTACCAGAACGCTGCTATTGGCGGGACGATTGGCCGAAAGGCGCTGGCGCTCGGCGGACGGAGACGTCGAGAGCTGAGGGAATTGAGTGGAGATTTGCACGGCTGCGAGCGCGCGAGCCTGTTCGAGGCGGGCCACAGAAATTTTAATCGTCTGGTTGGACTGCAGAGCCTGGTTTTCGAGAGCGCTTAGGTCATCGTTGCGAAAAACTTGCCACCAATCGCCTTTTCCGAGGGCGTCCTTGGGAGCGCTCTCGCGCCAGGGTTCAGCCACGTCCCAATGAGCGGCAGCGGGTGGCGTGGCGCGCTGATACTTGGGGCCGACGGTGCATCCGGAGATGCAAAGGGCAGCGACCGAGGCCGCAGAAAATAAGAAGATACGTGTCACTTACTTTTCTCAGGGGCGGGTTCATTTGCTCTGGACGAAGATTTGGCGCCTGGAGGAGGAGCCGCAGGCTTTGAGGGAACTTCGTGCACGTTGACGTGCTGACCTTCCTCGAGCGAATCGGCGGGATTGAGAACGATCCAGTCGCTGCCGTGGAGACCTTGCAGAACCTCCAGAGAGACGCCGTAGTCGCGGCCGATGGTAAGCGGTTGAAGATGAATTTTGTGATCGGAATCCACCATGACGGCGCGAAGACCTTCCGAGCGAAAGAGCAGAGCATTGACGGGAACCTGTAGACGTTCACCGGTAATTTGAACGCCCAAATGAACCTGGGCATAGCCGCCCGGGAGCAATTCGCCGGTTTTGTTGGGGACATCGACCTCGGTGAGGAGCGTGCGGGAAACCAGATCAATCGATTCGGAGGTGCGAACGACTTTGCCCTGAAATTTGCGGCCCGGGAATTGCGTCAGATCAAGAACAGCGGGAAGACCGGTATGAATGGACGGGGCAGCGCTCTCTGGAACATTAATATACACGCGAATGGGATCGGTCTGCGCGAGGGAGAAGAGCAGTTGAGTGGCACCGCCATTTCCGGCGTTCACCAGAGTACCGATATCCACGTTGCGGCGAGTAATGACTCCGCTGAATGGAGCGTAAATGTGTTTGAAGGATTCCAGTTCGGACAGACGACGAACGTTGGCTTCGGCAGAGGCAACGGTAGCTTGTTTGGCAGCCAGATCGCCGGCAGCGTTGTCCACTTCTTGTTTGGAGACGCTATCGGTCTTGATGAGATCTTCGTAGCGAGTGGCAGTGATGTGCGAAAGATTGGCGTTGGCTTTTGCAGTCTCCAGGTCGGCTTTAGCCTGGATGAGCTGCTGATCAACTTCGGGAGTGTCGATATCGGCCAGAAGTTCGCCCCTCTGGACGCGAGAGCCGATGTCGCGGTACCACTTTTTGAGATAGCCATTGGTACGGGCGTAAATGGGAGATTCGACGTAAGCCTGCATGGCTCCGGGGAGGACCAGACCTTCTTCGGAGGGTTCCGTGGTGGGGTGGATCACGGCCACGGTGGGGACGGCAAGAGTTTCGGTTTCGTTGGCAAGCGCCTGATATTGTGAACGCCGTTGAAAGAGAGTGAACGCGCCGAGAATAACAAGGATAATGACCGCGGCAAAAAGAGCCGCAAAGAGGCGCGATTTGCGGGGCCGAGCCTGCCGGTCAACTTCGTTTGGAGCGGACACTGTTTCAGTTGCCATAGACGCGATACCTTCCTGAGCTACTCCCTGGTTAAAAGAACAATGCCATAAAACTTTACGCCGTGGCAGAGGCACGACGGCGGCGACGCCCGAACCAAGTGTGGATCATTGAAAAGACGCACGGGACAAAAAAGAGCGTCGCAAAGGTCGCGAAGAGCAAACCTCCGATGACGGCGCGCCCCAGAGGAGCGTTTTGCTCGCCGCCTTCGCCGAGACCGACAGCCATCGGGACCATGCCGATGATCATAGCGAGAGCGGTCATGATGACGGGGCGAATGCGAACGAAGCCAGCTTCGAGAGCCGCCTCAACGGGGCTTTTCCCTTCGGTAAGCTGTTCGCGCGCGAACGAAACCATGAGGATGCTGTTGGCGGTGGCGACGCCCATGCACATGATAGCGCCAGTGAGGGAGGGCACGTTAAGAGTGGTGCGGCTAATCAGGAGGATCCAGCAGATGCCCGCAAGAGCGCCGGGAAGCGCGGTGATGATGATGAAAGGGTCGGTCCAAGACTGAAAATTAACGACGATCAGCAAGTAGGCGAGAAGGATGGCGCCCGCGAGACCGATCCCCAGACCGAAAAACGAGTTGCGCATGGTTTGTACTTGACCGCGGATTACGATGTGACTGCCGCGAGGCAATTCTTTTTCGATAGCCCCAACCTCCTTGAAGACCTGGTCGGAAACGGAACCGAGGTCGCGGCCGCTTACGGAAGCATAGACATTGATCATCGGCTGAGCATTGTAGTGGGAAATCGAGGCAGGCCGGGCGGTAGTGCTAGTGGTGACGAGATTTCCAATAATTTGCGGAGCAGCGCCAGCGATGCTGCCACTGATGGGAGTATTTTGCAGAGCCTGGTAGCTATCGACGCGATATTGGGGGGTCTGCACAGCGACGTTATAGTTGATGCCATTTTTGGGGTCGAGCCAAAAAGTGGGAGCGGTCTGGAAGCTGGAGCTGAGCGAAACGAGAAGATTTTGCGCAACGTCGCGGGCCTGCATGCCAACGGATTGCACGCGGGTCCGGTCGATGTTCATGAAAAGGGTTGGCGCATCGAAGGCTTGTTGGACATGGACGTCGACGGCACCGGGGATGTGGCGCATTTGAGAAGCGAGCTTCTGAGCCACCGCGTAATTGGCCGGCTGGTTCTGTCCGGTGATGGCGACATCGATTGGAGCGGGAGTGCCGAAGTTCAAAATTTGTGTGACGATGTCGGCCGGCTGAAAGAAAAACTGCACTCCGGGATATTTTTGCGCCAGCACCCCGCGAAGAGTATTCACGTACTCGCTGGTGGCTCTGCCACGCTCGGCTTTCAGTTGCACCAGGATTTCAGCGTCTGAGGTGCCGATGGTCCCAGCGTTGCTGTAGCTAAGATTGATACCGCTGTATGGGACTCCAATGTTGTCCAGGACGGTGACCAGTTCATTGGAGGGAATGACCTGGCGAATGGTCTGGTTCACGAGATCTGCCAGACGAGCGGTTTCTTCAATGCGGAGGCCGGTGCGAGCGCGCATGTGCAGACGGATTTGGCCGGCATCTACTTTAGGGAAAAAATCGCGGCCGAGGACCAGCACCAGCGCGCCGGAGAGCAAGCAGAAACCCAGGAACACGGCGGAAAAAGTCCCGGGGATGTCCAGCGCCGATTGAAGGGCGTGCCGGTAGGCTTCACGGAAATTTTCAAAGCCGCGCTCGAATTTTTGCTGATAACGGCGGAAGAAGCCCTGTCTTTCGCCGAGGTGTTCTTCAGCGTGGTATTCGTCCTCGGCGCTCAGAAGATACATGGCGAGGGTCGGGACGATGGTGCGCGACCACATGTAGGAAGCGAGCATGGCGAAGATGACGGCTTCGGCGAGGGGAACGAAAAGAAACTTAGCGACGCCAGAAAGAAAGAACATGGGAATAAAAACGATGCAGATACAAAGGGTGGAGACGAAAGCGGGAACGGCAATCTGCTGCGCGCCATCTAGAATCGCCTGAACCGTTTCCTTGCCCATGGCCAGATTGCGATTGATGTTTTCGATTTCGACGGTGGCATCGTCGACGAGTATGCCGACGGCAAGAGCGAGGCCACCGAGAGTCATGATGTTGATGGTTTCGCCGAGCGCGCTCAAGAGGAGAATGCTGACCAGGATAGAGAGGGGAATCGAAATGGCGATGATGACGGTACTTTTCCAATTGCCGAGAAAGACCAAAATCATGAAGGCGGTAAGGACCGCGGCAATCAGCGCTTCACGAAGAACACCATAAATAGAGGCACGAACGAACACCGACTGATCGAAGAACTGTGTGACCTTGAGACCTTCGGGATAGGAACCCTGGTTATAAATCAGCATCGCTTTGACGCGATCCACGATGTCCAGAGTGGAGGCGTTGCCGGTCTTGTAGATGCTCATCAACACGCCGCGCTGGCCGTTGGCGAGAACGGCGTTGGTCTGCGGAGAGAAGCCATCGCGAACGTGAGCCACATCTTTCATGTAGATGGTGGCGCCATTGACGGTTTTCACAGGAAGGTCGTTCAGTTCGTTGACCGTGCGGGGGCTGCCATTCATTTCGACAGTGAATTCCAGAGGGCCGAGTTTGGCGGTCCCGGTGGGCAGAATCAGATTCTGAGCGTTAACGGCATTTACGATATCGACTGCCGATAGACCTTTCGCTTGCAGCGCTTGAGTGTCGGCGTCAACGGAGACGAGCCGCTGCTTACCGCCGTAGGGGAAGGGCGTTGCAGCGCCTTGAATGGTGGCGAGTTGCGTTCGGATGAAGTTGTTCCCAGTATCGAAGAGCGCCTGCTCACTTAGAGTATCGCTGGTCAACCCGAGCTGAATTACCGGGACGGTGGACGCAGAATAAATAATGACCAGAGGGGGCGTCGTTCCCGGGGGCAGGAAGCGCAAGAAAGTTTGAGAGATGGCCGCGGTTTGCGCGAGAGCGGTCTGGATATTGGCGTTGGCCTGGAAGTAAACCTTGATGACGGCGATACCGTTGAGTGATTGCGATTCGGTGTGTTCGACGTCGTTTACCAAAGTGGCGATGCCGCGCTCCACGTTGCCGGTGATGCGCTGTTCCATTTCCTGCGGCTCAAGTCCGGTAAACGTCCAGACCAAGCTGATGACCGGAATATTGATATCGGGAAAAATGTCGGTGGGCGTGCGCAGCAGGACTATGGGAGTCAGGAGAATGATGACGAGCGCCATCACGATGAAGGTGTAGGGCCGTTGCAGAGCTAAACGAACAATCCACATATTGCTTTTCGAATTCCTTCAGTCGGGAAAAAGTGGTGTCCCTGACTTAGCCGGCAGCGGCGCGGACAAATTCGCTGTCTATTAGAACGCTGCAACCATGGTTTTGGTTACGCCAGCCTATTTGGGATCTTGCGCGTCAGGAGCCCTGGCTGAATACGATATATCGTAACGCATCAACCGAAACAAGATTCAACTTCAACGGAAAGCAATTCAAACCGGTCAGCAAAGTAATCCCGTGTTCCAGCAATTGGACGTAAGAATATGGATGCGCGGCAGCGCGAAGTGGTGACGAAAAAAGACGCGAAGCCAAATTGGTTGGAAAGAGCTTAAGCGTTGACCATTACAACTTTAGCGGTGACTAGCTAATCCGCCAGGACCGACTGAGCACGAGTTCTACTTGTGAGTCATGGTGAAGACGCCATCCCAGCCAGCGGGAGGCTCGTCGAAAAGATATTCCTGACAACGCTTCCAATAGGCGCGCGCCGGGCCGTCGTCTGGCCATTGCGTAAGAATGGACTGGAATTCGGCCTGAGCTTCGAGCCAGAGGCGTTGCCGGTAGAGCGAACGAGCTCGACAAAAACGATCGAGGCGCGCTTGCGTATCGGCGGATATGCTATCCGAAAAAGTAACCAACTCGTAGAGGACAACCGGCTCTAACTTGCCCTTCACGCGGATGAGGTCGAGTTCGCGAAAAACGAATCCGGAATCTTTGGCGGCTAGAAAAGTGGTTTCGTTCGCAAGAATATGTGTTCCGTAATCTTTGTTGAGGCCCTCGAGGCGAGAAGAAAGATTTACGGAGTCGCCTAACGCCGTGTAGCCGTAGCGCAGGGAGGAGCCCATATTCCCGACGCTGGCTACGCCCGTGTTCAGGCCGATGCCGATATCAAGGCGAGGCCGCCCCTGAGCTTCCCACTTTTTTTGCATTTCGCGGACTCGCGCCATCATGTCCAAAGCAGTCTGGCAGGCCAGAGCGGCGTGGTCAGGCTCTTCGAATGGCGCGTTCCAGAAAGCCATGACCGCGTCGCCGATATATTTATCGAGCGTGCCGCGGCGTTCGAAGATAATCTGAGTCATGTCAGAAAGATATTGATTCATGAAGACGGCGAGTTCCTGCGCGTCAAGTTTTTCTGAAATGGTGGTGAAGCCGCGGATATCGCTAAACATGACGGTAATTTCGGTTTTGCGAGGCTCGACAAGTTCGGGGTTGACCAGCAGGCGACGAACGACTTCCGGGCTAAGGTATTGGCCAAAGGCAGTGCGAACGCGGCGCTTTTCCTTTTCTTCAATGAGGGCGCGATAAAGAGAGACCAGCACCACGTTTGCGGTGAGCGTGAGCGCCGGGATCGTGAAGTTGAGCCACGAACCCTTCAGAAACGCAAGGTAATCAACGGCGGCAAGGGCCGCGAGCATGACCATGCCAAATCCCATCCAGCGTGGTGCGACCAGAGCCATCCAGATGCCGAGAGGAATGCCGAAAAAAAGGATCAGCAAAAGGTCCCAGAGCGATTCTCGGGCGCCACGGCGCAGAAAATTTTGATGAAGAATATTGTCAATCACGTTGGCATGAATCTCGACGCCGGGATAGTCCAGTCCACCGAAGGGAGTGGTACGGAGATCTCCGATACCGGTTGCAGTGGCGCCGATGAGTACGATTTTCCCCGAGAACGTGTTGGCGGGGACCTTGTGTTCAATTACGTCGGCCATGGAGTAGTGGAGATAGGTATAGCTGGGGCCGTGGAAATTGACGTAGACACGGCCGAGATCGTCGGTCCGGACTTGGGTCTTGGGGCCGAAAAGGATTCGGTAAGCGCCGACGGGGCCAAATTCCAGGACAACTTGATCGTTGGGAAGGTTCAAGAAGGAGCGAACGGTCTGTACGTCGAGGGACGGATAAATGTCCCAGTCGGAGAAATCCTTTGAGCGGCCATAGGGGATGATCAGATTCGAGCGCCGAACGACGCCATCGATGTCGGGGTAAACATTGAAAAATCCTGTGGAGGAAGTTTCTTCACTGAGTACGTTGGTCAGAACGGGAAGATTGGCTTCGGTTCCCTGCGGTAACAGACGATCCGGGCGGAATTTTTGAATCAGCGCAATACGGTCGCTCTTGCCGTTGGCGGGATTGAGCGGGCGGACGTTGGGAAAGGAATAGAAGGCAATTTCATTGGCGTAGTCATCGAGGGTTTTTTGGTCCAGGCCGCGAAGATCGGCTTCGGTGTGAAGGAAAAAGTTGCCGAGGACAACGCTGCCGAAATTCCGTATGGACTTTGCGAATTGCCTGTCCGCGTCATAGGCGGCAATTGTTTTTTGCAGTTCGGCCATCAAGCGAGGATCGACCGTTTTGCCGCTGTGCCGGCGCGCTTCGAAGTCAGTCCAAAGAGCGCGCAGCGGGGCAGAGGACTGATCCGGCTTGCTGAAAGTGATGTCGAAAGCGGCGACCTTGGCTTGGTCTTCGCGCAGCGCATCAAGCAAGCGCGCGAAATGAATTCGCGAAAAAGGCCATTTGCCCAGGACTTCCTGGGAATGCTGATCGATATCGACGATGACGATACGAGGATCGACAGGAGTGGAGCCGGAGGAGCGATAACGAAAGCGAGTATCGAGCGAAGAATATTCGAAGCGCTGAAGAAAGTTGAGGAGCGGCGCGGGGCTCTCGCCAAAGAACGTGAAGTAGTAAAGCGAGAGCGCGGAAATCGTGATGGCCAGGCTGATTAAGAAGGATGCGCGATGCTGCCACCAGGAAAGCAGGAGTTCATAGAGGCCAAAACCGTTGCGGCCCTGGGACCATTTCGGCGAGGTATCGGCCATGAAATGCTACGCGCAGGCAATCAAGCAAAGCGGCCTGAGACATTCGGAACGGGATGAAATGGTTTCCGGCATTGCTATTCGCGAACGATGAAATTCAAGCGAACACCGGAAACTTCGACGAGGTCGCCGTCATCCAGTTTGGTTGGTCCAGGAATGGGGACGCCGTTCACAACAGGAATTTTGTCGCCGGAGCCGATGTAATAGCCGTCGTCGCGCTGATTGATTTGCGCTGCCATTTGCGGCTTGAACCAGCCGCGAAGTTTGATAGTAGCCATTGCGGATTTGCCGATGGTGGTGAGCCGGTTGGTCAAAACATATTCCTTGGCGTCGGTCCTGCCGGAGAGAACAACGATGGTTGGTACTTTGATGCGGCTGGCGGCGAACTGAGTGCGCTCGCCCATAGCCGCGGCTTGCTGAAGCATGTCGCGGCGGACTTTGGTGTCGAGGACCATGGTTTCGTTAATCGAGCCGGCGCTAGTCTTGCGCGCGGATTCATAGGGAAGAGGCGCATCACCGGTAGCATCAACTTTGATGTGGTGTTTGCCGATCCAGATGGAGTCGCCGTCATGAAGCGTGGCGCGCTCGATGCGCAGATCGTTGACGAAAGTGCCGTTGAGGCTGCCGCGGTCTTCGACGACGAGGCGGCCGGCTTCGAAATAAACGCGCGCGTGGTCATTGGAAACGGCGAGGTTATCCACTACCAGGTCGTTGTCGGGAGAACGGCCAATGCGCACCGGGCGCGAACCGACAGGAACTTCTTTGACCATCTTTTCTTCAAACATGAGCGACAGCTTGGCCATATTATTGACCTCCAGCGGAGCCGTTTTCGCCCGCAGATTGATGCGCCCCGCGGCGCAGCCAGGAAAACCAGCCCTTCGTTTCGGGAACCAGAGAGACAACTATTACCGTGATGTTGTCGATGCCGCCGCTTTCGTTGGCACGCTCAATGAGTCTTTCGGCGGCGCGCTGAGGGTCGGGCTCCGCCTGGAGAGCTCCTGCGATTTCGGGTTCGGTGACCATGCGGGTCAGGCCATCCGAGCAGAGGAGCAAAGTATCGCGCGGGAAAAGAGTCACTTGCTCGGCATCCACTTCCACTTCAGGCTGGGTGCCGAGAGCGCGGAGAAGCACGCTTTGCAGATTGCTTTGTTCAGCTTCGCTGACGGTCAGAATTCCGCGGCGAACCTGCTCGGCGACCAACGAATGATCGCTGGTGAGCTGCTGAAGCAATCCAGTACGCAGCAAATAGATGCGGCTATCGCCGACGTGGCCGATGCTCAGTTGAACGCCATCGATCCACGCGGCGGTCAGAGTTGCGCCCATGCCTTGTTGTTCACGATGTTCCTGGGAGGATTGAAAAACTTTCTGATTGGCGAGATGAATAGCGCTCATCAGGCGCTGGCTCTTGGCGGTTAAGTTGGGTTTGGATTCGCCGAGCAATGGAGCGGAGGGATTTTCCTGTCCTTCGAGGCAATGCTTTACGACCGTTTCGACGGCGAGCGCGCTGGCAACTTCACCATGAGCTTCGCCTCCCATGCCGTCGGCAAGCACAAACAGGTTCAGCGAGGGCACGATGCGAAAACAGTCTTCGTTGTTGGTGCGCACCATGCCCACGTGCGTGGCGCCGCCGCTCAAGATTTGCAAGGACTCTTCCTCCGGAGGCTCGCGGAGACAATTCCGCGCGCACCCAAACGGGCTCTCAGAATTCCAAACTAACAGAGGAGCATTCGGGGCGAAAGGAGGTGAGGCTTACTGATTACTCACTAATTGGGAACAGAGCTTCCGAAAGGACGAATCTAGGTCAGGTAGAGAGCTATGTTTTGACTAGTTCCGCGGCTGCAGAGCGTGAAGTAACGCCCAGGACGAGGTGAGCCGCCATAACCCTATGTGGAGACTAGGTTTAAGAATCGTATTGACGCTGCTGCCACGCCGATGGCGCGCCGCGTTTCAGCTGAGGCGACTGAGTGCGGGAGCGCCGGGCCGAACGGTGATTGTGTATGAGCCTCCGCGAGAGATTTAGGAGATAGCCTTTCTTGCGTTCCGATTCTCTCTTACAATGGCGGGGATGAAGCCCCGGACTTTCGCGATTACGGCGTTCCTGGCGATGGCGGCACTATTTGCGCGCGCGGAGGGTCTGCCGACTCCGGCGGCGAAGAACGCGCGAATTTTGTTATTGCCGCGAAAAATGATTTCAGGGGACCGGGCGACGATCGCGGTTTTGGATGTGAATGGAAGGCTGACACCGGGAGTGACCGTCGCTTTTTCGAATGGCGATCACGTCACGACAAATTCGACGGGTAGAGGACTGTTTGTCGCTCCGTTAACGCCGGGAGTGCTGTATGCGACGATTCAAGGCAGACCAGGCCGGGTGCAAACTTTGGTGATTCCGGCTGCCGCGAACTACAGTTCAGACCCGGTAATGCACGCGCCGCATTTTGCTTCTTTGAGTGACCGTTTCGAATTACAAGGGCATGGATTTTGCGGTGACGCCGACAAAAATATAGTGCAGGTGAATGGTCAAGCGACGCTGGTGCTGGCGTCGTCGGCGGAATCGATCACCGTTCTGCCGCCTGAAGAGCTGGAGCCAGGGCCCGCAGACGTGACGGTGGCCTGTAACAAAAATCCAGCCAGCGTGGCGCATCTGACTTTTCTTTCGCTGTCACTCGATGCGGACAATTCACCCCTGCAGCCGGGCCAGAAGCGCATTCTGACCGTTCGAATCGCGGGGACGCAGGAAAAGGTAATGCTGGAGGCGCGCAACCTGGCGCCCGCGGTCGCGGAGCTTGCGGGAGGCAATCCGGCGAAAGCAATTTCCAGTGGTGGAGCGGAAAACGTGGCGACGTTTCCTCTGACCGGCAAACAGCACGGGAATATTCTGGTTTCGATCCATCTGCTGCCCGGCGCGGTTCGAACGAAACAGTAAATGGGCAGGGAGCCGAGGCTAGCTGCCGAACTTGAAAGAAGAAACTTCGGGCAGCGGCAAAGTTTCCTGCGCGGCGGGCAGGTTTGACGGTTCCGTGGGTTCCAACATTCCTTCCAGGGCAGACCCCGTCTTGTCGAGGCGCCTTTCGCCTTCCTGATAACTTTGCTGCGCGTTTTTCAGGTGTGTGCCGATTTTTTCGAAGGTCTCTGAAAAATTGCCAAATTGTTTTTTCAGACCGGCAAGGCCATTAGCAAGCCGTCGCGCATTTTCTTCGATCTGCATTCCGCGCAAACCCATAGCGATGACGCAAAGGTGAGCATAGAGCGTGTTGGGGGACACCGCGACAATGCGTTTTTCGCGGCAATAGGCGTCCAGCTGCTGGCCTTTATTATCAGCGCACTGCAGCAATTCGTAGTACACGCTTTCGGACGGAACGAACATCAGCGCCAGGTCGAGAGTATTTTCCGCGGGCAAAATATATTTCTTGGCGATCGAATCAGCGTGAAGTTTTACCGCGGTTACAAATGATTTGCGAGCGTCGTCACCGTCGGCTTGGATGCGGCGAAAGGCGTCGAGCGGGAATTTCGAGTCGATAGCAAGAATTTTTTTGTCGCGGAGAAAAATGGCGGCATCAACGGTCTCGCCGCTCGCGAAGCGATACTGCGCGACGTATTGGGAAGGCGGGAGAGAATCTTCGAGCAGCCGTTCGAGCGTGACTTCTCCGAGGATGCCCCGGGTTTTTGCCCCGCCGAGGACCGATTCGAGCGATTGCTGTGCGTTGCTGAGCCCGCGGCTGACTTCTTGAAATTCCCCGAGCTGTTTGTGAATCCGTTCCATCATGCCTTGGGTGCTCTTCAATTCTTCGCGCATGGCGGACTGGCCCTTGGCGGAAATATCGGCGGATTGCACGACGCCATCCGTGAGAGATTTGTTGACGGCATCGAGACGCTGGGTGACGGTACTGGCCAACGTAGCGATCTGGCCGGTAGCTTGGGCTTGCGCCGTGGCGACCGACTGCAGATCGCGCCGCAGTTCGGCCATTTGCGATTCAATGACTGCGCTCTTCTTTTGTGTTCCGATGCTTTGCAGCGCGCCCCAAACCACAAGCGCGGCTACAACGAGCAAGGCTGCAACAAGAATTCCAGACATGTAATCTCCCCGCGACGACGGGAAACGGTACTTCTACTTTACGCGGATGAAAAATTTCAGCAAGTGCGGGAAAGAAGAGGCCCTCGCGCGAAAAAACGCGAAGGCCGAGAAGAGATGGATTGAGTCTCTACCAGTGCAGCTTCAGCGCGAACTGGAACAATCGGGCATCGTAGGCCGCGGTCGGTTGCCCGGCTTGGCACGTCGCTCCCGCGCTCGGATCGCACAACTGGTTGACGGCGGCGACGTTGGTTCGGTTGAGGAGATTGAAGCCTTCAGCGATCAGCTCAAGCCGCAGGCGCTCGCTGACGGGAATTTCCCTCGCGAGCCGCAGATCGATTTGGAAAAAGCCCGGTGTGACGAAGCGGTTCCGGCCAAGACTGCCGTTGCAGCCAGCGGGCGGCGACACGCCGGGCACCGAAAATGATGAGCCGTCGTTCGCCAGGCAAACATCCGCCACGCCAAAATGTACTCCAGGAATGAAGGGTGAAGTTGTGCCGCCGCTGGCTACGATCGAAGGCCTGGATTCTGAAGCGCCCAAGTCCAGCCGCGTATCCTGGCCAGTGATAACGCTGAAGGGACGTCCGGAGGAGACTTCGATGATGGGCGCGACGGTGAAGCCGCCGACGAAATGTTTCCAGGCGCTGTCGCCGCCTTTCGCGGCGGGGGATTGAAACACGGCGCTGGTGACCCAGCGATGGCGTTGATCATTCACGGAGTTTGCGCGTTCGAAGAACGGGAAGCGGCTGTCCTGTGGTTCGAGCGTGGACTGTAAGTCGGTACCGTCGTCGATCGAATGGGACCAGGTGTAGCTGGAGAGCAGGTCCAGTCCCTTCGAGAAGTGCTTTTGTAAATTGATGGTGAGTGCGTGATACCAGGAATTGGCGTCGGAGAGCTGGGCGTCGACGCTGTTGAACGGAACGGGAACGCCAAAGCCCGCTGGATATCCAGCGAGTTGCGCAAGCTGGACGAGGCCGCCGTAATTTGCGGCGCCAGGCCCAGCAAAGGAGGGATTCGGTCCGGACGGTCGAAAGAAATTGAACACGGCGGGAGTGCCTACGAACTGTCCATTGAGTGCAGCGATTGGACATCCGGTGAGCACGCCGAGGACCTGTGGAGAGATAACGTTTACACCACAAGTATTCGGTCCGTTGCTGTTGGGGCCGAAGCTCGCGGAGGGAGCTACGACGGTCACTGGATTGGTGAATCCGAGACCGGCGGCGTCGGCATTTAGCAAATTGTTGGCCAAAAGAACGGGATTGGTGGAATTGACATCGACGGGGCGGTTCAAGTGGATTCCGCGGGTGTATTGATAACCCGCGCTAACTGTCCAGGACCCAGCGATTTTGTGTTCGATGGTCAGATTTCCCTGTTGCGCATAACCGTATTTGAAGTTCGCAGCAACAGGAAGCGTGAACGGCAAAATCGGCAGCGGGAATCCGGCCGCCAAATAATTCTGGTTTGCAAACAGAGAGTTGGCCGCGAGCGGATCGAATCGCTGCTGGTCCGGCAGATAGGCGAGGCTCAACGGCGCGAAGACGGCGTCCGCCGACCCTGAATTCAAGACACCCTGGAAGATCGAGGAGCCGTTCAGATTCGATGGTGAATCGAGACCCCCGCCGCAAACCGACAGTACCGAAGATGGAAGCAATCCGCATGCGGAAGGCGTCCCTCCTGCGGAGAGAAGCTGTACGGAGCGGCCGCCGTCGGCGGTGACAGAGTTGAAGGCTACGGCGAGCAGAGGATGATCGTAGAACAGCCCATATCCCACGCGGATAACGGTATTCCCCTTTCCGCCGGGATCCCAAGCAAGGCCGAAACGTGGCGCGATATTGTTGTAATCGCGCGGAATTCCCTCGACGACGCCGAGCACTTTTTCAGCGGCGGCATTCACCGGAGTGGCGGGAGCAAAGAGCGGGCTGATCTCGACGTCGTAACGAAGCCCATAATTGAGAGTTAACCTCTTATTGGATAATTGCCAAGTATCCTGCGCAAAAAAGCCGAAGGGAAGATTATCGAAGGGTTGGCTGGAATTGCCGATCCCTTGAATGTAGGTGGTTGGAATTCCCAAGCCGTATGCCTGCAAGTCGGTGGCACCGGGCAGTTGCAGCGCGCTCGGAAACCCGAAGGTGGCCGCGGAAATTCCGCCAAAATTGACGTCGCCGCCGAAATCCAGCTCGAAAATTTGGGCCTTTGCGGAGCGCAGCTGAACGACGTTGGCATCCACGCCAAATTTGAAGGTATGGTTCCTCCAGGATTTTGCGAGAGTGTCCGTGAACTCATAACGGCGCTCGATGCGATCTACGGTCGAATAGGGCTCGCGGCCAAAATACGCGACTCCTGGGATATTCACTCCGATTTGGTCGCCACCAGGGAGTTGAGAGAATCCGAAGTGTACTCCGCGCCGCGAGAACTGGAAGCGGAAGGTGTTGACGCCCGTTGGGCTCGTATCGGTCTCGTGCTGGAAGATGATTCTAAGGTCGCGCGACTGGTTGTAGCCGGCACGCGAACCGGAATTTTGGCCGAAGACTTGATTTTGCGAAGTGGAAGGTAAACCGGTAACGAGTGAAGGAGAGACTCCGACGCGCAGGAACGAATGATTGCTGTTGCTCCAGTTGTGGTCGAGCCGTAGCGACCACAGGCTCGTTTTCTCGGTGATCGGGTAATTGCCGCGAATCGAATTGAGGCCCACGTACGAGGCCGGCAAAGAGGCCATGCCCACGCCGAACGGCGTGCACACAACGGTACCCACAGTTGCTCCCGGGGGACAGTCCAGGGGGATAGGAAAGCGCGCTCCCGGCCCACCGCATAAACCGGCGCTTCCACAAATTAGGCCTGGGTCAATTCCTGCCAACGCCACGCTGGACGCCGAACCCATCAATGCCGCATATTGCGTAGCAATCGCTTGCCCTTGCGGGCCCTGTCCCAGGAGCTGCAGCACCGCAGCAGATTGATCCGCCGTTAGCAGCAGTCCATCCAACCCACATCCGCCGCAGTTGAAAGGAGAAAGTCCAAAGTTATTGAGGCCGATACTTGAAAAACCGGTTTCCTCGCGCTGCGTGTATTCATAGGATCCAAAGAAAAAGGTTTTGTTCTTTCTGATGGGACCACCGATGGTCAGACCGGACTGCGTCCGGGTGTAGGCTTGCTTTATGGGTTCAAGCGTGCCGGTATCGGGATCAATTTGCCCGGAGAAAGCGTTGCGCGCTTGAAACGATTTGTTGCGGAAATAGCCGAATGCGTCTCCATGAAATTCATTTCCGCCGTTCTTGGAAATGATGTTGATTACGCCACCGGTGGCTCGGCCATATTCCGCATTGTAATTGCTGAGGATCAGTTGGAACTGCTCGACGCCTTCCTGAGAAATGGTCGCACCGATGCCGTTTACGGAATTATCTACGACATCTCCACCGTCAAGGGTAACGAGATTTGATCGAGCACGCGCTCCGCTGTCACTCAAGCCGCTGTTGGGAGCGGGTCCAATCGTCGGCGAGACATCTTGTTTCATTTGAGAATCCGTCTTTGCAAAGCCGAGGTAGCCGCGGCCGTTGATAGGCAAGTTACTGATGCGGACCTGATCTACGTTGCGGGAGACTTCGGTTTTTGTGGTTTCCACCGTTCCGGTCTCCGCTGTGACCGTAATTGCTTCCGACGCGCTGCGAAGAGACAGCTTTGCGTTGTAGCTGACATCCCCGCCAACCTCAACGATAAGGTCTTCGGCTGTCAGTGGGCTAAAGCCTGACCCGCCATCCACGCTTACTTTGTACGAGCCGGGCGTTAGACTCACGAAGGAGTAATGGCCGTTGTCGTCGCAGACGGTCGAGCGCGCCGCGCCGGTCGCTTTATTGGTCAGCGTCACGGTGGCGGACTTGATTCCCAGTCCTTGCGGATCCATGACCAATCCCGAGAGGGTCGCGGTATTGACCTGCGCTAACGACACACCGGCGGTGGCGAGGATTAAGGCGAGCAAAATCGCTAACGCGAACACGGGCTGGTTGCGTTTCATGATTGCCTCCAAATTGTCGACTGTCGAAGCTCCGCTACCCCTAGCGGCCCGCGGGTCTAAACCGCGGAATACTGTAACTGATTGGCTACTCGGCTTTTACTTGATAGCACGGGACAATGCAACTCTAAACTTGGCGGAAAGCGCGGCTCGCGTCTTGTCAGTCAAGGCCATCCTCGAGACGGCTTCGCCAGTGCGAAAGTATCTCGACAGAAAGACCGCTTTCAAGCGACAAGCAGCGTCACGAGCCGGGTCACTTTCGCATGACGTCTGTTGTCGTCCGAAGGTCAGTCGGGCTATGCGACCTTGGATCCCAGGAAGGCTGGAAAGCTTCGATGATGCGCAAAAGTCAGAGTCAGACGGGCCAATGTGGATTCAATTGTTAACGCTTAGAGGTGCTTCTGGACGAGCCTGCGCAGCCTGTTGCGATCGTCACTTTTCATGTGCACGAACTCGACGCCGTTGCCATCCGGTCCGGCGTTCCTTACAACTGCGGTGAAGTGGATTTTCCTGAGGCCGGAACGGACCTCCAACTGGATGGTGTCGCCGACGCTTAGTTTCTTTGGCGATTCAAGGTAAGCTCCGCCTAGGCTTATGGTCTTGACCCGAGCCATGGCTGATTGCCCGCCTTCAATGTGCGCGCGCAACGGCGATTCGAGGGGAATGCGCGAATAACGGCGCGGAACCACAAAGGAAACTCCAGCCTGCGAGCTGTGCTCATAAGCCGAGCGGATTTGCGCAGAGGCTGGGCTATCCTCTAACAGAGCCAGGGCATCGGCCGCTACGGAGCGAACTCCGGCAGGCTCGGCATAAGCCAATCCGTCGCGTTTTTCGCAGATCTGACGAAACAGCCCGCTGGCCTCCGTGATATGCATACGAGCTAGCGCCTCGATGGACTTAATTCGCACATATTGATCGCGGAGGAATTCGTGACCGCCAGCGGCGATATCCATCAAGTGTGGAACGGCCGAGACTTCATGAGCCAGGCCGATGTGGTCAATCATGATTGGAACGACCAGCGGGTGAGCGTCACCAAGCAGCGCGGCAAAGGTGAACGCGGCCGAGCGCGCGGATATCGCATTTGCTGGACGTGAGAGTTCACTGACTGCCAAATCCTGGAGATTCCATTCCCAGCTGGCCAAAGCGCGTGGCAAAGCGCGCAGAAGCCTTTCCGGGTCGGCGACTGCGAGCAATTTGATTGCGGCGCTGACTCGCTGCCGACGCGCTTCGTATAGGCGAGTTTCGAGGAGATTCAGGACCGGAACACCGATGATGCGCAACAGGCGCGCCATCGCCGGCAGGCGTTCGGAGCCTCGAGGATCGCTAAGCAAAAGAGTGAGACGATCGAGCAATCGCTCCGGATCGCGGACGAGTAGCCGGGGAAGTGCGGGATCCAGCGCGCGATTCGCAAGAGCCGCATCTACAAGGAGCAGAAAGCGATCTTGCGCGATGAGCCGGTGCGCCAAGGCATGCATGTGTTCAAATTGAATTTCGCGCGGCGCTTTCTCGAGTCCGGAAAGAATGCCTTCCAGACCCGCATAATCGCCGCGAGTGACCGCGATGCGACCCAGCGATTCCAAAAAAGCCGAAAGCAAAGCCGCAGTTTCCGGAACGGCTTCCCGTTCGAGTGACTTAAGGGCGCAACGGTTTAGCTCGTCGGGGAGCTGATTGGGCCACAGCGATTCGATAACCGAGGAGAGTTCTTTTAATCCGGCGGCGACTGTGCGCCGGGCGCCGCGATCGGGCATTTCCAGGCGCCGAGAATAATTCAGAAGTATGTTTCGTGCTTCGCGGCGAGAAGCGTCGGCTCCAGCATTGGCAAGCTGCACCAGGGTGGAACGGATTGCTGTGACTGGAACGCACCAGACGTCTGGTCCGCGAAGGACCGCCGATTTTTCGCGAGGTGCAAGCTCCAACCAGAAATTTTCGGTCAATTTTTCGTGATATACGTCGTCGGCCCAGACGGACGCCAGAAACGTCAGATGTTGCGAAGAGTGCGGACCAGTATAGGTCCCAGCGGAAACCAAGATCTTGCCGAATGAGCGAAGACTCTTCCCAAACTCTTGCGGAGTTAGTGAGCCGCGGGAAAACTCCGCGTGCAAGGATTCAAGGATCATTTTTTCTGACAGGCGCAGCAGGTATGCCTGTGGCTGCTCGGCCTGGTGGGGGGCATGTTGAGTGATGGCGCTGAGCAGCAAATGGACGGTTTCCCGTGCGGCTTCCGCTAGCGCGTCATGAATTGCGCGCGCCGCTTCCTCTGGAGAAAGGCCGCGAGCGGTTTCAAGGGGCGGAGTGAGCCGCGCGATCAGGTGCAAAACGTCAGAAAGATTTTTGGTGGTCGGCGCGACGATAGGAGCATCACGATCTTCGTTGGCCGAATTTCCGCCGAAAGCAACCAGTGCGGCGGTCAAGCTGGTGAGCACAGTATCCACTTTACGATCGGTTTGAGCGTTCACCAGGATGCCTTCAACACCGTATTCCAGGAGCTTCGCGCTCCACCAGGAATTCTGTTTTTTTACCGGTTCTTTCGATTTTAGCAGCGCCGCACGAATGAGTTGTGCCAGCGTGTCGAGTTCGCCTACATGAAACTGGCGCAGGATCACTAGCGTTCGAATGCCGGCCAGTCGAAGATCCGCGGCAAGATGTTGCAACTCATCCTTGAAATCCGGAAGCAGGGACTCACTTAATTTGGGTATGACCAGACCGCCAGTTTCAACGCGCAGTTCCATGCCATTTATTTTTTGCACTACTTGCTGCAATGAATCGTAAGTGGACTCAAGCCCTTGAAGATTTTTTGGGTGGGAGTGATGATACAAACGGCGCGTCTGTAGCAGAATCTGAAGTCCTCGTAGCGCTTGATAAACTTCTCGAACGCCAGTACCGCGCGCAGGCGTACCTTCAGGGATATGCTGCGAAACAGGGGATGTCACCGCAACGAGTCGTTCGTCTGCAGCGGGAGCGAGTCGTTTATCGACTCCCGGTCCTGCGTCGGCATCAAATAGTCTGCGATTTTGAAAAAGACTCATGAATTCCGTTTCGTGCGATGCGACCCGCTGCGTCATCACGGGTTCAAAAGCTGCGGTCTTGACGCGCCAGAGCGGCCAGGAGATTGAGCGCACGTACGTGTCCTCGAAAGGAGAACCGTAAGCCTATAAAAACATTCGGGTTGTTTATATAGTACTAAAACTTATCAGCGCTTATGGAACGAAATGTTACCTAGTCGGCTGAGTTGGACTCGGTTTCTACCGAAATCTGTTCAAATTCGCGGAGACATTGACCGTTCCGCCTTCACTCACCTGAATGGTGTTTCGAGATATTAGGTATCCATTTAACTTCAATATTATGTTGTGGATGCCCGAAGAGACTTGAACCCGAGACGGAGTGTGCTGGCCAGTTGCCGTCCCATCCACCCAGATTTCGGCACCGTCTGGGATGGACTCGACTTGCGCCCAAGCGATGTGTTCGCCTTTCTGATGGAGCTGGGCGTCAACCTTCGCTTGCCCGTCGTCTCGAACCAGGACGGGACCCGAGTAGGCGTCGTAACCTGGCAGGCGTAAGACCAAATTGTACTTGCCAGGCGCCAGAGGGAGAGTTAGCGGAGTTTGGCCAGATTGCTTGTCTCCATTGATGAATACGTCGGCTCCCGAGGGTTCGGACGCTACAAACAAACCTTGTGCCAAGGCTTCCAATTGAACCCGCTGATCAATGGATTTACCGGCTTCGAGTTGCAGTGCGGTTCGAACAGGTTGAAAGCCAGATTTGAGAACTTGCAAGCTGTAATTTCCGGGCGGCAGCTCCGCGAAGGCACACGGGGTCTCGCATTGCCGGACACTGGAAGAGTCATTGGTGCCAAGGGACGCCGTGGCACCGATTACGTTAGTAATGATATGGATCGCCGAGCGGCCAGCGACGGGAGGAGGATGCCTCGAAGAATCGTCGTTCGATGAAGATGCGTAGGGGCTATCGTCATACTGCACATCGTCGACGACTTGAATCCCGGCGGGCGCGTTATGCAAGAATTGCAACAGTTCGCTGTGCTCCGCGGGGCGTAACTTTCCGGAAAGCATCAGGGTCATGCCCGAACCTTTAATGGAGAGGCGACCGCGAAGGTGTCTTTCCGCGGCTGCCCGCTCGATTCGAGCCTTGTATTGGGCAGCAGCAGGCGAAAGGGAATTGGCTGTCGTCGCTGCCGCGCGGGCTGCTGTTGGAGATTCGGTGGGCTTGGGAGCGGATAGAACAGAATCCGATGGTGGGACGAGCTCTGTTGAAGGGTTCGAAGGCGGTGATGACTCTGTGGTTGTTTCAGCGGTGGACGATTGATGGCGTTCGGCGTTTGAAACGGCCACGGGATTTTGCTGGCGCGCGGCTTGAAAAACCGGGCGAATTTTCCGCGCGCCAAAAACGATGACCGAGAGCAGCAAAATTGCCGCCAGCACTGTAGCCAAAGTGTTGGATTTCCTCGCCTCCGGCGCCGGAGCGATGGCTCCGGTTCGACGAACAGCGGGTGTCTGAGATGGATGCGGAGTGCGGGCGTTCAGAGAGCGAGAAGTTGAAAGGAGTTGGGCGTTGTCCGATGAGGAGCCCGAGGCGGCGTTATTCTGCGACAAGCCGCCAGCTGGAAGCGTAGCATTCGGATTGGTCGAAGGGAGCGAGCGATAATTGCGCAAGTCATCGAATAGTTCGCGGCAGCTCTGGTAGCGCGCAGCAGGCTCTTTTGCGAGCGACTTCAAGATGATGCTGTTCAAGCCTGGATGGATGGAGGAATCGATGTCACGGGGAGCGGCGGGGTCTTCGTTGACAATCTTGTAAATCACCGTCGTAATATTTTGACCGGGAAAAGGTTTTTCGCCCGTGACCATCTCATACAGCACCACGCCCAGCGAAAAGATGTCGCTGCGACCGTCGACGACCTTGCCTTTGATTTGTTCCGGTGACATGTAACTGGGAGTGCCTACGACGTGAGCGGTCTGCTGAACAGTGCCAAATTGCAAAATTTTGGCGGTGCCGAAGTCGGTCACCTTTACGGTGTCATCCGGGGTCAACATCAGGTTGGCAGGCTTGATGTCGCGGTGAACGATGTTGCGATCGTGGGCAAACTGCAGCGCGCCGCAGGCCTGCTCCATGATGCGCAGCACGCGGGGGAGAGGAAACATTTGCCCCGCGTCAATTAGATTTTGCAAGCTCTTGCCTTCGACCAATTCCATGGTGATGAAGAACAGGCCGTCTTCTTCGCCTGCGTCATAAATGACCACGATATTAGGATGAGTGAGCAGTCCCGCGGCGCGCGCTTCGGTTTGGAACCGCGCCAGCAGCTCGGTGCGCGTAAGACCTGTGCCTTCCTCGGAGAGCTGGAGAGTCTTTACCGCGACGGCCCGGCCGATCACGGGGTCCTTTGCGTGATAGACCACACCCATAGCGCCTCGGCCGAGTTCGCCGGAAATTTCGTACCGACCCGCTTTGGTTAGTGTTGGCATCTTTCAAGCGTGAGCGGGAGAGTAGCCACCGATAGTAATTCTCGCGGTTGCACGGAGCCTGCCGCCCAGCGTTCACGCAGTGCGGCAAACTACACCCCTACGCCTACTTAGAAGCTAATGGCCAATTTTTCGTGCGGTCAATCCGCCTGCGGTACTACTGTATCGGACTCGCCAAGTCGAGAACTGGTGGCTGGGGAGGCTCGAACTCCCGAAATCCTGCGATTTAGCCGCCGTTTATGCGGGTGTTATAGAACCGAACTTCTAACGGTTGCTCTTGCCCGGTTATTCCCGGGTATGAGTCTGAACTGGCGAACCCTGGAACAAAAAGCCGCCGATAATGATCAGCAAGGACGCGGCGCCGATCATTTCGTTTCCGATGAAGAACCCCACCTTTGCAACAGTGAATGCAGCCTGAATCAGCACAGCGAAGCCGCAGATCAGGGCGATAGGTTTGCCCAAACGCGCTTCCCTGCACGTGGCGACCAACACAATGAGTGCCAGGACGATCCAACTCCACGCCATCGACAGAAAGGCAATCTCGAAAACAGATTGCAGTGCAATCGGCAGATTCGATGCATGCACGGCCGGGCCGGCGATCTTTTGATACGCTAGGCAGTGCATGGCGGCAGCCGCAAGCAGCACAGTGCAACCCAGCGTGACCAACGTGCGCGACATGATACGGCGAGTAATCACGTGAATTGATATTTCATCATCAAGAAGAACGGAGTTGTAGTTGCAGAGCGAGTTGGAGGATGCCTTAAGAACGCGACTGCGTCAATAGTGGCGACGGGCAAGCGGGCGATAAGAGCGGATACCGGAAACTTGGGCTCAGTGTCCGGTAATCGACTTATCGAGACTTAGTGAGCTTGTAGCGGCTTGCCAAAGAAAGCTAGGCTTACTGCGGCTTGCCAAGTGCAGAACTGGTGGGGCTGGGGAGGCTCGAACTCCCGACCTACGGTTTAGGAAACCGACGCTCTATCCATCTGAGCTACAGCCCCGAGACTGATAATAAAAAGGTTAGCTGCGTTTCCGTCTTTGGTCAATTGCACACGTTTTGCACAAATGAATTTAGTAAACTCGAGGTACCGACATGATCGAGCCTAGCGGCGCGGAACGCTTCCACCAACAGTAACTCCTTCACCTGTGCCTTACGGAGAAGGCCGTCGCCTATGCCCTCATCAATTTCTGAAGATAAGTTAGCGGCTGTTGTGATACCGATGTTCAGGAATTCCTGAGGCGAATTGAACACGCGTCTAATAACGAAACTAGGCTTTACCCCCATTGGGCTGGTGCAGGGTTTGCTTAGTCCCAGGCTTCGTTACCCAAAACCCTAGCCCGAAAGACGCAATGATTAGAAGCCAGAAAAAGGGGTTAACCGTGGCTTCCACCGTGGCTTCTATCAGTCCGCCAAGAACTGCGCTGAGTCCAACGGCATGAGCCGTCTCCGATCCACGAAGACCAGGAAGGCCGGCGGTAAGAATGCCGTGAAGCACATAGACGATGGTCAGAAGGAATGAAAACAACAATCCGAGCGCAATGCATTTGAAGGCTCGCATATTTCCCCTTTGCTCAAAGCTTTGCACACGCACGGCCGGATCATCCGAAGTACTCCTAATACAGCCATGCTGCACGTTTGTAGATTGCTGAAGACAAACACCACTGAAAGAGTCAAATCGTTTAGGAAACCGACGCTCTATCCATCTGAGCTACAGCGCCTAGGATGTTTCAAGTTCAGACTATCACAGAGAGAGAGCATCAACTGCGGATCTGACGAGCGATTGACGCTGTTATGTCATGCCGCTCAGAGGACCAGAAGTTCTTCAACGCGTACCTGCGAGGCTCTCTACAGCTTTCTGAGGGAGAGCTTTCCATTTGAGATACGTGTGTTACTATTTCCGGCGACGCCCCAATTTGCCCGCCGTTTTGCTATTCGGAGGTCACCATGAGTCGCACCCTTCGGTACATTTTAATTGGAGTTGGTGTCCTGATCGTACTACTGATCGCGGTGCCGTTTTTTATTCCAGTGAATCAATTCAAGCCAACCATTGAAGAAAAGGCTTCGGCCGCACTGGGTCGTAAAGTTCAGCTAGGTAACTTGAGCTTGTCACTCTTGCATGGCGCGCTCACGGCTGAGAATTTGTCGGTCGGTGATGACCCCAAGTTCAGTCCATCGCCGTTTCTGACGGCGAAATCTCTTAGCGTCGGCGTGGAAATAATGCCGCTGATTTTCTCAAAGCAACTGAATGTAACCGACATAAAAATCGACGAGCCGCAGGTGACGCTGCTCAGGAACCCGGCAGGCGTTTGGAATTATTCGAGCATGGGCGCTTCGGGGACTGAATCTCCAAAGAACGCAGCTCCTGCTTCCTCCAGTTCGACTTCGGCTTCTTCCAGTTCGACGCCAGACATTTCCGTCAAAAAGCTGGCGCTTAAGAATGGAAGAATCGTTGTTGGCACCACCACTTCTCAGCAACGTACGACGTACGATCATGTGGACGTTACCGCGTCGGACTTTTCACTCAATTCCAAATTCCCGGTAACCGTTTCTGCCGATCTTCCGGGCGGTGGCAACATGAAACTGGAAGGCAACGTCGGTCCAGTGGACAAAACTGACTCAACGCTGACGCCGATCGATGCCAGGCTCCATGTTGGTTCATTGAACCTGGCGACGACAGGCATACTCGATCCTTCATTAGGCCTTGGCGGAATTGCGGATGTGGATACCACGGTGACAGACGCGGATGGGATCGCGCAGACCACCGGCACTATCAAATTGTCGAAAGCGCTATTCGTTCAGGGTGGTCGTCCAGCGGGCGTGCCTTTGAACGTCGAATACGGTACAAAGTACGATCTGCGCAAGAATTCCGGCTTGCTGACTCCCTCCACGATCAAAATTGGCGGCGCCACCGCGCATCTGAATGGCACGTATGCTTCGCAAGGCGAAACCACTACCGTCGATTTGAAATTAAACGGCGAGGGAATGTCCGCTAAGGATCTGGAAGCGTTTCTTCCCGCGATTGGCGTAAACCTGCCTAAGGGAGCTTCGCTGACCGCGGGAACACTGAATACTAATCTCAATGTGAAAGGTCCGACGAACAAACTGGTGACCGATGGCACGATCGGACTGTATTCGGCCAAGCTCGCCGGATTCGACCTGGGTTCCAAGATGTCTGCCGTTTCCGCTCTCACCGGGTTAAAGACCGGGAAAGATCTGGAGATCGAAAAGCTGACCACTAACGTCCACATGGCTCCGAACGGCTTGCGCGCGGAAAATTTCCTGGCGGTCGTTCCGAGCGTTGGCAACTTGACTGGCGCCGGCACGCTCGACGCAAAAAACAATCTCGATTTCAAGATGGCTGCAACCCTCACCGGCGGGGCAATCGGCGCGATGGGTTCCTCGGGCGCCGGTGTCGGGTCATTGGTGGGTGCACTCGGCTCCAAAGGCGGCTGCAAAGGTGGAACCACAATTCCTTTCATGATTCAGGGCACCGCGTCCGATCCGAAATTTGTCCCGGACGTTGGCGGCGTCGCGGCGAACATGCTGAAATCGCAACTCGGTTGCGCAAGCGGTTCGCTCGGTAATATCGGCAAACCTGGGCAGAATCCCGCGGACGCTGTGAATGCGCTGAGCGGTCTGCTGGGCAAAAAGAAAAAGCCCTAAAGCGATTCTCTTCACCAAGAGTTCGGTTCTTATCGAATTAGTTCGCGTCCGGCTTGACGGACATGAAACTTCACAGTAGCCTCGTCCGTCCATTCGACAGCACGCAATGGGTGGATTTTTCTTTCCTGCTCATAAGGAGTCAGCATGCGCTCATTGTTGGAACGCATCGGTTTTTCTGCGCTCATTGTCACGATAACAGTTTCGTTGCTGCTGTTCGCCGCTGGCTTGGCGTGCGCGCAAGGCGGGGAACCGCAATATTTTGCAATTCGCGGGGCGCGGGTTGTTCCAGTGTCCGGTCCGCCCATCGAAGGCGCCACGGTCGTCGTCGCGCGCGGCGTCATCGTTTCCGTAGCAAAGGATGCCACGATTCCCGCTGACGCCTGGGTCATCGAAGGAAAAGGTCTCACCGTATATCCCGGATTGGTCGATGCCCTAACGGATGTTGGGATACCACCAGCGCCGGGTGCCCCCACAACGGAAGGAGCACCGCCGCGCCGAGCGAGCGAAGTGGCTCACGGACCAGAGGATCGTCCCAACAGCAGTCCCTGGCGCAGCGCGGCGGACGAAGCTAGTCTTACCGACAAGCGCATCGAGACGTGGCGCAACGCAGGATTCACGACAGTCATTTCGTCGCCCAAGACGGGATTTTTCCCGGGACAGGCCGCGGTATTGGATCTGGCCGGAGAACGCGCTGGCGATCTGGTCGTAAAGTCGCCGGTTGCCATTCCAGTCTCACTCAAACCGCTGGGCGGTTTCGGCAGCGGATTTCCCGATTCGCTGATGGGAGTGCTCGGTTACGAACATCAAGTCTGGCTTGACACTGAATGGCTCTCGAAGGCGCAAGCCGCTTACGAAAAAAATCCCAAGGGAATCGCCAGACCGCATTATGACCGCACATCGGCTGCTCTTGAGGACGCGATCCTAGATCACGCTGTGGTTCTATTGTCCGCAAATTCCGCTCTCGATATGCGCCGGGCACTGGAGTTGACGGATCGCTGGAAAGTGAACGCCGCAATTTATGGTGGGCAAGCCGGCTACGAAATCGCCGATGAAATCGCCGCGAAAAAAATCCCGGTCCTGGTCGATTTGAAATGGCCGGAAAAAGAGAAGGACAGCGATCCCGATGACATACCTTCCCTGCGTACCTTGCGCTTCCGGGCTCGCGCTCCGTCTACACCGGCCACGTTCGTGAAAGCGGGCGTGAAGTTCGCGTTTTACTCCGGCGCTACAGCCAATCCCAAGGATCTACTGAAGGCAGTGAAGAAATCGATTGACGCAGGGCTGGCTCCCGACGTCGCGCTTCGCGCGCTCACTTTATCGGCCGCAGAAATCTTTGGAGTTGGGGATCGCCTCGGGTCCATTGAAAAAGGGAAAATTGCGAACTTGGTGGTAACGGATGGCGATCTATTCGACGAAAAAGCAAAGATAAAAATGGTTTTTGTCGATGGGCACCGTTTTGAAATCCACGAGCCCGAACGGCCCAAGGATCTTCCCAAGGGCGACATTTCCGGTAAATGGAAGTTGTCCTATACCACCCCTGAAGGCCCGGAAGAATCTACCGCGGAGCTCACAATGTCTTCCGATGGCACCATCACGGGAACCTTGAGCAGCAAGCGTGGCACTGCTTCGATTCTTAGCGGCTATCTTAGCGGCGAAAAATTCCATTTCGTAATTAACATTATGATTGGGCAATCCTTCGCTGATGTAACGTTCAATGGGACATTTGATGGAACTACATTGAAGGGGAACATCAGCGTTCAGGATTTTTCGACTGATTTCACGGGAACCAAACCCACAAATAATTCCTCGTTCGCTGAAATTTCGTCGGTTCATCAAGGAGATGCGCGATGAGCGTTCGTTCTTCTGTTGTTGTTGGGATATTGCTTGCGTTCGCTTCCATCTCGGTCCCAGAGCCACCTCCCAATACGAATGCCGTCATTCTTATTCAGAACGCCACGATTCTTACCGTTTCGCATGGCACCATCGAGCATGGCTCTATTCTTATTAGGGACGGCAGGATTGCCGAAGTCGGTTCTTCCATCAAAACGCCGAACGACGCCAAAGTTATCGACGCAGCGGGCCAATTCGTAATGCCCGGCATCATCGATTGCCACTCGCACATCGCCATCGAGGGCGGCGTCAACGAAGGCAGCATTTCTGTTTCCTCGATCGCGAATATCGCGGAAGTTCTCGATTCGGATGACATAGACATCTACCGAGATCTGGCAGGCGGAGTAACCACGGCTAACATCCTTCACGGCAGCGCCAACTCCATTGGCGGGCAAACCATTGTCATCAAGTTGCGCTGGGGCCAGCCGGCTGCGAAGCTGCCATTTGAAGGAGCGCTACCCGGAATCAAGTTTGCTCTCGGCGAAAACCCCAAGCGTTCGAATTTCAGCGTTCCCGGCCAACCGAAACGCTATCCGGCCACACGCATGGGAGTTGAAGAAACGATTCGTGGTGCATTCACCGAAGCGCGCGACTACAAGAATTCCTGGGATGCATACAATAAAAAGGTTACCGCTGGGGAAAAGAATTTGATTCCGCCTCGCCGCGATCTTCGACTGGAACCGCTCGTTGAAGTCCTCGAAGGGAAGCGTTACGTACATTCGCATTGCTATCGCGAAGACGAAATCTTGATGTTGCTGCGAGTCGCGAAAGAATTTGGTTTCAAGGTGCGTACCTTTCAGCACGTTCTCGAAGGCTACAAGGTTGCCGATGAAATCGCAGCGGCGGGGGCAGGTGCTTCCACGTTCTCAGATTGGTGGGCCTACAAGGTGGAAGCGTATGACGCGATTCCTTATAACGCCGCATTGATGACACTCCGCGGCGTTGTTGTGTCCATCAATTCCGACGACGCGGAGGAAGCCACTCACTTGAACCAAGAAGCCGCGAAATCCATGAAGTATGGCGGCCTGTCCCACGACGAAGCGCTGAAGCTGGTTACCATCAACCCGGCGATGCAATTAGGAATTGACAAACGCGTTGGCACGGTGGACGTCGGCAAGGACGCCGATCTGGTCATTTATAATCGCGATCCGCTTAGCGCCTATGCCGTGGTTCAAAAAACAATAGTCGACGGTCGCGTGCTCTTCGATCGCGATAAAGATGTCGCCGCGCGGGCATCTCTTGAAAAAGAAAAAAAGGATCTGCTGGAGAAAGAAAAGAAAGCCGCGGAAAAGAAACCCGATGAAAAAAAGCCCGATGCGGGTAAGAAGCCGGATGCAAAACCAGAAGATAAGCCGAACCCTCCTTCCGACGCCGTAGGGCGCGACATTCACACAGACTCGATTTCATCCTCCCATGGCGGTGCACAGTGAAAGCCTCTTTGGCGGAACGCAACACAGTGCCGCGAATCCCGATTCTCTTCATCGCCTCGATTTGTTTTCTTCTCGCGCCAACACGGTCCGTGGCCCAGCAGGCGCCGTCTGTTTACGCGATTACGCACGCGAAGATCGTTACACTGGCCGGCTCGCCTATTGAAGAGGGAACGCTGGTCATCAAGGAGGGCAGGATCGCTGCCGTGGGTGCGTCTGTCGAAGTTCCGGCTGGCGCTCAAGTGATTGACGGCAAGGGCTTGCAGGTGTACCCGGGTCTATTCGATCCGATTACGCAAATGGGTCTGAGCGAAATCAGCGCGGTCGGCGCGACCGTTGATTCGGCGGAAACCGGTCCTTTCAACCCGGATGTCGTCGCGGCAACCGCAGTGTTGCCATCCAGCGAGCACATCCCGGTCACTCGCGCGGCGGGAATTACGGAAGTTCTGGCGGTGCCCGGCAGTGGCGGTTTCGATTTTTTCGGTAATCGCGGCATCATTGGCGGACAGGCATCGGCATTCAGCCTGGCTGGTTGGACGATGGATGAAATGCAAATCAAGCGTAGCGTGGCCATGGTGCTGACCTGGCCTGAAATCCAGACCCGCACCTTTGATTTCGCAACTTTTTTGCGCAAGGAAAAACCGTACTCCGACGCCAAGCAGGAGTACGACAAGCAGGTTAACGAATTGACCGACTGGATCGATCGCGCGCGCCATTATGCGCAGGCCGCGGGTCATGGCGGGCCCTCAGACTTTGAGCGCGACGTAAAGCTAGAAGCGCTTGCGCCCGTGGTTCGCGGCCAGCTACCGCTGTTAGTCTTTGCGGATCGTGCTCGCGATATTCGCAACGCGGTGGAATTTTGCGATAAACAAAAGCTCAAAATGATCCTGGCAGGCGGAAGGGAAGCCTACCAGGTAAAGGATCTTTTGCGTTCGAAAGACATTCCAGTGATTCTGCGCCCGATGCTCACTTCTCCCGACGAGGAAGATGACCCCTACGACCGGCTGCTGACGCAGCCGGCGGAACTCTCGCAGTCCGGAGTCAAATTTGCTATCGGCAGCTTCGACAACTCGTTCGCGCGGCGCCTTGGGCAAAATGCGGCAAACGCGATCGCCCACGGCTTAAGCCCAGAAGAAGGCTTAAAAGCCGTCACCCTCTATCCCGCACAGATTTTCGGTCTTGCCGACCAGTTCGGTACACTCGAGACAGGGAAAATCGCGAACGTCATCGTTACCAACGGCGACCCACTCGAACTCACAACGGACGTGAAGTACCTCTTCATCAAAGGGCAGCTCACTTCCACGGACAACAAGCATAAGCGCTTGTACGAAAAGTATTTGAATCGTCCAAAGTCATAGGACGGATTTTCACGCGCTATGCCGGCTTTCCGCCGACTGGCCCTGGATTGCTGCCCCAATCATTCTGAAACTTTTTGCGTTGAGCTGCGTTTACAAGAATGAACCCATGTGCCGACGTTGCTTTTTCTTCGGAGTCCCCCTCGTTTTCACGTTTCTTGCGTGGGTGCAACCGCTGCTCGCCCAAGATGCCGGCAAGATCGTAGAACAATACTTGAAAGCATCTGGTGGCGGCGGAAAGCTGTCAAAGCTGCAAACCCTCGCTTTGGAGGGTTCATTGACCAGGGTTTCCGATGGAGCGAGCGGCACGTTCACCCTGGACTTGAAAGCTCCTAACCGCTATTACATGGAGCTCGCCGTCGGCGGGCAGCCTGAGATTCTTGCCTACAATGGCAAGTCGGCCTGGCATCTCTCCGCGTCCGCTGAGGCCGCAACGTTGCTCGGGCAGGAGGCGCTGCAGGTCGAAGCGGCATCCTCGCTTGCCACCAGTCATCTCCTTAATCTAAAGAAAAATAAGGTTGGAGCCGCTTACATCGGCCCTGCAAAGATTGTGACACACGATGCTGTCGAAATTGAATTAACGATGCCGACAGGAGTCAAGCGCCAGCTTTATTTCGATGCCTCTTCGCATTTGCTGCTCAAAGAGTCGGGCACAACGGGAGGCGTTGCGCAAGAAACCATCTACGACGATTATCGTCCCGAAAATGGCATACCGATTGCCCACAAACTCGAACTTCACCGTGCGAACCAAACCTACAATATCGTCATCAACCGCGTTTCGATGAACCAGACCATCGGCGAGCGAGTCTTTGATTTTCCGCGAAAATCGCAAGTTCAGCTTCCGGACTTGAAGAAACTGTTTGCCGAGATCGATGCCAATCAAAAAGTGACGGACAAACTGAAAGAGAACTACACTGGCCGGCGTGCGACCGAAGAAACTCAATTTGACGGCTCAGGAAAAGTCACAAAACTGGAGCGCGAGGAGTACACCTTCTTCTATCTGAACGGCGAAGAGATTTCCACTCTGGTTGGTAAGGACGGCAAAGCTCTCGGCGAGGCCGAACAAAATAAGCAAAACAACATCACCAAAAAGCGAATCGAAGAAATCCAGAAAAAGCAGACCAAGAAGGAGGAGAAAGAAGAGAAAGCCCGTGAAAAAGGAAAAGATGAGAAGGATCAGGACGAGCCGGGCATCGAAATGTTTCTCCGCGCTTGTCAATTCGTGAATCCGCGACACGAACGGTTTCGCGGTCAGGATGTCCTGGTTTTCGATTTCGAGGCTAACCCGGAATACAAACCGAAGAACATCGCAGAGCACGTTGTGCAACAGCTTGCAGGCGTGGTCTGGGTCGATGAAAAGCAGCATGAGGTCGCGCGCCTCGAAGCCTACTTTGTAAAAGATTTTCGGTTCGCGGGCGGCCTTCTCGCGAATCTCCAAAAGGGCACTAGCTTTGTTTTTGAGCAAACTTTCGTAAACAATGAAGTTTGGCTACCTACGTATGAAGAGGCGCATGTCGGGGTTCGCGTGCTGCTGGTGAAGGGAATCAAGGTGAACGAGGTCACCCGCTATTCGGACTATCAGCGCTTCAATGTCGAGACTCTTGCCGCCATTGCCAAGCCGAAGGAAACCGTTAATTCACCCGATAAAACCCCTTGAATTCCGTTCGACAATCCGCACCCACTACTTTCCACGGAATAAAAATGCCAGGTCAACGATCAGGATAATCACGACCGCCAGCTCTAGTACAAAGCTGCGACTCTGGTTGAATTGGTCCGCCATGAACCGATATAGCTCGCCGGCGGTCCGCAGCTTCTGATCAACCAGCCTTCGGTAATCAGTGACACCGACTTTTGCTGCAATCACTCCATAGAGGCGCGCATAGAACATGTCGCTCAAGAATTTGATCGCGTTATCGACCTTTTCCGTCAATTCCATAACGTCCAGTCGGATTGTGTTGACACGGGCCGACTCGCGCGATAGCCGCCATGCCGTAAACAGCGCTCCTTTGCGATCCAGAAAACGATATACCGCATTTAGGACAGCAGTCAGTAAGCCGTCGTAATAGCGAAATTCGAGTAGTTGCGTATTGGCGTACTCCAACAATTGGATCGTCGTAGCCGCTGCTTCCGGATTCCCGTACACCAGCGCGCCGGTCCAACCAACAACCAGCAAGTCCGTGCGGGAATACGAAATACTCGATTGCAGAACTTCCTGTCGCTCCGCGTTGGACAAAAGCAGAGATTCGCCTCGAACGAGTTGAGCGATTTCCTGGGCATGGGCGGTCAGCAATTCTCCAGCGCTCAGTATCTGGCCGTCTGGTTCCACGATTTCCCGCAGCTCCACAATCTGGTAATCCTCTTTGAGCCAGGACTTATAAGGTCTAACCAGAGCGGGCGTGGCGCGGCCGAGTGAGAGACGAAGCCACTCAGTGGCGTGGTTCTCAAGCTCGACGGCTCCGCTCAAGCGGCTGGATTTCAAAACCAGCGCTTCCCAATCACATTCGAACGGCAGCTCGAGTTCAATGCTGACTACGCCGTAATCGTAGTATTTCGCGCTCCCTGCGATCGATTCGCCAGACGCTGAGGTGAACCGCTCTACGGGCTCCGCCACCGGTGGTCTTTCGAAATGAAGGTATTGTGGTACAGGAGGACTGAGACTCGGCTGATGCTCGGCGCCCTTTGATCCGCGCAGTGATCTTAGCAAATCGATGCGGATCGCTTCGGCAACTTCATAAAGCAACAAGATCCGAAAACAACCGCGTAGGGGAATTGTGGCCTCCCGGGCGGTATTTCCAGACTACACGCGGAGAGCCCGTGTGAGAACAGCGTAGTGCAATGAGTAAAAGCCGCTTCGCTGGCTATTGAGGAATTGGCGCCTTGGCGTCCAGCACTTCGCGCACCTTCTGCGCCAACGCCACGGGAGTGAAAGGTTTCTGCAGGAACGCCAGACCCGCCTCCAGCACCCCGCCGCTGGTGATAATATCGTCCGTATAGCCGGACATGTAAAGGACGCGCAAGTGGGGATGTCTTGTGGTCAGCTTACGAACCAATTCACGCCCGCTCATCGACGGCATCACCACATCCGTCAGTACCAGTTGAATGACCACACCGGTTTCCGCGATGCTTAGCGCATCCTCAGGGTCCTGAGTGACGATCACGTTGTATCCAAACGAACTCAGGACCGTTTCTGCTAAACCGCGAACCGCCTCGTCATCTTCTACCAGCAGAATCGTTTCGGAACCTTTTTGCGCAGCGCTCTTCAATCGCGCCACTGCGGCGGGTTCGGCTGCTTCGTCGACGCGCGGCAAGTAAACCTTGAAGGTGGTACCTTGCTCGGGCTCGCTATACACCCAGATGTAGCCACCACTTTGTTTCACAATTCCATAACTGGTCGATAACCCCAGGCCCGTACCCCGCGTTCCACCCTTTGTCGTGTAAAACGGTTCAAAAATATGCGCTATGGTTTCAGCGCTCATGCCTGATCCCGTGTCGGAAACCGCGAGCATCACGTATTTGCCGGGTTTCACACTTACGTGCTCGTTTGCGTAACCCTGATCCAGTTCTGCGTTGCAGGTTTCAATGAACAGTTTTCCGCCGTGTGGCATTGCGTCTCGCGCATTCACCACCAGATTCATCAGTACCTGTTCAATCTGTGATGGATCAGCCTTGATCGTGCCGAGCTCTGGGTGCATTTTCACCTGCATCCGAATGTCTTCCCCCATCAGCCTTTTTAGCAACAGCTCCAGTCCACTCACAATTCCGTTCAGATCAAGATTTTTCGGCTGCAAAACCTGTTTTCTGCTGAAAGCGAGCAGTTGCCGCACCAGCGCTGCCGCGCGCTCGCTGGCATCATCAATCCTCTCAATATCATTGCGCAGCGCCGATTGACCCTCGGTACGTTGGCGCGCCAGTTCCGTGTAGCCTTTAATGATTGTCAGCAGATTGTTGAAGTCGTGTGCGATTCCTCCGGCTAACCTGCCAACTGCTTCCATCCGGCGAGCTTGCTGAGAGTGCATCTCCATCAGCTTCTTTTCGCTGATGTCTACCATGAAGCCTTCCATGACCGGATGATTTTCACTGCCCTTGGTAATCGTCGCGGTATCGTTGACCCACACCGTTCTTCCGTCCTTGCGGTTAACGCGGTATTCGGCCTGAAACGACTTTCCTTGCAGCCCAGCCGCCTCCGCCTCGTTAACGGCGGCATGATCCTCAGGATGCACGTACCGCAGCCAGTTTTCTGAATTTTCCAGCCACTCTTCCGGCGTGTAGCCGAGGATCGATTCAATTTGCGGGCTGACGTAATACCAGCGGCCGTTCACACCGGGCTCCGCGATGTAACTGATTGCCGCGACTTGTTCGACAATCATTTGGTATTTCATTTCCGCTTCGGTTCGCGCGTGCTCGGCTTTTCTCCGTTCCCGCAAGTCACGGGCCAGAAGCACGACCCCGCCTTCCGGCAAAGATGTGACCGCCAATTCCACAGGAAGGCTTTCGCCGGGTCCTCGCGGGACGGTCACGATGCCCAACCAGCTTCCATTCTTCCGTATCGCGGCCTTGATTTCATCGGGCGAACCGCCCCGCGCGCCCCGAACAGATACGTTTTGCCAAGGCTTACCGATCATTTCCTCGCGGCCGGCACTGCCCAGCATCTGTGCGTACCCGTCATTGACGTACGCATATTTGCCATCCGCTGCGACAATCGCCATTCCATCTACCGCTAAATCCAGAGCACTGGCTTGTTGTCGTATCTTTTCGGCGTTCCGCGATTGGCGATAATCACGGATAGCCATGCGCGCCACATAACAAACGACCGAGACGGTCAGGAGCGAATATCTCAGCATCCTCCATTCCCGTCCTAAGTTCGTCGAAAGCAGGAATATCAAAACCGGAGCCACGCCGAACAATGCATTGGTCAGGATGGTTTCGCCCAAACTTTTCTTGCGCAGCGCGACAGCCCCCTGTTTTTCGGCGATGGGCTTCCAGGTTGCCGCCCATGCCGCTCCGCACAGAAGTGGAACGGTCCATACCAGATCCAACAATGAAGAACCTGTCGGAATCTCTTTCACCGCCTGCGCATAATTCGAAATTCCTGAGCCGGCCGCGTAGACCGCCAAGTACGCGGTGAGCCCTCCGTATAGTTGCCTGGTCGATTTCAAAGGGGTCAGCCAAGTCCGCAACAGCGAAAGAGCGAATATCGCGAGAACTTGAGCCGTTGCTATGGTGTATTCGCGGACGAGCGCGCCGTGCGAATCCAGCGATAGCGACGGCACATAGTAGAGGCCCACATAGATAAACAGGCAAACCAGCACGATCTGCGTGGCATCCAGGACGAATGCGAAGTCAAGTTGATGCGAGTCCTGATCTTGATCGAGCAAAATCGCCATCGCAAAAAAAGCTTCTTGCGCGTCAAACAGGAATCTTACAAAGGAAAGGTCCGGAGGTTCCCGATGCTGAATTACTTCGTAATACGTCCAACCCAGATTAGCGAAACCCCAAACACCGATGCCCGCTCCCACTAGAAGCCAAAAGGAACGCGCGAAACCGTCTCCCCGGCGGGAAGCGCCGACACACATAGCCGCAGCCGTGAAGCACGCAACGGTTTGCAGCAAGTTTCCAAACAGAGCGCCAGTGGCGGACTTCCCGAGCGCAAATACTTCGACGATGTGCAGCCCCACGATCGCCAAGATCAGAATGGACAGTTTCCGTGGCATCCGCGATGACCTCCGAACATCCGCGGAGGTGTTCCCAACACACTAGTCTATTGAAGTCCTAAAGTAGCGAACACTGCACGAATTCTGGGGCGTTCCAAACAGGTACGTTATCGTTTCACCGATTCGCGCAATCAAGATGATTTGATCTTAGGAAGGCTCTAGCGCCCTTCAAAGGGATAACGGTCTTGTGACTGAAGGGCAGCAGCGACGCTCCGCCGCAGGGCGATGCTATCCAGGGGCGCGCGCTTACCGAACCGCTTGAGCACCGCCATTTGTGTCGCCAGCATGTCGCCTTCATGAACCGCGGCGATTGCACGCTTGGCTTCGTGCTCTATGCGCTCCATCGCATCGCTGATAAAAACGCGCGTAGCGTCTATCATCGTTTTATTTGCGCCCTCGCCCTTTGTGAATGCGGCCTTCTGTGCGCGGAGCATGCATGACTCCATCGCGTATATCTCCATTACCATATTGGCTAGAGCGGCGACGAGTTCCTGTTCATCCGCAAGTTTTTCCCGGAATTTTTGTACCGCCCCGCCGGCGGCCTGCAGGAACATTTTCTTGGCGTTCGCCACCACGCGGCTTTCGTCAGCGAGAACGCCTTCGGGCGCCTCTTCGAATGACGGCCCGGCAAGAATCTCGTCCGCAAGCTTCATGGCCGCGGGAATCAGCGGCAATTGCCCGCCCATCGCGCGCTTCATCAGCATTTGCACAATCAGCATGCGATTGATTTCGTTGGTGCCTTCAAAAATCCGGTTGATGCGCGAATCGCGATACGCCCGGCACACTGGATATTCCTCGTGGAAACCATAACCGCCAAAAATCTGGACCGCTTCGTCCACGACGTAATCCAGCATCTCACTGCCATAAACTTTCGCGATGGAACTTTCGATTGCATACTCCTCCAGAACTTTCATCGAGTGCGCAACCTTTTCACCGGTCCCCGCGGACATCATGGTCTCGATATTTCCTGCGCTGCGGTAGACCATGGATTCCACCGCAAAGATTTGAATGGCCATCTCCGCGAGTTTTTCTTTCATCAGGCCAAAGTCGCCGATCGGTTTGCCGAAGGCTCGCCGCTCTTTGGCGTATTTTGACGCCGTCATTAACACGTGTTTCGCGCCGCCCACGCAGCTGGCTCCGAGGGTGAACCGGCCCGAATTTAAAATATTGAAAGCAACGATGTGACCGCGCCCGATTTCGTGGAGCAGATTTTCTTTCGGTACTTTGCAGTTTTCCAGAAACACCGGCGTTGTTGAGCTGCCGTGAATTCCCATTTTGTGCTCTTCATTTCCCGGTTTACAGCCGGGATAGCCGCGCTCCACGATGAATGCCGAAAATTTTTCGCCGTCAATTTTTGCGAACACAATGTAAAGATCCGCGAATCCCCCGTTGGTAATCCACATCTTTTGCCCGTTCAGAATATAGTGCGTGCCTTCACCGTTCAGTTCCGCGCGGGTGAGGGAATTCTGGGCGTCAGAGCCGGCTTGCGGCTCGCTCAGGCAATAGGCGCCGATCAGTTCAGCGGTGGCAAGTTTCGGAAGATATTTTTGCTTTTGTTGTTCGGTGCCGAAATAGACGATTGGCAGAGTTCCGATTCCCGCGTGCGCCCCATGCGTTACTGCGAATCCACCGTAGATGGAAAGTTTTTCCGTGAGCACCGTCGTCGCAATTTTGTCCAGGCCCGCGCCGCCGTATTCTTCGGGAACGCCTCCGCCCATCAATCCAAGTTCCCCGCCTTTTTTGATCAATTGCGCCATCAGACCAGGCTTTTTGTTTTCCAGATCCTTCGCCAGCGGCAAAACTTCTTTCAAGACAAACTCTTCCGCGGTCTGCCCAATGAGCTTTTGGTCATCGGTCAAGTCAGCGGGCGTGAACACGTCCTGGGGAGCAGGCAACTCGAGCAAAAACCCCCCGCCTTTTGCAGCAGTTTTTGTAACTACGGTGGTTGCCATCAAGGTCCTCCGGCTGGCCCAAAGCGGTTGTCAACAAACGATCGATCGCGGCTTCTTATGACGCGATTGTACTCCGCCAAATGGAAGAGCCGCAATTGATCGCAGGAAAGCCGGTCCGCAAAAGGAACCAGTCTTACGTCAGTCAACGAAGACTATAAAGTCGGTTAATCGAAGTCCGGTCCGCGCAGCTCAAGAAGAAAGACGTTCGACGATTCCAGCAGCGCCCATTCCTCCGCCAATACACATGCTGATCATGCCGTAGCGCGCATTGCGCCGTTGCAGTTCACGCAAAATACTGGCCGTAAGCTTTGCACCGGTGCAACCCAGCGGATGTCCAAGCGCAATGGCGCCGCCGTTGGGATTTACCTTGCTGGAATCGAGACCGGCCTGCTGAATCACGGCTAAAGACTGCGCGGCGAACGCTTCGTTCAATTCGATTACCGCCATGTCGTCGAGCTTCAGGCCCGCAAGTTTCAGGACTTTTGGGATTGCGTTTACCGGGCCGATCCCGAATTCTTCCGGCAGGCATCCTGCCGTTGCATATGCCACGAAGCGAGCGAGCGGGCTAATACCCAAAGTCTTGGCGCGTGTATCGCTCATAACCACCACGGCGGCCGCACCGTCGCTCATCGGTGAACTGTTGCCGGCAGTTACTGAACCCTTGATGTGAAAGGCCGGTTTCAGTTTTCCGAGCGCCTCCAGGGAAGTATCAGCACGCGGCAACTCATCGGTATCGAAAGTCGCAACCTTAGTCGAAGGCTTTTGCGGTTTGGCTTTCGCTAGAGCGCCATTGCCATTCGTGGGCAGGAAAGTAGTTTTAACTTCAACCGGCAAAATCTCATCCTTGAATTTTCCCGCGGCGATGGCGGCAATCGCTTTTTGATGGGAAGCCATCGCGAACTCGTCCGCCGCCTGACGCGAAATTCCAAACTTGCGCGCTATATTTTCAGTCCCCAGGCCCATATTGATGTAGGCGTCGGGGTAGTGGTCCACCAGCCACGGATTGGGCGATATTTTATTTCCGCCCATCGGCACCAGGGACATGGATTCGGTGCCACCCGCGACAATCACTTCGGCTCCACCTCCGCGTATGCGGTCTGCTGCCAGCGCAATGGCTTGCAATCCCGAAGAGCAAAACCGATTGACCGTCATCGCCGAGATTTCAACCGGCAAACCGGCGCGCAAAGCAGCGATTCGCGCGACGTTCATGCCCTGCTCGCCCTCCGGCATTGCGCAACCCAGAATTATGTCGTCCACGTCGCTGGCTGCCAGACCGGGAACGCGCGCGATGGCTTCGCTGATGACCAGCGCTGCAAGATCGTCTGGCCGGCTCGCGCATAATGTGCCCTTATAAGCGCGGCCCACCGGGGTTCGAATTGAGGAAACGATTACGGCTTCTGGCATGGTTGGCCTCGTGTCGAAAGAGGTTCTTAATCTTCATTCTTTGTCCGCGCTTCCGAAAACGCAAATCGTGCCGATTACTTCGTTTTCTTCCGAATCGTCCTGGCGATCGCATTCTTTTTCGGGATAAAAAGAGTTGCCGGCGGTTCGATAGAAAACTTCTTGGAATAATTGCCCTGATTTACCGCGAGCCCGACACGGCCCCTCGAATCGATGTACAGCAAAGGCTCGCCAACGGGCACGTCCATAAAAGTTTTCACATAGGGAAGCATGACTGTCTTTTTATTCAGCAGTACCGCCACCTTGTCGCCCAGCGAATATCCCAGCGTTTCAAAATCTTCCTTCGAGATGTCGCTGATCAAAGATCCAAATGGATCGTCGACTCCGATTATGTCGCCGGTCGCGCCCTTGTTGTCCACCCTTGCTGTTCTTGGAGTAAGACGGACAAGCTGCGCGACGGTTGGACCGGCGATCGTGTAGTCCCAGCCTTCCGCAAGATGCGCCGCCGCCGGGGAAAAAATGTCTCTGCCGTGGAAAGTTGAGGAGACGGCTGCTTGGATCATCCAGTTTTGGTTGCTAATTTCTCTGGCGCCTTCCAGACCGTCACGCTCGATCACGGCGCTCACGAGCCCATTGTCCGGCACTACAAACAGTTGTCCCTTTTTGGATTTCACGATCACCGCCTTGCGCGACGTTCCCACTCCGGGATCGACTACCACCAGAAAAACGGTGCCGGCCGGATAGTAAGGCGTGACTCCGTACAAGAATCGCGAAGCTTCCTCAATCTGAAATGGCGTCACCTGATGGGTGATATCCATGATGCGCGCTTCGGGGGCGATTCCGATCATGACCGCTTTGCAGATGGCCGCCGCGTCGTTGGCGGTGCCGAAATCTGACATGAAAACAATGGTCGGTTTTCGCGCCGCAATCGCAGATACGTCCTTTGGGGCGGGCGCCGTTGCGCACCCCGCGTGCATTCCAGCGAAAAGTAGAGCGACCACTAGACAGAACCGCGGATTCACCCTGCGGGACATAGTTGTTCCTCTCATTTTCGCCCACTTAGTATATGCATTTCGGCCAGAAAATCTTGCATGGGGGCCCATGGAATCCGTAGGAACCGTTGCGCTCTTCGAGTAGACTTCTATACGGTTAGCGAAGCTTTCCCGGTCCTGCCCGCGCCCTGAACTGAATCCCAAGTTTTTATGCGAGGAGATTGGAAATGCGTCGAACGTTACTCCTGACGTTACTCTCGTTGTCGCTGCTTTCCCTGTCGGTACTCGCCGATCAAGTTACGCTAAAGAATGGCGATCGGCTTTCCGGCACCATCGTCAAAACCGACGATGAAGCCAAGACTCTGCTGATCAAGACCGACCTCGCTGGCGATGTCACCATCAAATGGGATGATGTCACCGCTATTGTCTCTTCCCAGCCTCTCCACATTGTCCTTTCCGATGGCCGTACCTTGACTGGGACGGTGACCACAACGGATGGTGCCCTTGAGGTCGCTACGAAAGATGCTGGCACCGTCTCCGCTCCTCACGATGCGGTGAAGACGATACGAAACAACGCCCAGCAAGCGGAGCAAGAGCGACTGAAACATCCCGGTCTCCGCGATTATTGGAGCGGCCTGTTTGACCTCGGACTCAGCGTCACCGAAGGCAATTCCTCCAACGCAGCTCTCACCATCGCAGGCAAAGCTTCACGCGTGGTGCCCAAGAACAAGCTGACGCTCTACTACACGCAGGTTTATTCAAAGGACAGTGCGACCTCTCCTGCGCTGACAACCGCCAATGCGATTCACGGTGGACTACGCGACGAGTTCAATCTGAATGAAGGTGTTTTTGTGTTCGGTTTCACGGATTTTGATGAAGATGCTCTGCAGCATTTGGATCTACGCAATGTGCTAGGCGGCGGCCTTGGCTATCATTTGGTCCACTCCAAAAATGTCCAGTTTGACGTGTTTGGCGGCGCCAGCTTCAATCAAGAGTATTTCGCTTCCTACACCCTTGCCAACCCTGCTCCGCCTCCGGCAGTTCTGCTCGAGGCATCACAGTCCCGTCACAGCGCGGAAGTCGTCGCTGGCGAGTCGCTTGCCATGAAGCTAGGTCCACGAACAACGTTAAGCGAGCAACTCTCGTTCTTCCCCAACCTGAGTTCTACGGGAGACTATCGGGTGACCTTTGATACCAGCGCCACAACCAAACTAAAATCCTGGCTGGGATGGCAGGTCACTTTTAGCGACCGCTATATTACCGATCCTCCCATCGGTTTGAAGGGAAACGATCTCCTGCTCTCCACCGGATTGCGGTTGACGTTTGGCAAGGGAATCTTCTAAAACCGAGTGGGGCTGCGCGTTGTCCATCCATCCTTTGAGGAGGCTGAAATGCACGGACTGATTTATTGGATCGTGGTTGGGCTGATTGCTGGGTGGCTAGCTGGCAAAGTGATGAAGGGCGGCGGCTACGGAATTGTCGTTGACATCATCCTCGGCATTCTCGGCGGGATCTTGGGAGGATGGCTCTTTGGCATGCTCGGAATTTCCGCTGGCGGAGGAATCATCGGAGGCATCATCGTTGCGTTCATCGGCGCGGTGATCTTGGTTTGGATTACCCGATTGCTGAAGAAAGCTTGAAATCGGCTGGCTTTCGCGGACCGGTAAACGGCCGGATTTCACAAAGCAAACCGCGCCAGCCTGCCGGGGGGAAGACAGACTGGCGCGATTCGCGTCGGGTAAACTCCAAGTCAGTGCACAAAGCTACTTTTTATGCTGGCCGCTAAATACCACTCCGCTGTTGGCGCGCGCTGAAACCGCAAATGCAGTTCCGCGGCGCCAGCTCTCTTTGTGTCGCCAGACAGTTTGCGCGCCGTCACCAGCCATCTGGTGGCTAACGGCGAATGAGGGTCGGACGACAACTGGTCTCCGGCGTTTGCATAATCTTTCTGCGCGAACAATACATATCCACGCGCTGATTCGTAGCAGTTCTGAACGATCAAGTCGTGGGATTTTGCCGCGAGTTTCTCCAGTTTCTTCACTGCAAGGTTCGCCGCGTCTTCCTGGTCTTGTTCTGCGAGAATGCGAACTTCATCGCGCCAGATCGCCGCTAATGAGGGATTGCGGTCCGACTCGCTCATCCCATCCACCGGAACGCCATACGCTGCTTCGATCGCGCGAAGTTTCTGAAGTTGTTCTTTCCGTGTTGGTAAGAGAAGGGCATGCCCTTCTTGAATCTCAAACTCGGCATAAGGTTCGTGGGCCGCGCTGGCTTTTCCTTCGAGCTCCGAAAGCCTTCGCAACCCTTCTTCGCTCTTGCCCTCCCAGAAAGGCAAAAGCGCTTGCTGATACTCAATGTGCAGGCGGTCTCTGTCATTGGTAGCCATCGCCGAGGCCTTGCGGTATTCCTCTCTGGCCTTCGCAAAATCGCCCATCAACGAATAGGTGTCGCCCAGCCCGATCTGCGATGTGATGAATGTCGGTGTAATCTTCAGCGCGGCGGCATAATGTGCCAGTGAACTCTGATCGTCACCCACATAGCGGGAAACCTCGCCGATAGAATCCTCGGGATTCGGCTGTTGGGGTTCCAACTCAGCATAGCGCTTCAGGTAGGCCAGAGCTTTCTCGGCATCAGGATTTCCCGTTTCCACTTTTGCGTATCCGAGCATGTTGAAAGCCGGCGCAAAGTTCGGATCGATCTTGATGATTTGTTCCATCATGCCTACGGACCGTTCATAGTCCTGCTGAAAATAGAGCCACTCGGCAGTCAGGTAAAGTGCGTGGCGATCCTGCGGAAAGCGAGAGAGTAGATCGTTCATCGCGGTGATGGCCGGGAGCATCTGATCTTTCTGCACGGCGGTAAGAAAATTGACGAGCAATCGTTCTTCGAAGGGAGCGGTTACGGCAAGCGCCTCGGCTTTGCGTGCGGCCGCTGGATTTGGCTGATTGCGGCGCGCCGCGAAGGACCATACGGCATAAGCCAGGGCGAAGTGCGGGTCTTTTTCCGTAGCTCTGCGCGCGCTCGTGATGGAGTCGTCTAGCAGCACATTTTCATATTGATCCAATGCGACTTCGACCAGTTTTTGCGCTTCCATCGATTTGGTCGCCACCGGGAATGCGAAGACATGTCCGGAAACGGAGTGAACTGTCACCGCGGGACTCTTCGCCTCCGTTTCCGTGATGCCTGCCGATTGTTGCGGAAACGCCCAGGCCGAGACCGACAGCAAAGCCGGAATCAGCAGAACCACAGATTTCAGGAAGAAGCGGTCCGTCATCATTCACTCCGCGGCGTGTCACGCCGGCGCGCAATCTGGACTGAAATTTCTTGCTGCAAGAACAAAGCTAACCTTGCAAACTGGCGCGGGTAACTGGCCGGGTGTACAGGTGTGCCGGGAAGTTACCCGGAGTGCGTTTTTGGCAACATATTCCTTTTGTTCGTATTGGATACTTGCCGCCTTCGTCTCTACGGCCAATACTTCAAGGAGCCTGTTCGAAAGGTGACGTCAGTATGTCCAATCACTATTGGGGCAAGTCGCTGCGCTGCTTCGTCGCGATCGTCTTGTTCGCGCTTGCCTGCGATCCCGCTGTTCCGGCCATCAAGAATATGGCGGTGGTTGTTTCGGCGGGCAGCAAACTTGCCGATGTTCCCCTCGCGGACTTGATCAAGTATTGCAAAGGCGCCGCGAAAGCATGGCCTGACGGAAAAAACTTTGTTATCGTGCTGAAAAATCCGGACTCGCCGGAGATGCACATTGCTTTGCAGAAATTATTTGGTGGCAGCGCATCCGATGCCAAGGTCGCCATTGCAAAGCTCAACGAGACTCGGCAAACCGTGAAGCTTGTTGATTCCGATGAAGATTTGCTGCGCACAGTGGATAGCACACCTGGCGCCGTTGGAATCGTCGACGTCTATTCGATCAATAGTTCGGTGAAGGTTCTCCGCGTGGATGGCAAATTGCCCTTTGATGTAGGCTACGCTTTCAAAGGAAATTGAATTGTTCATTCCTCGCTTGGGATCCAGCCAATCTTGTTTCTAATTTCCGGCTGCGGGCTTGGCTGCAGTTCGCAATGTCTTGAGCGCAGTCAATCCGACCAATAAAATTGCAATTCCCAGCGCGCTCCACAACACTTCCGGGTGGCGTTCCGTAAACGGCCGCGGGTCCCGGTAATTCACGGTTTCTTCTTCAGGACCCAAAGAGACCACTCGATAAACCGGTTTCGCGGGTCCCGAGTCAAAATAATGACCCAGGTCGTATTGAGGCCGGACAGCCTGCTCGTTTCCATAGATCAACCGGTATTGTTGGCCTGCAACTTGTTTGAACGCCAGGGTGCGCTGAGCCGCCGCCATCGTGAAGCTCAAATTAGCGAGCGGTTGATCGTTTCCGTTGATTATTTCTACTCGCAGGAATTTATTTCCGGTGGCCTCCGGAAATTGGACGCGAGTCGATTCTCTCGTCTTGCCGGCCTGCGTGTAGCGATAAACAACTCCGGAACCACAATAGGACCATTCCTGTCCATCGCTACTTCCGCTAATGCGCACCGCACGGTAAAACTCCGGGCTGTCGGTACGGATTTCCAGCTCCGAAACCGGCTGATTCGTCGAAGCGAGAGTGGTTCTCCAGACGCTTTCCGTGGGATCAGTGGCTTTCTCTTCGTAGAACGTTGCAGGGATGTCTGTCTTCGGAACCTCGTATGACTCTTCGCTCAGCACAGACAGCCCGCTGACTGGGAATTGTCCGGATGGATCGCTGATGCGCAGTCGAACATACCGCGAACTCAATCCTTGAAAAGGAATTGTCTGGGTTCCGTCCACCGCTCGGGAGCGAAACCGCGCAATTGGCGCGCGTGGTTCCACGATCCGCCAGGTTCGAGCGTCATCACTGAGCGCAACTTCCGCCCATACGATAAAATCAGGCCGATCCGTTTCCACTTTCACGCGATCGTAATTTGCGTGCCTTTCGCCAAGATCGCCGATCACCTGGCTGTACTGATCGGCGACAAAACTGTTCTCGATGAGGTGTGCTGCACGGCTTTCGACATTCCTTGGCGTGTACCGGGCTTCGACTACGTAGGGAACTTCTTCACCGCGCGAGCTCACAATGCGCGCGTCTTCGCAACCTAGCCGGCAATGACCGTAGATTTCCCAGGGCAGGAATAGTTGTGCCGGGCCATCCGCGTTTGCGTCCCGCCCTTGCATGACCCGCGAGTAGCGCCAAGCGCGCCATCTGTCTGGCAGTTCCGCGGAAGTAGCCAGAAAGCTCAGAACTGCCGCCGCAACCAGTGCGGAACTTAGGCGCTTCCTCACGAAGCACCCCGTTCGCGCGCAGTCTTGCGGGTATAGGAGAAAGAAACGCCCAACAGCACCGCCCCAAGCACAAAAAAAGACAAGATTCTGTAACCCTTATCCAAGAACGACAGGTCATACAAGAATACTTTGCCCACGACCAAACCAAACAGCGCCAGGCCCTGCCAGCGCACGAGCGCCGATTTTTCTCGTAGGCCGAAGAACAAAAGTGCGGAAGCATAGCCGGTCCACAAGATGGACAGCGAAAGGTGCTGTGCCAGCGCGGCGTCCATTCCGAAACTTGCTTTTCCAAAGTAGTCCCAAAACTCTAGGGATAGAGCAATCAACGCGTAGACATTGATGGCCACTGCAAGAATGCCAGTCTCGGCGCGCTCCGTTCCGGTTGTCTCGTTCGAATGAGTTCGCGCGGACCAAAGTGCAACCGCGAAGCTGGCAATCATCACCAGGTACCCCGCGAAGCGCGCATTGAACAGGAACGCTCCGCCCGCCGGCGGCAAAAACAAAAGCCGAAGAGCCGAAATCGCCAGCAACAGATAACCGGCCTGCCGCAAGTAATTGCTTGCCGTCCGGAAGCCCGTCCAAACCAGGATCGCTCCCTCGACGGAAAAACTTAACGTGATCCATTTTCCTTCCAAGCGAACTGGAATGGCCAGCGTCAGGAACGTCAGCGCCAGGCCCGCGTAAACCAAAGGCGCAATTTCAGATTGACCTTGGTCAGGCACAGGAAGCAGCCGCGCAATCGCTGCGTGCCCGGCCGCGAGAGCCACAAACAAAAGCGTCAACGGCCACTTATCTTCAGGCCAAAGCAAGACAAAGAGCGCTACAGAGTATGTAAATGCATTGAAGAGAACGATGAAGACGCCAAGTTCTCCCAGACGTTGCGCCCGCAGAGCCTTGAAAACCGGCAAGGCTGCATATTGCAGGAAGAACAGCGTCGCAAACACCACTGTGCGTTCTAAGGGCGAAATACGATGAAAGAACTCGCTGTACCATCCCCGAAAATAAATCTGTGTTCCTACAAACGCAATCGGCGCCAGTGATTTCCAATCTTTTTTCGACTCAACTGCCAGCGCGCCTGCTCCCAACAAAATCAAATACGTAAACAGAACGATTTGCTGATCTTTGCCGCTGCTCGCCAAAATCGGCGTCAGCAATCCGCCCAGCAGCGATAGCACAGCGATCCGATGCGAGTTGCGCCCAATGGCCACCGCCGCCATTACCGCGGTGATCACGATCATCGCCGCGAAGCCCACGTCGCGGCTGTAGAGCGTGTAGTATTGGCAACCCGCCCAGACTGACAGAAAAAGCGTAGCCTCGCCTAGAGCTGCGATTCCTTCCGAGAAATACGTATAACCTTTGCCAAGAAGCCACTGGCTCCACGGCAGCATCACCGCTCCCAGCAACACGCCGATCGCCACGCGCCCCGAAGGCCCGATCCAGTTATTGTCAAATGCCCATTTCAGACCGTATGAAACCGCGAACAAAATCGCAACAATCCCAATTCGATTAAACCAATTTCCCGCGATGCGGCTTTCAAGGTCTACAGACGGTGCTTTTTCCCAATGCCGAAGGGGACTAAGCACCCTTCCCGGCTCGCCCGGCGCAGAGGAAGTGGAACCCGCGAGTTGGCTGGCATCGATTCGTATCGTGGCGGGTGGACCAGGCAGCGGCGGTGGTGCGGGAGAGGGAACTTTGACTTCAGGTGCCACAGCGGTCGGCGTCGACGGAGCTTTTGTCGCCTCTGAAGCCGCCCTCTCAGAGGCAGCAAGCCGCTGCTCCAGCGATGTTATTCGGGCCACCAACTGGCGCAAGGAATAATTCCCAAGTTCGCCCTCGATGCGCCGAGCGGAAACCAACGCAATTATGGCGAGAATTGGCCCCGCCAAAACGGCCAGAATAGCAATGGAAATGATCAACCCGTCCATGGTGGTGGAAACTTCGCGAGATTAGAGCATAGGGTCGCGGCATGCACAACCCTTAACGACGTGGAACCGGTCGCAATTTGAGACGGCATCTGCTACATCCTGGTGAGCAAAAATGTCGTATTTCCGTCCGCTTGTATTCCCGATTTGGCGCATTTCACCTGTGCGGAAGGGTAGCTTTTCCACAGGACGGGCAGCGAAACTGAAGCAAACTGACAGTCCTTGCTAGGTTTCTGCTTATCTTCTCTATTATCAAGCAATTAAGATGAACCAAAATCAATCAAATCCGTACTAGGAGACTCGTTTAGCGCCCAAAATGTGTCCTCTGTACCATAGTCACGGCTCCTCGCATGCTGTCTAATGGTACAGGTGCAGGGAACACCGACCATTCGTACAGTTCCCCGCATCCAACAAATCGGGACAAAGGGCGCACAGAATCAACAGCCCACGCAGCGAGCATCGGGCCCAAGAATAGAGGACAGAATGAAGACCAAGGACAGCAGCCGCAAATGGATGTGGTGGTTCCTGGGGATCGTTTTGGCTATGCAGCTCTATTTCGTCCGGGAGCTCCTGGCGGCATTTGCCCTGTTCGTGTTGGGATTCGGAGTGATCGCTTTGCTGTTGGGTGGGCTTTACATACTGCATCAGGGCTGGGCAGTGGCAGTTGAGAGTCTGGCGAACAGCCAGCATCCCGCTGTGGTCGCAGTGAAAAATCGTGTGAACGCCTTTGAAGATTCTGCCCGCAACGGCGCCAGTGCCGCGTTTGCGGGAGCGGAAGAGCTTGCCAAACGCGCAGTCCGGCGCGATGGCTCAGCGCCCGCCCGCTAACACTTGAGTTTGTAGAGAGAAACCGCCGGTGGAATTCAGCAGCCACCGGTGATTAAGAATCAAACAAAAGAGCCAGTCGCCCTGAGCAAGCGATTGGCTCTTTTTCTTTTTTTCCTCAACATGATGCCAAGCAAAGTTTCAGGAATCTTACAGGGAGCGAAGCGCGGTCGCGACCGGCTGCATCGCCGCTCGCATTGCGGGGAGCAAGCCACCAACCACTCCCATCACCAGTGCGAACACAATCCCTTGAACCAAAAGCTGCGGCGTGATCTTAAAAGCGAAGGCCAAATTTGAAAATGTCTGGAAATTCATGGTGCTGGTCGTAAGACCATTGAGCGGCAAAATGGCTATGCAGCCGAGCAGCCCACCGATGGATGCGATCAGCAACGCCTCCAGCAGGAACGAAAACACGACTGCCGAACCTCCAAATCCCACCGCGCGCATCGTGGCAATTTCGCGCCCGCGTTCGGAAACCGCTGAATACATCGTATTCAAGGCGCCAAACACGGCGCCAATGGCCATGATCGCCGCGACGAATCCGCCTAGAACCGTAATCAGTGTGGTCATTACGCGCGACTGCTTCGAGTAATAATCGATTTCGCGGCTCACATCAACGTTCATGCGAGGATCCGTCGTAAGTGCGTCCTTGAACTGGTTGAAAGCATCGGCGGAAGTCAAACGAGCAGTCACCGACTGGAACAGGTTGTCGGGACGTTTGAGAACCTCGTTCAGGACGGGAGCGTCACACCAGATTTCAGAATCGAATGCCGACCCCCCAGCATCGAAAATTCCTACGATCTTCCAGTGTCCTCCGCCGAAATCCACGGTGTTGCCGACCGTCAGCGGTACAAGCGTCTTGCTGTTGTTCGCACCGACAACCACTCCGTGGTAAGTCCGCGCTGCGTTTTTGCCAACGACCAGTTCAGCGAGACCAGGCTGGACCATGCGGCCTTCCATGATCTTGACTGTTCGGCGGACTTCCAAAACGTTAGGAGAAACTCCCCGGACCTGCGTGTTGGCGTCGGCGCCATTGGAGACCAGTGGAAACGGCATTACGCCCACAACTTCCTGGGTGACAAGCGGTGCGCCATGCGAGTCGCGAGCCACGCCTGGGGCATCCTTGATGATTTTGACCGAATCGAGCGTGACCGCCCCCATCATTTCGGAGGGCGAACCGGCACGCAGAATCAGCGCATTGTCGGCCGAACCGGAGCTAACTAGCGTCGCGCGGAAGCCGTGCGCCAGGGAGAGCATAGCTACGAAAACACCGACCGTGCCCGCGATACCGAGTACAGCCACAATCGTGGACGTCCATCGCGCCCGAACGCTGCGTACGTTGTAAATCAGCGGTATAGCCATGTCACACGCTCCGAAGCGCGTTGACCACGCGCATACGCATGGCGCCGATCCCGGGCAGCAGTCCCGCAACGACGCCAACTATTAGGGCGACCACTAGGCCGATTGCCAGGATCGATCCCGGCAAAACCAGGTTTGGCAGCATGCTGGCCAGCGCCGCAGCCAGCAGAGGTGTAGCTACCACGGCCAGCAGCAGCCCCAACAATCCGCCGAATAGCGCTATGACCAGAGACTCGCTGAGAACGAAGAACAATATCGAGCGGTCGGAATATCCGATGGCCTTCAGGACCGCCAGTTCGGACGTCCGCTCACGAACCGAAATGGCCATGGTGTTCCCCGTGACCAGCAGCAACGTAAAAAAAACAACCGCGCCGATGGTAACAATCAGGAATTGAATGTTGCCGAATTGTTTCACCCAATTTGCTGCAAACGCCGACTCCGCTTCGGTCTTCGTTTCGCTAGGGGAGTTTGCAAACTCGGTATCGATGGCTTTAGCGATGCGCGGAGCATCTTCCGGCTTATCGATGCGGATGACATACCATCCGATCTGGCCTTTCACGCGATCGGGGACTTTTTCCTCGAAATAGTCCCACTGAAACCAGAATTGTGTCTCGTCATCTTGCGCGCGAGTACCGTGATAGATGCCGACGAGATTGAACTCCCATGCCCCTCCACCATATAGGGTGGTCTTGATGGGAATGCGGTCGCCGATTTTCCAGCCAAAACGCTTCGCGGTCTTAGCCCCCGCGATGGCGCCCTGGCGGTCCTTAAGGAAATTCGCCCACTGGTCATCAGGGACGACCAGTTCCGGGAAAACCTGCCGCTGGCTTTCTGGATCGATTACAAACTGCGGGAAAAAATTATTCTCGTTCTGGTAGATTCCACCGAACCAGTTGTTATGGGTGACGTATGTCACGCCCGGTATGCGCTGTATTTTGGCCTTATAAGACAACGGAATCAGATTGATGATGGAGGTGCGGTTGATCGTGACCAGCCGGTTGGCGCTGGCCAATTCTGCGTTGCCCAAAAACGCTCCGCGAACAATGGAGAGAAAGGCGAACAAGAACAGCGCCACGGCGAACGAACCAATCGTCAAAAGCAGCCGTACCTTCTTCCGTTTCAAATTCGCCCAGATCAGTCGGCTGAATTTCATGCCACGCCTCCAGCCATCGCATTCTGCGGAATCTTCTCGCCTTCGACCAGCACTCCCTTTTCAAGGTGCAATGTTGTATGAGCTCGTTCAGCGACCACCGGATCGTGCGTCACCATCAACACTGTTTTGCCGTGCTTTGCGACCAGCTCTTCAATCAGCGCCATGATATCGGTCGCGCTCTTGCGGTCCAGGTCTCCTGTCGGTTCATCGCACAGAAGAAATGTTGGATCGGAAACGATGGCCCGCGCGATCGTCACACGCTGCTCCTGCCCTCCCGAGAGTTGCCGCGGATAATGATTCATTCGGTCAGCGAGTCCCACGATCGAGAGCGCTGTTTCCACGTGCTGCCTGCGCTGCGTTTTCGAAAGCTTCGTTAGCAGCAACGGCAGCTCCACGTTCTGGAATGCCGTGAGCACTGGAATCAGGTTGTACATCTGAAAAATGAATCCTACGTGCCGCGCGCGCCACTGCGTTAGCTTGCTGGCGGACATATGCGTAATCTCGTCGCCATCCACTGAGATATGGCCGGCAGTTGGCACATCGAGTCCGCCCAGCAAATTCAGTAAGGTGGTTTTGCCCGACCCGCTTGGCCCCATGAATGCCACAAAGTCGCCTTTATCCACGTCAAGGTTCAGGCCCTGCAGCACCTGAATGTTCTCTCCGCCCCGGCGATATGTTTTGTTCACTCCACGTACTTGGATCAGGGCTGAAGAACTGCCGCTATTGTCTACGCGAATCATGCCTGGCTCCTCCGAGTTTCAACTGATATTTGGATCTCACTTGTTGATTCTTATCGTTTCGCCGTCCTGCAAATTCTCCGGGCCCCTCGCGACCAGCGAGTCCCCTGAATTTACACCCGCAATAATTTCCACGTCCGACCCGCGCTCGTTTCCTACGGTTACTCCGCGTCGTTCGATTTTCGTGTCCTTCACTAAAAATACGTAGGACTTACCGCTCTCGTTTCGCACCGCGGATTTTGGAATCACTGCCGTGGCTCGCGGTCCTTTTTCAGCGCCTTTTTTCTTTGCGTCATCCTCGGCCAGGAATCCCACTTTTACGCCCATGTCCGGCAGTATGCGCGGATCCAATTTATCGAACGAAATCCGCACTTTTACCGTTGCTTTTTGCCGGTCTGCCGTGGGAATCACGGTGCGCACGTGCGATGGAATCTGCCAGTCGGGATATGCATCCAGAGTTGAGCTTACGCGCTGGCCAGGTTCGACCCGCGCAATGTACGCTTCGTTCACGTCGACTTCCACTTCGTTCGAATTCATATCCACGATGGTGGCGATGCCGGTGCGCGTAAATCCTCCGCCCGCCGAAATCGGCGACACCATTTCGCCAACCTGCGCGTCTTTCGAAACAATAATCCCGGCAAACGGCGCGCGAATCGTACAGTTATCCACGGCTTGCTGCGCTTCGCTGATCCGCGCTTCCGAAGCCTCCACTTGCTGCTTGGCCAGCGCGATTTTTGCCCGCAAGCTGTCCGCCGCGGTTTGTGCGTTGTCCAGTTGGTCTTGACTCTCCACGCTGGCCGCTTTTAGCTCTGTCGCCCGATGTAGTTGAATTTCCGCGTAGCGCAGCTGCACCTGAAGATCCTGAATCGCCGCTTTGGCTGAATTGCGGTCTGCGACCGCTGATTCCAGCGCCCGCTTTACGTCCGAATCATCCAAAGTCGCAAGCAGTTGCCCTTCTTTCACGCGATTGCCCTCGTCAAAGAAAACGCCGGTCACTCGCCCCGTAATTTTCGCGGCAATCGTCGCTTTCCGGCGCGGCGTCACGTAGCCGCTCGCGTTCAGCAATGTCTGCTGCGCCGGGTCCCCGGCCGGCCGAGCCACGGCAACTTCCACCACCGGCGCGCGATTTTTAAGTGCGAACACTCCACCCGCCACCAGCAAAAGTGCACCCAGCGCGGCGGCAAAAATTCCCCAGAACTTTCCAGCCCCTCCACGGGACCGCGAGGCATCATGAATCTTCAGCGAAGCTAAGTCTGCGACCGGCATAGGTAAAGAAATACTCCCATTCGATTATTGCGGCATCGAGCAGATTATTAATTTTCGGTTTCGTGTAGAGGCCGGGGGGAAACCCGTCGCTCGTGCTTATCCCTTTAACTATACGCGAAACCTGCTTCGTTTATATCAGCCGAAATGAACCCAATCTGGCCCAAATCGGCGAACAACCGCGCGCTACCGGCAAGCGCCCGGCGCCGCCGGAGAATATCAGTCGTCTTCATTCTTTCTCAGTTCGACCACGCTACCAAGAATTGGTATGCTTCGCACGCTCAGGAGGGCATTCATATGAAGTCCAAATCCGTAAATCTTGCGCTCTTGCTGCTGGTCTTCCTTTCCGCCGGCCTGTCAGCGCAGGAAAACAAAGCCCCAGCGCCAAAGCGCGTAGCCATTCGCGCCGGTCACGTGATCGATGGCAAACGCGACAAGCCTCTGGACAATGTGCTTATCCTGATCGAAGGCGACAAAATTGTCTCGATCACTCCTGGCGGCGTGCCTCCTGCGGACGCTGAATTACTCGACCTCTCAAACGACACTCTTCTGCCTGGCTTCATCGATCTTCACACCCACGTGCTGCTCAACGGCGACATTACCGCGGAGGATTACGATAAGCAGCTCCTCAAAGAATCCATTCCATACCGCGCCATTCTCGCGGCCCGCAATGCTCGCATCGCGCTGGAGCACGGCTTCACCTCCATCCGCGATCTGGAAACCGAAGGCGCTATGTACGCCGATGTGGACGTAAAAAAAGCGATTGCCAATGGAGAAGTCCCCGGCCCGCGTATGCAAGTTGCCACTCGCGCGATGGCTCCCACTGGAATGTATCCGCTCCTTGGCTACTCCTGGGAATTGAAATTGCCAACTGGCGTGCAATATGTCGACGGAGTCGAAGGCGCTCGCAAAGCCGTTCGCGAACAAATCATGTACGGGGCGGACTGGATCAAGTATTACTCCGATCGCGCATATCACTTCGAACCGGACGGCGTCCTGCACAGCATGGTGAATTTTACCGACGATGAAGCCAAAGCCATCGTGGATGAAACTCATCGCCTCGGGAAAAAAGTTGCCGCCCACTGCATCGGCAGCGACGGTATCGCCGCCGCGTTGCGCGCTGGAGTGGATACGGTCGAACATGGCGACGGCCTCACCGAGGCTCTCATGGACGAAATGGCGAAAAAGGGAACTGTCTGGGTTCCGACGGTTATGGTCGGCGCCTACGTTGCTCCCGGGCGCGGCGGCAACTGGACCAGAATGGTGGAACTGGAAAAAGTCGCCTTCCAGAAAGCCCTAAAACGCGGAGTGAAAATCGCTCTCGGCACCGACGCGGGTGGTTCGGACTGGCGCGAACTCAACGAAGCTCGCGAATTCCAATATTACGCGGACTACGGCATGACTCCCATGGAAACCATCCGGACCGGCACAATCCACGCTGCCGAAGTTTTAGGCTGGGCCGACAAACTCGGCACCATTGAGCCCGGCAAGTGGGCCGACATTGTCGCCGTCTCTGGCGACCCCTTAAAAGACATCAAAGAATTGCAACACGTGAAGTTCGTAATGAAAGCCGGAGTCGTCTACAAGAACGAAACTTCCTCGCACTAACTATGTAAAACCAGAAAATCTGACCAACCAATGTTTCCGTCGCCATTCCGAGCGCAGCGAGGAATCTCTTTTCGATGCGGGCCGCTCCGCAAAATTACGAGGTGCGAGCTGCGCTGAAGGAAGCGTGGAATCTTCCTTTACCAATCCCCGCTCTCTGTTAGCTATTTCCCTGCTTTGCGGGCGGCAAAAAATCCTTCGGGTCAAACGACAACCCTTCGCGCGTCACCTGCGAGTGTTGTTCGACTGCTCCTACCGCTGCCACCAGACACGAATAGAAAAATGCGCGCAGTCCCTGCCGGAACTGCTCTGTCACCTGCTCCGTGGACTTCATCACCTCTGACTGAATCGCATTCCGTCTCGCATCGCAAGCCGCGCGATGTTCCGCATCCAGCGCCGCCAGCGCCGATGTCACCCGCTGCGTTGTATCCGTCGCGGTCACCGTCGCATGAAGTTCCGCCTGGCGCCGAAACTCGCCCAGCGCTTCGCTTGCCGAAGTTTCCACGGTCGCGCGCGCTTCCGCTACGTTCGACTCCATGTACGCCGTGGCTTCGCGCGTGACCGATTGCGCTTCTTCCAAAAAATTTGTCAGGTGATGATGCGACGCCTGCGCCACTCCGCGGTTGAATTCTTCCAGCGCTTCCGACAGCGAATCCGCAATCAGCGATGAAACTCTTTGTTGTGTATCGCGCAGCGCTCTCTCGCTGGCTTCCCGCGCATCACCCAAATTTTTCTGCGCCACGCCTGCCTGTCTGTCGATTCGCTGCACAATTTCTTCCGCGCGGATCCGGTATCCATCCAATTGCGCGTCCCATCTCGAGCGCACTTCGTCCAGCCGGTCTTCCAGCCGCGCCAGCACTTCTTCCCGCGAAGTGTGCACTAGCGCGTTGCGTTGCTGTGCCGAAGCATTCGAAATCTGATTGACGGAAGCTTCCCGCGCAGCGTCAATTGAATTCACCGCCGCATGCAGCGCTGGCCCCAAGTGCTTCGAAATCGCCGCCAACATCGCTGTTTCCGCCGCCTTCTCAATTTTCGGTTGTAGCGCCGCCAGCAGACGTTCTGGCGTAATGCTGACGCGATTCGGCCGCGCAAGCGCCGCAGCCACTCCCGGGGTCTCAGGGTTGGTGCTTACAAACCCCGGCGCATCGACGATCGCAGGATTTGCACTCGCAAGCCCCGCATCAGCCTTGGCGCTCGTTGCCATCGCCGGTGACGGCATCGTCAACGCCGGCGCCAGTCCGGCCAGCGCAGCCGACAAATGCATTCGATCCGTTTCGCCATTCCCGTTCGTTGGTATCAGCACCGAATCTACGGTTGGCGGTGTTGTTTGCCCTGTGGCTTGAGTTGCTATTTGCGGCATGTCTTCCGCAGTCGGCGCACGTCCTGGCCCCGTCGCTGCCGCAGTCTGTTCCTTCGAAGGAAGCATCTCCCCCTTGAGTCGCTCTGCCGCCGTCAGCCAGTCCGGTGGTGGTGCGGGCACTCGCCAGACATTCGCGGGTTTTTCCAGTTGTACTCCAACGTGGTACAGATCCCGCGGATTGCGCGGAATCTGCACCGAGCGCACTTGCGCGCGCACTGTCGTCACAATTTCGCCCAGCGGCGCTTCGCCGATTTGCAAGGTAATCCACGAACCCACACGTGTATCGTGCCGCGATGGATATCTGCAGCCGTGCAAATTCAAACTTACGGCCGATGTACGTTCCAGAAATTCTTGCCCGAGCCCATCGTGTCCTGTAATCAACAGTGGAACCGGACGCTCAATGCGCGTGCTGCGCCTCCCTTCCGGTCCCGTAAATCCGAAAGTTGAGTCAGCGGTAGGAATTGTGCTCACGCGCGGTCTCCGCGCAAAGGGAGAAATGAAATCAAACAGTGGCATCTAGCACCAGGTGAAGTGGAACGCTTACGGCCGAGAATGGGCTGACCTCCTCGCGCAAACGGAAATCCTCAAACGATGCTCGGATTCTAACTGAATTCGCAAAACGAATTCCAACAAACTGCGCTGAGCGGAAAATTTCTTCAGCAATCCACAGTTCTAGGACTGCTAGTTTCGCTTCATTTCGCTCAATCAGGTCCAAGCCGCGTCTTCGTACGAAATGCTGCTTCCCAAATGATCTTCAACAAACGGCACACGGGCGAAGAGTACAGCACCTGCTTCGCCCGTGCCCGGACAGGTCGCTTCAGGCGTCGGCTTCCGGTTCTCCGCCACTGATGATAATCGAATATGGCGGACCGCCCGCGACGCGCCCAGAGGCAGAAACCGAACCAACCGTGTATTCACACGTGCCAACCGCTACGCCGATCAGGCCGAATTTGCCGCCCGCCGGAAGATAAACGGCCATCGGATAGTTGTCGTTCGATCCGTCGTTCAAATAAGAAAGAGGTATCTCGTAGGGCGTGTTGTCCTCGTTGTGAATCTCCACCAACTGCCCGACCTCGATCGGAACAGAGTCTTGATTCGGGACTCCGTTCTGAATCCGAATCGTGGCGCTCGGTGTGATTAATGCTGATGCTGGTGTAGCCATGTCTTTCTCCTTAAATCTTAGATTTACTTACTTCCTCGGGACCCGAAACTTTGGATCGGCCAGTAATGCTTGCATCGACCGCTTGTTGCTAAACTGCTCGACCGTATAACCCTTAGCCAGACTCTTCTCGCAGTACTGCAGCGCTTTGTCGCGCTCGCCAAGTCTCTCGTACGTTTCCGCGGCATCGCTCAGCACATCCGTGTCTGCGGGAGCCAGTGTCAACGCATTTTCTAGGTTCTGCAGGGCCCTGCTCTTGTCGTTCTTCGCTGCGTACAACACCGCCAGAGCGGATTGCAGACTTGCATCGCCTGGCTGGGTCTTCGAAAGCGGTTCGAGGAGCGCCATCTGTTTGTCGATTGCCGTCATCGCCGCTTCTCTCTTGTTCAACCATTCGTATGCCAGCGCCAGGTTGGCCCACACCCGGAAGTCATTCCCGTTGATTTCGAGCGCTTTCTCGGTCATTCGCGCTGCTTCGGCATAACGTTTCTGTGTTTCGTAGAGCGAGCCCAGATTCGCGTACGCCGCGTAACTGGGTGCAAGCGCAACGGATTTCTTGAACTCCTCCTCCGCCTTTGCATAATCGCTGATGTTCTGGTATTGCGCTCCCAGATTGCTGTGCGCTGCGGCGTTGTCGGGCGTCAGTTGGACAACTTTCTGGAACTGTCCGATTGCCTCTGCGTAACGTTTTTGCTGGAAGTAAAATGTACCCAGGTGGTTGTAACCGTCCCAATAATCCGGCCTCAACGCGATGGCTCGCTTGTAGCTTTCCTCGGCGTCTTGAACTCGGCCCATTCGCTCGTAAGCTCCGGCCATTCCTTTGATTGCTTCGGAATCTCGCGGATTGATAGCCAATGCTTTTTGAAATTCCTGCAGCGCCAGATCGTGCTTCGCAAGCGATGAATGTAACCGGCCCAGCGATACATATGCGGCCGGCAGCCGATCATCAAGCTGCACCGAACGCTCCAGCATTGCTGCACTTTGCTCTATCCATCGCGGATTCGGATCCACTTGGTTCTTTAGCCGATAGGCTTCGCCCAGCGACGAGTAGCCCAGCGCGAACTGTGGGTCCGTTTTCACCGCTTCGCTCAACGCTGTCACCGCTTGGTCCAGATTTCCCGCCTTGTCATACCGTTGCATCAACCCCAACGCCTTCAAGTACAACTCGTACGCCGCCGGAGTCGCTCTACCGCCCGTTGCACGCAAACTCTCCGCTGTTACATTGATATTCATCAATCGCGCCAGCCGCGCCACTGCTTCGTCCTGCAATCCTGCAAGATCGCCCGTCGCATCGTCCAATACCGCCGATCCCACTTGCCGCAGATCCTTTGCGTCAATCAGGTTCACCGTCAGCTGCACATTCTTCGCGTCGCGCCGAATACTCCCTTTCACCACCAGGTTCGCTCCCAAATCTTTTCCCGCCGCGGAGGGATCGCTGATTTTGCGGCTGCGCACCACGCTCGACGGTACTACCCACAGCGATTGCTGCTGCGCATCCAGATTGGAAAGTTTGCTGGTCAGCGAATCCATCAATCCTTCCGCCACCGCTTCATTCGCCGGATCGTTTCCAATATTGTCGAAGGGCAGCACCGCCACATGCTTTTCTCCTCCACTCCCGGAAAGCATCGCAGCCGCGTGTTGCCGCACCGAAGGGAACAGCAGCGACCCGGCGCCCAGCGCCACGGCCGCAAGGGCCGCAAAAAAATATCCAGCAACGCGCCGAGATTTTGCTGCACCGGCCGCAACGGCTGCCTGCGCTGCCGCTGACCCGGCTTGCCACTTGGGCGTCGACGCGTGCGAAATCACATCTTTCAGCGCCGCCGAAGGCGCCGATTGCGTTAGTGTTGGCTCGTCCAGCGCTGTTCCCGATGTGGCGATCTGCGCGCGTGCCGCTTCCAGGTCCGTCAGCATCTCTTTCGCGTCCGGATAACGGTGTACCACATCTTTCGCCAGTCCATGCAGCGCAATCGGCTGCAGTAGCGTAGGCAGCGCCTCAATCGCCGCGGGCGGCTGATTCAAAATCGCAAACGTCATCGCGGTGGTGTTTTCTCGCGCAAACGGATGGCTGCCGGTCACCAGTTGCACCAGCAAAATCGCCAGCGCCCACACATCGCATCGTTGATCCACCGCTTCGCCAAGAATTTGCTCCGGGGACATATACGGCAGCGTGCCCGTGGTTCCGCCAGTCATCGTTGCGCTGGGCGTCGCCACCACCCGCGCTAATCCGAAATCTACAATGCGCGCGGAATTGTCTTTGGTGACGATGATGTTCGATGGCTTGATATCGCGATGAATGATGTTGCGCGCGTGCGCCGCTGCAAGCCCCGAAGCGACCTGGCAGATCCATTCCATCGCTTGTCGCAATGACAATGACCCGCCGCCTAATTTTTGCGAAAGCGTCTGCCCTTCGTAATACGCCATCACGATGAACATTCGCCCATCGTCGGTCTTGTCAATTCCGTGGATTACCCCAATGTTGGGATGATCGAGCGCGGATGCCGATCGTGCTTCACGCAAAAATCGCTCGCGGTCGGTTTCGCTCAATGCCAGATCGTGCGGAAGGAATTTCAGCGCAACAAATCGTTCCAGCTGCAGGTCTTGCGCTTTATAGACAATGCCCATGCCACCGGCGCCGAGCTTGTCGGTAATCCGGTAATGCGAAATGATCTCGCCAATCATGGAGCAGGGAAGCCGATTCTAGGTGCTCACTCAGTCCAAGTCAACGCAGCGTGTGCCCGTTACACCGCAACCGTCCGCCGTAGGGGCAC
>DATDFA010000002.1:0-28163 GCA_036522855.1 Candidatus Acidiferrum sp. | reverse complement strand
GTCCAGCCGATATGAACCCTTCGGCAATTTGCTAATGTCCAGTCCCCGTCCGACGGGAATGATCGAGCTTCCTGTTTTCTTGTAAGGGGCGGCGCTAATGGGCTGCGAGTCGCTTATTACTTCGCCGGTTTTCGAATCGACGATGCGCATCTGGAACTGGACAATCGCCGAAGATTGTCCCTCGACGGACGACGGTTCATAAATTTCAAAATAAGTGTACAAAGTGCTGGCTTTTTTGAATCGCGTGTTGCCGGTCGGCTTGAATTCAACATCTCGGCTCACCAACGGCCTGTAGTCCCCGGGTAGTTTTTGGCCCCAGGCTCCAGGTAGTTTGGGCTTGTTCTGTGGTGAGTAAGGCGACACATCGTCAATTTGCTTGCAAAGGGAAACCTGGCTGATATCGAGTTCTTTTTTAGCGTGAGTGTATACAGGGAAATCCACTTGGTCTCGCCCAAACTTCGTTCCGTCGCCGAAGACGACGCGCACAAGGTATTCAGCGGGAGGCAGAACAAGCTGCGTTTCGTAACGAGTCAAAGCCTCATTTATATGAGGCGCGCTATTCACGCCATTGAACACATGGCTAGGTTCCACGGATTCAAAAACGTCGCTGAAGCGCGTTACGAGGCTCCCGTCTTTTTTGAAGACCTTTCCCAACACACCGACTGTGCGCGAACTACGCTTCAAGGAGTTCGAAGGCCAATCGACAGAAACGTGAACACGAGCGCCGTCACCTTCCGTAAAGAAGGAGACGGCCAGAAGTGAACTGTTGACCTCACTGCTTTTCGCCGAAGTCAGATCGTCTTCCAACTGTTTGCCAAGCATCGTGCCGTTCAATGGGTCCGAAGCGGAGTGTTTACTGTTACAATATTCGCTGCGGGCCAAAACCATGGCATTAGGGCGATTCACTTTCACCTGGATCTGATGACAGCTCCCCTCAGCGGATTCCGGGGGCACAAACGCAATGAGATAATGAGGGGGTTCTAACTCTGCAGCCACGTTTGGTGGCCATTCACCACTGCTCCACTTTCCTCCACCTGGACCAATATATTCAGTGTGGTGGCCGGTGTTATCGCGAACGTCCCAATAAAGGCTTCGTTCATAGGCAACGTTTCGAATTGTCTGCTCTTTGCCGTCCTCGATAACGTGAAAGTCATTTCGGCCCAAACCGGGAATAACAAGGCCCTCAACAATATCGTCTACAAGTCCCATTTCGCCTGCGGAGTACGCTTGCCACAAGCGCCCGGTGTCATTTCGCAGTAGACGAATTCGTTCCCGGTCATAGACGATAGTGGGTAAAAGAACCTCGTTGGTTTCGATGCGGATCGGATCCTGCGCGAGGGTTAGCGGGTCGCTCAAAGAACAAAGCATCAAAGTGAAAATAAATATGCGGCTTATCATTGGTGCGCTCCGTTTAGTACTAAGCACCCGTCCGCCAGGCTACCATTGTTAAATTCAGGTCAGCAGATCAGAAAATTCGAAGTTCCGGTTTGGAAATGCGCTCGATTTTCCCTCTGGCGGCTCCTCTTAGTTGCACGATTTTTGATACATCGCTTGTAGCGCAGCCAATTGGCTCACGATGGAAGGGTTCCCAACGCTCTGCAGTTGGAGCTGCCTAATTTCCGTAACTAGCGCAGGACAAACGTACGAGCGCGAAGTCGGGTTGGGCAGAGGATTGGGTCTGAAGCTAACGAGTTTGTCTGGGTCGAGCGGATCTGGCGTCGCTAGTGGGAGTGGGGGTATAAACGGCGGCACGCCGGGCACTTGAAAAAGATATTTCAGTGGTTTAAATGCGGCGTCGGCATAACCTTGCAAGCTCCAGCTCCCTTGCAATAAGCCCCCATTGAGAGACAACTTAACCCCCCAGCAGCCAGGGTCTGACGGGTCGTTCGCAGCCGCGCAGCCGAGTGCCACAAGGGCATCAACTCCGCCGTACGAGTACCCGCCAGGCCCTTCATTGAACATGCCCGCAAGATTTGGCTGGGCTCCAGCGTTGAGACTACCGGGAGTGCAGGCATCGAAAATGCTTGTACAGGCGGTAGAAGGGCAAGAATCGACAGCAGGATCGCAGGGGGCAGACGGCGGCGATGGGACAGGCCCTCCACCACTATCGGGTTCGCCTACGTCGTCACAGGAACTCTCATCGTCGAAACCACCGTCGTCCTCCCCGCAAAATCCTTGTGGATCGACTGAGCTGAGCGGATTGTTAAGGACATAGGCGTAGCGGTTCCAAGATTGAGGGTTCGAGAGCGAGGCGGCAGAACGACCCGCCGGGTCAGGCGAGTGCCAACGGCCTTCATTGCTGTACTCGCGGGCTGGGAAGTCGAAAAGGCCGGATACGGTATCCTGGCGCTGTCCGGTAAAAGCGGGATCGACATTACTGCCGCCGGAGGAAGCGTAGATTTCTCCGAAGGGCGCGTGGGCCAGGTCAAAATACACTGTGCGCGAAGGACTGGAGCCGAGCCTCATACTACCAAGATGATCGGAGTGGCCGTAATAGAGTAAACCACTGGCATTGTAGACCGCTTCGCCGCCTCCGGGGAGCAGGACGAGTCCTTTTTGCAGGGTCTGACCGGTCAATAGAGCGAGTTTGCCGCCCGTCGGAGAGTAAGCAATCTCAGTATACGTTCCAGAGCGATTTTGCTCGACCATCCTCCCCAGTGCGTCGTACGTGAGGCCGACTCCGTTAATGGTTAACGGATGCCCGTCTGCGTCCCAGGTGTAAGTGTAGGACGGATCGGTAAGAGTATTTCCATTCGCATCGTAAGTCGGAGTGAAGCCAGCGACGGAGGACATTCGATTCGTGGCGGAATTATAAGAGGGTTGAAACGAGTTGCCAGTGCCGCCAATAGGTACGGTCTTGGTGATGTTGCCGAACGGATCGTAACCGAAGTTCTGCTGCCAGATGGAGGCTCCGCAATTGATGCTGGCAATGCGCGAAAGGTCATCGTGGGAATAGGTACATGTCTGGCTATCAGAGGAATTGAGGGCATCAGTGATGGCGAGCTGTTTTAGCGAGCCATTGGAGTTCCAAGTAAGCGTTCCGACGTCCGACTGACCGTTTACATTGAATTGGTATTTTGTTGTGCGGCCCGTGTTCGCGTCGAAAGAAAACACATCGGAGTCGCCGGAACCGAATGTGGCGATAAGTTGCGGCGGCGTTCCAAAGGGATTGTAGTTGATCGCGGTAACGGGGTTTTGTCCTGAAGATGCGGTGACCTGAGTAATGCGGCCCTCGCCATCAAGACCGGCTGTCGAGCCAATTGTGCCGCCGTAGGTGATAGAGGGCAAACCAGAAATGTTTGAGGAAAGCTGGTTGGGTAAGCCGTGGGGCCAATAGGTCTGCGCTGTATGGTAGTAGTAGTTCGTGCCGGAATGGGGAGTAAGTTCGTAGAGATCGGATTGTTCACCCCGAACCGAGTAGCTGAATCCCTCGTCAGTAAGCTTCGTACACGGGTTCATGCAGGTGTAAGCCTCAACGAGACGGCCTTTGGGGTTGGCCATAGCGACGCCGTTCACGGTTGCCGCATCGTAAACGAAAAATTTGTCCGGGGTGCTGTTTGCCTGCGCCGGATTGTGGCCCACGCTGAGCAAGCGATGCATGGCGTCGTAGCCATTGCAGGTGGAGACGCCGGAGGCATCGGTCCGCATAATCAAATCGCCTTTGCTGGTGATATTGCAGACACCGATGTTCGCGGAATCATAGCGGTACGTAACGGTGCCATTTCCGGTCGCTCCGATTTCAGGGACGGTTTCGGAAAGCATTCGATTCTTCCAATCGTAGGTAAAGCTTCGAGCCTGACGGAGATTCGATGCTGCCTGGGCATTTTGTGTGACCGTCAAAAGATTGCCCATAGGGTCATAAGTATAGTTCGTTAGGTAGCCTGTTTGCGCAGTGTGTTGGCCACAGGCCCCGCCTGGCCAGGCGGTGGTGCCAGCAGTCACTTCGCAGATAGAGGTCAGGCGACCCAGCCCATCCGATTCAAGTTGACGAGCTTTTGTGTTCTCTCCGGTTGGAGCAGGTTTTTGGGTTACGAGGATGTCGTTCTGCTGGCTGCCGACAGTTCCGTAAGAGTAGGTGATGGAACCGCCGCCTCCATCCGCGACACTTAGCGGACGGCTCAGTGCGTCATACGTCGTGGTTGTCGCGGCGATTGTTGAGTTGGTTTGTCCCGCCGATCCAGAGTAGAGGAGGGTGACTTTGCTAACGCGACCGATGGAATCGTAGTCGGTTTCAACGGAATCAAAGGTCGTCGAGCTTGGCCCCTGCCTGGTCTGTTGAACGTGCGTGCGACCAAGCCCATCGAGAGTCGTGAGCATGTCGCTCGTAGAGTTGCCGCCGTTAAACGTAAGCGTGAATTCCTTTTGAGTTGGGTTGAGGGAGCACGCGCCTCCGCTCACGAGGTACCTTGCTTTTTCAATCGTTACACGCGCAGAACCGACGTTTTGGCTGGTGCACTGGCCTGTCGCTCGTTGCGTCACCGAGAATGTCCTTACGGAGAGCCTCACACACTCGCAGCTTGTTTATTCTGCATGTCGGTGGGCAGTGGCAGAGTCTCCCATAACCCGCACGCCGAGAGAATGACGGAGAAGAGCGCGGTCACGCCGAGCGCGATGAGTGTCCAGATAAAGAAGAAGGCTCCGCTGGACTTGGCCAGCGCGCCGCCAACTCCCGTCCCCTTCATGTGGATGACAGGGACAAGCAATCCAAGGAGCGACCCGAGGAGGATGATGACGTACCCCGATCGCCGTCCTGCCAGCACCAGCGTTCCGTACAGCCAGACGGCCAGGATCGGCACCACAATGAGGTCAAAAAGTCTTCCCGGCTCCATCCCTCGGACAATGTCGTCCGTCGTGTGAAGGGTAATGAAGAGGATCGAGAGCATAGATGCAATGGTTAACATGGTGTCGCGTTTCATTGGATTCTCCTGGTTACATTGGAGCGTACTGCTCTTGCATTGCGTGGTGCATACCACTTTTTAAGGTAGATGGGTGCGCTGCTCGTCAACGAAGCGAATCGCCGCGCTTCACTGAGGACTCATTGCATCTCGGTACACGCGAGGCGGTGGACCGAATCCGCTAGCGTTCGGCAAAGCGCGGCTCACTGATAGGCGCGCCGGCCGGCGATGGTTGTTTTGCCGGGAGGAGTGCAAGCAGCGTGATTCCAATCGTGACGAAGATCACAATGTCCTGGGGACTATCTTTTCGATGCATACCGTGCGCCACGGCCTGCGCCGACATGATGGTCATCGTGAACCCATGGGCAAGGCTTGACAAGGCCCCGTAGAAGATCATCAAGCGGTGCTTGGCCGGTTGCTTAACGGCCAACAGCAGACAGGGCCCAAGCGCCGTGTTAAGGCTCAGGAACATCGGCATGACGTCACTATGCCCGTTAAGCCACCTAAGGTGCCACAGATCATCGAACAGGATATATCCGTTAACGGAATAAAACAGGCCCACCAACACCAACACGACCTCTAGGACGCGCTCACGTTTCATACCATCCTCCGTTTTGTGCGATGCAAGGTTATTACCACCTTTTTTACTTCAGGTTTTTTACTTCAAATTGGGCGATTGTCAGCTGTGATGCGTCCGATACGGGAACCCCGCGAGCATCCGCAGTGTGAGCAGAATGCTTCTCCCCCTCGAATAGGCTTGCCACAGGAACTGCAAGGCTCAAGGAGAGGCCCTCGGAACACAAAATAAAGGATGAATCCAATCAAATTGGGTATGAGCAAAGCGGCAATCACCCAGGCCCAAGCGGGCATTTGACGCCTTTTTGCGTCCCCATAGACATATCCGAGGGCAAGGAAAAAAGCCGCTGTGAAGACGCCAAACGTCAAGCCAAACCAAAGCGAGTCCGACATGCTATTGAGAAATCCTTTGGAAGCAAGTAAGGAACGGCCCTGGCTGGAAGCAAAATAGACTATCCAAATCGGGATCGCCAGTGCCGCGATGACCATTGCAGATCTGGGTAAAACATTCCGTCTTGCGGTTCCCAACAAGACAGCCGCAACTACAAGTCCGGCCAGGAACGCTATCAAAAGCACCGCCGATTGCTCTGTCATGCGATACCTCTATTCTCACCAGGCGCCGCGAGCAGACGTAAGGCCGCGCACAAAGATGGCAGCAGCCAAAAGACGAGCACGCCTGCCTGGACTTGAGCAGTGTCGAAACGTATTGGGACCGTTAGGAGCTTGGCCACCTGGTAGACAAGTGCCGATCCCACAATTGACATCGAGAGCGCGACAGCAAATGCAGCCCAGACCTTGAATTGCGCGTTGTGCTGGCGCATTGTCTCGGTATGATGCGCAAGAATCTCGCGCACTTGGACATTCGAATCTGCCTCACTCGTAAACGTGAATTCCCGCAACCCCCGAATCGTGCGCGCGGTTAGCTCGAGGTAGCGCTTGCAGCCATGACAGTCGCGGATGTGGTCTTGGATGAGCTGTCTTTCGCCCTCAGAAACCTCTTCTACGAAAGACCTGTCGATAAGCTCGCGAAATCTCTTGTCACGCTCCATGCGAATCACCCTCCTCAAATGCGGATCTCAGTGCTGCAAGACCGCGATAGATTCTGGACGTCACCGTTGTAATAGGGGCGCCCAAGACCTGAGCCATCTCCGCAAGAGACAGGTCTTCTTGAAACCTCAGCAGCAAAGCCTCGCGATACAGCGGTGGCAGAATCTGCAGCCGGCCGGCCAGGCGCATTGCGTCTTCGCTTCGGGCGGCCGCTTCGAATGGGGAAGGATCGGAAGAGGGTAACAGCGGCATTGCATCGCGATCATCTGGCAAGGATCCTGTTGCCACCGCTTTTCGTTTTTTCCGGAGGTAATCTATTGCCAAATTGCGGGCGATCGCGAATAGCCATGGATCAAACCGCTGCCGCCTGTTGTACTGGCTGCCCCGTTGCAGCACGCGAATCCAGGTCTCCTGCGCAAGATCCTCCGCATACTCTCGCCTTCCGGTGAGGTATAGCAGGTAGCGCACCAGTCGATGCTGACAGCGCTCCACCAGGTCTGCAAGAAGCTCCATATCCCTCTCACGTAAGCCTCGCGCAATCTTTGCCGTTTCGATTTCGGCGGTCGTATTCAATGTCATGGGTAGAGCCGACATACATGATGTATACGATCCAACCCCGGCGGATTACTCAACTTTTGACCGAAAAATCACGCTAAGATTTGCCTCGGACGGATATCGGATCAATGGGCGGCAAGGGCCTGACGCATACAACTCGTTTATTGGCAGGCCCCAAATAGCATAGATAGTTGTCGAAACCAGGCGATCACAACTCACGATGCGGGTCTGGCCGGTGCGGGTTCCGGCACTAGGCGGGAGTCCATTTCAGGTAGACGGCGGCGAGCGGAGGGAGGGTTAGGCAGAGGGAGTAAGGGCGGCCTTGGCGGGTGCCGGAGGCGGCGTTTTGGCCGCCCGCGTTGCCAACATTGGAGCCGCCGTAGAAAGCAGCATCGGTGTTCAGGATCTCTTTGTAGAAGCCCGAGCGGGGAACGCCGACGATGTAGCCTTCACGGACTACGGGAGTGGCGTTCATGACTACTACGATGAGGTCGTCTTCCGTTTTTCCTTTGCGAAGGAATGACAAGACACTGTTGTCCGCGTCATTGCAATCAATCCATTCAAAGCCTTGCCAGTGGAAATCGACTTGATGCAGAGCGGGTTCTTCGACAAAGACGCGGTTCAGATCAGTGACCAGCCTTTGGATGCCGCGATGGGAATCCCACTGCAGCAAATGCCAATCGAGACTGCGACCTTCGCCCCATTCTTCACGCTGGCCAAATTCCTGGCCCATAAAGAGAAGTTTTTTGCCAGGGTGAGCGTACTGATATCCATACAGCAAGCGCAAATTGGCGAACTGTTGCCAGAGATCACCGGGCATCTTGTGAAGAAGGGAATTCTTACCGTGCACCACCTCGTCATGCGAGAAGGGAAGAACGAAATTTTCACTGAAAGCGTAAACCAGGGAAAAAGTGATTTTGTTATGTTCGTACTTACGATAGATGGGATTGGCGGAAAAATATTTTAGGGTGTCGTTCATCCAGCCCATGTTCCATTTGAGGCTGAAGCCGAGCCCGCCGAGGTAGGTTGGGCGAGATACGCTGGGCCATGCGGTGGACTCTTCGGCCACGGTAAGGATGCCTGGGAAGCGCTCGTGGGCCACGACGTTGAGAGTTTTAAAAAATTCTACAGCTTCGAGATTCTCTCGCCCGCCGAAGCGGTTCGGCACCCATTGGCCCTCTTTTCGGGAATAATCGAGATAGAGCATGGAGGCGACGGCATCCACACGAAGACCGTCAATGTGATATTTATCGAGCCAGAAAAGCGCGTTGGAAATGAGGTAGTTGCGCACCTCATTGCGGCCATAGTTGTAGACCAGGGTGCCCCAATCGGGATGCGAGCCTTGGCGGGGATCGGCGTGTTCGAAAAGATGTGTGCCATCGAATTGAGATAGGCCGTGCGCGTCGCGAGGAAAATGGGCGGGGGTCCAATCGAGAAGAACGCCAAGATTCTCCTGGTGACAGCGGTCGATGAAATACATGAAATCGGCAGGTAAACCGAAGCGGCTGGTGGCCGCATAGTAGCCGAGAGTCTGATAGCCCCAAGAGCCATCGAAGGGATGCTCCATCACGGGCAGAAGTTCGATGTGCGTGTACCCAAGCTGTTTAACGTAGGGGATCAGGTGCTCCGCGAGTTCGCGATAAGTCAGCCAGCGATCATGATCTTCAGGGACTCGCCGCCAGGAGCCTAGATGGACTTCATAAATCGAGACTGGCGATTCGAGCCAGTTTTTTTGTTTGCGCCGATCGAGCCAGGCGGAGTCATTCCACTGATGGGAATGCAGGTCGGTGACGACGGAGCCAGTATTGGGACGAAGCTCGGCGTGGAAGGCGTAAGGATCCGCTTTGAGCGGGAGGAGATTTCCGTCCGGTCCGAGAATTTCATACTTGTAGACCGCGCCTTCGCCGACTTCCGGGAGGAATAATTCCCAGACTCCTGACGAGCCACGAGGGCGCATGGGATGGACGCGCCCGTCCCACTGATTCATGTCACCGACCACGCTGACGCGCCGAGCGGCAGGCGCCCAGACCGCGAAGTGCGTGCCAGGTACTCCTGCGACCGTTTGGGGATGCGCGCCAAGCTTTTCATAAGTGTCGAAGTGGCGGCCTTCGCTCATGAGATGGAGATCGAAGTCGGTGAGAAAAAACGGAAATATGTAAGGATCGAAAATCTCAAAGGATTCGCCGGTATGCGTGCGGCCCTGGATCTTGTAGCTGCCGGGCTCGGGCGCAGTGGGCTGATTGGAGGGCCAGACCGCCTCGAAGAAGCCTTCAGGACGCAGTTTTACGGCGTCGGCGATTTTTGCCGGGGAAATAGCGGGATTCTTGAACGCGATGTTGGCTTCCGCAGCCCAAGGAATGAAAAAGCGAATGGCCCACCCGGAACTGACAGGATGAGCGCCGAGAACGGCGAAGGGATCGGCGTTCTGGCCAACCAAGAGAGCATTCACGCGAGCGTCGAACTCGGACGGTGGCTGACGTTGAGCCGTTGTGGATGGCGCTGGAGCTCGTTTGGCGTTTTCGGGCGGCAAGAAGGAACTCTCCGTCAGGCAATTGGTGCACGCGAGCTGGGTGCTGGTAACAAGTTTAGATGCACTCCGAGGAAAAGAGAATGGCGGAAAAATTACAATGAGGTTGGTGGCAAAGCAGGGGTCGAGTTTATGAGGGGAACTCGTTGTATAGTGCGGAAGCCGTTTATAGCCAGATGTTTGTGACCAAACAAGGGAGGCGTCGGATGGCAATTTCGGGAGCGACGGTCGGTTGTTGGTCGAAAGTTGTCGTGCTATGTGTTGCCGGGCTGATGGCGTTGACCGCGAATGCGCAGGACCGCGGGCAGGCGCGATCGATGGTCATGTCCAAGAACGGAATCGTGGCCGCCGAGTCTCCCTTGGCAGCGCAAGCGGGTGTGCGGATTTTGGAGAGTGGCGGGAACGCCGTGGATGCGGCAATTGCCACGAACGCGATGATGGGCGTGGTCGAGCCGATGATGAATGGAATCGGCGGAGATCTGTTTGCGATCGTGTACGACGCCAAAGCAAACAAGCTTTACGGACTGAACGCGAGCGGCTGGGCCCCCGCGGGATTGACGATCGAGCTTTTGCAGAAGCAGGGACTGAAGGAGATGCCGGGAGCGGGAATCAATAGCATCACGGTGCCCGGAGCGGTGGATGGCTGGCAGAAGCTGGCGGACAAATTTGGACGGAAGAAGCTGTCAGAAGATTTGAGCGCCGCGATTGCCACAGCGAAGAATGGTTTCCCGGTGCCGGAGATGACCTCGGCGTATTGGGCGGGGCTGGTGGACATGCTGCGTTCGAATGAAGCGGCCAGCAAATTATATATGCCTGGCGATCATGCGCCGAAGACTGGCGACATTTTCCGGAATGAAGATTTGGCGTGGTCGCTGCAGCAAATTGCGGAACACGGACGGGATGCGTACTACAAAGGAGAGATTGCACGAAAAATATTGGCGGCGGAAAAGATGCATGGCGGAACGATGGTTGAAGACGACTTAAGCAAATATACAGCGGAGTGGGTCGAACCACTTTCGACGACATATAAGGAGTGGACGGTTTTCGAATTGCCGCCGAATGGGCAAGGCCTGGCTGCGCTCGAAATGCTGAATATTCTCGAGACCACTCCGCTGGGGCAGAAAGGGTACGAGTTTGGTTCGGCGAAGGCGCTGCACTTGATGATCGAGGCGAAGAAATTGGCTTACGCGGATTTAAAAAAATACATTGGAGATCCGCATGGGCAGAAGTTGCCGGTGCAGAAATTGCTTTCGAAAGAATGGGCCGCGAAGCGCGCTGAATTGATTGACCAGGAGAAGGCCAATTGCAACGCAGCAGCGGGCGAAATTCCGAGTGCGGGGGATACGACGTACCTTACCGTCGTGGATCGCGATGGCAACATGGTCTCGTTGATTCAGAGCAATTATTCGGAGTTTGGTTCGGGGATTGTCGCGCCCGGAACGGGGTTTGCGCTGCAAAATCGCGGCGCGCTATTCACACTGGATCAGAATTCACCGAACGCGCTGGCGGGAAGGAAGCGGCCGCTGCATACGATTATTCCGGCATTTGCCGAGAAAAAGGATGCGCAGAAAGGCGACACGCGAGTGGCGTTCGGAATTATGGGCGGATGGAACCAATCACAAGCACATGCGCAGTTCGTGGTCGATCTGGCGGACTACAAAATGAACATTCAAGCAGCATTGGAGGCGCCGCGTTTTACGAAGATAAGTTTTGCGGGCTGCGATGTGAAAATGGAGAACCGCTTCTCTCCGAAGACACGCGAGGAGTTGAAGGCAAAAGGCCACGAAATACAGCTGTTGGGAATGTATTCGTCGAGCGTGGGCGGTGGGCAGGCAGTGATGAGAGATTTTGGCACAGGCGTCAACTATGGAGCGTCTGATCCGCGAAAGGACGGCGAGGCGGTGGGCGAGTTGCCTCTGCTCTAGACTTGGCAGCAGATTCAGTTCTTTGCGGTATTGAGTTTCTCAAAGGGGATATTTTCGATCGCGTACTGGCGCCAATCCTTGTAATCGAAGTGCCACCATTCGGATTCAAAAACGGTGAAGCCCTCAGACTCCATTGCCCAGCGGAGAAGATCGCGGCGCCAGCGTTGCAATGACGTACCGCCGGGATAATCGGGAAACGAACGGGGAGACATTTCGTCGTAGAGGCCAGTCATTTCGACGGGCTGGTTCGTTCTTAAGTCGTAGAGAGTGAGATCCACGGCGCAACCGCGATTGTGGCGCGAGCCTTGCGCCGGATCGGCAACAAAGATTTTTCCTTCCGGGCCCGTGGCGTCCCAGAAAATTTTCGTGACGTACCACGGCCGGTAACCGTCATGAATCAACAGGCCGAAGCCGTAGGTCTGCAAGCGATGCAGAGCGCGAAGCAGTGCCTCGGCAGCGGGGCGTTGCAGGAAGGCGCGCGCCTGGGTATAGACAGGCATACCCAGGAAGTCATTGGCGGTGGCGTAGCGGATGTCCAAACGTATAGCGCGATCGAGTGAAAGGAGTTCCACGAGATCGGATTTACGAAAAGCGCCCTTTTCCTGGGGCGGCGTAGCGGCAAGCGCTTCTTTCCGAATCTGGGCCAAAGGCCGTATCGGCTTTACGCGAACCACGTTCGGGCTTCCGGCGGGAACCGAATAGGCGAGACGGTGGTATGGGCCGATCTGAGTGAAGATTTGCCAAACCGGGTCCACGCCACGCTGTTCGAAAGCCAGCACCCAGGAATCGGTTTCGTTGCTGGCATACGTAAAGGATGTCTGATCGCCTTTCTTCACAAAGGCAAGGGGTTTTACCAGATGCTCGACTCCGGCGGAGTCGCGCAGGAATAAATTCTTCGAACGTTCAAACAGGATGAACACATCCGTTTCCGCTTGATTTGCAAAATCTCCGGTCCGGTTGCTCAGATCTTGCGGAATCTGTGGCGGCTCCGGGCCAGGGAACGCCGCGGGGGATGTTTGCGCAAAGTTGGGAGCAGCAAGAGGCGCGTACGACGCGAGAACCAGAAAGAGGAATCGTAAAACGAGCCGCTCAGAAAGCGCGGGAAATTTGCTTTTCAACGCCCCACCATTCTATAAAGTTGTGGCGGACATGATAACCGAGTCATAGCGCCGGCGAAAGAAAGCAAACAGCGACGGTCCACTTGTCGTGCTATTCGTTATTTGTCCGCTGTTGCGGTTTTGGCGGTCAGGCCAGGCGCCACGATAGGTTGTAGAAAGGGCATCATAGCGCGCAGGCCAGGACCGAGTTGTTCGATGGGATGTTGTTGTTCGGCTTTGCGCTTGGCCAGAAAATTCGGACAGCCTCGGTCGTTCTCTTCGATCCATTTCTTGGCGAAACTGCCGTCTTTAATTTCGGCGAGCAGTTGCTTCATGGCTTTACGCGTCTCGTCGGTCACGATGCGCGGGCCCGCCGTGTAGTCGCCGTGTTCAGCGGTATCGCTGATGGAATAACGCATGTAGCTGAGGCCGCCACGATAGATCAGGTCAACAATTAATTTCAGTTCGTGCAGACATTCGAAGTACGCGACTTCAGGCTGATATCCGGCTTCAGTGAGAGTTTCGAAACCCGCTTTGATGAGCGCACTGACGCCGCCGCAGAGCACCGCTTGTTCGCCGAAAAGATCGGTCTCGGTTTCTTCCGTGAAAGTGGTTTCAAGCACGCCGGCGCGTGTGCAGCCGATGCCACGCGCATACGAAAGCGCCAATGCCTTGGCTTTGCCGCTTGCGTCCTGCTCGATCGCCAGCAGTCCGGGGGTACCGCCGCCCTCCGTGAACACTTCGCGGACGCGATGCCCGGGAGCTTTCGGCGCCACCATGGATACGTCAATGGTCGCGGGGGGATTGATGGTGCCGAAGCGAATGTTGAAACCGTGAGCAAACATCAGCGTCTTGCCCGCCTTAAGATTTGGCGCAATGGCTTCGTTATAAAGTTTCTGCTGCTTGGTATCGGGCACGAGGATCATGATGACATCGGCCCATGCGGCGGCATCCGAGGGAGACTTGACGGTGAGACCGTCTTTTTCCGCTTTGGCCCGCGAGGCGCTCGTTTCCGGCAAACCCACGCAGACGTTGCAGCCGCTGTCGCGCAGATTCAGCGCGTGCGCGTGGCCTTGCGAACCGTAACCGAGTATGGCGATCTTTTTCGACTGAATAAGAGAGAGGTCTGCGTCCTTATCGTAATAGAGCTTTGCCATGTGGTTCCTTTCATGTGCCGCGCGCGGCCGGAATGCCAAGAAATATAAAGCGTGCTATTTCCCCGATACCACAGACTCCAGCTTTGCCCATTCCGAGCCGGCTGGGGGTTGCAGCAAATCGCCGCCGCGGGTCATCGCGATCCGTCCGGTACGAGCCATTTCGAGCACACCAAACGGGCGCAACACTTCGAGCAGGCCATCGATTTTGTCGACGGTGCCAGAAACTTCCACGATTAACGATTCGGGAGCCACATCGACGACCCGGCCGCGGAAAACCTTAATCAGCTCCATCAGATGCGGACGGGATTGCTGGTCGGCGGCAACTTTCAAGAGAGCCAGATCGCGTTCAAGGACGGAACGCTCGGAAATATTTTCCGCGAGCAGCACGTCAACCAGTTTTTCCAAGCTAGCTTCCAGGCGGTGCGCGCCTTTCGCGTCGGTGTGCGCGACGATGGTCATGCGCGCGACTTCTTCGTTCTCCGTGGGACCGACGGTGAGCGAATCAATGTTAATAGCCAGACGCCGCGCCAGGGAAGAGACGCGGTTCAGGACGCCGGGTTTGTTTTCTACGTACGCGATGAGTGTTTGCATGGTGATTTTCCAGTTGTAAGTTTTTAGGCTCCAAGTGCAACGTGCCGCGTTCAGAGACGAAGACGCCCGCCCCGGAAGGCAGCCGCGACAAGACCAGCCGCTCGACCTAGCCGCTTGTGACACCAATACGACTATGGTTCGGCCGCGGTTTCTACCAGCGGGTTGTGCGGGCGGCGAATCATTTCGTGCAAAGAAGCTCCCGCAGGCACCATTGGATAGACCGAGTCTTCCTGCTCGACGCGAAAATCGATAAGCACGGGTTCTTTGCTGGCGCGGGCCGCGCGAATAGTCGAAGTAACGTCGCCGCGCGCGGTCACTCGTTCGCCGCGAATACCGAAGGCGTTGGCGAGAGCCGCGAAATCCGGAGCGACCAGCGGCGTAGCCACGTAGCGTTTATCGTAGAAAAACTCTTGCCACTGGCGAACCATGCCAAGGAATCCGTTGTTGATGATGGCAATATTCACCTTAATTTTTTCCTGGACGATCGTCGCTAGTTCGCACATGGTCATTTGGAAGCCGCCATCACCGACCACAACCCAAACATCGGCATCGGGCTTGGCGAATTTTGCGCCGATGGCTGCGGGCAGCGCGAAGCCCATCGTGCCCAGCCCGCCAGAGGTTATCAGTGTGCGCGGATCATTGTGATGATAATACTGCGCTTCCCACATTTGGTGCTGGCCCACGTCGGTTACGACGATGGCTTCGCCATTGGTTTCCTTCCACAAATCGTTGATGACGTGAGCGGCGTAAAGGTGCCCGGTGTCAGGGAGGCTCTGAATATCGCGGACTGCGGAGTCGCCTTTCATTTCGGCGATGCGATTCTTCCAGGTACTACGATCTTTTTTCTCGATGTGCGGCAGGAGTTGTTCGAGAACTTCGCGCGCGTCGCCTACCAAGGCCGCATCCACTGGAACGTTCTTGTTGATTTCAGCGCGGTCGATTTCTATGTGAATTTTGCGGGCGCTCTTGGCGTAGGTGCGCAGATCGCCGGTGACGCGATCGTCGAAGCGCATACCCACGGCGATCAGCAGATCCGCTTCTTGAATAGCATGGTTGACCCAGGCTTCGCCGTGCATACCCATCATGCCGAGGTTGAGGGGATCGCTGGCAGGAAAGCAGCCAATGCCTAGCAGGGTCATGGAAACATAAAAGTCGCCCGCGCGAACAAATTGGTCGAAGGCGCGCACGGCGCCGGAAATCATGATGCCGTGGCCGGCGAGAATGAGCGGACGTTTGGAGGAGTTCAGGAGTTCGATTGCGCGGTCCAGTTCGGCCTGGTCAATCGCAGCACGAATACGCTTGGGCGGAAGTTTGGGAGTGGCCGCGTTCCAGTCAAATTCGGTGGAAGCTTGCTGGGCATCCTTGGTGATATCAACGAGAACGGGGCCAGGTCGCCCGGAGCTGGCGATGACGAATGCTTCGCGAATGGTACGGGCGATATCTTCGGCGCGCGTGACGACCACGTTGTGCTTGGTGATCGGCATGGTAATGCCGGTGATGTCGATTTCCTGGAACGCATCGGAACCGAGCAACTTGCTGCCGACTTGGCCGGTGATGCAGACCACTGGAGAAGAATCGAGCATGGCGGTGGCAATACCGGTGACCATGTTGGTTGCGCCGGGTCCGCTGGTGGCCATGGCTACGCCGACTTTTCCAGTAGCGCGCGCGTAACCATCAGCCATGTGTGTTGCGCCTTGTTCGTGGCGCACGAGGATGTGGTGCAGTTTGGATTTGCCGAGTGCGTCGTATACCGGAAGAATCGCGCCGCCCGGATAGCCGAAAATGTGTTTTACGCCGAGATGCTCCAGCGATTGGCAGAGGATTTCTGCGCCAGTAAGTTTCATAGCGTCCTTCCTGAATGTACTGGGTGTGAATTCGATTGCGGCAGAGCGGTGACCGCGCCGCGCGAAGCTGACGAGACAAGGAACGCATATTTAGCCATGACGCCGCTGGTGAAACGTGGAACGGGCGGTTTCCAGTTAGTAAGGCGCTGCTTGATTTGCTCCGAAGTCAGTTCCACATTTAGAGTGCGATTTGGAATGTCGAATATAATGATGTCTCCGTCGCGGATTGCGGCGATCGGACCTCCACACGCGGCTTCGGGTGCGACATGCCCCGCCATCAAGCCGTGCGTCGCGCCGCTGAAACGGCCATCGGTCAGAAGAGCCACGGAGTCACCGAGTCCTGCTCCAACCAGAGCAGCAGTAACGGCCAGCATTTCGCGCATGCCCGGTCCGCCCTTGGGTCCCTCATAGCGAATCACAATCACATCGCCAGCTTTGATTTTGTTGTTGTCGATTTCGGCGAAGGCAGCTTCTTCGTTGTCGAAGACGCGCGCCGGCCCACGGAAATTCATGAGGTTGTGACCGGCCACCTTTATGACACAGCCGTCTGGCGCGAGATTACCCTTCAGGATGACCAAGCCGCCAGTGGGTTTAAGAGGATTTCGAGCGTTACGTACAACTTCCTGTTTTGGTTTTTCTTTCGCCTTTTCGGCTTCTTGCGCGATGGTTTTTCCGCTGACGGTGATGGCGTCACCGCGCAGCAGACCGGCTTCGATCAGCCGTTTGGCGATCAGCGCGGTTCCGCCCGCTGCGAACAAATCCGTGGCAACAAAACGCCCGGCCGGCTTCAGATCCGCAATGATGGGTGTCTTGGAACTGATGCGATCGAAATCGTCGATCGAAAGAGAAAGATTGGCTTCATTTGCGATTGCTAGCAAATGAAGGACCGCATTGGTTGATCCGCCAGTGGCGGCAACACCCGCAATGGCGTTTTCAATGGCCGTCTTAGTGATAATTTTGGATGGTGTCACTTCACGGCGCAACAGGTCGAGGACCATTTCGCCTGCAGATTCACCAGCGGCGGCTTTGCCGGCATCGGTTGCGGGAACATTGGAGACGCCGATCGGAGCGATGCCCAAAAATTCGCTGACCAGAGCCATGGTATTGGCGGTGAACTGGCCGCCACATGCGCCAGCGCCGGGGCACGCGGATTTTTCCAGAGCCAGCAAGCGCGCATCACTCATCTTGCCGCTCGAATGAGACCCAATCGCCTCATAAACATCCTGGATGGTGACGGGATGGCCTTCGAATTCGCCCGGAGCGATGGAGCCGCCATAGAGAATAAGCCCCGGAATGTTCAGACGAGCTAGCGCCATGATGCCGCCGGGGATGGTCTTATCGCAGCCGACCAGGACTACCAGCGCATCGAAAAGATTGCCGCGGGTAACTAGCTCGATTGAATCTGCGATCACTTCGCGGCTGATCAACGAAGCCTTCATGCCTTCGGTGCCCATGGTAATGCCGTCGGAAATGGAAACCGTATTGAACTCGAGTGGGGTGCCGCCGGCTTTGCGAATGCCGTCTTTCACATGTTGCGCGAGCTCGCGGAGGTGATAATTGCACGGACCGATTTCGATCCAGGTATTCGCTACGCCAATCAGCGGTTTGGAAAAATCGTCGTCCCTCAAGCCTGAGGCTCGGAGCATTGCTCGCGCGCCAGCGCGGTTTGCACCCTCAATCAAAGTTCGACTGCGAAGCTTTGAATCTCCCTGGCTCACTTTCGCTCTCCCCCGGTACTGCAGTGCTCTTCAGTGTTCGCTGAACCGTGCCGTCAAAAAAATTGGGCCATCATCTCGATTTGGATGATGGCCCGAGTTTCTCGGAACTTCGCTGTCAAGCCGCCATCACCCGCTTTTGTCGCCGATTCCGGCGACATTGCTAATTCGCACGCTAATTCGTACGATTTCGGGCACGACGCGAATCTGAGCCTGCATCAACTCTATGCGCTCCTGCGTCGTCATGGCGTTGCAAGTCATCTGTTTGTTTCAGTGAATACGGAGCGCCGCGAGGCGCACCGCTTTCCGCCATGTAAGGTAACAGATTGTAGCCCGCCGGGTCAATGAGTCCAATTAATACAAATCACACAGACGATAAGGTATGCTTATGAATTATTGAACATCTTGGGCTCGCCACAGGTTGCAGGTCTTTCGCCGGGAACTTTTACGTCATCATCTGGGAATTCTCGACGAGGAAAGAACCTAGTGTGCTAGTTGTTTCGGAAAATTATTTCGGTAACGTCGCGTCAGTAACTCGGGGTCAGCCCCAGGCGTCTATAGCAGTAAGAAGGGTTCGTAACGTTAGGTGACTATATGAGGTTCCGAACAACTTTGCTCAGGGTCTTCGTAACGTTAGCAGCGACGGTCGCTTCCGGACAGCTGGGTCAGGCGCAGTCGCAAGGCGATGCAAATGTGACAGCTCCCGCCCCAAACACCGAGACGCAGGCCACTGAGCGACCACGACGCGGAATGGAAGGAGGGCGGCCGGTATTCGGAAAGATCTCGGGGTTGCAAAGCGATGCCATCGAAATAACTGGGCAAGAGGGAAACAAAGTCACCATCAAATTAACGAACAGCACGGAGTTTCGCAAAGAACGCCAACCCGCCAAGATAAGCGATTTTAAAGTCGGCGACATGGTGATTGTTCGAACGGCCGAGGATTCGAGCAAAGCGAACGGCGCGACGGCGTTGACGGTGGCTGCCGCGCCTCCGGGATTCACCGGCCGCGGTGGCGGGCAACTTTTTATGCAAGGTACGCTGGGCAAGGATTACATCGTTGGCGAAGTGAAGAGCGTTGACGCACCCAAGCTCACAATCCTGCGCGTCGACAACGTTACACAGACCATCGAACTGAATGAGGACACGTCGTTACGCCGAGGCCGCGACAGCGTCACCTTGGCGGACATCCAGCCCGGCGATCCTATTTTCGTTCGGGGAGCGATCGCAAACGACGCATTCGTTCCAAAAAGCGTAAACGTGATTCCTCCTGAGCAATGGAAGCGGATGCAGGAGATGAAGAACGACGGCGAGGGACGGGGTCGCGCGCCAATAACTCCTCCGGCTGCGACGACGCCTCCGGCGCAGCAAAATCCTCCGGAGCAGCGGCATTGAACAAGATTTTCCGCGGACTGATCGTTCTCTTCGCCCTGGCCCTGATCAGCGCGGTGTGCTTCATGTGTCTGGCGGGCGCCCAGGAACCGCCAAAAGGTTCTGCAACGACATTCCAAATCTCCGGCACCGTGCGCAATGGCAAGACTTTGCTACCCGGTGTTACGGTGACGGCAGCAAACACGCTTACCGGCAAGAAATATTCGGTGGTGTCAGCAACGAACGGAACATTCCACTTCGCCGCCTTGCCTCGTGGGCGCTATGTCGTGCGCGTGGAGTTTATGGGTTTCGCGACCATTACCCAGGAGGTTGTGCTAAATCCCGAAAATCCCACGGGCAAAGTCGAAGCGGAGTTAATTCTGGCTTCGCGGCAGAAAGAGCAGCAAGGGGAATCCCTGCAAGCTGCGCGGCGCGGATTTCAAAATCTCGCAATGAGCGGCGCACTGTCGGCTCTGGCCGGCGAGGGTCTTTCCGGAGGATCTGGCGGCGTTGCAGGAGGTTCGAACGATGCCGCCGGTTTGCCATTGAATGGAGCCGGTGTTGATAATCCCACAGAGTCCGTCAGCATCAGCGGCGCGCAGGGGCGCACACAGGATTTTGGCGGCGGCTCCGAACAAGATTTGGAAGATCGCATCCAGGAATTCCACGATCGCATGCAGCGCGAAGGCGGAGGAAATCTTCAAACACCTGGTCAGACTGGAAGCGGAGGGCAGGGTGGAGCGCAGAGTGGCCCGGGCGGCGGTCCTCCCTCCGGAGGCATCGGCGGGTTTGGCGGGGGAGGTGGTCCCATCGTGATCGGCCGTATGGGGCGCAATTTTAATGTCAATCAACCGCACGGGTTCTTATATTTCCAGGACGACAATTCCGCATTCGACGCGCGGCCCTATTCGTTGACCGGAATCGCCAGCGATAAGGCCACTTATAATCAGGCTCGCTTTGGAGCAAATATCGGTGGTCCGCTGAATATTCCGAAGATCTTTAATGGCGGCAACAAGTGGTTTTTCTTTGCGGGCTGGAATGGCACTCGAGGCAGCACGCCCTACGATTTCTTTTCCACGGTTCCCACGGTTGCCGAACGTGGAGGCAACTTTTCCGCCGCAACCAACAACAACGGAACGCCCGTACAGATTTTCAATCCAAAGACTGGGCAACAGTACCAATTCAATGGCGTGCCGAACGTCATCGATCCCTCCGACATCAGTTCCGCTGCGCAATCGCTGTTGCAATTCATTCCGCTTCCCAACATCGCGACGACCACCTCGGGACAAAACTTTCACACTGTGACCTCTGGAGGCAGCAACTCCGACGCGGTGAATTTGCGGCTTATTCACAATTTCGGTTCGGCGCCTCCTGGCCCAATAATGATTGGTCCAGGCGGAGGGGGCCGCGGCGGTCGCCGAAATCAAAACAACATCAATTTCGGGTTGAACTGGGCCCGCACTTCCACCGACACAATCGGAATTTTTCCATCGCTAGACGGCGGCAACAGCTCGCAAGGCTTGAACGCCAGCACTGGATGGGTCTACGGGAAGGGAAGACTTACCAATAATTTGCGGTTTATCTACAACCATAGTCACGTTTCCACGACCAACTTGTTTTCAGGAATCGAAGACGTGGCAGGAAATGCGGGAATCACGGGAGTCTCCACGAATCCGTTCGACTTCGGCCTGCCGGGATTGAGTTTCACCAGTTTTGGCGGCTTGAGCGATCCGACGCCTCGCCGTGAACTGGATCAAACCTACACAATTTCGGACTCCGTCGCGTGGAACCGCGGAAAACACAACTGGCGGTTTGGCGCCGATTATCGACGCATTCTGCAGAGCTTCCGCTCCGCGAGAAATGCAAACGGCTCGTTTGTATTCACCGGCTTTGCGACCGCCGATTATTCCGGCGGCACACGGGCCCCGGATACCGGCTACGATTTCGCAGATTTTCTGATTGGCCTGCCCCAGCAAACAAGCTTGCAGTTGGGAACGGACTCCTACAATTTTCGCGCGAATTCCTATGACCTGTTTGTCCAGGACGACTGGCGAATGCGCGCGAATCTCACGTTAAATATCGGCTTGCGCTACGAGTACAACGGACCGTACACCGAGGCCAATAATCGCATTGTGAATCTTGAAGTGGGTCCAAATTTCGTTTCGGCAACGCCCGTTCAACCCGGGCAAAATAGCGTCTTCCCCGCATCGCTGTTGCAGCCGGACCGCAATAATTTTGCACCGCGATTGGGATTGGCCTGGCGGCCCATGAAGCAAACCGTAGTGCGCCTCGGGTACGGGATTAACTACAACCTTGCGCAATATGGGACAGTGATTCAGAATTTCGCGTTTCAACCGCCCTTCGCTACCACCCAAACCAATTCGGCCACCAATCCCACGACCAGCGATTTGACGCTCGTCAACGGATTCCCGGGAACCGCTGCCGGCGCCGTCACCAACAATTATGCGATCGATCCGAACTACCGCTTGGGCTATGTGCAAATCTGGAATCTGGATCTCCAGAAGAGTTTGCCGCATGGCTTTCTTTTGAACGTCGGCTACAACGGGGCCAAGGGAACGCACTTGGATGAGCAACGAGCTATTCTCACCGCCGATGCGCAACCATTCATTTATGAATCTTCCGCCGCAAATTCCGTTCTCCACGCAATCGCCGTGCGCGTTCGCAAGCGCATGGCATCCGGCCTGGGCTTCAGTGGCAGTTACACTTTTTCAAAATCCATTGACGACGCATCATCCATCGGCTTGGGCGGCGTAGTAGTCGCTCAAGACGCATTTGATATCGCGGCCGATCGCAGCCTTTCCAGTTTTGATCAGAAGCACAAATTCACTGGAAGTTGGATGTACGACCTGCCCTTCGGCGAAAATCATCGCTTGGCATCGAAGGGGGCGCTCGCACACATCTTGAACGGTTGGCAATGGAGCGGCAGCGCGACAGCGGGTTCGGGATTTTATTTCACTCCCAATGTCCGTGGCGGCAGCATAGACATTAGTCGCGGCGTCAGCGGCTCACAACGTGCCAATCTTGTTCCGGGGCAACCCATTTCGCTCGCCGACCCCACATCACTGGAATGGTTTAACACCGCGGCTTTCTGTGCGCCCACTGTTTTTTCCTCGTGCGTCAATCCGGCTGGCTCCGCTTTTGGCGATGCCGGACGATTTATTATCGAAGGACCGGCACAATTCTCTCTCAACATGGGGCTCAGTAAGACCATTCAAATTCACGAATCTCGCTCGCTGGAATTGCGGGTGCAGGCTAACAACGTTTTCAACCTTGTCGAGTTCTCAGGACTCAACACCACCGTCAATTCGCTGGCGTTCGGAGAAGTCACTTCCGCGGCGGCCATGAGGCGGATCACCTTCGTGGCGCGTTTCCGGTTTTAGGGCTTTTTCTTTAGAAAGGAATGGAATGGCGTTTCGCAGAATTCTAGCTTTCATCGGCCTGTTCGCGCTGGCGGTACAGCCTAAGGGCATCAGCCTCGCGCAACAGGCCCCGGCGCCACCTGTCCGAGCGCCGCAGGCCATCCGTGCCACTACCGAACTGGTGCTGGTAAACGTGGTAGCCCGCGACAGAAAGGGAAACCTGATCCGCGATCTAAAGCGTGAAGATTTTACGGTCCTCGAAGACGGGCAGAAACAACAAGTCTCCAGTTTCGATTTCGAAAATATTGACGAGCTTGCTCTTGCCGGTCAAACCACCCCGACAACGACGGGAACCGAAAACGCCATTCCGGGTGCAACACCAGCAGTCAAGCCGCAACCGACGATCGATGCGCGCGACCGCCGCCTGATTCTATTGTTCTTTGACTTTTCGGCCATGGAAGTCGATCAGATCGATCGCGCGGTGGACTCCGCGAAAAAATACGTCAGCGCAAAAATGCAGCCCGCCGATCTGATCGCCATCGTTTCGCTGTCAACGAATATGCGCCTGGATCTGGACTTTACCGACGATAAAAGAAGGGTTCTTTCCGTTCTCAACTCTTACAACTCGGATTCCGGGCAGGGCTTCGACAATGGAGCCACGGGAACTTCCGAAGGCGCGGCCGAAACCAGCGGCGCTTTTACCGCCGATGACACGGACTACAACACTTTTAGCGCTGATCGAAAACTGCTGGCGTTGCAATCCATCATTCAGGCCGTTGGCAAGCTCCCGCAGAAAAAGAGTCTGATTTATTTCAGTAATGGAATCAGCCAGTCAGGCGTGGACAACCAGTCCGCGCTGCGCGCCGCCACGGCTGCCGCGGTCAGATCCAACGTCGCGATTTATCCGCTCGACGTCCGCGGATTGCAGGCGCTCCCGGGCGGCGGCGAGGCGCAAAATGCCAGCTTGCACGGCCAGTCGGCGTATTCGGGAGCTTCCGTTCTGAACGATTTGAACAGTAACGCGGCGTCGCAGGAAACCCTCTCCACTCTCGCAGCAGATACGGGCGGCAAAGCGTTCTTTGATTCCAACGATTTCAGCGGCGTCTTTTCCCAGGTGCAGAAGGATACTTCGGCGTATTACATTCTTGGCTACACCAGCACCAATCACCTCAAGGACGGCAGGTTCCGCCACATCAAGGTGGTCTTGAACCGTCCAGACGTAAAAGACATCAAACTGGAATACCGCGCGGGATATTATGCTGGCCGCGATTTTGAACATTCCAATCACACCGATCGCGAGCAGCAGATTCGGGATGAGCTGGCTTCTGATCTTCCCGCCACCGACGTTGCCGTTTTTGCCGGAACCGCGTATTTCCGCCGCGACGACTCGCATTATTTTCTGGCGGTTTCGCTCGTAGTACCCGGCTCGCAGATACCGTTTGTTCAGGAAAAAGATAAAGACAACGCCGCGCTCGACATCGCGGGAGAGGTCCTGGAAGGCGGCAAATTTCCGGTTGGCCGCTTACGTGACACCGTAAAGCTTGCTGTTGACAGCGCGAAGCAGGTGCGCCGGAAAAATGTCCAGTACAACACAAGTTTTCTTCTGGCGCCGGGCAGTTATCACTTGAAATTTGTAGTGCGCGAAAATCGCACGGGACGGATGGGCACGTTCGAGACCGATGTGCAGATTCCCGATTTGCGCAAAGTTCCTCTGCGGAGCAGCTCCGTTGTTCTGAGCGCTCTGCGCGTCCCCGCCACGGGGAAAAACAAAGCCACCAATCCGCTGGTCGGCGATCAGACTGAGCTTGTTCCCAACATCACCCACGTTTTCACGCAAGATCAACACATGTATTTGCAGTTTGAAGTTTACGATGCCGCGAAAGGGAAGATAGCGCAGTCTGCTCCGCAAAATCCTTCTAAGCTCGAACAAGGTCAAGCGGGAAATCCGCAGGGTGGCAATTCGCAGAACAATCAGAGCGCCGGGCGCAAAGACCAAAAAGAATCCATTCGCGTGCTCACCAGCGTGGAATTTCTCCAAAATGAAGTGAAGGTCTATGAATCCAAGCCCATCGTCGCTACTGAAGTGACCATTCCCCAGCGCAAAGCCGTGGTCTTTCAGCTCGATCTTCCGCTACAAACCCTGAAGCCCGGTTTTTACACTTGCCAGGTCAACATCATTGACGATGTGTCAGGAAATTACGCATTCCCACGCTGGGCCATGCTGATCAAAGACGCCGCAGCAGCCGCGCCTGCGCCTCCTGTTGTTTCAGCGAATCCTGCCAGCGCAATTTCCGCCTCAAGCAACTAGAAATACCAGCAAACAGAAACGCCGGACGCTTGCGCCCGGCTTCCGAAGTTCTAAACTGGTTTTGCGCAGGGCGACTTGAACCGACGATCTTCGGCAGCTCGCGCGTAGCTGCTACAGAAAAGGACAGCCCCGATTTTTCAGGCTTACAGCACAAAATAAAAGGCCGGGAGCCTGATTCCCGGCCTGCATTTCGACAGAATGGTTGCGGGGGTCAGATTTGAACTGACGACCTTCGGGTTATGAGCCCGACGAGCTACCAGGCTGCTCCACCCCGCATTACGAGTGTATCGGAGCCATGGCACGGCGTCAAATTTTGCTCAAACTTTCCGTAGCGAATCAAACCGTCCACGAAGATTATTTTCAATTTATGTCGCGAATGCACGGCAATTGAGTACCGGGGGAACGGTAAAGTGCCGGCTGTAATCGCGCCTCTCAAAACAGTCTCGGCTCCCGCGGCCCTTCACTCGCAATCTTCTCCAGCTCTGGGTATTTCTCGCGCAGCGGTTCCGGCACGATCAGTTTCGATTTCGTCAACATGCTGATCAGTTCCAGCGCGTTCACCACTCCTTTGCCTTGGTAATGATTGTTCGTAATCACATAAACTTCCCGCGCCGCGTCGGCGACTTTTTCCACTCGCGCCGCCCAAGGCTGCAATTCTTCTTCTGAATACAAATAGTTATATCGCTCGAAGCTGGGTACCTGTTCATTGTCGCTGAACCATGTGTCGTATCGCCGCCCGTGCAGGCGCACGTAACCCAGGGGACGGATCACGCGCTCTGATGGCTCGATGGAGTTTCCAATCAAGGGTTGGTCGATGTTGCAAAATCCCGCGCCGCGTTCACGCAGCAACTCAAAAACTTCCGGCACATTCCACGTTGCGTGGCGCACTTCCACCACCAGCGGGTAATCCGCAAATCGTTTCAACACGCTGTCCAGATACGAGACCGTTTCGCTGGTCCGGTGAAACGAGAAAGGGAATTGCAAGAGCACCGCGCCCAGCTTCTCCGCATCTCGCAAAACATCGAATCCCGCGCGCACCAGTTTTTCGTCTTCCGCGCTCGGACTGGGATCGTGCGTAAATCGCTGCCACATCTTCGCGGTGAACTTGAAATTACGGTTCGCCGCAACACGCTCAATCCACCCTTTCGCGTGCTCCACGCGTACGGGACTGTAGAAACTGGTGTTGATTTCAATGGTGTCAAAAAATTCTGCCAAGTACTTAGCTTCGTGAAAGCCTCTCGGTCTTTTCACCGGATAGACATATCCTGCCCAGTCTGTATAAGACCATCCGGCCGGTCCTACTCGAATATTCCCGCTCGCGTTCGCATCTTTGCCTGCATCTCTCGAAAGCTTGTTCGAGGCGGCGCGCGCGCAGTCCCTTTTTCGCGATTCGTCCGCCGATCCTTTCGTTCTTCGCACTGCCACTCGGCACCGCCACTCACCTTCTCAAGAAGTTGTCATCCTGGGCGCATCCGATAAGGTTACGCGAAGGATCTCAGTTCGTACGCCAGCAACATTTTATCGCAACAGCAGGAGCGAACCTGACCGAGCCGGTGCTGTCCTGCTTTTCTCCTTTTCAATGTGCCGGCAAGATTGTTGAATTCACAACATCGCGTATTCGGAATTGCTCCGCGCGTCCCCACTTGTTATGCTCCACCCGATGCGGCATTCAGAAGCAATCCGCGTCCCATCCGTTTACCCTGAGGCGAGAGCTGAAGGGTCTGCTCCTCACAAATCCTACAGGTGCGCATATGAAACTATCGGTCAGTTTCAAGGATCTCGAGAACCATAAATCCGTCGAGAAGGAGATGGAACACTCTGTCGCTAAATTAAATGTACTTTTGAAGTCCTATAAACCTGATCTGGTGCAACTTCACGCCGTATTCGCTAAGCTCCCCCGCAAGGACGATCACACTTTGGCTCTGAACCTTGTTCTCCCCACTGGAACGCTGCATGCGACCGCCAGCAATGAGCACCTGGGCGCATGCTGCAAAAAAGCTTTCAGCGAACTCGCATCGCAACTAAAAAAGCATAAATCGTTGCTCCGAAAGGACTATGAGTGGAAACGGAAGCGTCCCCGGCAGCGCGCTTCCGCGGAAGTGTTTTCCTGATATGTCCAGGGATGACCGAAAGGCCGGAAAAACCAGAGAAACGCCCCTGAAAGTCTGGAAGAAGCGACAAGAAGAAACAAACGACAAAGCAAGAAGGAGTACAGAGAGGTAAGGAGCAGAAAAAGGGAACGAAAAAAGAACGGGAGAAGAAAATGTGACGGCTTCGAGGATGGTTTCTTGAAAAGGAGAGTTGTCACCGGCGATGAGAAGTTTCATGGAACGCGACTCGTCTCCTGGTTTCTTGGCGTGACCGCAATGGGCGACCAACTCCAGGATGGTCGGCCAGTGATGTTGCGCACTACAGCTTGGTGCCGTGAATCGGCCTTACGCGCGAACGGTCAGTACCGGGGCAGGCCGCGTGGGAAATAACATGGTGTGCCACCGCCACAGGCAGATGCGTCGTGCGCATAAGGCCTTTAGCTTTCCGCACGCCGAGGACGATTAAATCGACTTGTTCCTTCTCGGCTACCCCTATGATCTTCTCTGCTGGTACAGCCGCCCGCACGATTGCTCGTAGTTCACACCACAATTCTGCGTCTCCAGCCACGAAGGCACGAAGGCGATCCAATGCCGCAACCTCTAGTTCGTGAGAACGAACAAGCTCTCCAGCCTTGGGATGTTCGATCACGATGAAGGAGTGCGAGGTGCGCCTGATGCTCCTCCGCCAACGCTACGGCATACGCCGCCGCGGCCGGTGAGCTATCGCCGAAGTTTGTGCGCAAAGAATCTTTCTGAACTTCGCTTCTCGCGGCGAATCGGAAGGAGAATGTGGGCCCACGCTGAGAACCGGGCACTTGGCCAGCCGCAAGAATTTCCTCCGCAACCGAGCCGAGATGCCTTCCGCTGCCATGGGCGATAGGCGTATTTCTCAAAATCGGCGATTTGTATCTGCGATCATAAAAATAATCTAGTCCTCGTCCTATTGTTTGGAATGGTCCGTTGAAACCTACTTTCCGATTGCTAAACGTGGGCTCGAATATTCGGCGAGTACAAAAGTATCCAGAATCTGGAATTTGACGATGAGTTTCTTCGACAGTTGTCAGTTAACGATGGATCGTGACGATACG
>DATDFA010000001.1:0-2507 GCA_036522855.1 Candidatus Acidiferrum sp. | reverse complement strand
TCCGGGCAAAGCCCGCCTTCTTGTCCTTGTCCTCGCCATTCCCGCCCTCGCAATGCTCGACTGGCTGTCGATCAGAACGCAGCGCCTGTATCTCTCCCGAAATCCTGATCCACAATATCAATCCGGCGGACTCCAAGAACGTTTCGCGCAACGCGGCCACCAAATCACACCTGAGATCGTCACCTCCGACGACCAGTGGAACGCCGCCGAAATGAAATGGACCAAATCGACTGAAGCGCGATTTAGTTTTGCGGTGCATCTGCTCGTGCCGCACGCTCTCGATTTCGCCGCTGTCCCCACTGGTAAGGATTGCACATTCGAAATCTACCTGGATGAGAGCGGCCGAAGACGACAACTTGCGAGCGAAACGATTGTGGGCCTGCAAAGGCGCCGGATTTTTCTTCCTCCGTGTGCGGGCCGGCTCGCATTCGTCAGCCGGGGGAGCATGGTGTGGCTGGATCCCCGGGTTTCCCGGCTGTTTCTTTGGCCTGTTTACGCCGCTGCACTGCTCGCGATCAATATCCTGGGCTGGAAATCGCGTGACGGCGGCGTGCCGCTTTCGCAACGCACCGCAAACTGGCTCACGCTTACTGCCTCTCTGCTCGTCACTCTGGCGCTGGTGGAGCTAGTGCTTCGCGCCGTTGCGCCCAGATTGCCACAGCGGCTTCTCGAAGCGAGGCAGGTTCTTGGTCTCGCCGTTCCAGATCCACGCTTCGTTGAATCGTCCAGATATGAGTATCGGCTTCGTTCCAACCTAAACATTCCATATGAATGGCGCTTCGGGGAACTCGTTCGCTACGGCGTGATCGCGGAGAATAAGTCACCCGGGATTATGCATCGATACGTGCTCCAAACTGACCGCGAAGGCTTTCGCAATCCAATGGTACGCGACAAGATCGATGTCGCGGCACTGGGCGATTCCTTCACCGAGGCGACGACTGTGCCTGCGGCCGAGAGCTGGCCGGTGCAGTTGGAAAAGCTGACCGGCTGGGTCGTCCAAAACTACGGCACCTCAGGTTACGGCCCGCAACAAGAGCTGTATGTCTTGCGCGGCTTTGCCATCCAACATCGGCCGCGCTTCAGCGTTGTGGCTTTCTATGCCGGCAACGACCTTTCCGATGCGGTTGAGTTTGAGCGGTGGCAGCGCATCGGTACTCCGCCCGGACACGAACCCAACGACGTGAAAGTGGCCGAGTCGTTCCGCAATTATCAAACGCTCTGCCTGTGGGGCTTCGCGCAGACACTCGGAAACCTGCTGAGGCGCGAACGCGCAACAACGTCTACGCCAGTTACGAAACCATCACCGCCCGGGAGCGACTACACCGCCCGCGCCTCTTTCCAAGAAGGCCTTTTTCAGCTTCCTATCCAAGGGCAACTTCACCATTTCGCCTGGAGCCCCGAGTCCGTTTCCCTCGCAACATCACGTGCTGATTTGGAAAATAGCCACGGCTGGAGATTGGCTCGGCAGACATTTCTCGAAATGAATTCAGTCTGCGCTGAAAACGGCGTCCGTTTGGTTGTTATGTTTATCCCCACCAAGCAACAGGTGTACTGGCCGTTGGTTGAGCGCTCCCTTGGCATCGCAACAATCCAGCAGGCGGACGATTTTTACCTCGCCGGATGGACCTGGCCGCCAAGCGGGCATATCGATTCGATGCAAGTTCGGCAAAATCGTCTCGCCCAGAACGAGCTTGTCGCCGATTTTTGCGCGGGAAATCACATCCCAATGCTCGATTTGACTCCAGCTTTGCAGAAGGAATTTGAAGCCGGCTCCGAAGTCTATTTCGCCGATGATGGACATTGGAACGCGGCTGGTCACGCGACTGCGGCAAAGCAACTGGCACGTTTTCTCCAAGGCCTGCCGTGAACATTCTCGGCATCTCCGCCTTTTATCACGACAGCGCTGCGTGCCTGGTGCGCGACGGAAAAATCATTGCCGCGGCACAGGAGGAACGGTTCACCCGCAAGAAACATGACGCCGAATTCCCGAGCAACGCCATCCGCTCCTGTATCGGGCAGGGCGGGCTGGCCGCGCCGCGAGATGTCGATCTTGTCGCGTTCTACGAAAAGCCGTTCCTGAAATGCGAACGCCTCTTCTCCACTTATCTCGCCTGCGCGCCGCGCGGTCTCGCTTCGTTCCTCAAAGCGATACCGGTGTGGATCAAACGCAAAATGTGGATCAAACAAATCATTCGCGACGAGCTCGATTACGAAGGCGACATTCTTTTCCCGGAGCATCACGAGTCCCACGCGGCGTCGGCGTTTTTCCCTTCGCCGTTTAACGAAGCCGCCATTCTAACAATTGACGGCGTTGGCGAATGGACGACCACCAGTATCGGTCGTGGCGCGGCCAACCGCGTCGAGATGCTGGCCGAGCAGCATTTCCCGCATTCGCTCGGACTGCTCTATTCCGCGTTCACTTATTATCTCGGGTTCCACGTCAACTCCGGCGAATACAAAGTAATGGGGCTCGCCCCCTACGGCGAACCGGAATTCGAACGGCTCAT